>NZ_BCYO01000019.1 GCF_001598235.1 Polaromonas jejuensis NBRC 106434 | reverse complement strand
AAGCCCATGAAAAAAGCCGCCAGGGCAAACCGTGGCGGCTTTTTTCGAGCAGAACAGCTCGGGAAGCGTGATTAACGCTTGCTGAACTGCTTGCGACGGCGCGCTGAGCGGAAACCGACTTTCTTACGTTCGACTTCACGTGCATCACGCGTCACAAAGCCAGCCTGGCTCAGGGCCGGCTTGAGCGATGCGTCATAGTCAATCAGCGCACGGGTGATACCGTGGCGCACTGCACCGGCCTGGCCGGACTCGCCGCCGCCGTGGACGTTGACCATGATGTCAAACGTCTCGACGTGGTTCGTCAGAAACAGGGGCTGGCGGCAGATCATGATCGAGGTCTGGCGACCGAAGAACACCTGGATGTCCTTGTCGTTCACCGTGATCTTGCCAGTGCCTTTTTTGATAAACACGCGGGCGACGCTGGATTTGCGACGGCCAGTGCCATTGTTCCATTCACCAATCATCTCAAGGCTCCTTAAATTTCCAGCACTTTAGGCTGTTGGGCGGTGTGCGGATGCTCTGCACCACCGTACACCTTGAGTTTCTTGATCATGGCGTAGCCGAGCGGGCCCTTGGGCAGCATGCCCTTGACGGCTTTTTCCAAAGCGCGGCCGGGGTGCTTGGCTTGCATGTCACGGAAGCTGGTGGCAGTGATGCCGCCGGGATAACCGGAGTGACGGTAGTAAATCTTGTCGGTCGACTTGGCACCGGTGACGCGCAGCTGGGCTGCGTTGATGATGACGATGAAGTCACCGGTATCGACGTGAGGCGTGTAAATGGCCTTGTGTTTGCCGCGCAAACGGAGAGCAACTTCGCTGGCTACTCGTCCGAGGACCTTGTCGGTCGCGTCAATCACAAACCACTCGTGCGTCACGTCAGCGGGTTTTGCGCTGAAGGTTTTCATGAGTTTCTCTTTTTCAAAAGGGTTTGTCGGGTTCTTTTCCACGGTCGGCGTTCTTCTGATGAGAACCTCTTAGGTGGTCATTTGCGCAAAAACTCTCCGAAAAAGCCCACTTCCCGAAAAGACAAGTGAGGTCGCGAAAAGCCCCTGGCAACCCTGCCGCGGAACCACGTGTTCGCTGCAGAGCCTTGGATTATATGAAAAATCAAGGACTTGCGTCAATTTTTAGAAGCCTCCCGCGGCAAGAAGGTACGATAGACCCCATGTTTTCCTATCGCCACGCCTTCCACGCAGGCAACCACGCCGACGTTCTCAAGCACACCACGCTGATCGCGTTGATGAAGTATTTGACCCAGAAAGACACGGCGCTGACCGTGATCGACACCCATGCCGGCGCCGGTTTGTACCGGCTCGATGGCGATTACACCGAGACCAGCGGCGAAGCGCTGGAAGGTATTTTCAAGCTCCTTTCCGAGCCAAAACAGCCCGTAACCCAGACTCAACGGGCACCGGCAGCTACAAAAAAAGTAGCGCCTCCGGCCTCGGGCGAAGCGCCGGCGGCGCCTGTCGCCAAATCCGGCCCTGCTGCAGGCTGGGCGCCGGCCCTGCAGGATTACCTGGAAGTGCTGCGCGGCCTGAACCCGCATTTCGCCCAGACCGGCGACCCGGCGCATCTGAAAATCTACCCCGGCTCGCCGTTTATCGAGCAGCAATTCCTCAGCGGCCGCGACAAACTCAAGCTGTTTGAGCTGCACCCCACCGATTTCAAGTCGCTTTCGGGCAACATCGAGCAGCTCGGCGTCGGCCGCCAGGTGGCGGTGGCGCGCGAGGACGGCTTTGAAGCCCTCAAGACCTTTTTGCCGCCGCCGGCCCGCCGCGCCATGGTGCTGTGCGATCCCAGCTATGAAATCAAGAGCGATTACGCCCGCGTGAGCGCCTGCATGGCCGACGCCGTCAAGCGCTTTGCCACCGGCACCTATGTGGTCTGGTACCCCATCATTCCGCGGCCGGAAGCGCATGACTTGCCGCGCAAACTCAAGACACTGGCCGTCAAGGCCGGCCGCAGCTGGCTGAACGCCACGCTGACGGTGAAGTCGAGCAAGCTGACCACCGATGTGACCGGCGAAGTGAAACGCCCGGGCCTGCCCGCCAGCGGCATGTTTGTGATCAATCCGCCGCACACACTGAAAGCGGAACTGCAGGCGGCCCTGCCGCAAATGGTCGCCCTGCTGGGGCAGGACCGCAACGCCGGTTTCACGCTGGACCACGGCGGCTGAGCCGGGAGCCGGGTCCGCCCGGGCAACCCCAAAATCAAGGCCGCTTGGCGGCGGCGCGGCGCGTGGGGCGACGGGCTTTGCGGACCGGCGCGGATGCGGCCGCCAGCGGCGTGGACGCGGGCACTTCCAGAGACACCTCGGCGACCCCGTCGTCCAGCAGGCCCAGCGCCTGCGCCGCGGCCCGGCTCACGTCAATCACACGCCCCGGGGCAAACGGCCCGCGGTCATTGATGCGGACCTCCACCTCGCGCCCCAGCGCCAGACTGCGCACCCGTACCACGGTGCCAAAGGGCAAGGTCTTGTGGGCCGCCGTCAGCGCGTACATGTCGTAGCGCTCGCCGCTGGCGGTGCGCCGGCCATGCAGGCCCGGGCCATACCAGGAGGCCTGGCCGCGCTCCAGCTCCCTGGCCGCCTCGCCGGTCAGCAGGTATTTGTCGTCCGTCACGGCCCCCTCAGGCGGCGCTGCATCGGTGGCGGAAGCCGGCTTGGCCGGCCTGGGCGGCACCCTGGCGGCGGGTGCGGAGGTGCTGGACGATGATGGCGAAGGGATGGTCGTACAGGCGCTCAGGGCCGCCAGCAGGCCGGCGAGGGCCAGGAACCTGAACACGCCCTTGCGCATGGAGTCCGCCCGCTATCCGACCGGACTCAGGCCAGATTCAGGCGGCGAATGATCTCCGTCGTCGCCCCCGCCTGGTTCATGGTGTAGAAATGCATGCCGGGCACGCCGGCCGCGCACAGCTGCTCGCACAGCGCGGTGACCACGTCCAGGCCAAAGCTCTTGATGGAGGCCGTGTCATCGCCATAACCCTGCAGGCGCAGCCGAATCCAGCGCGGAATCTCGGCGCCGCAGGCGTCGGAAAAGCGCATCAGCTGCGTCGAGCTGGTGATCGGCATGATGCCGGGCACCACCGGCACGTCAAGGCCCAGCCGCCGCACATCATCGACAAAGCGGAAATAGGCGTCCGCATTGAAGAAATACTGGGTGATGGCCGAATTGGCCCCGGCCCTGACCTTGGTGGCAAAAGCCTGCAGGTCGGCATCGGCCGACTTGGCCTGCGGGTGAATCTCAGGGTAGGCCGCCACTTCCATGCGGAAGGCATCGCCGGTTTCGGCGCGGATAAAGGCCACCAGGTCGCTGGCGTAATGAAATTCGCCGCCCATGCCATAGCCGCTGGGCAGGTCGCCGCGCAGCGCCACCAGGCGCTTCACGCCCATGGCCTGCAGGGCGGCCAGCTGCTGGCGCACCGTGGCCTTGGTGGCGCCCACGCAGGAGAAATGGCAGGCCGCCTCCACCCCTTCGTCCAGAATTTCCTTGACGGTGCCAAAGGTGCCCTCCTGCGTCGAGCCGCCCGCGCCAAAGGTCACGGAGCAGAACTCGGGCTGGTGCGCGTACAGGGCCTGGCGCGTCAGCCGCAACTTCTCGGCGCCTTCGGGCGTTTTCGGGGGAAAGAATTCAAAGCTGATCGGAAGATTCATCGCGGGTCTCTATCGTTCTTCAGTGGTCTTCGGCTTTTTTGTCGCGCCGCTTGCTGCGTGCCGGGCCGGGCTGGCCTGCGTGCGCGGCTTCGGGATCTTCATGCGGCTCACGCGAGGCGGCGCGCGGCAGGCGCTTGGGCACCTTGCGCTGCGGCGCAGCGGGCAGCGGCGTGTCTTCGCCAGCAACGTCACGGCCCTTGATGGCATGGATGAAAAACTCGCGGTTGCCGTCACCGCCGTCAATCGGCGACGCCAGCCAGGCTTTCACGTCCAGCCCCAGCGTAGCGCAGGTGTCGCGCAGGCGTTTTTCCACAAATTCAAACAGTGCGGCTTCGCGGACAATGCCGCCCTTGCCGATCTGGCCGGGCTGCAGTTCAAACTGCGGTTTGACCAGCATCAGCAGATCGCCGCCCGGCTTGAGCAGGCGTACCACGGCCGGCAGTACCAGCGTGAGCGAAATGAAGGATAGATCGCCGGTCAGGAAGTCGAAATTGGCTTCGAGCGGAATGTCTTCTTCCGGCTCGCCATCGGCATCGAATCCATCGTCAGCCCCCGCCTCATGGGCGTGACCGGCGACCAAATCCATGGCCGTCATGGACCTCGCATTGACGCCCTCTATGCACACCACGCGCGGGTCACTGCGCAGGCTGGGGTGCAGCTGGCCGTGGCCCACATCCACACCCACGACCTGCACGGCACCGTGCTGCAGCAGGCAGTCGGTAAAGCCGCCGGTGGACTGGCCAATATCCATGCAGCGCAAGCCGCTGATGCTGAGGCCGGTGCTTTTCAGCGCGCCCTCCAGCTTCAGCCCACCGCGCGAAATGTATTTGGCCTCGGTGGTGTCCAGCAGCTGCAGCTCGGCCGCATCGGGAATCTCGTCACCGTTCTTGGCCACCTTCTTCCAGGCGCCCCCCTCTTCCACACGCCATTGCACCCCCGAAGCGATCAGGCGCTGGGCCTGGGAACGGGTCGCGGCATGGCCGTGTTCGACGAGGAAAAGATCAGCACGCAAAAGTAGTCTCCAGGCAATTCAACGGCCCCCAGGGCGTAGCGAGCGCCCCGAGAGCAAGGCGCGGGCGGCGGGCAACCGGAATGCACTTGAGGTGCATGAGGATTGCCTGACCAGGACCCGCAACGCCGCTATCGGGTCGCGCAGTCGCCTTAATAGCGATAGGTGTTGGCTTTGTAGGGGCCGGCTTTCGACACACCAATGTAAGCCGCCTGCTCGTCGCTCAGTTCGGTCAGCATCGCGCCGACTTTCTTCAGGTGCAAGCGCGCCACTTTTTCATCGAGGTGCTTGGGCAGCACGTAAACCTTGCCCACTTCGTAGTCGGCCTGTTTGGTGAACAGTTCGATCTGCGCAATCGTCTGGTTGGCAAAGCTGGACGACATCACGAAGCTGGGGTGGCCGGTGCCGCAACCCAGGTTGACCAGGCGGCCCTTGGCCAGCAGGATGATGCGCTTGCCGTCAGGGAAGATCACGTGGTCGACTTGCGGTTTGATCTCTTCCCAGGTGCATTTCTCCAGCGACGCCACGTCGATCTCATTGTCGAAATGGCCGATGTTGCAGACGATGGCCTGGTCTTTCATCTTGGCCATGTGGTCATAGGTGATGACGTTCTTGTTGCCGGTGGCGGACACGAAAATATCGGCCTTGTCGGCGGCGTATTCCATGGTCACGACCTTGTAGCCTTCCATCGCGGCCTGCAGGGCGTTGATGGGGTCGATCTCGGTCACCCACACCTGAGCGCTCAGAGCGCGCAGGGCCTGGGCCGAGCCCTTGCCCACGTCACCGTAACCGGCCACGCAGGCGACCTTGCCGGCCACCATCACGTCGGTGGCGCGCTTGATGGCGTCGACCAGCGATTCGCGGCAGCCATACAGGTTGTCGAACTTGGACTTGGTCACCGAGTCATTGACGTTGATGGCGCGCAGGGCCAAGGTGCCCTTGGCCGACATTTCGTTCAAGCGCAGCACGCCGGTGGTGGTTTCTTCGGTCACGCCGATGATGTTTTTCAGGCGGCGGCTGTACCAGGTCGGGTCTTGCGCCAGCTTGGCCTTGATGGCGTTAAACAGGCAGATCTCTTCTTCGCTGGTCGGCTTGGAAATCAGGCTGGCGTCCTTTTCGGCCTTGCTGCCCAGGTGCATCAGCAGCGTGGCATCGCCGCCGTCGTCCAGGATCATGTTGGGGCCTTCTTCGGGCGTGCCCTTGGCGCCGCTGAATTCAAAGATGCGGTGGGTGTAGTCCCAGTAGTCGGCCAGGGTTTCGCCCTTGATGGCGAACACCGGCGTGCCGGCCGCGGCAATGGCGGCGGCGGCGTGGTCTTGCGTTGAAAAGATGTTGCACGAAGCCCAGCGCACGTCGGCGCCGAGTGCCTGCAGGGTTTCGATCAGCACGCCGGTCTGGATCGTCATGTGCAGCGAGCCGGTGATGCGCGCGCCCTTCAGCGGCTGGGCCTTGGCGAATTCTTCGCGGATGGCCATCAGGCCAGGCATTTCGGTCTGGGCGATGTTCAGTTCCTTGCGGCCCCAGGCGGCAAGCGAAAGGTCGGCAATGATGTGATCGGTGGAAGGCTTCAAGACGGCGCTCATACGGTTCTCCAAATTTCAAACGTCAACTGGGCAAAATCGCCACGGGCACGGCCTTCAGGGGATGGGGAATTCAGTCATTCACCCGGCTGGAGAGCACATGCGGGTGAGCGTGGTTGCAATGAAGTCCTGAGCCTGGTCCACGTGGTGTGGCTTGCAACGCTCCTCAGGAAGCCGCTATTGTACCGAACCCGTTGCCGCCGCGCCAGCGCCGCAGTGCCCGTGCGAAAATTTCACGATGCAAGAACTGAACAGCTGGCCGGCAGCCGAGCGCCGCGCCATCACCGGCGTCTTCACCGACATTGACGACACCCTGACCACCGAAGGCGCCATCACGCCCGATGCGCTGCAGGCCCTGGCCGAGCTGAAGGCCGCCGGCCTGCAGGTGGTGGCCATCACCGGGCGGCCTATGGGCTGGAGCGAGCCCTTCGCCGCCCGCTGGCCGGTCGATGCCATCGTGGCGGAAAACGGCGCCGTCGCACTGGTCCCTCAACGCGACAATGCGCTGCAGCCCAATGGGGACGGTCGCAAGGCGCTATCAAAACTGTACCAGCAGGACGCGGCAACACGGGCCGCCCACTATGGCCGGATGCACCAGGTGCTGCAGCGCATCGAGCGCGAGATACCCGGCGCGCAGCGCGCCGCCGACTCGCCGGGCCGTGAAACCGACATTGCGATTGACCACAGCGAGTTTGCGCGCCTGAGCGAAGCGCAGATTGCGGCCGTCGTGGCGCTCATGACCCGCGAGGGCATGCACGCCACCGTGAGCAGCATCCACATCAACGGCTGGTACGGCGGCCACAACAAGCTCGAAGGCGCGCGCTGGATCGTCCGCGAACTCTGGCAACGCGACCTGGATGCCGAGCTTGAGCGCTGGGTTTACATCGGCGACTCGACCAACGACCAGCTGATGTTCAAGACCTTTGCCAACAGCGTGGGCGTGGCCAATATTGCGCGCTTCGTGCCGCAGCTGGCGCACCTGCCGCGTTATGTGACGCGCGGCGAGCGCGGCGCGGGCTTCACCGAAGTGGCGCGCGCCCTGCTCTAGGCCGGCGTGCCCGCGCGGCGCAGCGACGACCAGCGCAGCCAGGCGCCCAGGCCGGCCACCGCCAGCACCAGCGTGGCGTAACCCTCCACCGTGGCCGGCAGGCCCAGCGGTGCGATCAGCCGGCCGGCCAGCATGGCTGGCACGCTGAAGGCCAGGTAGCTGGTGGCGTACAGCGCTGCAAACAGCTCGGCCCGCTGATGCGGCTGCGCCAGCGGGGCCAGTGTCTGCACCTGTGCGGAGAAAGCCGAGCCGCCGCCGAAACCGGCCAGCGCCGTTCCCGCAAAAAACAGGGCCACGGAATGGGTGGCCAGCGACACGGCCACCAGGCCTGCGCCCACGGCAAGCAAACTCATGCCCAAGGCGCTCATGCGCACAGGCGGCAGGCGCCTGAGCAAGGTCGGCGCAACGGCGCCCAGGCCGAAAAAGGTCGCAATGGCGAGGCCGTTGACGATGCCGTTGTGAATGCCGAAGATTTGCTGCAGCACGGAAGGCACCAGCGACAGGTACAGGCCCGCGAAGGACCACACCGCCACCATCGTCGGCACGCCGCGCACAAATTCAGCACGTGCCTGCACCGGCACCGAAATGCGCGGCACCAGCGAGGCCAGCGCGCCGGGGCGCGGTGTGACGCTTTCAGGGAGAAACAGCGTGGCCACGGCACCCGTCACGCAGATGGCGGCCAGCACACCGAACACCAGCGGCACCGGGTGCAGAGCAAGCTTCACGGCGATGCCGGTCAGCAGCGCACCCACAGCCAGGCCCGCCAGTGGCGAGACGCTGCCTATCATCGCGCCCAGCCGTTTTTGCGCAGCCGGGGCCGCTTCCACCACCGCCGCCGTCAGCGCGCCGCTGACCATGCCGGTCGCAATGCCCTGGACGATGCGCGCCGCGATGATGCCGCCTACGCCCTCGGCCAGCAAAAAGGTCAGCATCGCGCCGGCCTGCAGCAGCAAGGCGGCAAACACCACGGGCCGCCGGCCGACGTGGTCGGACAGCGAGCCGGCCACCAGCAGCGAGGCCAGCAGCGCAATCGCGTAGATCGCAAAGGCCACCGTCAGCAACGCCGGCGAAAAGCCCCATTGCTGCTGGAACACGACAAACAGCGGCGAAGGCGCGCTGCCCGCCACGAAAAATGCGAACAACAGGATTGCCAGCAGCGGGAAGGCGGCCGCGGGCGGCAGCCGCCAGCGTGTGGACATGGCGGGAGTGGCGGAAGAGGACTCCGAAGAGGTGGCGGTAGATGCAGTCATGGGAAACGCTCGACTTTCTTAAAGCGAATTTATTTGCGTTTGTGAATTCTACGCTCAGTTTAAAATTAACGCAAACATCGTTGCTTTAAGCTAAAATCAACGCATGAACACCCCCCTGACACCCCAGATCAAACGCCCCGGCGGCCGCAGCGCCCAGGTGCAAACCGTGGTGCGCAAGGCGCTGGAAGAACTGATTGCCCAGGAAGGCCGCGACAAGGTCACCGTGCCGGCCGTAGCGGAGCGCGCCGGCGTCAGCGCCTCCAGCATTTACCGGCGCTGGGGCGACGTGAACGGCCTGCTGGGCGAAACCGCGACACAGCGGCTGGACCCGAGCCGCCCCCTGCCCGAGACGGGGGACTTGAAAGGCGAGCTCGCGGCCTGGGCCCGGGAGCTGATCACCCACCTCAACAAGGCCGGCAACACCTCGCTGCTGAAGGCTGCGGCCGCGCTGGCCGGCTCGGAAGACACCAACTGCCTGAAAAACCGCCGCGCCGAAGCCACCGTGCTGGTGAATCGGGCCCAGGCGCGCGGCGACGCCGCACCCAGCGTGCAGCAGGTGCTGGACCACATGATGGCCCCCATCATCTATCGGTTGATTTTTGGCTCCGGCGTCCAGCCGGGCCTGGCCGACCAGCTGGCCGACGAGCTGTTCGTGCTGGCAAACCCGAACGGCTCTGCCTGATCAGCGGGGGCCGCGGAACCGGCTTAGCCGGGCCGCAGGCGCCGTCCCCTGCAAGGGGAAAAGGGCTACACGCAGTGAGCCCGATAGGGGTGTGCTATTTATTCAGCCCCAGCTTGTCGATCAGCACTTTCTCACGGCCCACGGTGTCCTGCGCAAACTTCGTGTAGTCCGCCGAGCCCATGTAGTTGGGCAGCATGTCGTAGCGGGCCAGCACTGCGACATAGCTGGGTTCCTCCATCGCCTTCTTGAAGGCATCGTGCAGCCGCTTGACGACGTCCGGCGGCGTGCCCTTGGGCGCGCCTATGCCGAAGGGCGAGTTCTGCACGATGTCGTAGCCCAGCTCCTTCAGCGTGGGCGCGTTGGGGAATTTGTCCAGCCGCTTTTCGCCCCAGGTGTTGAGCACGCGCAGCTTGCCGGCCTCGACCTGCGGCGCAAAGCCGGTGCTGTCGGCGCCGGCCATCAGTTGCCCGCTGACCAGCGCCAGCATCAGGTCGGCGCTGCCCTTGTAAGGCACGTGCTGCAGCTCGATGCCCGCCTTCTGCGCGATAAGCTCCGTCGTCAGGTGCGGGCTGGTCAGCGTGCCGGTGGAGCCATAGGTCAGCTTGCCAGGGTTGGCCTTGGCATAGGCGACAAAGTCGGCCCAGGTCTTGAACGGGCTTTCGGCCGGCACCACGATGCCGAAGGCGTAGCCGGTCACATTGATGATGTAGCTGATGTCCTTGACCGGGTTCCAGTTGATCTTGGTGGTGTAGCCCAGCCGGAACACGCCCAGCGGGATCTGGGCGACGGTGTAGCCGTCTGCCTGCGCGCTTTGCAGCTGCTGCGCCGGCAGCGTGCCACCGGCGCCGGGCTTGTTTTCCACAATCACCGGCTGGCCGAGGATTTTCGAGGCGTTGTCGGCCAGCGAGCGCATGGTGATGTCGGTCGGCCCGCCGGCCGGAAAGGCGACGAG
Source organism: Polaromonas jejuensis NBRC 106434 (assembly GCF_001598235.1). Taxonomy (GTDB): domain Bacteria; phylum Pseudomonadota; class Gammaproteobacteria; order Burkholderiales; family Burkholderiaceae_C; genus Polaromonas; species Polaromonas jejuensis. The sequence continues at coordinate 73,576 of NZ_BCYO01000019.1, read as the reverse complement.
GAGTTTGATAGGCCGGGACGGGAAGCTTTGGGCCTGCGCCACGCCGAAAGAGGCCAAGGCTGGGGCCGCCAGTGCGGCGGCGGATTGCAATAAATGGCGGCGTTGCATAAGAGTCTCCAGGAATAATGTCGCAGCTTGCGAAGCGCCATCATGCGCCACGCAAGCCCCCGCCACATCAGGGCAACACCTGAAGCCCTGTCGCGCCCGCGTCAGCCGGACCTTCAAGCCTTTTAAGGCCATGGCCCAATCAACATGAGCGCAGATTGCTATTCATTTGATAGCATCAACACCATCACTAAACCCGCGCCAGCACCGGCGCGAGCGCCTGGCCGGTGTGGGTGCCCAGTGTCACCACCGCTTCCGGCGGCGCCGATGCGACGACTTGGCCGCCGGGGTTGCCGCAGCTACCAGGACCACAGCCCCATCCAGATCGTGCGCTACAGCAATCGGCTTGAGGTTATTAACCCCGGCTTTTCCTTGAAAGACATGGCCAGCCTGGGCACGCCGGGTTCGCGGCTGCGCAATCCCGCCATTGCCGCCGTGCTGCACGAAATCAACTGGGCCGAAACCAAAGGCTCTGGCATACGTACCATGCGCCGGCTGGCAGATGACGCAGGGCTGCCACTACCAGACTTTGCGTCTGATCGACAAAAAAACGAGTTCAAGGTCACGCTGTTTTTGCACCACCTACTGACCGAAGAAGACTACGCGTGGCTAAAAGCGCTGGCAGGCGACACGTTATCAGCCGAAGAAGCCAAGGCGCTGATTTACGCACGCGAAACCGGTGTGGTGGACAACACCGCTTGCCGCGATTTTTCTGAGCTAGACACCCTGCAAGCCAGCAGCCTGCTGCGCCGCCTGCGAGACCGGGGGTTGCTAGAAAAACAAGGAGCAGGCAGCCGCACGCACTACACCCTGGCAAACCCTGTGGAGGTGGCCAACAGGCACCCACAGCAGGGGAAATTGCCGCTCGAAGGTGATGCGCAGACACCTGAAGGTGGTAACCAACTGCCTGAAGGTGGTAAGCAGAGGTCCGAAGGTGGTAAGCGGGACTTACCACCTTTGCCGCCAGAACTGGCGGAAAGGTTGCCCGCCCTGGGTCAGCGGATGGGTGCAACAGCCTTACGCCAGCTCATCCGTGATTTGTGCGGGTGGCAACCGCTGCGGGGCGAAGAACTTGCCACCTTGCTGGGCAAGGACCTCAAATACCTGCGCAACAAGCACCTGTCAGCCATGGTTCAGGCGGGCAAACTGGCTTTTCAATACCCAGAGTCTCCAAATCACGCGTTGCAGGCCTACAAGCTTCCGGAAAAGCACTGAAATTGGCCCTCAGCCCAAACAAATCGGGCGCAATCTACTATCGTTTCAATAGCAACAACGTACGCCTAAACCCGCGCCAGCACCGGCGCGAGCGCCTGGCCGGTGTGCGTGCCCAGCGTCACCACGGCTTCCGGCGGCGCCGATGCGACGACCTGGCCACCGGCATTGCCGCCGTCCGGCCCCAGGTCAATCACCCAGTCGGCCTCGGCAATCACGTCCAGGTCGTGCTCTATCACCACCACGCTGTGGCCGCCGTTGACCAGCCGGTGCAGCACGTGGATCAGCTTCTCGACGTCGGCCATGTGCAGGCCCACCGTGGGCTCGTCCAGCACATACAGCGTGTGCGGCGCCTTCTGGCCGCGCCGCGTGATGTCGTCGCGCACCTTGCTGAGTTCGGTCACCAGCTTGATGCGCTGCGCCTCGCCGCCCGACAGCGTCGGTGAGGGCTGGCCCAGCGTGAGGTAACCCAGGCCCACATCCTTGAGCAGCTGCAGCGGGTGGCCTATGTTGGGCATGGAAGCGAAGAAATCGACCGCCTCGTCCACTTCCATCTTCAGCACGTCGCCAATGTTTTTGCCGCGCCAGGTCACGGCCAGCGTTTCCGGGTTGAAGCGCGCGCCGTGGCAGGTTTCGCACAGCACCTTCACGTCGGGCAGAAAGCTCATGCCTATGGTGCGCACGCCCGCGCCCTCGCAGGTCGGGCAGCGCCCCTCGCCGGTGTTGAACGAAAACCGCCCGGCCGCGTAGCCGCGCGCGCGCGCTTCCAGGGTGTCGGCAAACAGCTTGCGTATCGTGTCCCAGAAGCCGATGTAGGTGGCCGGGCAGGAGCGCGGCGTTTTGCCAATCGGCGTCTGGTCGACCTCCAGCACGCGGTCCACCACCTCGTAGCCCTCTATGCGCTCGCAGCCCGTCCACGCCGGGCGCCGGCCCGCGTCGTCGGCTTCACGCCCGGCCTTGGTCGAGCGCAGCGTGACGCCGGCATGCACGTTCGTCAACAACACATCCCGCGCCAGCGTGGATTTGCCCGAGCCCGAGACACCCGTGACCGCCACCAGCCGGTACAGCGGCACGGTGACAGAGACCTCCTTGAGGTTGTGCATGTCGGCATTGACGACATTGAGCCATGATGTGAATTTGCTTGCGGCAGCGGGTGCTGCGTTGTGCAGCGCGCTGGCGCTTGCTGCGGCCGCTTTCAATGCCGCGGCTTTGAGCGCAGCCTGCTTTTGTTTGCCCAAGGGCTTGAGGGGAGCGCCCTCACCCCCGCCCTCTCCCAGAGGGAGAGGGGGCAAGCCCGTTTCGCTCCCTCGCCCCTTTGGGGAGAGGGCTGGGGTGAGGGGCTGCTCCGTTTCGCGGCGTGCGTGCAGCGGATGAATCAGCGGCTGCGCCAAGTAGCGACCCGTCAGCGACTCAGGCACCGCAGACAACTGCGCCGCCGTGCCCTGCGCGACCAGTTGCCCGCCGCGTTTGCCGGCGCCGGGGCCTATGTCGATGATGTTGTCGGCGCGGCGTATGGTGTCCTCGTCATGCTCCACCACCACCAGCGTGTTGCCGCGCTCGCTGAGCTTGCCCAGGGCACGCAGCAGAATCTGGTTGTCGCGCGGGTGCAGCCCTATCGTGGGCTCGTCCAGCACATAGCAAACGCCCTGCAGGTTGGAGCCCAGCTGCGCTGCCAGCCGGATGCGCTGGGCCTCGCCGCCCGACAGCGTGGGCGCGCCACGGTCCAGCGTCAAATAGCCCAGTCCCACATCCTCCAGAAACTCCAGGCGGCTCTTGATCTCGGGAATCAGGTCGCGGGCGATGCCGGCTTCGCGGCCGGCAAGCGCCAGGGTTTCCGCCCAGCGGCGCACGTCCGTCACCGACAGGCGGGCAATGTCGGAAATGCCCACCCCGGCAAACTTCACGGCGCGCGCCTGCGCGTTGAGGCGTGTGCCCTCGCAGCCCGGGCAGACCGCGTCGGTCACGTCATCGGCATCGGGTTCTTCGAAGCTCTGCTCACGCCCCTTGTTGTCGTCGCCCAGCACCGAATCGTCAAAGACCTTGCGCTGTTCCCTGGTGAGCTTGACCCCGGTGCCCACGCAGTCCGGGCACCAGCCATGCTTGCTGTTGTAGCTGAAGAGCCGCGGGTCCAGTTCAGGGTAGGAAGTCGAGCAGACCGGGCAGGCCCGCTTGGTGGAAAAGGCCTCCAGCCGGCCAATGCCCTTGGTGCTGCTGCCGGCCTGCATGGCGGCCTGCAGGCCGTCCAGCGGCGCCAGCACATGCAGCACGCCCTTGCCATGCTCCAGCGCGGTGGCCAGCGCAGAACGCAGCGCGGCTTCGTTCTCTGGCCTGACATGGAGATCAGTCACCGGCAGTTCGACCGTGTGTTCCTTGAAACGGTCAATGCGCGGGAAGCCGGTGGTCGGCAAAAACTCGCCGTCAATGCGCAAATGCGTGTAGCCGCGCGGCCGCGCCCAGTCGGCCAGCTCGGTGTACACGCCCTTGCGGTTGATCACCAGGGGCGCCAGCAGGCCGATGTGCTGGCCGCGGTAGGTTTTCAGCAGCTGCGCCGCAATGCTTTCCGGGCTTTGCGGCATCACCGCCGCGCCGTCTTTGGTGCAATGCTGGATGCCCAGCTTGACGTAGAGCAGGCGCAGGAAATGCCAGACCTCGGTGGTGGTGCCGACGGTGGACTTGCGCCCGCCGCGCGACAGGCGCTGCTCGATCGCCACGGTGGGCGGAATGCCGTACACCGCATCGACCTCGGGCCGGCCGGCCGGCTGCACGATGCTGCGCGCATAGGCGTTGAGCGACTCCAGGTAGCGCCGCTGCCCTTCGTTGAACAGGATGTCAAAGGCCAGCGTGGACTTGCCCGAGCCGGACACGCCGGTCACCACATTGAACTTGCCGCGCGGAATATCGACCGACAGGCTCTTGAGGTTGTGTTCCTTGGCGTTGACGATCTGGATCAGGTTGGAAAAGGCCGGCCGCGTGGCCCAGGCCTTGGGCCGCGCCTCTTCCACGCCATGCACCCGGCCCATGGCCTGCTCGTACTCGCGCAGCGCCTGCGCCGTGTGCGAACCGGGATGCAGCCTCACTTCTTCAGGCGTGCCTTGCGCCACCAGCAGGCCGCCCGCTTCGCCACCTTCAGGCCCCAGGTCTATCAGCCAGTCGGCCGAACGGATCACATCAAGGTTGTGCTCGATGATGATCAGCGAGTGGCCCGCTTCCAGCAGCTTGCGCAGCGCCCGCATGAGCTTGGCGATGTCGTCAAAATGCAGGCCGGTGGTGGGCTCGTCAAACAGGAAAAGTGTGCCGCGATTTGGATACCTGAGTGCCAGCGCCTGTTTGCTGGCGCTGGCCGTTTTACTGGCATTGGCCAGAAAGCCCGCCAGCTTGAGCCGCTGCGCCTCGCCGCCCGACAGCGTGGGCACGGGCTGGCCCAGCTTCACATACTCCAGGCCCACATCCACAATCGGCTGCAGCGCACGCACCACCTCGCGGTCTTGCGCGAACAGCTGAACGGCCTCGCTCACGGTCAGCTCCAGCACGTCGGACACGTTGAGCAGCACCGGCTTGGGCTGGCCTATGGCCTGGCGCTCAATCGTGACTTCCAGGATTTCCGCGCGGTAACGCTTGCCGTCGCAATCCGGGCAGCGCAGGTACACGTCGCTCAAAAACTGCATTTCGACATGCTCAAAGCCGGAGCCGCCGCAGGTCGGGCAACGCCCGTCGCCATTGTTGAAACTGAACTTCGAGGCGGTGTAGCTGCGCTGCCTGGCCAGCGGCGCCAGCGCAAACAGTTCACGCACGGCGTCCCAGGCGCCCACATAGCTGGCGGGGTTGGAGCGCGCCGTCTTGCCTATCGGCGACTGGTCGACAAACACCACATCGGTCAAGTGGTCGGCGCCCATCAGCCGGTCATGCAGGCCCGGCGTCTCCGTGGCCTTGCCAAACTGACGCAACAATGCGGGCGCCAGAATATCCTGCATCAGCGTGGACTTGCCGGAACCGCTGACCCCGGTCACGCAAACCAGGCGCTGCAATGGAAATTCCACCGTCAGGTTTTTCAGGTTGTGGTCGCGCGCGCCCTCCAGAATCAAACGCGGCGTGTTGTCGGTCACCGCGCGCTTGAAGCCCATGCCGACCTGCTTGCGGGCGCCCAGGTAGGCGCCGGTCAGCGTATCGGCATGCTTGAGATCTTCGGGCGTGCCGTCAAACACAATCTGGCCGCCCTTCACGCCCGGGCCGGGGCCCATGTCTATCATGCGGTCGGCCGCCAGCATTACCGCGGGGTCGTGTTCGACCACCACCAGCGTGTTGCCGGCGTCGCGCAGCCGGTGCATGGCCTGCGTGATGCGGTTCATGTCGCGCGGGTGCAGGCCGATCGAAGGCTCGTCCAGCACGAAGAGGGTATTGACCAGCGAGGTGCCCAGCGCCGTGGTCAGGTTGATGCGCTGCACCTCCCCGCCCGACAAGGTGCGGCTCTGGCGATCCAGCGTGAGGTAGCCAATGCCGACGTCGCAGAGGTATTTCACGCGCGTTCTGATTTCCTCGAACAGCGATTTCAGGGCCTGCTTCTCGGCGTCGTCGCCCATCACATCGAGCGACAGGCGGCTGAAGAATTTTGCCAGCCGGTCTATGGGCAGCTGCATCAGGTCATGCACGCACAAGCCCGGCAGGGCCTCGAGTTGCTCGCGGCGCCACTGAACGCCCACCGGCATGAAGCGCCGGTCGGGCGGCAGCACTGAATCGGCGGCCTCTTTCGAGCCGAGGCGCCAGAGCAGGGGCTCGAGCTTGAGGCGCGCGCTGCCACAGGTTTCGCAGGGCGTGTAGCTGCGGTACTTGGACAGCAGCACACGAATGTGCATCTTGTAGGCCTTGCTTTCCAGGTATTCAAAGAAGCGCTTGATGCCAAACCAGTGCTGGTTCCACTTGCCGTTCCAGCTCGGCGAACCGTTGATGACCCAGGCCTGCTGCTCCGCGGTGAGTTTGTACCAGGGCGTGTCACGCGGAATGCCGGCGGCCTCGGCGTGGCGCATCAAATCGTCCTGCGCTTCTTTCCACGCCGGCGTCTGCATGGGCTTGATGGCGCCCATGCGCAAGGTGAGTTTTTCATTGGGAATGACCAGCCCATAATCCACGCCGATGACGCGACCAAAGCCGCGGCAGGTTTCACAGGCGCCCATGGCCGAGTTGAAGGAAAACAGCGACGGCGTGGGGTCGGTGTAGCGCAGGTCGCTGTCGGGGCAATGCAGGCCGGTTGAAAAGCGCCACATCTCGTCGGGCTGGCTATTGTTAGCCCCCACGCTTTTCACTTCGTGTAATGCGCTGCCCCCCAGGGGGGCTGGCTCGGCTTGGGGCGGCCCTGCGCTGTCGCCGCCTTCACCGCGCTGCACATACACATTGAGGCGTCCGCCACCGTGCTTCAGCGAAGTTTCAATCGCCTCAATGACGCGCACCTTTTCAGCAGTGTGCAGGCGAAAACGGTCCGCCACCACATCCAGCAGCTTAATGGCCCCCACGCTTGCCACTGCGTGTGCTTTGCTGCCCCCCGAGGGGGCTAATTTTCCTTGGGGCGGCCCGGCGGAAAATTGTCGGGCCGCCACTTCCCGCTCGGCATGCACGCGCGTGAAGCCGCTGGCAGAGAGCCATTGCTCGAGTTGCTCGGCGCTGGTATTTCCCGGCAACTCCACCGGAAACGTCATCACCGTTCTGGGATCACCCTCCACAGTGCGTGCCATCAGGTCGGCATAAATCGACTCGGGACTGTCATGCCGAACCGCTTGCGCCGTCTGTTTGTCGAACAGCTGGGCCGCGCGGGCATACAGCAGCTTCAGGTGGTCGTTGAGCTCCGTCATGGTGCCCACGGTGGAGCGTGAACTGCGCACCGGGTTGGTCTGGTCAATCGCAATGGCGGGCGGCACGCCCTCGACCTTGTCCACCGCCGGCTTGTCCATGCGGTCCAGAAACTGGCGGGCGTAAGCGGAGAAGGTCTCCACGTAACGGCGCTGGCCTTCGGCGAACAGCGTGTCAAACACCAGCGAGGACTTGCCCGAGCCGCTGGGGCCTGTCACCACCGTCATTTCGCCGGTACGGATGTCCAGATCAAGGTTTTTGAGGTTGTGCTGACGCGCGCCGCGAATGCGGATGGTTCCCTGGGACATCGGTTGGGTCTTTCCTGAAGAGGTCAAACATTCTAGACAGTCGTGCTGCGGATGCCGGGCGGTGGGGTTAAAGCGCCGTGCCGAGCCGCCATGATGGTTTTCCCGGCTCCTCACGCACCCCGCTTCATGATCCACTTGCGGCCTGAGTTGAACTTATGGAGACAAGTGTGAAGAAATCGAATTTGTGGTGCGCGGCCTTCATGATGGCCATGCTGGGCCACACCAGCCAGGCCCAGATCGTGATTGGTCAAACCGCAGGATTCACGGGCCCCGTGAGCGCCGGTGTGAAGGAAACCACGGACGGCGCGAAACTCTACATAGAGGCCATCAATGCCAAGGGGGGCGTCGGGGGACAAAAAATCGAGTTGATCTCCCTGGACGACAAGTTCGAGCCCAAGCTGGCGGCCGAAAATGCGCGCAAGCTGATTGAAGAGCAAAACGTGGTGGCGATGTTCCTGACCCGCGGCACACCTCACACCGAAGCGATGATTCCACTGCTCGACAAATATGGCGTGCCGCTCATAGGCCCATCCACCGGCGCCATGGTGCTGCACCAGCCCGTGAAAAAGCATATTTTCAATGTGCGCGCGACCTACCAGCGCGAAGCTGAAAAAGCCGTGACCCACCTGAACTCCATGGGCATCAGCCGGATCGCCATTGTCTATGCGGACGACAGCTTCGGCGCTGATGGCGTGACTGGCGCGCAAAAAGGACTGGCGACCGCCAAGCTGCAAGCGGTCGTGCAGGAAAAGTTTGACCGCTCCAAGCCCGATTACAGCGCTATCGCACCCAAGGTTTACCAGTCCAACGCGCAGGCCATCATCATGGTGGCGTCAGGCCAGGCCGTGGTGGATGGCATCAAGGCCTTCCGCGCAGCCGGCTCCACCGCACAGGTCGTGACCCTGTCCAACAACGCGTCAAGTGGCTTTGTGAAGAACCTGGGCGAAAACGGGCGTGGCGTGATCGTCACGCAAGTCTTTCCCTACGAACGCTCTATTTCCTACCCCATGGTGAAGGAAGCCCTGGAACTGGCCAAGGCCAAAGGACAGAACGAGGTGAGTCCGGCCATGCTGGAGGGCTTTGCGGCCGCCAAGGTGCTGGTTGAGGGCCTGCGCCGCGCCGGCGCCAAGCCCAGCCGCGAAAAAATCCAGGCAGCGCTGGAAGGCATTCGCAAACTGGATATCGGCGGACTTGAAGTGAGCTACAGTCCCGACCATCACACCGGACTGGATTTTGCCGACCTGTCCATCATTGGCACCGACGGAAAATTCAAGCGCTGAGCGGCGCTGGCCCGAAGCCCTGCCGCGGTCAGGCGTGAAGCAGGCGCATCACGCTGAGCCATACCTCGCCGTGACGTTCAGGAATACAGGGCGTGTTCAAGCGCCCTGAATTTCTCGGGGCCGACGGCCTCCTTGATTTTCGGCGCCAGTTCCCGCAGCTTGACCAGGTCACCGGCGGCTTCAACCGCCAGGTTAAGCCGGAAGCCACGCAGACCCAGCTCCGCAGTGAGCCGGGTGGCAATGGGATAGGCCTTTGAGTAATGCTCTTGCGCACTCAGGCGGGACTCGCCAGCAAGGCCTGGCGCGGAGGCAGGACCCGGCTCTGGCACCGCTGCGGCCGTGCCCGCCAGCAGACCCAGCGTCACCAGGTGATTCACATCGTCCGTCGTCACCCCCAATCCGGCGGTTGCCTTGAGCACCTCTTCGGTACTGCGCTTGCCGTCAAACATGATGAATGCCGAGCGCTGTCTTGGCGTCAAGGCAAGAGAACGGTTCTGCAAAGCGGTTTGCCCCAGCGCCGTCTTGGTGAAAGTCATTGGCTTGTCTCCATTAAATGCGCTGTGGACGTGGCCCACGGCATGGTGTCATGGTGCAGAGACGACGGTGTATTTTGTTTTTTCGCCCCCGCCCCAATTTAACCCATTTTTCGGCATCCGCCTGGATGGCTTCACTTGCCAAAACTCACGCGACGCACAGCGACGCCTGACAAGCCGGGAGAAAACCCGGACTCAGGTCGCCGCGCCGCTTGCAACGCCCGCCACGAGGGCAGCCGGCACGGGCAAGGCCCCATGCTTTTCGCCCCCCATTTCAATATCACCGCCCCTGTTCAGCATCAACAGCGCAAGCCCCGCAAACACGATGAATCCCACCACCAGTTTCCACATCTTTTTTCTCCCCCCCAAAAAAAAGCCCCCGGCACATGATGACGAGGGCCTGCAAACTTTGACAAGGCCTTGATAAGGACCTCAGGGTCAACGCGGGCGGTCACCGCCCGCGTTGCCAAAATGCCAATCAGTCGTTGGCGTAAATGTCAACGTCCTTGGTCTCCTTGATGAACAAGGTGCCGATCACGACGGTGACACCGGCAATGATGATCGGGTACCACAGGCCGTTGTACATATTGCCGGTCTGCGCAACGATGGCAAAGGCCGTTGTTGGCAGCAGGCCGCCGAACCAGCCGTTACCGATGTGATAAGGCAGGCTCATGGAGGTGTAGCGGATGCGGGTAGGGAACAGTTCAACCAGCATGGCGGCAATCGGGCCGTACACCATGGTGACGAGCACCACCAGATAAAACAGGATGGCCGTCACCGCGACCTTGTCCATCTTGGCGGGGTCCGCCTTGCTGGGGTAGCCGGCCGCCTTCAGGTCGTCAGCGACCAGCTTCTTGAACTCGGTGTCCTTCTTCTTGGCATCGTCCGCGCTCAGGCCCTTGGCGCTGTAGCTTGGAATGGTGGATTCACCAATCTTGATCGTGGCCACCGTACCTGCGGGCGCTACGGCGTTGTCGTAGCTCACCGACGCACCGGCCAGCACCTGCTTGGCAATGTCGCAGGAACTGGTGAACTTGGACGTGCCCGTTGGGTTGAACTGGAACGAGCACTCTTTTGGATCGGCGCTCACTATCACCTGGTTCTTGGCCTGTGCTGCGGCCAGATCCGGATTGGCCGCCTTGGTCAGCGCGCCGAACACAGGGAAGTAGGTCACAACGGCCAGCAGGCAGCCCGCCATGATGATGGGCTTGCGGCCGATCTTGTCGGACAGGACACCGAAGATGACGAAGAACGGCGTCCCCAGAATCAGCGAATAGGCCACCAGAATGTTGGCCGTAGGACCGTCCACCTTGAGCGCCTGGGTCAGGAAAAACAGTGCATAGAACTGGCCGGAATACCAGACCACGGCCTGGCCGGCGGTCAAGCCGATCAGGGCCAGAATCACGATCTTCAGGTTTTTCCATTGGCCGAAAGACTCGGACAGCGGCGCCTTGGACGTCTTGCCCTCTGCCTTCATCTTCTGGAAGGCAGGCGATTCGTTCATGGAAAGGCGGATGTACACAGACACCGCCAGCAGCAGGATGGACACGACGAAAGGAACGCGCCAGCCCCAGTCGGCAAACGCCGCTTCGCCGGTGGCGGTACGCACACCCAGGATCACCAGCAGGCTCAGGAACAGGCCCATGGTCGCCGTGGTCTGGATCCAGGAGGTGTAGGCGCCGCGCTTGCCGTGCGGCGCATGCTCGGCCACGTAGGTCGCGGCACCACCATACTCACCACCGAGCGCCAGGCCCTGCAGCATGCGCAGTGCAATCAGGATCACGGGCGCCGCGACGCCAATGGATGCATAGCTGGGCAGCAAGCCCACGATGAAGGTCGACAAGCCCATGATCACGATGGTGACCAGGAAGGTGTACTTGCGGCCGATCATGTCCCCCAGGCGCCCGAACACCAGTGCGCCGAACGGACGCACGATGAAACCGGCGGCGAAAGCCAGCAGTGCAAAAATGAAGGCCGAGCCCGAGTCCAGTCCGCTGAAAAACTGCTTGGCAATGATCGCGGCCAGTGATCCGTAAAGGTAAAAGTCGTACCACTCAAATACGGTGCCCAGCGATGAAGCGAAGATGACTTTCTTCTGCTCCGATGTCATGGGTCTGTTGTCGACGGCTGTTGACATGATGTCTTGTCTCCAAAATATGAGTGCTTCCGAGATGAAAGCTGAACTCATTATTTTGGTCATCCCTGACCTAGCTCTGACACGAAAATAACAGGAGCTTGCGCGAAACTTATGCGGGACTGACAAGTCAAGGGGAAACCCTTGGAAGGCTTTTCAGCATGCGAAGCGCATCAGGGAAAACGCCTAGGGTCTGTTCACGCTAAAACGGAAGATGCGTTTTAGCGTGAGCAGACCCTAGCGCCGGCGTGTCATACCCGAGATCACCTGGCTGACGCCATTCCAGTCCGGCCCGCTGAACCAGGGGTCATCCAGCAGGTAAGCGCGCAGCATGGGCAGCGAGTCCAGCCCCCAGAAGAGTTTGTCGTCAACCGCAAAAGCGGGCACGCCAAAAGCCCCCTGCGTCATGGCCTCTTCGGTATTTTTTTTCAGTTGGGCCTTGACCGCCTCACCCTGCATGCGGCCCTGCACATCCGGCATATTCTGCGGCGCCTGCTGCGGAGCCAGCTGCTGAACCAGCGACTCGAAACGTTGCACATCGGCCGCCTCGGCACCACCACGCCAGACGTGGCGAAAAATGCTTTCACACACATAGCGGCTGGGTGCGCCTGGCTCCGCTTCGGGCGCGCATGCCAGCGCCAGTCGCAAAAGAGGCAAGGGGTTGAAGGGGTGACTGGCCGGCAACTGCAGGGGAATGCCCTGGCTGTGTGCCAGCCACAGCACCTGACGGTAGGTCCAATCACGCTTGGGGGCGATCTCCGCGGGGCCCAACTGGCCGTGCTGCTTGAGCATGGCGGCGAACAGCACGGGCATGTAGCGCACGCTGTAACTCAAACCGCCCAGGGCTTGCGGTAGTTGCTCAAACGCCAGGTAGGCATAGGGCGAGAGGAAGTCGAAATAAAAGCGGATGTACTTCATGCCGCTTGTGCCCGACGACGCGGCCGCCTGCGGCGGGAGATGACCCGTGACCGTCATGATGGCATGGCCGCCATGCGCGTTTCAATGGCGCGCCAGATGGCCCGCTTGGCGTCATCATCCGCGCCGCTCCAGGCCGCGATCTCGTCACGCGTGCGGTAGCACCCTTCGCACAAGCCGCTCGCGGCGCTCATGCGGCAAACAGAGATGCAGGGCGACGGCACATCGGCGGCAGCGCTCACCGTTTGAGCGCGCAAGGAAACCAAAGTGATGGCACGCTGCAAAGCCAGTTTTTCCTCGTCCACAGCCACCGCCAGGTCAGCCACCGGCGCACCGGTCAGCTGCTGCAGTTCTTGCGGCGACAGCCGGAATACGCCATGGGGATGCCCGGCCGCGGCCCAGATGTCATCAAAGCGAAACAGCGACTGGTCAATCAGCGTCACCGAGGGGGTGGCATGGGCGAGCGGTGAAACGCCGCCAATCGAGAAGCCGGTGCGGGCCTTGACAAATTCCGCATCGGCACGCCCCAGCCGTTTGCCGTCAGGGCAGACCAGGGCCTCCACTTTTTTCTCGTCCACGCGCTGGTCGCCTGAGGTCACGATCAGCACGGCCGCATCATCGGATTTGCGGCGAAAAATAATGCTCTTGGCAATCTGGCCCACGGCCACCCCCAGCGCGTCCGCCGCCTGCTGCGCGGTGCGTGCGGCATTGTCGAGCATGACGGGCGCATGCGGATGGCCCAGGGCCTGGAGCGCGCTGGCGACCCGCCTTACACCGTCGGGCAGGGCCAGAAGTTCGGATCCACACATCTCAACCTGCCCTCTTGTTCAGCAGGGCCGTCGCGGCCCGGGAATTGGGTTTGCGCTCCAGAAAATCACTGATGAACTTGCCGGCGTCGATCAGCTTGTCCAGATCAATGCCGGTTTCAATGCCCATGCCCTGCAGCAGGTAGACCACGTCTTCGCTCGCCACATTGCCGGTCGCGCCCTTGGCGTAGGGGCAGCCGCCCAGCCCCGCTGACGAGGTATCAAACTGCCAGATGCCCATTTCCAGCGCGGCCAGGGTGTTGGCCAGCGCCTGCCCATAGGTGTCGTGAAAATGGCCCGACACATCGTCGATGGCGTAGTGCCTGAGCGCAGCCTCCATGGCGCGCTGCACCTTGAGCGGCGTGCCCACGCCAATCGTATCGGCCACGCCGATGTGCTGCACGCCGATTTCCTTCATGAGCCGCGCGACGAGCTCCACGCGCTCGGGTGGAATCTCGCCTTCATATGGGCAGCCAACGCTGCATGAAATGGCGCCGCGCACATAAATGTTGTGGGCCTTGGCCGCCGCCACCACCGGCCGAAAGCGCTCGATGCTTTCGGCGATGGAGCAGTTGATGTTGCGCTGGCTGAAGGCTTCGCTGGCCGCGCCGAACACCACGATCTCGTCGGGCCACAACGCACGCGCCGGCGCGATCGCGGCCTCAAAGCCCTTCATGTTGGGCGTCAGCACCGAATAGCGCACGCCCGGCTTGCGTCGTATGCCGGCCATCACCTCTGCGTTGTCCGCCATTTGCGGCACCCACTTCGGCGAGACAAAACTGGTGACCTCGATTTCAGTGAGCCCGGCATCCTGCAGGCGGTGCACCAGTTCAATCTTCACGGCCGCCGGTACCGCGGCTTTCTCGTTTTGCAAGCCGTCGCGCGGGCCCACGTCAACGAGTTTGACTTTGGCAGGTAAGTTCATGTGTTCAGTATCCTTGTTTAAGGTCAACCACACCGGCAAGGCTGGCAATCGGCGCGCCCTTGTGTAGCGCATCGATCTTTCCGGCGATCTGGGCAATGCTTTCATCGCGCAGGGTCCGGGCCGAGGTGTGCGGCGTGACGGTAATTTTGGGATGCGCCCAGAAGGGATGCACCGCCGGCAAGGGTTCGGTGCGGAACACATCGAGGGTCGCGCCCGCCAGATGCCCGCTATCGAGCAGCGCGATCAGGTCCTCATCGACCAGATGGCCGCCGCGCGCCACATTGATCACATAAGCACCGGGCAACAGCCTGGCCAGCGTCGCCTGCCGCATGATGCCTTCGGTCTCAGGCGTGAGCGGCAGCAGGCACACCAGAATGCGGGTGGCGGCCAGAAAATCCTGAAAGCCGGCCTCGCCTGAATAGCAGCGCACACCGTCAAACACTTTGGCGGACCGGCTCCAGCCCAGCACGGGAAAGTCAAACTGCGCCAGCGCCCGGCTGACGCGCTCACCCAGCACGCCCAGGCCCATCACGCCGACCGGGAAGTCCGCACGCCGGCGCGGCTTGCGGTAAGACCAGCGGCCCCGGGCCGAATCTGCTTCATAGGCGTCGAATTCCCGGAAATGGCGAATCACCGCATGGCAGACATACTCGGCCATCTGCACCGACATGCCGGCGTCGTCCAGCCTGACGACAGGAACCCCGGGTGGCAGGCGCAGCTTCATCAGGGCATCGACACCGGCACCGATATTGAAAATGCCCTTCAGCCCTGTTTGTTCGTCAAAAAACTGCTGGGGCGGCGCCCAGACCACCGCGTAGTCAGCGGGCGCCGAACCCGCAGCCCACAGCTCTACCACCGCCCCTGGCAATGCGGCCTGCAGGCCCTCCAGCCAGGGCTGGGCCTTGGTATCGGTACAGCAAAAAGTAATGCGCATTCAATTCGTCCATCAAATTTCAGACCGCTATTTTGAGCAGTTCGGAACCCTCGCTCACCTGGTCGCCCGGTGCATACAGCAACTCCTGCACCACGCCGTCGGCGGGTGCGGCAATCGTATGCTCCATTTTCATGGCTTCCATCACCGCCAGCGGCTGGCCCTTGCTGACCTTGTCGCCCGCCTTGACGGCAAAGGACACCACTTTACCCGGCATGGGCGCGGTCAGGCGGCCGCCCTCCGCATGGGCTTCGCCGGCGTGGGCCAGCAAATCAATGGCCGTGATCTGGGTGGCGCCGCGCGCGGCAAACACATGGTCCACCTCGCCCTGGGTATAAACCGCTGCGGTGAGCCGCTGACCCGAAAACCGGATGTCTATGCCCTGCGCGCCTTGCGCGAAAACCAGCGGCCCCGACACGCCATCAACGTCCAGGTGCAAAGCACCATCATGCTGATAGCTCAGGCTGGCTTTGGCGGACTTGCCCTGAAACTCGAACTCGAATGGCCGCCGCGTCACGCCATGCGTTTGCCAGCCATCGCGGCGGCTGAAGGGGTCGACGCCTTCGGCCGCTTTCTCCGCGAGCAGCGCCTGGGCAATCGCGCTAGCTGCCGCCAGGGCCAGCCCGAGCGGCTCCTGCTTGAACAGCACCGCCTCTTCGCGCTGAATCAAGGCCGTGTCCAGGTTGGCCCGGGCAAAGGAAGGACTGCGCACCACGTAGCGCAAGAACTGCACATTGGTGTTCAGCCCGACGATATGGGTCTGCGCCAGCGCCTCGTCGAGCCGGGCCAGCGCCTCTTCCCGCGTCTGCCCATGCACGATCAGCTTGGCCACCATGGAATCGTAGAAAGGCGAAATGGCGTCGCCTTCGCGCACGCCGTCGTCGATGCGGACCGCAACACCCGTGTTGCTCAAGTTCGCGCGCTCAAAGCTGGTGCAGTTCGGCTTCTGGTACACATGCAGCGTGCCGGTGGCGGGCAAAAAGTTGTTCTCGGGATTCTCGGCGCAGATACGCGCCTCGATCGCGTGGCCGTTGATGCGCAACTGCTCTTGCGCCAGCGGCAGCTTCTCGCCCGAGGCCACACGCAACTGCCATTCCACCAGATCGAGGCCTGTGATGGCTTCGGTCACCGGGTGCTCGACCTGTAGCCGGGTGTTCATCTCCATGAAGAAAAAAGACATGTGGGCCCCCGCGCTCGGCGCTGACGCGTCCTCGCTGCCCCCCGAGGGGGCGCTCGCTTGCTTGGGGCGGCCCGGCGCGGCGCTTGGTGCCCCGCCCTCGCGCTGCTCGACGATGAACTCCACCGTGCCCGCGCCCACATAGTGCACGGCACGCGCCGCCGCCACGGCGGCCAGGCCCATCTGCTGGCGCATTTCGGGCGTCATGCCGGGCGCCGGCGCCTCTTCCAGCACCTTCTGGTGGCGGCGCTGCACCGAACAGTCGCGCTCGAACAGGTAGACGTAGTTGCCGTGCGTGTCGCCAAACACCTGGATCTCGATATGGCGCGGGCGCTGCACGTATTTCTCGATCAGCACCGCGTCGTCGCCAAAGCTGTTGATGGCCTCGCGCTTGCAGGAGGCCAGCGCGGCGTCAAAGTCTTCAGACTTGTCGACCGCGCGCATGCCCTTGCCGCCGCCGCCGGCGCTGGCCTTGATCAGCACCGGGTAGCCGATACGGTCGGCCTCATGCCTGAGCAGCACCGGGTCCTGGTCCGCGCCGTGGTAGCCCGGCACCAGCGGCACGCCGGCCTTTTCCATCAGCTGCTTGGACTCGGCTTTCAGGCCCATGGCCTTGATGGCGGAGGCCGGCGGGCCGATGAAGACCAGGCCCGCGCTGGCACAGGCCTGGGCGAACTCCTCGTTTTCGCTCAGAAAGCCGTAGCCCGGATGAATCGCCTGCGCACCCGTGGCTTTCGCCGCTTCAATAATGCGCTCCCAGCGCAGGTAGCTGTCTTTGGGGGCGCTGCCGCCAATGTGAACCGATTCATCGCAAAAGCCGACATGCTTGGCATTCGCATCGGCATCCGAATACACCGCAACGGTTTTGACGGCCATGCGCCGGGCGGTCGCCGCGACACGGCAGGCGATTTCACCGCGGTTTGCGATCAGTATCTTTTTAAACATGGTTGGTCTCCGCGTTGAAACCGCCTGCGCACGCTTCGCGTGCCATGCAATTTAGCTTCGCTGCTGCGCGGCGTTGCCGCTGGTCACCGCGGTTTGCAATCAGTATTTTTTTAAACATGAGGGTCGCTCTTTGAAAAAGGAGATTTCAGGGTAAAAGCCGGCGACGGGCCGGGGTCCGGCTTGCCGCTGAAAATGCGTGCCACGCGGGCAAACAGCTGTGTTAAAAATCGCCAGCAAATACGGATCAGCCAGACGCTGAGCACCAGCACCAGCGCCAGCACGGCGATAAAAACAAAGGGGTGCGCAAGGGCCAGCCACAGGCCCGCAGGCACCGCGCCATCTTCAAGCAGAGACGCGCCTATGTTGCTGAACGGTTCGGGCGAGGTGTTGATGGCCGCGCGGGTGGTGGCCTTGGCGGTGAAACTGGTGGCGGCCAGCGTGCCGCCCAGCAGCGCGGCAACCAGCGCCATCACGCCATGGTCAGCACCGAAGACGCCCGCCGCCAGCGCCGCGCCGGCCGGAATGCGGATCACGGTGTGCACCACATCCCAGAGCGAATCCAGCCCCGGAATCTTGTCGGCAAAAAACTCCACGAAGACCATGAAGCCGCTGACGCCCAGCACCACCGGGTTGGCCAGTACCTGCAGGCCTTGCGGCAGGGGCACCCAGCCCAGATAGCCCGCCAGCCCCGTGAGGAACACCACCAGGTAGAGCCGCACGCCACTGGCCCAGCCCAAAGCGCCGGCCAGGGCGATCAGTTGCGCGGTATCAAGAGCATTCATGACGCTCCCCACGCTTGCCACTTCGTGTGCTGCGCGGCGCTCATGTGCGGGCTCATCTCAGCCTCCGAGCCATGACGGTTTGCGTTTTTGCAGAAAGGACTGCACGCCTTCCCGGCCCTGCTCGCTGGAGCGGATGTCGGCAATGCCCTGCACCGTACCGGCTATCAGCTCGGCCGAGATGTCGCGCCCGGCCACGTCCTGCACCAGCTGCTTGCAGGCCTTGACCGCTGCGGGGCTGGCATTGACCAGCGCCTGCGCGATCTCGGCCACCCTGGCATCGAGCTGATCGACGCTCACCAACTCATGCACAAAGCCGATCCGCTGCGCCTCCAGGGCGCTGAAGCGCTCTGCCGTCAAAAAATAGCGGTGCGCCGCCCGCGCGCCCATGGCGCGGATCACATAAGGGCTGATGGTGGCGGGGATCAGGCCCAGCTTGACCTCACTCAGGCAATAGTTCGCCGTGTCGACACTCACGGCCATGTCGCAGACTGCGACCAGCCCCATGCCGCCGGCATACACATCGCCCTGGATACGGGCAATGGTCGGTTTGGGGCATTCGTAAATCACGCGCAGCATCTCGGCCAGCTGCGCCGCGTCGGCCAGGTTCTCGGCATGGCTGTAGTCCGCCATGCGGCGCATCCAGTTCAGGTCGGCGCCTGCACAGAAAGCCTGGCCCGCGGCCGCCAGCACCACGCAGCGCACGTCGTCACGGCCGCCCAGCCCGCCAAAGGCCTGCGTGAATTCGGCAATCACCTCGTCATTGAAGGCATTGCGTACATCGGGACGATTGAGCAGCAGCGTCGCCACGCCCGCCTGCACAGTGAGTTGAAGGTAGTTCATGGCTTACATCCGGAACAGGCCAAATTTCGTCTCGGGGATGGGCGCATTCTGCGCAGCGCTCAACCCCAGCGCCAGCACGCGGCGGGTGTCGGCCGGGTCGATCACGCCGTCGTCCCAGAGCCGCGCGGAGGCGTAGTAGGGGTGGCCCTGGTGTTCATACTGCTGGCGAATCGGGGCCTTGAAGGCTTCTTCTTCCTCGGCGCTCCAGACGCCGCCCTTGGCCTCAATGCCGTCGCGCTTGACGGTGGCGAGCACGCCGGCCGCCTGGTCGCCGCCCATCACGCTGATGCGGGCATTCGGCCACATCCAGAGAAAGCGCGGCGAATAGGCGCGGCCGCACATGCCGTAGTTGCCGGCGCCAAAACTGCCGCCAATGATGATGGTGAACTTGGGAACGGCCGCCGTCGCCACGGCCGTCACCATCTTGGCGCCGTTGCGGGCAATGCCTTCGTTTTCGTACTTGCGGCCCACCATGAAGCCGGTGATGTTCTGCAAAAACACCAGCGGAATCTTGCGCTGGCAGCACAGCTCGATGAAGTGCGTGGCCTTGAGCGCCGACTCGCTGAACAAGATGCCGTTGTTGGCAATGATGCCGACCGGCATGCCTTCGATATGCGCGAAGCCGCAGACCAGCGTGGTGCCGTAGCGCGCCTTGAACTCGTCAAACTCGCTGCCATCGACGATGCGGGCAATGATTTCGCGCACGTCGAAGGGTTTGCGCGTGTCGGTCGGAATCACGCCATACAGCTCTTTCGCTACAAATTTGGGAGCTACCGGCGCCCGCACCGCCTGGGCAGAGGCCTTGTTTTTATTCAAATTCCTGACGGAGGCACGGGCCAGCGCCAGCGCATGCAGATCGTTCTGCGCCAGATGGTCGGCCACGCCCGACAGCCGGGTGTGCACGTCGCCACCGCCCAGGTCTTCGGCGCTGACCACTTCGCCCGTGGCGGCCTTCACCAGCGGCGGACCGCCCAGAAAAATCGTTCCCTGGTTCTTCACGATGATGGATTCATCGCTCATGGCCGGCACATAGGCGCCGCCGGCGGTGCAGGAGCCCATGACCACGGCGATCTGCGCAATGCCCTGCGCGCTCATGTTGGCCTGGTTGAAGAAGATGCGGCCAAAGTGGTCGCGGTCGGGGAACACCTCGTCCTGGTTCGGCAGGTTGGCGCCGCCCGAGTCCACCAGGTAGATGCAGGGCAGGCAGTTTTGCTGCGCGATCTCCTGCGCGCGCAAATGTTTTTTAACGGTGAGCGGGTAGTAGGTGCCGCCTTTGACGGTGGCGTCGTTGCAGACAATCATGCAGTCGACGCCGCTGACGCGGCCTATGCCGGCGATCAGGCCGGCACAGGGCGCGTCACCGTGGTACATGCCCAGCGCGGCCAGCGGCGCGACTTCCAGAAACGGCGTGCCGGGGTCGAGCAGCCGTTGCACCCGGTCGCGCGGCAGCAGCTTGCCGCGCGCCACATGTTTGGCACGGGCCGCTTCGCCGCCACCGGCAGCGGCCTTGGCCAATTGCACATGGAGGTCGTCGACCAGCGCGCGCATGGCGGCGGCATTGGCCTGGAAGTCGGCGGAACGGGCGTTGAGTTGGGAGGCAAGCAGGGTCATGGTTCCGGTTTCTTTCAGGCGGTTTTGTCTTCTTCCAGCCCCAGCTGGTGTTTCATTTCGTCGCGGATCTTGAACTTCTGGATCTTGCCGGTCACCGTCATGGGGAAGCCCGACACGAAACGAATGTAGCGCGGCACCTTGTAGTGCGCAATCTTGCCCTTGCAGAAGTCGCGGATCTCGTCTTCCGTCAGCGTCTGACCGGGCTTGGTGACGATCCAGGCACACAGCTCCTCGCCATAGCGCTTGTCGGGCAGGCCGACCACCTGCACGTCCTGCACCTTGGGGTGGCGGTAAAGAAACTCTTCAATCTCGCGCGGGTAGATGTTCTCGCCGCCACGTATCACCATGTCCTTGATGCGGCCGACGATGTTGACATAGCCCTCGGCGTCCATGGTGGCCAGGTCGCCGGTGTGCATCCAGCCCTGGTCGTCAATCGCCTCCTGCGTGCGGGCCGGATCGTCCCAGTAGCCGTGCATGACCGAGTAGCCACGCGTGCACAGCTCGCCCGACACGCCGGGCGCCACGATCTCGCCGCCTGCGGGGTCGATGACCTTGACCTCCAGGTGCGGCTGCACCAGGCCGACGGTGGACACGCGCTTGTCCAGCGGCGTGTCCATGGAACTCTGGCAGCTCACCGGGCTGGTTTCGGTCATGCCGTAGGCGATCGTGATTTCAGACAGGTGCATGTCGCTGACCACGCGCTTCATCACCTCTATGGGGCAGGGCGAGCCGGCCATGATGCCGGTGCGCAGCGTGGACAGATCGAACTCTTTGAAGCGCGGATGGTCGAGCTCGGCAATGAACATGGTGGGAACGCCGTGCAGGCCGGTGCAGCGCTCCTCCTGCACGGTCTCCAGCACCGTCAGCGCGTCGAAGCCGTCGTTGGGATAAACAATGGTGGCGCCGTGCGTGAAGCAGGCCAGGTTGCCCAGCACCATGCCAAAGCAGTGGTACAGCGGCACCGGAATGCACAGCCGGTCGGCCGGCGTGAGCTTCATGGCCTCGCCGATGAAAAAGCCGTTGTTCAGGATGTTGCGGTGCGTCAGCGTGGCGCCCTTGGGAAAGCCCGTGGTGCCGCTGGTGAACTGGATGTTGATGGGGTCGGTCGCCTGGAGCGTGGCGGCGATGGCGGCCAGCCGCACGTCGTCGGGGTTGCCGCTGGCCAGCAACTCGGAAAACCGCATCAAGCCGGGCTGATCCTCACCCTGCCCGGCCTCGTCTATCCAGACCACGGTATGCAGATGCGGCAAGGCGCCAGATTCAAGCCGGCCCGGCTGGGCGTGCGCCCACTCGGGCGCCAGCTCGCGCAGCATGCCCAGGTAGTCGCTGGTCTTGAAGTTGGCCATGGTCACCAGGGCCTTGCAACCAACCTTGTTGAGCGCGTATTCCACCTCGGCCGTGCGGTAGGCCGGATTGATGTTGACCAGGATCAGACCTATCTTGGCCGTGGCCAGCTGCATCAGCACCCACTCGGCGTTGTTGTGCGACCAGATGCCGATGCGCTCGCCCGGCACCAGCCCCAGGCCCAGCAGGGCACTGGCCAGGCGATTGGCCTCGCGCTGCAGTTCGCGGTAGGTGTAGCGGCGGCGCTGGTGCCGGCTCACCAGCGCCTCGCGCTCGGGCTGGCGCGCCACCACGCCGTCGAAGAAGTCACCCAGGGTCTGCTCGATCAGGGGCACGGCGGTGGCGCCGCGGGAAAGGCTGCTTGCCAGCAGCGTCGGTGCGGATAGTTCTGCGCTCATGATTGTCTCCTTGCGGCCGCCGGCACCAGCGGGTGCGGACAGCATGGCACAAGCATAGAAGCGCCGCCTGACGCGGACTCGCCACCAAGGTTGCAAATCCTGCCACCAAAAGGCAAACTTCAGGACATGCCACCCCACCCGCCCCACCCCGCTCCAGGGTCACTGCCGTCCGCCCCCGCCTTGACGCCCATTGCATTTGTCCAGGCCATTGTGCGGGCCTACCGGCAGCGCGGCCTGAACCCTGCGAAGGCGCTGGAACAGGCACAAATCACGCCGGAATCCCTGCTCAATGCGGACTCGCGCATCACCGCCTGGCAGATGGAAAAAATATCGGGCGCGGCCATGCAGGAACTGGACGACGAGGCGCTGGGCTGGTTCAGCCGGCGCCTGCCCTGGGGCAGCTACGGCATGCTGGCGCGCGCCTCCATCAGCGCGCCCAGCCTGGGCGTGGCACTCAAGCGCTGGTGCCGACACCATGGACTGATCACCGACGACATCACGCTCCAGCTCACGCTGACGGGCGACACGGCCATGCTGTCCATCACCGAGCACCGCGACCTGGGGGACTTGCGCGAGTTCTGCCTGGTATCGGTGCTGCGCAACATCCTGGGCGTGGCCTGCTGGCTGATCGACTCGCGCATTCCGCTGCAGGGCGCGCAGTTTCCGTTTGCCGCACCGCCCCACCATGCGGCCTACCAGGTGCTTTTCTCCGGCCCGACCGCGTTTGACACCGCGCCCGCCGGCCTGCGCTTCGATGCGCGCTACCTGGCCCTGCCGCTGCGCCGTGATGAGCGCGCCCTGCAACAGATGCTGCAGCGCGCCCTGCCGCTCACTGTTCTGCAATACCGGCGTGACCGCCTGCTGGTGCAACGGGTGCGTCAGGCGCTGGCCGCCCATCCGGCCCAGACCCACAACGCCGACGCGCTGGCCGCGCTGCTGCATGTCTCGCCGCGCACCCTGCACCGCCAGCTCAAGGACGAAGGCGCTTCGCTGCAGACGCTGAAGGATGAGGTGCGGCGGGACCGGGCGCTGGACTTGCTGCTGCGCACCGCGCGCCCCATCAAGCAGGTGGCCGAGGCGGCGGGCTTTCAGAACGAAAAGAGCTTTATGCGCGCCTTTCGCAGCTGGACCGGCCAGTCGCCCGCGGAGTTCCGGCAGGGCAAGCGGCCGCTGGCCTGATTTGCCCCCTTCGTGGCGCACCTTGTGCGGCCAAGCACCCTAGACTGTGGCCATGATCACGCTCCACCACTGTGTCAGCGCCCGCTCCTTCAGGCCACTCTGGCTGCTCGAAGAGCTGGGCCTGCCCTACTCCTTGCGCATGCTGCCCTTTCCACCGCGCGCGCTGGCGCGCCAGTTTCTGCAGGACAACCCCCTGGGTACGGTTCCCCTGCTGGTCGATGGCGAGACCCGCATGACCGAATCGGCCGCGATGTGCCAGTACCTGGCGGCGCGGCACAGCCCCGGCGGGCTCGATGTAGCCGTGGCGGACCCAGCCTACGGCGCCTACCTGAACTGGCTGCACATGGGCGAGGCCACGCTGACCTTTCCGCAGACCCTGGTGCTGCGCTACAGCCATTTCGAGACTGTGGAGCGCCGGCAGCCCCAGGTGGTCGAAGACTACAGCCGCTGGTTTCTGGCGCGCCTGAGAGCCGTGGACACCGCCCTGCAGCAGCAGGATTTTCTATGCGCCGGCCGCTTCACCGCCGCCGATGTATCGGTGGGCTACGCCCTGCTGCTGGCGGAGCACCTGGGCCTGCAGCCCCAATTCACCGATGCCGTGCGCCGCTACGCCCTGCGCCTTCAGCAACGCCCGGCCTATCAGCGCGCGCTGCAGCTGCAGCACCAGTCGGCCCTGGATCAGGGGGTGCCGACCATCGCCTCGCCCGACGTGCGACCGGGGGCGTGATGTTCGCCTGATTCGCGCCATGCACAGCTTCTGTGGATAAGCTTGTGCACCCGCCCAGGGAAAACCCTTAAAACCCTTGCCAGCTGGGGCCTGCAACAGGATGCCTGCCAAACAGGCAGGCCGGAATGACTCCTTGCATTACGGTCAATCAGACGCTGGCCAGCAACTGCGGCAGCTCGGCCATGTGGCCGAACAGCTGGCTGGCGCCGGCCTGCAACAAGGCTGGACCTTGTTCCGGCGAGGGGCAATACGCCCACACCGTGGCACCGGCCGCGACGCCGGCGGTGATGCCCGTGGGCGTGTCCTCAATCACCAGACAGCGTTCACCCGCGGCGCCCAGATGCGCGGCGGCGGCCAGGTACACATCGGGTGCCGGCTTGGAGCGCGGCATCTCGTGGCCGCTGAAGATGCGGCCCGCAAAAAAATCCACCAGCCCGACCTGGGTCAGCTGCATCTCGACCTTGAAACGGTCCGCGCCCGAGGCGCAGGCGATGCGCTGCCCGGTGTGCGCGTGCGCGGCGGCCACCGCCTCGTGCGCGCCGTCTATGACCTGCAGGCGGGCTTGCAGCTCGCGGTTGCGCCGCGCGTAAAACTCGCCCATCCAGTCCTCCGTCAGCGGCCGGCCGGTGCGCTGCTCGATGATGGCGCGCTCGTCGCGCACCGCCTTGCCGATGAACACCCGCATGCATTCCTCGGACGTGAGCGACCAGCCGCTTTCTTCCAGCATGTCGCGCAACACGCCGTTGGTGATGGGTTCGCTGTCGACCAGCACGCCATCGCAGTCAAACAGGATTGCTTCAAATCTCATGCTTACTCATTTTTTAATAGCTGACTGCGCCCGCCTCGGTTGGACTACAGCCACTTTTTACTTAAAACTGGTTGCCATCGACGTAATACCAGCGCCCCGACTCACGCACAAAACGGCTGCGCTCATGCAAGCGTGTTGCGCGGCCCGCCTCGCGGCAACGCGCGACAAATTCAACTTCGGCATGGTCGGCATCCATCAGCTGGTGCGAACGCACTTCAAGCCCCAGCCATTTCGCCGCCGGGTCCAGTTCCAGCTGCGATGGACGCGTGCTGGCGTGCCAGGTGGCGAGCAGGTAGTCAGGACGGCCCCGCACGAAGGCGCTGTAGCGAGAGCGCATCAGCGCTTCGGCGTCGGGCGCTGGTGTGCCGGCAAAGTCATCCAGGTACCGGCCGCAGCAGGCCGAAAATGGCAGGGGCTGATTTTTGGTCGCCTTGGTCGAATTAGCTGAGGCGCGGCCACACGGGCAAGGAGCCGTCATGACTCCAGGGCCTCAAGTTCCGCGCCGTTCGGACGCATCAAGATATCGTTCATTGCCCTGATTTTTACAGACTTCAGACTGGGGAAGCGCTCGCAGACGGAAGCTCCGTTGCCGACAGTGTTGCAGGTGCTGGCGAACCGTGCTGTGCAATCACACAACACGGAAACTTTGGCAGCGGTGCTGAATATGTCGTCCCGTTCCTTACACAGGCAGCTTCACGAAGAAGGTGAATCACTGCAGCAGCTCAAGAACGTGGGGCGCAAGAGTGAAGAATGCTCGCTTGATGGCCGCCAATGTGCGCAACAAACATGGGTGTCTGCAGAGCAGCGAGGCTGTGTGAAAACTCCGCGGAGTCGGCCGTGGACGAAAGACCGACACGCTAGATCGCTCCAAGATCGATTTTCGCAAGGTCGCCAAGGGTTCGACGCCCCCCCCCCCGAATTTGACACTCAATCGAGTTTTCACACAGCCTCCAGCGTAAGGACTCGTTCGCGCACAGGGCGCGAAATTGCGCCCGATCAGAGAAGCGGAGTTTGGCGGCGTCAGCTTCGGAGTTCCTCAGGACCGGGCGATGTGGTCGGGCGCTTGCGCGATGACAACTGCACGGATGGCAGCGGTCGTGATGTCCAAGCGTTGACCTTCACCGGGCGGAGCTTTGACTGCCTCGACAAGGCCGAGCATGCTTGTGCTAGACCTGCCGACGCCGGAACTCCCGGATGATGGCGCTGTGGTCCAGATCGCCATCGCCATGCGAGACCATGTCTGCGAACAGGCGGTCCACCAAGTCGAGCAGCGGCAGTTCGAGCCCGATGCTGCGCGACAACGCGAGTGCGGTGCTCGTGTCCTTGACCTGATACTTGGCCGGACCACCGGGGACGAAGTTGCCGGCGATCATGCGCTGGCCATGTTGGCGCAGCACGGTCGAGTCTGCGAATCCACCGAGCAATGCCTCGCGCACTTTCGCGGGGTCCGCGCCGCCGCGTTCGGCGAAGAGCAACGCCTCCGCGACCGCGGCGATCGAGCTGGCGACCATCATCTGATTCACGAGCTTCGCAAGCTGTCCGGATCCGGTCGGTCCAACGCGCACGGGTCGCCCCATGGCCTCGAACAATGCGCGTGAACGCTCGAAGACAGCCTCGTCACCGCCCACCATGATCGCGAGCGTGCCCGCTTCCGCGCCGGCTTCGCCACCCGAGACCGGGGCGTCGAGGTAGTTGACTCCGCGCAGTGCGGCCGCCTCCGATTGACGACGCGCCGATTCGACAGGGATCGAGCTCATCACGATCAGCGTGCTGCCTGGGCGCATCGTGCCAAGCACCTCGCCCTGGTCTAGCAACACATCGTCGCAGACCGGACCGGAGCTGAGCATGCAGATCACGACATCGGCTGCCCGCGCGACATCCCTCGCGGCGGCGGCCGCCGAGACGCCGGACCTCTCCAACTGCCGTGCCTTTTCCGCTGTCCGATTCCATGCCTGCACGCGGTGCCCGGCCGCCGCGAGGCGACGCGCCATGTGCGCGCCCATGATGCCGGTACCAACGAACCCGACCATGAGCGGAGCACTCATGCAAGCCCCCGACGCAAAGGTCGCTCACCGACGATCAGCGGCGCAAACGCGGCCCTGAATCGAGCTAGATGGGCCGATCCGCAATGGGCCTCGAATGCTGCCGCGTCGTCATAGGCTTCATAGAACAGCACGCCGCGGGGTGTCGTCTCGAGTTGCACGACATCGAACTGCCGGCATCCAGGCTCGCTCTCGACGCATTCTTCGGCGAAGCGGCGCGCTAACGCAGCGAAGTCGCCGAACGATTCCGGCTTGACCTCGAACTCCGCGATGACAACGCATGCCCCGACCTTGCCTGCGGGTCGGGGCAGCGGACCGCCGCTCATGGGCGATCCACCCGACGTGATGTCACGTGGCACTTTTCATCGTCCCAAGTGCACCACGTTCCATTTGCTGGCGCAGTGCGACGACATCCATGTCTCGCTCCAACACCACATCGTCGAAGCGCACGATGGTGTCCTTCGCGACCGGGCGCTTGAGCTTGACGTTGTGCGCAAGGCCGATTGGCAGGCCACCGATCTCCAGGCTCTTGGACGCGGGAATCGCGTTGGCCCAGACTGCGAAACCGCCTTCGCCGTCAAGGTACTCACCCGGCTTCAGGTCGCGCTTTGCCGTGGCGACGGCATCGCCGCGGAACTCCTTGCACGTCCCGGTTGCCTCGCCGCGCAACACGGCCGACAGGATGCTGATGCTGGTCTCCAGCCCAATCATGTGGAAGGGCCGCCACATCGATCCGTACCAGCCAGAGGGGTCGACCAGCAGACCGTATTGCTTGAAGCACGCCTTCGCATATTCGTTCGGTGCCTTGAACGTGACAAAGACGCCATAGCGGATGTTGTTGAAGACCTCGCGACCATCGGGCTCCTGGCTTGCTGCGATGTCGACCAGGCCACTGCGCGCGAGGCGGCCGCCGTCAGCCGCGGGACGGAACACCTTCGCAAGGTCGTGCAGACCGGCCGGCGGAAACGCCAGTCCGTCGTCCGGGCAATCCAGGCCTGTGCCATTGGCCACGGCGGCCATCTCGATGGCGGCCTTGGTACCGTCAGTGAAAGAGTTGTACATCTTCGGATTGAAGTCGCCCGCAGCCACTTCTTCGTCGGTCCAGCCAAAAAAGCCCCAGACGGTATCCGGGGTCGAATACCGGTAGCGCGGCTCGAAATTCATGCCTTTCCCGGCGGAGGTGATCTCGAATCCGCACGAGCGTGCCCAGTCGACCAGCTCGCAGATGATGGCAGGTTGATCGCCGTAGGCCATGCTGTAGACGAGGTTTTTTGCCCGCGCCTTCGCGGCCAGCAACGGCCCGCACATCGCGTCGGCCTCGACGTTGACCATGATGATGTGCTTGTTGCCGTCGATGGCCGCGAGCGCGTGGCGCACGCCGGCGATCGGGTGACCCGTGGCCTCGACGATGCATTCGATCTCATCGCACGATGCCAGAGCCGCCGCGTCATCGAGAACACAGGTCTTGCCGGTCTTGATGGCGTCGCCAAGCGACTTGGCCGAATATCGGTCTTCTTCCCAGCCGACACGATTGAGCGAGCCACGTGCCTTGGCGACGTCGAGGTCGGCCACGCCGACGATGTGCATGCCTTCGATGTGGCGGGCCTGGGACAGGATCATCGAGCCGAACTTGCCCGCGCCGATCAGCCCCACCCGCACTGGGCGTCCTGCTGCTGCTCGCGCAGCAAGCATGGTGTAGAGATTCATGTGTTGTCGTCCTTCGTGATGTGCCTATGAAGACGCGGGAATCGCGACTTCTGACCGTCAGTTTAGAAAGCGACTTCGATTAGGACAACTTAGATTTATAAACAGAATCGTTAGACCCTCTAATTCATCTGCGTCGCCGCAAGCACCGATCTCTAGTCCTGCCACACGGCACGCTCGGTCCGAAGCCAATCAAGGAACAGGCGGACCTTGGCCTTGTGCAGATGATCGAACGGGCAGACGATCCACTGGGTCGTCAAAGACACGCGCGGCGGGTTGCGGACCGGGCAGATCAACGTGCCGTCACGCAGTTCGCGCCACATCATCAACGTGCTTTCCAGCGCCAGGCCGAACCCGTCGACCGCAGCGTCGATCGCCATGTGACTGCGGTCGAATAGTATGCGGCTCCAATCCACGGCGGGTGGGGCACCGGCCAGCAAGAACCACTGCGTCCATTGAACTTGCGACTTGACTGAGTGGATCAGCCGGTGCTGGGGCACGTCGGTGGCACCAATGCTCGCTGCGGCGCAATATGAGGGCGAGCACACGGGCAGGAAGGACTCCTCGGCGAGGCCTTCCACAAAGACGCCCGGCCAGCGGCCCTCGCCGTGCCGGATCTCCACATCAACCGTCTCGCGGGAGAAATCTGTTGGCTCGGTAGTGCCGTTCAGCCGAAGCTCAACATCCGGGTTGGCATCAAGAAATCCCTTCAGGCGCGGCAGCAGCCATTTGGAGGCTAGCGTCGGCGTTGCGCGCACGGTCAGGATAGAGCGGGAGCGGAATCCCCGGATGCGCTGCGTTGCCTCCGAAATGTGTTCGACCTGATCGCCGATCATCTCGAAATAGCGTTCACCTGCCTCGGTCAACGCGATGCCGCGGCCGGCCTTCGTCAGCAGCGTCGTGCCGAGATGTACCTCAAGCATCTGAATCTGCTGACTCACAGCCGACGGCGTCACATAGAGCTCGGCCGCGGCTTTGGAGAGACTGCCGCAACGGGCTACGGCATGGAAAACGACAATCGCGCGCAAAGGCAGTGACATGATTGAATTCGTTAGAACAGCTTCACAATGAGGAAGAATAACTCAATTGCACTTCAATGAGCAGTCTTCTATCCTTCGCCTCGTGGATCGGCTGACTCTATGCCTCGAAGAAGGTATCGCCTCTAGCCTAAAAGCGCCACGCAATCGAACAGTCTGGAGACAAAATCATGACGACATCGAAGCCGCGCGTCGGCATTTCGCGACGAACCCTGCTGCAATCAACCGCGGCGTTGCCTTTGTTCTCGATCGGGACGCGATATGCAAACGCCGCCGAGTTCACCTACAAACTGGCCACCGGCCAGTCGCTGACCCAACCGATCAATCCACGCCTGAAGCAAGCTACTGAGCGGATTCTTGAAGCGAGTTCGGGCAAGCTCGAAATTCGCTTCTTCCCTGCCAGTCAGCTCGGTTCGGACACCGATCTGCTCAGCCAGGTTCGCTCCGGTGGTGTAGAGTTCCTGAACATTTCCGGCTCGGTCTTGTCCACGGTCGTGCCGGGGGCAGCACTCACGAATGTGGGCTTCGCGTTCGCGGGCTACGAGCAGGTGTGGCCGGGCATCGACGGCGAACTGGGCAGGATCATCCGGGGTCAGATCGAGAAGGCCGGGTTCGTCGCCGTATCAAAAGCATCGGACAACGGCTTTCGCCAAATCACCTCATCGTCGAAGGCCATCAAGTCAGCGGCCGATCTGCAGGGCTACCGGATCCGCGTACCGGTCTCGCCGATCTTCACGTCGCTCTTCAAGGCATTGGGAGCGACGCCGACCTCGATCAACTTCAACGAGTTGTACACCGCACTGCAGACCAAGCTTGTGGATGGCCAGGAGAACGGGCTTGTCGCGATCGAATCCGGCAAGCTCTACGAAGTGCAGAAGTTTGTGTCGCAGACGAATCACATCTGGGATCCATTCTGGCTGCTGGGCAACCGGCGTGCATTCGGCGCGCTGCCCGACAACCTCAAGGACATTTGCCGGCGCGAGTTCGATCGCGCCAGCATGGAGCAGCGCGCGGACGTGGATCGGCTCAATGCATCGCTGAAGGAGCAACTCGTCGGCAAGGGGCTCGCGTTCGAGAACGTCGACCGCGCGAGTTTCCGCGCCGCCCTGACCAAGGCCGGCTTCTACAAGGAATGGAGAGAGAAGTTCGGTGCGGAGAACTGGGCCGTGCTGGAGTCCATCGTGGGGCAGCTTTCGTGAGCGCGGTCGGCGCGCACATTGCGCTGGATACCGACGAGGGCGTGCAAGCGCCAACATCGCAGGCGCCCGAATTCGTCGCGGAGCTGTGGCTGCGACGCGGCGTAGAACTGCTTGCCGCGGGTGTCGTGCTGGCCGAAGTCGGGATACTGCTCTCGGGCATCGTCGCGCGGGCCGTTTTCAATCGGCCGATCATCTGGTCCGACGAACTCGCGTCGATCCTGTTCCTGTGGCTGGCGATGCTCGGCTGCGCGCTGGCGGTTCAACGCGGAAGCCACATGCGATTGACGTTCTTCGTGTTCATGGTCGGGCCCCGCGCGCAACGCTGGGCGGAAACGCTCGCGGTCGGGGCGACGCTCGCGTTTCTCGGCCTCGCTCTGCACCCGTCTTACGAATACCTGCAGGATCAGGCCTTTGTCGAAACCCCGGCGCTCGGTTGGTCCGGAACGGTCAGAGCACTGGCCATCCCGTTCGGATTTGTGATCGCCTTCGCAAGCTGCCTGTTGCGGCTCGTCCACCATGATTGGCGCGACCTTGCCGGCATCATCGCGATCATGGGCGCGGTCGCCGCTGGCTGCTACCTTGCCGCCCCGAGCCTGACGGCGATGGGACAGAGCGCATTGCTCGTGTTCTTCATCGGTCTCCTGGGCGCGGCGGTCATGTCCGGCGTTCCAATCGCATTCGCGTTCTCGCTTGCCACCGCCGCGTATCTGCTGACGTGCACGTCCACGCCGTTGGCGGTGGTCGTCGGCCGCATGGACGAAGGCATGAGCACGCTGATCCTGCTCGCCGTGCCGATGTTCGTGCTGCTGGGCCAACTCGTTCACGGCACAGGCCTCGCCCGCGTCATGGTCGAGTTCCTCGCAGCGCTGCTCGGCCATGTGCGCGCCGGAATGTCGTATGTGCTGCTCGGCGCGATGCTGCTCGTGTCGGGCATCTCGGGCTCGAAGACGGCGGACATGGCCGCGGTCGCACCGGTGCTCTTCCCCGAGATGCGCAAGCGTGGCATGAAGGACGGTGAACTCGTGTCGCTGCTTGCCGCTTCAGGCGCCATGAGCGAGACGATTCCGCCTTCGATTGTCTTGATCGCGATCGCCTCCGTGACCGGTATCTCCATCGCTGCGCTGTTCACGGCCGGCATTTTGCCGGCGATCGTGCTGGCGGTCGTTCTGGGCTTTGTCGCGCGCTGGCGCGCGGGGCGCGAGGAAGGCGCCAGCGTGGTCAAGCGCGCCCCCTTCAGCGTCGTGCGCAAGACGTTCATGGTTGCCCTGCCTGCGCTGTTGCTGCCGTTCGTGATCCGCAGCGCGGTGGTCGAGGGTGTCGCGACAGCGACCGAGGTCTCGACCATCGGCATTGCCTACGCGGTTGTCGCCGGGCTGCTCATCTACCGCGGCGGGCTCCGATGGAAGGCGGTGTTGCCGATGCTGGTGCAGACCGCGTCGCTGTCGGGCGCGATCCTTTTCATCGTCGGCGCGGCGAGCGCCATGGGGTGGGCGCTGACGCAATCGGGCTTCTCGCACGACCTGGCGGTGAAGATGGCGGCCGTCCCCGGCGGCGCCGTTGGCTTCATGCTCATCTCGATCGTTGCGTTCATCGTGCTCGGCAGCGTGCTCGAGGGCATCCCCGCCATCGTGCTGTTCGGCCCGCTGCTGTTTCCGATTGCGCACCAGCTCGGCATCCACGAGGTCCACTACGCCATGGTCGTGATACTGGCGATGGGTCTGGGGCTTTTCGCGCCGCCCTTTGGCCTGTGCTACTACGCCGCCTGCATCATTGGCCAAGTGCCCGCCGAAGCGGGCATGAAACGCATCTGGCTCTATCTTGGCGTTCTGTTGATCGGCCTCATCGCGATCGCTTTCATTCCCTGGATATCGATCGGGTTCCTCTGACGCTGTCCGGCATCCCGATGCGTGCATCCGCCATTGAAGGTCTTCTTGCCATGTCTTCTTCGAGTTCCAACCGCTTGGCCATCATCGTCATGGGCGTCTGCGGGTGCGGCAAGAGCACCTTCGCCGCGGCGCTCGCCGCCGAGCGCGGCCTTGACCTGATCGACGGCGACGATCTGCACGGTGAAAGCGCCATCGCGAAGATGACGCGAGGCGAGCCCCTCACCGACGACGACCGCTGGCCGTGGCTCGACAACGTGGCGGCCGCGCTTGCCGATTCGG
Organism: Polaromonas jejuensis NBRC 106434; assembly: GCF_001598235.1. GTDB lineage: Bacteria > Pseudomonadota > Gammaproteobacteria > Burkholderiales > Burkholderiaceae_C > Polaromonas > Polaromonas jejuensis. The sequence goes on along the minus strand of NZ_BCYO01000019.1, from coordinate 40,631 downwards.
TTCGCTCTCCTCGCGGCATCGTGATCGCCTGCTCCGCCCTGAGGCGCTCGTACCGCGACCGGATTCGTGCTGGTAGCTCGGGCGATCTTCGCTTTGTCTTCCTCGACGCCGCGCGAGAGCTCATTGAGGCCAGGATGCAACAACGTCGGGGCCATTTCATGCCACAAAGTCTGGTAGAAAGCCAGTTCCGTACACTTGAACATCCGACTGCCGTAGAGACTGATGTCGTTACCATTCCGGCGCACCTTCCACTGGGAGCTGCGCTGAAGCTGGCCATCACCAAACTCTCAGTCTGAACCCCAGCCTCCTCACAAGGCCTCGGAGAAGACGGGACAGAAAACCGCTTTCAATTGGCAAATTCACGGACCTCAGAGACAGCAATGGGCCGCGGGCTGCCCATCAACGGCCGACATCGAATGTCCGTAGTCTGTAGCGGACATCCGGTGCGAACTTCGAGCGCGACACCTCGTGCCCGCTGCAATGCGCCAAACCTAGACATCAGCCCGCAGCGCTCCAACTGCAAACCCACCTTCAACCGGTCCGAGCCAGACGCGCAGTCTACTCACCCTTCATACAGGTCGTGAATCTTTGCCACGACCTCCCGCCACGCAGTGAATCGGTTTGAGGTCACGCATCAGGCTTTCGTTAATGCGCTCACGAAGCAGACACCCAATCTTCAGCCAGCAACCGTTTCAGTAACCCGCGCCGTCAACCCAATCCGATCCAGCGCCGCTGCCAGTTGCCCCACCGTGCGCTCCGCCTGGTGCCACTTCTCCAGCCCGAACAGCCCGACGCGGAAGGTCATGAAGTCGGCACCTTCGTCGCATTGCAGCGGCACGCCGGCGGCGGTCTGCAGGCCCTGCTCCAGGAATTTCTTGCCGGACTGGATCTCGGGGTCTGTGGTGTAGCTAACCACCACGCCGGGCGCCTTGAAACCTTCGGCGGCGACGCTGGGCAGGCCGCGGCTTTCGAACAGAGCGCGCACCTGGCTGCCCAGCGCCTCCTGCTCCGCGCGCACCTTGGCGAAACCGTAGGCCTGCGTTTCTTTCATGGCGGCGCGCAGGCTTGTGAGCGCGTCTGTGGGCAGGGTGGCGTGGTAGGCGTGGCCGCCTTTTTCGTAGGCTTCCATGATCTGCAGCCACTTCTTTAAATCGCAGGCAAAGCTGGAGCTGGTGGTGCCTTCGATGGCGGCGCGGGCGCGCTCGCTGAGCATGACCATGGCGCAACAGGGTGAGCTGCTCCAGCCTTTTTGCGGCGCAGAGATCAGCACATCCACGCCTGTGGCCTTCATGTCGACCCACATGGCGCCCGAGGCGATGCAGTCGAGCACAAACAGGCCGCCCACTTCATGCACGGCATCGGCCACGGCGCGCAGGTAGTCGTCGGGCAGCATCATGCCGGAGGCGGTTTCCACATGCGGGGCAAAAACGACGGCGGGTTTTTCTTTGGCTATTGACGCCTGGACTTCGGCTATGGGCGCAGGGGCCCAGGGTGCCTGGGCGCCAGAACCGGCTTTACGGGCCTTGAGCACGGTGGACGATGCGGGGATGTTCCCCATGTCGAAAATCTGCGTCCAGCGGTAGCTGAACCAGCCGTTGCGAATGACCAGCACATGCTTGCCGGCGGCGAACTGCCGCGCCACGGCTTCCATGCCGTAGGTGCCGCTGCCGGGCACCAGCGCCACAGAGGGTGCGTTATACACCTCCTTGAGGATGCTGGAGATGTCACGCATCACGCCCTGGAAGCTGCGCGACATGTGGTTGAGCGCGCGGTCGGTGTAGACCACCGAGAATTCAAGCAGGCCATCAGGGTCGACGTTGGGCAGCAATCCGGGCATGGTATTCCTTCAGAGTGATGGAAAAAGTCGGACTGCCAGCTTAGCATGTGCGCCGTTTTAAAGGCGCGCCAGTGCGCCCAGGCAGGGTCGCGCCGGCCTGATGAATGCTCACTTATTGTTAGCCTCTTACTCTTGTAAAACGCGGGCCGGAGGCCTGTTTCATCTAAAACAGGTCGCCCTCCACGCAACACCAGCGCCCGACCGCAGGAAGGTCAAGCCTGTTTCGCCTTGCGCTTTTCCCGCTCTTCGGGCGTTTCGGTCGGCCCGCCCTGCTTGACCCACTCGGCATAGCCGCCGTCGAGATGGGCAACATTGGTCATGCCCATGTCCTGCAGGGTCTTGGTGGCCAGTGCGCTGCGCCAGCCGGCGCCGCAGAACAGGATGAACTCCTTGCCTTCGTCGGCAAAAATCGGCTTGTGGTAGGGCGAGGCCGGGTCGACCCAGAATTCCAGCATGCCACGCGGCGCATGGTAGGCGCCCACCACCGTGCCGGCCGCCAGCTCGCGCACATCACGGATGTCGACGAGCTGCACCCTGGGGTCGGCCAGCCGGGCCCGGACCTCTTGGACCGAATAGTTCTTGATCTGGGCCATGGCCTCATCGACCAGGGCGCGGAATCCTTTGGTAATTGGCATGCTGTGTCTCCTTGAGCGCGGCAGGCCTCAGGCCAGCGCGCGCTGAATGATGATTTTCTGCACGTCGCTCGTGCCTTCATAAATCTGGCACACGCGCACGTCGCGGTAGATGCGCTCGACCGGAAAGTCGCTCACATAGCCGTAGCCGCCCAGGGTCTGGATGGCGGCGCTGCAGACCTGCTCGGCCATTTCGCTGGCGAACAGCTTGGCCATGGCGGCCTCCTTCAGGCAGGGCTGGCCGGCATCGCGCAGGCTGGCGGCGTGCCAGATCAGCTGGCGCGCCGCTTCGATTTTTGTCGCGCACTCGGCCAGCCTAAAACCGACCGCCTGGTGGTTGAAGATGGAAGTGCCAAAGCTCTCGCGCTCCTTGGCATAGTCCAGCGCGCACTCAAAGGCGCTGCGCGCCATGCCCACGCTCTGGGCCGCGATACCTATGCGCCCGCCCTCCAGCGCGCCCAGCGCGATCTTGTAACCTTCGCCCTCGGCGCCTATCAGGTTCTCGGCCGGGATGCGGCAGTTGTCGAAATTGATCTGCGCGGTGTCGCTGGAGTGCTGGCCCAGCTTGTCTTCCAGTCGCGCCACCACATAGCCGGGCGCGTCGGTCGGCACGATGAAGGCGCTCATGCCTTTCTTGCCGGCGCCCTTGTCGGTGACGGCGATGACAATGGCCACCTGCCCGTTCTTGCCGCTGGTGATGAACTGCTTGACGCCGTTGATCACATAGCCGTCGCCGTCTTTCACCGCGGTGGTCCGCAGCGCCGAGGCATCGCTGCCCACATGCGGCTCGGTCAGGCAGAACACGCCCAACATCTTTCCCTGCGCCAGGGGCGTAAGCCATTGCTTTTTCTGCGCCGCGTTGCCGTAGCGCATGAGTATGGCGTTGACCGGGCAATTGGTCACGCTGATGGCGGTGCTTGTGCCGCCATCGCCGGCGGCGATTTCTTCCAGCACCAGCGCCAGCGTGACATAGTCCAGATTCGCGCCGCCGAATTCCTCGGGCACGCAGATGCCGTAGGCGCCGAGGGCTGCCAGCCCCTGGTGCGCTTCCTTCGGGAAGTAATGCTCCTTGTCCCAGCGCGCGGCATGGGGCCACAACTCTTCTTTCGCAAAGGCGCGCACGGCGTCGCGGATCATTTCCTGGTCTTGTGTCAGCAACATCCTGATCTCCGGTTCACCACGACGGGTAAGGCGTGCCATCGTGCTGCAAAAACTGGCCCTTGTGAGCCGGGGTCAGCGCAGCCAGCGTGGCACGCATGGCGCTCACGCTTTGCTGCACCGAGAGTGGCGCCTGCGGGCCGCCCAGGTCGGTGCGCACCCAGCCGGGACACAGCGCCACCATGATGGCGCGCGGGTAGTCGTGCTGGGCTGCGGCCACCGCCATGTTGAGCGCCGCCTTGCTGACGCGGTAGGTCCAGCCAAAGCTGGAGTCGACCGCGCCGATCTGCCCCATGCCGCTGCTGATAAAGGCAAATTTGCCGCCCAGGCCGTGGTTGGCGGCCTCGACCAGCGGGGCGACCTGGGGAATCGTTTGCATGGCGCCCAGCACATTGGTGTGCAGCGTCCGGTCGAATTCCTCACGGGTGGGCGGCGTATCGGCCCCGCCTTTGGCGTAGACCCCGGCCACGTAGAGCGCGACGTCGATCTTCTCGCCGTCGAGCTGCCAGGCCAGCCCACTGATGCTGGCCGGCTCGCTCACGTCCACGTGCAGGGGCTGCGCACCCAGCGCCTTCAGGCGCGCCAGGCCGGCCTCGTCGCGCGCCGTCGCGATCACGCGCGCGCCGGCCTCGAGGTACTGGCGCACAAACTCCAGGCCGATGCCGCGCGACGCACCGATCACCAGCACCGTGCTCATTTTATTTTCTTCATAGGGAAAATAGACCTGCAGCCCAGGTACTGATTGCGCATATTGCTATGCTATTTATAGCAACTCGACAGCCAGCGCCGTGCCCTCGCCGCCGCCTATGCACAGCGTGGCAACGCCCTTCTTGAGGCCGCGGGCCTTCAGCGCATGGATCAGCGTGACGATGATGCGGGCGCCGCTGGCGCCAATCGGATGGCCCAGTGCGCAGGCGCCGCCGTTGACGTTGACGATGTCGTGGCTGATGCCCAACTCTTTCATGGCGGCCATGGGGACCACGGCAAAGGCTTCGTTGACTTCCCACAGGTCCACGTCCTTCACGCTCCAGCCTATCTTCTTGAGCAGCTTTTGCACCGCGCCCACCGGCGCCGTGGTGAACCACTCGGGCGCCTGGGCGAAGGTGGCGTGGCCGACGATGCGGGCGATAGGCTTGGCGCCCAGTTCCTTGGCGGTGGACTCGCGGGCCAGCACCAGCGCGGCGGCGCCGTCGTTGATGGACGAGCTGGAGGCCGCGGTGATGGTTCCGTCTTTCTTGAAGGCGGGCTTGAGCGTGGCAATTTTGTCGAGCTTGACCTTGCCCGGGCCTTCGTCAATGGCAATCACGGTGTCGCCGGCGCGGCCTTTCACGGTCACCGGCGTGATCTCCGCCTTGAAGGCGCCGGACTCGGTGGCCGCCTTGGCGCGCTGCACGCTGGCGATGGCAAAGGCATCCTGCGCCTCGCGGGAGAACTGGTATTTGTCGGCGCACTGCTCGCCGAAAGTGCCCATGGCGCGGCCGGGCTCGTAGGCGTCTTCGAGGCCGTCCAGCATCATGTGGTCGTAAATGCGGTCGTGGCCGATGCGCACGCCGCTGCGGCCCTTGAGCAGCAGATGCGGCGCATTGGTCATGCTTTCCATGCCGCCGGCAACCACCACATCGCGGCTGCCCGCCATGAGCTGGTCATGCGCCAGCAAGGTGGCCTCCATGCCGGAGCCGCACATCTTGGAGAGCGTGACCGCGCCCGCACTGGCGGGCAGGCCGCCCTTGAAACCGGCCTGGCGCGCCGGCGCCTGGCCCTGGCCGGCCATCAGGCAGTTGCCGAACAGCACTTCATCGACCTTTTCGGGGGCCAGCCCTGAGCGCTCGATGGCGGCCTTGATGGCGGCGCCGCCCAGGTCGTGCGCCGAAAGGCTTGCAAAATCGCCCTGGAAGGCGCCCATGGGGGTGCGGGCGGCACCGAGGATGACGATGGAATCAGACATGGTGATCTCCTTCAAGTAATGGGATGGGATGCATGGCGGCGCACAAAGCGCTTGTCACGCTCATAGGGAAAGACATCGTGCACATGGCCGGCCTGGATGCGCTCCTTGTGGCCTTGCCAGAAGGCCGCATCGAGCAGGTCGGCATGGTGTTTCATGAACACCTCCCGCACGGCATCATTGCCGAGCAGGAAGGGACCGAAGGTCTCCGGAAAAACGTCCTTGGGCCCGACCGAGTACCAGACCTCGCCGCTCATTTCCTCTTCCTCATTGTGAGGCACCGGCACGCGGCGGAAGTTGCAGTCGGTGAGGTATTCGATCTCGTCGTAGTCGTAAAACACCACCTTGCCATTGCGCGTGATGCCGAAGTTCTTCCAGAGCATGTCACCGGGAAAGATGTTGGCCGCCACCAGGTCCTTGATGGCGTTGCCGTACTCGACCACCGCGCGTTCGATCTGCCGGCGGGCGTCGGCCTCGTCCAGGCCCGCGTCGAAGGCTTCCTGCAGGTAGATGTTGAGCGGGATCATGCGCCGCTCGATGTACAGGTGCTTGATGATGACCTCTTCGTGGCCATCGCCGTCGCGGTCGCTGATCTCCAGCTGGCTGGGCGCGAATTTGCGGATTTCCTCGATCAGCCCGTCCTCGAAGCGCTCGCGCTGGAACGCCACCTCGCTGTACTCCAGCGTGTCGGCCATGCGGCCCACGCGGTCGTGCTGCTTGACCAGCAAATACTTGCCCTTGATCTGCTCGCGCGTGGTGTCCTTCTGCGGCGGGTAGTAATCCTTGATGAGCTTGAACACATAGGGGAAGGATGGCAGGTCGAACACCAGCATGACCATGCCCTTGATGCCGGGCGCAATGCGGAACTTGTCGCTCGAGTGCTTCAGGTGATAGAGGAAGTCGCGGTAGAAAAGCGTCTTGCCCTGCTTGGCCAGGCCCAGTGCGTTGTAGATTTCATTGCGCGGCTTGCGCGGCATCAGCGAGCGCAGGAACTGCACGTAGGCACTCGGCACCTCCATGTCCACCATGAAGTAGGCCCGCGCAAAGCTGAACAGCGCCTGCAACTCGTCCTCGCCGAACAGCACGGCGTCGATCACCAATTGGTTCTGCTTGTTGTGCAGGATGGGCAGCGCGAACGGCAGCTCCACGAAGCCGTTGATGATCTTGCCCACCACATAGGCGCCCTTGTTGCGGAAGAACAGCGAGGACAGCACCTGGATCTGGAAGTTGGCACGCAGCTTGACCAGCGCGAGGCGCTCGCTGATCGCCTCCTGCACATAAGCGGCATCGCGCGACAGGTCCTCGAACTCGTGCTGCAACTGGAAGTTGTCGACGATGCGCACAAGGGTGGCCAGCAGGGTCTCGCGGGTCGGGTAATAGGCCCGGTAGGTGGGCCTGGCCGCGGGCTCGTCGTTCTCGATGTACTCGGTGCTGACGGCCGGCCGCACAAAGATGAAATCGTTGTGGAAATGCGTGCGGTGCAGGATTTTGGTGGTGACCGAATTGAAAAAGGTTTCGGCCAGTTCGGGCTGGTGGTGGTTGACCAGCAGGCCGATGTAGTGCAGCTTGATCTGCTGCCAGACGTCCATGGGCTGAGCGCCGGCCTTGAACTCCTTTTCCAGCCGCATGACGCATTCCTTGACCCGCAGGTCGTAGAACTCGATGCGCTCGCGCTGGGCGCGCTGCTGGCCGTGCCAGTCGGCGGTTTCAAAGCGGTGCTTGGCGCGCGCCGACTCGGAGCGGAACAGCTGGTAATGGCGGTTGAATCCGTCCATCATCGCTTTCGCGATGTCATAGGCCAGGCTGGAGTCAAGGCGCTGGGGAAACATGGTCAAGCCTATCGGCCCGGGCTGTTCCAGACGTCCCAGACGCGGTCTATCGCCTGGCTGTACAGCGCATCCAGCGCATCGGGGTTGGCAACGCTCATCTGCAAGTCCTGCAGCAGGCCGTCATGCACGCCAAAGGCCCATCCGTGCACCGTGACGTTCTGGCCGCGCGCCCAGGCATCGACCATCACGGTGCTGACCGACACATTCACCACCTGCTCGATCACATTGATGTCGCACAAGGCGTTGGCGCGCACCTCATCCGGCAGGCTGTCGAGCAGCTGGCGGTGCCGGTGGCGCACGTCCTGAATATGGCGTATCCAGTTGTCCGCAAGCCCGATGCGCGCAGCTTCCAGCGCGGCCTGCACGCCCGAACAGCCGTAGTGGCCCACGACCATGATGTTCTCGACCTTGAGCCGCTCGACGGCAAACTGGATGGCGGACAGGGCATTGAGGTCGGAATGCACCACCACATTGGCGACGTTGCGGTGCACAAACACCTCGCCCGGCTCCAGGCCGGTGATCTGGTTGGCAGGAACGCGGCTGTCGGAGCAGCCTATCCACATGTATTTGGGTGTCTGCTGCTTGACCAGGCTGGTAAAAAAGCCCGGCCGCTCGGCTTCCATGCGGGCAGCCCAGGCGCGGTTGTGACTGAAAAGTTCTTGAAGTGATGTGCTCATGGGTCTTATTTTCGCTCGCCTGGCGGTTACATGGTTTCAGCGAACAATTCCCGCCCTATCAGCATGCGGCGAATTTCGCTGGTGCCGGCCCCGATTTCATACAACTTGGCATCGCGCCACAGGCGTCCCAGCGGATACTCGTTGATGTAGCCATTGCCGCCGAAAATCTGCAAGCCCTCGCCAGCCATCCAGGTGGCTTTTTCGGCGCACCAGAGGATGACGGAAGCGCAGTCCTTGCGCACCTGGCGCACATGCTCAAGGCCCAACAGGTCCAGGTTTTTGGCCACGGTGTAGGCAAACGCGCGCCCGGCCTGCAGCACGGTGTACATGTCGGCCACCTTGCCCTGGATCAGCTGGAACTCGCCAATGCTCTGGCCAAACTGCTTGCGGTCATGGATGTAGGGGACGACGCTGTCCATCACCGACTGCATGATGCCCAGCGGCCCGCCCGTGAGCACGGCACGCTCGTAGTCCAGACCACTCATGAGCACCTTGGCGCCGCTGTTGAGGCCGCCCAAAATGTTTTGCGCCGGCACTTCGACGTTGTTGAAGACCAGCTCACCGGTGTGGCTGCCGCGCATGCCCAGCTTGTCGAGCTTTTGCGCGATGGAAAAGCCCTTCATGCCCTTTTCTATCAGGAAGGCGGTGATGCTGCGTGCGCCCCCGTTCGGCGACGGGCCGCCCCTAGCCGAGCGAGCCCCCCCGGGGGGCAGCGAAGCGTGGGGGCTGTCATCCATGGGCTCGGTCTTGGCATAGACCACCAGGGTGTCGGCATCCGGGCCGTTGGTGATCCACATCTTGCTGCCGTTGAGCAGGTAGTAGCCGCCCTTGTCTTCGGCCTTGAGCTTCATGGAGATCACGTCGCTGCCGGCGCCGGGCTCGCTCATGGCCAACGCGCCTACATGCTCGCCGGAAATCAGCTTGGGCAGGTATTTCCGGCGCTGCGCGTCCGTGCCGTTGCGCTTGATCTGGTTGACGCACAGGTTGCTGTGCGCGCCGTACGACAGGCCGACCGACGCGCTGGCGCGGCTGATCTCCTCCATGGCGATCATGTGGGCCAGGTAGCCCATGTTGGCTCCGCCGTACTCCTCGCTCACGGTGATGCCCAGCACGCCTAGCGCGCCCATTTTCGGCCACAGGTCCATGGGGAACTGGTCGCTGCGGTCAATCTCGGCCGCGCGCGGCGCGATCTCGGCCTGCGCAAATTCACGCACCGCGTCGCGCAACGCGTCAATGTCTTCACCGAGCTGGAAGTTGAGTCCTGGCATGTCCATGGCTTGTCTCCGGGGTTCTGGGTCAATAGAGGGGTCAGTAGGTTTTCGGGACGGGCACCAGCGTTTGCTGCATCACCGCGCAATCGCTTGGCTGGCCGCCGGCATCCTGGTGCACCACGTGGGCGGTAGTGACGATGATGCGTTTGCCCGCCTTGAGCACCTGGCCCGTGGCGCGTAACTCGCCGCCCTGGAAGGCGGCCAGAAAATTGATCTTGTATTCCACCGTGGTGACCTCCATGCCGTCCGGCGCCACGGTCAGCGCCGCATAGCCCCCGGCAATGTCGGCAAGCGCGCCCATGGCGCCGCCATGAAAGCCGCCCTGCTGCTGCGTGACGCGCTCCGAGTAGGGCAGCGCGATTTCACACAGCCCGGGCTCGACGCGCACCAGCCGCGCGCCCAGGTGCTGCATCAGGCCCTGACGTAAAAAACTCGTTTCGATGCGCCGGAACAGCGCTGACGGTGCGGAAGGTGCGTCCATGGGGAAGGCCATTTGAGGGATTTTGAGAGGCTTCTCTTGAATTGACGTTTACGTAAACGTCAATTATGAACTATTTCGCCTTTCAGCCTTGCCGAGCAGCGCCTTGGCCTCTTTTTCGTGGGTGCGAATCTCGTCCAGATTGGCCTGCAGGTCCAGCATCTGCGCTTCCAGCTTCTTGCGGTGCTCCGTCAGGACGGCGAGGAACTTCTTGAGTTGCGGGGCGGTGTCGCGGGGGCTGTCATAGGAGTCAATGATTTCCTTGGCCTCCACCAGCGAAAGACCCAGACGCTTGGCACGCAGGGTGAGTTTGAGCCGCGTACGGTCGCGCGCCGTGTACACCCGGTTGCGACCGCCAGGCCCCTCGCGCTGGGGCTGCAGCAGGCCCATGTCTTCGTAAAAACGCATGGCGCGTGTGGTCAGATCAAACTCTTTGGCTAGATCGCTGATGGTGTAAGTGGTGGCCATGATGAAAAGAAAAGCACAGGCAGCGCAAACGGCAGCGACAGCGCAAAGCGCGCGTCATGCCTACAATGCACCGCATATGACGTTTACGTAAACGTCAAATATACCGTGAATATGGCATGAATCTCCTCGAACAACAACTCGACTACCCCTTTGGCGAGACCCTGCCCCGGGCGGGCACGGCGCTGGAAATTGCGCCCGGCCTCCGCTGGATACGCATGGCGCTGCCGTTTGCGCTGGACCATATCAACCTGTGGCTGCTGCGCGATGAAATCGAGGATCCCCATGATGCGGGCCAAAAAATCCAGGGCTGGACCGTCGTGGACTGCTGCATCAGCCGGGAGGAGTCCAAGGCGCAATGGGAAGCCATTTTTGCCACCGAACTGGAAGGGCTGCCCATCCTGCGCGTCATCGCGACCCACATGCATCCGGACCATATCGGGCTGGCTTACTGGCTGTGCCAGCGCTGGAGCACGGCCAGCCATGTCTGCCGTTTGTGGATCAGTGCCACCGACTACCACTCGGCACGCCTGGGCTCGCAAAGCACCACAGGCTTTGGCGGAGACAGCGCCGCCCGGTTTTTTGCATCGCACGGCCTGACCGACCCCGAATCGGTTGAAAAAATCAGGGGACGGGCCGGCTACTACCCCAGCATGGTGCCCGAAGTGCCCGCCAGCTTTTGCCGCCTGATGGACGGCAAGGTGATCCGGATTGGCGGGAAAGACTGGCGCTGCATCAGCGGTTATGGCCACGCCCCGGAGCACATTGCGCTGCACTGCGATGAACTCAGATTACTCATCAGCGGCGACATGGTGCTGCCGCGCATTTCCACCAATGTGAGTGTCTATGACATGGAGCCCGAGGCCGACGCGCTCACCCTGTTTCTGGCGTCCATAGCCAAATTCATGCCGCTGGACAAGGACACGCTGGTCCTGCCTTCGCACGGCAAACCTTTCCGCGGGCTGCACACGCGCATTGGGCAGTTACAGGATCACCACCGGGACCGGCTGGAGGAGGTGATGCAGGCCTGCACGGCGGCGCCCTGCAGCGCGGCCGACATCCTGCCCATCATGTTCAGGCGCAAGCTGGACCTGCATCAAACCACCTTTGCGATGGGCGAGGCGGTGGCCCATCTGCACGCGCTATGGTTTGGCGGCAAACTCACGCGCCAGCTGGACAGCGGCGGGATTTATCGGTTCAGCGCGCCAACGTAGCGCCTCTCCAGACCAGCAGGGGCCGCGGAACCGGCTTCGCCGGGCCGCAGGCGCAGCGGCCCCCTAGGGGGGCAGGGAGTTACACGAAGTGAACGACCGTGGGGGCTCAATGCCCTAGCGCCGCCATTTCCGGTTGGCCGTCACCAATGCCGTGAGATACCCATGCAACCACTCAAAACTGACGGGTTTCTGAAGCAGGTGAGCATGTTGCGGCAGGCCGCCGCGCGCCTCAATGGCCTCGGCAGGCAAGCCGCTGATCACGATGATCTGCATGTCCGCCAGATGCAGGTTGCGCTTGAGGGCCTTCAGCATTTCGATGCCGTCCACGCCGGGCATGGACAGGTCCGTGATCAGCAGGTCCGGCCGCATGCTGGCAATGTCCATCAAAGCCTCCAGCGCCGACGGCATCCAGGTGCAATCCACCGGCAGATCCCATTCCTCTAACTGGCAGCGGTACAGCTCCCGGGTGTTCTCGTCGTCCTCGACCATCAGCACCCGCAGGCGGCTTTTGGGATCGGTATCCACCCGCGACAGTTGCGAGTTGTGCTTGGCCAGATAGGTATTGATGGACTGAAGGGCAATCCGGCGATGGCCGCCCAGCGTTTTCCAGGCATCGATTTCGCCTTTTTCAACCAGCGACTGCACGGTGGCGACCGACAAGCCCAGCAGCTTGGCCGCGTAACTTGTACCGCAGTAATCCTCGCTCGAAAAATCCGAGGCCGTGATCGCGGCTTCGAAGGATTTAGGCTCACGCGGCATGGCGGGCACCAGCATGGTTGAAATTCATCATTTACAACATTTTACTTATTCAAACCGTTTAGAAAAGTGCAAATAGAGGGTGAAAAGGGCTTTTCATGGTCACCTGGCGGTCAAACGCTCAAGACGGTGCGCGGCAGCGTAAAGAAAAAACATGCCCCTCGCCCCGGAGCAGCTTCGGCCCACAGCTTCCCTCCGTGCCGCCCGATCACACGGCTGGCGGTGGCCAGTCCAATGCCGGTTCCGGGGAACTCCGAGGCCGCGTGCAAACGTTGAAACGGGTTGAACAGCTTGTCGGCGTAGGCCATGTCGAAGCCAGCACCGTTGTCGCGCACGAAAAATACCGGCAATCCCGCGGCGTCGAATTTCTGGCCCACCATGATCTCGGCCCGAGCCTGCTGCGCCGTGAACTTCCAGGCATTGCTCAACAGGTTCTCCAGCACCACCCGAATCAGTCGTCCGTCGCCATGGGCTTGCAAGTCCGTTTCAATCTGCACCACCACATCGCGCCCGGGCTGGCGCGCCTGCCTTTCGCCCAGTATGCCGTGGGCCAGCGCCGACAAATCCACCGCTTCCTGCTGCAACTGGACACGCGAGACTTGCGCCAGCGACAGCAGGTCTTCAATCAACTGCCCCATTTGCGCCACGCCGGCCTGTATGCGCGACAGGTAGTGCTGAACCTTCTCGCTCTCATTGCCGGTCAACTGCTTGGCCAGCAGGCGACTGAACCCATCGATGGTGTTGAGCGGTGAGCGCAGATCATGAGACACCGAGTACGAAAAGGCTTCAAGCTCCTGATTGGACAGGCGCAAGGCCGCCTCAATGGCCTTGACCTCGGTGATGTCCGCGTCGATGCCCACCCAGAAAGCGACCTCACCCTGGCTGTCCAGCACGGGCGAAGCCCGGTAGGACATGGTGTGACAACTGCCGTCTTTGGCCAGAATGCGCCGGATGCCCACATACTGCGCCCGGTTCGTCATGGCCTCCTGCCACCCGGCTTGCACGCTGGGCAGATCTTCAGGATGAATGACGGCAAACCACTTGCTGCCCGTCCAGTCGTCCAGTTCGCCCCCCACCAGCTCCAACCAGGTGCGGTTGAAATAGGTGGCCGCGCCATTCGGCTTGGCGGTCCACACGAGCTGGGGCGCCTGCTCGGCCAGGGCCCGGAACAACGCTTCCTGGCGCGCCAGCGCGACGGTGCGCTCGGCCACTTTTTGCTCCAGCCCGGCATTGAGCTGGCTGATCTCTTCCAGCAGCTGGGCGTTTTCTATCGCGATGGACGCCAGCTGGGCGAGCTCCATCGCGACGTATTCATCCTGCTGCGTGAATTCACCCTCGTATTTGTCGGACAGCTGGAGCAATCCAATGTTTTTACCGGTTCGCCCCATCAGCGGTATGGCCAGCCAGCCCCGCATCGGGGGGCGCTTGCCAGCATCGCGGCCAAAACCCTGCCAGCGCGGGTGCGCTTCGAGTTCGGCTTGCGTCAGCCGCATGGAGCGGTTGTTCTCGCAGACCAGTGCGTCAATGCCGCTGCCATCCGGCAGGGCGATCCGCCCACGGTCATTCGCATATTTTTCGGATATTGACAGCGCATTGATGGCTTGTGTCCAGTCGCTGCCCACGGTAAAGCTCACCATCGACTGGTGCGTGCCAATCACCCCGCGCGCCTGCTCAGCGACCTCTTGCATCGTGCCTTCCAGCGTCTGGTGCCAGGTGATGGCCTGGGTGGCATCGGCCGCGCGCTGCAGCGTGAACAGATAGTCCTGCACGTCCTTTTCGGCCTTGACCTGGGCGGTCACGTCCATTACCACGACAAAGCGGGCCGCACGACCGGCATATTGAACGGGCCGAGAAACAATCGCCACGGGAAAGATCGCGCCGTCTTTGCGACGGTGCCGCGAGACCCTTTCCCGCTTTGCCGTGGCGTCCTCGCCCAGTTGCTCGCGCAAACGGTCATTGTCTTCCTCGGGGCGGATATCGAAAAGCGTCATCGACAGGAATTCGCTGGTCGAATAGCCGTAGCTTTCAACGGCCGCATTGTTAACCGTCAGAAACTGCCAGGTGGCGATATCGAGTACCCACATGGGCACCGGCGCGTCCTCGAACAGCGCCGCATAGCGCTGTTCGCTGTCGACGAGCGCCTGCTCGGCCAGCTTGCGGCGGGTGATGTCCCGCTCTACCGCCACCCAATGCGTGAACCGGCCCTTGGCGTCGGCAATCGGCACCATATCCAGTTCGATCCAGAACGCCTCCCCGTCCTTGGTGTAGTTGATCAACTCCGACTGAACGGGCCGCCACTTTCGAAGTGCAGCACCGATACGGTCCAGTTCGTGCCGCTGGGTTTTGGGGCCCTGCAAAATGCGCGGCGATTTGCCCAGCACTTCTTCGCGGCTGTAGCCTGTGCGGCGTTCAAAGGCCTCATTGACAAAAACAATGCGCGGGCCGGGCTCATCAAAAGGCTCGGCCTCGGTGATCAGCACGATATCGTTCAGGCGGGAAACGCAGGTTTCCAGCAAGCGCAGATGCGCCTGCGACTCATGCTGCTCGGTGATGTCCTGCAGGACACCGACCAGCCTCACCACCTTGCCATCCTGCAACAGCGCGCGCCCCTGTGTGCGAACCCAGAGGCGCCGCCCCATCGCGGTGATCAGCGGCAGTTCCATGTCCCAGGGGCTTGCATGTTGCAATGCGGCATCCACTGCGGCCCTGAGCACGGGCTGCGCTTCCGGCGCGTAAAAGCTTATCGCGGCCTCAACGCCCAGCGCCTCCGAGGAGGGGGCCAGCTCATGAATGCGATAGACCTCGTCAGACCAGTACGGCGTCATCGTCTCCAGGACCAGTTCCCAGCCGCCCACCCTGGCCAGCGCCCCGGTGCGGTTCAGCAATTCGGTATTGCGGGCAATCACCAGTTCTGCGCGCCTGCGTTCCGTGATCTCCTGAATCACCCCGGTACGGTACAGCGCCTGGCCCTCGCCGTTGGTCTGCAGCCGCTCATACTGGTGCATCCACCGCGCTTCGCCTGCCGGCGTGATGATGCGGTACTCGACATCCATGGGCAGACCGGCTTGCGCCCCTGCGTAGCGCTGCTGCTGCAGGTAGCGCTCACGATCTTCCGGATGAATGAACTCAAGCAATCTCTCGGCATGGCCATCGAAGGCTCCGCGCGCCACGTCGTACAAGTCGTAAACCTCGTCGGATACCCACAGTTTTTGGGTCCTGAGATCCAGCTCCCAGATGCCAATGCGCCCCAGACGCTGCGCGTCCAGCAGCCGGCGCTGCGTCTCGCGCAACTGGGCATAGCGCCCGGCCTGCTCCTGCTGGAGCCGGTCAACTTCGGTGATATCGGCAAATATGCACAGCGCGCCCACAATATCGGCGCCGCGATGCATGGGGCGGTAGCTGCAACTGAGCAAGCGGCCTTGCGGCACCCTGTCGTTTCGCATGAGGATATGCATTGGCCCGCCACTCTCCCCCTTCAAGGCCTTGGCCAAGGGCAAATCCTCGCCGGGAATCAGCGTCTGGCTACCCGGCACAAAAAAACCTTGCTGCTGGGCCCACTGGGCGGACAGCGTCCTGGTGCGATCGTCGATCGCAAAGATTTTTTGGGCCGGCTCATTGATCAGCAGGGACCGCCCGGCCGTATCGACCGCGACCAGGCTTTCGTGCATGCTGTTGATGGTCAACTCCAGCGTCGAATAGGCCTGCCGACTTCTTTCAAGCTCAATCCCGAGCTGCCGCTCACGCTGCTGCAGCGAGTCGGCCATCAGGTTGAAGCCGTCTGCAATGACGGCGAACTCACTTCCGCCATACAGCGAGCGGCTCGGGATGCGCACATCCAGATCGCCACCGGTCAGCCGGTGGGTCGCCTGCAGAATCTGCCGTGTGGGGGCCACAATGGCACGCCCGCCAATCGCCCAGGCCAGCCCGCCGCCCAGAAAGGCCAGCAGCGCCAGCGCGGCCAGCTCCAGCCCCAGTTGGCGCTGGCTGGGTCCGACGACCAGGCTGCGGTCCATGCTGACCGCCACCAAAAGCGCCGTGTCCGCCAGCGGGCTGCTGGGCATATAGGCCCACAGCCGCTGCTGGCCCTTGCCATCCGGACCTTCGCGCACCCCCGGGGTCATGGCTTTCGCCGCTTCCTGCAAAATCGTGCTGGCCACTCTTTGTCCCATCTGCAGCGGCAGGTTGGATGTCCCCGCCAGCAAGATGCCATGGCGGTCATGAATGCCTACCGCGGCGCCGGGTGGCAGCCGGAGCGCGGCGACCGACTTGGACATCTCGTTCAAGTCAAGCCCGGCATAGGCCACGAAGGAGACGCGGCCGTCCCCATCGAGCGCCGGCAATGCATACGTGATGGACGGCTTGCCCGTCAAGCGCCCCACGATGTACTCGCCGGCCACAAAGCGGCGGCGCGCGACGGCATCGCGAAAGTAGGCGCGGTCCCCCAGGTACCCCGGCGGGCCGCTGACGCCGTTGCAGCGCGCATAGCCGTCCGCCCCAACAATGCCCAGGTTGGCGTAGCCGGGAAACAGCTGCTTGAGCTCAGCCAGATAACGGTTGCAGCGAAGCACCTTGCCGTCCCGGATATCGGGCACATGGGCAATGGCCGTCAGCAGCTGGTGCGCCGTCTCGGTCATCCGCTGCTGGCTTGAGGCGGCCAGCGAGACGGTAAATTGCAGTTCGGTCAAGGCCCGCGCCACGGCGGCATCGGCGTTGAGCCAGGCCTTGAACATGGACAGACCGAACAGGGGCACAATCGCGGCCACCACCAGGATGACGAGTCGGGCCCGCAGCGTGATCTGAATCTTCATCTGGCCATTATTTCAGGTGGCCCCGCGCTTGACCCGACGGGCCAGTCACCGGGCACGCAACAGTCCCTCAAGCGGCCGCGATGGATTCATTGACACCCAGCCAGTAAGCCTGCAAGCCATTGAGCTTTTGGGTGAAGGTCCCGAAATCGACCGGTTTGCGAACAAAGCCGTTGGCCCCGCTCTGGTAGCAGGCCTTGATGTCGGACTGCTCACTGGAAGACGTCAGCATGACCACCGGCACAAAGGCGGTGAGGGGATTCATGCGGATGCTGCGCAGCACATCCAGCCCCGACAATTTGGGCAGCTTCATGTCGAGCAGGATAAAAGAGGGTTGCTTCTGGGTATCACGGCCGGCGCAGCGGCCCACGCCAAACAGATATTCCAGCGCTTCTGCTCCGTCGCGAGCGACGGCGATCTCCGCAGCCACCCCCTGCTCTTCAAGAGTCAGCACCGTCAACTCGAGGTGATCGGGATTATCTTCAACGACGAGAATCAGTTTGTCATTCATGGTATTTCCGGCGGGGGCTTACTACTTTTTTACTCGGTGTCTTTCGTTTTCATACGGGCAAGTCGCCATGGACATTAGAACTTACGACCTCCTTTCAGTAAAGGCCGCGACCGCGGCAACGCCTCACCACCGGGGAATGGCCTCGTCCTTGAGCTGGCCACGCAATTCGGCATAGTCGGGCACCACCGCGCGTACCGTGTCCCAAAAGCGCGGGCTGTGGTCCATGACGCGCAAATGGCTCAGTTCGTGAACCACCACATAGTCGATCACGGATGGCCGGAAATGCACCAGCCGCCAGTTCAGGCGGATGGAGCCGTCCGAACTGGCGCTGCCCCAGCGCGTTCCGGCGCTGGACAGGCTGAGCTTGCGCCACTGCACACCCAGCTGCGGTGCGAAGTGATTCAGCCGCTCGGCAAAAATCCGCTTCGCCTGCCGCATCAGCCACGCCTGCACCATATCGCGGATTTGCTCGGGCGTGGCACTGCGGGGCAAACTCACCTGCAAAGTCTGTAACACAACGTTCAATAGCGTGACATTGTGCGTATCCGCGTTGGCATGAAGCCACGCTTCATCCGGGCGCTTCTGGAGTTCGGCCCCCACGCCGCCGAAAGCATGGCGCGAATCGATCACCACCCGCACCGGCTCGCCCAGAAAAGGGAAGGTCGCACCGTCCTTCCAGTCAATGCGCGCGGATTCGAGCCGATCGTGTCGCGCGCGGGTCTCGTGCAGCTTCTTGAGGATCCAGCCCGACTTTTCGTGCACCGCCTTATCGATTTCGTACAGCGGCACCCACTTGGGCGCGCTCACCACCAGCCCCTCGGCACCGGCCGTAAAACCGATGGTGCGGCGCTTGCTGCGCCTGAATTCGTAGGCCACCAGCACGCCGTCAAGCAGGGCCTCGCGCGTGGCCAGCGGATGGCGAAAGGTGGCGGGCGCCAGGGCCTGCTGCAGGGTCTGAAGAGGCAGCGGGTCCTCGGCCCGGGGGCCGGGCGCAGCGACCTCTGACGGCGCGCTCTCAGCTACGGTTTCGATAGCAGGCGGCGCCGTCTCCTCCTGGGCTGCAGGCCTGTTTTCTTTAAACTCCGGGGCCTGGGCAGGGGTCGCAGGCTCCGACTCAAAGAGGTCGAGCGTGAACTGGAGTAGCCTTTGCATCATGGCCTGGCTTGACGTTGCGCCGCTGCTGTGGGACCAGGCACTCAGGCGGCGGACTTGACGATGGCGGCAGCGCGATCCACATAGGCCTCGGGGTCGAGGCGGCGCATCTCGGCTTCAATCCAGTTTTCCACCTCGCGCATCAGCTCATCCGGCCGGCGGCCCAGGCTGGAGATCGGTTTGCCGATCGAAAAATCCACCACGCCCGGGGTCTTGATGAAGGCCTT
Organism: Polaromonas jejuensis NBRC 106434; assembly: GCF_001598235.1. Classification (GTDB taxonomy): domain Bacteria; phylum Pseudomonadota; class Gammaproteobacteria; order Burkholderiales; family Burkholderiaceae_C; genus Polaromonas; species Polaromonas jejuensis. Next base: position 21,677 of record NZ_BCYO01000019.1, on the reverse strand, counting down.
GCGCGGCCAGCATTTGGCCGAGGTCACGGCAATCGGAATCACCGGTGCGCCGGTTTCAATCGCCAGCCGGGTGCCGCCGGACTTGTAAACGCCCTTCTGCCCGCGCGGAATGCGCGTGCCCTCGGGAAACATGATGACCCAGGTGCCCTGGCTCATCAGGCGCTTGCCCTGCGCCACCACCTTGCTGAAGGCCTGGGTCCGCTGGCTGCGGTCGATGTGGATCATGTCCATGCGCGCCATGGCCCAGCCGAAAAACGGCACGTAAAGCAGCTCTTTCTTGAACACATAGGCCAGCGGATGCGGCATCAGCGTGGGCATGCAGAAGGTCTCCCAGGTGCTCTGGTGCTTGACCAGCAGCACCGCGGCACTGGTTGCGCCGGTGGGCAGGTTTTCCATGCCCGTGACCCGGTTCCTGATGCCCAGAATCAGCGTGCCGCCCTTGACCGCCACGCGCAACCAGCCCGCGCACATCCAGTACATGGTGGTGCTGCTGACAAACAGCGAGGCAATGATCACGAAAAGGGCCCACGGGATCACCGTGATGGCCATCCACAGCATGTGCAGGATTGATCGAATCAGGGGCATGGCAGGTTTTCCGGCAGTCGGGTTGGTGGCGTATTCAAGGTTGAAGCGCTTGCTGGCTCAAACCCATGGGCGCATGGTTTTCAAGGCTGCCGCCCTTATCAGGCGGGCACCAGATGCTATTGTTTTCATATCGCCACCGGCAAGGACCGGGCGCTGCGCTCCAGCAGGAAGTCCGCAAATGCCGACAGGTCCTGGTGCAGCAGGGTGCCCGCCGGCAGGCCATCGGGCTGGCCGCCAGCGCGGTACCTGGCCGATTTGCCGGTGAGCACCAGATGCGGCTCGCAGCCCGCGCTGGCACCCGCCAGCAGATCGCGCACCGAATCGCCGGCGGCGGGCACGCCCTTGAGTGGCACGCCAAAACGCTCACCAATCTGTTCAAACAGGCCGGGCAGCGGCTTGCGGCAATTGCAGCTTTCTTCCGGGCTGTGCGGGCAGTAAAACACCGCATCCACCCGCCCGCCCACAGCGGCCAGCAGCTTGAACATCTTGGCGTGCATGGCGTTGAGCGAGGCCACGTCAAACAGGCCGCGCCCCAGCCCCGACTGGTTGGAGGCGATGACCACATGCCAGCCCGCATGGTTGAGCCGGGCAATCGCCTCCAGCGCCCCGGGCAGCGGCACCCACTCCTCGGGCGTCTTGACGAAATCGTCGCTGTCGCTGTTGATGGTGCCGTCGCGGTCGAGGATGACGAGTTTCATGGTGCTTCGCTTTGAAAATCAGGCGGCCAGCCGCCGGGCCGCCGCAAGGCAGGCCAGCCCCCTCGGGGGCAGCGACGACACGAAATGGTAAGCGTGGGGGCTCATGTTGCCAGTTTGGAGAGGTCGGCGACGCGGTTCATGGCCTGGTGCAGCGTGGCCAGCAGGCCAAGGCGGTTGGCGCGCAGCGCCGGGTCTTCGGCGTTGACCATCACGCCGTCGAAGAAGGCATCGACCGGCGCCTTGAGCGCGGCCAGGGCCTGCAAATTCGCGGTGTAATTGCCGGCAGCCCAGGCAGTATCGGCCTGAGGCGCTACCAATTGAAGAGCGCTCGCGAGGTCTTTCTCGGCCGCCTCGGCCAACAGGGCCGCGTCGACCCTGGCCTCGACCAGGCCGTCGGCCTTCTTCAGGATATTGCCCACCCGCTTGTTGGCGGCCGCCAGCGCCGGGGCTTCGGAAAGGGAGGCAAAGGCACGCACGGCCGCCAGGCGCTTGGCCACCTCACCCAGACGCTGGGGACGCAGCGCCAGCACGGCATCCACTTCCTGGGCGCTGTAACCCTGCTCGCGCAGGCTGCCGGCGAGGCGGTCGTAAATGAAGTCCACCAGGGCCGCAGAAGCGTCCTGAATCTTGTCGCCAAACGCTGTGCCAGCGCCGGTTACCAGTTCCGTCAAACCCAGCGGCAAATCCTTCTCGACCAGCATGCGGATCACGCCCAGCGCATGGCGGCGCAGCGCAAACGGGTCTTTGTCGCCGGTCGGCAAATTGCCGATGCCGAACATGCCGACCAGGGTTTCCAGCTTGTCGGCCAGCGCCACGATCACACCCACCTCATTGCGCGGCAGTTCATCGCCGGCAAAGCGCGGTTTGTAGTGGTCTTCGATGGCATCGGCGACCTCGGCGGGCAAACCATCATTGAGCGCGTAATAGCGGCCCATGATGCCCTGCAGCTCGGGGAACTCGCCGACCATGTCGGTCACCAGGTCGGTCTTGGCCAGTTCCGCCGCACGCTGAACGTTGGCCACCAGTTGGGGATTGAGGCGATTGGCAATCGCCTCGGCAATCGCCCGCACGCGCTGGATTCGCTCGCCCTGCGTGCCCAGCTTGTTGTGATAGACCACCTTACCCAGCCCCGCGACGCGCGAGGCCAGCGTCTTCTTGCGGTCCTGGTCAAAGAAGAACTTGGCATCCGCCAGGCGCGGGCGCACCACGCGTTCGTTGCCGCCAATCACGGCGCTGGCGTCGTCGGGGCTGATGTTGCTCACCACGAGGAACTTGTTCGTGAGCTTGCCCGCCGCGTCGAGCAGCGGGAAGTACTTCTGGTTGGCCTTCATGGTGAGGATCAGGCATTCCTGCGGCACCTCCAGGAATTCCTTTTCGAACGCGCAGACCAGCACGTTCGGGCGCTCGACCAGAGCCGTCACCTCATCGAGCAGGGCGTCGTCTTCGATGGCTTTGACGCCGCCGCCGACCTGGCTTGCGGCGGCCGCCAGCTGGCGAACGATCTCGGCGCGGCGCGCGGCAAAGCTGGCGATCACGGCGCCGTCTTGTTGCAGCGCGCTGGCGTAGCTGTCGGCATCATTCAAGACCACCGGATCGAGCAAGGCCTCGAAGCGATGGCCGTGGGTGCTGTTGCCGGCTTGCAGGCCCAGCACCTCAACCGGCACCACCGCACTGCCATGCAAGGCCACCAGGCCGTGCGCGGGGCGCACAAACTTCACGTCGCTCCAGCCATCGGCCAGCTGGTAGGTCATAACTTTGGGAATCGGCAATTTGGCAATGGCTTCGAGCAGTGCCGCTTCCAAGCCCACTAGCAAGCTACCGCCAACCGCTACGCCACGCAAATACACGGCGTCAGTTTTTCCATCGTTCTGAACTAATAGGCTATCCGGCCCATCGATTGCATTCGGCCAGAGGTCTGCCAAGTGGCCTCGCCCCGCCTTACCCAGCCTCTTGCGAAACGCCTCAGTCGGCTTTCCATCTTTAATGGCGACCGCGAGTGGCATTAGCTTTTCGATAAGTTCTTTATCAGCACCTCGCTCAAGCACATGCGTGATATGCGCTGCCAGTCTGCGGGGCGATGCAAACGAAGTCAGGACTGAGTCGGCGGAGGTCAATCCACGCAACTTGAGTTGCTCCAGCAGCACGCTGGCAAAGGCTTCGCCCAGCTTTTTGAGCGCCTTGGGCGGCAGCTCTTCGACAAACAGTTCAACCAGCAGGTTTTGGGTCATCATCGTCATCGCGCTCACGCCGCCTTCTTCGTCATCTGTTCCACCCATTCGCGCGGCGCCAGGGGGAAACCCAGGCGTTCACGGCTTTCAAAATAACTTTGCGCCACGGCGCGCGCCAGGTTGCGGATGCGGCCGATGTAGGCGGCACGCTCGGTCACGCTGATGGCGCCGCGCGCGTCCAGCAGGTTAAAGCTGTGCGCCGCCTTGAGCACCTGCTCGTAGGCCGGCAGCGCCAGCTGCGCCTCTATCAAATGCTTGGCCTGCTTCTCGTGCGCCGTGAAGGCGGTAAACAGGAAGTCGGCGTCGCTGTGCTCGAAGTTGTAGGTGGATTGCTCGACCTCGTTCTGCTTGTAGACGTCGCCGTAGCTGAGGCCCTCGGTCCAGGTCAGGTTGTAGACGTTGTCCACGCCCTGCAAATACATGGCCAGGCGCTCCAGGCCGTAGGTGATTTCGCCGGTGGCGGGCTTGCAGTCAATGCCGCCCACCTGCTGGAAATAGGTGAACTGGGTCACTTCCATGCCGTTGAGCCAGACTTCCCAGCCCAGGCCCCAGGCGCCCAGCGTGGGGTTTTCCCAGTCGTCCTCCACAAAGCGGATGTCATTCTTCTTCAGGTCAAAGCCCAGCGCTTCGAGCGAGCCCAGGTAAAGCTCGAGGATGTTGGACGGCGCCGGCTTGAGCACGACCTGGTACTGGTAGTAGTGCTGCAGGCGATTCGGGTTCTCGCCGTAACGGCCGTCTTTCGGGCGGCGGCTAGGCTGCACATAGGCGGCCTTCCAGGGCTCGGGCCCCAATGCTCTTAAAAAAGTAGCGGTATGTGACGTCCCGGCGCCGACTTCCATGTCATAGGGCTGCAAAAGGGCGCAGCCTTGTTCAGCCCAGTAGGACTGCAGCTTCAGGATAATTTGCTGGAAAGTGAGCATAGGAATGGGTTGAAAGCAAAAGCGCGGCGCCTGTTTCGGCGCCGGGGGAGCAAGGCCGCACCCGGCGGCATCGCTAAACCATTCATTTTACGCGGCGATGACGCACAGGCCGCGCGGGCGTTGTGGCCGGCGATGCCGGGGCCGATGGCACGTACCACGCCGGCGCAGCCTTGAAAGCCTCAACCAGGAAATCCACCATGACCCTGACTTTGGCACTGAGGTGGCGGCGGCTGGGGTAAACAGCCAGCACGTCGATGTCGGGCATGCGGTAGCCGGGCAGCAGGGGAAGCAGCCGCCCTTGCTGCAAATCGCTCCCGACCAGGAAGGCCGGCTGCCAGATGATGCCCTGCCCCGCCAAAGCCGCTTCGCGCACCGTGTCGCCGTTGTTGGCGTGCATGACGCAATTGACCCTGACGGCGTGCGGGCGGCCTTCGCCGTCCACAAAGCGCCATTCATCGGCCGTGGCCGCGTAGGTGTAGCCAATGCAGCGGTGCGCTGCGAGATCAGCCGGCACCTCAGGCCGGCCATGCTTCTTGAGGTAGGTGGGCGCCGCGCAGACGATGTTGGCCGACGTGGCCAGCTTGCGCGCGGCATGGCTGACAGGCCCCGTGCGCGAGATGCGGATCGCCAGGTCGTAGCCCTCTTCCACAATGTCCACCACCCGGTCGCTGAGCGCAATGTCGAGCTCCACATCCGGGTAGCTTTGCATGAAGCGCGGCCACAGCGGCGCCAGGTACCGGATGCCAAAGCTCACGGGCGCATTGATGCGCAAACGCCCGCGGGGCTGCAGGGTGGCCGACGAGGCCAGCGCCTCCGCGTCGGCGACCTCTTCCAGAATGGACTTGCTGCGCTCGTACAGCGCCTCACCGCTTTCCGTCAAGGACAGCTTGCGTGAGCTGCGGTTGAGCAGGCGCGTGCCCAGATGGGCCTCCAGCTCATTGATATAGCGCGTGACATTGGCCGGCGAGGTGTCCAGCGCGTCGGCGGCACGCGTAAAGCTGCCACGGCCCACCACCGAGGCAAATACCTCAAACGCACGCAAGCGGTCCATGCCAGCCTCGTTGATTCATAAAAGATGAACGATTAAAACACTTTTCAGGTCTTCTTCTTACAAAAGATGGCTCGTACATTGGCTTCATCGGCGGGCACATGAGGCCAGCCGACCCGAAAACCCTCTCCATCAACCGACACCAGGAAACCTTGAAATGACCACACTCACCACCTCGGCAGCAAAACGCTTCGACAACAAAACCGTGCTCGTCACCGGCGGCAACAGCGGCATTGGCCTGGCCACCGCGCTGCAGTTTGCCAGCCAGGGCGCCCGCGTCATCATCACCGGCCGCGACCAGGCGACGCTGGACCAGGCCAAAGCGCAGTTGGGCGCCCATGCCATCGCCCTGCGCAACGATGCCGGCGACAGCGGCTCCGCCAAAGCGCTGGCCGGCGCGCTGAGCGCCCAGGACATCACGCTGGACGCGGTGTTCATCAATGCCGGCGTCGCCAAATTCGCGCCGCTGGAGGGCGTGGACCAAGACCTGTGGGACCAGACCTTCAACGTCAACGTCAAGGGGGCTTTCTTCGCGATCCAGGCGCTGTCGCCGCTGCTGAACACGGGCGCGGCGATCATCCTGAACGGCTCCATCAACGCCCACATCGGCATGCCCAACTCCAGCGTCTATGCGGCCAGCAAGGCCGCGCTGATCTCGCTGGCCAAAACGCTGTCGGGCGAGCTGGTGGCCCGCGGCATACGCGTCAATGTGGTGAGCCCCGGCCCGGTGCAAACGCCGCTCTACGGCAAGCTGGGTGTGCCTGCCGACCAGCTCGATGCGCTGGCGGCCGGCATCCAGGCGCAAATACCATTGAAGCGCTTCGGCACGCCCGACGAAGTGGCCAGCGCGGTGGTCTACCTGTCGTCACCTGAAGCGGCATTCATCGTCGGCACCGAGCTGATTGTCGATGGCGGCATGAGCCAGCTCTAAACGCGGCCCTGAGCGGCCAAAACGAAACACGGGCGATGCCGGCCGGCGGCATCGCCCGTGTTTTTATGGCAGATAAAAAGCTCAGTACTGCCAGAAGATCCGCTGCAGTTCCTTGCTGTCCATGGGTTTGGTCAAGGCCACGGCGGCCAGGATGCGCGCCTTTTGCGGGTTGAGGTCATGCGCCACCACCCAGTCGTACTTGTCGTCGGGCTGCTCGGCATTGCGCAGCACAAAGCCGTCGGGCACGCGCGAGGAACGAATGACCTGAATGCCCTTGGCGCGCACATCCTGCAGCGCGGGAACGATGCGATCGGCCACCGAGCCGTTGCCGGTGCCGCCGTGGATCAGCGCCTTGATGCCCGACTTGCCGACGGCATCCAGCGCGGTACGCGATACGTTGCCGTAGCCGTAAACGATTTCAACCGGCGCCAGCGCCTCGAACTCGTCGATATTGAACTCGGATTGCAGCGTGTGGCGCTTGACCGGTGCGCGGAACCAGTAGTTGTTGCCTTCCACGACCATGCCCAGCGGGCCCCACTGGCTCTTGAAGGCCTCGGTCTTGATGTTGGTTTTTTTGGTCACATCGCGGCCACTCTGGATTTCGTCGTTCATGGTGACCAGAACCCCTTTGCCGGCGGCGTCCTTGCTGGCCGCCACGCTGACGGCGTCATACAGGTTCAGGGCGCCGTCGGCCGACAGCGCCGTGCCGGGCCGCATGGAGCCCACCACCACGATGGGCTTGCTGGTGCGGATGACAAGGTTGAGGAAGTAGGCGGTTTCCTCCAGCGTGTCGGTGCCGTGCGTTACCACAATGCCGTCCACGTCGGCCTGCTTGACCAGCGCCGAGACGCGCTTGCCCAGCTTCATCAGGTTGTCGTTGGTAAAGCTTTCAGAGGCGATCTGCGAGACCTGCTCGCCTTTCACATTGGCCACATTCGCCAGTTCGGGCAGGCCCGCCAGCAATTTGTCGACCGGCACCTTGGCGGCCGCATAGGTCGCGCTGTTAAGGGCCGAGGCACCGGCGCCCGCAATGGTGCCGCCCGTGGCCAGGATCACGACGTTGGGCTTGGCGGACTGCGCCGCAGCCAGGGTGGTCAATGCGGCCAGCCCCAGTCCGGCCACCAGGTTGATGAGCTTTGATTTGAGTTGCATGCGATGTCTCCGCGAGGGATTGAATTCAGCCAGGTTTGCACGCAGGGAGAGCGGCATGCGCCGTGCCCCGCGTCACGATTTACCGGGGGCCCGCAGGCCGAAGGTGGCTCATCGTAGCCACGCCGCCAGCGCATGGCGATGCATAATGCAACGAGGGGTATGAATGAAACTCACACCCTCCGGCGGCGCGCTTCCCTGCCCGGCCGGGGACCTGGCAGCAACATGAACCTCAGGCAACTCGAAGTCTTTCAGGCCATCATGCAGACCGGCAACATGAGCGCTGCCGCACGTCTGATCTGCATCACGCCCTCGGCCGTCAGCAAAACCGTGGCGCACACCGAACTGCAACTGGGCTACAAGCTGTTTACCCGCGCCAAGGGCACGCTGGCGCCCACGCCCGAAGCCCGGGTGCTGTTTGAAGAATCCACGCTGATCCATCGCAAGCTGGACGAGTTCAAACGCATTGCCCTCAACCTGCGCCAGGCGGGTGACGGCCAGGTGCGGCTGGCGGCGATTCCCTCCATCAGCCATGAATTTTTGCCGCTGGTGCTGGAGAAGCACCTGGCGCGCCATCCCCGTGTCAGGCTGGAGGTGCGCACCCTGCACCAGGACCAGATGGTGCAGGCCTTGCTGACACGCAGCGTGGATTTCGCTTTGGGCTTTTACCCGCATCCACACCCGCTGCTCACCAGCACCATGCTGGTGAGCGGGCCGCTTTACCTGGCCGTCACGCGCGAGATCTGGCAGCGTGCCGTCCGCGCGCGGCGCCAGAACCCCATGACCTTTCTCTCCGGCATGCCGCTGGTCCGGCTGGTCGGCGAAGATCCTATGTGCCAGTCGATCGATGAACTGGCCCGGCAACTGGGCCTCACCGCCCCGGCCAACCTGCAGGTGCATACCTCACGGCTGGCGCTCGAGCTGGTCAAGCGCGGCCTGGGCTGGACCGTGGTTGATTTCCTCACGGCCCGCAATCTTGACCCGGCCTCCCTCACGGCCGTGCCCCTGCATGACTTCGCCCCCATTTCCCTGCAGATGTACTTTGCCGCCAGCACACCGCCGGGCCAGGATGCCTTGCGCATGCTGGGCATGCTGCCGGACTTGCTGCGTACGGTGATGACGCCCGGCCACTGAACAGCCGGACGCCGGGGGGCGACGTCAGCGGCGGCGGCGCAACAGCAGCGCCAGCCCCGCCACCGCCAGGCCCAGCCCCCACCAGGGCCACAGGCCATAACGCGACACCCACCAGGCGTAGGGCGTGATGCCGCTGCGGCCCTGCACCTGACCAACCAGCACGCCGCGCGTGTGGCGCTCCAGGGCATGCGTGACCTCGCCGCGATGGTCGATGATGACGGTGGCGCCGGTGTTGGTGGCCCGGATCATGGGCCGGTTGAATTCCAGCGCCCGCATGCGCGAGATCTGCAGGTGCTGGTCAATCGCCACGGTGTTGCCAAACCAGGCAATATTGCTGACGTTGACAAACACCGTGGGCGCCAGCGCCGGGTCGACAAAACGCGCGCCCAACTCTTCGCCAAACAGGTCTTCATAGCAGATGTTGGGCGCCAGCCGCTGGCCCATCCAGTCGAACGAGGCCTGGCCGACCGCGCCGCGGTTGAAGTCGCCCAAAGGGATGCGCATCATGTCGATAAACCAGCGGAAACCGGGCGGAATGAACTCGCCAAAGGGCACCAGGTGGTGCTTGTCGTACTGGTAGGGCGCGCTCTGGCCGGGCGCCAGGCCGACCACCGAATTGGTGTAGCCCTGCCCATGGCTGCCCAGCGGCAGGCCGATCAGCGCAGCCTGCTTGCCGGTGGCAAAGCGCGACTGCAGCGCCCGCCAATAGCCCTCAGGCAGTTCCTGCGGCAGCAGGGGAATGGCGGTCTCGGGCGCCACCACCAGCGGGGTTTGGGCATCGCGCAATTGCTCGCCGTACCACTGCAGCGCGGTGGCGATGCCGGTGCCGCTCTGGAATTTTTCGTTTTGGGGAATATTGCCTTGCAGCAAGGTCACCGCAAGCGCCGCAGCCGGCGCTGCACCGGCTTCGGGCTGAACGGTGCTGTGCACCGGCAGCCCGGCCACGGCAACACTCAGCACCACCATGCCCAGCCCCGCCAGCCAGCGCGTGCTGGAGGCGCGCAGGGACATGGCCAGCCACGCCGCCACCAGCGCCGCCAGAAAACTCAGGCCATGCACGCCCACCCAGGCCGCCAGCGGCCTGGCCCAGCCGTCCACATGGGCGTAGCCGCCCTCCCCCCAGGGGAAACCGGTGAAGAATTTGACCCGGGCCAGCTCGGCCAGCAACCAGAACGCGGCAAAAACCAGTGCGCGCGGTACCCGCCGGGCCGGGGCCAGCGCGACAAACAAGGCCCCGGCGGCCGCGTAGTACAGACCCAAAAAAGCCGCGAGCAGCACAATCGCCAGCGCGGCGAGCGGCGCGGCCAGGCCGCCGTACACATGCATGGAAATAAACAGCCACCAGAAGGTGGCGCACAGCATGGCCGTGGCAAACAGGCCGCCCAGCCAGGCAGCGCGCTTCCACGAGCGGCAGCCGTCCAGATGGCCCGCCAGCAAGGTCAGCGACAGCAGCTGCAGCCACCAGACCGGCGCACCTTGCGTCAAACCAAAGGCAAAAGGCCATGCCATGCTGGCAGCGTGCGCGCCGCCAGCTATCAAAACAATAGCAATCTGAAGCAGTGACAGGCGATTGCGCGGCGAATAGCCGGTACGCTGGAGCAGGGCCGGCAGGGTGGCCAAAGACATCATGCTGTGGATCGTGCCTCGTGCCATCTGCCGGCCTTTCAGAATGCTTCGGGGGCGGGAACGGCAACCGGCGAGACCTTGAACCAGCGCACGGCACCGCCCTTGGTGTGCAGCACCGTGAACTGCAGGCCAGCCAGCGCGTAATGCTCACCGCGCTTGGGCACATGGCCCATTTCGTGGGCGACCAGGCCGCCTATGGTGTCGAAATCGGTTTCGGGCATGGTCACGCCAAAGGCCTCGTTGACCCGCTCAATCGAGGTGTCGCCGCTGACCCGGTAAGTGTGGTCGGCCAGGCCGAAGATATCGCCCTCGTCTTCCTCGATGTCGAACTCGTCCTCGATTTCGCCGACGATCTGCTCGAGCACGTCTTCAATGGTGATCAGGCCAGCCACACGGCCAAACTCGTCGATGACGATGGCCAGGTGGTTGTGGTTGTCGCGAAATTCACGCAGCAGGTCGTTCAGCCCCTTGCTCTCGGGCACGAAGGTCGCGGGACGCAGCAAGGCGCGGATGTTGAGCTCGGGTGCGCGCTGCAGCTTGAGCAAATCCTTGGCCATCAGGATGCCCAGGATGTTTTCCTTCTCGCCCTCGTAGACCGGAAAGCGCGAGTGGGCGGTGTCTATCACCAGGTGCAGCAGCTCGTCAAACGGCGCGTCGATGTTGATCACATCCATGCGCGGGGCAGCCACCATCACGTCGCCGGCCGTCATGTCGGCCATGCGGATCACGCCTTCCAGCATCTCGCGGCTCTGGGCGCCTATGACTTCGTTGTCCTGTGCTTCCACCAGGGTTTCGATCAACTCGTCCCGGGAGTCGGGACCGGGATGAAGCATTTCTGCGAGCTTTTGCAAAAAGCCGCGTTTGTCTTCCGGCTTGGAAGATCGACTGGGGGGGACGTCGGACACGTGAGGGCGGTCGGTAGTTGAGAAGCTGCCTAGGATAGCTGAAATTTTTGATGGCGCGATGCCGCCGATCAGCGGCGAGGCCCCCGACGAAGGCAGCGCCTGGCCGCACCCGGCAATTTCATGACCCGGCGAGCGGGCGCCGGGCGCCGTGAGCAAACCGGGGGACCACCGCCCCCCTACGTCCGCATGCGGTCAAGCCCATCGCGCACGCCGCGCCGCACTTCCTGCACCATGGCCAGCAGGTCCCAGAACTGCTTGGCCTGGACCTTGAGACGGTAATCCGTCTGGGCGATCTGCTCTTCGACCATTTCGGTCACGCGCGAATCCAGGTCGGCCGGTGGCAGCTTGAGGTAGGCCTCGCTCTCGGAGCCATCGCGCGCTATCGTGGCGCCGGCCTTGCGGGCGATGTTGAGCATGGCGGTGTTTTCGCTCAGCGCATGGATGAACATCATGCCGACGCCCTCGTTGCGGGCATGCATCACGGCGCGCTCAAACAGGCGCGCGCCATAGCCGCGGCCCCGCGCCTGGGCCAGCACGGAAACGCCAAACTCGGCGCAGCTCTTGAGCTCCGGGTCGGTCGAGAAGGCCAGGTGCGCCATGGCGATCAGCTGCAGCTGGCGGTTGTAGATGCCGAAAATCTCGTCGCGCTCAAAATTGAGCCCGTTCACATAGCGTTGAATCTGCTCGTCGTTGGCCATGTAGCCAAAGCGCAGATAGCGGTCATGTTCGCTCAGCGCCAGCAGGTGCCTGGTGATGCGCTCGGCGTGGCTGGGCCCCATGGAGCGAATCGGCACCATGACCGGCCTGGCGAGCGGTGCGGCCGGCGGGTGCTCCTCCTCGGGCGGGCGAAAGAAGCCTTTGCTCGCCTCCAGGGATGCTTTTAAAAGGGTGCCGGGTGAAACCATGGCGTAAATATAAGGGTTTTCCCCTAGGCAAGAAACTCTAGGGCCTTTATCCGGGATCTTTGCAATGCCCCAACTTTCCAGATTGCAGTCAAATCAGCCCTGAGCCCAGCAGGATAGGGCGCCAGAGGCTATCAAAACAGTAGCAACTCCAGCCTCAAGCAGCGAATGACCAGGGCGCCGCAGCATCCGGTGCCGGCCGCTGCACGAACCCCTGCGAATTAAACCACTGCCGCCTGGTCCTGGTCCGGGTATTTGGGCCGGGCTTTTCAGGGCCGGCAGGGCCTACAGGGGCACGGCCGTGGTCGCCTTGACCCGGTCCAGCACAAAACTGGTCTTGCAGTCCTGCACGCTGGGGTGCTTGAGCAGGGTGTCCATGATGAAACGGCTGTAATGCGCCATGTCCTGCACCACCACGCGCAGCAAATAGTCCATTTCACCGGTCAGGGCCGCGCATTCCACCACCTCGGGCCAGGTCTGCACGCTGGCACGAAACAGGTCCATGGGATTGCGTTTGTGGCTTTCGGTGTGCTTTTCCAGGCGCACATTGAGGTAGGCCGTCAGCCCCAGCCCGACCGCTTCGGGCCGGACCAGCGCCACATAGCGGTCGATCACGCCGCTTTCCTCCAGGCGCTTGACGCGGCGCAGCACGGCGCTGGGCGACAGGCCGACCTGCTCGGCCAATTGGTCGTAGGTGGCGCGGCCATCGGCCTGCAGACTGCGCAAAATCTGCCGGTCTAGCTTGTCAAGTGTTTCCATTTTTATATTTTGCAGGTTTCCTGCGTTGAATGACAATTCAGCGCCCTAATTCGCATAAAAAAATACCGCAGGCGCTCGTACAGTCGAATTAACTTCTTAATGGAAACACGCATGAACGCACCCCACACTCTCGAAAGCGGCACCGCCTGGGACAACCCCATGGGCACCGACGGCTTTGAATTCGTCGAATACGCCGCCCCCGACCCGGTCGCCATGGGCCAGTTGTTTGAGAACATGGGCTTCAAGGCCGTGGCCCGCCATCGCCGCAAAAACGTGACCCTGTACCGCCAGGGCGAGATCAACTTCATCATCAATGCCGAGCCCGACAGCTTTGCCCAGCGCTTTGCGCGCCTGCACGGGCCCAGCGTGTGTGCGATTGCCTTCCGCGTGCAGGATGCCAAGACCGCTTATGAACGCGCCATATCCCTGGGCGCCTGGGGCTACGCCGACCACGCCGGCCCGGGCGAGCTGAACATCCCGGCCATCAAGGGCATTGGCGACTCGCTGATTTACTTCATCGACAAATGGCGCGGCAAAAACGGCGCCCAGCCCAGCGAGATCGGCAACATCAGCTTCTTTGACGTGGACTTCGAGCCCCTGCCGGGCGCCGAACTCAACCCCGTGGGCCACGGCCTGACCTACATCGACCACCTGACGCACAACGTGTACCGGGGTCGGCTGGACGAATTGGCCGGCTTTTACGAGCGCCTGTTCAATTTCCGCGAAATCCGCTACTTCGACATCGAAGGCCAGTCCACCGGCGTGAAGAGCAAGGCCATGACCAGCCCCTGCGGCAAGATCCGCATCCCCATCAATGAGGAAGGCAACGACAAGGCCGGGCAAATCCAGGAGTACCTGGACCGCTACCACGGCGAAGGCATCCAGCACATTGCCCTGGGCTCCACCAACCTCTACGACACGGTGGATGCGCTGCAAATGAGCGGGGTGAAACTGCTGAGCACCAGCGACACCTATTACGAGCTGCTGCCCAAGCGCATTCCAAATTTGCAGGAAGACATCCACGCCCTGCAGCAACGCAATATTCTGGTGGACGGCACACCGCAAGAGCTGCTGCTGCAGATCTTCAGCGAAAACCAGCTGGGCCCTATCTTCTTTGAGTTCATCCAGCGCAAGGGCAACGACGGCTTTGGCGAGGGCAATTTCAAGGCCCTGTTCGAGAGCCTGGAGCTGGACCAGATGCGGCGTGGCGTGCTCGAGCCGAAAAAGGCTACCTGAAGGAGTAAGAAACATGGCCGTCGAACCCGTTGTCTATGGGGCCAGCGAACGCCCGCCGCGCGGCGACTACAGCCGCGCGGGCGCCGACTACACCTGCCCGCAAAACTACGCTGCCTACACGGCGGCAGACCATGCCACCTACCACAAGCTGTATGAGCGCCAGTCCGCCCTGGTGCCCGGCCTCGCCTGCGACGAATTCCTCGCGGCCCTGCCGTCCCTGGGCGCGAAAGACCAGATCCCGCGCTTCGAAGACATCAACGAGCGGCTGTTCAAGGCCACCGGCTGGGAAGTGGTGGCCGTGCCCGGGCTGATTCCGGAAGTGCCGTTTTTCACGCTGCTGGCCAACCGCAAGTTCCCGGTCACCGACTGGATTCGCACTCCGGCCGAGTTTGACTACATCGTCGAGCCCGACGTGTTTCACGACCTGTTTGGCCATGTGCCGCTGCTGTTTGAGCCGGTGTTTGCCGACCACATACAGGCCTATGGGGCGGGTGGCTTGAAGGCACACCGGCTGGGCGCCTGCGAGCAGCTGTCGCGGCTCTACTGGTACACCATCGAGTTCGGGCTGATGCGCCAAAAGAATGGCTTGCGGGCCTATGGCGCCGGCATCTTGAGCTCCTCGGGCGAGCTGGTCCATGCCGTGAAAAGCGGCGAGCCGCAGCGGATCGCGCTCGATGTGCTGCGCGCCATGCGCACGCGCTACAAGATCGACAGCTACCAGCAAACCTATTTCGTCATCGACAGCTTCCAGCAGCTGTTTGACATGACGACGCCGGATTTCACACCGCTGTATGCGCAACTCAAGCACCTGAGCGAGCTGCCCGCCGACGCGCTGTTGCCGGAAGACAAGCTCATCGAGCGCTGATCAAGGCGGCGGCTCGTCGAGCCAGGCCAGCGTCGCGTCCATCACCGGCGGCAAGAAGGCCATCTGCACATGGGCCGCGCCGCGCACCAGCCGGTTCTCTGCCCCGACCAGGGTCGCGGTGGAGGCCGGAAACACGATGTTGTCGCAATTGGAATACCAGCAGGTGAACAGCGCGTGCCGGTCCGCGGGCATGTCGTGGTCCAGCCGGGCTTGCCAGTCGGACAGCAAACGCATCTGGCGATTGTTGTGGCCATGGCCAAAGCGCGCCAGCCAGGTGCCGCGGTGCGGCGTGCCTATGGTCACCACATGGTGCACGCGCGCCTCGGCCTTCATGCGCTGCAGCCAGGCCCGCGCGGCCAGCCCGCCCATGCTGTGGCAGACCAGCAGCGGCGGCAGCCCGGTGGCCTGGGTCAGCTGCTGGACCGCCGCCTCGATTTGCGGCACATAGTCGTCGATGGCGCCGAACACCGGCTCCAGGTTGACGGCCACGAAGGCATGGCCACTGCCCTGCAGGCGCCTGAGCCACGGCGTCCAGAAGCCCCGGTTGCAGAAAAACCCGTGCACCAGCAGCACGCCGCGGCGCCCCGCCCCCGGCGCGGACGGCGTCAGCTGGTCGGGAATGGCATGGGCGCGGAAAGGCTGGCGCCAGCAGAAAACCTGCGGCGCCGTCCAGACCTCACCCCGCCAGGCGCCAAGCAGCTCCCGCCAGGTGGCCGGGGGTACCGGATCGGCCTGGTTGACATGCCGCGCGAGCAGGAATTCGAGCGCCAGAAAGCCGGTGTAGCCCAGCGTCAGCACCAGGAAACCGGCCATGGCCAGCACCGGGGAGCTGCCTGCGAAGTAAAGCAGCCAGGCCCAGGCCAGCGCGAGCAGCGACAGGGTGATCCCTCTTTGCAGCTGGGCCAGCATGTCAGGCCAATGCGACGTCGCGGCCCGTCAGCCTTTTCGCCAGGCCTTGCGCGAGCCGGTTCACCGCGCCGTAAATCGACAGCTGCGGATTGGCCCCTATGCTGGTCGGAAAGAGCGAGCCATCGTGAATCGAGAGATTGTCCAGCTGCCAGTGCACGCCATCCGGTCGCGTCACGCCCCACTGCGCGCTGCCCGCCAGGCCGCAACCGCCCATGACATGCGCGCTCATGATTTTGACCAGCCGGGGTTTCATGGGCAGGGCCTTCACCGCCTCGCGTGCCTGCGCCCAGGAGGTGTAGGGCTCGGCCATTTCGTGCAGCGGCAAGACCTGCCGGGCACCAGCGGCAAACTGGATTTCCATCATGGAGAGCAGCGCCCGGCGGCCGCCCTCCATCACATAGTCGGTCAGTGGGTAGTCCAGCACCGCCGAGCCGTCCCCACGCAGCCTGACCTGACCGCCCGGCGCCTCGTCATGGAAGCCATCGCGCAGCAGCGCCAGCAGCGTGTGGTTGTGCGGGAAAGTCTTCAGCAGCTCATGCTGGCGCTGGCCTAAGCCCGGCACCGTGGCGGCAAAAATCATCGGGTGCAGCGGCGGCGCCTCCAGCTTGTAGCCCATGGGCCCATCTATCGCCTGGGTGTCGAGAAAGTGGTCGGTGTACACCGACTGGGGTGCGCCATTCCAGGCCTCCACCTTTTGCGCAAAGACACTGGACGACATCAGCACCGGATGCAAAAAGGTTCTGGCGCCCAAACGGCCATGCGGGTCGGGCGCGCCGGAGCGTAGCAACACCGCCGGCGAATTGATCGCACCGCCGGCCAGCACGTAATGTCTAGCTACTACTTTGATAGCTGATTGCGCCCGTCCTGCCTTGGCCAGCGCCCCATTTGGCGCTACAGAGCGACAGACCAGCGCCCTCACCTGGCCGTTGGACCACTCGAAGTGCTCGGCCCGGGTTTCGGTCAACAGCCGTGCGCCCAGGTCCAGCGCCGCGGGAATGGTGGTGACCAGCATGGATTGCTTGGCGTTGGTCGGGCAACCCAGGCCACAGGAACCCAGGCTCCAGCAGCCCTTGACATTGCGCGAGATCGCCGCCGTGGCAATCCCGAGCTGGGCCGCACCACGGCGCAGCAGCTCATTGTTGACATTGGGTGCCACCGGCCACGGCGTGATGTTCAGGCGCTGCTCGGCCTGCGCGAAGTACGGCGCCAGGGCTTGCGCGGTGTAGCCGCTCAGGGCAAACCTTTCTTGCCAGAACTGGAGCGTGGCGGCCGGTGTGCGGAAAGAGCTGGTCCAGTTGACCGTGGTGGAGCCGCCCACACAGCGGCCCTGCAAAATGCTGATGGCCTTGTCCTCGGTTTTGCGCGCCGCGCTTTCCTGGTAGAGCGAAGGATAGGCCTCGGACTCTTTCTGATGGAAGTCGTGGCTGCTCTTCAACGGCCCTTCTTCGATGATCAGCACCTGCAGCCCGGCCTTGGCCAGCAGCTCGGCGCTGATGCCGGCACCCGCGCCACTGCCTATGATGGCCACGTCGCAGACGATTTTTTCGGGGACCGGGCCCATGGCCCCGCCCAATACCTTCCAGCCGCGTTGAATCCCCTCGCGGATCGGGTCCGGCAATTGACTCATGCTGCTTTCATTCGCGCCGAATGGATACTCAGATGTTCTGGGGGCCGGGGTAGCCCAACAGGGGCCAGCTGGCCTCATCCGAGAAGTAGGCGCCCGCCGTGATGTCATGCAAAGCACCATAGGCCTGCTGACGCAAGGCCAGACCCGACAGCCGCATGCCCTGGAGGGCTTGCTGGAGCTGCGCCACCGAAGCCTCCGGCCAGGGCGGGCGGAGACCCGCCAGCGTGCGCCGCCCCGCGCTGCTGGCCAGCAGCGACAGCAGTTGCGACAATTCGCCCTGCGCGTGCGGCGGCAGCGCCCGCACCAGGGCGTCGACCCGGCCGAGCAAGCCCTTGAGCGCCGCCTGGCGAGCGGCCGCCTCAGCGGGCAGGCTTTTGTCCAGCACCGCCAGGCCGACCGCGGCAAACACCTCGCGGCCGCCTGAACTTAGCGCGCCGCCTTGCCAGCCCGGCTGCCACAAAGAGGCAAAGCCTCCGGCAGCGGCCAGCGCGGCGGCTGACAGCGCGCCAAGCCTGAGAAGCGTTCTTCTTTGCATCGTTGCAGTTTCTCATGGGGCCCCGAGGTTTCAATAGAGCACGGTCTCTAGACCGAAGCTGGATAAACTCCGGCTGATATGGATGCCTCTGCACACGACATTCACCAAGCCCTGCAAACGGTGGCACAGCTTAGGCTGCAGCATGCGGCCTATCCCGGGCTGGCGCAGGCGAGTGCTGACGTCAAACGCTTTCAGGCGCGCCGCTTCAAGGCGACCTATGCCAACCTGCTGCACAGCCCGCGCTATAAGACGGCGACCGCTTTCTTCCTGAACGAGCTCTACAGCGACAAGGACTATGCCGACCGCGATCAGCAGTTTGCCCGCATTGCCGGCACCATCGCCAGGCTCTTTCCGCAAGCGGTGGTCAACACCGCCGCCGCGCTGGCCGAGGTGCATGCGCTGACGGAGCAGCTGGACGACTTGATGGCCAGGCAGTGGCTCGCCGACAAATCGGGCCACCCCGCAGGCAGCGAATGCGCCCTCTATATCCGTTGCTGGCGCGGCGTGGGAGACGCTGCGGCCCGGCAGCGGCAACTGGAAGTGGTGCTGCGTCTGGGGCATGCGCTGAACCGCCTGACACGCATGCCGGGGCTGCGCACCTTGCTCAGGATGATGCGCCGCCCGGCGGCAACGGCGGGCCTGACCTCTCTCCAGCATTTCCTGGAAAGCGGCTTTGACGCCTTTGCCGACATGCGCGGTGCAGACGAGTTTCTCGAGGTGATCGACAGGCGTGAGTCAGCGTGGATACGTACCCTGTTTGAAGAAGACGCTGTCACCTGCGAGACCCATTTGACCCATTTACTCGCGGCTGGCGCCTCGCGCTAGGCCAGCATTAGGACAAGCCCCATACGCGTTCAAGCGCCCGCCTTTCACAATGGGCCGCAAGGAGTGTCCATGAACAAGCATTGGCTCAAGAGTTACCCCGACGGCGTTGCGCACGAGATAGACCCCGAGCAGTTCCGCTCGCTCAACCATCTGCTGGAAGACGCTTTCAAAAAGAATGCGTCCAAGCCTTTCTCGGTGTGCATGGAGCGCTGGATGTCTTACGGGCAACTCGACGAGCTGTCCTCGGCCCTGGGCGCCTGGCTGCAAAACCTGGGCCTGGAGCCTGGCGCACGGGTGGCCATCATGCTGCCCAACGTGCCGCAATTCGCCGTCACCATGGCGGCCGTTTTGCGGGCCGGCTATACCTGCGTCAACGTCAACCCGCTCTATACCGCGCGCGAGCTGGAACACCAGCTCAAGGACTCGGGCGCCACCACGATTGTGATTCTGGAGAATTTCGCCGCCACGCTGGCAGAAGTGATCACGCGCACTCCCGTCAAGAACGTCGTCATGGCATCCATGGGGGATCTGCTCGGCTTCTGGTATGGGCACTGGATCACCTTCGCAGTCCGTCATCTTGCCAAGCTGGTTCCGGCGTACAAGCTGCCCCTGGGCGAGGGCCGCGCGGTCACACCGTTCAAGCGTGCGCTGGCCGAGGGCGGCCGCCAGAGCCTCAAGCCGGTGCAAAGCGATCTCGATTCGATCGCCTTTTTGCAATACACGGGCGGCACCACGGGCATCTCCAAAGGCGCGGTGCTCACGCATCGCAATATCGTCGCCGCCATTTTGCAAGCCGAGGCGTGGTTCACGCCGGCACTGAAACGGGTCGGTGATGTCAGCAAGACCAACAACATTGCCGCCTTGCCGCTGTATCACATCTTCGCGCTGACGCTCTGCCTGCTGGTCATCCGCTGGGGCGCTCATCTGACGCTGATACCCAATCCGCGCGATATCGGCAAATTCATCGACGTCCTGAAAAAGCGGCCCTTTCACATGCTGCCGGCGGTCAATACGCTGTTCAATGCCTTGCTGCAGCATCCGCAGTTCAAGAGCGTTGATTTTTCCGGCCTTTGCGTGTCGCAAGCCGGCGGCATGGCGGCCTCTGAAGGCACGGCCAGACATTGGTTGCAAATCACCGGATGCCCCATGATCGAAGGCTGGGGCATGAGCGAGACCTGCGCCATCGGCACCAACAACCCGGTGACCAACAAGAAGTTCACGGGCACCATTGGCTTGCCGTTGCCGGGTATTGAGGTGGCCATCAAGGACGACGATGAAAAGTCTCTGCCCCCTGGCCAGCCCGGTGAAATCTGCATCAGGGGCCCGCAGGTGATGACTGGCTATTACCGCCAGCCGGTGGAAACCGAAAAGGCCTTCACCCGCGACGGCTTCATGCGTACCGGCGACATCGGCATCATGGATGAGTACGGATACACCAGGATCATTGATCGCAAAAAAGACATGATCATTGTCTCCGGCTTCAATGTCTTCCCCAACGAGCTTGAAAACGTGATCTCCCTGTGCCCGGGTGTTGTCGAATGCGCCGCCGTCGGCGTTGCAGACGACAAGCAGGGCGAGGCCATCAAGGTGTTTGTGGTGAAGAATGACCCCACCTTGACCGAAGACGACGTTGCCACTTACTGCAAGCAGCACTTCACCGGCTACAAGCGCCCCAAATATATTGAGTTTCGCGATGACCTGCCCAAGACCAATGTCGGAAAAATTCTCAGGCGCGAGTTGCGCGCGCCGGCCTGAGGTTTTTGCCGTGGCCGCTTGCTAATGCCTACGCCCAAGCTACCTTCGGGAGTTCACGTTTTCGAACGTGGCTGGCTATCCGCGAACAATATTCTGTTCATCGATGGGAATGAGACCTTGATGGTCGACAGCGGCTACTGCACCCACGCGGCACAGACGCTGGCGCTGGTAGAGGGGCTTTTGGGACAGCGCCCCCTCGACGCTCTCGTCAACACCCATTTGCACAGCGACCACTGCGGGGGCAATGCAGCGCTGCAGGCCCGTTATCCGGGCCTTAGAACCATGATTCCACCAGGCCATGCCCGGCAGGTCGCTCAATGGGATGCGGTGGCGCTCACCTATGTGCCTACCGGCCAGCGATGCCCCCGATTCAAGTTCGACCGTACCCTCCAGCCAGGAACGCAGCTGCGATTCGGCTCCGCCGATTGGCAGGTACATGCGGCGGCCGGCCACGATCCTCATTCAGTGGTTTTTTTTGAGCCCGCCAGCAAAACCCTGATCTCTGCCGATGCCTTGTGGGAAAACGGCTTCGGCGTGGTGTTTCCCGAGCTGGAAGGCGCCGATGCCTTTGCGGAGGTTGCCGCAACACTGGACATGATTGAAAGGCTGGATCCCAAAATCGTTATTCCGGGCCATGGTCGAGTCTTTGCCTACACGCCCGAAATACTGGCGCGAGCACGCAGCCGCCTGGATTCCTTTGCGGCAAACCCCAGCCGGCACGCGCACCATGCCGTGAAGGTTTTGCTCAAGTTCAAATTACTGGAAACCCAAAGGCAGTCCTTTGAGGCTTTTGCGCAATGGGCCATGGCAACTACCTACATCACACAGATCAGAGAACGGTTTTTTGCCGACATCCCGCTTCGGTCATGGATAGATCAACTGTGCGCCGAGCTGGTGGCCGCCGGTGTGGCACAAATGGATGGGGCAGACATCCTAAATGCGTGAGGAGCACTACTCATAGCATGGCCCTGTAATCAAAAAAACCCGCAACGGCAAAAAATGCGGGCGGGGATGAGTCCGAGTTCAGAAATGGGTGCCGC
>NZ_BCYO01000018.1 GCF_001598235.1 Polaromonas jejuensis NBRC 106434 | reverse complement strand
TTACTCGGCGCCTAGCGCGATGCCGTGTTTGTCCATGAGTCGGTACAGTGTCATGCGCGAAATGCCCAATTCGCGCGCGGCGTGGGTAATGTTGCGGTGAACACGGCCTAGGGTCAGTGCAATAGCGTCCCGTTCCGCCGTGGTGCGCGCGGCGTCTAGTCCGATACCGATGGCACTGCTTTCTACTGCCAGTCCTAGATCGGCAGGCGTGATTAATCGCTGATCAGTCATTACGATGGCACGCTGCACACGGTTGCACAGTTCTCGCACATTGCCTGGCCACCCATGAGACATCATGGCAGTCATGGCTTGCTGGCTAAAGCCTTCCACCCGTCTTTGGTGCTTGTCGGCCATGCAGCGCTGCAAAAAATGTTGTGCCAGTTCAGGCACATCGGACTTTCTTTCCCGCAGGGATGGCACCGCAAGAGGAAGTACGTTCAAACGGTAGAACAGGTCGTCGCGAAACCGGCCCGATGCGACGGCGTCTGCCAGATCCACGTGCGACGCCGCAATCACGCGGGCGTCGACATGCAGGTTGCGAGTGGAGCCAACACGATGAATGGTGTGCTCTTGTAGAAACCGCAGGAGGTTGGTCTGTAGTTCAAGCGGCAGGTCAGCGATTTCGTCCAGGAATATGGTGCCGCCACTGGCTGATTCGATCAGTCCTTGCCTTCCTGCCGTTGCGCCAGTGAATGAACCGCGCTCATGGCCGAACAGTTCCGAATGAATCAGGGACGGGGCGATTGAGCCGCAGTTGATGGCGATGAATGGCCCGCGGGCCCGCGGGGAACACTGGTGAATGGCACGTGCGGCAAGTTCTTTTCCGCTGCCGCTTTCTCCACCAATGAGTACCGGTACCTCGGTAACAGCTACCTTGCGGACCTGTTGCTGCAATCGCACTATCGCCGCACTGTGCCCGACCATGCCCATGCAGCCTGCGGTCTGCAGGTACTCATTGTCACGGCGACGCAATTGGGCACGGCGAAAGGCGTGGCCCAATGTGAGGTCGAGAATCCGCCAGTCCACCGGCTGCGTGTGGTAGTCAAAAAGGTAGCTCAAAACCAATTCGCGCAGGGCTGCCGAGTTGAGTGCTTCGGCGTGGCAAACGCCGACCCACTCCACATTGCGTAATAGGCGAAGACACTGTTCAAGCGAGCCCAGTCGCTCAGGGGGGGAATTTTTGAGCAACAGCACGCCAACCTGTGCATGCTGCTGCGCCTGGATGCGTTGCATCGTGGCAAGATCAGGCGAGGCCAGTACTTCCCAGCCACCTGCCCGCAAATGCTCGGTCACCTCGGAGGAGTGCTCCTCCCAACCGACGCAAAGAACCTTTCGCCGTTCCATGGCATTGCCTTCAGAATGACATCGGAATTCTGAAGGTCATGGTGAGGTCCGGAGAGTCACGCGTGAGGCCTGCACCAACCGTGACGCTAAACGCTGTCTTGTCGCTGTATCTGTACGAATAGCCCAGCAGCATGCTGGCTAGCTGGGTCCTTACGGAGCCTCGTACCGGCTCTCCGTTTTGACGTGTGCGGCCGACCGAGTTGAGCTCAACGCCCACGCTGAAAGATGATTTTTCGTTGAGTGCGAGGCCCATACCGAAATTGACGCCAAAGATACCGCCGGGCTCCACCGTACCGATAAACTCCCGCTCGCCGTTAAGTACCAGGCGACTCACATTGCTGCGCTTGAAGTTATAGGTGTAGCTGATACCCCCGAAGAAAACGGCGGGATCAGACGGGAACAGCCACGTCAGCCCCGGTTGCAAGGAGTAAAAGCCTGAGCCGGTAGGCAACTCCAGCGGTAAACCTGTTCCCGTTGTATTCCCAACGCAGCGCGTGACGCAGTCAGTGACAACGTCGAAAGGGTCTTTGCCTGTGCGAGACTTGAAGCGCAACGAGCCAATGACATATGGCCGATTCCCGCCTCCTTCGTTGAGCTGGTAGCGGGCCGCGAGTTCGATATCACCAAGGGCCCTGCCGCTGCTGTTGAACGCAGTGTCAGAAGCCGAATTTGTAAATACCTCGCGGCTGATGGTCGAGTCGGACCGGTACACGTACGGCAATCTGGCCTCCACCTCGAATCGATTGCTCAGGCCGTAGCGTGTCGTCAGGGCGCCCGTGATCGTGTTGCGCTTAACCTCACGAACATCTATCAGGCCTATCAGCAGCGCCGGAATAATGGTGAAGCCTACCAGCGCTACCCGATTGCTCGATGAATAGACGTACTGGACCGATGGCTCCAGTACGAATTTGCCTTTGGGCGTGAGAATCCCGGGCTGCTCAAACAATGGGGCTACGGATGGGGGTGAAGGCTCCTGGCTTGGCGCAACCCCTATGCGCACGGCTCGCTGGGACGTCTCTGTTGCGTTGCTCGTGCCCGCCGCCTCCATGGATGGAGCGGCACCTTCGATAGCCCCTGCGGCGGGGCGAGGCTCCTGGCCCAGTGCACGTTGCAATTCGCGGTGACGCGCCTCCTGTTCCGTCACGGCTTGTCTGAGTGCTTTAATCTGCTGGGCTTGCTCCGTGACCTGCTGCTGCAACTGTTCGATGCGCGTTTCTGCCGCATCATTGGCGGCCGGAACACCCTGTGCATAGGTCGCCGTAGCAGTCATGGCGAGCGCGGAACAGGCCAGGATGGCCGATGCTCCGTCACGGCGTGAATTGTTCATCGCGCCCTCCTTTCTTGCCACGGTCGCACGGCGTGGACCTTCTTTTTGCTTGCATGTAGCGTAGGTGCTCGTTGCACTTGACGGCAAGAAACAAGTTGTAAGCAAAAGTGATCTGTCGTATCGGGAGTGATGCACCGTCACACGCTTGATGCACTGCCAATCGATGTTGTCAGGCACAGAGAAAAACTGTGCCCATGGCGTTGCTCGTTGTTTTCCATGGCATCAGGTCAGGCGGCAGATGGACCCGCCGGTCACTGCCTTTTTACCGTGTAACAGCGACGTGACAGTGGCCGTCATGCATCGCCAACGCGTCTGCGGTGGTATTTGCACACAACCGCAAGGCCAAATTTCGAAGTGACAACAAACCTTGCTGCCATCAAGGTGGTGAAGCGACCGTCTCAAAACTGTGACAGTTTGGCGCTGAACTCCATCGCATTGACGTTATTTTCGACCTTCACATCAGGGGCAATCCTATTTTCCTCAGCAGCGCCGTGGGGTTACTTCGGGAAGGCAGAGGTTGGCATTGAAGTTGCTGACTTTCTAACGATTTGCGGTCACGCAATTCAACCAAGAAAGTTGTTCATTAATCAACAAGGAGGCTCCATGAAAAAGACACTTCTGGCTTCGGCGATCGCCCTTGCATTCGTTTCCGCATGGGCAAACCCGACCAACCACGGTACCAGCGGTACTACTACTGCAACGACCGGAAATCAAACCGCGACTGCTACCTCGACCCAAGGCGGAAGTGGGCCGCAGGCCAACGAGAATTCCACAGCAACGCAAAACAATTCGGATCAAGCCAACAACAAGAGTACCAACAATTCCGACAATAGCAGCAACAAGAATTCCGGCCAGGCGCTTGCCAGCGCTGCCCGGTCGGCAGCACTCAACAACGGCTCCACCGGTACGTTCAGCAACGCCTTCAACGTGACCACGGCCACGGCCACCAGTACCCTTAATGGCGTTGTCACCGGCAACACCGTGCATGGCTTGGGCAACTATGCCTACAACACCGGATCCGCTGCCGGAGGCACTGGCAATGGGGGCCACGGTGGCACGGGCAGAGGCGGTACCAGTTCCGGGACGGGTCTCGGTGGCAATGGCGCCGGCGGCGTAGGGGCAGTGGGGGCGACTGGCGGCAGTGCCTCCAATGGCGCCATCACCCACGGTAGCGCCACCAATGGCAGCGCCACGGCCGGTAATGGTGCTCTCGGCAGAGGTGGGTCCGCTGCGGGTAGCAACGGCAGTGGTCCATCAGCGGCCAACGGTGACGGCGGCGGCAATGGCGGCAATGCCAGTGGTGGCAACGCCAATGGCACTCTTAGCACTGCGGGCGCTAGCGGCTCGGGGGGCAATGGTGCCGCTGGCGGGGGCGGCGGGACTTCAACCGCAAATGGCGGTGGCGGCACCCGTACTGGCGGCGCAGGTACCGGCGGTTCTGGCGGATTGGCCAGCAACGGCAGCGCCACCAATGGTAGCGCCAGCAACGGCAGCAACACCGCCGGCAACGGTGGTGCCGGAGGCAGTGGCACGGGTGGCACCGGTGGCGCGGGCAATGGTGGTGTCAACACGGCCGCTGGCGGCACCGGCGGCGTGGGCCAGGGCGGCTCCGGCGGCGCTGGCGGTAGCAACAGCGTCAACGCGGGCACCTTCAGCATGGCCAACAGCATGACCAGCGTCGGGCAATCGGCGGCCGGCATCATGATCGCGAGCCAGAACAGCGGGATTTCCTCGTTGGTTCAGCAAAGCGTGAACATACAGGCCAACCTGGCGGTCGGCCGGTAAGCCAATAGCCGGCATCAATCGTGGCCCCGTATGCCAGGGTTGATGCCGGTTTTGCGCTAGCACGGATAGAAAGGGCACCCGATGAAAGCACTTCACATCTCTTGGCTCGCTGGCGCTGCATTGGCCTTGTTGTTGCCTGCCTCGCTGCTTGCGCAAACTCCGCAGGAACAGCAGGCCACACCAGGTGCCGCCGAGTACAGCGCCGGGCATGCCGGTTTCGGCAGGCCCGTCGGTACGGCCACGCTGGATGAGTATCGTGGCGGCACGGAGATCGTGCGCAACGACATGAGGCTGACCGGCACAACCGCCGGCAACACCGCCATCAATGTGGTGACCGGCACCAATACCATCAGCGCCGGCGCGTTCTCCAACATGAGCGGGATGCCGTTGGTGATCCAGAACTCCGGCGCCAACGTGTTGATCCAGAACGCCATGATTCTGCACCTGCAGATGAATTGACTGGAGGACATCATGCGTTGCCCGCTGTGGTCCCTGGCGTTCATGGCTGCTGTGGTGACACTGCCAGCCATGGCCGGAGAGCCGTCGGCTTACTTTCCGTCGATGGGTGGCGGTGATGTCTCCATACCTGTCACCAGCATCCGGCAGGCCCGCTTGGCCGGAACATTGCTGCAGCAATACGATTTCAGCTGCGGTTCGGCCGCTGTGGCCACGCTGCTGACGCACCATTACGCTTACCCTGTGAGCGAGGGGGCCGTCTTCGAATACATGTACAGAAACGGTGATCAGCAAAAAATACAGCGCGAAGGTTTTTCACTGCTCGACATGAAACGCTTCTTGCATGCGCAAGGCTTCGAGGCGGATGGGTTTGAGCAAGCGCTGGACAAACTGGCCGAGGCACGTGTGCCTGCCATCGTGCTGATCAACGAGGGCGGATACCAGCATTTTGTCGTGATTAAAGGGCTGCGCGCAGGCCGCGTGCTGATTGGCGATCCCGCAAATGGCACACGCGCCGTTGCGCGCCCGGTTTTCGAGGCCAGCTGGCAAAGCCGCCTGCTGTTCGTCATTCACAATCGCATGGAATCTGCGCACTTCAATAGGGCGGCCGACTGGCGCGTCGCACCCCAGGCGCCGCTGGCGGCCGGGGTCAACCGGGATGGCCTTGCGGGTGTGACGATGCCTGCGCTAGGTCCGGGAGATTTCTGATGAAACCGTTGCTGCATGTGCGTGTTGACCTTGACCGTTGGCTCGCCGCCGGTCTGTGCGGTCTGCTGTTGGCTGGCGCCAGCCAGGCACAAAATATTCCGCAGCAGCCGTACCAGGAGTCGGTATGGCTGGCTGTCAGCGACCGTGCACTGGATCAGCTGCGCGGCGGCTTCGACCTGGGGGCAGGTCTTGTGGTGTCCTTCGGCATTGATCGCGCGGTCTTTATCAATGGCCAACTGATGGCCTCCACGGTCCTCCAGATAGGCGACGTTGCCAAACTCACATCGGCGCAGGCCGCGGTGTTGGGGCAGCAAATCATGTCGCAGGTACGCGTGGTACAAAACGGTCCGGGCAACACGGTGGATCCGGGCGCAGTGACCGTGCCGTTGGCGATGGTTATCCAGAACACGCTGGATAGCCAGACCATCCGCAACCAGACCGTGATCCAGGCGACTACCAATGGCTTGGGCATTCTGAGGGGGCTGAACCTCGAAGCGACGATTAACGAATCGATTGCCAGGGCCATAGGAGGCCGATAGGGCCGTGCTTGAGGCAGATCTTCTGCAGGATTCAGCTTCCCGTGGTTTTGGGCACAGGCGGGGCATGAAGGTATAAAACGGCAGAAGACTTTCCAGCTTGCCATCACGGCCGTTTTCAGATCAACCCGAATCCCAATCATCGACACGGATTCCCGTGGGAATTCTGGCGCAACGCTATTTCACAGTGCAACGCCTGCCATCGGGTCGATCGCGCGGGTTTTGGGGCATTTTTCTTCGGGTATCGGGCGAGCGTCGATACCACGCTGCACATCGTTCGTGGCGATGTCTTTGGGTCGCTCGCAGGCTGGCGTTACGCCATAATCGCCAGCGGCAAAGCATTTGGAACAGGCGGATTGGGCTGGAATTGAACGATGCCCGTTCGCTTGGCCTCAGGGTTCCGCATTTTCTACCACCGATCCTGTCCGTGTTCTTGCCCCAAGGAAAAAATGGCTTTCAAACTTTCTGCTTCTGATCTCTGGTCCGATGTTGTGGCTGTGCGCGAACGTTCACCGCTGGTGCACAGCATCACTAATTTGGTGGTGATGGGCTTCAATGCCAACGTCCTGCTGGCTGCCGGCGCCTCTCCTGTCATGGCCCATGCCCATGAGGAAGTGCGTGACATGGCGGGCATCGCTCAAGCGCTGGTGCTCAACATTGGCACCCTGGATTCGTATTGGGTGGACAGCATGAAGCTGGCGTTGGTGGTCGCTGCACAGCGCGGAATTCCCTCAGTGCTTGATCCCGTGGGGGCTGGTGCCACGCCATACCGGAACCAGGCGCTGGAGAGTCTGTTTGCCATCGCGTTGCCCACCGTGATTCGCGGCAACGGCTCTGAAATCATGAGTACCGCGGGTGCCACCGTCAAAACGCGTGGTGTTGACAGCAGCGCAGCCGCCAATGACGCACTGGGCGCTGCCCAAGCGCTGGCGGGGCGTACCGGAGGTACTGTATGTGTGAGCGGTGAGATTGACCACGTGTTTGATGCCCGGCGGCGCTGGGCCCGCCTTTCCAATGGTCACGCATGGATGACGCGAATCACCGGGGTGGGCTGCTCGGCCACGGCACTCATAGGCGCGTTCTGCGCCGTGCAGCCCGATGCCTGGCGCGCCACCACGGCGGCCATGGCCTTTCTGGGCGTGGTTGGTGAGGTGGCGGCCGAGAAGGTGCAGGCACACGGTTTGGGTGTGGGCAGCATGGCGGTGAGCCTGCTTGATGAACTGCAACTTCTGGAGCAGGCTACGTTTGAGACGCGACTCAGGCTGGAGTTGGCAACGTGGCAAGACTGAACCCTGATGTTTTGCGGCTGTACCTGGTCACCGACCGGTCGCTGATGCGTGGCCGGCCGCTGGCCGAGGTGGTGGCTGCCGCCGTACAGGGCGGCGTCAGCTGCGTGCAGTTGCGCGAAAAAAACCTGGGAACGCGTGAGTTTCTGGCGCAAGCCCTGATGCTGAAAAAGCTGCTGGCGCCGCACCGTGTGCCGCTGGTGATTAATGACCGTATTGACATCGCGCTGGCCTGCGGTGCCGAGGGCGTGCACCTGGGCCAGGGCGACCTGCCGGTGGATGCGGCGCGCAAATTGCTGCCGCCCGAGGTTTTTATCGGCTGGTCCGTCGAGTCCATGGACGATGTGGCGCAAAGCGCCGCGCTGCCCCTGGACTACCTTGGCGTGAGCCCGGTCTTTGCCACGCCGACGAAGCTCGACACCAAGACGGTCTGGGGCCTGGAGGGCCTGGCTGTGGTTCGCACCGCCACCCGCTTGCCCTTGGTGGCCATAGGCGGCATTCATGCGGGCAATGCGCGCGAGGTGCTGCGGTCGGGGGCCGACAGCCTGGCCGTGGTGAGTGCGTTGTGCGCGGCGGGCGATCCACATGCCGCCGCCGCAGGCCTGCGGGCATTGTGTGATGATGAATTGAAGGCGCGGGAAAGCCGGAGGGTGAATGGATGACTAACGAGGTTTTTGAATTTGAGTACCCCCGGGTGCTGTCTATAGCGGGCTCCGACAGCGGCGGTGGCGCCGGCATTCAGGCCGACCTGAAAACTTTTGCGGCGCTGGGCTGTTACGGCATGACGGCGATCACGGCCCTGACCGCTCAAAACACGCGGGGGGTGCGGGCGATTCACGGCGTCCCGCCCGAGATGCTGCGCGACCAGATTGATGCGGTGGTCGAAGACATTGGCTTGCATGCCGTGAAGATAGGCATGCTGCATTCCCCCGAGATTGTGCAGACGGTGGCGGAGGCGATTGACCGCCATGCGCTTCCGAACGTGGTACTGGACCCGGTCATGGTGGCCACCAGCGGGGCCGTGCTGATCGACAACCCTGCCATTGCGGTACTGGTTCGTGAACTGTTTCGACGTGCGGCCGTGGTCACGCCGAATCTGGACGAGGCTGCCTTGCTGGTCGGCAGGCCACTGGACAGCGAAGAAGCGATGGCATTGGCCGCCAAAGAGCTGCTGGCCATGGGCGCACCGGCGGTGCTGCTCAAGGGCGGCCATCTGGCCGGTGAGGTCGTGAGTGACTTGCTGGTCACGCAACAGGGTGAATCGCACTGGATGCGAGCGCCGCGCATTCACAGTGCCAACACCCATGGCACGGGCTGCACGCTGTCGTCAGCGATTGCCGCACACCTGGCGCTGGGCGCCACCTTGCTGGAGGCCGTGCAGGCGGCGCATGCCTATGTGCGCGGGGCGCTGGCGGCTGGAGCCAAAGTGCGCACCGGCGCGGGCAGCGGGCCCTTGAACCACGGCCACGCGCCACAGGCCATGCGGCTCAAGCCGATCAAGCTGCCGCGCTGACGCCCGAGTCGATGGAGCGGGCGCGGGTCGCCCATGCCAGTACAAAAGTCAGCACCAGCGTGGGCAGGGCCGCGCCCCAGCTGGGCGCCAGTTGGGCGCACAGGTGGTAGCAGGCCACGCCCAGCAGCCAGATGATCACGGCGCTGTAGTTCACGCGGCGTTCAGTCACCAGCGAGGCCACATGGTCCTGACCGGCCAGACGCGCCAGAATGACGCCGTAGAGCGGCACAAACACCGAGCTGAGCATCAGCAAGAACGGCTCCAGGCTGTGCATGGGCAACACCAGTGCCAGCGCGGTGCACAGCACGGCCAGTGCCATGCCCCAGCGCCGCACACTCCAGCCGGGCTGCAGGCTGTGGCCGGCCACCGAGCCCGAATAGAGGTCGCCATAGGCGTTGTCCACCTCGTCGATCAGGATCAGGCCCAGGGCGATTAGCCCGCCTTGCGCCAGCAGCAGCGCGGCGACCATATCCGTGCTGGGCGTCGTGAGCGCCACCAGCAGACCCAGCGCATAGCACCAGATGTTGGCAATGGCATAGCCCAGCCAGGTGCCGCGCAGCGCGCTGTTGCCGTTGCGGCCATGGCGCGCAAAGTCAGCCACCAGCGGCAGCCAGGAGACGGGCATGGCGATCACCAGGTCCAGGGCCGACAGCGTGCTCATGCCACCCGCGCCGGGGCGATACCACAACTCCGCCAGGCCTTGAGCGCTGGCTCGGGAAAGAAATTGCCAGCTTAGCCAGCACAGCGACGCGATCACCAATGGCAGGCCATAACGGCCAATGAACTTGCGCACCAGCTTGATCATGGAGCCCGCCAGCAAGGAGAGCAGGACGCTGCCCCAAAGCAGCGTTGTCAGCAAGGGCCACAGGGCACCCGCAAAACCGCCTGACTGGCGCGCGATGGCCAGCGTGCCGTCACGCATGACGACCAGCTCGAAGGTCGTCCAGCCGATCAGCTGCACGATGTTCAGCAGCACGGGCAGCCGCGCGAAGTGGCTGCCGTAGGTGGCGTGCATCAGGCCGGCGCTCGACAGGCCGCTGTCGCAGCCGATTTTGGCGGTCCAGGCCAGCAGACCGGCCCCCAGCACGGAGCCACAGATGATGACGGTGAGGGCCGCCTGGGTGCCTAGCGCCGGCACCAGGTAGGCGCCGACCTGCATGACAAGAAGACCCACGCCCAGACTGAGCCAGAGCGCTGCATGATCGCGCCAGCCAAACAGGCGATCACCTTGGGGCAGCGGTGTGAGCGCGGTGTTGCCACTGGTAGAAGACAAGGGCGTGGAGGCCATCAACCGTTCCGTTCATATTAATGGCAGGTCGGCTGGCCAGACACCCGGCTCGAATGGCGGAGTGACTGGCGCATGCTTCCCTGCGCGAGGATTACCTCAATCAGGTTCAAAGGGACTTTCTCAGTCACCGCCCATAGCCATAACCATGGCGGCAACACCCCCAGCGAAAGTGTTCTTTCGAACACAGCGCAAATTGTAGAGCCGATTGGGACATCGGTTTTTGAGCGGGGGCGGGGCGAAAAACCGGAGGAGGGCGTGGACAATGGCGCCCATGCCGCT
The DNA here is from genome assembly GCF_001598235.1 of Polaromonas jejuensis NBRC 106434. Classification (GTDB taxonomy): domain Bacteria; phylum Pseudomonadota; class Gammaproteobacteria; order Burkholderiales; family Burkholderiaceae_C; genus Polaromonas; species Polaromonas jejuensis. Next base: position 77,903 of record NZ_BCYO01000018.1, on the reverse strand, counting down.
CCGCAAGAACACGCCAGATCCAGGGCTTCACGCCGGCGAGGATGTTGCCGCCAGCGTGGCCATGGTGACGGGCCGGTTTCGCCCGCGCCTGACGCTGCAAACCCTGACGCGCGGCGACGGCTTGCTGGGCATGAAGCCCTGCGGCCCGTTTGGCGCCCGCGGCGACAGTGTTACCGTGGTGCAGGTCGACTGGACCTATGGCACCCGCGATGGCCTGCATTGGGAAACACCGGCGCCTTCCAGCGTGCTCAATAGCCGCGCCGCAGCGATCCAGCCGCTGAGAAACAAGCAAGGCCAGCGGGTCAGCCTGCGGCGCGACTTGCCTGCGGAAGCCGAAGCCATGGATCGTGTGTGGGCTCTCGGCCTTTACCCCGTGCCGGCAGACTCCCTGCAGTGGCGCAGCGAGGAGATGGCGGTCGGCCATGAACACCTGTGGTCGCTGGTGCAGGAAGAATTTTTTTGGGATTTTTGGGCCGATCAGCTGCCAGCCCTGCAGGCGCAGGGCTGGGCCGTGGTGGTCCGTCCCGGATTTGCGCATGAGAGCGTGGCCGTGGATGCCTGGCGCCTGATTCTCAGCCCCGATACCGGTGAGGTACTGGGCAAAGAAGTCGCAGCGCCCATGCGTGGTCGCGCACCCGTGGTGAGCGCCTTGGGCTTGCCGGCGCGCGAAGGCTCGTGGTTGCTGACGCTGGGTGTCGAGGTGGCTGGGGACACGCTGGACCTCGCGCCCTTGCTGGCCGATCTGCTGCGGCGTGATCATCGCTGGCTCAATGCCCGGCAGGTGTTTGCCATTGACGACCAGGCCCTGATTCAGCTGCGTGCACCCGGCGGCAAACGCATAGAGGCGCCCGCGGCCTTGCTGAAGGCCATTGTGGGCGCCATGCTGGACTTGCTGACCGACCCGCAGCGCGTGGAAGGCCCGCTGCGACTGTCGGCCTGGGATGCCTGGCGTCTGGAGCTTCTGGATGCCGGCGCTGTTCGCTCCGGCCTGCATGATGCCTGGCAATGGCAGGGCGATGCCGGGCTGCGCCAGTTGGCGCAGCGGCTGCAGGGAACGGGTGGTCCGCCGCCGGTGGCATCGCCCGCAGGCCTGGGCGTCACGCTACGGCCTTATCAGCGTCACGGCGTGGCCTGGCTGCAGTATCTGCGCGCGCAGCAACTCGGCGGCATTCTGGCTGACGACATGGGGCTGGGTAAAACCGCGCAGGCGCTGGCGCATTTGCTGATCGAAAAGCAGGAAGGGCGGGCGACCTGGCCTTCGCTGGTGCTGGTGCCGACCTCGCTGGTGTTCAACTGGCAGGCCGAGGCCCGGCGCATGGCGCCCGGTTTGCGTGTGTTGACGCTTCAAGGCCCGGGGCGGTCCGAGGATTTTTGCCGCATGGCCGGGCATGACGTGGTGCTGACCACCTACCCCCTGTTGTGGCGTGATATCGAGGTGCTGGCCCGCCAGCCTTTTCATCTGCTGATTCTGGATGAGGCGCAATGGGTGAAAAACGCCGCCGGCCGTACGGCGCGCGCATTGCGAAGCCTGCAGGCCCGCCACCGCCTGTGCCTGACCGGTACACCGCTGGAGAACCATCTGGGCGAGCTCTGGGCGCAGTTTGATTTTCTGATGCCGGGTTTTCTGGGCGATGCGCGCAGCTTTGCGCGTCTGTGGCGCAAACCGATAGAAACCAACGGCGAAACGCTGCGGGCCCAGTTGCTGGCGCAGCGTGTGCGGCCGTTTATCCTGCGCCGCCGCAAGGATGAGGTGGCCACAGAGTTGCCAGCGCTCACCGAGGTCATCAAGAAGGTGCAACTGCAGGGCCGTCAGCGGGCGCTGTATGAAAGCGTGCGCGTGGCGGCCGATGCGCAGGTGCGCCGGATCTTGCGGCGCAACAGCTTTGCCGGTGCCCAGATCACCATCCTCGATGCGCTGCTGAAACTGCGCCAGGTCTGCTGCGACCCCTACCTGCTCAAGGGCGTGAAGCCGGTCAGGAGCATGCAGCGCGCCAAGCTGGAACTGCTGCGCCTCATGCTGCCAGAGCTGCTCGCCGAAGGCCGGCGTGTGCTGGTGTTTTCGCAATTCACCGCCATGCTGGCGTTGATTGAAGCCGAGCTGCAGGCCTTGCAACTGCCCTGGCTGTCGTTGACCGGTGACACCCCGCCGCCGAAGCGCGGCGCACTGGTGCGCCAGTTTCAGCAAGGGGCGGTGCCCATCCTGCTGGTCAGCCTGAAGGCCGGCGGCGTGGGGCTCAACCTCACGGCGGCCGACACCGTGATCCATGTGGACCCCTGGTGGAACCCGGCCGCCGAGCAGCAGGCCACGGCGCGTGCCCACCGCATCGGGCAAGACCAGCCGGTGTTTGTTTACAAGTTGGTGGTCGAGGGCAGCATCGAAGAGCGCATTCTGGAACTGCAAGCCCGCAAGACGGCGCTGGCCGAGGGCGTGCTGGGCAGCGACAGCGCCATGGCCGGCAAGTTCACGCCTGAGGACCTGCACGCCTTGCTGGCACCGCTAGACCCTCCCACGATCATGGACTCCGATTGAGGCGAAAAAAAAAGCCCGCGGGGTGCGGGCTTTTTGGCGGGCGAGGGCAGGGCTCAGTCGAAGACTGGCGATTCCACACCCAGCACCTTGTGCAGCTTGGGGCTGGTGGTGGTGTATTGCAGGTGGATCTTCTTGTCCGGGAAGATGAAAGGCGCCGCGCCAAAGGCGGCCAGCGCGCATTCATGGAAGCCGCTCAGGATCAGCTTTTTCTTGCCGGGGTAGGTGTTGATGTCACCGACCGCGAAGATGCCCGGAATGTTGGTCGAGAACTTTTCGGTGTCCACCTGCAGCTGCTTGCGCTCAATGTCCAGGCCCCAGTCGGCGATGGGGCCGAGTTTGGGTGACAGGCCAAAGAAGACCAGCAGCACATCCAGTGGCACCACACGCGTCACGCCGTCAGCGCCGGTGACTTTCGCACCGGTCAGCTTGCCGTCTTTTTCTTCGTAGCCCGTGACCTGGCCGATGATGAATTGCATCTCGTACTGGTCGCACAGTTCTTTCATTTTGGCCACGCTGGAAGGCGCAGCCTTGAAGCCGTCGCGGCGGTGGATCAGGATCACGCTTTCGGCCTTGTTCGGGCCTTCGGCCACGAAGTTCAAGGTCCAGTCGAGCGCCGAGTCGCCGCCGCCGACGATCACCAGGTTTTTGCCGGCAAAGTCTGCCGGATTCTTGACGCGGTAAAACAGCTGGCTGTCGTTGAACTGGTCCAGACCGTCCACGCGCAGCAGCTTGGGCTGGAAAGCCCCCACGCCAGCGGCAATGAAAATGGTCTTGGTCAGAAACTTCGTGCCCTTGGAGGTTTCGACAAAAAAGCGGCCATCGGCCTGCTTTTGCACCACGCTGACTTCCTGGCCCAGGTGAAAGGTCGCGCCAAAAGGCTCGATCTGCTTGAGCAGGCTGTCGGTCAATTCCTTGCCGGTGCACACCGGAACCGCGGGAATGTCATAGATGGGCTTGTCGGGGTAGAGCTCGATGGGCTGGCCACCGGGGTAGGCCAGCGAGTCGATGATATGCGCCTTGATATCGAGCAGGCCCAGTTCAAACACCTGAAAAAGGCCCACAGGGCCGGCGCCCACAATGACGGCATCGGTTTCGATGGGGCCGTCGTGCTGGGCCGCGGTGTTGATCACTTCTTGGTTCAGTTGAGGTTCCATGTTTTTCAGGCTTGCTTTTTAAATACGGCTCGGGGAGCGGTTCAGGACAGGCGGCGTACGGGACGGGTGTCAGCGCACCAGTTCAGACCGCTTATCGGTCTTGTCTTTCCACTCTTCGGCATCCGGCAGGGCATCCTTGCGCTTGGTGATGCTCTTCCAGCCCGCGGCGCGGCTCAGGTCGGCGTTGATCTTGATGAAGTCCAGCTGGTCGGCCGGCACGTCTTCCTCGGCATAGATGGCGTTGACCGGGCACTCGGGAATGCACACCGCGCAGTCAATGCACTCGTCGGGATCGATCACCAGCATGTTGGGGCCTTCGCGGAAGCAATCCACGGGACAGACATCGACACAGTCGGTGTACTTGCAACGGATACAGGATTCGGAGACGACGTGTGTCATGGTGTTGTTGGCTAATCGGTGGAAACCCTCAATTTTAAGAGGTTTCCGGTAACAGGGTTAAGAGGGGCTTGTTATATGAAAAATCAAAGAATCAGCGCGGCGCCAGAAGTCTTGTGCGAGGCCGTATCGACCAGCACCAGCGAGCCCAGGATGCGTGAACGCGCATAGGGCAGGGTGGCCAGGGGCTCCTGCAGGCTCAGCTGGATATGGCCGATGGCATTGGGCGGCAGTTCGCTGGCGTCTTCCTCGGCCAGGGTATTGACATCGAGCTTGTGCACGATGCGCCTGACCTTGGCCTTGACCCAGCGGTGGCCGTGCAGCGCCCAGTAGACGCGGCCCGCGACCAGCGGCTCGTCGTCCATCCAGGCTATGGTGACCGACAGCTCGCGCGAGGGCGTAAAAGTGTCGGGGGCCAGCAGCCAGTCGCCGCGCGACACATCGACTTCGCGGTCCAGCACGATGCCGGCGCTGTGGCCGGCCGCAATGGCCTTGGGCTGGCGTGCATGGTTCAGCACCTGCGCCACCACGGCGGTCTGGCCGCTGGGCAGCACGGTCACGGTCTGGCCGGCTTGCACGCCACAGGTGGCGACACGGCCCCAGAAGACGCGCCGGCCCTGGGAGGTGTCGGACGAGGAGGAGAATTTTTCGACCCATTGCACCGGGAAGGCAAATGATTCGTTGGCCTCCGCGTGCGTCGCCGGCAGGTGTTCCAGCAGCTCCAGCAGCGACGGGCCCGCATAGCCGCACCAGCCGGGCAGGGCATCGACCACGTTGTGGCCTTTCAGGGCCGAGACGGGCACGGTGGCCTGGACCGGGATTTTCGCGGCTTCGGCAAAGGCGCCGAGCGCGGCGTGAATGTTGTTGAAGGCCAGCGTGGAGTCTTCCACCGCGTCGAGCTTGTTCACCGCGAACACGATGGTGGGCACGCGCAGCAGGTTCACCAGCAGCGAATGGCGGCGCGTTTGCGGCAGCAGCTCCAGCTGCGGGTTTTTCCAGTCGAGCTTGGTGGCGTCGACCAGCACCACGGCGGCGTCGGCGCTGGAGGCGGCCGTGACCATGTTGCGGGTGTACTGCTCGTGACCCGGCGCGTCGCCGATGATGAACTTGCGGTGCTCGGTGGCGAAGTAGCGGTAGGCCACGTCGATGGTGATGCCCTGCTCGCGCTCGGCCGAGAGGCCATCGGTCAGCAGGGCCAGGTCGGTCTCGCCGCCGCGCTGCACGCCGGCCAGGTGGTCCTGCAGCACCGCGCGGCTATCCACCAGCAGGCGGCCGATCAAGGTGCTCTTGCCGTCGTCGACCGAGCCGCAGGTGATGAACTTCAGCGCGGGCTTCAGGTCATTCTGGTCTGCAGCCCCTGCTGCTTGTGCGCCACCAGCTATCAAATCAATAGTGCTCATCAGAAATACCCGTCTTTCTTGCGCTTTTCCATGGAAGCGTCGGAGGTTTTGTCGTCCATGCGCGTGGCGCCGCGCTCGCTCACGTCGGCGGCCAGCGTCTCGATCACGATCTCGGCGGCCGTGGCGGCCGGGCTGTCGACCGGGCAGGTGCAGGTGATGTCGCCGACCGTACGGAAACGCACGGTCTTTTCAACCACCTGTTCGCCATCGCGCGCCGGCGTGAGTTCGGTCACCGGCACCAGCAGGCCCTTGCGTTCGACCACCTTGCGCTGGTGGGCATAGTAGAGCGAGGGCAGCGCAATCTGCTCGCGCTCGATGTACTGCCACACGTCGAGTTCGGTCCAGTTGGAGATCGGGAACACGCGAAAGTGCTCGCCGGGCTGCAGCCGGGTGTTGAACAAGGTCCAGAGTTCCGGGCGCTGGGCCTTGGGCTGCCACTGGCCGAAACTGTCGCGGTGCGAAAAGATGCGCTCCTTGGCGCGGGCTTTTTCTTCGTCGCGGCGCGCGCCGCCTATCAGCGCATCGAAGCGGAACTCGTCGATGGCTTCCAGCAGCGTGACCGACTGGTGCACATTGCGCGACTCGCCGGGGTGCGCCAGGCGCACGGTGCCGCGTTTCATCGAGTCTTCAACGTTGCGCACGATCAGCTCGGCGCCGAGTTCCTTCGCACGCAGGTCGCGGAAATCGGTCACTTCGTGGAAGTTGTGGCCGGTGTCTATCATCAGCAGCGGGTAGGGGATGCGGCCGACGCCAAAGGCCTTCTCGGCGCACTTGAGCATCACCAGCGAGTCCTTGCCGCCCGAAAACAGCAGGGCCGGGCGTTCAAAAGCAGCGGCCACTTCGCGCAGGATGAAGATGGTTTCTTCCTCGAGCGCATCGAGGTGGGCATTGCTCAGCTTGGCCAGCAACTGGGGTTCGGTTCGGGCGTTCATGCGGGTATCTCTCGGATGGGAATGATGCTGGACAGGGGCTCGAAAGCGGCGGGCTCCTGCGCTTCGTGGGTGCCGTCAGCGGCAACGTGCAGGCCGCACTCCTTGGCGCTTTCCTGCTCCCACCACCAGCGGCCCGAACGGAAGTCTTCACCCAGCGTGACGGCGCGGGTGCAGGGCGCGCAGCCTATGCTGGGGAAAAACTGGTCGTGCAGCGGGTTGTAGGGAATGGCGTTGAGCGAGATGTAGTGCCACACGTCACCCCAGGTCCAGTCGGCCAGCGGGTTGACCTTCACGCGCTCGGCCTGCTGCTCGATGTCATGCACTTCGGCGCGGGCGCTGGACTGCTCGCGGCGCAGGCCGGTCAACCAGCCGTTTTTGCCGGCCAGGGCGCGCTCCAGCGGCTCCATTTTGCGGATATGGCAGCATGCCTTGCGCAATTCCAGGCTTTTGTACATCGCATCCGGGCCGTTCGTCTGCACGAAGGCCGAGGCGGCGCTTTCGACCGGGCGATAAATATCCACCTTGCGCTGGTAGCGCTCTTCGATGCGGCCCACCAGCGCCAGGGTTTCGGCGTGCAGCATGCCGGTGTCCAGCACAAAAATACTGCAGTCAATACCAGCTTCCTGCAGCAGGTGGGTCACCACCATGTCTTCGGCGCCCAGGCTGGAGGCCTGCGTGAGCGGGGAATAGGTCGCTGCGGAAGATTTCAGCAGTTCCAGGCTGTGCGCGAGTTTCTGCGCGAAATCCGGCGAAGCCTTGGCGTAAAGGGAAATGGCACCCATGCTCGTACTTTCTGCTTTCAGGCCGTGGTTGCTGTGATGAAGTGCGGCTGGATATCCACCGCATCGCCCTGGTATTTGCCGACGCCGTAGCCCGGGTAGGCGGCCAGCACGCGCTGGGCAACCGCCATGTCCTGGTCGGCGCGCAGCACGGCGACGTCAAAGCCGCTGCGCTCCATTTGCGCCAGCTGGTCGACCAGCACATCGCCGGTGGCGCGGATCTCGCCCTTGAAGCCGAGCCGGCGGCGCAGCAGGAACGCCTGGCTGAAGGCCCGGCCGTCGGTGAATTTGGGGAAGTTCAGATCAATCCGGTCCACGCCCGCCAGGGACAGCTGGAAGGGATCGGCGTCATTCGCCAGTTCAACGGTATTTTGGCCTGTAGTCCCTGTGAATTGGGCGCTGGCAGCTATTAATTTCATAGTAATTCGGTCCTTGGGTGGTGCGGCAAGGTGGGCGCTTCAGGCGGCGCTGGTTTCGGCCGATTCGGTGCGGGTGGCGCTGAAACGCGCACCATTCGCGGCGGCCTTGAAGGGCTCGGCCCCGACGCGGCGCAGGGTGGCGATAAAGGTCTCGCGGCCTTCGCGCTGCTGACGGTAGGTTTCCAGCACGGCTTCGATCACTTCGGGGACCTCGGCGGCCGAGAAGGACGGGCCTACGGCCTTGCCGGGCACGGCGGGGCCGGACAGCGTGGAGCCGTCCGAGCCGCCCAGCGACACCTGGTACCACTCCTTGCCGTCCTTGTCGACGCCCAAGATGCCGATATGGCCGCTGTGGTGGTGGCCGCAGGAGTTGATGCAGCCGCTGATGTGCAGATCGATCTCGCCGAGGTCGTGCAGCTCGTCCAGGTCCTGGTAGCGCTCGGTGATGGCTTCGGCGATCGGAATCGAGCGCGCATTGGCCAGCGCGCAGAAGTCGCCGCCGGGGCAGGCAATCATGTCGGTCAGCAGGTGGATGTTGGGCTTGGCAAAGCCGGCCTTGCGGGCCGCGCGCCAGAGTTCCGGCAGCTCGTCGCAGCGCACCCAGGGCAGCAACAGGTTCTGCTCGTGCGTGACGCGAACCTCGCCGGCGCTGAAGCGGTCGGCCAGATCGGCGGCCGTATCGAGCTGGTCGGCCGTGGCGTCGCCCGGCGCCTGGCCCAGGCGCTTGAAGGACAGCGTCACGGCGCGCAGGTCGGGGTTTTGGTGCGGCGCGACGTTCTGCTGCAGCCAGCGGCCGAATTCGATATCGTCTTCCGCCGCTGCGCGCAGGATGTGGGCGATCTTGGCGTCGGCGTCCTTGCGGTCGCAGTTGAGCGCGGGAGGCACAAAGCAGGCGGCCACGCGGTCGTATTCGGCCTGCGTGATGGTGTGCGGGCCGCCGTCGTGTTCCATGATCTGCTTGTATTCGGCTTCCACGTCGTCGATGTAGCGCTGCCCTTCGGCCTTCACCAGGATCTTGATGCGGGCCTTGTAGATGTTGTCCCGGCGGCCATAGCGGTTGTACACGCGTACCACGGCTTCCAGGTAGTTCATGATCTGGTTCCAGGGCAGGAACTCGCGGATCACCGTGCCAATGATCGGTGTGCGGCCCATGCCGCCGCCCACCAGCACCTTGAAGCCCAGCTCGCCCTCGGCGTTGCGCAGCAGTTGCAGGCCGACGTCGTGCCAGCCGATGGCGGCGCGGTCTTCCCTGGCGCCGCTGATGGCGATCTTGAACTTGCGTGGCAGGAAGGAGAACTCGGGGTGCAGCGTGCTCCACTGGCGCATGATCTCGCCAAACGGCCGCGGGTCGGCAATTTCGTCCACGGCAATGCCGGCAAGGGCGTCGCTGGTGATGTTGCGGATGCAGTTGCCGCTGGTCTGGATGCCGTGCATGTTGACGCTGGCCAGCAGGTCCATCACATCAGCCGACTTGTCCAGCGGAATCCAGTTGTACTGCACGTTCTGGCGCGTGGTGAAGTGGGCGTAGCCCTTGGTCAGTTTCGAATGCACCGACTGGCCGTTTTTCAGCGGAATGGCGCCCAGCTTGTCCTGGGTGGCCTGCGCGCCTTCGAGCAGGGCGGCATTGGGCTGGTCGTAGTCCCGGGCGATTTTGGCCAGCACGCGCAGCTGGGCACTGGAGAGTTCGCCATAGGGGACGGCGACGCGCAGCATGGGCGCGTAGCGCTGTACATACCAGCCGTTTTGCAGGCGCAGTGGCCGGAATTCGTCTTCGGGCAACTGGCCTGCCTGCCAGCGCGTGAGCTGGTCACGGTACTGGCTGGCACGGGCTTTCACAAACTGGTGGTCAAATTCTGTGTATTGGTACATGGCTGTCAGCTATTTAACGAGTCAACGTGGGTTTATTTGAATTTTGAAATTGGAACTCAGGCTGTCCGGCCGTCTAGATGGAGATGAGCTTTGCACCCGCATAGGCCAGCAGCAGGGACAGCAGCGAGCGTATGACGCGGTCAGGCGTTTTATGCACCAGGTGCGCGCCCACCCAGATGCCGGGCAGCGAGCCGGCCAGCAGCTTGAGCAAAAGGGGCCAGTCTACCGAACCTATGGAGGCGTGTCCCAGGCCAGCCACCAGCGTGAGCGGCACGGCGTGGGCAATGTCGGCCGCCACAATGCGCGGCAGCGGCAAGGCGGGGTAGAGCAGCATCAGCACAATCACGCCAACGGCACCGGCACCGACCGAGGTGATGGTGACCAGCGAGCCAATGACGGCGCCAAACAACACGGGCAGCGCCCAATGGCGCGCGCGCGTGGCCTGGTCGATCAATTCGGGGGCGATTCTTGTGGGAGCGGCCTTGCCGCGCACGGCTTTGTAGAACGTGGCGACCGCCGTCAGCAGCAGCGCCAGCCCCAGGGTGGTGGTCATGAGCGTCTGCGTGGCCGGATTGGCCGGGCCGAGCCGCTGCAATAGATACAGTGTGGCCAGAGTTGCCGGGATGCTGCCCGCTGCGACCTGGCCGACGATGCGCCAGTCCACCACGCGGGCGCGCGCCAGGCTCACGGTGCCGCCCATCTTGGTGAAAGCGGCAAACAGCAGGTCGGTGCCAATGGCCAGGTGGGGTTTGATGCCGAAAACGAAGATCAGCAGCGGCGTCATCAGCGAGCCGCCGCCAACGCCCGTCAGGCCCACCACAAGACCCACGGCAAAACCGGCAAATACAAAGGCAAATTCATGCATAAGCCGGAAAATGTAAATGCACCACTTATGAAAACAAACTACACATTTGTTCTGCCTTTATGCGAATAAGCATATTCACCAGTGGCCATGCGGGTTTCCATGGATTTTTCCGGACTATTGGCGTAAACCAAATAGGGTGAGCCGCTAAAGCGCCGCAATTAAAAGCCGTGTGCGCTGGTACAGTCCCTGCATTTCCCGGGTGGGCAGCCGGCGCGCGCCGACCGGATGGACCGAATTCTTACTTTTGGAGAAAACCGTGAAATTTATGAAACCTGTCCTGCTGGGCAGTTGGGTGCTGGCGTCCCTCATGGCGGCGGTGCTGGCGCAGGCGGCCCCCAAGGCGCCCATCAAGATCGGCGAAATCAACAGTTATTCGACGATGCCGCAGTTCACCCAGCCTTACCGTCAGGGCTGGCAGCTCGCCGTGGAAGAGATCAATGTGGCCGGCGGCCTGCTGGGCCGCAAGGTGGAGGTCATTGCACGTGACGACGCCGGCAAACCCGAGGAAGCGCTGCGCCATGCCGTTGAGCTGACCTCCAAGGAAAAGGTCGATGTGCTGGCCGGCGGCTTTTTGTCCAATGTTGGCCTGGCGCTCGCCGACCATGCGCTGAAAAACAAGCGGGTATTTATTGCCAGTGAGCCGCTGACCGATGCCATCGTCTGGGACAAGGGCAACCGCTACACCTTCCGCCTGCGCCCCAGTACCTATATGCAGGCGGCCATGCTGGTGGAGGAAGCGGTCAAGCTGCCGGCCAAACGCTGGGCCACGATTGCGCCCAATTACGAATACGGCCAGAGCGCGGTCGCCAGCTTCAAGGAGTTGCTCAAAGCCAGGCGCCCGGATGTGGAATTCGTGAGCGAGCAATGGCCGGCACAGGGCAAGCTGGACGCCGGCACCACCCTGACGTCCACGATGCAAGCGAAGCCCGATGCGATTTTTAATGTGACTTTTGGCGCCGATCTCGCCAAATTGGTGCGGGAAGGCAACCAGCGCGGCATTTTCCCCAAGGTGCCCGTGGTGTCCATGCTGTCGGGCGAGCCCGAATACCTGGATGTGCTGAAAGACGAAACGCCCAGGAACTGGATTGTGACCGGCTATCCCTGGGACCAGATCGATTCGCGCGAACACGCCAGTTTTGCCGCCAACTACTACCGCCGCTTCAACGAGTACCCCAAGGTCGGCTCGGTCGTCGGCTACGCCACCATGCAGGCCATTTTTGCGGCCATCAAAAAGGCCAATTCCACCGACAATGAAAAGCTGGTGCTGGCGCTGCGCGGCCTGAAGTTTTCCACTCCCTTCGGTCCGGCTGAATTCCGCGCAATTGACCAGCAGTCCACCATGGGCGCCTATGTGGGCAAGCTGGAGCTGCGTGGCAACCGGGGCACGATGGCGCAGTGGCGCTATGCCGACGGCAAGGCCTATTTGCCCAGTGATGCCTATGTCAGGGCGCGCCGCCCTGCCGAGGCCATGAAGTAAGACCTGACCGGACGCGTGGGCGGCCAGGCGGCTAAGCCCCGGTCACCATGGCTCAATGCGGGCTGAGTGGGGCCGCTGGCTTTGGTGATTTGCTATGAATAAAATAGCTATATGTGCCCGTACTGCCTGGGCTGGAAGCAGTTTTCATTGAATTTTTTATTCCTTCAAGCCGCCGGACCCTGCGCGGGCAGGGCGTGCTGGGGCAGCAGCGCATCGGCCAGGCGCTGCTCCAGCGGCAAGGGTTCTGCGTGCAATTGGGCGGCCAGCAGTTCGGCACACAGCGCGGCAAAGCTCAGGCCGCGCGAGCCCATGCCGCTGCACAGCCACAAGTTCGGCGCCTGCAGGGGGCCCAGCGCGGGCAGCCGGCTGGGCGTTGCACAGCGAACGCCCGCCCAGGCCTGGATTTCTCCACCTTCAAACTGATTTGCCAGCCCTTGCGCGGTTTTCGGCAGCAGGGCTTGCAGCTTGCTGAAATTGAGCTGCCCGTCCTCGGGCCGGATGTCGGCACTGGCCTTGTCCCGCTCAAAGGTGCCGCCCGTGATCCAGGCAAGCCCTTCCTCATGCGGGAACGCGGGAATCAGGCTGCCGTGGCCGTTCACCGGGAAAGCCGGCAGTGCCTGCGCCGTGCATGGCCCATGCAAGGCCCACGACATTTGGCCGCGAATGGCCTGCAAGGCCGGCACTGACGGCTGGCCGGCGGTGACGGCCAGCGCGCGGCTGGCATGGCCTGCCGCCAGCACCAGCAGATCGGCGCTGGCCAATGCCTGCCCGGCGGCATCGAGCGCCTGCCATGATCCGGATCGATGGGTCAATTGAGTCACCTTGGCATTCCCGCGCCATTCAACGCCCGGTGTCGCCAGCCAGGCCTTCACCAGGCTGGCCGGTTTGATCCAGCCGGCTTGCACATGCCACAGCGCCGGTGTTTCAGGCGGCAGGCCGCAGCTTGCCAGCTGTTCGGCGCTTGCCGGGCGTGTCCAATCGTGCGCGGCTTCGCTCAAATCCCGTCCCTGCTGCAAGGCGGCAGGCAGCTTGCGAGCATGCTCCACGCCGTGCTCCAGCACCCCCGTGGGGCTCCAGTCCTGGCCGGCTTGCAGCAAAGCGCCAGCCTGTTGCAGGCTGGCCCGGATGCCGCTGCGCGACAGGCGCGACAGCTGGCTGTCGTCGGGTGAGACATGGGGCGCCATCACGCCGGCGGGCAGGCCGGAGGCGCCGGCGGCCGGTGTCGCCGCCGCATCGAGCACCAGCACCTGCCAGCCGCGGCGCGCCAGGCTGGCCGCCACTGCCGCGCCGGCCAGGCCAGCGCCAATGACGAGGCAGCGCGATGCAGCTTGGCGCACCGGGGCCGCCCGCGTCTTCCTGGGCTCCCAGGCGGGGTTGTAGTCGCCCTGCAGGTTGTCGCGCTTGGGCGGTATGCCGGGGACTTTTTTCACCACAAAACCGGCTTGCGTCAGCGCATCGCGCACGCTGCGCGCCACCGTCCAGGTGGCCACGCGCGTGCCGCGCCGGCAGCAGCGCGCAACGGCCTTGAAGGTGTGCAGGTCCCAGATGTCCGGGTTGCGCTGCGGGCTGAAGCCGTCGAGGTAAACCGAATCGGCCTCAAAAGACTGCTCGCGCAGCATGGCTTTGGCATCGCCAATGCAAAGCGTCAACAGCAGCTGGCCGCCCTCAAAGACCAGCCGGTGAAACCCCGGCAGCAGGCCCCACAGCTGGGCCTGCAGTTCCTGTGCAAAAGGCAGAAGCTCGGGATGGGTTTGGGCGCTGCGCAGCACATCCGCGGCGCTGGCCGGAAAGGCCTCCGTCGAGACGAAATGCAGCAGGCGAGGGCGTAGCGGGTCGGCCTTCCAGGCGGCCCAGGTCACCAGAAAATTCAGCCCCAGGCCAAAACCGGTCTCCAGTACACACCATTGCGGCTGATTCGCCCATGCCGCGGGCAGGCCGCAGCCTTTGAGGAAAACTTCACGCGCCTGGTCCAGGCCGCCGAGTTCGCTGCGGTAGCGGTCGCCAAAGCGCGGGCTGTAGGGGCTGCCGCCCGCCGTGCCGTCGGCCAGCCATTCAATGCGCTCGGGCATCCGCGGGGTTCAGGTGCTGCTCGGGGGCACGTAGCCTTGCGCCACGTCGGCACCTTCGCCAAAAAAGTGTTTTTCCATTTGCCGCGCCAGGTATTGGCGGGCGCGCGCATCGGCCAGATTCAGCCGGTTTTCATTGACCAGCATGGTTTGCTGCTTCATCCATTCGGCCCAGGCTTCCTTGCTGACCTGTTCCCAGAGGCGCTTGCCCAGCGGGCCGGGATACGGGGGAAAGTCCAGGCCTTCGGCTTCCTTGCCGAGCTTGATGCAGTGAACGAGACGTGCCATGTGCGTGATTCTTTCGTAAATCGTGGGTTGAGGGGCCGGCCGGGCTCAATCGCGTCGGCTTCCAGTCGGCCAAAGGCGCCTGTAGCGGCTTATTGTCGCTTCGAGTTTCCCAGGGTGGCGAATCCTAGGATGTTTAAGGAATAAAGAACTGAGTTTTTATTCGTTCCAGTTTTCAAGGCCAGCTTCCAGAATCCATTTTGTTCGCATTCAAATGCATTTTTTGGAAAAGAAAGCCAACCATGAGTTCACGTCGCCACTTTATCAATGTTTCTACCCGCCTGGCATTGGCCGTAGCGCTGGCAGGGTCAGTTCTGGCCAGCCATGCCCAGCAGCCGCCGGTGACGCTGCTCAATGTGTCTTATGACCCCACCCGTGAGCTTTATGTGGAATACAACGCGGCGTTTGCCAAATACTGGAAGGCCAAAGCCGGCCAGGACGTGAGCATCAGGCAGTCGCACGGCGGATCCGGCAAACAGGCCCGCTCCGTCATTGACGGCATTGACGCCGACGTGGTGACCCTGGGGCTGGCGCCGGATATTGACGCGCTGGTCAAAAACGGCGGCCTGGTGGCCCCGGATTGGCAAAAACGCCTGCCGCACAATTCCGCGCCCTACACCTCGACCATTATTTTCCTGGTCAAAAAGGGCAATCCCAAGGGCATCAAGGACTGGGACGACCTGATCAAGCCCGGCGTGGCCGTGATCACCCCCAACCCCAAGACCTCGGCCGGCGCCCAGTGGAATTACCTGGCAGGCTGGGAATACGGCAAGCGCAAGTTCGGCGGCGACGCCGGCGCCAGGGACTTCATCACCAGGCTTTACAAAAACGTGCCGGTGCTCGACACGGGCGCCCGCGGCTCCACCATCACGTTTGCGCAGCGCGCCGTGGGCGATGTGCTGATCGCCTGGGAAAACGAGGCCTTTCTGGTGCTCAAGGAATTCGGCGCCGAAAAGTTTGAGATGGTGGTGCCTTCCGCGAGCATAGTGGCCGAGCCCACGGTGGCCGTGGTGGACAGGACCGTCGACCGCAAGGGCACCCGCAAGGTGGCCCAGGCCTACCTGGAGTACCTGTACTCCGACGAAGGGCAGGACATTGCCGGCAGGAACTACTACCGTCCCACCAGCGAGAAAGCCAAGGCCAGGTACGCCAGGCAGTTCCCCAAGCTGAATCTCTTCACCATAGACCAGGCCTTTGGCGGCTGGAGCAAGGCCAAGGACCATTTTGTGGATGGCGGCTCCTTCGACCAGATCTACGCGCCCAAGTAAATCGCTCATTCGCGTCGTCCATCCACGGTGCAGCTGAACTGTCACACAAGCCAATCTGTCAACCCTGCCGGCGCGGGCATCCGGCCAGGTTTGTCGCTCAAATCCCGCTGGCGCCCTTTATTGGTGGGTGCAAGATGCTATTGAAAACATAGTGGTTGACGCTGCCTGGAGTGGGGTCTCATTGCAATTCAACCCCGGCCTTTTTGACCAGCTTGGCGTACTTGGCGAGTTCGCTGCGGAAATACTGCGCGGCCGCTTCCGGGCTGCTCGGGTTGATGGTGTTGCCCTGTTTGGCCATGGCTTCTTTCACTTCCGGCGTGGCATAGGCGGCAGTCACTGCGGCCTGGATGCGCTTGACCTCGGCCGCCGGCAGTTTGGCCGGGCCCACCACGGCAAACCAGCCTTCGATGTTGTAGTTGGGCAGGCCCTGTTCGGCGATGGTAGGGATGTCGGGGGCCGCAGCTACGCGGCTGCTGCCGCCCACACCGATGGCGCGCAGGGCACCGCTTTTGAGATGCGCCTGAACTGCAGGCAGCGCCAGCACGCCCAGATCCACCTGTCCGCCAATCAGGTCGGCAATCATGGGGCCCACCCCCTTGTACGGGATGTGCTTGGCCTTGACCTGCGCCTCTTCCATAAACATTTCAGCGGCCAGATGCAGGATGGTGCCGTTGCCGGATGAGGCGTAGTTGTAGGCGTCGGGTTTGGCCTTGAGCAGCGCCACCAGCTCCTTGACGTTGCTGGCCGGCAAGCGGAGCGGATTGACCACCAGCACAAAGGGCGTGCTGCCGAGCACGCAGATGGGGGTGATGTCGGCAATTGGGTCGAACGGCAGTGACTTGTAGACGCTGGGGTAGACCACATGGTTGTTGGAGACCACGCTCAGCGTCATGCCGTCGGGTGCCGATTTGACGAGGTTCGCCGTGCCCACAATGCCGCCGGCGCCGGGCTGGTTGTCAACGACGACCGGGCGCCCCAGCGTCTTGCCCAGCGCGACGCCGGCGGCGCGAACAATGGTGTCCACCCCCGAACCGGCCCCCACCGGCAGGATAAAGCGCACGGCCCGCTCCCCCGTTTGTGCCAGCACCGCCAGCGGCGTGCTGATGAAGCTGCCGCCCAGCAGCAGGGCGCCCAGGCCGCGCAGGGTTTGTCGGCGGCTGGTTTTCGTGAGTTTTGTCGTTGCTGCAGTCATGCTTGTCTCCGTTTTTAATGAATCGTTGAAATCGTCGAAGTGGTCCGGGCCATTCAGGCCACGGCCGCCTGCCTGTGCAGGCTTTCGATCGCGCCGGCGGTGTAGCCCAGGCCGGCGAGCAGTTCCCGCGTGTGTTCACCCAGCGTTGGGGGGTTGAGCCGCACGCCCAGGCGCTGGCCGTCCATGGTGAAGGGGCACAGCGTGGTTTTCGCGGTTTCGCCGGCGCGCTTGCCATCGGGCAGCGTGATGTCGGCCAGGCCGCCCGTTGCCAGCAGGTGCTCGTCGTCGTAGAGTTCCTCGGGCTTGCGGATAGGCGCGAAGGGCAGGCCCGCTTTTTCAAACAGTGCCGCCAGGTCCGCCGCGCTGCGGGCGGCCAGGCGTTCGCGCAGCAGGGGCAGCAGGGTGGGGCGCAGGGTGACGCGCTGGTTGTTGGTGGTGTAGCGCGGGTCGGCCTTGAGGTCGGCAAACCCCAGCACATCGCAGAACGTGGCCCATTGCGAATCACTGACTGCCGCCAGGAAGATCTGCTCGCCATCCTTCACCGTGAACACGTCGTACACCGCCCAGGCTGAAATGCGGTCGGGCATGGGGGCGGCCGGCTGGCCGGTGATGGCGTATTGCAGCATGTGCTGGCCGACCAGGAACACATTGTTCTCGAACAGCGCCGACTGCACCTCCATGCCCTTGCCGGTGATGCCGCGCTGGATCAGCGCACCCAGCACGCCGATGGCGCCAAACAGGCCTCCCATGATGTCGTTCACGCTGGTGCCGGCGCGCAGCGGGTCGCCGGGGCGGCCCGTCATGTAGGCCAGGCCGCCCATCATCTGCACCACCTCGTCCAGCGCGGTGCGGTGGTCGTAGGGGCCGGGCAGAAAGCCCTTGTGGCTGGCATAAATCACACGCGGGTTGACGGCGCTCAAGGCGCTGTAGTCGAGGCCGTATTTGGCCATGGTGCCGGGCTTGAAGTTTTCGGCCACCACATCGGCGCTGGCGCAGAGCTTGCGCGCCACTTCCGCGCCGGTCGCATCGTGCAGGTTGATGCCTATGCTTTTCTTGTTGCGGTTGAACAGCGGGAAAAAGCCCGCGCCGGCGCCCAGCAGGTGGCGGGTGCGATCGCCGTCCAGGGGCTCGACCTTGATGACCTCGGCCCCCATGTCGGCCAGCACCATGCCGCAGGTGGGGCCCATGACCATGTGGGTGAATTCAACGACGCGCAGGCCGGCCAGCGGCTGCGGTGCGGCGGAAGGGGGATGGTTTTGCATGCAGGTTTCTTTGGGAAAGGGGGTGTTTATACAGTGACCGCCGCGGCCCGCATGGTTCTGGGCAGGCCTGCGCGCCACAGGGTGCCGTGCAGGGTTTCGCCTTCCAGCCAGCCGGCTACCTTGGCGCGCAAAGCCATCAGCTTGTCGAAGTCGATGCCGGTGGCTATGCCCATGCTGGCAAACATGTAGGCCAGGTCTTCGCTGGCCACATTGCCGCTGGCGCCGGGCGCGTGCGGGCAGCCGCCGATGCCGGCCAGGCAGGCGTCGAAGCGCGTGATGCCGGTTTGCAGCGCGGCATAGACATTGGCCAGCCCCAAGCCGCGGGTATCGTGGAAGTGGCCGCAGTTCAAGCGCTCGCCGGCGATGGGCAGCGCCAGCTCAAACAGCTGGCGGACCATCTCCGGGTCGGCATAGCCCACCGTGTCGGCCAGGCCCACGCAGTCTGCCCCGGCGTCCAGCACGGCCTGGAGCAGCCGCAGCACTTCGGCCGGTTCCACCCGGCCCTGCAGCGTGCAGCCAAAGGCCGTGCTGAAGCCTACTTCGATGCGGATGGCGGAGCCCGAGGTATCGCGCGCGGCGCGGATGCGGGCGATCTCCTCGACCACTTCATCGGGTGTCTTGCGCAAATTGGCCAGGCTGTGGGCATGGCTGGCCGAGAGCGGCAGCAGCATCAGATCGGCACCTGATTCGATGGCGCGTTCGGCGCCTTTGAGGTTGGGCACCAGTACCGAGGTGACCAGGCCCGGCAGTGTTTTCGCAAAGGCCACCAGCTCGGCGGTGTCGGCCAGCTGCGGCAGCAGGCGCGCCGGCACAAAGGAGCCGACCTCGATTTCGCGCTGACCGGCGTCGTAAGCCTCGCGAATCCATTGCAGTTTGTGCGCGGTGGGCATGACGCTGGCAAGGCTTTGCAGCCCGTCGCGCAGGCCCACTTCACGAATGCAGGCTTGTCCGGGTAAGGAGGGCCTTGGGAAAGCCGGTCCCGTATTTGAGGCCGAGGTGGCCGAAAGCATAGTCACTGACTGTCTCCGTGATTGAAATTTGGCCCTCAGTTTAGAATTTCCCAAATGCTTTTAATGATCAATTTTGGAAGCAGTGTCGTTCCATTTCGGAATGGATAGTTGGCTAATGCAAGGCAAGGCGAGTCAGTCGCCCGGCAGGAGTTGCCCATGAGAGACCTGGACATGACCACCCTGAGGCTGTTCGCTGCGGTGTGCGAGACACGCAGCATCGCCCGGGCCGCCGAGCAGGCCCATATCGTCGGCTCGGCCATCAGCAAGCGGCTGGCGCAGCTGGAAGACACGGTAGGAACCCCGCTGCTGATACGGCGGCGGCGCGGCGTCGAACCCACGCCGGCCGGCGAGAGCCTGCTGGAGCACGCGCGCACCATGCTGGCCAGCGCCGACCGCATCGAGCGCGACATGGCCGCTTACGCGCAGGGTGTGCGCGGCCAGGTGCGCATCCTGGCCACGGCTTCCGTGATGGCGGAGTCCCTGGCCGATGATGTGGCGGCCTTTTTGCAGGCGCCGGCGCACCACGACATCCAGGTCAACATGGAAGAAAGAGTCAGCCCAGACGTGATTCGCGGCATCAAGGAGGGCGTGGCCTCGGTCGGCATCTGCTGGGACGCCGCCGACCTGACGGGCCTGCAGTCGCGCAGCTACCGCACCGACCACCTCGCCATCGTGGTCCATCCCTCACACCCGCTGGCCGTACACGAGACCCTGCGCTTCGAGCAGACGCTGGACTACGAACATGTCAGCCTGCCGGTGCACAGCGCCGTGCAGGTGATGCTGCAGCGTGCCGCCGCGCTGCTAGGCAAGGCCATCGTGCACCGCGTCATCGTCTCCAACTTTGAGGCCGCACTGCGGGTGGTGCGCGCCAACCTGGCCATCAGCGTGGTGCCGCATGAAGTGGCCGAGGCCTATGCGCGCACCTATGGCCTGCGGGTACTGCCGCTGGACGAGCCCTGGGCCAGTCGCCGTTTTGCCATCTGCTTTCGGGATGAAGCCGGCCTGTCGGCTGCAGCGCAGCTGCTGGTGAACCATCTGGCCGTGAAAGGCCTGCCCGCGTGAGCGAGGGCGCATGGGTCGTCGGCGCGGAATCGGCTGGCAAATCAAGAGCTTCTCGCGCAGGTATTTGGGGGATTGGCGGCGGTTTTGTTTTTGGCGAAAGACCTCTCGATATGCCGGGATAGTGCCTTGGCATGCTTTTTGCAGTAAAATACGGCTCCAGCCCACGACGGACAAGCGTTGCCAGCTATGAAAAATATAGCGGTTAAGGCCCGCCGGGGCTAGGAAAACACCGGCAGGCGCTGCGGTGCAGACCCCGCCAGCTGCTTGTATTTGGGGATGGAGTCCCCAAATTTTGTCCATGAACGCTATCAAACCACACCCCCACAAAACCGACCTGACGGTAACGCATGTGCTGGCCGAGCTGCTGGAGCGGCTTGAATGCAGTACCGAGCCGGTCGGTGCCGAGCAGTACCGCTCCGTGGTGCTGCACCTGGTCAACGAACTGGGCGATGTCGAACCCGGTACGGCGCTGGGCGCCTTGCTCGATACCCATCCGGCGGCGGCCGAGCTGTACGAAAACGTCAACTACCAGTATGCGGGGCTTTGCCGCTCGGCGCTGGATGCCTCGCTGGCTGCAGAACGCGAGGCCAAGGAGGCCCTGAACCGCGCCATGCGCCGGGCCTCGAACCACTCAACCAACCAACCCAAGGAAGATCCAAACCATGGCAAGAGCTGACGCCAAAACCGCTGTCCTCGCTGACGGCCTGCGCTACAAGTCCAAGGTGTCGGGTTCCCCGTTTGCCGCTACTACGTCTTTTGGTGCCGCCACCATGTCGTGTTTCATGTGCGGCAAACATCGGGCCCGCTCCCTGATGGGCACACGCAAGGTGCTGGGTAAATCCCAGGCCGTGTGCTCCCCCTCCTGCAAGGCGCTTGACGAAGCGCTGGAGAACGCCGCCGCGGCAGGCTGACCGCCCCAAAGCCGGGTTGTGGGCATGGCCTGTGCTGCCGCATTGATCAGGATGCGGCAGCGGCGCATACTGTGCGGACGGCGCGTGAAAGCGCCGTTAGCGCACTGTTGAAAGGTCATTCTCATGAGCGCCCACACCAACCCGGACCGTTTGCTATCGCCGGACGAGGCCACCGACCACATTCGTGGCGCGGGCTCCGCCCCGGTCACACTCATTGAGTACGGCGACTTTGAATGCCCCTCGTGTTTTCAGGCCCATGCGGCGCTGAAAATCATGCTTCCCCATTTTGACCGCCAGCTGCGTTTTGTCTTTCGCCACTTCCCCTTGCGCGAGATACACCCGCATGCCGAACTGGCCGCCGAAGCGGCGGAAGCCGCCGGCGCCCAGGGCAAGTTCTGGCCGATGTACGAACTGCTTTTTGAGCACCAGCAGCATCTCAAGGAAAAGCACCTGCTCGATTACGCCGGGCAGGTGGGGTTGAACCTGCCGCGCTTCCAGAACGAGATGAATGACCATGTCTACCTGCAGCGTGTGCAGGAGTACATGCAGGGCGGGCAGCATCTGGGCGTGCGAGGGACACCGGCGTTTTATGTCAACGGCGTGTTCACCGATGTGTCCTTCGGCCTGCAGCACCTGCACGAGGCCATTGACAAGGTTTTATTGGCCGCCTGACGCTCTTCGCCCGCTCAGCGGGCAGCCGCCAGTGCGCCGGCCGGCGCGGCATTCCTGCTGTGCAAGCGCCGCAGCTGCAGTACCGCGCCCATGAAAAACAGCGCAAACAGCGTCCCG
Organism: Polaromonas jejuensis NBRC 106434; assembly: GCF_001598235.1. GTDB lineage: Bacteria > Pseudomonadota > Gammaproteobacteria > Burkholderiales > Burkholderiaceae_C > Polaromonas > Polaromonas jejuensis. Next base: position 56,237 of record NZ_BCYO01000018.1, on the reverse strand, counting down.
CTCACCACCTTCAGTTCCGGTGCTTACGCATTGGCCGGTAAAGGGGCTGTTTGGCCTGGCACCGTGTCGGGACCGATAATCGAACGCTTCTGAATCAGGCTGCGCAATTCTGATGCGCCTGCCGGCGGCATTCGCCACACACATGACACACCAAGGATACCCGTGAGAAAAACCTACCAGCTCAATATTGAAGGCAAGAACCGCGATCGCCTGTTGGAAGCGAGCAAACACGACATCCGCAAGTACGTCAAACGCGAACGCGCCAAGGCCCTGCCGGCCGGTGTTGATTTCTGGGACTTTGATTGCAGGTCCGGTGTCGACGAAGCCAGCGCTGTGCCAGTGTCCATTGCCGATTTGATCCGCTCGATTGACGCCCTGCTGGCAGACGGAGGCGCTCAGTTTTATGTCGAAGTGCTGAGCAAGCCCGGCCATCGCACGGCCAGGCCGCAGGGTGATTCGCAGGACAACCCATTGGACGACTTCGGCGACGAGTAAATCATCCCTGCCATCACTTGCCGGCAGCCGGAGCCGCCGGTTTGGAGGCCACTCAGTCTTTGGGGGGCGTTCCCTGCGCGAGGGCGGCGGCCGCAGCGCGCAGCTTGTCTTTCTTGCTCGGGCGTGTGCCCTTGATGCCGCCATTGGCGGACGGGTCAGCCGGATTGGGCACCAGCACTTCAAGCCGTTCAAATCCGGCGATCTGTTCACGCGGCACGCTCACATGCTGGCGCTTTTCAATCAGCCGGAAGTGCGCCTCGGTGCCTGCGCTCACAAAACTGATGGCCAGGCCGCTTTCGCCGGCGCGGCCGGTGCGGCCAATGCGGTGCGTGTAATCCACGGCGGAGCGCGGCAGGTCGTAGTTCACCACCACCGGCATTTGTGCAATGTCGATGCCGCGGGCGGCCACATCGGTGGCCACCACCACTTGCACGGTGCTGGCCTTGAAGTCCAGCAAGACCTGATTGCGTTTGCCCTGGCTCAGTTCGCCGTGAAAGGGCTCGGCCTCGATGTCGGCCTTGCGCAGCTTGTCGGCCACGATTTCGGCGGCGTGCTTGGTCGCCACAAACACCAGCACGCGGCTCCAGCGCTCGCTTTGCACCAGATGGCGCAGCAGCTGGGTGCGCCGGCTTGCATCCACTTCAATGGCCCGCTGGGCGATGTCGGGCTTGGCCTCGGGCGTCGCCTGCACTTCAATGCGCAGGGGGTCGCGCAGCAGGCTTTGGGCCAGCGCCTCGATGGCCGGCGGAAAGGTGGCCGAGAAAAAAAGGTTCTGGCGCTTGGGCGGCAGCAGTTTCAGGATGCGGCCCAGTTCCTCGCCAAAGCCCATGTCGAGCAGGCGATCGGCTTCGTCCAGCACCAGCGTGCTGACTGCGGCAAGACTCAGCGCGTTGTGCTCAACCAGGTCCAGCAGGCGGCCCGGCGTGGCCACCACGATGTCGGCGCCGCCGCGCAGGTTCATCATTTGCGGGTTGATGGATACCCCGCCAAATACCACCGCCACCTTGATCCGGTGCGGCAGGTATTTGCCCAGGCTGACGATGGATTCGCCCACCTGCGCCGCCAGCTCGCGTGTGGGCACGAGAATCAGCCCGCGCACGCGCCGTGGCGTGCCGGCAGGCGCATTGGCAAGTTGCTGCAGCAAGGGCAGAGAGAACGCCGCGGTTTTTCCTGAGCCGGTCTGGGCCGAAGCGACCAGGTCGCGCCCCTGCAAGATGGCGGGAATCGCCGCCGCCTGAATGGCTGTCGGCGCCAGATAGCCTTTTTCGGCCAGGGCGCGGAGCAGGGCGGGCAAGAGCGCGGACGAAATACCCAGTGAAGAAAATGGCATGAGCAGAACTTTAGGCGGGTGAAGTGCGAACGTCAGCCGGCTTTCAAGGCGGCTGGCGGGGCAGGGTGCGGGTCGAGGCGCGCCGGGGAACGCGTCGGAGGGAATAAATGCGGGGCGATGCGCTGCCGCCCGGACCCGCAATTTTAAGCCCAGGCCTTGTCGCCGGCCATGACGGCTCAGGGCCGGCTCTCTGGTGCGAGCGCAGGCCTCAGGAACAGGGCGCCGCAGGCGGCCGCACCCAGCGCACACAGCGCCGCGGCAAACACCACGAAGCGAAACGCCCTGATCAGCGCCTCGGCCGAAGCGCCTTGCATCTGCCCGCCCAACGCCAGGGAAAAGACCACGCCCAACATGGCCACGGCCAGCAAACTCGCCACGCGCGCCACTGCATTGTTCACGCCCGAAGCAATGCCGGCATGCGACGAAGGCACGGCGTTCATCACGGTGGTGGTGAGCGGCGCCACAGCAATCGTCATGCCCAGGCCCAGCACCACCATGGCAGGAAAAAAACCCGCCCAATACGACCACCCCACGCTCGGCAGCGCCATCAGCGCCAGGCCAGCCGCTGCGATCACCGGGCCCCAGGTGAGCATGAACCTGGCGCCAAAGCGATGCATGGCCTTGCCGGCCGTTGATGACAGCAAACCCAAAATGATGGAAAAAGGCAGCAGCGTGGCGCCCGCTGCGGTAGCCGAATAACTGAAGGCGCGGATCAGCACAAAGGGCAGGAAAAACAGCACACCGGCCAGTGCAAAGTAAAGCAGCAATGTCAGCAGGTTGGCCCCCACAAAATCGCGCGACTTGAAAAGAGCCGGGGGCATCATGGGCGCATGCACCCGCGCCTGCGCCACGCCAAAAGCCGCCAGCGCGGCGACGCCGCACACCATGGGCCACAGCACGCTCGCGTGGCCCCATCCACGCCCGGGCGCCAGCGTCAGCCCATAGGTCAGGGTGCCCAGGCCAACGGCCACCAGCAGCACACCCAGCCAATCGAAATGCCGCGGCGCATCCGGGTCGCGGCTGTCAGGCACCGCATAGACGGCCAGCCAGATGGTGGCCACTGCCAGGGGCACATTGAGGAAAAAGATGGCACGCCACGACACGGCATCCACCAGCCAGCCGCCCAGCACCGGCCCCGCCGCCCCCGTGATGGCCGCCCACGCCGCCCAGGTGCCGATCGCCTTGCCACGCGCTTCGCCCTCGAAGACGTTGCCAATGATGGCCAGGCTGGCTGGCACCAGCAAGGCCGCGCCCACGCCCTGCAGCGCCCGCATGGCAATCAGTGCCTGCGTGCCGGAGGCCAGCCCGCAGGCCGCAGAGGCGGTGGTAAAGATGGCAATGCCGATGATGAAAATGGTTCGCCGCCCGTACCGGTCGCCGAGTGAGCCGCCCACCAGCAACAGGGATCCCAGCGCCAGCAGGTAGGCATTGATCACCCACTGCATGGCGGCCAGGTTGGCGCCTGCGCTGCCGGCAAAGTCGCGCTGGATGGCGGGCAGGGCGATGTTGACGACCGAGCCGTCAATAAAGGCCATGGAAGAGCCGAGGATGGTGGCGGCCAGGGCATGGCCTTTTCGGGGCGTTGGCGGCCCGGTGCAGGCGGGCTGTGCCTTGATGATTCCTTCATCGCAGGGGCATTGCACATTGGCCGGCATGAGTTATTTTCACTGCTTGGGGTGGTTCAGGCAAGGCATGGGGCCGCGTGGGCCGTTTTTCACGAGATGAGCCGGCGGGTCGAGCGACATGAAGGTGTCATGTCGCTCGTGCAGGATAAGCGTTCTTTCCGGCATTTTCCTGCGCCAGCTTTTAACGCACCATGATTCGCACCCACCCCATTTCCGCCAAGGAAGCTTCCATCATTGCCATTGGCGCGCTAGACAATCTGGTGATTGATCTTGTGAAGGCGAGTTGTCTCAGGATGTCACCTGCGTTCCTGGACTGGATCGCCGATGAGGCTACGCCGCTGGTGGAGCGGTGTGTGGCGCGCTCATTCAGCAAGCCGCGGTTTGTAGACAGCCTTCGGATGGGTGACCCGAGAATTGCACTGAGCCGCTGGGTTCGCCATTGGGTATGTCCATGGATAGTGGCCAACTTCGACGAACTGGCCGTGTACCTGCCAGAGTTTGCAGAAAGTCGCCCTGCAGGCTTGCCGCTTGGGGCAGCCGGGCCTGTGCATTCTTCGTCCAAAGCCCTGATGTCTCATCGCGCACATCCCCTGTTGAGCCCACAGCTGCGCAGCGCCAGCGCGGCATAGACCGGCAGGATCCATACCCCGGCGAATAGCGCCGCCTTTGTGCTTTGGGGAACTCACTGTGTTGCCGGCCATGCGCGTCAGCGTTGCTTCGGGTCAGCCGAAATGGCGCGCGCGGTCGGTTTGGAGCGATCGCTACGCCTCACTCCTGCACGGTCCACTGAGGATTCCACACGACCTCCCACAGATGCCGGTCAGGGTCTTGAAAGTAGCCGGCGTAGCCGCCCCAGAAGGTATCGTGAGCCTCCTTGACGATCGCGGCACCGGCCGTTCTGGCCTGTTGCATGACGGCGTCCACCTCGGCTTTCGAGGCCACGTTGTGCCCGAGCGTGAATTCGGTAGGGCTCAGGTTCCTGGGCGCGATGCCGGCGTCATGGGCAATCTCCTTGCGCGGCCAGATGGCCAGCTTCAGGCCCGCCTGCAATTCAAAAAAGGCCACGGCGCCATGCTCAAACTCAGTGCCCACGATGCCTTGGGTCGGGAACCCCAGGCCGTCGCGGTAAAACCGGAGTGACCTTTCCAGATCATCAACGCCAATCGTGATCACTGTGATGCGTGGCTTCATGCGGCAATTTTCCCTCATCCCCCGAAAACATGGCAACACGGCGAAAATCATGAGGCTTGGGGCTGGCCAGGCATTGATTAATCACAAAATCATCTAATCAGCCTATTTAATATTCTTTTGAGTTTTGTTTGATTTCCTTTAAATTCACACCTTGTTCAAAAAAGAGCCCAATACGTTTCCACAAAAAACGAGAGGCCATAAGCGGTTTACATGATCGAGCTCAAGGGTATTTTCCAAACATACAAGGGTCCTGCAGGCCCGGTCGAGGCGCTCAAGGGCGTCGATCTTCAAATTCAGCCAGGCGAGGTGTTCGGCATCATTGGTCGCAGCGGCGCGGGCAAGAGCTCCCTGGTGCGCGTGATCAACCTGCTGAACCGGCCCACCGCCGGGCTGGTAGCGGTGGGCGGGCGCGAACTGACCACGCTGGATGACGACGCGCTGCGTGTCGCGCGGCGCGACATTGGCATGGTGTTCCAGCATTTCAACCTGCTGTCGTCGCGCACGGTGTATGACAACGTGGCCTTGCCGCTGGAGATCGCCGGCCTTTCCGCGCAGGAAATCAAGAGCCGCGTCCAGCCTTTGCTGGAACTGGTGGGCCTGACGGCGCTGGCAGGCCGCTATCCCGCGCAGATCAGCGGCGGCCAAAAGCAGCGGGTGGGCATTGCGCGAGCGCTGGCCAACCGGCCCAAGGTGCTGCTGTCTGACGAAGCCACCTCGGCACTCGACCCGGAAACCACACGCTCCATTCTTGGCCTGCTCAGGCAGATCAACAAGGAATTCGGCCTCACGATTGTGCTGATCACGCATCAGATGCAGGTGATCAAGCAGGTGGCTGACCGCGTGGCGGTGATTGACGCCGGGCGTATTGTCGAAAGCGGCCCGGTGATTGAGGTGTTCACGCGTCCGCAGCACGAGACCACGCGCAGCCTGATTGCCGAGATCGTGCCGCAGGAGCTGCCCGACAGCGTGCTGGCGCGCATTCGCACGCTGATGAATGCCGAGCATCCCGAAGAAGGCCAGTTGCTGCGCCTGGCGTTTGCCGGCGACGAGTCGGACCGGCCCCTGCTGTCCGACGTGATTCGCCGCTTCGGCATCGATCTGTCCATCGTGCATGGCCAGGTCGACGAGATTCAGGGCAAGCCCTTTGGCACCCTGGCGGTGTTTGCACGCGGTGCGCGTGAGCAGCTCAATGCGGCGGTCGCCCATTTGCGCGGGGCCGGCGTGCATGTCGACCAGGTCAACAACCTGGCAACGGTGGAGGCTTAAGCCATGTTTGATAATTTTTCGCAAGCCCTGGTTGAGCTGTTCGTCACCTCGCTGTGGGAGACCCTCGTCATGGTCGGTATTTCGGGCCTGGTCGGCGCGCTGCTGGGCATTCCGCTGGGGGTGTTCCTGCGGCTGACGGACCAGGGCGGCGTGCTGCAAAGCCCGGTGTTCAACCGCGTGGTGGGCGGCATCGTGAACGCCGTGCGTTCCACGCCCTTCATCATCCTGCTGGTGGCCATCATTCCGCTGACCCGTTTGCTGACCGGCTCGTCCATCGGCACGGCGGCGGCCGTGGTGCCGCTCACGATTGCCGCGGCGCCCTTCATGGCGCGGCTGGTGGAAGCCTCCCTGCGCGAGGTGGATCACGGGCTGATCGAAGCGGCCCAGGCCATGGGCGCCACCACGCGGCAGATCGTGCTGAAGGTGCTGCTGCCCGAAGCGCTGCCCGGCATTGTGGCGGGGCTGACGATTTCCTTTGTCAGCCTGACCGGTTATTCGGCCATGGCCGGCGCCATTGGCGGCGGCGGGCTGGGCGATCTGGGCATTCGCTACGGTTACCAGCGCTTCCTGCCTGAAGTGATGCTGGCCGTGGTGCTGGTGCTGATCCTGTTTGTGCAGGCCGTGCAAAGCCTGGGCGACTGGGCCGTGCGGCGCCTCAGCCACCGTTAAAACGCTATTGATTTGTGAGCTACTGGCGCTTGACCATCAAGCGCCGGGAGCCGATTTGATCCTGAGTCCGGCCCCTGAGGCGGCCGAAACTGAACAACGTGGCGCTGGCGCCGAATTCTTGAACCCGAGATCCATTCCGGATCGATTATTTTTTTGTAAAGGAAGCATCCCATGAACAAACGCAATGCCCTCAAAAGCGCCATCGCACTGGCCATCGCCGTGCAAGCGGGCCTCGTACTGGCCCAGGACAAGCCCATCAAGGTCGGTGTGACGGGCGGCCCGCACGCGCAGATTTTCGAGCAAGTGAAGAAAGTCGCCGCCAGGGACGGCCTGCAGATCCAGGTGATCGAGTTCAGTGATTACGTGCAGCCCAACGCCGCCCTGGCGGCCGGTGACCTGGACGCCAACGCCTACCAGCACAAGCCTTACCTCGATGCCCAGATCAAGGATCGCGGCTACAAGCTCACCTCGGTGGGCTACACCGTCAACTTCCCCATGGGCCTGTATTCCAAGAAGGTCAAGAGCCTGAGCGAGCTCAAGGAAGGCGCGCGCTTTGGCTTGCCCAACGACCCCACCAACGGCGGCCGCGCGCTGCTGTTGTTGCAGGACAAGGGCCTGATCAAGCTGAAGGAGGGCGCTGGCCTGAAGGCCACGCCACTCGATGTGGTGCAAAACCCCAAGAAGCTGAAGTTTGTGGAACTGGACGCAGCCCAGTTGCCGCGCTCACTCGACGACCTTGACGCCTCGGCGGTCAACACCAACTTCGCCATTTCCGCTGGCCTGAATCCTGTCAAGGATGCCATCGCCCTGGAGAATCCGAAGGGACCCTACGTCAACCTGATCGCCGTGCGCGAAGCCGACAAGGACAAGCCTTGGGTGGCCAAGCTGGTCAAGGCCTACCATTCCGAAGAAATCCGCAAGTTCATCCAGACCGAGTTCAAGGGCTCGGTGCTGCCAGGCTTCTAAGCGGCGGCGTGCGGCTGGCCTGAAAAGGGCGGCCGCTCTACCCGCGCTGCACGGGGCCATTCAAGCCGGCAACGGCCGCGTGGTATTCATGGGCGCAGCCGGAACTCTGCGCAAGGCGCATCGGCTTGCCAGCTCAGGAAATCACCCAGCGGTCCGCGGCGGCCCGGATGTGGGCCCGCATCGCCGACTCGGCGGCCAGAGGGTCGCGTAGCGACAGACAGCGCAAGATCTGCTCGTGTTCGGCCAGCGCGGCGCCCCAAGTCGGTTGCGCCTCCAGACGATTGCGCATGTGGGAGGCCAGGGGGCTGCGCCGTTCGTCGAACAGGGTGCCGACCAGGCTTACCAGCACCGAGTTGCCGCTCATTTCGGCGATGCAAATGTGGAACTGCCGGTCATGGTCCAGAACGTCGCGCCCTTGGGCAATGTCCTCCCGCATCGCATCGATAGCCTCCTGAACCCGCGCCAGACCTTCACGGGTGACGTTGGCAGAGGCCAGGGACGCGACCGCGCCTTCGACCGCGCTGCGCGCCTGCATCAACTCGGCCGGACTCTCGCCCATCGCCACGGCCAGGCCGGGTCGCCGCAGCGCGCGGCTGCAGACATAGACGCCGGACCCCATGCGAATCTCGACGCTGCCTTCGATTTCCAGCGCAATCAATGCCTCGCGCAGCGAGGGACGCGATACGCCCAATTGATGCGCCAGATCCCGTTCCGGGGGCAGGCGGCTACCGGTGGGGTAGTCGCCGCGCTGGATCAGTGCACGGACCCGATCGGCAATTTGCTGGTAAAGACGACGCGTTTCGACCAGCCGGCTGGGGTCCATGTTTTCCGTGATTTCCGTCATGCAGAGCACCTTTCAAGAAAGCGGGTGTTCAGATCTCTGTTTATTTGGCCTGACCGCATTGGCCTGACCGTCATCATGAATCCGCTGATCGTTCAGACTCTACATTACAGCGATTCTTGCCAATATTGTCGGTATCACCTATAGAAATGGCCTTTTAAGAAAATAAAAGTCCGGCATGCTTCCAATGTCGTCGGGTTTATTAGGGTTTCTACGGTAAGGCCAATCTTTGAATTGTTGCAAAATTGGCCTTACCAAAAATATCGCAGGTAAGGGGCGCCGGTGCAGACCCAGGCCCCGCCCGCGAGCGGAGAACCCACTTGCACTATTCCCTTGATTTCAGCGCACCGCTGGCTTACTGGCCGGACTTGCTGGCTGGCGCCTGGACCACGCTGGCCCTGTCGCTGTCGGCCACGGTTTTCGGCTTTCTGCTGGGCGTTTTTTGCGCCCTCACGAAGACCGGGCGTTCGGTCTGGCTGGCCCGTGTCGCAAGCGGCTATGTCGAGCTGATTCGCAACACGCCACTGCTGGTTCAGATCTTTATCGTCTATTTCGGTGTTTCCTCCCTGGGCCTGCCGGTGGGCGCCTTCACGGCCGCCACCATCGCGCTGGTCATCAACGTGGGCGCCTACACCAGCGAGATCGTGCGCGCCGGCATCGACTCCATTCCGCGCGGCCAGCTGGAGGCGGCCGAGTGCATCGCGCTGTCGCGCTGGCAGACCTTGCGCCATGTGGTTTTGCCGCCGGCCATAGAGCGCGTTTACCCGGCCCTCACCAGCCAGTACGTGCTGCTGATGCTGGCTTCTTCCATCTGCTCGCAGATTTCGGCCGAGGAGCTGACCGCCGTCGCCAACCGCATCCAGTCGGACACCTTCCGCTCGGTCGAAACCTATCTGATCGTGGCCGTGGCCTACCTGCTGATGTCCCTGGTGATGCGCGCCGTTTTCTGGCTGGTTGCGCAGCTCGCCTTCCCCCGGCGGCGGCGCCTGGGTACACCTCTGTAAGGGAAAGCATACGATGGGATTCCTGAATCTTGCGCATTTGAAGTTTTTGTTCGACGGCCTGCTCTGGACCGTGGGGCTGTCCGTGCTGGCCTTCGTGGGCGGCGGCCTGCTGGGCTTTGTCGTCGCGCTGGCACGTCTTTACGGTTCGCGTGCCACGCGCACGCTGATGTCGCTCTACATCAAGTTGATCCAGGGCCTGCCGCTGCTGGTGCTGCTGCCGCTGGCCTACTTCGGCCTGCCGTCCATCGGGATCGATGTGCAGCCCCTCACGGCGGCGGCTCTGGCGCTTTCCATTTATGTCTCGGCCTACCTGGGTGAAATCTGGCGCGGCTGCATCGAATCGGTGCCGCGTACCCAGTTTGAGGCCGCGGAGTGCCTGGCCCTGAAATGGCATCAGCAGATGCTGCATGTGATCCTGCCGCAGGCGGTGAAGATCGCGACGCCGCCCACCGTGGGCTTCATGGTGCAAATCGTCAAGAACACCTCGCTGGCTTCGGCCATCGGCTTTGTCGAGCTGGCACGCGCGGGCCAGATCATCAACAACTCGACCTTCGAGCCCTTTGTCATTTTCGTCATCGTCGCCGCGCTTTATTTCGCGTTGTGTTATCCGCTGTCCGTGCTGAGCCGCCGCCTTGAGAGGAGTTTTAATGTTGCCAATCGTTGAAGTCGAGAACGTTTTCAAGAGCTTTGGTTCGACCCGGGTGCTGGAGGATGTGTCCTTCTCTGTCAGCAAGGGTTCGGTGGTCGCCATCATTGGCCGCAGCGGATCGGGCAAGAGCACCGCGCTGCGCTGCATTGACCGGCTGGAAATCGTGGACAGCGGCCGCATCCGCGTGGCCGAGCATGAGGTGACCTCGTCCGGTCTGGATCTGCACCAGCTGCGCCGCGATGTCGGCATCGTGTTCCAGAGCTACAACCTGTTCCCGCACCTGACGGTCGAGGAAAACATCATGCTGGCGCCGCGCCTGGTGCAAAAGACCCGCCGTAGCGCGGCCCGCGAGAGCGCCATGCAGGTGCTCACGCAAGTCGGCCTGGCCGACAAGGCGACCTGCTACCCGTCGCAGCTCTCGGGCGGCCAGCAGCAGCGCGTGGCCATTGCACGCTCGCTGGCCATGGCGCCGCAGCTCATGCTTTTTGACGAGGTGACCTCGGCGCTGGATCCCCAGCTGACCGGCGAGGTCTTGCGCGTCATGGAAGGCCTGGCTACGGACGGCATGACCATGATTCTGGTGACGCACGAGATGGCGTTTGCGCGCAAGGTCGCCGACGAGATCATCTTCATGCACCAGGGCCGGGTCTGGGAGCGCGGCCCCGCCGAGATCCTGGACGCGCCAGCCACCGCCGAATTGCGCGACTTCATTGGCAATGGCCTCTAAAGCCGCGCGGCAATTTCCCACCCCAAGCACTTTTATTTCAACTGGAGACTTATCGATGAAACAGACTTCCCTTTTCCTGCGCGGTGTTCTGGCTTCGGCCGTCCTGTTTGCTTTTGCCAGCGGCGCCGCCCACGCGGACTTGCTCAAGGACATCCGTGAAGCCAAGAAGATCCGTATCGCCGTGGACACCGGCTCGCCGCCTTATGGTTTTGTCAACGACGCGCTCAAGCCCGTCGGCTCCGACGTCGAAACCGCCCAGCTGCTGGCCCAGGATCTGGGGGTGGCGCTGGAAATGGTGCAAACCACCAGCCCCAACCGCATTCCCTTTCTGCAGACCGGCAAGGCCGACATCGTCGTGGCTTCGCTGTCGGTGACGCCGGAGCGCGAGAAGGTCATTGATTTCTCCACGCCCTATGCCCAGATTCTGGCCGTGGTCGCCGGTCCCAAGGCCGCGGCCATCAAGAACTTCGACGACCTCAACGGCAAGCGCGTTGCCACCACCCGCGGCTCCAACAACGACCGCGTCGCCACGCAGGGCGCCAAGGGCGCGCAAATGGTCCGCTATGACGATGACGCCACCTTGGTGACCGCCGCCGTGAGCGGCCAGGCCGACATCGTCGCCACCTCGCCCGCCATCGTGAACGCGGTGCTCGCCAAGTCGCCGCAAAAAGACCTGGTCACCAAGTTCGTCATGCAGACCGTGCCGCTGGGCATTGGCGTGCGCAAGAACGAGCCCGAGTTCAAGACCTGGCTCAATGACTGGGTCACCAAGAACACCCAGAACGGCAAGCTGACCGCCATCTACAAGAAGTACCACGGCGGCTGATGCCTGGCCCTGTACGCCCGTTTTTCACCGCCTCCTTTTTTTGAAATCCTGCGAGAACCGACATGCTGACTGTGATCTGTGACACCCCTGGAACCCTGCGCGCGGAACAGCGCGAGCGCCCCGCGCGCGGCGACGGCGAAGTGCTGCTGCGCGTGCGGCGTGTCGGCGTCTGCGGCACCGACCTGCATATCTACACCGGCAACCAGCCGTTTCTGCAGTACCCGCGTGTCATGGGTCACGAGCTGTCGGGCGTGATCGAGGAGGCGGTGCCGGGGGGGCGTCTGGCGGCCGGCGATGAGGTCTATGTGATGCCTTATCTGTCCTGCGGAAAATGCGTGGCATGCCGACAGGGCAAGACCAATTGCTGCGTCAACATCCAGGTGCTGGGCGTGCACCGCGATGGCGCTTTCACCGAATACCTGTCGCTGCCCGAAGAGTTCGTGCACAAGGCCGAAGGCGTGACGCTGGACCAGGCCGCAATGATCGAATTCCTGGCCATTGGTGCGCATGCCGTGCGTCGCGGCGACGTGCAAGCCGGCCAGCGCGTGCTGGTGGTCGGTGCCGGGCCGATAGGAATGGCGGCCATGGTGTTTGCCCGGCTGCGCGGTGCGGTGGTGACGGCGCTGGACTCGCGCCGGGACCGGCTTGATTTTTGCCAGCGCGAACTGGGCGTTGCCGGCGCGGTCGCGCTGGGCACCGATGACGAAGCGCAACTCAGCGCCGCCACCGGCGGCGAGTTTTTTGACCTGGTCTTCGATGCCACGGGCAATGCCAAGGCCATCGAGCGCGGCTTCCAGTTTGTGGCCCACGGCGGCAAATACGTGCTGATCTCGGTGGTGCGCGACACCATTACCTTTTCCGACCCCGAATTTCACAAGCGCGAGACCACCCTGCTGGGCAGCCGCAATGCGACGGCCGAAGACTTTGAGACCGTGCTCGCCGCGATGCGCGCCGGCAAGGTTCCCACCACGGCGCTGAACACCCACAGGCTCAAGCTCGCCGATGTGCCGGCCGACTTCGTGCAGTTGCTCAATCCCGGCGCGGGCGTGGTCAAGGCCATCGTCGAGGTTTGAGCACCATGTCCCAGCCCATACTCCAGTTTGGCACCAGCCGTTTTCTGCAGGCTCATGTCGACCTGTTTGTCTCCGAGGCGCTGGCCCATGAGGGCGGCGCCGGTGCGGCCCTGGGCGGCATCACCGTGGTGCAGAGCACGAGCAGCCCCGACAGTACGGCCCGCGTCGCGGCGCTGGCCGGGGGCGCCGGCTACCCGGTGCGCATACGCGGGCTGGCGGCCGGCGAACGCATGGACCGGACCGTGCAATGCACGGCGGTGCGCGAGGCGCTGCAGGCCGGCACGCACTGGCCGCAACTGCGCCAGGCCGTCGCGCAGGATGTGCAGGTCATTGTCTCCAACACCGCCGACCGTGGTTACCAGCTCGACGAGGCCGATGAGGCCGAAGGCGCTGCGCTGCTGGCGCCTGGCCACGCGGCGCCGGCCAGTTTCCCGGCCAAGCTGCTGGTGTTGCTGCATGGCCGCTGGCAGCAGCGCCCCGACGCGCCGCTGACCCTGCTGCCCTGCGAACTGATAGAGCGCAATGGCGATGTGCTGCGTGACCTGGTCATTTCGCTGGCGCGGCGCTGGGGCCTTGCCGAGGCCTTCGCGCACTGGCTGCAAGCGCATTGCGTCTGGGCCAATTCACTGGTCGACCGCATCGTTTCGGAAGCGCTGCAGCCCGTGGGCGCGGTCGCCGAGCCCTATGCGCTGTGGGCCATAGAGCGCCAGGCCGGGCTGCTGCTGCCGTGCAGCCATCCGGCCATCGTGCTGACCGACGATCTGGCCCACCATGAACGCCTCAAGCTGTTTTTGCTGAATGCCGGCCACACCTACCTGGCCGAACGCTGGCAAGCGCTGGGCCGGCCGGCCGGGCAGACCGTGCGCGAGGCCATGGCCGATGCGGTGCAGCGCGCCGAACTGGAAGCCCTGTGGGCCGAGGAGATCGTGCCGGTCTTCGAGTCGCTGGGCCAGCGCGCCGACGCCGAGTTGTACCTGGTGCAGCTGCGCGAGCGATTTGAAAACCCCTTCCTGAACCATCGCATCGCCGACATCGCGCAAAACCATGCGCAGAAAAAGCAGCGCCGCCTGGGCCCCGTGCTGGCCCTTGCGCAGGAGCGCGGGCTTGAGCTTGCACAGCCTCGCCTGCGGGCCGCGCTGACGGCCGCCTGAGCCCGGCCGGAGTTTTTCATTTATTCATTCTTTTGCCATGACTTCTTCCTTGCCAACGCCGTCCGCCATCCAACTGTCCGCCGATGACAACGTCGCGGTGGCGCGTCAAACCCTCGAGGCCGGCACGCAAATAACGGTGGGCGCGGTCTCCCTGGGTATCCAGCAAACGATTCCCTCGGGCCACAAGCTGGCGCTGCAGGCCATCGCCGCGGGCTCCGTCGTGCGCAAGTACGGCCAGCCCATAGGCGTGGCCAGCACCGACATCGCGGCAGGGGACCATGTTCATGTGCATAACGTTGGCATGGTCTCGTCGGGGGGTGACTTGGCGGTCGGCGCGGCCTTTCGGCCCCAGCCTGCGCCGGATGCGTCGCTGAGTTTTCAGGGCTTTGTGCGCCCGGACGGGCGTGTGGCCACACGCAACTACCTGGGGGTGATCTCCAGCGTGAACTGCTCGGCGACCGTTTGCCGCCATATCGCTGATGCCTTCCGCGGCGATGCGCTGGCCGAGTTTCCCAACGTGGACGGCGTGGTGGCGATTACCCACGGCAGCGGCTGCGGCATGGGCGGCAATGGCGAAGGGCTGGAGCTGCTGCAGCGCACCCTGCGCGGCTATGCCGACCATCCCAACTTTGCCGGCGTGCTGATCATCGGCCTGGGCTGCGAGGTCAACCAGATCGCGCCGCTGGTCGAAACCCTGCGCGCCCGCGAACCGGGGCTGTTCGCCACGCTGACCATCCAGGAGCAGGGCGGCACGCGCGAAACCATAGAGCAGGGCAAGACCTTGCTGCAGGGCATGCTGGCAAGCGCCAACCAGGCGCGGCGCGTTCCGGTGCCCTTGCGCCACCTGGTCGTGGGCCTGCAGTGCGGCGGCTCGGACGGCTACTCCGGCATCAGCGCCAACCCGGCGCTGGGCGCGGCGGTGGATTTGCTGGTGCGCCACGGCGGCACCGCCATCCTGTCGGAAACGCCGGAGATCTACGGGGCCGAGCATTTGCTGACCCACCGCGCCGTGTCGCCCGCCGTGGCCGACAAGCTGATGCAGCGCCTGCAATGGTGGGAGCGCTATGCCGCGCTGCACGGCGGCGACCTGAACAACAACCCATCACCGGGCAACAAGGCGGGCGGCATCACCACCATCCTGGAAAAGTCGCTGGGTGCCGTGGCCAAGGCCGGCAGCAGCGGCCTGATGGACGTGCTCGAGTACGCCGAGCCGGTGCGCGCGCAAGGCCTGGTGTTCATGGACACGCCGGGCTACGACCCGGTGTCGGCCACGGGCCAGGTCGCTGGCGGCGCCAACCTGATCTGCTTCACCACCGGGCGCGGTTCCACCTATGGCTGCAAACCCACACCGTCCCTGAAGCTTGCCACCAACACGCCGATGTTCCAGCGCATGCAGCTGGACATGGACTTCGACTGCGGCGGCATCGTGGACGGTAGCAGCAGCATTGCCGAGGCCGGCGAAGCGCTGTTTCATTTGATGATTGCGACGGCCTCCGGCGCCGCCAGCAAAAGCGAGCAGAACGGCCTGGGCGACAACGAGTTCCTGCCCTGGCAGCTTGGGGCGGTGATGTGAGCATGAAGCCCTTTACCTCTACCTTTATCCCAGCCTTCGACGTGCTCACCGTGGGTGAGCCCATGGCCCTGTTTGCCGCCACGCGGCCCGGCGCGCTGTCCACAGTGGCCGACTACCACCGCGTCACGGCGGGGGCCGAACTCAATGTGGCGACCGGACTGGCCCGGCTGGACCTGCGCGTGGGCTACATCAGCCGTGTCGGCAAGGATTCATTCGGGCAGTTTCTTCTTGACGAGATGGCACGCGAGGGCATTGACTGCCGCCATGTGGCGATGGACGAGCTGCACCCCACCGGCTTCATGCTGAAGACCCGCAGCGCGGACGGCAGCGATCCGCAGGTCGAGTATTTCAGGCGCGGCTCCGCCGCCAGCCATCTGGGCCTGGCGGATTTGCCCAGCGCGGAGGCGGGCGGCGGCTTTCCAGCCCGTCACCTGCACCTCACCGGCATCACGCCGGCCCTGTCGGCGGCCACCCGCGAACTGGTCTTCACGCTGGCCAGGCAGGCCCGCGCGGCCGGCGCCTCCATCTCCTTCGATCCCAATCTGCGGCCGCGCCTGTGGCCCTCCCAGTCCGAGATGGTCGAGTGCCTGAACGCCCTCGCCGCCGAGACCGCCGGCACCGTGCTGCCTGGCCTGGCCGAAGGGCGGTTGCTGACGGGGCGCGACAGTGCCGAAGGCATCGCCGACTTTTACCTTGCCCTGGGGGCGCAGCAGGTGGTCGTCAAGCTTGGCCCGCAGGGCGCTTACTTCGCCGACCGTGCGGGCCGTCATGGCACCGTGGCGGCAGCCGCCGTGGCCCAGGTGGTCGATACCGTGGGGGCGGGAGATGGTTTCGCGGCGGGGGTGATTAGCGCTCTGCTCGAGGGCTTGCCCTTGGCCGCTGCCGTGGCCAGGGGCAACGCCATAGGCGCGCGGGTGGTCCAGTTTCCCGGCGATTCCGACGGCCTGCCCACGCGCCGGCAACTGTCCCTTCTTGTCGGCGATGGCATCCCCGCCTTTGAGGGATAACGGAACAATCGACTTGCTTCAGTCCTGAATCGTGTGCTGCCCCAGCGCCAGGCCTGCTCCTTGTTCAATCGTGTCCAATAGGGACATGGAACATTTGAACGATACCGAACAGCGCCTGACCGATCTGGAAATCAAGGCCAGCTTCACCGAAGACCTGGTGGACCAGCTCAACCAGGTGATCATCCGCCAGCAGCAGCAAATCGACAGGCTGGTTCGTGAGGTCGGTCAGCTTAGGCAGCAGA
This sequence comes from Polaromonas jejuensis NBRC 106434, assembly GCF_001598235.1. Taxonomy (GTDB): domain Bacteria; phylum Pseudomonadota; class Gammaproteobacteria; order Burkholderiales; family Burkholderiaceae_C; genus Polaromonas; species Polaromonas jejuensis. The sequence goes on along the minus strand of NZ_BCYO01000018.1, from coordinate 39,602 downwards.
TTCCGGACGCGGGGACTGGCGCGCTGGCCAGGCCAGGCGACGACTTGCCGCCGCATTATTGACCGGGCCAAATGGCTTTGCAGAACCCAGGATCTAGAAGGAAAAATGGCCGTAGCCCGCATGTATCGGGCGCAAGAAGCTATCAAAAAAGGAGCGACAGACAGGTCGAGCTGGCCCCGGCTGTCGGGCCCGGTGTTAGTGGCTGAGCACCCGTTGCGCCTACCAGGCCCTGTATGCGGGTGTTTTTTGTGCGCTGGTAAAAGTTTGGCACGGTTTCAAGGGGCTCTGCATAATGGGCGCTCCGTTTCCTTCATCAATTCCCTGATCGTTTTTTTGATCACCTTCTGGAGAATTTCATGGCCCGATACAACATCGCTGTCGTCGTTGGCAGTCTTCGCAAGGATTCCTTCAACAAAAAGCTCGGCAAAGCACTTGAAAAGCTGTTTCCGGCCGAATTCAGCTTTACCCATGTGCGTATTGACGACTTGCCGCTGTACAACCAGGACGATGACGGCAACCCTTCCGAGCAGGTGAAGCGCCTCAAGGGCGAGATCGCGGCGGCGCAGGGTTTGTTGTTTATCACGCCCGAATACAACCGCTCGCTTCCCGGCGTGCTGAAAAATGCCATTGACCATGCTTCTCGCCCCTACGGCCAGAACGCATGGGCGGGCAAGCCCGCGGGGGTGATCGGCATCTCCGTCGGCGCCATTGGCACGGCACTGGCCCAGCAGCACCTGCGCAACATACTGGCTTACCTCGATGTGCCGGCACTGGGCCAGCCAGAGGCTTTTATTCAGGCCAAAGAGGGGGTTTTCAATCCGGACGGCAGCGCTGGGGATGGCATCAAGAAGTTTTTGCAGGGCTGGGTGGACCAGTACGTGAACTGGGTGAAAACGCACGTGGGTTAATGGGAGCCCATTGGCAGGCTCGCTCGATCACGCAAAAAAAGCCCGCGGTTGCGGGCTTTTTTTATGGGCGCAGGCTGTGAAGCCTGCTGCTCCTTCTCTCAGGCTGCCAGGGCAGCTTGAGGCTGGTTGGCAGCGGTCTGGGTCTGGGCCGTGATTTCAACTTCGGCGGCTGCCAGGGCTGCGGTTTTGGCGGCTTCGCCCATGGCCAGGCCTTCGGCGCGCACAAAGCGCACGTCGGTGATGCCGAAGAAACCGAAGACGGTCTTCAGGTAGCTTTCCTGGTGTTCCATGGCATTGCCGGCATCGCTGGTCGAGTAGACACCGCCGCGGGTGGAAGCCACGATGACGGTCTTGCCGCCGGCCAGGCCCACGGGGCCTTTTTCGGTGTATTTGAAGGTGCGGCCGACCTGTGCCACGCGGTCAATCCAGGCTTTCAGCTGACTGGGGATGGCGAAGTTGTACAGCGGTGCGCCGACCACGATCACGTCAGAAGCCATGAACTGGGACACCAGGGCTTCGGAAATGGCGTTTTCGCGCTTTTGCTCTTCGCTGAGTTCTGCGCCGGCCGGTGCACGAAAACCCAGGGACTCCGCCGAGAGGTGGCTGGGGGTGTCGGCGGCCAGGTCCAGGTAGCTGATTTCGGTGTCGGGTTTGGCGGCGCGCCATGAGGCGACGATCTGGGCCGTGAGCTGGCGCGAAACCGAGTTGCCGCCAAGAATGCTGGAGTCGATGTGAAGAAGCTTGTTCATGTGAGTTCCTTAAGTTGTGAATCAGGTTGTTTGGCCGTGTTCACCATGAATCGCAGCCATGGGATAGATTGTGCGGGTGAGTCGATTGATTGATAAGTCCGTAAAATCGCGATAGATTGTTCTATGAGTGAGACAGTTGCCATGATTTTGGAGGCTCCGTGCAAGACTTGAACGACATGCTGTACTTCGCCGAGGTGGTGGAGCGGGGCGGTTTTGCCGCCGCCGGGCGCTCGCTGGGCCTGCCCAAATCGCGCCTGTCGCGCCGTGTCGCCGAGCTGGAAGAGCGGCTGGGGGTGCGGCTGCTGCAGCGCACCACGCGCAAGCTGTCGCTGACGGAGGTCGGTGAGATTTACCTGCGCCACTGCAGCGCCATGCGCGATGAAGCCCTGGCCGCTGCGGAAGCGGTGGCGCAGATGCAGGTGGAGCCACGCGGCACGCTGCGCATCACCTGCCCGGTGACCCTGGCGCAAAGCACGCTGGGTTACCTGATTCCCCGCTACATGGCGCTCTATCCCCATGTCAAGGTCGACATGCGGGTGACCAACCGGGTGGTGGACCTGGTGGAAGAGGGCATAGACATCGCGCTGCGGGTGCGGCCCACGCTGGACGACAGCGGCAGTCTGGTGGTCAAAAACCTCGGTTCTGGCGGCAGCCACCTGCTGGCCAGCCCGGCGCTGCTGGCCCGCCAGGGCCGGCCTGAAAAGCTTGAAGACCTGGCGCGGCTGGACACCGTGGCCATGTCATGGGTGGATGGCCGTTCGTCCTGGTCCCTGGTCGGGCCCGGCGGCCAGGAATTTTTGTTGCAGCACCAGCCACGCTATGTGGCCGACGACCTGCAGACGCTGAAGCTGGCGATGTTGGCCGGCACAGGCATGGGCTTCTTGCCCGACTCGCTCAGCGCCGCCGAGCAGCAGGCCCAGCTGCTGGTGCCCGTGCTGCCCGGCTGGGCGCCCAAGCCGGGCGTGGCCCACGCCGTGTTTCCCTCGCGCCGCGGGCAGGTGCCGGCGGTGCGCAGCTTTCTGGACTTTCTGGGCAAGCACATGCGGGGCGAGCAACTGGTCGATCACGCATCCTGAGTCCCGGCATTGCGCTGAGTCCTGGCATTGCAAATACCTTGGGGGCTTGTTTGAGCAGCCCAAGGTGCCGTATTTTTATGAAAATATGCCTCAAGCCCTTGAAGGATAAGCGCAGGAAGCTATCAAAAACAGAGCGATGCCTGGGCCCGCTCTGGCGTGATGGCCGGCACAAGCAAGGGGCGGAGCGACATCCTGCCCAGGCCCTTTTACCCCGCATATTCAATTAGCGCCATAAATTAAGAGCGATATATTCTTTTGAGTTTTAACGCCGGCTCCCCACAATGCATGGCTCCAAACAACTCAAAGGAACACAGCATGGCGACTCTCAGACTCGGCGACATTGCCCCCGACTTCACCCAGTACTCCACCGCAGGCAAGATTTCCTTTCACCAGTGGGCAGGTGACTCCTGGGTCGTGCTGTTTTCCCACCCCGCTGATTTCACGCCGGTTTGCACCACCGAGCTGGGCAAAACCGCGGCGCTGGGCGGCGAGTTTGCCAAGCGCCATGTCAAGCCCATTGCCATCAGCGTGGACCCGCTGGAGTCGCACGGCAAGTGGGTCAATGACATCAACGAAACGCAAAACACCACGGTGAATTTCCCCATCCTGGCCGATGCCGACCGCAAGGTGGCCGACCTGTACGACATGATTCACCCGAACGCCTTGAGCACCGGCGCCACGGCCACGGTGCGCAGCGTCTTCATCATCGACCCGAACAAGGTCATCCGCACCACCTTTACCTACCCCGCCAGCACCGGCCGCAACTTCGACGAGATCCTGCGCGTGATCGACTCGCTGCAGCTGACCGACGGCTACAAGGTGGCGACGCCCGTGAACTGGAAAGACGGCGACGACGTGATCATCGTGCCCAGCCTGCAGGACCCGGCCGAACTCGCCCAGCGCTTTCCCAAGGGTTTCAAGGCCGTCAAGCCTTACCTGCGCATCACGCCCCAGCCGAACAAGTAAATGGCCCCCACGCTTTTCGCTTCGCGTAATGCGCTGCCCCCCGAGGGGGCCGCTGCGCCTGCGGCCCGGCAAAGCCGGTTCCGCGGCCCCGGCTTGCAAACGGCACTGCCGTTGGTCGCAATGGAGCATGGCGTGGCTCACTTGCTTGAAACTCGCTGAGGACCACCATTTTGCGCTTCATCATTGTTCCCGGCTGGCGCGACTCCGGCCCCGGCCACTGGCAAAGCCTGTGGACCGAGCGCCTGAGCGGCGCCGTGCGCGTGCAGCAAGACGACTGGATCACCCCCAGCCGCAAGGCCTGGGTGTCCACCATCGCCCGCACCATCCTGCAGCAAGGCGAACCGGTGGTGGTGGTGGCGCACAGCCTGGGCTGCATTGCCACCACGCATTTGCCGCCTGAGGCGGCCGCGCGGATTCAGGGCGCCCTGCTGGTGGCCCCGGCCGACCCGGAACGCCGCGCCGTGCTGAGCGACTTCGCGCCCGTGCCTTACCAGAAGCTGCCTTACCGCAACGTGCTGGTGGCCAGCAGCAACGACCCTTTCTGCCCGGTGCGCCTGGCGGGCGCCTATGCCCGCGCCTGGGGCAGCGAGTTCGTGCGCATGCAGGACGCCGGCCACATCAACATCGAGTCGGGCCATGGCGAATGGCCGCTGGGCCTGGCCCTGCTGCAGTCCCTGGCCGGCGATGTTCCACTGAGGGCCGCTGGCCCCGACGCTGCATCGTCTTCAACCTCCGTTTTTTCCTCACCTTTTGGATCCCTGGAAATCGCATGACCTCAAAACTCAAACTCGCGCTGGCAAGCCTGGCTCTGGCCGCAGGCGGTATCGCTTCGGCACAAACCCTGCTCAACGGCTCGTACGACGTGGCGCGCGAGTTTTACAAAGACTACAACGCCGCCTTCATCGCCCATTACAAGAAGACCACCGGCAAGGACATCAAGATCGACCAGTCGCATGCGGGCTCCAGCGCCGTCGCGCGCTCCGTGGCCGACGGCCTGGACGCCGACGTGGTGACCATGAACACCTCCACCGATGTGGAGTTCCTCGCCCGCGCCGGCGTGGTCGCCAAGGACTGGGCCAAGCGCTTCCCCGACAATGCCTCGCCCACCACCTCCACCATGCTGTTCCTGGTGCGCAACGGCAACCCCAAGCACATCAAGGACTGGGATGACCTGACCAAGCCCGGCATCCAGGTGGTGGTGGTCAACCCCAAGACCGGCGGCAACGGCCGCTACGCCTACCTGGCCGCCTGGGGCTATGCCAAGAAGAAGGGCGCCAGCGACGCGCAGGCCGCCGAGTTCGTCGGCAAGCTCTACAAAAACGTGCCGGTGCTGGGCAAGGGCGGCCGCGACGCGACCACCGTCTTCCTGCAGCGCAACATCGGCGACGTGCTGATCACCTTCGAGTCGGAAGTGCTGTCGGTGAACAAGGAGTTTGGCGAGGGCAAGGTCGATGCGGTCTACCCCTCCATCAGCATCCTGGCTGAAAACCCGGTCGCCGTGGTCGAACGCACCGTGGCCAAGAAGGGCACGGCCGACCTGGCCAAGGCCTACCTGAACTACCTCTACTCGGACGAAGGCCAGGAAATTGCCGCCCGCCATGCGCTGCGCCCGCGTTCGCAGGCGGTGCTGAAAAAATACGCCGCCACCTTCAAGCCGCTGCAGCTGTTCACGGTGCAGGAGCTGTTTGGCAGCCTCGATGAAGCGCAAAAAATCCACTTCAATGACGGCGGCCAGTTCGACAAGCTCTACACCGTCAAGTAAGCCATGAGCGCCTTATCTTCTACCCAGCCACCCACCGCGGTGGCGGCGGGAGCGCGCGGCGGTGGCAAGCGATCGGCCAAACGCGTGCTGCCGGGTTTCAGGCTCACGCTGGGCTACACGGTCCTGTACCTGAGCCTGATCGTGCTGATTCCGCTGTCGGCGCTGTTCTTCAAGACCTTCACGCTCAGCTGGGAGCAGTTTGTGACGGCTGTCACGTCGCCCCGCGTGCTGGCCTCTTACCGCCTCACTTTCGGCGCCTCCCTGTTTGCGGCCGTGGTGAATCTGGTGTTTGGCCTGCTGCTGGCCTGGGTGCTGGTGCGCTACAGGTTTCCGGGTAAGAAAATCGTCGATGCGCTGGTGGACCTGCCGTTTGCGCTGCCGACCGCCGTGGCCGGCATTTCGCTCACGGCCTTGCTGGCCGGCAACGGCTGGATAGGCCAGTATCTGGAGCCCATGGGCATCAAGCTGGCCTTCACGCCGGCCGGCGTGGTGATTGCGCTGATCTTCATCGGCCTGCCATTCGTGGTGCGCACGGTGCAGCCGGTGCTGGAAGACGCGGAAAAAGAACTTGAAGAAGCAGCCACTTCGCTGGGCGCCACGCGCCTGCAGATTTTCACCAGGGTGATCCTGCCGGCCATCACGCCTGCCTTGCTGACCGGCTTTGCCATGGCCTTTGCACGCGCCATCGGTGAATACGGCTCGGTGATTTTCATTGCCGGCAACATGCCCATGATTTCTGAAATCACGCCGCTCATCATCATCGGCAAGCTGGAGCAGTACGACTACGCCGGCGCCACCGCCGTGGCTGTGGTGATGCTGGTGCTGTCCTTCATCCTGCTGCTGGTCATCAATGCGCTGCAAGCCTGGCAGCGCCGCAACGCGGGAGCACCAGCATGAACGATAAACAGGCCCCCACGCTTGTGGCTACGCCGCTCTTCGAGAACGCTACGCGTGCCTCCGGCGTTGCGCTGCCCCTTGCCGACGAAAAAGGGGCTGTGCTTGCTCGGGGCGGCCCTTCGCGGCGCACTCCTTCACAGCCCGTTCGCCGCGTCACGGCCGGAACGACGGAAGCACCGTGGGTGCGCTACACGCTGATCACAGTGGCTCTTGTATTCGTGTTCTTGTTTCTCGTGCTGCCGCTGGCCGCCGTGTTCACCGAAGCCTTGCGCAAGGGCTTTGGCGCTTACATCGCCGCGCTGCAGGAGCCCGACGCCTGGTCGGCGATCAAGCTCACGCTGATTGCGGCGCTGATTGCCGTGCCGCTCAACCTGGTGTTTGGCGTGGCCGCGGCCTGGGCCATTGCCAAGTACGAGTTTCGCGGCAAGTCGTTTTTGACCACGCTGGTGGACCTGCCGTTCTCCGTCTCGCCCGTGGTGGCCGGCCTGATTTATGTGCTGCTGTTCGGCGCGCAGGGCTGGCTGGGCCCGTGGCTGCAGGCGCATGACATCAAGATCATTTTTGCCGTGCCCGGCATTGTGTTGGCCACCGTGTTTGTGACCTTTCCCTTCATCGCTCGCGAACTGATTCCGCTGATGCAGGCGCAGGGCAATGACGAAGAGCAGGCCGCGATTGTGCTGGGCGCCAGCGGCTGGCAGACCTTCTGGCATGTCACGCTGCCCAACATCAAGTGGGGCCTGATCTACGGCGTGATCCTGTGCAATGCGCGGGCCATGGGCGAGTTTGGCGCGGTGTCTGTGGTCTCCGGCCACATCCGCGGGCAGACCAACACCTTGCCGCTGCATGTGGAAATTCTCTACAACGAATACCAGTCGGTGGCCGCGTTTGCCGTGGCCTCGCTGCTGGCCATCCTGGCATTGGTCACCCTGGCCATCAAGTCGGTGGCCGAATGGCGCCACGAAGCAGACATGAAAGCCGCGGCCGATTTGCCGCCCGAGCGGCCTTCTCTTATCCCCTCTCCCGCTGGGAGAGGGCGAGGGTGAGGGCGGACCCCGTCTCCTGAACGCAGACCCTCACCCCAACCCTCTCCCAAGGGGAGAGGGAGCAAGACGAAAGAAACACCATGAGCATCGAAATCCGCAACGTCAGCAAACATTTTGGCGACTTCCAGGCGCTGGGCGACGTGAGCCTGGACATTGAATCGGGTGAGCTGGTCGCCTTGCTCGGCCCCTCGGGCTGCGGCAAGACCACGCTGCTGCGCATCATTGCCGGCCTGGAAACGCCAGACCGCGGCAGCATCCTCTTCAGCGGCGAAGACACCACCGACGTGCATGTGCGCGAGCGCCAGGTCGGCTTCGTCTTCCAGCACTACGCGCTGTTTCGCCACATGACGGTGTTTGAAAATGTGGCTTTCGGCCTGCGCGTCAAACCGCGGGCCTCGCGCCCCAGCGAAGCGCAGATCAGGGAAAAAGTGCATTCGCTGCTGAGCCTGGTGCAGCTCGACTGGCTGGCCGACCGCTTTCCGTCGCAGCTCTCGGGCGGCCAGCGCCAGCGCATTGCGCTGGCTAGAGCCCTGGCGGTGGAGCCCAAGGTGCTGCTGCTCGACGAGCCCTTTGGCGCGCTGGATGCCAAGGTCCGCAAGGAACTGCGCCGCTGGCTGCGCCGCCTGCACGACGACCTGCATGTGACCAGCATTTTTGTCACGCACGACCAGGAAGAAGCGCTGGAAGTGGCCGACCGCGTGGTGCTGATGAACCAGGGCAAGGTCGAGCAGATCGGCTCGCCGCAACAGGTGTGGGACCATCCGGCCAGCCCGTTTGTCTATGGCTTTCTGGGCGATGTGAACCTGTTCCATGGCCGCGCCCACGAAGGCGAAGTGCATCTTGAAGGCCTGCGCATCGATTCCCCCGAGCACGCCGACGCGCAGGACGCCAAGGCCTTTGCCTATGTGCGTCCGCATGATCTGGAGGTGCAGCGTTATTCGCCCGGTGCCGAAGGCATAGTCGCGCACCTGGAGCGCGCCATCGTGATCGGCCCGATCGCGCGGCTGGAGCTGGTGCCGGCGGAAGGCTACGAGCAGAAGGGCAATGCGTCGGGCGACTCCATCATCGAAGCTCAAATGCCTTCGCAGCAGTTCAAGGAGATGGGTTTGCGCGAAGGCGACATGCTGGTGGTGACGCCGCGCAAGGCCAGGGTGTTTGTGGAGGGTTGACGCCTGAATTAGTCCGCGTCACCACGAGCTACGCCCCTAAGGCGCCGCACATGTAGCCTACTTCGCTCGCCTTGGCCTTGCCTTTCCGGCGGGTGTATTGAGGGCGACCGCGGCACGGATGAGCGCCTGGAATGCGCTCGAGTCGACCTCTTCCCCCTCATGGATGTCGATCGCGCGCCTTGCGTTCCCGTCGAGGCTCGCGTTGAAGAGCTTGGCCGGGTCCTTCAACGAAGCCCCCTTGGCGAAGGTCAGCTTCACTTTTTCCTTGTAAGACTCGCCGGTGCAGATGATCCCGTCGTGAGACCAGACGGGAGTGCCCATCCACTTCCACTCCTCCACGATGTCCGGGTCTGCCTCTTTGATGAGCTTGCGCATCCTGCTCAAGGTCTGCCCGCGCCAGTCCCCGAGCTCCGCGATTCTTTTGTCAATCAGCTCAGATGCCGACTGGCCCTCGGTCGAATCCGACTTTTTCATGTTCTCCTCTTTTCTTGCAGGCTTTTGTTTTCGGATTAGCTTGGCGCCAAAAAACTTGGCATCATTGGTAACACCTGTCGCAGGTGTTCCGGAGATGCCTGGCCGGGCGCATATCCCGGCCAGCGGCGCAAGTGGCACCTACGATTATCCAGCAGCCTGCCCGCTAAAGCAGCACCTGACCCGCTACTTCCGTCCGCAGTTCTCCATGGCAAATCGCAACAGCGCCGCACTGCTCTCCAGCCCAAAGCGCTGCCGGATATTCGCCCGGTGCGCATCCACCGTGCGCGAGTCGATGTCCAATGCGCGGGCAATCGCCTTGCTGGTCAGCCCCTGGGCCACCAGCGCCAGCACCTCGGTTTCGCGGACGGTCAGCGCGGGCTGCTGCTGGCGCCGGTCCAGCGCGCGCTTTAACCCGGCGGGGAAGTGGGTGGCGCCGCCCATCACGGCTTCGATGGCCTTGACCAGTTCGCCGGCTTCGGACTCCTTGACCACAAAGCCTTGCGCGCCGGCATCGAAGGCCTGCAGCATGTGCTCGTCCTGCGTGGAGGCGGTGAACACCACGTAGCGGATGGCGGGCTGGCGCTGGCTCAGCTGCTCAATCAACTGGATGCCGCTGGTGGGCTGCATCTGCAGGTCGGTCAGCACGATGTCGGGCTGGGTCTGCTCGGCCTGCACCAGGGCTTCTTCGGCGCTGCCGGCCTGGGCCACGACCTGCATGGGCGGGCCGTAGGCGTCGAGCAGGACGCTCAGGCTGTTCCGCACGATGGGGTGGTCGTCAACGATCAGCAGGCGAATGGAGGCAGGGGTGGGCATGGTATTCAGGCTTTCAGCACGGCGCCAGGCATGTGGGCGCGGAGCAGGGTGGCGCCGGGGGCGGAAGCCAGGCTGAAGCTGCCACCCAGCATCTCGATGCGCTCGCGCATATTCGTCAGGCCCAGGCCGGAGCGGGCCTGGCGCAGCGTGGCCGGCACGTCGAGGCCGGCGCCGTCGTCGCGCAGCTGCAGCGCCAGCCCGCTATCGCCGTAGGACAGCTGCAGTTGCACATGCTGCGCGCCGGCGTGCTTTTCGATATTGCCCAGGGCTTCCTGCGCCACCCGGAACACGGCGGTGGCCACGGCTTCGGGGATGGGCGGCAGGCTGGCAACCTGGGTTTCGACCTGGATGCCGCTGCGCTCGCCAAACTCGCGGGCGATCTGCGCCAGCGCGCTGGCCAGGCCCACGTCGTCCAGCAGGGTGGGACGCAGGTCGTGCGAGATGCGGCGCACGTCGCGCACCAGGCCTTGCAGCATGGCTACGCCCTGGCGCAGCGTGGGGGCCGCATCGGCGTTGCCGCGCTCCAGCTGCAGCAGGGCCGACTCGGCGACAAATTTCACCGACAACAACTGCTGGCTGATGCCGTCGTGCAGCTCGCGGGCCACGCGCGAGCGCTCGTCTTCCTGCGAATGCACCACTTTTTGCGCCATGGCGCGCAGCTTGGTGTCGGCGGCGCGCTGCTCGTACAGGTTCAGCGCCAGGCCACCGCCAGCCACCAGCAGCAGCGCGGCCGAGGCGATGAGCAGAATCTGCTGGCGCGTCTGCTGCACGGCCTGGGCGGTGGAGCGGGTGATCAGCGCCTGGGTTTCCTGCAGGTGGTCGAGGTACAGGCCGGTGCCCATGACCCAGCCCCATTCGGGCACCAGCTCCACGTAGCCGAGCTTGCGCTCATCACGCCCGGTGGAGGGGCGGTTCCACATGTAGTCGACAAAACCGCCACCGGCCTGGGCCTGGCGTACCAGTTGCTGGATGATGGGCGCGCCCGCGCTGTCGCGCAACTCCCACTGGCTGTGGCCTTCAAGGTCGGGCAGGCGCGGGTGCATCAGGCTGTTGCCTTGCAGGTCGTAGACGAAGAAGTAGTTGTCGTTGCCAAAGTCCATGCGGCGCAGCAGTTCCAGCGCCTGTTGCCGGGCCTGTGGATCGTGGCCAGTCTGCTCGTACAGCCGGGCCACGGCGCGGCGCCCGATCTGCACAAAGTGCTGCAGCTCGTCCTTGCGCGCCTGCAGCAGGATGGGCTGCATGGCGGCGATCTGCGCCTGCGCCAGCCGGTCGGATTGCTGGCGCACCACCCAGACCACGGCGGCGATCGCCAGCAGCAGCGGCACGGCCGCCAGCAGCAGCACCATCGCCCGTAAATGCAATCTGAAACCTTGTTCGCCCATCGGGCGATTTTGCCCCATGGCCGCTACGGGAAAACCATTACGTAATGACACGGCGGCCGCCCCGCAAGCACACAGATGCGGCGCCGTGCGGTGCGCTGCACACTGCCGGTTCCCCCCTCCATTCCACCCAAAAAGCAAAGAGACAATGGACACCTTCACCAAAAACCCCCTGGCCCGCACGGCCCTGTGGGCGCTGATCGCCCTCGGCGGCGCTGGCGCCCTGGCCACCATCGCATTGCACCGCGGCGAAACCGTCAACGCCCTGTGGGTGGTGGTGGCGGCGCTGGCGGTCTACCTGATCGCCTACCGCTTCTACAGCCAGTTCATCGCCAGGCATGTGCTGTCGCTGGACGCGAAGCGCGCCACGCCAGCGATGCGCCACAACGACGGGCTGGACTATGTGCCGACCAACAAGTTTGTGCTGTTCGGCCACCACTTTGCGGCGATTGCCGGTGCCGGTCCATTGGTCGGTCCGGTGCTGGCCGCGCAGATGGGCTACCTGCCGGGCATGCTGTGGATACTGGCCGGCGTGGTGTTTGCCGGGGCGGTGCAGGACTTCATCGTGCTGTTCATTTCCACCCGGCGCGACGGCCGCTCGCTGGGCGACCTGATCAAGTCCGAACTCGGGCCGATACCCGGCGTGATCGCCTTGTTCGGCACCTTCATGATCATGGTCATCATCCTGGCGGTGCTGGCGCTGATCGTGGTCAAGGCGCTGGCCGACAGCCCCTGGGGCACGTTCACCGTGGCGGCCACCATTCCGCTGGCGCTGTTTATGGGCGTCTACACCCGCTACATCCGCCCGGGGCGCATCGGCGAGGTGTCGGTGATCGGCGTGGTGTTCCTCATCCTCTCCATCGTCATGGGCGGCCAGGTGGCGCAGAGCGCCGAGTGGGCGCCGCTGTTCACCTTTGACGGCAAGCAGCTGACCTGGATGCTGATCGGCTACGGCTTCATCGCCTCCGTACTGCCGGTGTGGCTGCTGCTGGCGCCGCGCGACTACCTGTCGACCTTCCTGAAGATCGGCGCCATCGTGGCGCTGGCCATCGGTATCGTGCTGGTGGCGCCGGACCTGAAGATGCCCTCCACCACGCGCTTCATCGACGGCAGCGGCCCGGTGTGGGCCGGCGGCCTGTTTCCCTTCCTGTTCATCACCATCGCCTGCGGCGCGGTGTCGGGCTTCCATGCGCTGATCTCCTCCGGCACCACGCCGAAGCTGATCGAGAACGAGAGCCACGCCCGCTTCATCGGCTACGGCGCGATGCTGATGGAATCCTTCGTCGCCATCATGGCGCTGGTGGCCGCGTCCATCATCGAGCCCGGCGTGTACTTCGCCATGAACAGTCCGCTGGCCGTGCTTGGCCCGACGGCCGAAAGCGCCGCGCAGGTCATCTCGCAATGGGGCTTTGTGGTGACTCCCGACATGCTGCTGCAGACCGCCAAGGACGTGGGCGAGCACACCATCATCGCCCGCGCCGGTGGCGCGCCCACGCTGGCCGTGGGCATGGCGCAAATCTTCTCGCAGATGCTGGGCGGCAAGGCCATGATGGGCTTCTGGTACCACTTCGCCATCCTGTTCGAGGCCTTGTTCATCCTGACCGCGGTGGACGCCGGCACCCGCGCCGGCCGCTTCATGCTGCAGGATTTGCTGGGCACCTTCGTGCCGGCGCTCAAGCGCACCGATTCATGGATCAGCAACGGCCTGGCCACCGGCCTGTGCGTGGCGGCCTGGGGCTACTTCCTGTACCAGGGCGTGGTCGATCCGCTGGGCGGCATCAACACGCTGTGGCCGCTGTTCGGCATCTCCAACCAGATGCTGGCCAGCGTGGCGCTGGTCCTGGGCACCGTGGTGCTGTTCAAGATGAAGCGCGAGCGCTTCGCCTGGGTGACGCTGTTGCCCACCGCCTGGTTGCTGGCCTGCACCATGACGGCCGGCTGGCAGAAGGTGTTCCACGAGAACCCGAAGATCGGCTTCCTGGCCCACGCCCACAAATACCAGGCTGCCCTGGACAAGGGTGAGCTGCTGGCGCCCGCCAAGGCCCTGGGCCAGATGCAGCGCATCGTCTTCAACGACTACCTGGATGCCGGCCTGTGCGTGTTCTTCATGTTTGTGGTGCTCAGCGTGCTGGTGTTCGGCATCCGCGCCTGCCTGGTGGCCCGGCGCAGCCACAAGCCGACGGTACAGGAGGCCGGCGGCCCCTTGCTTACCGCCTGAGGCCGCTATGCTGAAAGAAATAGCCAGCCTCGGCCAATCTGTCGGCAGCTACCTGGGCCAGACCGCCCGGCTGATGGTCGGCGTGCCCAACTACGGCACCTATGTGGCGCACCAGCGCCGCGAGCACCCGGACCAGCCGGTGATGAGCTACGAGGCCTTCTTCCGCGAACGCCAGGAAGCGCGCTACGGCGACAAGGGACGGGTGGGGCGCTGCTGTTGAGGGGGAGTCCATATACGAGGGGTTAGGCACCCTACAAGCCGACCATTCGATTCCAGTCATTCACATACATCTCAATACGCTGGAACTCTGCTGGGAGCAAATAGCGGTTGTGCGCAATGAAGTTTCTCGCGCGTTCAAGTTCATCCAAACGCTGCTTCAACCAGTGCTGCGAACTGATCAGATCGGAGAAGTCGTCCCAATTCGCAATGATGATGTCCGACAAGTGGCCGAATTGAACAAAGCTCAGCGGGTCCTTGGTATGTCCCTCTAGCCAAGAGTTGTCCTTCGCATCCTTCTGCCTCGTGGTCGCGAACTCCTGAACCTTTCGAGGAACCTTCTGCGTCCACCAATCCTCTCCGTGACGCTCTCGAAGTCGCTGAGTCACCAGTTCTCGTACGGAGTTCTCGAAGCAATACAGCAGGGCATAAAGCCGTGCCATTCTCAACGCTTCACCCCGCAGGTCCACTCCAAAGGGCGCTAGTTGATCGGCAAAGAGCGTCCGTTCCGATGCCTCCGTGTCGGCACCGACACGGATTCCGGCCAGTCTGAATCGATCAGCCTCCGCCTCAAACATCAATCCACGGAATAGCCAGTCGCGGAGGTCGCGAGAGTCAATCATTGAGAAGATGCTCCCGCAGGGACTTGAAGATCGCGTTGTAGACCTCTATGTCCTTCGTCGCAGGTAGATGCACTTCAATGTTGTAGCGAAGGCCGCTGAAGCCGTGCGGCAGTTCGAGCGAGCGCTGCGCCTTCGGAGGACTGGGCTCGGGTACCGTCGGGGCCGGAGGTATGGCGGCTTCGGCCGCCTTGGATGTGTGCCTTGCCGATGAGCTGAGGTCTGCGAGCTTCAGTAGCGCAAAGAAGGTAGCAGCCTGGCGCTCCGCGACAAGGTCAGTGACGTTGTGCGTGGACTTGAAGCGTCCAATGACGGCCTGGCGATCGGCCTCCGAAGGATGCTCGTTGATGTGAAAGAGATCTTCGTACGTTTCTCGAATCGCTTCGCCGAGTACGCGTCGGGATTGAGACTTGTCGCGATACTGGTGGTAGCGCTTCGTAGGGGATCCGTCTGCAGCGAGAAATTTAAGGTCCTTGAGCACGGGTAGTGCTGCTTGATCGTTGCTGCTCGTGAATCCGATGCCCTTTAGATGCGCCATGGTGAACTTGTCGGGCGCAGCGCCGTCGATGATCTTTTGGAAGATCGATGGCAGATTCTTGTTGCTGACCATGTAGCGTGTTGTGAGCATCGATCCTCCGAAGTGCGTGTTTTAGGGTGCCTAACTTTGATATATCCCGCAAAACTGCGGAATAACATGGCGCGTTGCGGAATAACACGGCGCGCAGAATTCGAGAAAACTGTTTGCTGTCATGGGGTTAGATCGCTGTTCTGCATGAATGCGACGGTCTATTGGTTTTGCCAAAGTCACCGCCCAGTGTTTTTCGCGCTTCCCCTTGCTGGGTAAGTTGCGAGACGTCTTCGCCAGCAGGCACTATGCCTGAAAAAGGGCCAAAACCGACCATTCGGTGCGTGGTTTTCATCCTTTGACCTGGCTTGATGCCTCTTCACAACATGCGCCTTTTGCAAAAAGAGGCGTGCACAAGTTGGCTGACCAGGGTGCTTGCATCAATCCGTTCGTCCCACCCGGGAACTTCTCGCCATCTAAACTCACGAACCATCGCACAATCTTGATGGAGGTTTGATAAAAGGATGACGATGTTTTTGACTTATTTCGATGCCGTGCCGCGCCGCGTGCTGGCGCTGGTGTCTCTGGCCTGTGTGGCCATGCTGGCTTTTGGCTTGTACTTGCAGCATGTGGTGGGCCTGGAGCCTTGCCCCATGTGCATCGTGCAGCGTTATGCGCTGCTGCTGGTGGCGATTGTGGCGGGCATCACCGCCTTGGCCAGGAGCAAAGGCGTGCTGATCACGGGTTCGAGTCTGCTGGTGCTGATGGCCGGCTTTGGCGCTTTCGTGGCGGCGCGCCAGAGCTTTTTGCAGTGGTATCCGCCTGAAGTGGCTTCTTGTGGCCGCGACTTTTACGGAATGATCGAAACCTTTCCGCTCAAGCGCGCCATCCCCATGATCTTCAAGGGCAGCGGCGACTGCACCAAGATCGACTGGACCTTTCTGGGCGGCTCGATCGCCAACTGGTCTTTCCTGTGCTTTGTGGCGATTGGTCTCGTGGGGCTGGTCCTGATCGCCCGGCTGACACGCCAGCGCTGAGCGCAACGCTTTCTCATCAAGCGCCGGGTTGGCTGCACCCTGGCGCTTTTTCTTTTTTCCCAATGAAATCAGTCCCTTGAAGGGGGAGGGCGGCGCACGCCCGAGCGGGGCGAAGGGGTCATTGCACGGGCTTGAATCAGGCAATATACTGTGTTTACATCCAGTTATTTGACTGGATGTTTTACCCGATTGAGCCCACCCCATGCTTTCCCCGATTCCTGTGAACCGAGCCTTGCCGGACCTTGCGCATGTCTGGCGCGCGGGTGAGCTGGGCAGTACAAGCCTGCAGACGGTGGACACGGGTTACGCGGCGCTCAACGATGTGTTGCCCGGTGGCGGCTGGCCGCAGGGGGCGTTGATTGAGGTGCTGCAGCCGCAAGCCGGCCTGCATGAGTGGGGTTTGATCGCGCCGGCGCTGGCAGCCACGCAGCTTGCGTCGCCTGACCAACTGGTGGTGCTGGTGGGCGCGCCTTACCTGCCTTTTGGCCCGGCGCTGGGCGCGCGCCAGCTCAACATGCAGCGCCTGCTGTTGGTGCAGGCCAAAGGAGGGGATGGGCCTGCGCTGCTCTGGGCCACGCGCGAAGCCTTGCAGTGTGCCGACGTGGCCGCCGTGCTGGCCTGGCTGCCCGAGGTTCGCAGTGCCCATTTGCGCCGCCTGCAGATGGCCGCCCAGGCGCACCACAAGCTGCTGTTTGTGTTTCGCGCCCTCAGTGCCCAGCAGGAGTCGTCGCCCGCGCCGCTGCGTTTGCTGCTCGAAGGCACGGAGGGTGAGGCTGGCAATCTGTTGCTCCATGTGCTCAAGCGCCGGGGCCCGCCGCTGGCTTTGCCGGTGCTGCTGGACACCCGTCCGGCCCGACTGGCGGCGCTGCTGGCGGCCAGCCGGGAGCGCGTGCGGCGTCAGCGCGAAGAGGCCGGCGCCTTGCCGCTGGCGGCGGTGTTTTCTTCGGTTTCAACGCGAGAGGTCCACCATGCGCTGGATCGCACTGCAAGCCTGCATTCCCACTGAGCCCGGACCGGCGCCCATGGACGCGGCGGCAGCGCAGCGGGCGCTGGCCAGCCTGGCGCTGGGCTTGACGCCGCGTGTGGCCCTGGTCGACGAAGCCGTGCTGATGGAGGTGGCCGGCAGCCTGCGCCTGTTTGGCGGCCTGAGCCGGCTGGCGCAGCTGCTGGAGCGGCGTGCGGCGCAGTTTTTTGAGTCAAATCAGCTGCCAGCCCAGATCAGCCGGGCGCAAGGTGCTACATCTTTAATAGCGCTTGGGCGCTTGCGACTGCGTGCTGCGGGCATCGTGGGAAAGCGCGTGGCCGACCTGCCCATGAACACCCTCAGCGCCGCGCGCCCGCACCTGGGCGTGCTCGAACGTATCGGCTGCCGCAGCTGGGACGACCTGCTGCGCCTGCCGCGCGACGGCGTGGCCAGGCGCTTTGGCGCACCGCTGCTGCAGGCGCTGGACCGCGCGCGCGGTCAGGTGCCAGATAGCTACGAATGGCTGCTGCTGCCCGAGTGTTTCGATGAAAAGCTGGAACTGGATGCGCTGATCATCCATGCGCCGGCGCTCATGGCCGGGGTCGAGCGGTTGCTGCTGCATTTGCAGGCCTGGCTGCTGGGCCGCCAAAGCGGGCTCAGCGCCTTGAAGCTGGTCTGGCACCTGGACAAGCGGCGCGATGTCGCGCCCACCGGCGAGCTGCTGATACGCACGGCCCAGCCCGCCCAGGATTTGCGCCATGTGGCGCGCCTGATCGCCGAACATCTGGCGCAGCAGCGTTTGCCGGCCCCGGTCCATGCCTTGAGCCTGCAGTCGCTTGAAACCGAAAAGCTGCTCGATTCAGCCGCCGCCACCGGCAGCCTGCTGATGGAGGCGAGGCAGCAGGGTGACAGTGCGGTGGAGCTGATAGAACGCTTGAGCGCACGCCTGGGTGAGGCGCAGGTGCAAGCCTGGCAGCCCTGTGCCGACCACCGGCCCGAGCAGATGCAGCGCTGGATCAGCGCGCAAGGTGCTCTTAAGTTGATAGCTGGTAGCGCCCATCCTGAAAGGGCTACAGGCCAAAATGACATCAAACATGAAGCCCTGTACCCGAGCTGGCTGCTGCCCGAGCCGCTGCGCTTGCAGACGGTGGGCGACAGCCCGGTCTACCAGGGCCGGCTGCTGCGGCTGGCCGGGCCGCAGCGCCTGGAGGTGACGGGCTGGCTCGCGTCGGCGGACCAGGCTGGCGCCAGGCCCGCCGCCATTCGTGACTACTTTATTTACCGCAGCCAGCAGGCCGGCCTGCTGTGGATTTACCGCGAGCGCCTGTCAGTCAAGTCCGTGACGTCGCAGACATCGGTAAGGGCGCCGCAGGCGGGTGCCGGCCACGCCTGGTATTTGCACGGCTTTTTTGCCTGAAAGCCCAGCATGTTCAGCGGCCCGCTTCCCGACTATGCCGAGCTGCATGCGCTCAGCAATTTCAGCTTCCAGCGCGGCGCCTCGCATGCCGAAGAGCTGGTCGAGCGCGCCGCAGGCCTGGGCTACCGGGCGCTGGCCATCACCGACGAATGCTCGGTGGCCGGCGTGGTGCGCGCGCATGTCGCGGCGAAGGCGCACGGGCTCAAGCTGCTGCCGGGTGCCGAGTTTTGGGTCGAGGCGGCCTATCCCTTCCGCCTGGTGGTGCTGCCGCATGACGCCGCAGGCTGGGGCAATCTGTGCGAGTTCATCACCGAGGCGCGGCGTGTGGGTGACGCGCATGAGAAAGGCGGCTATCGGGTGGCGCTGGGCGAAACGGATTTTTCAGGGCTGGCCGATTGCGAAATCCTGCTTTGCCCTTCCCAGGGTGCTATCAATGTAGAAGCGCTTTGCGCCCATGCCGATTGGGCTAGAGGCCTTTTTGACTCAAAAATAGAACAGAGAAGCTGGCTCGCCGTCGAGTTGTTGCAGGGCCTGGACGATGCGCTGCGCCTGCAGCAACTGCAGGCGGTCGCACTGCGCACCGGCATCCGCCTGGTGGCCGCCGGCAGCGTGCTGATGCATGTGCGCTCGCGCAAGCCCCTGCACGATGTGATGACCGCCATCCGCCTGGGCAAGACCGTGCATGAATGCGGCTTTGCCCTGCAGGCCAATGCCGAGGCGCATTTGCGGCCGCGCATGCGCCTTAGCGAGATTTACCCGGCGGCACTGCTGCGCGCCACGCTGGAGGTGGCGGCGCGCTGCCGCTTCAGCCTTGACGAGATCCGCAATCTGTACCGCTATCCGCAAGAGGACATGGTGCCTGCGGCCGAAACACCCGCACGGTGGCTCAGGCGGCTGACCTGGCAGGGGGCGCAAAAACGTTATTCGGGCCGCATTCCCCGGAAAATCAGGACGCAGCTCGCGTTTGAACTGGCACTGATCGAAGAGCTTGAATACGAGATGTACTTCATCACCGTGCACGACATCGTGCGCTTTGCCAGGGGCGAGGGGATTCTCTGCCAGGGCCGTGGTTCGGCGGCCAATTCGGCGGTCTGCTTTTGCCTGGGCGTGACGGCCGTCAACCCGGTGGAAAGCAAGCTGCTGTTTGAGCGTTTCATCAGCCGCGAACGCAGCGAGCCGCCCGACATTGATGTGGACTTCGAGCACCAGCGGCGCGAAGAAGTCATCCAGTACATCTATGAAAAATACGGCCACGACCGCGCCGCCATTGCCGCCACCGTGATCAGCTACCAGCCGCGCAGCGCCCTGCGCGATGTGGGCAAGGCGCTGGGCATGGCGCCCGAACTGATAGCGCAGTTGGCCAAGGAGCATTTCTGGTTTGACGGCAGCGATGCGCTGGCAGAAAAACTTGAAGAGGCCGGCCTTCAGTCGCCGGCCGGCCCGCTCCTGCAGTGGCTGGACCTGACCGTGCAGCTCATCGACTTCCCGCGCCACCTGAGCCAGCATGTCGGCGGCTTTGTGCTGACGCAGGGCCAGCTGACGCGCCTGGTGCCGGTGCAGCCTGCCGCCATGGAGGCGCGCCGCATCATCCAGTGGGACAAGGACGACCTGGACGCCATGGGCCTGCTCAAGGTGGACGTGCTGGCGCTGGGCATGCTGTCGGCCATCCGGCGCTGCCTGGATCTGGTGAATCAGACGCGAGGCCGCCATCTGGAAATGCATCAGATTCCATCGGACGATGCGCCCACTTACGACATGATTTGCGCGGCGGATACCGTGGGCGTGTTCCAGATCGAAAGCCGGGCGCAGATGTCCATGTTGCCGCGCCTGCAGCCGCGCAACTATTACGACCTGGTGGTGGAGGTGGCCATCGTGCGGCCCGGGCCTATCCAGGGCGGCATGGTGCACCCTTACCTGAAGCATCGCGAAATCATCAGGAACGGAGGGGAGATCAAACCCGAATACCCGGCACTCAATCCTGCATTGGACCGCACGCTGGGCATTCCCATTTTTCAGGAGCAGGTGATGCAGATCGCCATGATCGCCGCCGACTTCACGCCCGGCGAGGCGGACGACTTGCGCCGTTCCATGGCAGCCTGGAAGCGCAAGGGCGGCGTGGAGCGTTTTCATGGCCGGCTGGTCAATGCCATGATCAAGAACGGCTACAGCGCCGAATTTTCAGAGCGCATCTTCAGCCAGATTCTTGGTTTTGGCGACTACGGCTTTCCCGAAAGCCATGCCGCCAGCTTTGCCAAACTGGTCTATGTGAGCTGCTGGCTCAAATGCCGTGAGCCCGCCTGCTTCCTGGCGGCGCTGCTCAATTCGCAGCCCATGGGGTTTTACTCACCCTCGCAACTGGTGCAGGATGCGCGCCGGCACGGCGTGGAGGTGCGCGCCGTCGATGTCATGCATAGCGAATGGGACTGCACGCTGGAGACCGCCTTTGAAACCGCCAGCTTGCCGCAATACCCCGGCATCCATACCGACCAGCCCGCGGTACGACTGGGTTTGCGCCTGGTGGCCGGCCTGTCTGAAAAAACGGCCCGGCGCCTGGCGGACGCGCGGGCGCAAGCGCCGTTCACTTCCACGGAAGACCTGGTTTTGCGCGCGCAGCTGGGGTCGCCGGACATCAACGCGCTGGCCGCCGCCGATGCGCTGCGCCCCCTGGCCGGTCACCGGCGCCAGCAGGTTTGGGAGGCGTCGGCCATCAAGCCGGCTCCGCTGCTGTTAAAGGCCGTGCCCACGCATGAAGCCGCGCTGGTGTTACCCGAGACGCCCGAGGGCGAAAACATCCTGTTCGACTACCAGTCCACCGGCCTGACCCTGCGCCGCCATCCGCTGGCCTTGCTCAGGCCGCGCCTGGCTCGCCAAGGCTTGCTCAGCGCGGGCGAACTGAATGCGTTGCCCGACGGAGAGCAGGTGGCGGCCTGCGGCATTGTCACCGTGCGCCAACAGCCGCAAACCGCCAAGGGAACGGTCTTCATCACCCTGGAAGACGAGACCGGGCCGGTCAATGTGATTGTCTGGAAATCACTGCGCGAGGCGCAGCGGGCCGAGGTGTTGCATGCCCGGCTGCTGGCGGTGTACGGCAGATGGCAGCGCAGTGAGGAAAGCGGAACCGAAAAAGGCTATGGCGCCGTCCGTAACCTGGTGGCGCACCGGCTGGAAGACCTGACGCCGCTGCTGGGGCGACTCGGCACATCCAGCCGCGATTTTCATTAGGGCGCGGGGGTTGCCGCGGTGTCCTGGATTTTTCCCCGCCCGTGAATCATCAATGCCCGGTCAATGCGTGTTCGCGCCGGGCCTCTTCCAGCAGCGTGCGGACTTCGTCGTCGCTGCTCTGCAGGAAGTTCTCGTACCAGAGGCCGACGGCACGAAACGGCCGTGGCGTCGCGACGCAGATGACTTCGTCGGCCTCATCCCGCAGTTCCTGGCAGGTTTCCTCGGCGCCCACCGGCACCGCCACCGCCAGATGCAGCGGGTGCTGCTGGCGAGTGGCCAGCACGGCCGCGCGCATGGTCGAGCCCGTGGCCAGCCCGTCATCCACCACGATCACAGTGCGGCCACCGATGTCAATTGCTGCGCATCGGCTGCGGTAGAGCTGCTCGCGCCGCGCCAGCTCGGCCTGTTCGCGTGCGCTGACCGTGGCCAGGTCCTCGGGCGAGACCGTGAGGCCGGGCAGGCGATTCATCACGCACACGCCGCCGCTGGCAATCGCGCCCATGGCGTATTCCTCATGGCCCGGAAAGCCGAGCTTGCGCACCACGACCACATCCAGCGGGGCCTGCAGCGCGTGTGCCACCTCAAAACCCACGGCCACGCCGCCGCGCGGCAGGGCGAGCACGAGCAGGCCGGGACGGTTGCGGTAGTGTTCGAGCTTTTCGGCGAGGATGCGGCCGGCTTGGCGGCGGTCCTGAAAGGGCAGAGGGACGTCCCTCATGATGGGTGCTCCACGTGCTTTCTGCCGCGCACCAGATGGGCCGTGAACCACGAGGCTGCCAGCTCGGCCACCTGTTCCAGTGCTCCGTGCTCTTCAAACAGGTGCGTGGCCCCGGGAACCACGGCGATCTGCTTGTCGCAGCGCAGCT
Source organism: Polaromonas jejuensis NBRC 106434 (assembly GCF_001598235.1). Classification (GTDB taxonomy): domain Bacteria; phylum Pseudomonadota; class Gammaproteobacteria; order Burkholderiales; family Burkholderiaceae_C; genus Polaromonas; species Polaromonas jejuensis. The sequence goes on along the minus strand of NZ_BCYO01000018.1, from coordinate 17,241 downwards.
GCTGGTAGGCCTCTTCGTTGAGTGCTATCACGCCGTGGTCGGCGCCTCCCACGATGAGCAGGGTGGGGGCGGTGACGGCAGCCAGCACGACAGGCCCAGCCAGGTCGGGGCGGCCACCGCGCGAAACCACGGCGGCGATGCGCGCGTCCAGCCGGGCCGCGGCGATCAGCGCTGCGGCACTGCCGGTACTGGCGCCGAAGTAGCCGATGGGCGCATGCTGCAGCTCAGGTTGCGCCGCCGCCCAAAGGGTGGCGTCCTGAATGCGGCGCGTCAGCAGCGCCATGTCAAAGCGGTGTTCGCTGGTGTGCTGGTCGACCTGCTCCTCCTGCGCCGTGAGCAGGTCAAACAGCAGGGTGGCCATGCCGGCTTGCTGCAGCTTTTGTGCGACCTGCCGGTTGCGGGCGCTATGCCGGCCGCTGCCGCTGCCGTGGGCGAACAGCACCAGGCCACAAAAACCTGCAGGCAAGGCCAGGTCGCCATAAAGCCAGGCATCGCCGGCAGGAATGCGGACTTCGCGAAGGGTCGGAGCCGTGTGAACGCTATGCATGATGTTCACCTCCAAGGTGAAGTTTAGCGCTGCGGCGTACGTGTGTGTCAGATAGTTCCGGTTTCGGTACAGGACGGCGCCAAGGGACCGTTATTGATGATAAAAACCGGCCGCAGCCCAGGCATTGCAGGCATCAATAGCTATAAAAACAGGAGCAAAAGCCTGCCGCTTGCCCGAAGCTCAGGTGGTGGCGCGGCGGTAAAACCCCAGCGAGCCGGCCAGCGCCAGCAGGGCACTGCCGCACAGCCGGTCCATCCAGCGCGTGGCAGGGGCTTTGAGCAGGCGGACCGCATGCGCCCCGATCAAGGCGTAGCCGAACATGACCGAAAAATCGATGCCTGCGAACACCCGTGAAATGGCCAGGTATTGCGGCGCTTGCGCGGCCGCCGGGTCAATGAAGCAGGGTGGTCAAGGTCATGGCGCCGCTCCGCAGCCGTGGGGTTTGAACACGCGTTCGTTCGACGGCGGGTATTTGGCGAGCAGCTCTGCCGGTCGTCGCGGCCTCACGGTGAACTCCCCGCCGCAGTTGGGGCAGACACCCTTGAGCCGGGTGTTCACGCAATCGACGCAAAAGGTGCATTCAAAGGTGCAGATGCGCGCATCAGGCGACTCGTTGGGCAAGTCACGGTTGCAGCATTCGCAGTTGGGGCGGAGTTGAAGCATGGTGGTAGTTCCCCTTTTGATAGACCGGCTGACCGCCGAAATTCAGCCCAGCTTTTTCACCAGCACCTGGCTCTTGCGGTCCCAGTTGTACTTGCGCTTGCGGGCTTCCGGCAGCCAGTCCGGGTCGACCGGCACAAAGCCGCGCTTGATGAACCAGTGCATGGTGCGCGTGGTCAGTACAAATATGCTTTGCAGGCCGGCGGCGCGGGCGCGCTGCTCTATGCGCTTGAGGATTTTCTCGCCGTCGCCCTGGCCCTGGCTTTGCGGCGAGACGGTGAGGGCGGCCATTTCGGCGGTCTTGGCTTCGGGGTAAGGGTAGAGTGCCGCACAGGCAAAGATCACGCCGTCGTGCTCGACGATGGTGTAGTTGGCGGCGTCGCGTTCGATCTCGGTGCGGCTGCGTTTGACCAGCGTGCCGTCCTTTTCGAACGGTTCGATCAGCTGCAGGATGCCGCCCACGTCGTCCTCCGTGGCTTCACGCAGTTCTTCGAGTTTTTCGTCGACCACCATGGTGCCTATGCCGTCGTGCACATAAATTTCCAGCAGCAGCGCGCCATCGACCGAAAACGGGATGATGTGGCTGCGCTCCACGCCGGCCTTGCAGGCCTTCACGCAGTGCTGCAGGTAAAAGGCCGTGTCGCTCGGGCGCTGTCCCGCCGGTACCTGGGCCAGCAGCTTCTCGGCCGCCGCCAGCGGCAGTTCGGTGTCTATGGGGTTGTCGTCGCTCGCGGGCTCATCCGGCTTGATGCGTATGCCAGGAACCTCGGTGACGAAAATCAGCTTGTCGGCCTGCAGCGCAATCGACACGCTGGTCGCCACTTCTTCCATGGTCAGGTTGAAGGCCTCACCGGTGGGGGAAAAACCGAAGGGCGAAATCAGCACCATCGCGCCGAAGTCCAGTGTGCGCGAAATGCCCGCCACATCGACCTTGCGCACCAGGCCCGAATGCTGGAAATCCACGCCATCGACAATGCCCACCGGCCGCGCGGTGATGAAGTTGCCGGAGATCACGCGCACGGTGGAGCCGGCCATGGGGGTGTTGGGCAGCCCCTGGCTGAATGCGGCTTCGATTTCATAACGCAGCTGGCCGGCGGCCTCCTGTGCGCAGTCCAGCGCCACCTCGTCGGTGATGCGGATGCCGTGCGAGTACTTCGCGGCGTGCCCCTTGGCCTTCAACTGCTCGTTCACCTGCGGGCGAAAGCCGTGCACCAGCACGACCTTCACACCCATGCTCTGGATCATGGCCAGGTCCTGCGCCAGGTGCGCCAGCTTGCCCGCGGCAATCGCTTCGCCGCAAATGGCCACCACAAAGGTCTGGTTACGGAACTTGTGGATGTAGGGCGCCACCGAGCGGAACCAGGGGACAAAGGTGAAATTGAAGACGGCAGACATGGGCGCGCTTTCGGGGGTCAGGAAGGGATCGGCAAAAATAGCGGAGGCCGGGTAATCCGCAGGTCCGTCATGGGGCGGAGCTGCCTTCCCGGCAAAAAGAAAAATTTGCAATGAGTGTAAGGGAGGAAGTCCAGTGGCCTTGGCCGGATAGGACATTTGGCGCCCCATTGCGTTATGTCGGCCGGGCAGGTATGGTTTAGCTCCATGGAACAATTTGTAACAGGTTTTTGGGGCGGTTTTTTCGGGACGATCACATTGATGCTGGCCGGCTCGGTGTTCGCTTTCACACGTGGCGTGCGCCGGGTGGCGCTCAATGCGGCCTTGTCGGCCCTCGCATCGGGCTTTTTTGTCGTGGCTTATCTGGGCTGGTTGCGGTTTGCAAGCGCCGACACGCTGGCGCGCTTTCTGGGACAGCTGGCCTGCGTGGTTTCCGCGCTGCTGACCTATCTGTTGTTTTCCCTCCTTGGTCTCCTGCGCCGGCCCAAAACCCGGCGTTGCACCATCACGGCGCTGGCGGCGATTGCCGTCGTGACGATGGTGGCTGGATGGTTTCTTCAACCGTTGCAGGCGCTGGCGTTGGGCACGGCGACCGCCTGCCTGCTGGGCCTGCTGGCACTGGCCCTGAGCTTGCGCAGTGCCTTGCGGGGTGACCGGCTGGCCTGGGTGGCCGTCTCGGGCGTGTTTTTCATGCTGCTGGCCCTGGCCGGGCTCAGCTGGATTGCGCTGGACCGGGCCCATGTGCCCTGGCAGGTGCACGTGGCGAGCGCCATCGCCGGAACCATTTACCTGACCATGATGGCGTCGGTGTTGTGGAGCCGCTATGCCTACCTGATAGAGCTGAACCAGGTGATGGCCTACGGGCCCAGCTATGACCCGGTCACCCGCATGCGCTCACACAACGAAACCGGGCATATGGTGGGTGCGGCCTTCAAGCGTTACCGCGACGAGCCCGTGCCGCTGGGGGTCATCGTGCTCTCCATCGCCAACCTGTATGTGCTTGAAAAGCTCTACGGCCTGCCGGCGGTGAACCACGCGCTCTTTGTGTGTGCTGCGCGGTTGCGGCGGGTGGTGCCGGCCGATGTGGAAATGGGCCGTCTGGCCAACGACAGTTTTTTGCTCCTGGTGCATCGCTGCCATGACAGCGGCCGGCTGATTCAGCTGGCGCGCACGGTCCAGGCACGCCTGTCCAAATCCGTGGTGCTCAATACCCGCATGGAGGCCGGGTCGCTGGGCAAGCAGCAAACCCGGTGGGCCGCGGATGTCGGGACGGGTGTACTGAAGGTGAGCAAGATTGATGCGCGTGCAGCCACTTCGGTGGCCCTGGGACGCGGCATGTCGCGCACCGCGTGGAGCTACCCCAGCCGCGTCGCCTGGTATGACGAAACCAGCGGAGAAATTGTCGACTTGCCCGTGGCAAGCGCCTGATACGACCCTATTCCCTTTTTATTCATCTTTAAACCATGGCCAGGCGGCGCCCGGGCCGGTGAGAACGCCGATAATCAGCAGCTTTGACTGCTAGTTCGTCCTTGTCTGCTTCCTTGTCTCCTCTGGCCATCACCTTCCCCGATTCGCTGCCCGTTTCCGGCAAGCGCGATGACATCACTGCGGCGCTCACGGCGCATCAGGTCATCATCGTCTGCGGCGAAACCGGCTCGGGCAAAACCACCCAACTGCCCAAGATCGCCCTGGCCATGGGGCGCGGCAAGCTCAACTACCCGGCCGGCCAGGGCAAGCTGATCGGCCACACCCAGCCGCGCCGCATTGCTGCCTCCAGCGTGGCCAAGCGCATTGCCGAAGAACTGAAAACACCGCTGGGCGAGGTGGTGGGCTACAAGGTGCGCTTTCAGGATCGGCTGAGCCGCGACGCCTCGGTCAAGCTCATGACCGACGGCATCTTGCTGGCCGAAACGCAGACCGACCCGCTGCTGCGGGCCTATGACACCCTCATCATCGACGAGGCCCACGAGCGCAGCCTGAACATCGACTTTCTGCTGGGCTATCTGCGCCAGCTGCTGCCGCGCCGGCCCGACCTGAAGGTGGTCATCACATCGGCCACCATCGATGCGCAGCGCTTTGCCGATTACTTTGCGTCAAGCGCGCCGCCGCCGGGCCGCCCCAAGTCGGGCGCAGCCCCCTCGGGGGGCAGCGACGACGCGCAGCGCGGAGCGTGGGGGCCCATGGTTCCGGCGCCTGTGATCATGGTGTCCGGCCGGATGTTTCCGGTCGAGCAGCGCTGGCGTCCTTTTGAGGAGTCGCGCGATTACGACTTGAACGACGCGATTGCCGATGGCGTTGATGAGCTCTGGCAAAGCCCGCACAGCGCCGGCGACATCCTGATTTTTCTGCCCGGCGAGCGCGAGATTCGCGAAGCCGCCGATCATTTGCGCAAGCACCTGGCGCACCAGCCCCTGACCCGCAATGCCGAAGTGCTGCCGCTGTTTGCGCGCCTGAGCCAGGCAGAACAGGACCGCATTTTTGACGGCCACACCGGGCGGCGCATTGTGCTGGCCACCAATGTGGCCGAGACCTCGCTCACCGTGCCGGGCATCCGCTATGTGATCGACACCGGCACCGCGCGCGTGAAGCGCTACAGCTTTCGCAACAAGGTCGAGCAGCTGATGGTGGAGCCGATCTCGCAGGCGGCAGCCAACCAGCGCGCCGGCCGCTGCGGGCGCGTGGCCGACGGCATCTGCATACGCCTGTATGACGAGCAGGACTTCCTGGGCAGGGCGCGCTTTACCGACCCGGAAATCCTGCGCAGCTCGCTGGCCTCAGTGATCTTGCGCATGAAGGCGCTGCACCTGGGCGCCGTCGAGGAATTCGCCTTCATCGAGCCGCCGCAGCGCCGCGCCATTGCCGATGGCTACCAACTGCTCGCCGAGCTGGGCGCGGTGGACGACGACAACGAGCTCACGCCCGTGGGCCGCACGCTGGCCAAACTGCCGCTGGACCCGCGCGTGGGCCGCATGATCCTGGAGGCCAAGGACCGCCAGGCGCTGGATGAAGTGCTGGTGATTGCCAGCGCCCTCAGCGTGCAGGACGTGCGCGACCGGCCCATGGACAAGCAGGCGCAGGCCGACCAGCAGCATGCCAAGTTCGACGACGAGAAGAGCGAGTTCAGCGGCTACCTGAAGCTCTGGAAGTGGTTGGGTGACAGCCGTGGCGGCCATGGGGCGGAGCACAAATTGTCGAACCGGCAATACGAAAGCCTGCTGCGCGAGAACTACGTCAACGTCCGCCGCGTGCGCGAGTGGCGCGATATCCATTCGCAGCTGCACACCGTGGTCGGCGAGCAGGGCTGGCATCTGAATGACAGGCCTGCCAGCTACGAGCAACTGCATTTGTCCATGCTCTGCGGCCTGCTGGGCAATATCGGCTGCAAGAGCGACGAGGAAGACTGGTATCTGGGCGCGCGCGGCATCAGGTTTTACCGCCACCCCGGTGCGCGCCTGAACAAGAAGCCGGGCCGCTGGATTGTGGCGGCCGAGCTGGTCGAAACCACGCGCCTTTTTGGCCGCGGCCTGGCCAACATCGAGCCGCAGTGGCTGGAGCAGGCGGGTGGCCATCTTTTAAAGAAGCAGCTGCTGGATCCGCACTGGGAAAAAAAGGCGGCGCAAGTCACGGCGCTGGAGCGGGCCACGCTGTATGGCCTGGTGGTCTACAACGGCAGGCGCGTCAATTTTGGCCGGGTGGACCCGGTGACGGCGCGGGAAATCTTCATTCGTGAAGCGCTGGTGGCCGGCCACTGGGACAGCAAGCTGCCGTTTCTGGCCGCCAATGAAAAATTGATTGCCCAGGTGCAGGACCTGGAGCACAAGGCGCGCCGGCAGGACGTGCTGGTGGACGAAGAGCTGATCTACGCCTTTTACGACCAGCAATTGCCGGCCGACATTTGCAGCGGCGCGAGTTGCGAGCGCTGGTACAAGGACGAAGTCAAAAATCAGCCCAGGCTTTTGCTGCTGAGCCGCGAAGAGCTGATGCGCCACGAGGCCGCCGGCATCACCACGCAGGCCTTTCCCAAGACCTTGCGCCTGGGCGGCGTGGACTGCGCGGTGACTTATCTGCACGAGCCTGGCGATGCCCGCGACGGCGTGACCGTGGAGGTGCCGATTTTTGCCCTGAACCAGGTCAACGACGAGCGCTGCGAGTGGCTGGTGCCTGGCATGCTCAAGGACAAGGTGCAGGCGCTGATCAAGACGCTGCACCAGCGGCCGCGCTCCCGGCTCGTGCCCTTGCCCGACACCGCGACGCGCATGGCCGAGCAGCTGAACGAGCCGCAGGTCTTCGGCAGCGGTTCGCTGACGGACGCGGTGCTCAAGCTGGTGCGCGATGCGACCTCGCTGGACGTCAAGCGCGCCGACATGAAGCTGGACATGCTGCCGCCGCACCTGTTCATGAACTTCCGCGTGGTGGACGAACATGGGCGCCAGCTGGGCACCGGCCGCAACCTGGGCGCGCTCAAGGGCGAGCTGGGTTCGCAGGCGCGCGGCGCTTTCCAGGCGCTGGCCGGCTTGAAAAATCTGGGCAGCCCGAGCAGCGGCGCGCCGAAAAACGATGTTGCGACGCAAGGTTCTGCATCAAATCGGCCTCCCGCCCAGGCGGGGCGGGCGCAGCCAGCTCCTGAAAAGGTAGCGGCCAAAATACCGGAGCGCTACACCAGCTGGAGTTTTGGCGAGTTGCCGGAGCTGATGGAAATCCGCAAGGGCGCGCAGACGCTGATTGGCTTCCCGGCGCTGGTGGACCTGGGCGCCGACGGCGGCGGTGCGGTCACGATAGAGGTGTTTGACGAGCCCGATGTGGCGGCGGCCAGGCACCGTGCGGGCCTGCGCCGCCTCTTTTCCCTGCAGATCAGGGACGCGCTGAAGTACCTTGAAAAGAATTTGCCCGAGCTGCAGAAAATGGCCACGGCCTACATGCTGGTGGGGCGCGCGGCCGACAACTCGGGCGGTGGCACCCTGGAAGAGCTGCGCACGCAAATCATTGACGTCGCGCTGGACCGGGCCTTTTTGCTGGACCCCCTGCCCACCAACGAAGCCGAATTCAAAAAACGGGTGGACGATGGTCGCGGCCGGCTGACCCTGATTGCCAGCGAAGTGGCGCGCCTGGCGGCCGGTATTCTGGTGGAGTTTGCGGTGGCCCAGCGCAAGATCAAGGACAGCAAAAATGCCGCCGAAGCGGCTGCGGATGCCGCACAGCAGTTGCAGCGCCTGGTGCCCAAGAAGTTTTTAACCGCCACGCCCTATGCTCAGCTGCAGCACTTTGCGCGCTACCTCAAGGCCATCACCCTGCGGCTGGAAAAGTGGCGCACCGACCCGGCCCGCGATGCCGCCCGCATGGCCGAGTTGCGGCCGCAGGAGCAGCGCTATTGGCGCCTGGTGGCCGAGCGCAAGGGCGCAGTGGATGCGCGCATGCAGGAATTCCGCTGGCTGCTGGAGGAGTTGCGCGTGAGCTTTTTCGCGCAGGAGCTGCGCACGCCGCAGCCGGTGAGCGTGAAGCGGCTGGAAAAAGCTTGGGCCCAGATTAACAGTTGAAGACAAGCTTTTCAGCGCAGGCTAACAATTGTCCGGAGGACTTGTTATGCCGTAGCTACAAGGCCTGGGCGCAGATCAACAGCTGATTCGGCCCCATAAAAAGCGCCTTGCAACGGCAAGGCCCTGCATCATTCAAGCGGCGGGTTCGGCCTAGATGCGTCCCATCAGCAGCAGCACCAGCAGGATCAGAAGCACCAGCCCGATGCCACCGCTGGGAACATAACCCCAGCTTCGGCTATGCCCCCAAGTCGGCAGGGCGCCGACCAGCATAAGAATAAGAATGATGAGCAGAATGAGCGAAATCGACATGGAAGCACTCCCTGTTATGTCGTTCTATTCTTGTCCCGAGCGGTGGAGAATCAGGCAGGCGGAGCGCCCATCCCACCGTCAGGAGGCACCTACAGTTTGGCCAGACGCTCCAGCGCAGCGTGCAGGGTCTCATCCTTCTTGGCAAAGCAGAAACGCACCACGCGCTGGTCAAAGCCGTCGCCATAAAACGCCGACAGCGGAATGGCCGCCACGCCTATTTCAGTGGTCAGCCATTGGCAGAACTCGGCCTCATTGAGGTCGCTGACGTCCGAAATGTCCACGCACTGGAAGTAACTGCCTTCGCTGGGCAGCAGCTTGAAGCGGGTATTGGCCAGCCCGGCGCGGAACAGGTCGCGCTTGCGCTGGTAGAAAGCCGGCAGATCCACGTAAGGCCGGTCGTCGGCCATATAGGCGGCCAGGCCGTACTGAACCGGCGTGTTGACGGTGAAGACATTGAACTGGTGCACCTTGCGGAACTCGGCGCTCAGCGCAGCCGGCGCGGCGACCGTGCCGACCTTCCAGCCGGTCACATGGTAGGTCTTGCCGAAGCTGCTGACGATGAAGGCACGCGCCGCCAGGCCTGGAAAGCGGGCCGCGCTCTGGTGGACCTGGCCTTTGGCGGCGTCAAACACCATGTGTTCATACACCTCGTCGCTGATCAGCAGCACGTCGGTGGGCGCCAGAATCTCTTGCAGCTTGAGCATGTCGGCCTGGCTCCAGACCGTGGCGCTCGGGTTGTGCGGCGAGTTGATCAGGATCGCCCGCGTACGGGACGTGATGGCCTGCGAAATCTTGTCGAAGTCAGGGCGGAAGGTGCCTGGCGTCAGGGGAACGCGCACCACCGTGCCGCCGGCCAACTCGATATTGGGCACATAGCTGTCGTAGCAGGGCTCCAGCACGATCACTTCATCGCCCGGGTGCACCACGGCCAGGATGGCGGTGATGATGGCCTGCGTGGCGCCGGCTGTGATGGTGATCTCGGTGTGGGGGTTGTAGCTGTGGCCGTGCAGCCTGGCGATCTTGGCGGCCACCGCTTCGCGCAGCACGGGCACACCGGTCATGGGCGGGTACTGGTTCAGGCCACGGGTCATGGCGTCGGTGACGGCATGGACCAGCAGCGGGTCGCACTCGAAGTCCGGAAAGCCCTGACCGAGGTTGACCGCGCCTTTTTCGGCGGCCAGCGTGGACATCACCGTGAAAATGGTGGTGCCGACGGATGGCAGTTTGCTTTCCAGCTTGGGGGTACGTTCGAGGATGGTGGTCATGGTCGCAAGGTGTGGTATTTCTTCAAGCGGCCACCGCGGAACCGGCTTTGCCGGGCCGCTGGTGGCGCCCCCTCGAGGGGGAGGTGGCTGCAGGCCGCTTCGGGGGGGAGCTAAATCTCATAGTCGTTAACGCGGCCGGTCATGGCCTTGGTGATGAGTGTTCTGTCCAGCTTGTCGCTGAGCAGCTCGGCAAATTTATAGACGAAATTGCGCAGGTAGGCGCTGCGCTTGAAGGCCACGCGCGCAATGTTCACGCCAAACAGCGGACCCGCCGGAATGGCCAGCAGATCGCTGTTCGTGCCATCGTCCTTGAGCGCCATCTCCGCAACAATTCCGACGCCAAGGCCCAGACGCACATAGGTCTTGATCACGTCCGAGTCAATGGCTTCAAGGGCAATGCGTGGCTGCAGGTGCCTGGCCGCAAAAGCGTGATCGATCTTGGTGCGCCCCGTAAACGACGGGTGGTAGGTGATCAGTGGTTCCTGGGCCAGGTCTTCCAGGCTGATGTTTTCCTTTTTGGCCAGCGGGTGGTCTATCGGGATGACCAGCATGTGCTGCCATTCGTAGCAGGGCAAGGTCACCAGATCGTCATACTGGGTCAGCGACTCAGTGGCAATGCCGATCTCCGCCACCTCGTCCAGCACCATGCGGGCCACCTGGTCGGGTGAGCCCTGGTGCAGGCTGACGTTGACCTTGGGGAAGGCTTCGCGCAGTTTGGCCACGGGCAGCGGCAGGACATAGCGGGCCTGGGTATGGGTGGTGGCGATGGACAGCGTGCCGCTGTCCTGCGCCGAAAACTGCTCGCCGATGCGCCGCAAATTCCCCACCTCGCGCATGATCAGTTCAATGCTTTTGAGGACATGCGCACCGGGTTCGGTCACGCGCTTGAGGCGTTTGCCGTGCCGCGCAAAAATCTCCACGCCCAGCTCTTCTTCCAGCTCGATGATGGCCTTGGAGACGCCGGGCTGCGAGGTATGCAGGGCGCGAGCCGTTTCGGTGAGGTTCAGGTTGCGGCGTACGGCCTCCTGAACAAAGCGGAATTGGTGAAGGTTCATATCTAATTTAGGCTAATTATTGGCTTTATTATGCCTGTATTGCCCTAAAGAAACGCGTGATGTCTTTCTGCGACATCCGCCGCGTAAAGCGCTACGACAGTGCGATGTCCGCCATCAGTGCGGTCAGTTGATCGTACTCGCCCGCCGTGGGCAGGAGTTCAATCGTGGCGCCGGGGTGGGCGGCCCTGATGGCGTCGATCAGCCGTGGCAAGTCTTCCCTTGCATGCTTGCCAAGTCCAAGAAAGAGAGGGAACACCCTTATCTGACGGGCACCATTAGCTATTAAATCCGTAGCGGCCTCGGGCAGTGAGGGCGAGCAAAGCTCAAGGTAGGCGCAGCAGACGGCCCGGCCGGGCTCGCGGGCGCATATGCGTGCGGCGACGGCTTCAATCGGCGCCCGCCACTGGGGGTCACGCGAGCCGTGGGCGAGCAGAATAATTGCCGGTGCTGTCAATTCGGAAAGCGCCATCTTGGGAATATTGCTTGTGACGGTGAGCCAGCGCCGACCAGCGTCAGCGCTTGAAGACCAGCCAGCCAAACGCGCCCAGCGAAACGGCCATGTACAGCAGGCCCGGTGTGGCGGCCGCCAGCCAGGGTTGCCAGTTGCGCAGATTGCCGATGTAGCCGAACACGTTGTTGAGCAGGAAGAAGCTGATACCTATCATCACGCCCGCAAAAACATAGGCCGAAATACCGCCAGAGCGGAAATGAAGGTAGGCAAAGGGCAGGGCGAGCATCACCATGACCAGGCAGCTGAGCGGGTAAAACACCTTTTTCCAGAACTCGATTTCATAGCGCTGCGCGGTTTGGCCATTGGCGTCCAGATGGCGGATGTAATTGAAGAGGTCGATGGTGGCCATGCGGTCGGGTTTGAGCAGCGCCACCGACACCATTTCCGCGCTGATTTCGGTGGGCCAGCGAAAGCCGTCCACGGTGGCGCGCCTGACCCTGGCCACCTGTTCAGATTTGCCACCAAAACCAGTCGGGACTGCAAACTCCGCGCGCTGGGCCTGCTGAAGCAGCCAGGCGCCGTCGGCGGAAAATACCGCGACCGGCGCCTCGGTGGTGGAAACGATCAAGCCCTTGTTGTTGAATTCGAAAATCTGCACGTCATGCATTTCATTGCCGGATGACAGTGTTTTGACGTTGACCACGAAGCTGTTGTCGGCCTGCTTTTCCTTCAGCCAGGCCCCCGTCTGTCCGATGGTGATCTTGCCCTGGTAGCGCGCCTTGAGGAGTTGCGCGGTGCGCTCACTGACAGGCGCCAGGTAATCGCCCACCGCAAAGCTAAGCACCACAAATAAAGCGCCCAGCGCCAGCAGCAGCTTGAGCGCCCGCCAGGGGCCCAGTCCGCTGGTGCGCAAAATCGTGTATTCGGAACTTTGGGCCAGCCGGGCCATGACAAAAACGGTGCCTATCAGCACCGAGATGGGCAGGAGTTCATACAGGTGGTTGGGTACCAGCAAAGCCACATACAGCAGGGCATGCCGGATCTGGTAGACATCGGCAGCAGCGCTGAGGCCATTGTTTTTGCCCAGATACTGCAACTCATCGACGAAGTCAAAAAAGAAAAACAGGGCGAGAAAACCCAGCGCAACCAGCGCGATGGAGGCCAACACCTCGCCGTAAATCAGGCGGCGTATCGTTTTCATGAGGGGCTCCCGTGTACGCGCACGTCAGGCGGCGGGCGGTGCAGGCGTGCCGCCGGCCTGAAAACCCAGTTGTATTGCCGCTTGAGCAGCCATCCCAGGCCCAGCAGCAGGACGCCCCCATGCAGCGCCAGCAGGAAGTTGCTGAAGCTGATCAGCCCCACGAAAATCCAGCTCTGCCCCAGATTCAGCAGGTTGTTGTAAACCACAAAGGTCAGCAGCACAAAAATCATGTTGCCGCTGCGCCCGCCACGCGGATTCACACTGGCCAGCGCCACCGCCAGAATCACGAAGTTGATGGCTGACAGGGCCAGCCCCACCCGCCATGCCAATTCACTGAGATTGCTTCGCGTGGGGACCTTGGCCAGGGCACGCGTGGACAGCAGTTTGGCTTCCGGCTCGCTTTCGCTGAGGCTGCCCGAGCTGCCGGTTTTGGTGCCGTACTCTTCAAAATCGCTGATTTTGAGGGCGGATTGCCCGATCACGTTTTCAAGCCGTTGTCCATTGGACAGCATCACGAATTGCGTGTCTCCCTGGGTCTCCACGCGGCCCGAGCGTGCCGTGGTGACGGAGTTTTTGCCTTTCTCCGTCGCCGCAATAAACACGTTGTTGCTGGCTTGCCCGCCGGCCAGATCGCGGTCAATGAAAAACACGCGGTTGCCACCGGAGGACTCCTGAAACTGACCGGGCGCCACCCGGTCCAGGTCGCCGCGTTGTTCATAGCGGCTTTGCATGTCCTTGGTTTGCTGGTTGGCCCAGGGCCAGACAAAAAGCGCCATCAGGGTGATGACCAGCAGAACGGGCCAGGCAAACCGAAACAGCGGCCTCAAAAAGCCGGTCAGTCCCTGGCCGCTGGTGAACCAGACCACCATTTCACTGTCGCGGTACATGCGCGACAAAGTGCTGACCATGGCAATGAAGAGAGACAGGGTCAGTATGGTTGGCAGGCGGCCGAGTGCGGAAAATGCCATGAAGAGCATGACATCCTGTGGGCTGATGGAGCCGCGCGAGGCCTGGCCCAGCGTGCGGATCAACACGATGGTCATCACGATGGTGACCAGCACCACCAGCGTCGCCCCGAAACTGCGTGCCAACTCTTTGCGAATCGAAGATTGGAATAACATTGACTGAATATTTGCTTTGCGTTGCTTTATTTTTGTTTTACTTGCCAGACCCTGAATTATGGACTTTGAACTCAAAACACTGACCCGTGCCCGCCTTTGCAGCGAAAAATGTGATGCCCTGCTGGTACTCATACCCCAGGACTTGAGTTCTTCCGGTGACGACCCCTTGTCGGCACTGGCTGCGCTGGCCATCAAGTCTGGCGATCTTGAAACCAAGCCGGGCAAGCTGCTCGGTGCTTATCGCACGGCGGGCATCGCGGCAACCCGGGTTCTGCTGGTGGGGGCGGATGACGGCAGTCCGAAAAATGTTCGTACCGCGGTGAATGCCGCGTTGGGCACCTTGAAGACCAGCAATGTCCGGCGCGTGGTTATCAGCCTCAGCGCGCTGAGTGATCTCCAGGCCGATGCGGTGCATGCCGCCGTGGTGGCTTGCAGCGAAGCCGCCTACAGCTATACGACCACCAAGTCAAAAGCCACTCCGGCAAAACTTCAGCAGATCGTGATCGAGGTCAGCAATACGGCCGCCGTCAAGCCGGGCTTCGATAAAGGCACGGCGTTGGTCAAGGGCATTGAATATGCCAAGGAATGGGCTAACCGGCCGGCCAACTATGCCACCCCCAACTTGCTGGCGGGAGCGGCCAAGGCTTTGGCCAAGTTTTCCAAAATCAAGGTCGAAGTACTCGGTCCCAAAGAGGTGGCCAAACTCGGCATGGGCTCCTTCATGGCCGTGGCCCAAGGTTCGGCAGAGCCTTTGCGCTTTATCGTGCTGCGCTATGACGGCGCGGCCAAGGCCGCGGCGCCCGTGGTGCTGGTCGGTAAAGGCATCACCTTTGACACGGGAGGGATCTCGATCAAGCCTGCGGGCGAAATGGACGAGATGAAGTTTGACATGTGCGGAGCCGCGAGCGTGCTGGGGACTTTCCGGGCGCTGGCCGATCTGCAGCCGGCGCTGAATGTCGTTGGGCTGATCCCCGCCTGCGAAAACATGCCAAGCAGCAGTGCCATCAAGCCAGGTGATGTGGTGACCAGCATGAGCGGGCAAACCATTGAAATCCTGAACACGGATGCCGAAGGGCGGCTGGTGTTGTGCGATGCCTTGACTTATGCCGAGCGCTTCAAGCCCAGTGCGGTGGTTGACATTGCCACGCTCACCGGTGCCTGCGTGGTGGCGCTTGGCGGGGTGCGCAGCGGCCTCTTTTCAAATAATGACTCACTGGCCCAGTCCTTGGCCGAGGCCGGTGAGTCCTCCCTGGATCTGTGCTGGAGAATGCCGCTGGATGAAGATTACGCCGAAGGGCTGAAAACCAATTTTGCCGACGTTGCGAATGTGGCGGGGCGGGCGGGTGGCGCGGTCACTGCGGCCAAGTTCCTGCAGCGTTTTACGGCGAGCTTCCCGTGGGCGCATCTGGATATTGCCGGCACGGCCTGGAAAGGCGGGGCTGCCAAGGGCGCAACGGGCCGCCCCGTGCCTTTGCTGGTGGATTATTTGCTGGGCCAGGTACCGGCGAGCGCTTCCGCGAAGGCGCCATCCACGTCCAGGCCCGCCCGGAAAAGCAAGCCTGCTGCCAAAACCCGGGCATGACCGAGATCGCCTTCCACTTCAATGTGCCTGACAAGCTGTTGTACAGCTGCCGTCTGCTGCGCAAGGCCTACCTCAGCGGCGCACAGGTGGTGGTGACGGCGGCACCCGAGGTTTTGGCTGAGCTCGATCACTTGTTGTGGAGCTTCTCCCCGACGGAGTTTGTGCCGCATTGCCGCGCCGATGCGCAGGAAAACAAGCTGGCGGGCACGCCAGTGCTGCTCACCGAGTCCGTCGCGGCCTGCCCACACCATGGCGTGCTGGTAAATCTTGGGCATGACATACCGGCTGAATTTGAACGGTTTGAGCGCTTGATTGAAGTGGTGACGCTGGCCGATGACGACCGTCTGGCCGCGCGCGATCGCTGGAAGCATTACACCGACAGGGGGTATGCCATGAAGCGGCATGATTTGGCGGCTGGGGCCGGGGCATGAGCCGTCCGCCATTTCCGCCCCGTTTCGTTCCCACATTGACGGAGGTGGTTCGGCCTGCGCCGCCCCCGTCTTCTTCTGCTCCCGTTTTGGGCAAGACCGAAGCCCCTGCGGCCCTTCCCGCCGAACTGGAGGAGCAAATGGTGCAGCGGGTATTGCAACGCATCGACCTGGTTCTGGAGCGCCGTTTGCGGGAGGCCGTGGGGGAGTTGATCCTGGCGCACACCCAAACGCTGGCACCAAGGCTTCGCGAAGAGATTGAACTCGTCGTGCGCCAATCCGTGAGCCAGGCTTTTGCGCAGGAAGAACCTTAAATAACCCACCTGGTCTCCAGGCCGGTGCTTGGGGGCAGGGTTTTCGGCAGGTCCCCACTTGCCTGACTGGGGCGCCAGGCGAACTCAAGACTGCATAAGACACTCATTTATCGGGTAAACCCGTTGATCGAAAAAAACCTAGGGGCGTTGCTATGGTGTGGGCCCGAAAATTGCGTTAAGTTCGGCCCCGTTGAGTAAAAAAATATTCTCAACCTTTTATGGCAATTTCCTAATCGGAGTGTTTTTATGCAAATGAAACTAAAACTGACCGTGGTGGCTCTCGCTGCAGTGACGGGTTTGGCAGTGGCCCAGGATGCAGTGGTCAAAATCGGCCACGTGGGGCCGATGTCCGGTTCGCAGGCGCACTACGGCAAGGACAATGAAAACGGCACGCGGATGGCAATCGATGACCTGAACACACAGAACGTTGTCATTGGCGGCAAAAAGATCAAGTTTGAAATTGTTGCTGAAGACGACGCCGCTGATCCAAAACAGGGCACCGCCGTGGCACAAAAACTGTGCGACGCCAAAGTGTCTGGCGTGGTCGGTCACCTGAATTCGGGCACGACGATTCCGGCATCCAAGGTGTACAACGACTGCGGCATTCCCCACATCACGGGTGCGGCAACCAACCCCAACCTGACCAAGCCGGGCTACAAAACCACCTACCGCATCATCGCCAACGACAACGCCCTGGGCGCCGGTCTGGCTTTTTATGCCGCTGATGCCCTGAAACTGAAGAAAGTGGCGATCATCGATGACCGTACCGCCTACGGCCAAGGTGTTGCTGAAGTGTTCAAAAAGACGGCTCTGACAAAAGGCATGACCGTGGTTGACGAGCAGTTCACCACCGACAAAGCCACTGACTTCATGGCCATCCTGACCGCCGTCAAATCCAAGAACCCCGACGCGGTCTTCTACGGCGGTATGGACGCTCAAGGCGGCCCGATGCTGCGCCAAATGGAACAGCTCGGCATGAGCAACGTCAAATTCTTTGGCGGTGACGGCATCTGCACGGCTGAAATAGCCAAGCTGGCCGGTGGCGCCAAGACCCTTAACAACGTGGTTTGCGCGGAAGGCGGCGCATCGCTGGCCAAAATGCCTGGTGGCGAAGCCTGGAAAAAGCGTTATGACGCCAAGTACCCCGGCCAATTCCAGATTTACAGCCCGTACACCTATGACGCAACCTTCGTGCTGGTTGACGCCATGAAGCGTGCCAATTCAACCGATCCAAAGGTTTACACCCCTGAGTTGATCAAGACCAACTACAAGGGCGTGACCACCACGATCGCGTTCGAACCCAATGGCGAGTTGAAGAACCCGGCCATCACCTTGTATGTCTACAAAGACGGCAAGAAATCTGCCCTGAACTAAGTTCTTCA
>NZ_BCYO01000017.1 GCF_001598235.1 Polaromonas jejuensis NBRC 106434 | reverse complement strand
GGGCGGCGGCCGGTTTTCCTCAACAAAAATGGCTGTGGCGCCCACCGCATCTGCACCAGAAGCTACCAAATCAATAGCAACTTCCGGCACGGCTGGCGGCGTGGCGGGCTGCCAGACGCGCACGCCCATTTCGCGCAACATGGCGCGCTGGCGTTTGTCGAGGGTAAGACTCATGGCAGGACACTCATAGCTAACTCACAGGGCCAGGCTCATGACGATGGCATCTTCACGCTTTGACGTGGAGGTCGGGTAGTAATTGCGGCGCGTGCCGACATGGCGAAAACCGTAGCGTTCGTAAATGGCCTGGGCGCGCGCATTGCCCACGCGCACTTCCAGCCACAGCCACCCGGCGCCCTGGCCGCGCGCCCAGATCACCAGCGCATCCAGCATGACATGGGCCCAGCCCTGGCGCTGGTGCGCCGGCGCCACGGTGATGTTGAGCAGGTGCACCTCGTCCACGCCCTTCATGGCGACAAAATAGCCCAGCAGCTCGGCGTTGGGCGCGGCGCCCGCCGTGAGCAGCTGCGCCTGGTAGCCGGCCTTGAGCGAGTCGCTGAAATTGCCCTGCGTCCAGGGCTGCTCGTAAGCGCTTTGCTCGACCTGCACCACCGCCGCCAGCCAGGCGGGCGTCATGGCTTCGAACTGGGCTTCGAGGGGTTTCAGGACGGCGGTCATGAAGGACTGGGGTGTTCAGCGGCGCTTGGCGGCGTTTAACGGCATTTAACGGGAAATGAAGGCTTGATCGACAGGGGCCGCGAGCGCCGCCTGGGCCTTGACCCGGGCGCGCTCTTCGGTGGTAAGGGCTACTTTATCGCGAACATAGAGCGGCAGGGCCAGGGCTGCGTCCACGCACTGCCCGGCAGCGGCCAGGGCCGGGGCCAGCCGCAGCAGGGCCGTCGCGGTCGGCAGGGCTTGGGCCTGTGCCAACGATGCCAGGCCGGCCGGCAGGCGCTCGGCATAGACACCAAACACATTGCCGGCAAGCAGTTGGGCCGCCGGATCCGGCACCAGGTTTTCCGGCCGAATCAGCTCGCAGTCGTGAAGCGATGTCCACACTCCGCTATTGAATTCATAGCTCTGCATATACATTTCGTCCATGCGCGCATCGAGCAGCGCCGTGACCCGGAACGGGGTGTTGTGAGTAAAGCCAGTGACTGCCGCCCGCTGGAAGCGCGCCTCTTCCGCCAGCGCCATCAGGGTGTCTATGGGCAGCACCGGGATGCCGGCGCCATGGTTGGCGCCAAAGGCCAGGCCCTGGGCCACGGCGCAGGCCGTGCGCAGGCCGGTAAACGACCCGGGGCCGCGGCCAAAGGCAATCGCGTCGAGCGCGCCCAGGCTCAGCCCCGCCTCGGCCAGCAGCGCCAGCACCGCCGGAATCAGCGTGGTCGAGGCCTGCGCACCGCCCGGGCCGCTATGCTGCCAGACGCGCAGGCCGTCGGTCACGGCCACCGACAGGTGGTCGGTACTGGTGTCAAAGGCGAGGAATTTTCGAAGTTCAGGCATCAAATAGGGCGCCAGCCCCGTCAGAGTGGGCGCAAATAGCTATCAAAAACAGAGCAGCCGGATCACGGCGCCCGGGCCCACCGGGCTGGCGCCAGTCTGGCGCGCCAGCGGCGGGCCGCAAACACATGCCCTGATTATCCGGCCTGCGCGTTGGCGGGGCGGGGCAACGGATAATTGCCGCATGCTTTTCATCCCATCCCGCGCGCGCTTCAAGAAAGGCCTGGCCGCCGGCCTGCTGGCCGGCTTTCTGGGGCTTGGCAGCCTGCTCGCCAGTCCTCCCGGCACCGCCCAAGGCCTGCCGCCCGAGGTGGACGCGCTGCTGGCACGCGCCAAGGTACCGCGCGAGGCGCTGGCCGCCGTGGTGGTGGATGCCGCACCGGCGCTGAACGGCAAATCGGCGCCCTTGCTGAGCTGGCGCGCCAACGCCGCCATGAACCCGGCCTCGGTCATGAAGCTGGTGACCACCTATGCCGGGCTGGAGCTGCTGGGCCCCTCCTTCACCTGGAACACGCCGGTGTATGTCGATGGCCCCATCGCCAACGGCGTGCTGGCCGGCAACCTCATCATTCAGGGCAAGGGCGACCCCAAGCTGGTGATGGAGCGGCTCTGGCTGCTGCTGCGCCGGGTGCAGGGGCTGGGCATCAAGACCATCACCGGCGACATCCTGCTGGACCGCAGCGCCTTTGCGGTCAGCATGCAGAACCCCGCCGACTTTGATGGCGAACCGCTGCGGCCCTACAACGTCGGCCCCGACGCGCTGCTGATCAACTACAAGACGCTGGTGATGACCTTCACGCCCAATCCGGCCAGCGGCAGCGCCACGGTGAGCGTTGAGCCGCCCCTGGCCGGCGTGCAGCTGCCTGGCACGGTGCCGCTGACCGGCCAGCCGAACAGCGGCGCCGCGCCGGCCGAGTGCTGGGATTACCGGGCGCTGCTGAAGGCAGATTTCAGCGACCCCTTGCGCGTGGCCTTTAACGGCAGCTACCCCATGGCCTGCGGCGAGAAAACCTGGACCGTGGCCTACCCCGACCCCGGCCGCTACGCCGAGCGCGCCGTTGCCGGAATGTGGCAGGAAATGGGCGGCCGGCTGGACGGACAAGTGCGCGAGGGCGCCGCCCCACCGGGCCAGAAGCCGGCCTTTGAAATGGTCTCGCCCACGCTGACCGAGGTGATCCGCGACATCAACAAGTTCAGCAACAACGTGATGGCGCAGCAGCTGTTTCTGACGCTGAGCCTGGCAGCTGGCCAACAGGCGGGCCCGGCCAGCAACGAAGCCTCGCGCGAGCTGGTACGCAGCTGGTGGCAGGCGCGCCTTGGCGAGCAGGACCTGCCGCTGCTGGACAACGGCTCGGGCCTGTCGCGGCTGGAGCGCGTGTCGCCGCAGGGGCTGGCCCGCCTGCTGCAAACCGCCTACGTCTCAGGCGCCATGCCCGAGCTGATGGCCTCCCTGCCCATCATCGGCGTGGACGGCACGCTCAAGCGCAACAGGTCCCGTGTCTCGCAGGGCTGGGCGCATCTGAAAACCGGCACCCTGCGCGACGCCACCGCGCTGGCCGGCTATGTGCACACGCCCAGCGGCAGGCGCCTGGTGGTGGTGGCCATCATCAACCACCCGAATGCGCCGGCGGCACGGCCGGCGCTGGACGCGCTGGTGGACTGGGCCGTGAAGGAGGGTGGCCGATGAGCCCGACCGACTTCATCGGCTCGCTGGCCGCGTGCCTGACCACCGTCAGCTTTGTGCCGCAGGTCTGGCTCAGCTTCAAGACCCGCGACGTCAGCGGCGTTTCGCTGGGCATGTACAGCGTGTTCACTGCGGGTATTGCCCTGTGGCTGGCTTACGGTTTGATGCTGGGCGCCTGGCCCGTGGTGATTGCCAACGCGATTACGCTGGTGCTGGCGCTGGCGATTCTGGGGATGAAATTGATTTATGGCCGTAGCGCCGGTACACCCGCACAGCACAGCTAGGCAAAACAGCCCCAACATGCTGCGTCAATGAACAAGTCTGCTGGTTCTGCAAAAAGTCGCGCCCCGGCTTTTCAACCAACTCGCCTGCCAGGCCAGTTGCCCGAGCGGGCGCGCTGTGCCCTATAGCCTGAATATCGGAAAATGGCCTGCATGGGTGCGGGCGCACTGAGGTGCGCTACTGCAAAACCCCCTATGGAGAGGTCAAGGGCTACCCACCATTCCGGCGGTGCCTGACCAGTGAAGTTGGTGATGACTGCTTTGAGGAAATTATCGACAGGTCAACAGTAGATCCTCTGCGGTCACTGAGAGTTGGGCGTCGAACAATGGAACTGCAGCGACAGCGTTCTTTCGGCACTCTCCACCACATGGGGGATAGTCAAACCACAACGTTTGGTCGAGAATCGCTGCCAATGTGGAACGAGCCATTTCTTACAAGTTACCGGGTTTGTCGCCATTTTTTTTAATGGAGCAAACTATTCAAGCGGGACAAGCCTAAATGCCAGTTTTTGTAGTTGAAGTCGCCACGTTATACCGCAGCACGTTGCGGTTTAAATCACGTTAGCGCTCATGCTCAGAATCGCGATTGCCCTCTTTTTGACCGTTGCAAGCTGCTTCGCTGCAGCCGATGAAGTTACTGCACGGGTGCACTCCACAAGCGAATGGGATCCTCGGGTTTTGGATTGCATCAAGAGGCAGAACGGCGGCATCCTAGAACGCGGTGAATGTCAAGGCGAGCTAATACGCCAGCTCAAGCGTGAACAACGAACAATCCTTGGTCAAATCGGAAAATCTCTTTCAGGGTCTGGGCGCGATCTCACCGACTATCGCTCTGCGGCAAAAGGACTGACAGTGGCGCAAGCCAATTGGGAGAAGTTCGTCCGGGCCGATTGTGAGATTATTGGCGACGTCTTCGGTCAAGGAACTGACCTTGGACCTACTGGAGATGCGTGTGTTGTTGACCACTACAAATTGCGCAATGCACAGCTGCGCTTGTTGCAACGCGACTATCTCAATGACCGCTAACTGGCCGTTCGTGTTGGACGGCTACGCCGCCCCACAACTTCAACGTTAGCGAGATAGAAGTCATGAACCTCCTCATAGATGGTCGTTTTTCGGTAGTGTCTGCTTGCGTGACGGCTGCTGTGCTCATTGGATATGCCGCACCAGATGAAAAGAAGCAGTCTCAATCACAGCTAGTGGTGGAGGCAAACATCGACACCGCTGAAAGCTTGTATTACGTGCCAGGCATTGGTCCTGCAACCGCTGCAAAAATCATGAAGGAAAGAGACCTTCGCGCATTTTCTGGTTGCGATGATTTTTCTAGGCGCCTGGGCATTACGCGGTCGCCGACGGGGTTTGGTTTGGCGCAAATGTCTGAGCGAGGGCTCAGAGTCAATGGCGAAACGTGTCGCTAACTCACCAGTCAAGGCCGATCGCCTGCGGCGTCGGCTAACTTTCACGTTAAACCGCATGAATCCGCTTGGCGCGCTCGTCGGAATATTCATTGACTTAGTTATCGTGATCGCGGCAACTTTAGGGCCTTCTCTTTTGGTTCTAAAGTCACCTCGTCGCGTGGGCCGCATGCGTACTTGGTGGCTCGTTGCCACTTTGATCCCCGCCTGCGTATATTGGGGTTCTGCCGCCGCCTATGGGCATATTCAGAGCGAGGTTGCGTGGTCTGCGTTAGCTGCCGGGCCGTTGGTGTACCTGCTTTTCCTCTTGGTGACTCATAAACAGCGCGTCAAGAAAGGCGTAAATGGAAACTAACGTCGATGTTCAGACCTGCAGGTTTAACAAGTCAATGGAGGACGGATCGCCTACGGCGTCCGCTCATTTCCGACGTTATACGGCTTAGGGACCGCTGGCATGAACGACCGAGGCGATTGCCCAGTTCCTGACACGCATCAGAAGTTCAAGGAGGCGACCTACTTCCTCCGGAAGTGCGCCGAGCACTACCATGACCCCGAAGAATTTCAGTTCAACCTGAATGCTTTTATTCAGGCGCTTCGGAACATCACGTTTATGTTGCAGAGCGAGCCGAGTAAGCCGGAAAACTTTGAATCCTGGTATGCGGGCAAGCAAGCTGAAATGAGGCAGAGCGATCTGCTACGACGATTCGTCCAAGCGCGAAACGTCGTTGTGAAGCAGAGCTCATTGAAGGCACGAAGTACGGCTTGGTCCGGTGTGTTTCGCCGCCGTCGCTTCAAACTCGGAATGCAGCACCCTGTGCCCCTCTTCGCTCCATCAAGATGGGTCATAGAGCGATTGAAGGAAAGGGTTGGCTTTTTTCTCGATGAAGAGCACTCGCAGCCTTGGGAGCAATTCGGAGTGCACAGAACCTGGGTGGTAGAGGAGCTCGGCGAATCGGAAGTGCTGGGCCTGTGCGTCCAATCTCTAAACTACGTCGGTTCGATCGTTGAAGAGGCCCACAGCTTCTTTGGGGCTGAAGTTGAGAGCACGGCGGTGGAAGTAGACATGCTGCGAACTCAAACTCTTCTTGAAACCGATGTCGATCCTTCTCTCGTCGTGAAGTGGGGCTGGGATGACGCCGTATAACCCTTCCATCGAGAGGACCTGCCCCGGCAAGCCGGGTCAGGCCTCTCATGTCAAACGTTAGCCAGCAGGAGGCGAATTGGTCACGTTCGAAGAGTTTCGCGAGTACTGCAAGCGGTTGGGCGGCCAGGTGCTGCAAACTGAGGGCAGAGGAAAGCCGTTCACGGTGTCAGTGGATGGTCCCAAGCTTCAATTCGTCCCTGCTTCGGGTAAGCCGCGGGCTGCGAGCCCGGAGCGGACCGCGAAGGTCTTGGACCTCCTAGCCAAGACTGGAGACTGGTCGCCTGCGACATATCGCCAAATCACCTATCACTCATCGTACATCCTGGGGGTGGCTAAGCATCGGGCAAGTCTCGAGGGGCTCGGCGCGGGCTCAGGCGAGTTCGAGGTCCATCAGAGCGCTCGCGTAACGCCGCACACGAACGACTACTGTGAGGTGTGGGGCCGAAGCGGCTGGAGAAGAGTATCCGTGGCTTCAGCATTGGCTCGGCCGAGTGCACTGACACGTTGCATCGAATGCCACGGTGCTGTGCGCTTGCATGTTGCAGGACCGAAGGGAGTTCCGCGAGCGCACGCTGAACACCGTGAGGGACACGAGGGATGCTCCCTCGGCCACTACTTTTCCGGGCTGCGGTCTTCGCACCCAAACCCAGTGCTAGACCCCGTAGCAGGTTCTGACGAGTCTAGCCAATCTCCGATCAGAAGGGCGCGAGTCGTACATCCTGCACCGCAAGCTTGAGCGAGACGGGAGCTTGCCTAGGCGTGTCAAGGCAGCCCGATTGGCCAAGACCGGGAAGCTGGAATGCGAGGCCTGTGCATTCGATTTTGCCCAAGCTTTCGGAGAACTTGGAGAGGGCTTTATTGAGGCGCACCACCGCGTACCCGTCCACAGGCTTGGTGGCACCACGAAGACGAAAGCGGAGGACTTGGCTCTGGTGTGCCCAAATTGCCACCGCATGCTTCATCGAAGCGATCCGCACTTATCGGTGGACGAGTTGCGCGAGCTGCTGGCGAGCAGAAGTTGCGGCAATGCTGGCTAACAGGTCGTATATGGACTCCCCCTCAACGGCAAGAAACTGACCGATAGTTTGGCTGTTGGGGATGCGCCTGCAGTCGTATACCGGCGGCTAATTTTCAGAGCAGACATTCGCAGATGGACGAACAACTTTCGCGCATGAGCGTGTGATGTAGCCTCTACGCGCCGGCGGCACGGCTTGCCCTCGAAGCGCTGGTGGACTGGGCGCTGAAGGACGGCAGCCGATAGCCAGGGGCGGCCAGCCTGCGGACGGGCGGATGAGTTATCCCTGCCGGATGTGGACAAGGCTGTTGATGACCGAACGGTATGCGGGTAAAACCACCATCTGGCGCGGCCCGCGCCGCAATGCCTGAATTTTGGGCAGCCCCATTGTTGACAGGCTGAACCCGGGAAGGCCAGGATGTGAGCTGCGAACCCAACGAACTGGCGAAAGACGACATGAAGAATGCAACGCCTTATTGCATCGTGCTGACCAGCACGGCCAGCGAGGCGCAGGCCGAAACGCTGGCCCGCCAGATTGTCGAGGCGCGGCTGGGCGCCTGCGTGCAGATCCAGCCGATCCGGAGTTTCTACCAGTGGCAGGGCCAGCTCTGCGCCGAGCCGGAGTGGCAGCTGTCCATCAAGACGCAGCAGGCGCGGTATCAGGAGCTTGAGCAATTCATCCTTGCACGGCATGCGTATGAGACGCCGGAAATCGTGCAGATTCCCATCACTGCCGGCTCGAAGGACTACCTGCGCTGGGTGGATGCCGGCACGCAGGATGATGCCGCCCCCTGATCACCCCTTGAGCGCCCATTGATCGCCCGTTGAGGCCGAAAACGCATGCCCTCAACGGCCAGGCGTGAGGGGGTGCTGCTTGCGCCTCTCCAGCAGTTCAAACAGCCCCATGCCGGCCAGCATCGCGATGACAAACACCACCGCCTTGATCTCCCCCAGGCCAAGAGCGACGAGCGCCGGCCCCGGACAGAAGCCGGCGATGCCCCAGCCTATGCCGAACAGCGTGCTGCCCATGAGCAGCCGGCGGTCTATGAGGCGCGCCGTGGGCAGCTTCATCTCGGCGCCCATCCACGACACGGTGCGCTGGCGGGCCACGAAAAATGCGAGTGCACCAACAGCGATGGCGCCCACCATCACCAAGGCCAGCGACGGGTCCCAGCGGCCGGACAAATCCAGAAAACCCAGCACCTTGGCGGGGTTCGCCATGCCGGAAACGATGAGGCCCAAGCCAAAAACCAGGCCGGTGAGCAGGGAGGTGAAGGCGAGCATGACGACGCCTCAAATGCCGACAAGATGCCGGATCACCCACACCGTGGCGAAACCCGCCGCCATGAAACTGAGGGTGGCGGCCAGCGAGCGCGGTGACAGGCGCGACAGCCCGCACACCCCGTGGCCGCTGGTGCAGCCCGCGCCATAGCGGGTGCCCACGCCGACCAGCAGGCCGGCGACGACGAGGGCCGCGTACTCCGCATCAATCTGCGGCGTGGGCGGGAACTGGAACAGCCCGTAAACCAGTGGCGCCCCGACCAAGCCGAGCACAAAGGCGGCGCGCCACGCGATATCGCCCTTGACCGGCTTGAGCAGCCCGCCCAGCACACCGCTGATGCCGGCAATGCGGCCATTGAGCAAGACAAACATCGCGGCCGCGACGCCAATCAGTACGCCACCGGCTAGCGCCGGCCACGGCGTGAAGGCATTCCAGTCGATAGCCATCATGGCGCCTTGGGGCAGTAAAGGCGGTACAGCACCGCCAGGATTTCGAGCAGCGCGGGGTCGGCGACGCTGTAGAAAATGTTCTTGCCTTGCCGCCGTGTGCTCACCACCCCTTCGCCGCGCAGCACGCCCAGCTGCTGCGACAGCGTGGGCTGGTGAATATCCAGCTGCTCCTCGAGCTCGCTGACGCACATTTCGCCTTGCGACAGCTGACACAGCAGCAGCAGCCGGTCTTCATTGGCCAGCAGCTTGAGGACGGCGACGGCCTGCCCTGCGGCGCCGCGCAAAATTTCGGGGTCTATCAAAGGCTGGGAGAGCATCATCGGGGGGTTCACAGGTTCAAGTTGACATCAATATATCATTTAATATAATGTAGAGCAACGCATTGCCGGGAACGCCCCCCAGAGACACGCATGAGCACCCGAACCACGACCCAGGCTTTCCTGGACCCCACCACCGGGACGGTGTCCTATGTGGTCTGGGACCACGCGACCAGGCACGCCGCGGTCATAGACCCGGTGCTCGACTACGACTTCAAGTCCGGCCACACCAGCACCGAATCCTCCGACCGGGTGCTGGCCTATGTGCATGAACAGAGCCTGCACCTTGAGTGGATACTGGAAACCCATGCCCACGCCGACCACCTGTCGGGCGCGTACCACCTGCAGGAGCGCCTGGGCGGGCGCATCGCCATCGGCGAGAACATCCGCCAGGTGCAGGCCACCTTCCGGAAGATTTACAACCTCGAACGCAGCTTTCTGCCCGACGGCGGCCAGTTCGACCACCTGTTCAAGGACGGCGAAACGTTCAGGATAGGCGCGGTCGAGGCCACCGCGTTGCTGGTGCCGGGGCACACGCCGGCCGACATGGCCTACCAGGTGGATGACTCGGTGTTTGTCGGCGACACGCTGTTCATGCCCGACGTGGGCACCGCCCGCGCCGATTTCCCGGGCGGCGACGCCAGGCAGTTGTACCGCTCCATCCAGCGCCTGCTGGCGCTGCCGCCCGACACCGCGCTGTACGTCTGCCATGACTACCCGCCGGCATCCCGCGAAGCCAGGTGGCAGAGCAGCGTCGCCGAGCAGCGGGCCCACAACATCCATGTGCGCGATGGCATCAGCGAAGACGCCTTCGTGGCCATGCGCACGGCACGCGACGCCACGCTGGGGATGCCGACCCTGATCCTGCCGTCGATTCAGGTCAACATCCGCGCGGGGCAGCTGCCGCCACCCGATGACAACGGCATTGCCTACCTGCGGATTCCACTGAACACCCTGCCGCTTCACAAGTCACCGTGAATCACAGTGTCGAGGGAAGCCGACGGCCCTGGCTTGCTTTCTAGCTTGCTTTACCAGGTCTGATCGCGGAATTTGATGGCCGCGTGCGAGCCATCGCAAAATGGCTTGTTCCGCGACTGCCCGCAGCGGCACAGCGTGACGCGGTTGCGCACCTCGTAGGCAAAGCCGTCCGACGAGATCAGGGGAATTCCGCCGCGCAGCCAGAGCGGCCCGCTGCATTGCTGTTGCGGGTCCTCCACGAGGCCAATCGACACCGGCAGTTCCGGCTCCACGGACTCGTCCGTCCCCTTGTCCCAAGCCTCCAGCCGGCCCGAGGGGCAGTGTCCCACCTGGCGAATAAACATCACCCGGACCCCGGCCTTGTCGGTTTGCGCCACCTGGCGCCATACCTGGCCATGCGGATCGCAAAAGCGGGCGGATGCGCAAAGCTTATGGGCGTCGGCCAGCTGCATGCTGGGGCCGTCGGAAACCTTGGCCTGCGTGAGGTAGGGTTCGCGGCTCGCCGTCTCGGTGCCATCGAAGCCTATCTTTCTATGCGTTCCGTCGCAAAAGGGCTTGCTGCTCGAGTGACCGCAGCGACACAGCTGGTAGCCCGCTGGCGTCGGCAAGGCCTCGCCGGCGACCCAGGTTTCCGAGCCTCCTTCGCCATCCACGCCAATCGTCTGCGTGGCCAGCGGGACCTGGCCGGTGACGATGTAGGGGCCGTTCTTGGAAATGACGACGCGAACGTCCTTGCCTGCTGGGATCATGATCCTATCCTCCGCTCTGGGGTGACAGAAGGAGCGCCTGGCGACGCCGGTGAGAAATTGTAGTGCTCTGATCCGAAAAAAGGGGGGTCTCGCCAGCGCGCCGAACGCTCAGCTTGCCGCGGCCCGCCCGAGCCGGTCGCGCACGCCGTCCCATGCCGCGTCAATCGGTGGGTGTTCGACCCAGATCAGCTGGACGCCCTGGGCATCAAAGTCGCGCAGCACGGCGAACAGCTGCCGGGCGGTGGCCGCCGCGTCGTCCGGCATGCGGCGGTACAGCACCTGCGCCGACTGGATGCGCATGATGGCGCGGGCATAGACCGCGATATGGGCGGCGTCCGCTCCCAGCAGATCGAGCGCGGTCTGGATCGCGCCGGCATCCATCAGGCGCACCCTGGCGTTGGGCGCGTAATGCGCTTCCAGCGTACCGGAGGCGCGCGGTGCCGTCCCCACGGCTTGCGGCCATTCGTCCTTGTCCAGCACCGGCTCGCCGCAGGCGGCTTCCAGCTGCGCGCGCGTGAGCACGCCGGGGCGAAGCAGCACCGGCCGGCCGCGCGTGCAGTCCACGATGCTGGACTCAATGCCGACCTGGCACGGCCCGCCGTCGAGCACCAGCAGCGCGTCACCAAACTCCTGCTGCACATGTTGCGCGGTGGTCGGGCTGACGCGGCCAAAGCGATTCGCGCTGGGGCCGGCCACGCCGGTGTTGCAGGCCTTCAGAAAGGCCAGAGCCACCGGATGCGCGGGGCAGCGCAGGCCAATTGAATTTTGACCACCGGCAGAGGCCGCCGCCACGCCGTCCTTGCGCGGCAAGATCACGGTCAGCGGGCCGGGCCAGAAGGCCTTCATGAGGCGGGCGGCAAAGTCGGGCACATGGCTGGCGTAGTCGCTCACCTGCGCCGCATCGGCCACATGCACGATCAGCGGATGGTCGGACGGACGGCCCTTGGCCGCAAAAATGCCGGCCACGGCCTGGTCATTGGAGGCATCGGCCCCCAGGCCATACACCGTCTCCGTCGGAAAACCGACCAGCGCGCCGGCCTGGATGCGGCGGGCGGCCTGCTCAACGGCCTGCGGGTCGGTGCCGGGCAGAATCATCAGACGCCCTCGAAACCGGGCAGGCCCAGAATCGCGGCGGCCTGGCGCGCCGTGGCCTTGACGCTGGCGACATCGGCGCCAGTGATGTTCAGGTGGCCCATCTTGCGGCCCGCACGCGCCTCGGTTTTGCCATACAGGTGCAAATGCGTGCCGGGCAGTGCCAGCACGGCCTGCCAGTCGGGCGTGTGCGCCCGGCCCTGGGCGTCCAGCCACACCTCGCCCAGCAGATTGAGCATGATGGCCGGCGAATGCTGGCGCGGCTGCGGCAAGGGCAGGCCGGCCATGGCATGCACCTGCAGGTCAAACTGCGAGACATCGCAGGCATCCAGCGTGTAGTGGCCGCTGTTGTGCGGGCGCGGCGCCATTTCGTTGACCACCAGGGCGCCGTGCGCGCTGCCGTCCTCAATCACGAAAAATTCGACGCACAAGACGCCGACATAGCCGATGTGATTTGCTATTGATTTGGCAGCGTCCAGCGCCCGTGCAGCAAGGGCTGGAGGCATATTCCCTTCATAAGCCTCGGTCACGGCCAGGATGCCGTCGACATGCACATTGCACTGCGGCGCAAAGCTGACGATGTCGCCCTGCCAGCCGCGCGCCACGATCACCGAGCATTCGGCCTTCAGCGGCAGCATTTTTTCCAGCACGCAGGGCACCTGCTTCAGGTCTGCCCACGCCGCCGCCAGCCCGGCCGCGTCCTTGACGCGCACCTGGCCCTTGCCGTCGTAGCCCATGCGCGCGGTTTTCAGAATGCCCGGCAGCAAATCGGCGGGTACGGCCTGGAGCTGCTCCGGCGTTTCGATGACCGCGTAGGGCGCGCAACTCACACCCGCCATCACCCCCGATTCAGCGGCGCTGGCCGTGAAATGGGCTTTCTCCTGGATGCGGTCTTGCGCAATGGCCACGGCCGCAGCGCCGGGCGCCACCGGACAGCGGACGGCCAGCGCCTGCAGCGCGCCGGCCGGCACGTTTTCAAATTCGGTGGTGACGGCCGCGCACAGCGAGCTCAGCTGCAACAGGCCGTGCGCGTCGCTGTAACCGGTCTGGATATGGTGGTGACTGGCCCGGCCGGCGGGACTGTGCGGATCCGGGTCCAGCACCGCCGTGAAGTAACCCAGGCGCTGCGCGGCATGCACAAACATGCGGCCGAGCTGCCCGCCGCCCATCACGCCCAGCGTGGCATGCTGGCCCGAGGCCGAAACGGTGCCGGGGAAAATCGGCAAGCGAGTCGGGGCGCTCATGCCTGACCCGGGACAGGCAGGCTCATGGCGCGTGCCGCAGCCGTTTGCTCGGCACGGAAGGCGTTGAGCTTGTCGGCCAGGGCCTTGTCGTGCAGGGCCAGCTGGGCCACGGCAAACAGCGCCGCGTTGGCGGCACCGGCGTTGCCAATGGCAAAGGTGGCGACCGGCACGCCCTTGGGCATTTGCACAATGCTGTGCAGTGAATCGACGCCCTGCAAATGCTTGCTGGCCACCGGCACGCCCAGCACCGGCACGATGGTTTTGGCCGCCAGCATGCCCGGCAGATGGGCGGCGCCGCCGGCGCCGGCAATGATGGCCTGCAGGCCGCGGCCCGAGGCCTGTTCGGCATAGGCAAACAAATCGTCGGGCATGCGGTGGGCCGACACCACCCGGGCTTCGTGCGCCACGCCAAACTGCTGCAGGATCTGCACCGCATGCTGCATGGTCTCCCAGTCGCTGCTGGAGCCCATCACCACGCCCACCAAAGGGCCGGGCAGATTATTTGTCGTCGTCATAGGAGGTCTTCAAGGTCTGGAGGTTGCGGGCAGTGCGCCGGGAACCCCCGATTTTAAGGGCTGGGGAAAATTCCGGCCCCAGCCGCTGCCGAAGGACGGCCGCAGCCGCAAAGAGGCGCTGCCGCTTGCATGCTATCGTTTGGCCTTAGGCAAAGCACTGCGCCAGTTTCTTCGCCCTGAGCAGCGGGTTGCCACCGGCCATGCCGCCCGTTGAAACCCTCTTGTCAAACCCCATCTCAGTACCATCATGATAGACGTCACCATTGCCAATTTTGAAGAAGAAGTCATTGCGGCTTCCATGACCACCCCCGTGCTGATTGACTTCTGGGCGCCCTGGTGCGGCCCCTGCAAGTCGCTGGGCCCGGTTCTGGAAAAGGTCGAAGCCGCCTACGCCGGGCGCTTCAAGCTGGTGAAGATAGATTCCGACCAGGAGCAGCAGCTTGGCGCCGCCTTTGGCATACGCAGCATCCCGACCTGCATCCTGATGGTCAACGGCCAGCCGGTGGACGGCTTTACCGGCGCCCTGCCGGAAGGCCAGATCAAGGACTTCCTCGACAAACACCTGCCGCCCGCGGCCGAAGAAGCCCCGCAAGAGGAACTGCCTGCCGCCGAGGCCGAGGCCGACACCAGCCCCGAAGGCGTACTGGAAAAGCTGCAGTACGCGGTGGCGACCGACCCCGCCAACGACAACGCGCGCTTTGACTATGTGAAGCAGTTGCTGACGCTGGGCCGCAGCGACGATGCCAAGGTGGCCTTCGCGCCAGTGATCGCGCAGACTTCCCACGTACGCCGTTTCGACTCGCTGCAGCGCTGGATGGATGCTATCGATTTCGCAGCTGACAGCGCAGGCGGGGCGGGGGCTGAAGCTACATTTGATGCAAGGATTGCGGCCAACAAGCGGGACTTTGAAGCCCGTTTTGACAAGGCCCGCTGCCTGATGGCGCAGCAGCGCTGGACCGACACGCTGGACGAGTTGCTCGAAATCCTGATGCGCGACAAGAGCTGGAACGAGGATCTGGCGCGCAAAACCTACATCGCCGTGCTCGACATCATGGAAGCGCCCAAGCCCAAGGTGGCCGACGGGCAGATTCCGCCCGAGGACCCGGTGCTGGCCACTTACCGCCGCCGCCTGAGCAGCGTGGTGCTGAGTTAGGCCGCTGAACTAGGCCGCCAGCGTTTGCGGCGCCTCGCCAGCCCGCACTTCTCCCGAGGAAAACGGCCGCCTTTCGGTGGCCAGCACCCGTTTTGCATTCAGGCTGCGGATGGGAATGGAGGCATCGGGCGGAATGCCGCCCGAGAGCTGCAGCGCCAGGTAGCGGCCGCAGCACACGCGCAGGAAGGACGCGAAGTTGTCAATGCGTTCGCGTTCGGCCAGCAGCTCGTCATGCAGCCGGGTGCACAACTGGGGCACGCTCATGCCGTCGCGCCTGGCGATGTCGCCCAGCACATCCCAGAACAGGTTTTCCAGCCGTATGCTGGTGGCCACGCCATGCAGGCGCACCGAGCGGATGCGGCTTGCGTACAGCGCCGGGTCGGCGCTTATGAATACCTCGCACATGATGTGTCTCCAGCGGCTTGGGGATTTCGGCGCGCCCCTGTCGGGCGCCCGAAATCATGCAACGCGCGCCGGCCGCCGTCAATGCGTGATCCGCGTGCCGAGCAGGGTCAGAAACTGGGCAATCCAGGCCGGGTGGGCCGGCCAGGCCGGCGCCGACACCAGGTTGCCCTCGGTGTGCGCGGCGTCGATGGCGATCTCGGCGTAGGTGCCGCCGGCGCGCTCCACCTCGGTGCGGCAGGCCGGGTAGGCCGAGCAGGTGCGGCCCTTGAGCACATCGGCCCCCGCCAGCAGCTGCGCGGCATGGCAGATGGCGGCCACCGGCTTGCGGCTGTCAAAAAAGTGTTTGACCATGGCCACCACGGCCGGGTAGGTGCGCAGGTATTCGGGGCCGCGGCCGCCCGGCAGCAGCAGGGCGTCGTAGTTCTCCACCTCGATCTGTGCAAACGAGGCGTTCAGCGCGAAGTTGTGGCCGGGCTTTTCGCTGTAGGTCTGCGCGCCTTCAAAGTCATGGATGGCGGTCTTGATGTGGTCGCCGGCGACCTTGTCCGGGCAGACCGCGTGCACGGTATGGCCCACGGCCAGCAGCGCCTGAAACGGCACCATGGTTTCGTAGTCTTCGCAGTAGTCCCCGCAAATCATCAGAATTTTCTTGGCGGCCATGTCTGTCTCCTTGGATTGGTCAAACGAAAGAAGACATTCTTGAGCAACGCCCGGCGCTTGTGGTGTTAGCCGGCTGTGACAGCGGTCACGCGAGCAGCCTCCCGACCTTCAATGCGGTCGATTTGATCGCTTTTGACGCAGACCAGTATCGATATGAACCCATTTTTTATCGTCATCAACGAGCGTAAAAAAAGCCGCCGTCCCCCACAAGGGCACGGCGGCTCTGGCGTCCGGCGTGGGCTCAGGCGGCGGTCAGGCGCTCCAGGGCCTCGCGGTACTTGGCGGCGGTCTTTTCGACCACATCCGGCGGCAGGGGCGGCGACGGCGGGGTCTTGTCCCAGGGCTTGCCGTTGATGCGCACGGCCTCCAGCCAGTCGCGCACAAACTGCTTGTCATAGCTGGGCGGATTGGCGCCTTCGGCATAGGCCTGCTCGTAGCCCTCGATGGGCCAATAGCGCGAGGAGTCGGGCGTCAGCACCTCGTCCATCAGCGTCAGGGTGCCGTTTTCATCGAGTCCGAACTCGAACTTGGTGTCGGCAATGATGATGCCCTTGGTCAGCGCGAAGGCGGCTGCCGTGGTGTAAATCTCAATGCTGATTTTTTTGATCTGCGCGGCCAGCTCGGGGCCCACCACCTTGACGACCTGCTCGTAGCTGATGTTTTCGTCATGCTCACCGACCTCGGCCTTGGCTGCGGGCGTGAAGATGGGCTCGGGCAATTTGCCGGCGTTTTTGAGGCCGGCGGGCAGGGGTACCCCGCAGACCGACCGGGATTCCTGGTACTCCTTCCAGCCGCTGCCGGCCAGGTAGCCGCGCACCACGGCTTCCACGGGAATCGGCTTGAGGCGCTTGACCAGCATGGACCGCCCCGTGACCTGAGGCAGCTCGGCGGCCGACACCACGCTCTCGGGCGCCTCGCCGGTGAGGTGATTCGGGCAGATGTGGCCCAGCCGGCCAAACCAGAACAGCGCCATCTGCGTCAACAGCGCGCCCTTGCCGGGAATCGGCTCGCCCAGAATCACGTCAAAGGCGCTCAGGCGGTCGCTGGCCACCATCAGCAGGCGGTCCGTGCCCACGGCGTAGTTGTCACGCACCTTGCCGCGTGCGAGCAGGGGCAGGGAAGTCAGGGCAGAAGTATGGAGTGCTTGGGTCATGGTGGTGTCAAAGTGAAAAAGCCCGCGCGACTCGCAAGTCCACGGGCTTTCAATTATCGCCAATCTGAAAGGACAGGCAGCGGGAGGGCTTCAGCGCAAGGGCTTGAAAGCCCCTTAATGGACCACCTGGGCCAGTTCGCCCTTGGCGTATTTGGCCGCCACGCTGGAGAGGCTTTCGCCCTTGATCTTGCCGGCCTGGCCTTCGCAGCCGAACTCGATGTAGCGCTGCTTGCAGATGGCCTTGGCGGCAGCGGTGGCCGGCTTGAGCCACTCGCGCGGGTCGAATTTGCTGGGGTTCTCGGCCATGAACTTGCGGGCCGCGGCCGTCATCGCCAGGCGGATGTCGGTGTCGATGTTGACCTTGCGCACGCCGAACTGGATGGCCTTCTGGATTTCCTCCACCGGCACGCCATAGGTTTCCTTCATGTCGCCGCCGTACTGGCGGATGATGGCCAGCAGGTCTTGCGGCACGCTGGACGAGCCGTGCATCACCAGGTGGGTGTTGGGAATGCGGCGGTGGATTTCCTTGACGCGCTCGATGGCCAGGATGTCGCCGGTGGGCTTGCGCGTGAACTTGTAGGCGCCGTGGCTGGTGCCTATGGCAATCGCCAGGGCATCGAGCTGGGTGCGCTTGACAAAGTCGGCGGCCTGCTCGGGGTCGGTCAGCAGCTGGTCGTGCGTCATCACGGCATCGGTGCCGTGGCCGTCTTCCTTGTCGCCCTGCATGGTTTCCAGGCTGCCCAGGCAGCCGAGCTCGCCCTCGACCGACACGCCGGTCGCGTGGGCCATTGCCACCACCTTGCGCGTCACGTCGACGTTGTAGTCGTAGTCGGCAATGGTCTTGCCGTCGGCCATCAGGGAGCCGTCCATCATCACCGAGCTGAAGCCCAGATTGATGGCGCCGGCACAGACGTCGGGGCTCTGGCCATGGTCCTGGTGCATGACAACGGGAATGTGCGGGAAGCTTTCCACCGCGGCCTGGATCAGGTGCTTGAGAAAACCCTCGCCGGCGTATTTGCGGGCGCCGGCGCTGGCTTGCATGATCACGGGCGCGTTGACCTCATCGGCCGCCTGCATGATGGCGGTGACCTGTTCAAGGTTGTTGACGTTGAAAGCTGGAATGCCGTAGCCATTGACGGCCGCATGGTCCAGCAGCTCGCGCATCGAAACGAGTGCCATGATCGAAATCCCCAGAAAGTTAAAACGCTGTTGGAAACAGTGGGTTGCTGGCGGCAGGCCGGGCAGCGTGGGGGCTGCCTGAAACGGGCGGTAACCGCGAAGTAACCAGAACCCTGATTCTACCGTTTGCCGGACACCGGCCGGACCAGGGAATGAGGGCCCAAGGTCAGGCGATAACAGCGCGTAAAACGCGCCGGGAGCGACAAGGACGCCGCCACCTTGGCAAAGTTGCCGCCATGCATGTCCATGACGCGGCCGACAATCTTGTGCCCCAGACCCAGCCGCTCCGTCGAAGGCCCGGGGGAATGCGGCCCGGCATGGCTGCGGCCGGCGCCGTCGTCGCACACCTGCAGCCAGGCCTGGCCGGCATCAGAGCCCCACTGGACACAGACGGCCGTGCCTCTCGCGGTGTGCTGCAGGGCGTTGTCTATCAGGTTGCGCAAGGCCAGCTCCAGCAACAGCGGATGCGCCATGACCCGCAGGTCTTCGTCGCCCTGAACACTCAGCGGATGCTCGCCTTCCCAGGCGGCCTGCGCATAGTCCGCCACGACCTGCCTGGCCAGTTCCGGCAGGTTCAGCGCCGCCATCTGCTGCCGGAGATCGGCGCGACTGGCGCGCGCCAGTGCCAGCAACTGGCTGATGACATGGCCGGCGCGCAAGGCCTCCGCGCTGATCTGCTGCAGTGCCTGCTCATGGGCCTGGGGCGGCAAGGCGCCACGCAGCGAGGCGGCCTGCAGGGCAATGGAGGACAGTGGGGTACGCAACTCATGCGCAATTTCGCTGGCCAGCTGGCGTTCGCGCTCCAGCGCCGCCTGCTGCTGCCCCACCAACCGGTTGATGGAGCCCACCACCGAATTGAACTCGCGGTAAGGATGGCGCGCCTGCAAGCGCCCGGCCTTGTCCACCTCCAGCCCGGCGACGTCACGCGACAGGGCCTGCAAGGGCCGCAGGCCGCGCCAGATGGCCGCACCCAGCGCCAGCGCCACCACGGGCAGCAGCCATAAGCCGGGCGCGGCCAGCTGACGGGCCACATCGGCCGCCAGTGCATCGCGTTCCGCGGCCTTGACCAGCACCATGACCTGGCGGCTGTGCGAGGCATCCCATTGCGAAAAGCTGCGCCATGCGGCGACCGGCGTGCCAAGCCGCAGATCGGCAAACCCGCCCTGCGGCGCAAAGGAAGGCAGTGGCGCTTCGCCGGAGCGGGCCATCAGGCGCCCCTCGGCATCCCACACCAGCACGCTGAGAGAAGGCTGGTAGTCGTGACTTTTCAGCACAGGGAAGGCAGTCCGGCCCACTTCACGGGACGTGGCCATGAAAGCCGGAAGATCCAGGTTGAGCAGCAGCGCCGCCGTGCTGGCAAGATGGCCGTCGGTCAGCTCGCCCGCTTCACGAACGCCGGTGCGATAACCCACCGCCACAAAGCCGACCCAGACGAGCAGTAGCGCCGCCAGCGCCCAGAGCAGCAGACGACCAGTGAGCGAGACCTGCCGGCTTGCAAGCGGCTTCATGATGGATCGCTACGGGGGATGAAATAGCCCACGCCGCGCACGGTCTGGATCAGCCCCTCGCCCAGCTTGCGGCGCAAATGGTGCACATGCACCTCGACCGCATTGCTGCCGACCGCGTCCTCCCAGTTGTAAAGACGCGCCTCCAGTTGCTGGCGGGACAGCACGCGGCCGCGCGACTCCAGCAACAGCAGCAGCAAGGCAAATTCGCGCGGGGCCAATTCAACACCCTGACCGGCGCGCAGCACGCTGCGGGCAGCGGGATCAACCACCAGCTCGCCATGCACCAGCAGGGGATGGGCGCGACCGGCGGAGCGGCGCAGCAGCGCACGCATGCGGGCCTCCAGCTCATCGAGGTCAAAGGGCTTGACCAGATAGTCGTCGGCGCCGAGGTTCAGCCCCGAAATCCGGTCCGCCACCTGGTCGCGCGCCGTCATGATCAGCACCGGCGTCAACGGATCCGGCAGTTCGCCCTCCGCCCTTTGGGGCCGCCTGATGCGCTGAAGCAACGCAGCGCCGTCGCCGTCGGCGAGGCCAAGGTCCAGCAGCACCAGGTCAAAAGGTTCGCCGCACAGGGCGGCCCAGGCCGACGCCACGCTGCCGCACACATCAACCGCATAGCCTCGCTGCTGCAAATTGGTTTGCAGGCCCACGGCAATACCGGCATCATCTTCCACCACGAGAATTCGCATGCCCTTATTGTCAGACGCTCCGGTAATTCATGAGTGCCGGCCATTAAGGAGCACATAAGACGCTCAGGTTACATTAACTTTCGTTACGCACGAAACCGTCGCCATGCACCAACGTCCCAAGCCTCCGGCCCCACCCCGACTTTTACTTTGGACCTTGGGCAGTTTTCTACTCTTGCTGGCCTGGGATTATTCGGGGCTGGACCTGACGATGGCGCGCTGGTTTGGCTCGGCCTCCGGCTTTGCGCTCGAAAGCCACTGGCTGTGGCGCGACCTGCTGCACGATGACATCCGGATGCCGCCGTGGCTGGTCGAACTGGGGCTGCTGATGGCCATTGCCTGGCCTTTCGGCACGCTCCGGCGCCTGCCGATGGCGCGGCGCGCGCAGCTGGCATTGACCACGCTGATCGCCCTGCTGCTGGTGTCCACCATCAAGCTCTACAGCCGCACCAGCTGTCCCTGGGATCTGCAGGAATTTGGCGGCGTGGCGAGCCATGTGTCGCACTGGGCCTGGGGCCTTCGCGACGGCGGCACCGGCGGATGCTTTCCGGCGGGCCATGCCTCAGCGGGCTTTGCCTTTCTCGGGGGTTTTTTTGCCTTTCGGCGTGTTCTGCCCCAGACCGCACGCCGCTGGCTGGCCGGCGCGATGGGCGTCGGTTTTCTGCTTGGCTTGGCGCAGCAGGTGCGGGGTGCGCACTACATGAGTCACACGCTGTGGACCGCATGGTTTTGCTGGACTGCCGCCGCCCTGGTGGATCAGGCGGTCAGCCAGCTGATCGCGCGAAAACGGGCACGCGCCCGGGTGCCGGCACCGTCCGAGCGGGTGCCGCTGGCACCGGCAGAGTGACGTGAGCCGGGGCGGGTAAGCCGCCCGGGCGATACGGCCGGATCCCGGAAGCCAGGCCGGCGCGGGGGCCTGGGCCCCAACCCGCCACTTCGCCAGCGCTTACGCCACCCGGCAGATCTTGAGCATGTTGGTGCCGCCCGGCGCGCCCATGGGCTCGCCGCAGGTGATGGCATAGACATCGCCGCTTTGCACGATGTTGCGGCGCAGCAGATGGCTTTCGGCCTGCTCCAGCGCGGTGTCGCGGTCGGCGCTGGTGTCCATCAGCAGCGGCCGGACATTGCGGTACAGCGCCATCCTGCGCTGCGTGGCCAGGCGCGGCGTCAGGGCGTAAATCGGCACGCGTATGTCATGGCGGCTCATCCACAGGGGCGTGGAGCCGCTGTCAGTGAGCGCCACTATCGCCTTGGCGCCGAGGTGGTTGGCCGTGAACAGGGCGCCCATGGCGATCGACTGGTCTATGCGGGTGAAGGTCTTGCCGGAAAAATCGCTTTCTAGTTCCTTGTACTCGGCCTTCTCGGCTTCCAGGCAGATCTTGGCCATCTCTTCCACCGTTTCCAGCGGGTACTTGCCGGCCGCGGTTTCGGCGCTGAGCATCACCGCATCGGTGCCGTCGAGCACGGCATTGGCCACGTCGCTGACCTCGGCGCGCGTGGGCACCGGGTTGACGATCATGCTTTCCATCATCTGGGTGGCGGTGATGACGACCTTGTCGCCGGCGCGCGCCATCTTGATCATGCGTTTTTGCAGGGCCGGCACGGCGGCATTGCCGACTTCGACCGCGAGGTCGCCGCGCGCCACCATGATGCCGTCGCTGACGCGCAAAATTTCCTCGAGCCTGGGAATGGCCTCGGCACGCTCGATCTTGGCGATCAGGCCGGGCTTGTGCTTGTAGGGCGCTGCCGCCACATTGCACAGCTGGCGCGCCATTTCCATGTCGGTGGCGTTTTTGGGAAAGCTCACGGCCACATAGTCGGCCTGAAAGCTCATGGCCGTCTTGATGTCTTCCATGTCCTTGGCCGTCAGCGCGGGCGCCGTGAGGCCGCCGCCCTGCTTGTTGATGCCCTTGTTGTTGGACAGTTCGCCGCCGAGCTTGACGGTGGTGTGCACTTCCTCGCCGCGCACGGCATCCACCGTGAGCACGATCAGGCCATCGTTGAGCAGCAGCACATCACCGGCCTTCACGTCGCGCGGCAGTTCCTTGTAGTCCAGCCCCACGCCCCTGATGTCACCCAGCTCCGTGCGCGAGGCATCGAGCACGAATTTCTCGCCGGGCTCCAGCTGGACCTTGCCTTCGGCGAATTTGCCGACGCGGATTTTCGGGCCCTGCAGGTCGGCCATGATGGCGACTTCGCGGCCGGCGCGCTGGGAGGCTTCGCGCACCAGCTGCGCGCGGTCCACATGGTCCTGCGCCGTGCCATGGCTGAAGTTCAGGCGCACCACATTGACACCGGCGCGGATCATTTTCTCCAGCAGGGCGGGGTCGCTGGAAGCAGGGCCCAGGGTGGCAACGATCTTGGTGGCGCGAAGGGTCATGAATGTCTCCTGTAATTTAGTTTCTTATTCTCACATGGAAAAGTTACCAGGCCGGTACCAAATGGGGTTCGCGCCGGCCATGCAAAAAGGCGCCGCAGCGCCTTTTTGCAAGCAAAACAAGCCTCCAGCCCATACAGAATGCGCGCAAGCAGCTATCAAAACAGGAGCGAATAACAGTTATTCCGCCGCCCGCTTCTGCAGGATTTCGAAGGCCGGCAGCGTCTTGCCTTCGAGGACTTCCAGGAAAGCGCCGCCGCCGGTGGAAATGTAGTTCACCTGCTTTTCGATGCCGTACTTGGCGATGGCTGCCAGCGTGTCGCCGCCGCCGGCAATGCTGAATGCGCTCGATTCGGCGATGGCCTGGGCGATTTCCCGGGTGCCGTTTTCAAAGGCCGCAAACTCGAACACGCCCACCGGGCCATTCCAGACGATGGTGCCGGCCTGCTTGAGCTGGGCGGCGAGCTTCTTCGCGGTCTCGGGCCCGATGTCCAGAATCAGGTCGTCGTCGTCCACCTCGGTGGCGGCTTTCACCGTAGCTGGCGCATCGGCCGCGAAAGTCTTGGCCGTGACCACGTCGGTCGGAATCGGCACGGCAGCGCCGCGCGCCTTCATGGCCTCGATCACCGCCTTGGCCTCGGCCAGCAGGTCGGGCTCGGCCAGGCTTTTGCCGATTTTCAGGCCGGCCGCAAGCATGAAGGTGTTGGCGATGCCGCCGCCCACGATCAGCTGGTCCACGTTGGCGGCCAGCGACTTGAGGATGGTCAGCTTGGTCGAGACCTTGCTGCCCGCCACGATGGCGACCAGCGGCCGCCTGGGGCTGGAAAGCGCGGTCGAAATGGCATCCATCTCGGCGGCCAGCAGCGGGCCGGCACAGGCGATGGGGGCGTATTGCGCAATGCCGTAGGTCGAGGCCTCGGCGCGGTGCGCGGTGCCGAAAGCATCATGCACAAAAATGTCGCACAGCGCGGCCATCTTGCGGCCCAGCGCTTCGCTGTTTTTCTTCTCGCCCTTGTTGAGGCGGCAGTTCTCCAGCAGCACCAGCTGGCCCGGCTGGACGTCCACGCCATCGACCCAGTCGGCGAGCAGCGGAACCCCGTGCCCGATCAGCTCACCCAGGCGCCTGGCCACGGGCGCCAGCGAGTCGGCCGGCTTGAATTCGCCTTCCACCGGGCGCCCGAGGTGGGAGGTCACCATCACCGCCGCACCGGCACTCAGGGCCATTTGCAGGCAGGGAATGGACGCCCGGATGCGGGTGTCTTCCGTGATGCGGCCACTGTCGTCCTGCGGCACATTCAGGTCGGCACGGATGAAAACGCGCTGGCCCGCGGCCTTGCCACTGGCGCACAGGTCGGAAAAACGGATGAAATTCATGAGCAACTCACCAAAGAAACGAGGGGATTTTCAGGCCGGGGCGGCCGCAGAAATGCCTGCCATTGTAGGCCGGCCCTGATGGCGAAACCCGGCGGGAAAAGCCCGGGTGGCTCGCGCAGGGCTACCAGCCCAGGCCCAGGTGCAGCGGCAGGTAGACCGCCATGCCGGCGACGATCGTGCCCAGCACGCCATGACGCCAGTAATACCAGGCGAGGCCGGCCACCACGGCAAACAGCCGCGCGTCTTGCCAGGTGCTGATCAGCTGGCCCTGCGTCATGACGATTTCGGGCACGATCACGGCCGCCAGCGCCGCAATCGGCGCATAGTCCAGGCCGCGCCGGGCCCAGCCGGGCAGGGTCCAGGGCTTGCTGGAAATGAAAAAGAAACAGCGGGTGAGGACGGTCACCAGCGCCATGCCGACGATGGTGAGCAGCGTCCAGGGATCGGTCTGGTTCATGCGGCATCTCCGGACTCTTTGGCTTTGGGGGGCACGGCTTGGGGCATGCCTGGCTTTTCCAGCAGCAGGCACACCGCCACGGCGGCGGCAATGGCCAGCAGGATATTGAGCTTGAGCGGCATGGCATAGGCCGCCACAGCCGCCGCACCGGCAACAGCGGCCGCCAGCACGCGCAGGCGGCTGGTGACGAGCGAGCAGCTGATGCCCAGCAAGGCCAGAACGCCGGCAAAACCCAGGCCCCAGCTGGTCGGGATGAAGTTGGCCAGCGCCACGCCTATCAGGCTGCTGCCGACCCAGTTGGCCCAGCACAGGCCGCAGTTGCCGGCCAGGTAGGCCTGCTGCGCCAGGCGCTGGGCCGCAGCGTCGCTGGGCGCGGGAAAGCGCTGCACGAACAGCACATAGGTCAGGTCGGTCGTCAAAAAGCCGGTCAGCAGGCGCTCCAGCCGGGGCAGGTGCATCAGGTAGTCGCGCAGGTGCGCGCTGAAGACCACAAAACGCAGGTTCACGCAAAAGGCGGCGGCCAGAATCACCCAGACCGGCGCGCCCGCGACGATCAGGGGAATGGCGGCGAGCTGGGCGCTGCCGGCGAACACCAGCACCGTCATCAGCGTGGCCTCCAGCCCGCTCATGCCGGAATTGACCATGGCCACGCCGGTCATCAGGCCCCAGGCGGCAAAGCCGGGGAGCACCGGGAGCATGTCGCGTACGCCCCGGCGGAATTCGGGATGGCGGAAATGGGAGGGACGCAGGAACAAGGGGGGCCTTACTTTCCAAAAATCATGCCGGGCTGCAGCGCGAAGCCGCGCAGGAAATCGGCCACGGCCAGGCGTTTGCCGCCGGCGCGCTGCAACTCGGTCAGGCGCAGCACGCCCTGGCCGCAGGCGACCCTGACGCCGCTCGCATCCACAGACAAAATCGTGCCGCCGTCCACATCTGACGGGCGCAAATAGCTCTCAATTTCATAGCGCCAAAGCTTGATGCTTTCGTCGCCCAGCGCGCTGTGGGCACCGGGAAACGGATCGAAGGCCCGGATCCGCCGGCCTATCACCTCGGCCGGCTGGCTCCAGTCGATCAGCGCCTCGGCCTTGTCGATCTTGTGGGCGTAGCTCACGCCGGCCTCGGGCTGCTTCACCGGCCGCAGGCCGCCGCAGGCCGCCAGTCCCAAGGCCTGGGCGATCAGGCGGCCACCCAGTTCCGCCAGCCGGTCGTGCAGGCGGCCCGTGCTGTCCCCGGGCGTGATGGGCAGGCTTTCGACCAGCAGCATGTCGCCGGTGTCCAGCCCGGCGTCCATCTGCATGATGGTCACGCCGGTCTCGGCATCGCCGGCTTCAATGGCGCGGTGAATCGGCGCGGCGCCGCGCCAGCGCGGCAGCAGGGAGGCGTGGATGTTCAAACATCCCAGTCGGGGCAGGTCGAGCACCCACTGCGGCAGGATAAGGCCGTAAGCCGCCACCACCATGACATCGGCCCGCGCGGCCTCAATGGCGTCGCGGGCGGCGGCAGCATCGTCGGGGTATTTGCCGTCCAGCCGCAGGCTGCGCGGTTGCGCCACGGCAATCTGCTGGTCTTGCTGGTTCTGGGCCCACTGCTTGACGGCGGACGCCTGCAGCTTCATGCCGCGACCGGCGGGGCGGTCGGGCTGGGTCAACACCAGGGGGATTTCAAAGCCGGCGGCGTGCAATCGCGCCAGCGCCACACGGGCAAACTCAGGGGTACCGGCAAAAATGACGCGCATGGGGACTGATTCTAAAGACCCTCAGGGAAATCCCGGAGCTGCACCCCGGAAATCCCCGCAGGCCCTGGCGCCCGCGGCGCGGCTTTCAGTGCGCCAATTCGCGTTCTTCGTCTTTTTTCTGCTTGATCATCTTGGTCTTGATGCGGTTGCGCTTCAGCGGCGACAGGTAATCCACAAACACCTTGCCCATCAGGTGATCCATCTCATGCTGGATGCAGACCGCCAGCATGCCC
Organism: Polaromonas jejuensis NBRC 106434; assembly: GCF_001598235.1. Taxonomy (GTDB): domain Bacteria; phylum Pseudomonadota; class Gammaproteobacteria; order Burkholderiales; family Burkholderiaceae_C; genus Polaromonas; species Polaromonas jejuensis. Next base: position 70,290 of record NZ_BCYO01000017.1, on the reverse strand, counting down.
TCGGCCGCATGGACCTGGAGCTTGCCATCCAGATCCAGCGCCTGGACCTTGACGGCAATCGAGCGCACGACGCCGTCATAAATGCCGGGCACGGACAGACAACCCTCTTCACCCAGCCGGGTTTCCTCGCTGGCCCAGACGATTTCGGGGTTGATCAGCACCAGGGGCTGGTCGCGGTTCTCGCTGACATCGATCACGATCAGGCGCTCGTGCACATCCACCTGCGTCGCCGCCAGGCCAATGCCCGCCGCTTCGTACATGGTTTCAAACATGTCGCTTGCCAGCTGGCGCAGTCGCGCATCAACAGCAGCCACGGGTTTGGCAACCGTGTGCAAACGCGGATCGGGGTAACGGAGTATGGTCAGTTGGGTCATGGGACAAATGGTCAGATGTGGCTATTTTCGCCACTTTTCTCGCTTTTTAAGCATTCCTATATTCCCAGAATCGCGTATTCATTGCTTAATCAAGGGCTTAGATACAGAATCGTTAGTGATTTATCAAGATACAAGCACTCGCAACACGGTTTTTCCCCGTCAGTTCAGCACCGTGCCAGCCAGGTATTAGCCGTAAAGGCCTTCAAAGATGCACATTATTTTTGGTCGCTTCAGTCAGATTTCAATAGCCGCCGCAGCCTTGCTGGGCACCACCGTTGGCCTGCACGCCCAGAATTTTCCGATTACCGCCGGCCAGAAGGCCACCGCCACCCAGGTCGCCGAGACCGGCGTCCCGCTGGCAGACCTGGCGCCAAACGCCCCCGACAGCTACAGCGTCAAGCGCGGCGACACGCTGTGGTCGATTTCCGGCCTGTTCCTCAAAAGCCCGTGGCGCTGGCCCGAACTGTGGGGCATGAACCTGCAGGACATCCGCAACCCCCACCGCATCTACCCCGGCCAACAGCTCTACCTTGAAAAAGCCAATGGCCGGGCCACCCTGCGTACCCGCCAGGCAGCGAACGACGGCCCGCCCACGGACACCGTGCGGGTGTCGCCGCGCACCCGCACCGAATCCCTGGCGGATGCGGCCATCCCCACCCTGGCCACCCATGTCATTGAGCCTTTCCTGGCCGAGCCCCTGATTGTCGACGAGGCCACCTTTGCCCAGGCCCCGCGCATTGTGGCCACGCAGGAAGGCCGTGTACTGCTCAGCCGGGGCGACCGCGCCTATGCCCGCGGGGCGTATGCGGGCGGCGACGCTGGCGGCCAGCCCCTGAGCGACGCCAAGGGTGCGCCGCTGGATTACCGGGTGTTTCGCAATGCCACGCCGCTGAAAGACCCGAGCACCCAGAAAATCCTGGGCTATGAGGCGCAGTATGTGGGCAAGGCCGAACTGGTGCGTGGTGAATCCACCGTCCAGCTGGACGACAAGGAGGGCAAGGCCAGCACCGACATTGTGCCGGCCACCATAGACATCGTCTCCACCAAGGAAGAGATGCGTGTGGGCGACCGCCTGATTGCCGAGCCGCCCCGCGAATTGCTCAGCTACGTGCCGCGAGCGCCCGCCACCGCCATCAAGGGCCAGATTGTCTCGGTCTATGGCAGCGCCGTGGCCTTTGCCGCGGAAAACCAGGTCGTGGTGATCAACCGCGGCAGCAGCGACGGACTGGAGCGGGGTCACGTCATGGCCATCGTCAAGGACGGCCAGCGCCTGCTGGACAAGACCGACAGCGCCCGGCCGCAAATCAAGCTGCCCAATGAGCGCAACGGCTTGATGATGGTGTTCCGCACCTTCGAGCACCTGTCTTACGCGCTGGTCCTGCAGGTCACGGACGGCGTCAAGGTCGGCGACCGCTTCGTCAACCCGAATTGAGGGCCGCGGCGCGCCACGCTGGCCATCAGGCCGGGCCCGCGCTCTTCTGAGCCCGCGAACACGTGGATCCCCAAGAGCTTCAAGCCTGGCTGCGGCTGACCCTGACGCCCGGCGTCGGCAACGAAACCGCCCGCAAGCTGCTGGCCGCCTTCGGGTCGGCGCAGGCGATTTTTGAGCAAAGCGCCAGCACCCTAAGGCAGCTGGGCACCGACAAGCTGGCCAGCGCCCTTCTGACCGAGCCCGCGGCCCTGGCCAGCCAATTGCAGACCACCCTGGACTGGCTGCAGGCGGGTGACGACCGGTGCATCGCCACCCTGGGCGACGCCGCCTACCCGTCCGCCCTGCTCGACATCGAAGATCCCCCTTTGATGCTTTATATGCTGGGAGCCCTTGCCAACCGGTCGCAACAAACAGCTACAAATACCGTAGCAGTCAGGCTGGCCATCGTCGGCAGCCGCAATCCCACGCCGCAGGGTGAAGCCAACGCCCGGGAATTTGCCAGGGCGCTTGCCGGCGCCGGACTCTGCATCGTCTCGGGCCTGGCCTTGGGCATTGATGGCGCGGCCCACGACGGCGCGCTGCTGGGCGGCGGCGAGACGGTGGCCGTGGTCGGCACCGGGCTGGACCGGGTCTATCCCAAAAAGCACCTCGCCCTGGCCCATCGCATTGCCCAGCAGGGCATGATTCTCAGCGAATTTCCGCTCGGCACCCCGCCGCTGATGGCCAATTTCCCGAAGCGCAACCGCATCATTTCCGGGCTGTCCCGCGGCACGCTGGTGGTCGAAGCGGCGCTGCAGTCGGGTTCGCTGATCACGGCGCGGCTGGCCGCGGAGCAGGGCAAGGAAGTCTTTGCCATTCCCGGCTCGATTCATTCACCCCAGTCGCGCGGTTGCCACGCGCTGATCAAGCAGGGCGCCAAACTGGTCGAACTGGCGCAGGACGTGCTGGAAGAGCTGAATCTTCCGCTGAGCGGGTCCTCGGGGCGTGGGACCAGCGCGTCCCTGGGCGCCAAGGGGGATGCGCCGGCCGGAGATCAATCCGCCGATGACCCGCTGCTGGCGGCCCTGGGCTTTGATGCCGTGAGCCTGGATGCCTTGCAGGCGCGGACCGGGCTGGAAACCGCCCGGCTGCAGGCGCAACTGCTGGAACTGGAGCTCAGCGGGCAGGTGGCACGCCTGCCGGGCGGCCTGTTTCAGCGCCTGGCGGCGGGTTAAGCCCTTCTCAAAACCTCATTGATAAGAGGGATACCGCCAGCGCCCAACTGCGTTATATTGGGCACATGTTTGAAGTGCTGGTGTACGTTTACGAGAATTATTGGCAAGGTGACGCTTGCCCCGAACTTCGGCAGCTGGGCCGCAAACTCACCGCCGCTGGATTTGACGCCGAGGAAATCCAGGCGGCGCTGGTCTGGCTTGAAGGCCTGAACACGGCGGCACAGGTCACGCAGATCGGCCTGCCAGCCAAGGCGCCCTCGGGCACGGCCAAATCCCTGTCCACGCCTTCCGCTTCCTCCGGTATCCAGCCCCAATCGGCCCACAGCCTGCGCGTCTATTCGATTGCCGAGCAGACCCATCTGGGCGCGCAGAGCCTGGGATTCGTGAGCTTCCTGGAAACCGCGGGCGTGCTGCCGCCCCACATGCGCGAGATTGTCATTGACCGGGCCATGGCGGCGCCGGGCGAGCCGGTCACGCTGGATGACCTGAAAATCATCGTGCTCATGGTGTACTGGAGTTTTGGCGAGGAGCCCGATGCGCTGGTCCTCGACGAGCTGTGTGACGACACCGAGTTCCGTGTCGCACACTGAAGTCACCCAGCCTGCCGCCTGAAACGGCAGCGCTGTCCAGCCAGCCGCCTCCCCCCAGAGCCTAGGTCTACCCGAGCAAGCGCTCCGGGTTGGCATCGAGCTTGGCCAGGGCGTCGCGTGTGGCGCGCACCGTGAGCGCCTCCTCTTCGGTGGGCAGCAGCAAACCCGCTTGCAGGTAAGCCGCCAGCCGGCGTGCCTGAATCAGGAAATTTCGTCCGTCGGCGGAGGCAAACAGGTGCAGCTGCTTGCGATCGCTGCACCAGGCAAACTGCACATGGCTGATTTTCCCATTGTGGTCCAGGCTGAACCAGGTGCCCAGCTGCAGCTCCTTGGCCCAGGCGCGCATGGCCTCTGTGGGTTGACTGCCCCCATCGGTGATCACCTCGATATCCGCGGCGTCAATCCCTATCATCGTGACCAGGCTGTCGGTGTCCAGCGGCAGGTCGCCGACATCCTCGTCGGACAGGTAGTCCTCCAGATTGGCCAGCCTTTTGGCCATGGCCTCCACCCGCTCCATCGAGATGGCGTCGGTCTTGGACATGAACGCATCGGCCAGCGTGTCGCTGATGACCTTCAGCCGCCTGTCCTGTTCGGGCACGGTCAGGCCCAGCATCGTCATGCCCAGGCGCAAGAGCTGCAGCATCTTGGGCAAATCGGCAATGACGCGGGCACGATCCTCGCGGTTCGGCTTGGCGCTTGCCGCCCACACCAGGTCGGCAGAGGCGCGCTTGAGCGCAATGGTTTCCGCGTGCTGCGGGCCATTTTTCATCGCGGTCATGGCCAGCACCTCGGCCCAGATTTTGAACAGGAATTCGCGGATCTCATCGCGCACCGGCATGTCATTGAGCATGTGGCGCATCTCAATGGTGTACTGGATGGTCATGGTTTCTTTTTGCTCGACCTGCTGCGCCACACTCACCACACGCGCCGAGCTGCCCTGCTGGGAAAGAAATTTGGACAAAAACCTGTCGAACTCGTCGTACACGAGCTGGAAGACCCGGCGCCCGGTTTCGGGATATTGCTCGATCACCTGCACAACCCGCTTGATCTCCGCCTCCATGGCACCGCCCGAGACCGTGACATCGAAACCGAGCACGCAAGAGCCCATGCGGTCAATCAGGCGGCGCGCAGGATGCTGCAGGGAGCCGAAAAATTCGGGCTCGGAAATCGCCACCCGCAGCACCGGCATTTGCAGCCGCGCAAACCAGACGCGAATCACCGGCGGGATCCGGTCTTCGGCCAGAATGCTCTGGAACATCAAGGCCACGATTTCGATGGTCGCCTTTTCGGAAGAAGTGGCCGCCGCCTGTTTGAGGGCGCTGGTGCGCTCGCGCAAGGCACCGGCGGCCTGGTCAACATGCACTTGGCCATACACCTGCCCGGCCGCATCTGCCAACAGCGTAGGTTCTGCGCCGCTTTCTTCCGCCCGCAGCACGCTGCCCATCGCCCGCTGAAGCTGGGGGGAAACCCGGCTGGGGCGGGTGTCGTCATATCCCGCGACCTGGTCTGACAGCAGGCGCCGCAGGTGCCCCATCACGCCCTGGGCGCGCATGCGCGCTCTGGCCAGGGGCGTGGTCCCCGTTTGCATGCGCGTCTCGTCGTAGACCGGGGTGCGGCCCGAGACTGAACCTTGAGGCGCTGATGCCGGGTCTGTCTGGCTGCTGCCCGCAGCCCCGCCGCGCGTGGTTGCGCCACCGACAGCCGGCCCAGACCGGAAATTTGAAGCGCTGCCAGACCCTGGGCTCCCGGCCGCCCCGGTCGGATGGCCGACAGCGCCGAAGCCAAACCGGCCGGAACCGTCACTGGGCAGGCTTTTTTCCTGGTCCGGTTCAGCGGGCATTTTCGGCGCCGTGGCGGTCCCGGCAGCCGCCCCGGCAGCAAAGGGTGTGCGTTTCACCAGCGATCGCAGGTCGATTTCGGCCATCACCCCTTGCTGGACCAGGAACTCATTGGCGGCATGGTAGATCTCCAGCAGATGCTCACCCATGCTTTTCTGGATCAGGTCCTGGACCAGGCGCCAGACCTCCCGGGGCAACGGTGCACGGGCCCACTGCTCGACCAGATGCTGCGCCAGCACTTCCGGGCGAAGAATGTCCTGCTTGTGCAGTTCGGAAGTCGCTTCCAGATTTTGCACGCGCAGCCGCAGGTCGTTGAGTTCCCAGCTCACAGAATCGAGCAAGCGCAGCGCCAGACGCGAGGCGAGAATCTTGTCCTCCATCACTTCGTCGCCCATCAACTCGAGTTTGCTGCTTTCTGCAAACCGTGACGGCGCCGTTGCGGGAAGAAGGGGGATTGATTGCGCCTTGTTCCAGGCGCTGGCAGTGCCCTGAACCCAGGCCGGGCCGCTTTTCTGAAAAGCCTGCCAGGCATCACGCAGTTCCTGCATTTCGCGGGCGCTTCCAGGCTGGGACGCCAGGGCCGAGAGCCTGTCCTGAATGGCTTTGGCCAGCGTGGGCAAGGTGCGCACAGCATGCTCCGTGAACAATGCACGTGCCTGCCCGGCCAGAAAGCTGTTCTTGTTATTGCTTGGAGCCACGCCCGCCCTGAATGGTTAGCCTATAGCTTACACCGTGGCGCCCGCATTGGGATCATTGGGATCCTCTTCCTTTTTGACCTGGCCCTTGACCAGATCTTCCCGCTTGATGCCCAACCACATGGCGATGGATGCGGCCACGAACACCGAGGAATAAATCCCGAACAGGATGCCTATCGTCAGCGCAAGGGCGAAGTAATGCAAGGTGGGGCCACCAAAAAGCAGCATGGACAGCACCATCACTTCGGTGGAGCCGTGGGTAATGATGGTTCGGCTGATGGTGGAGGTGATCGCATTGTTGATGATCTCCACCGTGGTCATCTTGCGATAGCGGCGGAAGTTCTCGCGAATCCGGTCAAAAATCACCACCGATTCATTCACGGAATAACCCAGCACCGCCAGCACCGCCGCCAGCACAGGCAGCGAAAACTCCCACTGGAAGAAGGCAAAGAAGCCAAGAATGATGACCACGTCATGCAAATTGGCAATGATGGCCGCGACGGCGTACTTCCACTCGAAACGGAAGGCGAGGTAGACCATGATGCCCAACACCACCATGGCCAGGGCCTTGAGGCCGTCATGCGCCAGCTCATCCCCCACCTGCGGGCCGACAAACTCGGTGCGGCGCAAGTTCACGTCGGGGCTGGCTGCCTTCAGCGCCGTCAGGACCTTGTCGCTTTGCTGGGCGGTACTCACCCCTTTTTGAGCCGGCAGGCGGATCATCACATCGCGCGAGGTGCCGAAATTCTGCACCTGCACATCGGCAAAGCCAAGGCTGGCCACGGTGGCCCGGATTTTCCCGACATCGGCGGCCTGCGCGTAGTTCACCTCCATCAAGGTGCCGCCGGTGAACTCCACCGAGAGGTGCAGGCCGCGGGAGAACAGGAAAAACACCGCCAGTACAAACGTCGCCAGACTGACCACGTTGAAAATCAGGGCGTGGCGCATGAACGGAATGTCACGCCGGATTTTGAAGAATTCCATCTAGGGTCCTTGAAAGCAGCTCAGGAAAAAATACCGGGTTTATTTCGCCACGGTGCCGGAGGTCTCAGGCCGCCACACCGTGCCAATGGACACCGTCTTGAGCTTTTTCTGGCGGCCATACCAGAGGTTGACCAGGCCGCGCGAGAAAAATACCGCCGAGAACATGCTGGTCAAAATGCCTATGCAATGCACCACGGCAAAACCACGCACCGGGCCGGAACCAAAGGCCAGCAAGGCCAGGCCCACAATCAGCGTCGAAATATTGGAGTCCAGAATGGTCGCCCAGGCCCGCTCGTACCCCGCATGAATGGCGGCCTGCGCGGAGGCGCCGCCGCGCAATTCCTCGCGCACGCGTTCATTGATCAGCACGTTGGAGTCGATGGCCATGCCCAGCGCCAGCGCCATGGCGGCCATGCCCGGCAAGGTCAGGGTCGCCTGCAGCATTGAAAGCACCGCCACCAGCAGCAACAGGTTGACGGCCAGCGCCAGGCCCGAAAACAGGCCAAACAGCAGGTAGTAAACCGCCATGAAGGCCACGATCACCAGAAAGCCCCAGGACACGCTGTGAAAGCCTTTGGATATATTGTCGGCACCCAGCGTCGGCCCGATCGTGCGTTCTTCAATGATTTCCATGGGCGCGGCCAGCGAGCCTGCCCGCAGCAGCAGCGCCAGGTCGTTGGCTTCACCCACGCTCATGGAGCCGGAAATCTGGAAACGGTTGCCGAGTTCGCTCTGGATGACCGGCGCCGTCAGGACTTCGCCCTTGCCCTTTTCAAACAGCAGGATGGCCATGCGCTTCTTGAGGTTTTCGCGGCTGGTGTCGCGCATGATGCGCCCGCCCTTGGCGTCTACCGTCAGATCCACCTTGGGCTGCTGGTTCTGGGAGTCAAAGCCGGGCTGCGCATCCGTCAGGTTGTCGCCGGTCAGGATCACCTGTTTCTTGACAATCACCGCATGGCCATTGCGCTCGAAGAAACGCTCGGCGCCAAAAGGCACGGGGCCGGTGTTGTTTTCGGCGGCTCTCGCCTCGGCGCCGTCTTCCACCAGACGCATCTCCAGCGTGGCCGTGCGCCCCAGGATGTCCTTGGCCTTGGCGGTGTCCTGAACGCCGGGCAATTGCACCACGATGCGGTCTATGCCCTGCTGCTGAATCACCGGCTCGGCAACGCCCAGCTCGTTGATCCGGTTGTGCAGGGTCACCATGTTCTGCTTGAGCGCCTGGTCCTGAATCCGGCGCGCGGCCTCAGGCTTGATGGTGGCGGTCAACTTGTACTCGGTGCCTTCCGGAACCTCAACCATCTGGAGGTCAGGGAACTGGTCCTGGACCAGCGCCTTGGCGGAAGCCAGGGTCTCGGAGTCACGGAATTTGATGTCGATGGCCTGCCCGCTGCGGGCGATGCCACTGTGGCGGATATTTTTTTCGCGCAGCGACATGCGGATGTCGCCCGCCAGGGACTCAGCCCGCTTGGTGAGCGCCGCCTGCATGTCCACCTGCAGCATGAAGTGCACGCCACCGCGCAAGTCCAGCCCCAGGTACATGGGGAACGCATGCAGCGAGGTCAGCCAGGCCGGTGAACGCGACAGCAGGTTCAGCGCAATCACATAAGCAGGATCTGTCGCATCGGGCGACAGGGCCTTCTGGAGAGCGTCCTTGGCTTTGAGCTGCGTGTCGGTGTCGCCAAAACGTGCCTTGACGGAGTGGCCGTCGAGGGCGATGACATCCGCCGTGATGGCCGCGTCCTTCAGCGCCTGCTCCACCTTGGCCACGGTCGTAGTGTCCACCTTGACGGTGGACTTGCCGCTGGAAACCTGCACCGCCGGCGCTTCGCCAAAAAAGTTGGGCAGCGTGTACAAGGCTGCGATCAGTAGCAGGGCCACAATAATGGCGTACTTCCAGGCCGGATAACGATTCATGAGTGGGCTGTTCTGGTGGACGGAGGGACAGAAAGAGGCCTTAAACCGGCCTCAGCGGACCATTAATGGGGCGCCTTGCTTACTTGGCGCTATTGATGGCGCCCTTGGGCAGCACCTGAACGATGGCGCTGCGCTGCAGCTGCACTTCAACGCCAGGCGCGAGTTCGAGGGTCAGGTAAGCCTCGCCCAGCTTGGTCACCTTGCCGAGCAGGCCGCCAGCGGTGGCGACTTCGTCACCCTTGGCTAGGGCTTCAATCATGGCGCGGTGCTCTTTCTGCTTCTTCATCTGTGGGCGGATCATCACGAAATACAGCACCACAAACATCAGCACCAGAGGGAGCATGCCGGTCAGTGAGGACATCATGTCGCCACCAGCGGCAGCTGCGGGAGCGGTTTGGGCAAAAGCAGAAGAAATGAACACGGCTAACTCCACAACGGTATAAAGACACAGACACGCGCTCCGGCCAATGCAGCCAGCGCACAGAGACCATGATTGTATGGGCTGGCCGTGTCACCTAGCCATCACAGGCGCGTCTCGGGGGTATTTGCGCAGCGGCTTGCCCGCCGGTCCCCCGGGAAGCCACGGTGGCGGACCCGCCGTCCGCACACCGGGCTTCAGGCGGCGTGCTGTTGCGACACGGGTTCCGGATGCCGGAAGGACTGCATCAGCGCCGCCCATTGCGGGCGCGCCGTGGCCAGATGCCGGGCCTTGACATGGCCATAGCCCTTGATCAGCTCGGGAATCCGGGCGATTTCCAGGGCCGTGCCATGGTTTTGAGCATTCAGGCCCGCCAAGACCTCTTCAATACTGGCCTTGTACTCATCGATCAGCGCGCGTTCCATCCTGCGCTCCTCGGTCCGGCCAAACACATCCAGCGGCGTGCCGCGCAAACCCTTGAGGCGGGCCAGCAGCTTGAAGCCGGTCAGCATCCAGGGGCCGAATTTCTGCTTTTGCAGTTCGCCCTTGTCGTTTTTGGCGGCAATCAGTGGCGGTGCCAGGTGGTAGTTGAGCTTGAAGTCGCCTTCGAACATGGCGTTGACCTTTTCGACAAAGCCGCTGTCGGCGTGCAGCCGCGCGACCTCATACTCGTCCTTGTAGGCCATCAATTTGAAGAGATAGCGGGTGACCGCCTCGGTCAGCGTGGTTTTGCCCAGCGGCGCCTCTGCCGCACGCACCCTGGTCACAAACGCCTGGTAGGTCTGCGCATAGGCCGCGTTCTGGTAGGCGGTCAGAAAATCCACACGCTTGCTCAGCATCTCGTCCAGTGAGGGCTTCTTCATGAACTCGATCACCTGGGCCGCCTTGAACAGGGCCTGGACCGAGGCCAGGTCGTGGGCGCAGCGACGGCCCCACTCGAAGGCCGCCTTGTTGTTGTCGACCTGCACGCCGTTGAGTTCGATGGCACGCATGAGCGCGGCATGCGACAGCGGCACCCGGCCTTTTTGCCAGGCAAAGCCCAGCATCAGGGGGTTGGTGTAGATCGAATCGCCGACCATCTGCACGGCCACCTGCTCGGCATCAAACGTGCCCATCAGGCCCGGGCCCACGGCGGAACTCACGGCACTTTCGCAGTTGCCGCCCGGGAATTGCCAGCCCGGGTTGGTCACAAACGCCGCCGTGGGCGTGCCATGCGTGTTCATGGCCACATAGGTGCGGCCGGGCTGCATGGCGGCGAGGGTGTATTTGCTGGCCGTGACGATGGGGTCGCAGCCAATCACCAGGTCGGCCTTGGCCGTGTCCACCTTGGTGGTGTAGATGGCCTCGGGCCGGTTGGCGATCTGGATGTGGCTCCAGGTGGCGCCGCCTTTTTGCGCCAGGCCACCCGCATCCTGCGTGACCACGCCCTTGCCTTCGAGGTGGGCGGCCATGCCCAGCAACTGGCCGATGGTGATGACACCGGTGCCGCCGACGCCGCCGACCACAATGCCCCAGGCGCATTCCGCCACCGGCAGCACCGGTTCGGGAATTTCCGGCAAGCCCGAAGGTGCGCCTTTTTTCTCTTTCTTGGGCTTCTTGAGCTGGCCACCCTCCACGGTCACAAAGCTCGGGCAAAAGCCCTTGACGCAGGAGAAATCCTTGTTGCAGGTGTTCTGGTTGATGCGGCGCTTGCGGCCAAATTCGGTTTCCAGCGGTTCCACCGACAGGCAGTTGGACGCTACCCCGCAGTCGCCACAACCCTCACACACCAGTTCATTGATCACGACACGCTTTTCCGGGTCCGCCAGGGTGCCGCGCTTGCGGCGCCGGCGTTTCTCCGTGGCGCAGGTCTGGTCGTAAATGATGGCGGTCGTGCCCTTGAGTTCGCGGAACTCGCGCTGTATGCGGTCCAGTTCATCGCGGTGGTGCACGGTCACGCCGGGCGGCAGCGAGTCGAGCAGTTCGGGGTGGCCCGCACGCGCGGGGCTGATCGGGCCGGTGTGCATGCGGCCGTGGTACTTCTCGGGCTCGTCGGTGACCACGACCATTTTGACCACGCCCTCGGCCCGCAGGCTGTGGGCAATTTGCGGCACCGAGTGCCCCTCGGGCCGTTCGCCGACCTGCTGGCCGCCGGTCATGGCCACCGCGTCGTTGTAGAGGATCTTGTAGGTGATGTTGACACCGGCGGCAATGCTCTGGCGGATCGCCAGCAGGCCGCTGTGGAAGTAGGTGCCGTCGCCCAGATTGGCAAAAATGTGCTGGTCGGTGGTGAAGGCCGACTGGCCGACCCAGGGCACGCCCTCGCCGCCCATCTGGGTGAAGGTGGACGTGGAGCGGTCCATCCAGGTTGCCATGTAGTGGCAGCCAATGCCCGCCACGGCGCGCGAGCCCTCGGGCACGCGCGTGCTGGTGTTGTGCGGGCAGCCGCTGCAAAACCACGGGGCGCGTTCGCCAGTGTCCACGGTGAGTTCGGCCAGCGCACGCTCGCGCGCGTCGATGACGGCCAGCCGGCCCTCCATGCGCGCAATGATGTCGCCGGGCACGCCCAGCTTCTTCAGGCGCTTGGCGATGGCCTTGGCGATGATGGCCGGCGTCAGATCGGCCTTGGCGCGCAGCAGCCAGTTTTCGCTCGGGTTGGGCATGGACCATTCGCCGCCCGAGGCATCGCCCTCGGGCTCGTCGAACTTGCCCAGCACATTGGGGCGCACGTCGGCGCGCCAGTTGTACAGCTCTTCCTTGATCTGGTATTCGATGACCTGGCGCTTTTCCTCGACCACCAGGATTTCCTGCAGCCCCAGGGCAAAGTCGCGCGTGATGCTGGCTTCCAGCGGCCAGACCACGTTGACCTTGTGCAGGCGTATGCCCAGCTGGTGGCAGGTGTCCTCGTCCAGCCCCAGGTCGATCAGCGCCTGGCGCGTGTCGTTGAAGGCCTTGCCGCTGGCGATGATGCCGAAGCGGTCTTTCGGGCCCTCGATCACGTTGTGGTTGAGCTTGTTGGCACGGATGTAGGCCAGTGCGGCATACCATTTGTAGTCCATCAGGCGCGCTTCCTGCTCCAGCGGCGGGTCGGGCCAGCGGATGTGCAGGCCGCCGGGCGGCATCTGGAAGTCCTCGGGAATGATGATGCTCACGCGGTCCGGGTCCACCGACACCGAGCTCGACGACTCCACCACCTCCTGGATGGTTTTCATGCCCGACCAGACGCCGGAAAAACGGCTCATGGCGAAGGCATGCAGGCCCATGTCGAGAATGTCCTGCACGCTGGACGGGAAAAACACCGGCAGGCCGCAGGCCTTGAAGATATGGTCGCTCTGATGCGCCGCGGTCGAGCTTTTGGAGATGTGGTCATCCCCGGCAATGGCGATCACGCCGCCATGCCTGGCGGTCCCCGCCATGTTGGCGTGCTTGAACACATCCGAGCAGCGGTCCACGCCCGGGCCCTTGCCGTACCAGATGCCGAACACGCCATCGAACTTGTTGGTCTGCGGAAAGATGTCGAGCTGCTGGGAGCCCCAGACGGCGGTGGCAGCCAGCTCTTCATTGACGCCGGGCTGGAACACCACGTTCTGTACGGCCAGGTGTTTTTTGGCGGCCCACAAGGCCTGGTCGTAACCGCCCAGCGGCGAGCCGCGGTAGCCGCTGATGAAACCTGCGGTGTTCAGGCCGGCGAGGACGTCACGCGTGCGCTGCAGCATGGGCAGGCGCACCAGCGCCTGCACGCCGCTCATGAAGGCGCGGCCGTGGTCAATGGAATATTTGTCGTCCAGCGTGACGGTTTCCAGCGCTTTGCGGATGTGATCGGGCAGCGGGGCGTTCATGGTCGTTGTCTCCAGATGGTGGCTAATGCCGGCCTTGCGGGCTGGTCTCTACAGGGCCAAACCCGGTTTTGGCCGGCCCGCTATCTCCCTGCAAAGTGTATGCGTCACGGGCGGATAAATCTTTGCTTTCTTTGCCCGATAAAAGCCTACTCAAGAAAGAATCTTGCCGCAAAATAAGAGAAATGGAAACACTAGACAAGTTCGACATTGCCATCCTGAAAGAATTGCAGCTGGAAGCCCGGCTGACCAACGCCGAACTGGCCTCGCGCGTGGGCCTGTCGGCCGCGCCCTGCTGGCGCCGCGTGCGGGCGCTGGAAGAAGCCGGCTACATCACCGGCTACCGTGCCGAGATCAACCGCTACAAGATAGGCCTGGGCGTGCTGGCCTTCGTGCGGCTGGATGCCGACCGCAACAACGGCAACGCGACGCGCGAGCTGGAAGAAGCCATCAAGAAGCTGCCCGAAGTCATCGCCTGCCACTACATCAGCGGCACCGGCACCTTCGAGCTGCAGGTGGTGGCGCAGGACCTGGAAGCCTTCAGCAAGTTCGCGCTGCAAAGCCTGATCAACCTGCCGAATGTGAAAGACCTGCATACCAGCTTCTCGCTGGGCGAGGTCAAGGCCAGCAGCGCGTTGCCGCTGGAACACCTGAGACGGACCGCGCGCTGAGGCTGAAATATGACTGAAACAGGCCTGTAGCGCTTGCGGAACGGGCGTATTCAGCTATCGTTTCAATAGCAAATCACCAAGCACCGGTGACACGGCATCAGTCACGCACGCGGCACGGGCCGAGGCGCTTACTTGGGCCAGAGCACCCAGAGCCGCAGCGGCTGGTTGACGCGCGACGCCATCTCGCCGGCCTCGGCCCCCGTGCCCGCGAAATAGTCGGCCCGCACCGCCCCCACGATGGCACTGCCGGTATCCTGCGCAAACACCAGCTTCTGCAGAGCGGCCGCATTGCCGCGGGAGGCCAGCCACACGGGGGTGCCGTAGGGAATGCTGCCCGGGTCGACCGCAATCGAGCGCCCCGGGGTCAGCGCCACGCCCTGCGCACCCTTGGGGCCAAAAGCCGCATCAAAATCACTGAGCACCTCTTCGCGGAAGAAGATATAGCGCGGATTGCTCCAGAGCAGCTGCTGCACGCGCTGCGGATTTTGCGCCACCCAGGCCTTGGTGGCGTCAGGCCAGGGGCTGACCTTGCTGACGCCCTGCTCCAGCAACCACTGGTTCACGCTGCGGTAGGGCTGGTCGTTGGAGCCGGCAAAGGCGACGCGCACCGTGCGCTGCGCGCCGTCGGGCTCGCTGATGCTGAGCCGGCCCGAGCCCTGGATGTGCAGCACCAGGGCGTCGATGGGGTCGGCCACCCAGGCGATTTCCCGGCCCTTGAGGGCGGCCTTCGCCTCGGGCAAGGTATCGATTTCCTGCCGCGAGAACCACGGCTTGCGGCTGCCCAGCGTGGCCGGCGTGCGGTACAGCGGCACCTCGTAAGCCCCGCCCGCCTGGCGGCTGGCCTTGAAAACCGGCTCGTAATAGCTGGTCAGCAGACCCTCTGCGCTCCCCTGCAGGGCCTCGACCCGATAGGGCTGGAGGCGGGCCAGCATCCAGGTACGCTGCTCTTCCCCGGACGCAATGCTCAGGCGCCGGACCTCGCCGCACAGCGGCGCAAAGGTCGGGCCTGGCCGCTCGCAACTCTTGATCCAGGCGTTCCAGGCTTCAAACAGCGCATCCTCCTCAAACCCCGGCAACTCGGCCCAACGGACAGGAACCCAGCGGCTTTTGGCCTTCAGCAAGGGCGCGGGCAATGGCCCCGCATCGCCCGGGCGCTGGCCTGTTGCCGTGGGCTCCGCGTCAGCACCGGGCGGCAATGGCGCCATGGGCGGCAGGGGCGTGCCCACGCAGGCGGCGAGCAGCGCCACGATGGCGATAATTGACGCCAACCGTATTGACCGCCCTGAGCGCATCGAAGCGGTATCTGCAATCCAAGGAAATGTCATGGCCCTACTTTTTCTCGAAGCCCTGGGGGCGTTGCTGCTGCTGGTATTCATTGTGTGGTGGACGATGTTTTCGGGCCGTCGGCATGGCGAGCTGAAAGACGATTCAGCGCACCCCGCGCCGCCCCTGGAAGCCGAGAAAAACAAAACCCGATAGCTACAAATTTCGTAGCATATTAGCCAGCTCCACCGCCGACTTGACCCCCATCTTGTCAAAAACGCGGGCCCGGTGAACCTCCACCGTCCGGACGCTGATATCCAGCTCGTCGGCGACCAGCTTGTTGGGCAACCCCTCCACGACCAGGCGCATCACGTCGCGCTCGCGATCGGTCAGGCCGTCCAGCCGCGCCTGCAGGCCGATGGATTGGCTGTGCTCGGCCAGCGCGGCCGCGGAATGCTGGAGCGCCAGCACCACCCGGTCCACCAGCGCGTTGTCTGAAAACGGTTTTTCACAGAAATCGAAGGCGCCGCGCTTGACGCTGGCCACTGCGGTGGGCACATCGGCATGGCCGGTCAAAAAGATCACCGGCAGGGTCGGCAGCAGGCCATAGGCAATCAGCTTTTCAAACATGGCCAGGCCGCTGAGGCCCGCCATGCGCACATCGAGCAACACGCAGGACGGGGCCTCGACCTTGAACTGCTGCGACACCCGGGCATCGAAGGCTTCGGCGGAGTCAAAGGTCTCGCTCAGCAGGCGCCGCGAACGCAGCAGCCAGGCAAGCGCATCGCGCACGCCGGCGTCGTCATCGACGATGTAAACCGTGGCGTTGTGAATGGGTTCCATGGTCAGGTTTTCCAGGTGGCCTAGGAGGCGTTCGGCGCGGCGGCGTCAGTCGTCTGCGCCAACGCCACCGGCAGGGTAAAAGTGAAAATGGTACCTTGCGGCTGCGCGGGCTCAAATCCGAGGAAACCGCCGTGCTGCTCGATCACGGTGCGGCACAGGCTCAGGCCCAGGCCCATGCCCTCTTCCTTGGTCGTGAAAAAGGGGGTGAAAAGCTGCTTGGCGACCTGCTCCGAAATCCCCTCGCCGCAGTCCGTCACCGAAAACTCCACCCAGCGGCTTTGCGCCCTGGAGGCCGCCGGGCGAATGCGCAGCGTCAGCACTTTCTCGTGCAGGGCCGCAGGCGTCTGTGCCGCCGGCGCTTCCTGCGCGCCCTGCATGGCCTGCATGCCGTTGCGCGACAGGTTGAGCAGCACCTGCTCGACCATGGTGCGGTCGCACCGCACCGGCGCGCAGGCCGCATCCACCTCGATCGCCACGCGCACCCCCAGCTTGCGGGCCTGCAGGCTGACCAGCGGCATCACCGCGTCGAGCAGGGCACGCGGCGCCACCGCCTCGCGCACCTGATCGCGCCGCCGCACAAAGTCGTGCACGCTTTTGATGACCTTGCCGGCACGCTCGGCCTGCTCGGCAATGCGGCGCATGGCCAGCTGCAGTTCTTCGGACAGCGGCGGCTCCGGATGGTCCGCGCCCGGGCCGCCCCGGAAAGACGTCGCCATGGGGGCGGTTGCACCTTCCTGCAGGAGATTGAGCGAGCCGGTCGCATAGCTCGAAATGGCGGCCAGCGGCTGGTTCAGCTCATGGCTGAGCAGCGAGGCCATTTCACCGACCATGGCCAGCCGCGCCGTGGCCTGCAGGCGGTCCTGGCTGGCGCGGGAGAGCTCCTCAATGCGGCGCTGCTCACTCACATCGAGAATGGCACTCATCCAGCCGGTGTGCTTGCCCACGGCGTTGATCAGCGGCGCCTCCATGATGAGCACCGGGAACCGCGTGCCGTCGCGCCGCATGAACACCGACTCATGGCTCTCCTGCGGCAGATTTTTACCCGACAGGCGAACTTGCTGGCGCTGCTGGTACATGTCCGCCAGTTCCGGGGGCCAATAGGGCGAGGGGAAGCTCTGGTTGAGCAAATCCTTGGCCTCCACCCCCACCATCTGGCAAAAGGCCGGATTGACATAGGTGATACGTCCCTCCAGATCCCGCGCACGCAGGCCCGTGCGCAGCGAGTCCTCCATGGCCTTGCGAAAGGCCAGGGCCTCGCCCAGGTCGTGCTCCACCTTCTGGCGCCGCCGCATGTCGCGGGCCAGCAAAAAAAGCACGGCCAGCAAAGTCAGTGACATGGCCGTGACCAGCGCCGTCAGGATATTGGGGAACAGGGCCGGCGTCCCGAGCCGGCGCTCCATGCGGACGACCAGCGTGTTGCCCGACAGGTCCAGCAGTTGCTGCGCGACATAAATCCGGCTGCCGCGCGAAGGCACGCCGAGCAGCGCCAGACGCGTGCCATCGGCCTCCGTGAACGACAGGCCCACACCTCGCACCAGCTGCTTGCCCACCAGTTCGCCCAGGATGTCCTGCAGCGAATAGGTCGCCACGATGTAGCCGGTCACGCGGCCGGCCAGCACCAGGGGCATGCACATGTCCAGAACTTCCATGCCCATGCCATCCGGTTGCGGCAGGAAGTAGCTGGTGGAATAGGTCGGGCCGCTCAGACGGCTGGCCGTCGAGCAGGTCAGGCTGACATCAGCCTCCATGCTGCCGCGCCCCAGCCGTTCGAACACCGAGAAGCGGTACGGCGTCTCGACCGCCCCCAGCACCTGCAGCGCCTGGTTGCGCCACTCCAGCCGCATGATTTCACGGTTTTCGCGCAGCAGATCGGCCGCCCGCGCACGCCAGGCGTCGGGCGTCTGTTCAAACGCGTGCAGGGCCTGAAACGTATGCAGGTTGCGGGTCAGCCCCGAACGGATGTCGGCCACGGCTTCCGCCGCATCATGCTCCAGCCGGCTTTGCACCATGCTGGATTCGTAGCGTCCGCTCAGCCAGATCAGGGTCCCCAGCAGGGCCACGACCAGCGCCACCAGCAAGGCCCACAAAGACCAGCGCCGGCTGGCCCAGCTGATGCCACGCCACGGGGAAAATCTCACGCGCTTGAGCTTCACAGCACGCGATGCCCCAGGGCCGGAAGACGGCGCCGCACGTCCTGAAGATGGGCACCCAGCACCTCGCCCATCACCAGCCCCGCACCTTCGGCCTGCTGCGCCAGAACCTGGCCCCAGGGATCCACCAGCATGCTGTGGCCCCAGGTGCGGCGCGCATTTTCGTGGATGCCCCCTTGGGCGGCGGCCAGCACATACGCCAGATTTTCAATCGCCCGGGCGCGCAGCAAGACCTCCCAGTGCGCCTGGCCGGTGGTGTAGGTGAAGGCGCTGGGCACCAGCAGCAGATCGGCCTTCAGGGCACGGTAAAGCTCGGGGAAGCGCAGGTCGTAGCAGACGCTCATGCCTATGGTGTAGACATGGCCGTCACGCGACGCCAGCTCAAACCGGACCGGCTGCGAGCCCGGCTCCAGCACGCGGGTTTCGTCGTAGTCTTCCTGGCCTTGCGCAAACCTGAACAAATGGACCTTGTCGTAGCGCGCCACGCAGTCGCCCGACGGCGCGTAAGCCAGTGAGCAGTTGCGTGCCCGGCCGGCGTCGGGGGTCGCCATCGGCAGGGTGCCGCCGACAATCCACAGCCCCAGTTCACGCGCCGAACGGCTCAGGAAATCCTGGATCAGGCCGCGCCCCGCGGTTTCCCGGATTTTCAGTTTGTCGGTGTCCTTCAAACCCATGACGCAAAAATACTCGGGCAGCACCGCCAGCTCGGCCCCCTGGGCGGCGGCCTGGGCAAGCAACTGGCCGGCGGCCTCCAGATTCGCCTGGACGCCGGTGCCTGAAACCATCTGGATGGCAGCAACTTTCATGATCAACGGGTCTCCGTGGAAGTGACATCAGCCTGACCTTCGGGCTGGGCTTTGCGGCTCACCTTGGTGATTTTGGGGTCTGACCAGGTGCCATCGATCTGGAACTCCTGGGTGGCCGCCTGCATCAGCGGGCGGCGCAGAAACATCTGCGCCAGAAAGCTGCCCAGGCCAATGGCCGGGTTGATGACCGTGGCAATCAGCGAAGCCGTGCCGGCATTGATTTCAGGCACGACGACCACCCGGATATTTTGCGTTTCACGGGCAATGTCGGCGCTGCCTGCCATCAGCACGGCGGCATTCACGCCGCGCATCTGCAGGTTGTTGGTGGTCGCCAGCCCCTGGTTGATGTTGACGTCGCCGCGCACGAAGTCGAAGGCAAAGCCTTCGGAAAAGACATCGCGGAAATCCAGCGTCAGGCGCCGGGGCAGGGACTGCAGGCTCAGCACACCCAGCAGCTTGGCGATGCCCGGGTCGGCCTTCACAAACTGCCCCGACTCGACATTCACGTTGAACTGCCCGCTCATGCTCGGATAGTCCAGGCTCAGGGGGGAGCCCATCCAGGCCACCTGGCCTTCGAGCTTGCCCTTGCCGCGGCGGATCAGCTCGCCCATGCCGAAGCGTTTGAGCAGCTCACCGGAGTCGGCCATGTCCAGCTTGAAGTTCATCGCGGTACGGCGGCGCTCGGCGGCGGCCTTTGCCGTGGCGCGCGATCCGCTGGTCCCTGGGGAGGTGGCCGGCACGTTCACGGCCGCCCAGTTACCCGTCGCCGTGAACACGGCTTCGGGCAGGATCACGTTGAATTTGTTCAGGCGCCACTCGCGAACGCCCTCGCGCGCTGCGCCAAAGCTGCCCCGGTTGACCGCATCAATTTCAACCCGCCCCAGCTTCTTGCCGCGCAACTCCATGTCCTCCACCACGATGTCCAGGGCCGGAATACTGGCAGGCTGCTCATCCAGAATGGCTTCCACATCGCTGGCCGCGCTGGGCGCCAGGCTCAAACGCGAAAGCCGCGCATACACGCGTCCCGCGCCAATGCCGCCGGGCTGGCGAAACTCCGCATAGCCGTTGAGCTCGGACGCCTCGATATTGGCGCGCCAGTTCAAGCCTTCTCGTGATCCGCCCACCACCACATTGTTCAGCCTGCGCCCCCCCACCAGCAGTTCCCTGGCGCGTATGGCCATTACCGTGGGCAGATAGGTCATGGCCGCATTGGCGTCCGAGTGGCTGGCGGCCACGGAAGCCGGCCCGGAGGCGGCGCCGGTCGCGGCACTGTCGCCAGATGGCGTGGAAAGAATTTTCTCCCAGGCATCCAGGTCGACCCGGGCCAGGTTGATGTTGGCGGCCACGCCCGCTTCCTGCGACGGCACCGTTTCACCGGCCTCCAGACCCACGGCAATGCCGCCCCGGAGCACACGGGGTTCGGCGCCGCTCAGGTCGCGCACATAGTTGATCGAAGCCACGCGGCCAATGCTCAGCGACAGCTGATCCTGCAGTTTCTGCCCCATGCTCATGGAATCCCGCAGCAGGGCATTCTCGAACCGGAGCGGCAGCGCAGCCTCCGCGGTTTTGCCCAGGGGGGCCGGCAGGCTCAGCGCCAAACCCTGCAAACTGCTGGCCACCATGAACTCGGAAACCCCGCGCCGAAAGCCCAGCGAGGCGGTGTAGGCGGTGCTGCCGCTGGCGTGTTGGGCCATGCGGGAGACAAGCCCCAGGTTGCCAGCCTTTCGCAAGCCCTCTGCGGTGAGCGTGCCCTGCGCCTTGAAGGCCACGCTGGTGCCGGCCTCCGGCCCGCCTGCCGCCGGACGGGTCGCAGTGCGCGTGCCGCCATCAAAACGGATATCGCCGCCCAGGAGCTGCGCCTGGGCGCCTGCGACCGAAAACCCCCGCTCGCTCACGGTCACCACGCCCTTGAGTTTGCCCAGCTGCGGGGTCCCCGGGGTGAACTGCACATCATTGCCGGGCAGGGTGATGCTTCCCTCGACCCGCGATTTGTCGATCGAATGAATCGGCAGGTTCAGGCGAAAACGGTAATCGCCCGCGCCGGTGGCCACGGCCTTGGCCAGCACCTGGTCCGTCATGCCGCCCACCGGCGAGGTGTTGACGAAGCCCAGCGCGTCGGCCAGCGCCCCCTTGAGCTCAAGCGCCACCTCGACCGTGGCGTTATGGATCAGGTCGGGAATTCGGGCACTGCCCTTGAGCAGCTGCAGGCCGGGCAAGCCCGCCAGCTTTCCGGTGGCGCCGTTGACCTCGAGGGCCGCCCGGTTGAAGACCAGCTCGCCATCGAGCCCGGTGAGGGCCGGCCACGGCGCAGCGCCGGCCGGCTGCAGGGTGTTCGGCACATAGGCAAAGTGTCCGTTTTTCACTTTGGCGGAAACCCGGAAATCGCCCTGCGCCGGATTGGCGAAGGGGAGCTGGCTGACGGGGCCCTTGACCTTGAATTTCACGTCGCTGACCTGGCCCTGCACCACGGCATCGCGCACATAGTGACGCGCCTCTGGCGCCAGCACCAGCGGCAAATAACGGTGCACCCGGCTACCATCGCCCCGGCTCAAGCTGCCCTGCAGATCCAGCACGCCGGGGAAGCGGTGGTCGGACAAGGGGCCAGCGCCGGCCGCGGTAGCCGGGGTCGTCGGAGCGGGGGCCGAATCGTCGGTGTGCCAGCTGACCTGCGCCTCACCCTGCGCATCGGTATTGGCAAACTGCAGATTGCGCAGTTGCACTTCCATTTTGCGGCCTGAAAACTTCCACTGGGCGTCCACCGACAACTGATCGAGCGGGAGCTGCGGCTCCTCGAAGATGCCCGGCAGATCAAGCCCGCCGTTGAGGATTTTTACTTTGGCGTGGCCGCCTTCGTTCGTGAGGTCAAAATCAATCGCCGCCCCGCTGATGCCCGGCCGGCCGGGGCTGTCGTGCGAGACAGCGCTTGCGGCGCCAGCCACGCTCAAACCCGCCACGCGGCCCTTGGCGGCAAAGCTGGCAGGCGCCTCCGGCGGCCCCTGCCAGCGGAGGTCCACGGTCTCCACCAGGCCCCTGGGGGCAAAAGAAGTCAGGAGCTCATGGGTCGCACTGTCCAGCGGCAGGCGATGGGCAATCTGCGCCAGCGCGGCCAGGTCCAGCATGTCGCCCTTGAACTCGCTGTGCAGGGGCGCTCCCGCTGCATCGCTGGTTTGGACCAGCGCCAGGTTGCCACCGGGCCACTGCAGGCCCTCCCGGGTTCGAAACCGCAGGCCCTGGGTGTTGAAATCAAAACCATCGGCGCGCCGTCCGCCGCCGAAGCGCCCGGCGACGGACTCAAACCCGAGTGGCTGCAACTTCTGGCCGAGCCTGGCCTCCACCTGCTGCAGCGCCACATCGGCCACGCCTCCGGTGATTTTCCCCTTGCTGACATCCGCCCAGGCGCGCAGCGCCCCGTGGCCTCCGATCAGCTCCACGCCCAGCGAGTCCAGGTTGCTGTATTGCTTGACGCGGGACAGGTCGACACGGTCGGACCCGGCGTAGAGCTGGCCGGTCCATGTCGCCAGATCGCCGGCCTTGGTCGACAACAAGGACTGCCTGAAGATGCCCCTGAGGGTGAAGCGCTCACCCCATTCGGCCGGCGGCGTGGCATCCAGGCGCATGAGGTGGCGCCGCCGGGCATTGCGCATGACGCCGTCCACCTGGGTCAGCGTCAAAGGCGGTGCCTGGCGCAACTCGTCGGTCCAGTGCACGGTCCCGCCGCGCAGGACAAACTCGGTCTGCGAGAAAAACCAGTCGGCCACCGCGCTGTGGCCGGCGGCCTGCTCCCTGGACACATCCAGCCCGCCCACATAGATTTGGCCATCGGCGGCGCGCCGGACATCGAATTCGGGCTGGTCGATATACAGCTGCTCAAAGCCCAGCCCCCAGAGCGAGGAGGGCGACAGGGCGCCCAGCAGGCGCGGCAGGCGCAGGGCCTCGCGCCCTTGCGCATCCAGCAGGGTGACGTCGCGCAACTCAAACGACGGAATCATGCCCTGCGAATGGGCGCTGATCTGGCCAATGCGGACCGGCACCCCCAGGGCCTTGCTGGCCTCTGCTTCCAGGCGCGGACGGAATTCTCCGATTCGCGGCACAATCCAGCCATGCAGCACGATCCAGCTCAGGCCGAAGAGCAGCCAGGCGGTCACGACCAGCCACAACACCAGGCGCACGGCGCCGGTGATCCATCGCAGGCGTCGGGACGGCAGGGCTGAGAGAGTGGGAATCGTTGGCTCCATTGACATGAGAATTATGACCGCCGACGGCGCAGCCCGCCCGGCGCAAAACCACGATGATTTGTGAAGTAGTGTGATGACCGTCGCCTCCACCGCCTGTCCCAACCCCCCGCCTTCCTCCCAGTCGGCCGCCTCGGCCTATTCCCGGTTTGTTCTGCGCATTCGCCGTCGCTACGCGGAACAGATGCCGCTGCTGCCTGCCGGCGCGCCGCTGCGTGCGACCATGCAAACCACTCTGGAGGCGCTTCTGGCGAGCGGCCTGGACACCGGCTCGGCGCTGCGCGTGCTGCGCCAGCTGGTGATGGAGCGGCTGGTGGTGCTCGATTGCGACGGCGCCTGCGAACATCAGGCGCCGCTCGTTGTGGTGACCCGGGCCATGACCGAGCTGGCCGAACTGGCCCTAGATGTGGCCATGCAAAATTCCGGCGAGGCGCTGGACGCGATCTATGGTGCGCCGCAGGCACCCGGCGGGGCGCGCGCCCAGATGTGGGTGGTGGGCATGGGCAAGCTCGGGGCGCGGGAACTCAATGTCTCCAGCGACATCGACCTGATTTACGTCTATGACCACGACGGCGAGACGGCGGGCCGCAGCGATGGCCGCGGCCAGATCTCCAACCACGAATACTTTGCGCACCAGGTCAAGGCGGTTTTCAACCTGATCGGCGATGCCACCGAGCATGGCTTCGTGTTCCGCGTCGACCTGGCCCTGCGGCCCAACGGCAACTCCGGGCCGGCCGCCATTTCGCTCAGCGCGCTGGAAGAGTATTTCCAGGACCAGGGGCGCGAATGGGAACGCTTTGCCTGGCTGAAGAGCCGCGTGGTGGCGCCCCTGGCCTGCATACGCAGCGGCTCGGCACAGGCCTTGCGCGGCTCCGTGCTGCCCTTCGTCTTCAGGCGCTACCTGGACTACAACGTGTTTGATGCGCTGCGCGTGCTGCACCGCCAGATTCGCGACCATGCGGCCAAGCGCTGCGCCGGCCATCCCGAGCGCGCCAACGATGTGAAGATGTCGCGCGGCGGCATTCGCGAGATCGAATTCACCGTGCAACTGCTGCAGGTGGTGCGCGGCGGCCGGTTCCCCGAACTGCGCACCCGCCCGACCGTTGACGCCCTGCAGCGCCTCGCCCATGCCGGGCTGATGCCCCAGGATACCGCCGACGCCATGGCGCGGGCCTACGACTTTTTGCGCAAGGTGGAACACCGCATCCAGTACCTGGATGACCAGCAAACCCATGTCCTGCCGACCCGCGACGATGACCTGGGCTGGATTGCGCAAACCCTGGGCTACAGCAGCTGCGGCGCGCTTCTCAGCGAACTGGACGCGCACCGCGAGCTGGTCGCCGGCGAGTTTGACCGCCTGCTGGGCGGCAGCGCCGACTGCAAGCGCTGTGGCAAGGTTGCCGGCGCGCCGCCTCAACAGCTCGATGAGCTGCTCGACCAGCTGTCGGAGCAGTGGCCGGAACAGTTTCGCGCCCGGCTGGCGCCGTGGCGCCAGCACCCTCGGGTACTGGCCCTGCGCGAGGACTCGCGCACCCGCCTGATGCGGCTGCTGCAGCGCACGGCGCAGTGGCTGCAGGAAGGCAGCGTCACGGAAGAAGCCGCCGTTCGGCTGATCGACTGGATTGAGCCCCTGCTCAGGCGGGAAAATTACCTGGCCCTGCTGCAGGAGCGCCCGGCCGTGCACCAACGCCTGCTGCGCCTGCTGGGTGCGGCCAGGTGGCCGGCGCGCTACCTGCTCCAGCACCCCGGCCTGATTGACGAACTGGCCAGCGACGAACTGCTGCATGAACGCTTTGACCCCCTGGCTTTCGCCAGGGAGTTGCAGCAGCGGCTGGCCGCGCTCCGGCGCACCGGCGAGGACGACGAGGAAACCTGCCTGAACCTGCTGCGCCGCGCCCACCATGCCGAGGTGTTCCGCACGCTGGCCCGGGATGTGGAAGGGGTGCTCAGCGTCGAGCAGGTGGCCGACGATTTGAGCGCGCTGGCCGAAGCCGTGCTGCGCATCACCACCGACTGGTGCTGGCAGCGCCTGAAAAACCGGCACCGCGACACGCCCCAGTTCGCCATCATTGCCTACGGCAAGCTGGGCGGCATGGAGCTCGGCTACGGCAGCGACCTGGACATCGTGTTTGTCTACGAAGACGAGGACGAGCGCGCCCCCGAAGTCTATGCGGCCTTTGTGCGCAAGCTGATCAACTGGCTGACCGTCAAGACCGGCGAGGGCGACCTGTTCGAGATCGACACCGCCTTGCGGCCCAACGGCAATTCAGGCCTGCTGGTGACCAGCTTTGAGGCCTACACACGCTACCAGCAGCAACGCGGCAGCAACACCGCCTGGACCTGGGAGCACCAGGCCATGACGCGCGCCCGCTTCGTGCTCGGCGATGAATCGCTGCGCCAGCGCTTTGACCTGGTGCGCGAGGCCGTCGTCACCGCGCCGCGCGAGGCGGCGGCGCTGCGCCATGAAATTGTGGCCATGCGCGAAAAGGTGCGCGGCGCCCATCCCGTCAAAGGCGGCAAATTTGACATCAAGCACAGCACCGGCGGCATGGTGGATGCCGAGTTTGCGGTGCAGTTCCTGGTGCTTTCACAATCGGCACGGCACCGGGAGCTGATCGACAACGTGGGCAACATCGCCCTGCTGCAGCGCGCGGAAACCGCCGGCCTGCTGCCCGCGGGCATTGGCCGGCAGGCCGCCGCTGCCTACCGCGAACTGCGGCGCGTGCAGCACCATGCCCGCCTCAACGAGGAGCCGACCCAGGTCACGCCACCGGCGCTCCTGGCCGAGTGCACCGCCATCCAGCAGCTGTGGGCCGCCGCCTTCCCGTCAGGCAGCTGATTGTGAGCGGCTCTTAGTTCAATCAATCGTTTGACTCATGTGCTTTAATCCAGCACATGAATGCCTCCAGACGCCCCAAAACCCCCTTGCGCTTTGCGGGCCCCCAGGGCGCGAGCCGAAAGCAGCGCGCAGATGGCGTGGAAGCGCGGGCGCAGTTGCTGCACGCGGCGCTCAGGCTGTTCTCTGAAAAAGGCTTTGCCAAAACCTCGACCCGCGAGATCGCGCAGGCGGCCGGCGCCAACGTCGCCGCCATCAGCTATTACTTCGGCGACAAGGCCGGGCTGTACCGGGCGGTGTTTACCGAGCCCATAGGCAGCGCGCGCGACGATATCGCGCTCTACAACCAGCCCCATTTCACGCTGCGCCAGTCGCTGCAAGGCTTCTTCGCGGGTTTCCTCGAACCGATGCGCCAGGGTGAGCTGGTGCAGCTGTGCACCCGGCTGCACTTTCGCGAAATGCTGGAGCCCACCGGCCTCTGGGCGGAAGAGGTCGACAACG
The DNA here is from genome assembly GCF_001598235.1 of Polaromonas jejuensis NBRC 106434. GTDB lineage: Bacteria > Pseudomonadota > Gammaproteobacteria > Burkholderiales > Burkholderiaceae_C > Polaromonas > Polaromonas jejuensis. The sequence goes on along the minus strand of NZ_BCYO01000017.1, from coordinate 43,714 downwards.
GCCTGAAGCCCGCGCATGCCGCGCTGGTGGCCGTGCTGTGCCGCCATCTGGCGCTTGCCGAGGCCGATGACGATGTGCACCGGCTGGCCTTTTCCATCACCGGGCTGGCCGTCCAGCTGTTCATCAGCCGCGACGTGGTGGAGGTGATACGGCCGCAGCTGTTCGGAACGCCCGAAGCCATAGCCCGGTGGGCCGGCAGCCTGGTGGGCTACGCAGAGGCCATGGTCGCTGTCGAAGCGGCCCGGCGAAGTACCGCACCCACCCACCGTTCTGCGGCCAGCCCTGTACGCATGAGGACTGCAAGCCATGAAAAGGTCTGAGCGCCAACCGCAGCCTTCCCGCCGGCTGAACCTGTGGCTCCGCCTCTGGCCCTTGGGGGCTTTATGGCTGGCGGGCTGTGCGGTCGAAGCCCCGTTTGCCCCTGTCGCCGTCGCCATTCCGCCCGCGTGGCAGGCTCCCTTGCCGGCGGCAGGCACCACGGCGGCATTGCCGCACCGCGGCAGCCTGGCCAGCCTGGCGCAGTGGTGGCAGCAGCAGAATGACCCCTTGCTCGTGGAGTTGATCATGGCCGCCGAGGCCGCCAGCCCGTCCATCGTGTCGGCGCTGTCCAACATCGAGCAGGCGCGCGCGTCCCGTGTGGCCTCCGGCGCGGCCATGCTGCCCACCCTGGACGCTGTCGGCAGCGTCACCCGCAGCCGCCCGCCACCCGTGAGCCGGACCATCTCCCCGATCACCACGACCCGCGAGGCGGGCTTGCAGTCGTCGTGGGAAATCGACCTGTTCGGCCAGTACGCCGCCAGCCGCGATGCCGACCAGCAGCGGCTGGAAGGCTCCCAGGCGCTGTGGCACGCTGCGCGGGTGTCGGTCGCCGCCGAGGTGGCCAATCAGTACTACAGCCTGCGGGCCTGTGAAAAACTGCTGGCTGTCGCGCGCGCCGATGCCGCGTCCCGGGAGGAAACCTCGCGCCTGGCAGAACTCAGCACCCAGGCTGGCTTTCAGGCGCCCGCCACCGCCGCACTGGCGCGTGCCAGCGCGGCAGAAGGCCGGGGCAACGCCATCCAGCAACGCACGCTGTGCGATCTCGATGTCAAGGCGCTGGTGGCGCTGACCGCCATGGCAGAGACCGACTTGCGGCAAAAACTGGCCCAGGCGCCCGCCGACCTGGCGCAGGAATCCCCGGCGCCCGTGGTCAGCGTGCCGGCCGAGGTGCTGGCCCAACGGCCCGATATTTTCAACGCGGCGCGCGAGGTGGATGCTGCCCACCTGGAGGTAGGCAGCGCGCGCGCGGAACGCTACCCGCGCCTGAACCTCAGCGGCTCCATCGCCACCGCCGAATCGAAAACGGGTCATTTTTCGCAGCGCTTTGACACCTGGTCGGTGGGGCCGCTGCAACTGACCATTCCGCTGTTTGATGGCGGTGCGAGCGAAGCCAACGTGGAAGCCGCCAAGGCGCGGTACGAGAACGCGGCGGCCCAGTACCGCGGCAGCGTGCGCCAGGCCGTCCGGGAGGTGGAAGAAGCCCTCGTCAACCTGCAAAGCACCGCGGAACGCAACCAGGACGCCATGGTCGCCGCCGAGGGCTACCTTGCATCCTTCACCGCAACCCAGGCCCGTTACGCCAGCGGCCTAATCAGCCTGGTGGAACTCGAAGACGTGCGGCGCACCCTGCTGGCGGCGCAGAGCGCCGTCGTGAACCTGCAGCGCGAACGCCGCAGCGCCTGGGTGGCCCTATACCGGGCGCTGGGCGGTGGCTGGACCGCGGCCAGCCCGCCGCCACCGCCCATGACCAGCGATGTTTCTGCCCCGATCACACCCGCCCTGCTCACCGCCCCCTGAGGGCGGCGCCCCGCCTTGCCACTGCCCACACGACCGACGGATCACCTCTCATGGAAAACTTCAAGCGCAAGCCGCTAGCTCTTGTTTTGATAGCTGCCATCGCCCTGTCTGCGGGCGCAGTAGCCATTTTTTCTTCAAAATCCGGGGCCGCCCCTGCATCCGGGGCAGGGGCCGCCAAGCCGGCCCTGACGGTGACCACGGCGCTGCCGCAGCCGCTCAGTCTTCCTGTCAAGCTCAGCGCCAATGGCAGCATCACGGCCTGGCAGGAAGCCATCATCGGCTCCGAATCCAACGGCCTGCGCCTGATCGAGGTGCGGGTCAACGTGGGTGACAAGGTCAAGGCCGGGCAGGTGCTGGCCGTGTTTTACGAAGGCAGCGTGCAGGCCGACACCGCGCAGGCGCGCGCCAGCCTCCTGGAAGCCCAGGCCAATGCGCTGGATGCCGCCGACAACGCGGCGCGCGCACGCACGCTGGAGCGCTCGGGCGCCCTGAGCGCGCAGCAGATCAACCAGTACAACACGGCCGAACAAACCGCCAAGGCCCGCGTCGAAGCGGCCCAGGCCGTGCTCGCCGCGCAGCAGCTGCGCGGCCGCCAGACCCGGGTGCTGGCCCCCGACAGCGGCGTGATTTCCGCGCGCAGCGCCACCCTGGGCGCGGTGGTGGGCGCCGGCACGGAGCTGTTTCGCATGATTCGCGGCGGACGCCTGGAGTGGCGCGCCGAAGTCACCTCGGCCGAGCTGGGCCGCATCCAGCCCGGCACACCGGTCACGGTGACGGCCGCCAGCGGCGCCGAACTCAGGGGCCGGGTGCGCATGGTCGCCCCCAGCGTGGACCCGCAAACCCGCGCCGGCCTGGTCTATGTGGACCTGCCTGGCTCTGCCGGCATGGCGTCGCCGGCCAAGGCCGGCATGTTTGCCCGGGGCGAATTTGAGCTGGGAACGACGGCCGCGCTGACGGTTCCGCAACCCGCGCTGGTGCTGCGCGACGGCTTCAGCTATGTGTTCCGGCTGAATGCCGACCAGCGCATCAGCCAGCTCAAGGTGCAGACCGGCCGGCGGGTCGGTGACCGGGTCGAGATCACCGCCGGCCTGGCCGCCGACACACGGGTCATTGTGAGCGGTGCCGGCTTTCTGAACGACGGTGATCTGGTGCGGGTGAACGATGCCTCAACATCAAATCAGCCTGCAGCCCCCGCCAGTTCAGCGCAGATAGCTACCAATTAAGGAGCAATCTCCTCATGAATGTCTCCGCCTGGGCTATCAAGAATCCGATCCCTGCCGTCATGCTGTTTGTGCTGCTGAGCTTTGCGGGCATGCTGTCGTTCAAAGCGATGAAGGTGCAGAATTTTCCCGACATCGATCTGCCCACGGTGTCGGTGTCGGCCTCGCTGCCCGGCGCGGCACCGGCCCAGCTTGAGAGCGAAGTGGCGCGCAAGCTGGAAAACTCGATGGCCACCCTACAGGGCCTCAAGCACCTCTACACCAAGGTGCAGGATGGCGGCGTCAGCATCACCGCCGAGTTCCGGCTCGAAAAACCGGTGCAGGAAGCCGTGGATGACGTGCGCGCCGCCGTGGCCAAAGTGCGCGGCGAATTGCCGGGCGATGTGCGCGACCCGGTCGTCACCAAGATGGACCTGGCTAACCAGCCCGTGCTGGCCTTCACCATCCGCTCACCACGCATGGACCAAGAGGCGCTGTCCTGGTTTGTCGATAACGATATTTCGCGCAAGCTTCTGGCCGTGCGTGGCGTGGGCGCCGTCAATCGCGTAGGCGGCGTGTCGCGTGAGGTACGCGTGGCGCTGGACCCCTCGCGCCTGCAGGCTTTGGGCGCCACCGCGGCCGACATCTCGCGCCAGCTGCGCCAGGTCCAGACGGAAAGCGCGGGCGGCCGCGCCGATCTGGGCGGCAGCGAGCAACCCATGCGCACGATGGCGACCGTCAAGTCCGCCGAGGAGCTGGGCCGGCTGGAGCTGGCCCTCAGCGATGGCCGGCGCATCCGGCTCGATGAGGTGGCCACTGTCAGCGACACCACGGCCGAGCCGCGCGCCGCCGCCTTGCTCGACGGCAAGCCGGTGGTGGGCTTCGAGGTATCGCGCAGCCGCGGCGAAAGCGAAGTCGCGGTGGGCGCGGCGGTGCGAAAGGCGCTGGCCGAACTCAAGCAGCAATACCCCGACGTGGAACTCACCGAAGCCTTCAATTTTGTGCAGCCGGTGCAGGAAGAGTACGACGGCTCCATGAACCTGCTGTACGAAGGCGGCATGCTGGCGGTGCTGGTGGTGTGGCTGTTCCTGCGCGACTGGCGCGCGACCTTCGTGTCGGCCGTGGCGCTGCCGCTGTCGGTGATCCCGGCGTTTATCGGCATGCACCTGCTGGGCTTTTCCATCAACGTCATCACGCTGCTGGCACTGTCCCTGGTGATCGGCATCCTGGTGGATGACGCGATCGTGGAGGTGGAGAACATCGTGCGCCACCTGCGCATGGGCAAAACGCCTTACGAAGCGGCGATGGAAGCGGCCGATGAAATCGGCCTCGCTGTGGTGGCCACGACTTTCACGCTGATTGCCGTCTTCTTGCCCACCGCCTTCATGAGCGGCGTGGCCGGAAAGTTCTTCAAGCAGTTCGGCTGGACCGCCTCGCTCGCCGTCTTCGCCTCGCTGGTCGTGGCCCGGGTGTTGACGCCCATGATGGCGGCCTACATTCTCAAGCCCATCGTGGGCCAGCATTCGGAGCCTCGCTGGATGAAGCTCTACCTGCGCGCGGCCACCTGGTGCATGCAGCACCGCGCAACGACCATGGCCTTCGCCACCGTCTTTTTCTTCGGCTCGGTGATGCTGATTCCGCTGCTGCCCACCGGCTTCATTCCGCCCGACGACAACTCGCAAACCCAGGTCTACCTGGAGTTGCCGCCCGGCGCCACGCTGGCGCAAACCAAAGCCTCGGCAGAACAGGCGCGCCTGCTGGTGAGCCAGGTGGCGCATGTCAAAAGCGTCTACACCACCATTGGCGGTGGCTCGGCCGGGAGTGACCCGTTCGCCATGCAGGGCGCAGCGGAAACCCGCAAGGCCACCCTGACGGTGCTGCTGGCCGAACGCAGCGCCCGCCCGCGCAAGCAGGGCATTGAAAACAAGATGCGGGCCGCGCTCGAAGCCCTGCCGGGGGTGCGCAGCAAAGTCGGACTGGGCGGCTCGGGAGAGGCCTATATCCTGATGCTGACCGCCGAAGATCCCAACGCGCTGCAAACCGCCGCGCTGGCGGTTGAAAAAGACCTGCGGACCATTCCGGGCCTGGGCAACATCTCGTCCAGCGCCAGCCTGGTGCGGCCGGAAATCGCAGTCCGTCCCGATTTCGCCCGCGCCGCCGATCTGGGCGTGACCAGTGCGGCCATGGGCGAGACGCTGCGCATTGCCACCGTCGGCGACTACGAGGAATCGCTGCCCAAACTGAACCTGCCCGAGCGGCAGGTGCCGATTGTCGTCAAGCTCGACGACGCCGCACGCAAAGACCTCAGCGTGCTGGAGCGCCTGGCGGTGCCCAGCGTCAAGCCGGGTGTCGGCCCGGTAATGCTGGGGCAGGTCGCCACCCTGGAAGTGACGGGCGGCCCGGCCATCATCGACCGCTACGACCGCTCGCGCAACGTCAAGTTTGAGATCGAGCTTTCGGGACGGGCACTCGGCGATGTCACCGAAGCGGTGAAAAAGCTTCCGGCCATCAAAGACCTGCCGGCCGGCGTCAAGGTGGTGGAGGTCGGTGACGCCGAAGTCATGGGCGAGCTGTTTGCCAGTTTTGGCCTGGCCATGCTGACCGGCGTGCTGTGCATCTACATCGTGCTGGTGCTGCTGTTCAAGGATTTCCTGCACCCGGTGACGATTCTTGCCGCTTTACCTTTGTCATTGGGCGGCGCCTTTGTCGGCCTGCTGATGGCGCAGAAAGCCTTTTCCATGCCCTCGCTGATCGGCCTCATCATGCTGATGGGCATCGCCACGAAGAACTCCATCCTGCTGGTTGAATATGCCATCGTGGCGCGGCGCGAGCACCAGCTGTCACGCCGGGACGCCCTGCTCGACGCCTGCCACAAGCGCGCCCGGCCCATCATCATGACCACCCTGGCCATGGGCGCAGGCATGTTGCCGATTGCCCTGGGCCTGGGCGCCGCCGATCCCAGCTTTCGCTCACCCATGTCGATCGCGGTCATAGGCGGGCTGATCACCTCCACCGTGCTCAGCCTGCTGGTGGTGCCCGCGGTGTTTACCTACATCGACGACCTGGAACACGGGATCAGGCGCCTGGCGGGGCGCTTGCGCGGACGCCGGCAGGGCGCCAGAAACCCCCAGGGCCAAGCCGGGCAATAGCCCGCCAGCCGGCCCTGGCACCGGTTTTGTCGTGTTGACCTGTAAAAAGCAGCCTCGCCGTGCAATTTTGGTGATTTAGCCGCCCGCTCCGCGCGGGTTTCTATTGGCCCCGAAAGCCGGCTGGCTTATACTTACAAGCTTGGCTTTACATTTCTTAACATGTCAAAACGCGTACTGCTTTCGGGCGCAACCGGCCTGATTGGCGGCGAGTTGATGCTTCTTCTGGCCGGGCGCGGCGTCTATAGCACCGCTGTGGTGCGTGCCCCGGATGCCGACCAGGCCCGCCAGCGCCTTCTCGAACGTCTGCAAAAAAGCGTTTTGTGGAAGCCTGAATTTGCCGAGATGGTGTCGGCGCAAGCCGGCGATGTGATCGAGCCCAACTTCGGCCTGAGCACCGAAGTGCTGCAATCGGCAGACGTGGTCCTGCACTCCGCGGCCAGCACCTCCTTCAAGCCTGGTGCGGGCGTCTACCCCATCAATATCAAGGCCGCCGAGCAGTTTTCCGGCATCCTCAAAAACCTCAAGCCCTCGCAGCGCGGCTTTTTCGTGGGAACGGCGGCCGTGACCACCGAGCCGCGCGGCGTGATCACCGAAGACCAGCCGTTTGCCGGCTATGCCAACGACTACATCCGCTCCAAGCGCGACGCCGAGACGCTGTTGCGCGCCGCCGGCAGCCCCTTTGTCAGCCTGCGACCCGGCATCGTGCTGGCCCGCGGCATTGACGACGCCAAGCTGTCGCGCAACATGCTGTGGGCGATTCCGGTGATGGCCGAGCTGGGCGATGTGCCGCTTGACCCGATGGCCAAGCTCGACTTTGCACCGGTGGACTTCATCGCCGGCGCGTTTGCCGAAATGCTGCTCAAGGCCGACCTGACGCATGACTGCTACCATGTGTCGACCGGGGAAGACTCCATGACCTTCAAGGCGCTGGCCGATGAGCTGAAAACAAGCATGCCCGGCATCGGCAAGATGGTGATGCGCGGCCGCGACTATGTGCCCACGCCCCAATTCGCCCGCCAGCGCTGGATGTACGAAGCCCTGCAGCCCTACCTGCCCTTCCTGACCGCCGACGCGGTGTTCAGCAATGCCCGCCTGCGGGCCGAAATCGGTGCGGCGGCCATGGCGCCGGCGCCCAGCAGCTACCTGGGCGAGCTGCTGGGAAGCTTCAGCCTGTCGGATGCCGTCCGGCAGATGTACACGCCCTGAGGCAGAAAAAACAAGGCCATCACTTTGTAGAATGCCCCCGTCGATCCCGGCCACTGGTAGTTGTCGTATCGATGAGGGACAATACAAATTGCTTACACATTTACTGGTTGGGTAATGAATTCTGATTTGATCAATCTTTTTGCCGAGACCTTTGGCATCAGCGAGGACAAACTGCTGCCGGATGCCACGCTGGAGAGCCTGGGACTCGACTCCCTGGCGGTCATTGAATTCCTGTTCCAGATCGAAGACAAGTTCGGCATCCAGATTCCCGATCAGGCGAATCCGCCGCGCACCCTGGGTGAAATGGTCCAGCTGATTGAGCCCCTGTTGCCAGCGGGCAAGCCAGGCGCCTGAGCCCCAGGACGGGGCTGGTCAAGACTGCCATGCGTCGCGTTGCCATCACCGGTCTTGGCGTTGTTTCCGCCATTGGAACCGGCACCCCCGTATTCTTTGAGTCGCTGCTCTCGTCCCGCTCGGGCATCCGGTTCATAGACATCCCCTTTCCAACCGGCACCGAAAGCGTGCTGGCGGGGGCGGTTGACTTCGATCCCGACCCTCACTTTCCACGCGCCCGTCTGCTGACCATGGACCGGGTCAGCCAGTTTGCGCTGGTCGCGGGCCGTGAGGCCATGGCCCAGGCCGGACTGAGCGACGCGACCGCCTGGCCTAGCCGCCTAGCGCCGGAGCGGTTTGGCGTTTCCATGGGGACCGGCAGCGGCGGTGCCAGCTCCACCGACGTGGCCTACACCGCCTTGCTGGAGCAAAAAGTCGCGCGCCTGCGCCCCATGACGGTTGTGCTGGCCATGAACAATGCCATTGCCGCCCATGTGTCGATGGAATTCGGCCTCAAGGGGCCGAGCAGCACCGTGTCCAATGCCTGCGCTTCCTCGGCTACCTCCATCGGGGAAGCCTTTCGCCAGATCCGGCACGGCTATGCCGATGCCATGCTGGCAGGCGGCGCGGAAGCGCTGCTGAACCGCGGCACCATCAAGGCCTGGCAAGCCATGCACACCCTGGCCAAACCGCATGCCGATGGCGCCGAAACCTCATGCCGTCCGTTTTCCCTTGACCGCACCGGCCTGGTCCTGGCCGAGGGTGCAGCCATGCTGGTGCTGGAAGAATGGGAAAGCGCCCAACGTCGCGGTGCCAACATCCTGGCTGAACTCTCGGGCTATGCCTCGACCACCGACGCCCATCACCTGACACAGCCCGAGCCGCAAGGGCAAGCTCGCGCCATGACGCTGGCGCTCGCCGATGCGGAGCTGAATGCCTCCGACATCGGTTACCTCAACGCCCATGGCACCGCCACCGAGGTCGGTGATGTGGTGGAAACCAACGCCATCAAGCTGGCCTTTCAGAATGCCGCCAGCCGCTTGCCCGTCAGCTCCAGCAAAGGGGGGCATGGGCACGCCATGGGCGCGGCGGGCGCCATGGAATTCATCGCCAGTGTGATGGCCTTGCGGGCCGGACAGCTGCCACCGACCGCCTTCCTCGAACACCCGGATCCACGTTGCGATCTCGACTACATCCCCCTGGTGGCACGGGATTGCCCGGGCTTGCGCGTGATCATGTCCAATTCGTTCGCGTTTGGCGGCTCCAACGCCGTGCTGATCGCCAAAGCGGCCTGAACGCCCTGACGACCCATGGTCGCTCGCGGCCGGATCGTGGGACAGCCGGCAAAAAACTCCGTCAGTTGGCGGACCGGATTTTTTTCACCAGCGCCGTGGTGGAATAGCCCTCGACAAACGGAATGGCCAGGGCCTGGCCGCCATAGGCTTTCACAACGGCCGTTTCGGCCAGCTTTTCCATGTCATAGTCGCCGCCCTTCACCAGGATGTCGGGCTTGAGTTCGGCGATCAGTTCCAGTGGCGTATTCTCGTCAAACCAGGTCACCAGACTCACGGACTCCAGCGCCGCCATCAGGACGGCCCGGTCCTCTTCATTGTTGAGCGGGCGGTCAGGCCCTTTGCCCAGCCGCCTGGCCGAAGCGTCCGTGTTGAGCGCCAATACCAGGCTGCCGCCCAGCTCGCGTGCCCGGGCCAGGTAAGTGGCGTGGCCGCGGTGCAGCACATCGAACACGCCATTGGTGAAGACCACCGGCCTGGCAAGCGCCGCCACCCGGGCCGGCGCCTCCTCGCGCGCCACGATTTTGTCGAAAAAAACCGGCTTGCTCACGCGGCCAGCGGTTTGCTGTCAGGCGCGATGACGGCGGCCAGCTCCTTGCCGATTCCCTTGCGGAAGCGATTGAGTTCCTGGACGCTCTTGAAGCTCTGGTTCATCAGCAGGCTCAAGTTATGCAGGATGCGGTCGACGACCTTGCCCTCCCACACGGCATCAAACTTGATCTGGGTGTCCAGCCAGTGCTCCAGCCATTCGGGGTTGGGCAGGCGGCTCTGGATGGTGTCGCGCGGGAACAGGTTCTTGTTCACATGCAGGTTGGTCGGATGCAGGGCCTGCGCTGTGCGGCGGGCACTGGCCATGAGCACCCCCACCTTGGTGAAGGCCGTCCTGGCTTCGTTGCCGAAGTTGTTGATGGCGCGCTTCATGTAGCGCAGGTAGGCGCCGCCATGGCGCGCCTCGTCCTGGCTGAGCTGGGTGTAAATCTGCTTGATGACCGGCTCGGTATGCCATTCGCTGGCACGGCGGTACCAGTGGTTCAGGCGGATCTCGCCACAGAAATGCAGCATCAGGGTTTCCAGCGCGGGCGCCGGCTCGAACTCAAAGCGCACCTCATGCAGCTCTTCTTCCGTGGGCGCCAGGTCAGGCCTGAAGCGCTTGAGGTATTCCATGAGCACCAGCGAATGCTTTTGCTCCTCGAAAAACCAGATCGACATGAAGGCCGAAAAATCGCTATCGTCCTTGTTGTCACGCAAAAACATCTCGGTCGCCGGCAGGGCCGACCACTCGGTGATGGCGTTCATCTTGATGGTTTGGGCCTGTTCGTCGGTGAGTTTGGATGCGTCAAAACTGGCCCAGGGGATGTCCTTGTCCATGTCCCAGCGGACGGATTCCAGTTGTTTGAACAGTTCGGGGTAAAGCATGGGAACTCCTTGGCAAGCGGGTACGCAGGGAAATCTGCCTCGGATGTCCTGCCGGTTCATCCTGGGTACTCCCCTGATTTTAGGCGGCGAATGTGACAAGTGGTGACTTGCGGGGCTTTTGCCAACTTATCCCATGGATTTCGGCCTGAATGCCGGGGCATTTGCCAACCGGCGGGTGTTTCCAGAAACTTTCTGCCTCCCCTCAGCGCGGACTTCCAACCCGCAGGCCAAAGCTGAATCCGGCGGCAGGGCCGGGCGCCGGCCCAAAGACCATCGCTTCAACCCGACTTTTGGGGCGGCCTGCGTTGCAGGCGCAAACGCGTCAGAATGAATCCACCATGAATCGCATCCGGCACCAGCCAGCGAGTCCAGCCATGCCCCTTCCTGCCGCCAGACCCTTGCGCGCGATCACCCTCGCCATCCTGGGCGCCGCGCTGTGCACGGCGGGCGTCGGGGCAGCAACGCCTGTTGCGCCCGTGGCCCCGGCGGCGGCCTGTACCGGCCTCCTGCAACAGACATTCCTGCGGTTGCAGGATGAGAAACCGCAGTCTCTTTGCCAGTACAGCGGCAAGGTGGTGGTCGTGGTCAATACCGCCAGTTTTTGCGGCTTCACGCCGCAATATGAGGGCCTGGAAGCGCTTTATGCCAAATACAAGGACCGCGGCCTGGTGGTGCTGGGCTTTCCTTCCAACGACTTTTCGCAGGAAACCGGCAGCAACAAGGAGATTGCCGATTTCTGCGAAAACACCTTCGGCGTGAAATTTCCGATGTTCACCAAAACCAGTGTGCGAGGTCAAGACGCCAGTCCCCTGTTCAAGCAACTGGCCGCCCAGACCGGCACCGCACCGCGCTGGAACTTCTACAAATACGTGATAGCGCGCGATGGCGTCAGCGTCACCAGCTTCAACTCCATGACCGACCCCGCCAGCCGCCAGTTTGTCGGCGAGATTGAAAGGCAGCTGGCCAGCAAATGGCCGCATTAACAAAAATTTACCTGGCCAAGCCCGGGGACGCTGGGAACTACCGCGGCAGCAGGTCCTCTATATTGAAATCAGCGCGGTTTTTTCACATGAACGGCGCAGTCAAAAACAGTTTCATTGTTGCGAAGCCTTTTGAACCGTTTCGGTTCGAATGCAATCCCGGGGCGCTCCTCCTCCTCCCTCCCTCCCTCGTTCGCGCCGGGGCGCTTCGCAGCATTTTTATCTTCCGGGTGTCCGCATGAGGGCGGCGCCCCTGCGCCTTGCAATGATTGCTTAAGGTATTTCCGGGCTGGCTGCTGGGCACCGCCCTGAACGGCCAAGCCGGAGTACGCGGCATTTTCAGCCACATGCGTGAGGCGCCGGCCGAAAAGCCGCCGTCTTGCGTCGCGCGCCCACCCGCTACATTTTTAATAGCTGCTTGCGCCCATTCTGATTGGGCTGGATACATCTTTTACAGAAATATCAGCCGGGCTGCGTGTCAGCAAAGCTGGGGCGCTGAACCAGTTTTTCCTGCAGCCTGGCGAGGTTGGGATGGCTTTCGCGCCAGTTGATCTGCGGAAAACGCAAATCCAGGTAGCCCAGCGCGCAACCGACCGCCACATCCGACAGGCTGAAATGAATGCCGCTGCAAAAAGCCTTGTCGGCCAGCCCCGCGCTCATGGCCTTGAGGGCGGTGGCCATCTTGCCCGTTTGCCGCTCTATCCAGGCCTGGCTGCGCTCGCCGGCGCCGCGGCCCGACCAGGTGGCCTCCAGCCGCGCCAGAATGGCGGCGTCCAGCACGCCATCGGCCAGCGCCTCCCAGGTCTTGACCTCGGCGCGCTCGCGGCCCTGCACGGGAATGAGCCGGCCCACGGGGGACAGGGTGTCCAGGTATTCGACGATCACACGGGAGTCAAACACGGCTTCGCCGCCCTCCATGACCAGGCAGGGCACCTTGCCCAGCGGATTGGAAGCGTTGATATGGGTATCGGCGGCCCAGACATCCTCCAGCACCAGCTGGTAATCGAGTTTTTTCTCAGCCATCACAATGCGTACTTTGCGCACATAGGGGCTGGTGGCAGAGCCGATGAGTTTCATAGTGGGTGAGATCGTAGTCCGGGGGAAGAGGATTCTATCGAGTATGCCCGCAGTGACGGCCGATGAAAGCCCAAGGCGTGCGAATTTGCACGATTTTGGCCCCGCCGCAGGCGGCAGGCCATGCGGCCCCCCGCCATCGGGCGCCCGGCCTACAATTGGCGCATGAGCTTTTCCACCATCAATGCGCTGTCCCCGCTGGACGGCCGCTACGCCAGCAAACTGAGTCAACTTCGTCCCCTGATGTCCGAGCAAGGCTATATGCACCGCCGGGTTCAGGTGGAAATTGCCTGGTTTATCGCCCTGTCTGACGCCAAGTTCGCCGAGTTCAATCCACTGAGCCCCGGTGCCCGTACCTACCTGCTGAACCTCGTCAAAAACTTCTCCGAGGCCGATGCGGTCGCCATCAAGGAGATTGAAAAGACCACCAACCACGACGTGAAAGCCGTGGAGTACTGGATCAAGTCCAAGTTTGAAGCCCGCCCCGAGCTGCAGCACGCCAGCGAATTCGTGCACTTCGCCTGCACCAGCGAAGACATCAACAATACCAGCCATGCGCTGCAGCTCAAAAGCAGCCGCGAACTGGTGCTGCTGCCGGCGCTCGACAAGGTGATTGCACTGCTGCGCAAGATGGCCCACGCCTATGCCGACGAGCCCATGCTCAGCCGCACCCACGGACAGACCGCCAGCCCTACCACCGTGGGCAAGGAGATCGCCAACGTGATGGTGCGCCTGGTCAATGCGCGCGAGAAAATTGCCGGCATCCAGCTGATGGCCAAAATGAATGGCGCCGTGGGCAACTACAACGCCCACCTGTCGGCCTGGCCCGAGTTTGACTGGGAAGCCTTCAGCAAGAAGGTCATCGAAACCCCCGAGCCGCTGGGCCTGGGCCTGACCTTCCAGCCCTACAGCATACAGATCGAGCCGCACGACTACATGGCCGAGCTGTTCGACGCCGTGGCGCGCACCAACACCATCCTGATCGACTTCGCCCGCGATGTCTGGGGCTATGTCAGCGTGGGCTACTTCAAGCAGCGCCTCAAGGACGGCGAGATCGGCTCGTCCACCATGCCGCACAAGGTCAACCCGATTGACTTTGAAAACGCCGAAGGCAACCTGGGCCTGGCCAACGCCCTGCTCAGGCACCTGAGCGAGAAGCTGCCGATCAGCCGCTGGCAGCGCGACCTGACCGACTCGACCGTGCTGCGCAACATGGGCGTGGCGCTGGGTTACGCGGTGCTGGCCTACAACTCGCTGAGCATCGGGCTGAACAAGCTCGAACTCAACCGCGAGGCGCTGGCCGATGACCTGAACGCCTCATGGGAAGTGCTGGCCGAACCGATCCAGACGGTGATGCGGCGTTACGGCGTGCAGGGCGCGTATGAAAAGCTCAAGGAAGTCACCCGCGGCAAAACCGTCCAGGCCGAAGACCTGCACGGCCTGATCCGTTCGCTGGAGATTCCCGAAACTGAAAAAGAGCGTCTGCTGGCCATGACGCCGGCCAACTATGTCGGCATGGCGGCCGAACTGGCCAAGCGGGTCTAAAAAGCACTTGGGCGCGGGCTGACATGGGGCCCGCGTCATGTTTGGGCCTGCGGTGGCATATCCGCTCCACAGTGCCAGCACTGCTCAAACCCACCTTCTACGATTTCGCCACAAGCACACAGCCAGCGCCGCTGCGGCCGGTTTTGCAACGCGTGCAACAAGGCCTGTGCGCGGGCCTCGTCCTCGTCATGCGTGAGCCAGACCTCGGGCAGGCACTGGTCGGGCGGCAGTTCGCCGGCGATAGCGCCCAAAAAGTAACGCTGCACGCTGGCCGCGATGCCGGCCTGCTGCAGGGCGTCGGCCCACAGCGCGGCCATCGCAATATTGGGTGCGCGGGTCAGTCGGAGCATGGCATCAGTGTAGTCCGATTCGCTCCCAAATCAATAGCTGCCTGCACCCGCCCCTTAAGGGCTAAAGGCCGAAATGACTGGTATTTTTCAGGATGCGTCAGGTGGCGCGGCCGGGGCCTTGTTCTCGAGCGCCCGGTCGGCGTAGCGGCCAAAGCGCCAGGCCGTATCCTCCTGCGTGATGCGCCGCCAGGTGCTGCGCTTCTCGGCGGGCGTCATCTCCGGCCAGCGCTGGACTTCTTCAAAAGTGCGGCCACAGCCCTTGCACATGTCATCGCCCTGGCTGGTCGAGCAGATCGCGATGCAGGGGGTATCGGCCTGGGTGTCGTACCAGCTGCGCCAGGCCGCCATGGCCTGGGGCGGAAAGCTCCGCTCGTCGGCCTCGTCCTCATGGTAGAAAACCATCAGCGCATAGACCTCGGCCAGCACGCGCAGCTCGGGCGCGAGCGTCACGCCGTCGGACGACGGTTTTTTCTCGCGCCAGTAGTTGATGGCCGCTTCGATATCGGTGATGTGGATGCCGGGCATGGAGAAGAGGTATTAGTGCTGGTCCGCGCCATGAAAGGCGCCGCAAGGCCGGGCTGTTCATTATCGGCCAGACGCCCGCGCCGCTCGCCGCCCCACCGCAAAGCCGTGGCTGCCGGAAGGGCTCTGGCAACCCAGGCAACGCCCGCCCGGCCACGCGCTACAGCTGGACTTGCGCAACACCGATGCCGTCAAATTCGGCAATCACCCGGTCTCCGGCCCTGGCATGCAAAACGCCCACCCAGGTGCCCGTGGTCAGGACCGTGCCGGCGGCCACGGTGCGGCCGCCGCGCGTCGCGTGGCGCAGCCATTCACCAACGCCCCAGACCGGATTGTCCAGCGAATGGGTGCCTTGGCGCTGGACCACCGGCTGCTCGCCAATGAACACGCGGCAGACCTGCTTGGCCCAATCGCGCGGCGCCCAGGGCACCCACGGGCCCAGCACCAACGCGCCGTGCGTCTGCAGATCGGCCAGGCGCAGCAGCGCCGGCGCCGACATGCCGCCGGTCCAGCGCGAATCGACGACTTCTATGGACACCGCCATGGCCTCTATCAGCGCCGAGGCGCTGGTTTCGTCCAGCGTGGCCGCCCGACCCGCATCGACCGCCTCGCCCAGGCGCAGGGCGACCTCGGCCTCGATGCCGCGCATGCCGAAGGCAAACGCGCCGGCGGTGGCCGGGCTGTTCCAGACACCGGCCGGCGGCAGGGGCGCATGCGTCAGCGTCGCCTGGCGCGAGGCGCCACCCGACTTCCAGTGCATGGGCCCCTCGGCGCCGTACCACTGCAGGGCCTCGGCCACGCCGGCCTGCACCGCATAAGCCTGTTCTGCGCTGGTCAGTGTTTCGGAAAATTCGCTCGCCTCGGCGAGGCGATGCTCATGGCGTGCGCGCAGCAGCGCATTGACGACGGTGGTGACGCAGGGGTCAGACATGCAGGAGGCTCCTTGGTACAAAGTGGTGGGAAGGCCGTCACAGCGGTGGCCAGCGGTCGGCCCAGGGGGCCGCCGCCTCGTAGGCCGCCCCCAATTCCAGCAGCATATCGTCTGCGCCGTAAGCGCCGATTATCTGCACGCCTATGGGCAAACCGGACGAAGAAGGCTGGGCCGGCACGGCCAGCGCCGGCAGGCCGGCCGCATTGACCCAGGCGGTGAACACCGCATGGCCGCGCGGCCCCACAGTCTGGCCGGCAATGACGGACGGAAAGGCTTCTTCCGCCGGCCAGGGCAAGGCGGCGGCGGCTGGCGTCACGAGGACGTCGATGTCACTAAACAGGCGCGCGCAGTCGCTGCGCAGCTGCGCCACGGTTTCCAGGATCTCCCACAGGCGCGCCGCCGGCTGGGCCGCGCCCTGCTGCGCCATCTCCAGGTATTTGGCCGATGCGCCCTCGCGCCAGGCCGGGTGGGTCTCGAAGAGATGGGCCAGGCCGACCTGGCCGACCACCGGCCAGGCCGTGGCCATGAAGGCGAGGTCCAGCGGCATCGCGCCCTCGGTCACCGTGTGGCCGAGATCCGCCAGGCGCCGGGCCGCCCACGCGCAATTCGCGGCGATCTCCGGGTCCACCGGCGCACCGTCCAGCGTCGGCACGTACAGGATGCGCAGCGGGCCGGCGCCGCGCCGGGGAGCGCGCGCCGCCTCGGCCGCCAGCGAGTGCCTGTCGGTGACACGGGGGCCGCGCAATGCGTCGAACAGCAGCTTCACGTCGGCCACGGTACGCGCCATCGGCCCGACCACCTCGAAGTCGAGCAGCAGCGAGGGCAGGCCCTGGCCGCGCGCCAACGCGCCTATCGAGGGCTTGAGACCGACCACACCGCAGTGCGAGGCGGGCCGGCGGATGGAGCCGCCACCGTCGGTGCCCAGGGCCAGCGGCGCGATGCCGGCGGCCACGCCGGCGACCGCGCCGCCGCTGGAGCCGCCCGGCGTCAGCGCCGGGTTCCAGGGGTTGCGCGTGGTGCCGAACAGGCGGTTGCTGGTGTAGCCCTCCAGCGTGAACTCCGGCACATTGGTCTTGCCGAGGATCAGCGCTCCGGCCGCCCGCAGGCGAGCCACCGGCAACTCGTCGCACGCCGCGCGGTGCTCGCGCAGCGCCGGCGAACCCCAGGTGGTTGGCAGGTCACAAGTCAGCAGGTTGTCCTTGATGCTCAGTGGAATGCCATCGAGCGGGGACAGCGGCCGGCCGGCGGCGAAGCGGGCGCCGGCGGCGCTCGCTTCGTCGAGGACGGCGGCATCGCGGCGCGCCACGACCGCGTTGAGTGTCGGATTGACGGCCTCGAGCCGGGCCAGGCAACTCTCAACCACGGCTCGCGGGGTCAGCGAGCCCGCCCGGTAGCGACGTTGCAGTTCGCTGGCAGACAACTGCCACGCTTGGGAGACGTCGTTCGCTGTCATTGGCATGCCTTCAGCTGCGGGCCGGCAGCCAGGTCACGCGTTGCGGCATCCTCATCCGTCGCAGCGTGAACAGGACCATGACCATCATGGCGACCATCATTGAATGTATTCATGGTTCGATATTCTGTACAAAGACTTGGTTGGAATCAGTCAATCACCGGATGCCGGCAAGCTTGCGCAAAAGGCTGCGGCAGGCTGCCGGCACTGGACCAATCACGGGAACGTCGAAGCGAGTGCTCAAGGCTTGCGCAGCCTGACCTAGCGGTCCGCCGCCTATCACCACAGCCTGGGCGTGGTCGATCTCTATGCAGGCCGCTACCGCATCCGCCAGCGCCGCTTGCAGCGCCGCCGGCTGCTGGCCGAGCGCCTGCGGGTCACCACTCGTGAAACGCACGCCGCTAAAAGCAGCCGCTAGCCCATGGTGCCGCACATTGGCCTCGATCGAGGCTGACATGGATGGCGTGGTGGTCGCGATACCAAACCGGCGCCCATGCTGCGCCGCCTCACGCATTGCGGCTTCGCCGATACCCACGACGGGCACGGCCAGCCGTTGCCTGAGCAACGCCACACCGGGATCGCCAAAGGCCGCGACGATGACGCCACAGACCTCATCCGCCGCCAATTCCGTTTGCGTCAAGGCCAGTTCACCAACGGCATGCGCGGCGGCCTGCAGGTCTGCCTCTTCAATAATCATCGGCACACCATGCGGCATCGTTAAACCGCGGATCTCCGGCGCGCCGCCCGGCCAGCTGGCCAGGCAAGCACGAGCGATATCAACCATCATCTGCGTGGTGAGCACGGAGGTGTTGGGGTTGACCAGCAAGATGGGCTTCATGCAGGCCTCAAACCGGTCTTGCAGCGGCGGCATCGCTCACCGCGGCATCTGTTTGCTCATTGTCCGCAGTGTCACCCATGGGGCGGCCGAAAGTTTCCGGTGCAAATTGCACGCTCAGCGCAAACACCCCATACATCCCGGCCAGCAGGGTGAACATGCCGCCAATCCCGTAAGACTGGAACACCTGGCCACTGAGCAGCGGCGTCAATGCACCCGCCAGTGTGCCCAGCGCCAGGATCATGGACGTGCCGAAGGCGCGCACATGGGTCGGATATTGCTCCGGCGCAAAAATCCAGATCGAGGTATTGAGGAGCACCACACAGAATGTGAAGGACGCCCCGAACAACAGCACCAGCGCCACGTTGGAGGTGAGGAAAGCAAAGCACAATCCGGCTGCGCAGGCCAATCCCGCACCGAGGGTCAGCACGCGCTTGCGCGGGAAGTGATAGCCGCAATAGGAAGCTGCCAGCGCACCGAACAGGCTGCCGCTTTGCATCACCATCGTAAAGAGCAAACTCTTGGAGATGGTGTAGCCCTGAGCGATCAGGATGGTGGGCATCAGCGTCAGCACTGAAATCTGGGCGCCGTAGGTCATCGAAACCGCAACGCCGAGAGCGATCGTGCGGCGTTTCAACCGTCCCGAAAACAGCGCGCGCACGCTCTCCAGAAAACTCATTTTCTTGTGCGCAGTATCGTCTTGCGACCAGGCCTTGACATAGGTCCTTGGTTGACCCTCCAGTTTCCCCAGTCGTCCCGAAGCCAGGATAGACAACACGCGGTTAGCTTCATCGACTTTGCCTTTCGATAACAGGAAACGCGGAGTCTCTGGAATAAAACGCCGGTAGAACACCACGAAGATGACCGGCACGACCAGGCAGCCGAACAGCCAGCGCCAGCTGTCCGGTCCCGGGAACATGGCAAATACCGCTAAACCGAAGGCCGGCGCCAGCATATTGCCAATCCCGCCGCTCCCCACGCTGACCAGGCCCACCGCGGTACCGCGAAAGCGGGTAGAGCACAGTTCGGCCAGCATCGTGACGGCAATGGAAATCTCCCCGCCCAGGCCTATGCCAACAATAAACCGGCCCGCTGCCAATACCGTGTAATTCGGTGCAAGGGCGCAAATGATCGCGCCCAAGGTGAACAGCAGCAAGTTGGCGCTCAGCATCGTGCGCCGGCCGTATCGGTCGGCGATATAGCCCGAGGCGATGCGCCCGAGCGCGGCGGCACTGAAGGTCAGGGTATTGAGGAAACCTACTTGTGCTATCGAAATGCCCCATTGCTCGCGCAACATGGGTCCTATCAATCCCACGGCGTTCTGTTCGAATACATCGAACATCACACCTAGCATGATCATGAAGATGATTTTTTTATGAGAAGCCGTTACGCCGATATCGTCCATCGCCCGGTCAAGCTCATGCTGTTGCGGGGATTTCGACGTTTGAGTCGTCATTTCTGCACCCATGGTTGTCTCCTGTAGGTTGGGGTCCGCCGAGTGCGCCTCGGACTATTTGTCACGGGAATCGTTTGCTGTTTCAAGCTCAGCCATGAAGATTCCCCTTGCGTCGTTCACTCCAATGCTGGCGTTGTATGAGGCGCTCACTCCACCGGATACCGGGCGGTCGCTTGTGCGGTCGATTGCAGGTGCGCCATGGCCGCCACGACGCCGCTGCCCTGCAGCGCAACGCCGGCCAGCCCCAGGCCCATCTCGCAACCGCTCAAGGTCGCCATCAGCGTGAGGTCGTTGCATTCGCCGAGGTGGCCGATGCGGAACATGCGGCCCTTCAACTTGCCCAGGCCGGCGCCCAGCGACATGTTGAAGTGCTCATAAACCAGCTTACGCACCCGGTCGGCGTCCACGCCGGCGGGCATCATCACGCCGGTGAGCACCGGGGAATGGCAGGCTTCCTCGACGCACTGGATCTCCAGGCCCCAGGCACGCACGGCTTGGCGGCAGGCCGCGCCGAGTCGCAGGTGGCGGGCGAACACATTGTCCAGACCCTCCTCGAGAATCATGTCCATGGCCTCGGCCAGGCCGTAGAGCAGGTTGGTGTTGGGTGTGTAGGGCCAGTAGCCGGTGCTGTTCATCTCGACGATCTCGTCCCAGGCCCAGAAAGCCTTGGGCAGCCTGGCCACGCGGCTGGCCGCGAGGGCTTTGGGCGACAGCGCGTTGAAGCTGATGCCGGGCGGCAGCATCAGGCCCTTTTGCGAACCGCTGACGGTGACGTCCACGCCCCATTCGTCGTGGCGGTAGTCGGCCGAGGCCAGCCCGGAGATGGTGTCGACCATCAGCAGCGCCGGGTGCCTGGCCCTGTCGATCGCGCGGCGCACGGCGGCGATGTCCGTCGTCACGCCGGTGGAGGTCTCGTTGTGCACCACGCACACCGCCTTGATGCGATGGGCGCTGTCCGCCTGGAGGCGCTGCTCGATGAGATCGGCTTGCACGCCGCGCCGCCAGCCCTCGATGCCGGGCAGACCGAGGAACTCGGGCTCAAGGCCCAGGCGCTCGGCCATCTTTTTCCACAGCGACGCAAAGTGCCCGGTTTCATACATCAGCACCGCATCGCCCGGGCTCATGGTGTTGGTCAGGGCCGCCTCCCAGGCGCCGGTACCCGAGGCCGGATAAATCACCACGGGATGCTGCGTCTTGAAGATGGCACGGATACCGGCGAGCACCTGCCGGCCCAGTGCACCGAACTCGGGCCCGCGATGGTCTATGGTTGGGTAGCTGATCGCCCGCAGGATGCGGTCGGGAACCGGGCTGGGGCCGGGGATTTGCAGGAAGTGGCGACCGGCAGGGTGAAAGTTCAGGTTTGGCATGTCAGGGTAGCTCCTTTTTGGTATACAAAATACAATAAGCCGAATAGTGCCACGCAAAAAGCCAGGCTGTCTAGTGATTAACCCGAATTTTGAATACATAATGCAAATCATGGACAACGTTTTGGATGCAGGAATCGAGGTCGCACGCGACACGCTTCAACAGCGGGTGGCGATTCGGCTGCGCGAACTGCTGATCCAGGGCGTGCTCGCGCCAGGCGCCAAACTCAATGAACGCGAACTGTGCGAACGACTCGGCGTTTCCCGCACGCCGCTGCGCGAGGCGATTCGCCTGCTGGCGGCCGAAGGACTGATCACGCTGGACCCCGGCCGTGGCGCCTTCGCCCCCGTGTTCTCGCTGGCCGATGTCGCCCACACCTTCGATGTGCTCGCCGTGCTGGAAGGCCTGGCCGCCGAACTGGCCGCCAGCCAGATCACCGAAGCCGAGCTGGAAGAACTGCAGGCGCTGCAGCTTGAAATGCAGGCCGCCTTCGAGCGTCACGACCTGCCCCACTACTACCGGGCCAACGCCCGCACCCACGAGCTGCTGAGCACGGCGTCGCGCAACCCGGTTCTGCGCGCGACCTGGCAGCAACTCAATGCCCGCATGCACGCGCTGCGCTTTCGCTCCAACCAGGACGAGGCCAAATGGGCACAGGCCCTGAACGAGCACGCACTCATGATCGAGGCGCTGCAGGCACGCGACGGTCCGGCCCTGAGGGACTTGCTGGTGCATCATCTGCATCGCAAGCGTGATGCGGTGCTGGAGCAGCTCGCCATCGCATCGGCCGCCAAGCCGGTCTGAGCGGCCGCGCCGCGCATGACAGGCCGGGCGCATCCCTTGCCGAGAAAGACCCTGGCTTGCAAAAGCCCTTGTTTTGTTGTCCAATAACTGACCGAAGGGGAGTAACTCCCTCGTTTTGCTGCACTAATTCGATAACAGACACAACAGCAAAATCGCTTCAGCAAGTCGTCAATACGAAGTTCACACTTCCGGCTTGTTGGGCATGCAGCGACACTGCATGTCGAGCCAGACCTTCGATTGAAACCTGTTCAGGTTTGATCGAAGCGTTCGCGGCATACAGCATCTGATCCGCACCACGCCATTCAACCTGTCCGGTTCCACGAGTCCGGAAATCCGCACGTCGGATTTCCACGTCGAAACTTGATACGGAGTGTGTGCAATGGAATTGTTTTCAACCCCCTGGTGGTCGGCCCTGCTGGCGATCATCCTCATCGACCTGGTGCTCGCTGGCGACAACGCCATCGTGATTGCCCTGGCCGCCCGCAACCTGCCGCCCCCTCTGCAGAAAAAAGCCATCTTCTGGGGCGCCGCCGGAGCCATCGTGGTCCGCTCGGCCATGACCGTGGGCGTGGTGTGGCTGCTGAAGGTCCCCGGCCTGATGCTGGTGGGCGGCCTCGGTCTGCTGTGGATCGCCTACAAACTGCTGGCCGACGACGGCGGCGGCGAACATGACGGCCCGGTGGCCAGCACCTTCTGGGGGGCCATGAAGACCATTGTGGTGGCCGATGCGCTGATGGGCATAGACAACGTCCTGGGCGTCGCTGGCGCCGCGCACGGCTCGTTTGACCTGGTCATCATCGGCCTGCTGGTCAGCGTGCCCATCGTGATGTTTGGCAGCTCGGTGGTGCTCAAGCTGGTGGAGCGCTTTCCCGTCATCATCAGGCTAGGCGCTGCCGTGCTGGCCTTTACCGCCGCCAAGATGATCGTCGGCGAACAGCTGCTGGACCCGATTTACGGCGGTCCCAATGCCCTGCCATCCGAGGGTCTCCTGCATACCGCCGCGGCATGGGCCACCTATGCGCTGGCCATCGCCGGCGTGCTGGGCGCGGGCTGGTGGGCCACCCGGCGCACCAAACCCCAAGGCGACGCCAAGCTGATTACCCGCTGAAAAGGGCAATTCCGGGGCCCCATGGGCCCTTGTCTGGCAAGTAGCCGAGCTTTTATAACGACGACAACTCAAGGAGAACTTTATGGACAACATCATTGTGTACGTTGACGATGCCGCGTACGCCCTGCAGATGCTGCAGCCCATGCTGCCCTCGGGCGATACCCGCAGCCCCACCCGCTGGATCGTGGTGGGCTGCGCGCCACGCGTGACGCACCGTGTCAGCAAATGGGTGACCCACAGTGCCCGGGAAAGCTGGCGTGGCAAATGGGCGGAAAAGGTCTTTTCGCAGCTGTTGCCGCTCCTGCAGAAAGAGGGTGACACCGTGCTGACGCAACTGGCACAGAGTACCTTGTGCGCCCAGACCGAGTCCCTGATCAAGACACATGGCGCCGCCCGGGTGCTGGATGCGCGCCGGCCCAAGTTCGGCCAGGACCTGCAGCCCGTCACCGCCACGCAAGCCCAGGAAAGTCACGGCTTGCTGGGCTATGCCGCGGCGCTGGCAGGCGCTGGGCTGCTGGTCGCCACGGATTGAGGGGCTCACCACGTGCAGCGCCCTGCCCCAGCGGGGCTAAACATGCTCGGGGCAGCCCTTCGCGGCGTTGGATGCCCCCCACTTTTTCACATCGAACAGTTGTCGCTGCGATGGTATTCTGGGGCCATGAAACTCATCATCAACTGGCTTTGCAGCGCGGCCGCCTTGCTGGCGGTGGCTTATCTTTATTCAGGCGTGACGGTGAGCAGTTTCACCGCGGCGCTGGTTGCGGCGGCCGTGCTCGGGGCCCTGAACATGGTGGTGCGCCCCATCCTGGTTCTGCTGACGCTGCCGGTGACGCTGGTGACGCTGGGGCTCTTCCTGTTCATCGTCAACGCTCTCATGTTCTGGGCGGCGGCCGGTCTGGTCAGCGGCCTGAGCGTCAAGGGATTTGGCGCGGCGCTGATTGGCTCCCTGATCTACTCGGTGCTGCAGCTAGCGATCGACTTTGTCCTGGAGCACCTGCTCCTTAAGCAGTGATTCGATCTGGCGGGCCCGCGTGTCGATGATCGAGCCCTCGACGTAATCGGCGCTGTCGGGCTTGCTGCGCATCTGCGCCTGCGCCGCCTTCAACCGATCCAGTGCCGCTGCGTAATCCAGCTGAGCGGCCCGGCTTTCGGCATCGGCCCGAATTGCCCGGACACTCTGGTTCTGGTTGCCGTAGGCCACGGCCAGCAGCTGCCAGGCCATGGCATCTTTGGGATGGGCCGCGACCCAGGTCTGCAAGCGATCCGACACCTCTTTCGCCCGGTGCGCCGCCGTTAATGACTTGGCCTGGGTCAATACATCAGCCCGTGAGGTGGTCTTGGCCATATCGAAGGATGACGCCGAGGGCGGCACCTTCCCCGCCAGCAAATCGATCTCAATGGCCAGCAGTTCCACCGCGTCGTTGGCGCGCTGAATGTCCGCAGTGAGCGGCTTGAGGCGGGTCAGAAAACCTCGCGCACCGGCAAAGTCACGCAACTGGGCCGCCGCCAACGCGCCCGCATACAGGGCGCCGGCATCACGGATATTGGCCGCCGAGGCCGGTGATTGCAGCGGCTGCAGTGAAGCGCCCCGGTGCTGGGCTTCGGCCACCATGGCGCGCAGCGCATCGACCCCGGGAACCGCCAGAATACGGGCGCGGGCAGCCATCATCCCGTGCAGCAGGTGCGCCTTGCCGGCTTCGACTTCCTTTTCTTTTGACGGCTTGGCGGCATCCACGGACGCCAGTTGCACCCGGGCTTGCGCCCCGGCAATCCGCTCGGTGGTCAGCGGGTGCGAGCGCAAGTAGGGGAAAGAGCCGTTGTCGTTGAGCCGGGCGGCCTGCTGCAGCTTTTCAAACATGCTGGCCACGCCACGGCTTTCAAAGCCGGCATCGGTCATGACACCAAAGCCGACACGGTCGGCTTCCCGCTCCATGTCGCGTGAAAAATTCAGCTGGTTCTGCGCCGCGACCGCCTGGCCGCCGACGATGGCGGCGCCGGCAACATCACCACTTTTTCCAGCCGCGAGGGCGCCCAGAACCATGGCGGCAATCATCCAGGGCATTTGCCGGCTCTGCTGCGTCATCAGGCGCGAAATATGTCGCTGCGTGACATGGCTGAGCTCGTGCCCCAGCACCGCCGCCATTTCATCGGCGTTGCTCACGGTGGAAATCAAACCGAGGTGTACCCCGAAATAGCCGCCGGGCAGCGCGAACGCATTGATAGACCGGTCGCGCACCAGAAAGAGCTCCCAGGCAAACCGTTCATCCAGTTCGGCCGACAGCTCACCCCGCGCCCGCGCAGCCGCCAGCAAGGGCTGCCAGATGCCTTGAAGGTAGTCGCCCAGCACCGGGTCATCAACGTAATCCGGATCGCGGTAAATGCTGACGGCAATGCGATCCCCAATGCGGCGCTCCGCAGCGGTGCCCAGCTCGGAGTTGTCGCCCAGCGAGGGTAGGGAGCCTGCAGCGCCGCCGGGCGCTTGCGCCAGCGAGACATTGGCAGACGCCACCAACACCACGGTGGTCAGCGCCAGCCGGCTCAGGGCCAGGCCGCCTTTTGCGCGGAGATTTTTGGAACGAATCGATGGGAACAAAAGCAATTACCTCGGCAGTGGTGGTGGGTCCGCAATCCAAGCTCTTATGATGAGGGATGGTTGTAAAGGTTTTGTAACAGCATGACGACGTCTTCTTCAGCGCTCACCCATTTTGATGCTCAGGGCCAGGCCCACATGGTCGACGTGGCGGACAAGGCGGCCACACACCGCATCGCCGTGGCACAGGGCCGTATCGTCATGAATCCGGAAACCCTTTCCGTCATTCTTGGCGGCAATGCCAAAAAAGGCGATGTGCTGGGCATTGCACGCATTGCCGGCATCATGGGCGCCAAAAAAACGAGTGACCTGATTCCCCTGTGCCATCCGCTGGCGTTAACGCGCGTCGCAGTGGATTTCACGCCGGATGAAAAAAATACCAGCATCGCATGCCGCGCGACCGTCGAAACCGTCGGCCCAACGGGTGTGGAGATGGAAGCGCTGACAGCGGTGCAGGTGGCCCTGCTGACCATCTACGACATGTGCAAGGCTGTCGATCGCGGCATGACCATCACCGACGTGAAACTGCTCGAAAAGCACGGGGGGAAATCGGGAAGCTATCTGGCGGGCCCCTGATGGCGCTCAGGCAAGGAGCGCCACGCGTTGTAATTGGGGTTGAACTTTGCAGATCATCCGGCCCGCATCAACCAACCGTATGTGCCTTGGCCCACTGGGCATGGTCTTTTGGGAACGCTGCGCGGTACCTTGCCAGATAAAACAAGGCCTCATCATCGCGCCCC
Organism: Polaromonas jejuensis NBRC 106434; assembly: GCF_001598235.1. GTDB lineage: Bacteria > Pseudomonadota > Gammaproteobacteria > Burkholderiales > Burkholderiaceae_C > Polaromonas > Polaromonas jejuensis. The sequence continues at coordinate 17,533 of NZ_BCYO01000017.1, read as the reverse complement.
AGCATCACCGCACTCTCAATCAGCTTTTCAATGACGCGCGGCTCGGGCGAATAGTGCAGCAGCGCCCTTGCCGTGTCGAAGGTCCACTGCGCGTTGGCCTGCGTCAGCGGCGTGATGCTCAACTCGGCAAAGCGCACCTGATTGGCAAACAGCCACGAGTTGCGGATTTTGGCCAGCGTATCGTCACGATAGGCCGCGGCGCGCACCTCGGGCGCCCGGTAAATCTGGCTGATGCGGTGGTAATCCCACATCGCATAGCCGGTTATCGCTATCAAAACAATAGCTATATGCACCCGCAATGTATGGGCCAGGGGCCGATTTTGCTTGAATTCCTGGCCAGAGTCCATGTTATTGCCACGCCGCAGCATGAGCACGCACAGCCCCACGGCCATCTGGAAAGGCCCGTACCAGAGCGGGTACTCCAGCAGGCTGTGCAGCCCGATCAGCGCCAGCACGCCCCAAGCCAGTTGGCGTGAAGAATCCATCTCAGACCAGGGCCGCTGCCGCCAGACCCACCATATGAAAGCGCCACACAGCAGCAACGCGGCCGGCACACCCAACTCCACCGCCAGATGCAAGGGCAGGTTGTGCGCGTTGTCCAGAATCTCGCAAAAGCGCGGCCCATCGTAGCGCGTGATGTAGTGCGCGTAACCCAGCTCGCCCCAACCCCAGCCCAGCCAGGGCTTCTGGGCAATCAAGTGCAGCACGTTAGACCAGAGCGTCAGGCGGCTGGCGCAGAGCGGGTCGCCCGCGTGCAGGCGGGCCAACATGCCCTGCGCCGACAGATCCAGCCCGGCCAGCCAGGGCAGTGCCAGCGTTGCCAGCACATAAGCCCCCACCGCAGCCACCAGCACACGGCGAAGCACCGGCTGGCGCCATCCGCCCCAGATCCCGAATAGCGCGCACAGCAAGCCGAGCTGTAGCAGCCCCGTTCGCGATGAAGATGCAGCGTTTCCGGCCGCCAGCAAGCCCGCCGCGACCCACGTCAACCACTGACTGCGCCCGGCAAAGCGGCCCGTTGCCGCAAGCCACAGCAGGGCCGCCAGAGACAGGCTGGTCAAGGTCGCAAACTGGTTGCGCTGGCGCAAATTGGCAAACGCCTCGCCCACTTCCGTCTGGTTCATCCACGGTGAAAAGTGGCCCGCCGCGCCGAAATACTGGCACAAACCGATCCCGCTGCTGAGCAGCCCCGCCGCCAGCCATGCCCATGCAATGGCAGGCATCCAGCGCCCTGCGCGCAAACGGTCAGGGCCCCGACGCCACACGCCCAACAGCAGCGCAGCGCAGGCCCACGAGAACAGCAAGGGCATGGCAGCCGGCGTGGGCGCCGGGGCAAACGGGTTGAGCCACGGCAATGCGATGAACAGGAAAATGGGAATGGACGTAATCAAGGGAAAGGCAGCGAATCAGGGCGCTTGGACATCAAAGTTGAATCGAGCCATTATCTTGTCTGGCCAAGCAGGTGACTCAAAATCCAGACGATCGGCACGCGCTGCAGGCCGAGGTCAAGAGGCGCCGGAATAACAAAGCGAAAGCGCGTCGCCATTGTGAGCTTAGCGCAGCAATCCACTATCCGAGCCGTCGAATTGAATGCTTAAGATAATGTCGGGTGAGGCTGACCTTGATGGCCCACTTTTGCAATAGCTATTTGCCCCAACCAATCATGGATTAGAGCTTATTTTGATATTCAACAGAGGGCGTGATTGGCAGATGAGTTGGCGACTAAACCAAATCAGCGACTTGATTTCAGGTGATGGGAATTTAAATCCAATCCCGATTAAATAATTGATCCATAGGCCTCACAAAACGTTCAGTTCGGCCAAGGAACGGCGGCAATTGCCGGGTTGCCATGAGAGTCTTGTGCCCAGACGCGTCTGATCAAATCACACTCCTCGACGCTGGAAATTTTGCATATCCTGCTTAGCCATTGCCGCGCCTCCTCCCGACGGTCATTTAAAGCCAACGCAGTGGCGGCTTTATAGAGCACGCCACCACCAGGATAAGCATTGACCACTTGAAGCACCCAAGCCAACTCCTCCGCGCTCATTCCTCGCTTCACTTCGTAGCGCATCAAACCAATTCTTTCCCGCAACTGGGTCAACAACACAACGTCTGGGGGCTTTCCTGGCGGCAAAGTACCGATGCGTGCCAGTTCAAAGCGTAGTGTCTGAAAGCTAGACTCCACCCGGAAGTAGTCGCGAACAAGACCCGAAAAAAGTAGTGCCGCCGCAAGCCAGAGACAACTCAACGTCCAGCGCGGCGTAATCCCCACGGGTTTCCCGCCAACACGACTATTCAACACACCCATCACCATGCCTGTTGGCAACAAAAAATAGGCGTAGTGCAGCGGCAACTCCAGCATGGCGTGAATCCCAATGACGCCAAGAAACATGACCAGCATGGCATCTTTCGCATTCGAGACGGCTCGAATATAGGAACTGAACCACCAAGCCAGGGCCAAAGATACAAAAAGACCGATCGGCCAACCAAGCCACAAAACCAAATCAAGAAACAGGTTGTGCGATTGCCCAAAGGTCCCATGCAAAGGAGGAAAAGCAGATGCCACAGCAAGCTGCGCGTGCCCCACCTCAGTCCACCCATATCCAAACCAGGGACGATTCAAAGTCGCATTCAGGAACAAGCGCCAAGCCAAGGGGCGCAACTCACCCTGGAGCTGTCCTCTGAAGTAACTGTGTTCAGAGACGAGTAGCAAAGAGTCGGCCAGCCCTCTTAAAAGTGGGGGGCACACCCAAAAGAACACAAACAAGGCGGTTACACTCCAGGGTACCCATTTTGAACGCCAAAGTCGTCTCCAAGCCCACGTTGCGCCCACTAAGAATGTCAACCCGAGCCAAGCGGTGCGGGACTGGGTCAGCGCGATGCCAAGCAACAAAAAACAGGCCAGCATCCAGGCCACCGATGCTCTGATTTTTTGATTGACAAAGCCCCAGGCACAAGCCAGCAAACCCCAGAGCAATAAGGTTGCGAGCTGATTGGGTTGTCCAAAATTGGCATAGGGGCGTTCACCCGCCAAGCCCATGGACCATAAATCAAAGATGCCCGTGTCCATCAAGCCCAGCCAAGTCTGAAGCTGTAGATTGACTGACAAAATAGAGGCCGCGCCAATAGCCCAGAACAAGCCGCCAGCCAACTGATCGGGGCATGCCCGTTCCCACCGTTGACCGGTCAACAACGCCAACAGCAGGCCCAACAGATAAGCGGTAGAGATCCAGGCCTGTCCCGCGAAGGAAATCAGGCCTGCACTGTATTGCAGCCACGGGACGCAAACCAGCACCGCCACCAGCACAGCGGAGCCATGCCACTGCGTGGGCGATTTGGAACGCAAGATCACGGCGACGGATGCCAGCGCAAGTACTGCCGCAGTCCATGCATCAGCGTGAAATCCAGCCCACGGCGGGTAATGATTCGGCAATAACCATGCACATGACAGCGCACAGGCCCACCCGCCAAGCCAGAAAGACGTTAGCGGTGGATCACCCACTCGAATCATTCGCCGCTGCGAAAACCAGCGGATATCGGATGTCAGTAAGGAATTCATCATGCAGAAAAAGCAAGAGGCCCTTTTCAGGGCCTCTTGTGTTTAGCAATTCACGAAAAACTTATTACTTGCAGCTTGCAGGCAAGTACTTGGCATCAATGGGATTGGTAGCGCCTGCTGCGCAAACCCATGTCACCTGACCATTCGCGGCCAAGGTTCCAGTCATTTGAAGTGTCTTGCTGCTGATCTTCGCATCGCCTGCTGCTGTAGTTGTCACGGTAATAACACCCGTCGAGGCATCGGTCTGGGAATACGCGACACCCGATACATACTTCGAAGATTGATTATCAACCACCAAGCTCGCCGTTGCGGGCATGGCCGCGTTAACCTGAGCAGCCTCGGCCACGCTAGTTTTCGCCGAGGAAGCGGCCAAAATCACTTCAGACACTTTGGCACGCACGGTGTAATCTTGATAAGCCGGCAAAGCCACGGCCGCCAAAATACCAATAATCGCCACAACGATCATCAATTCGATCAGGGTGAAACCCTTTTGAACCTTTTGCATGGAACGCTTCATTTAAAACTCCTTGGTTGGAAAAACTGACGCAAGGACTAACGCAGATTGCATGCCAAGCCTTGCAAGGACGTTTTTGCGAACTTAAGCGTGATATTTTTCCAAACCCGGCATGTCAAAGTTACGTTTTTTGACCATTAACACCAAAACAAACGACATTTTTGTCACCAGATACCGGCCGGCCGGAGCACTTTCAGATCGCTCAGACCCGTAATCACTTTCTTCGTGCTGCCCACTTTCAGAGCTCGCATGGGTCAGCAGTCCTCATTGACCATTGACGGCGTATAGGGGCAGTCGATCTGCCTTAAACAGCCTGCGGAAGACTTGAAAAACTCGTCTCATGATCGCGTTCCGGCAGGGCTGCTTACAACTCAAACTCCTGCCCCGCCCGCAGCCATCGGATGTCATGCGGCAGGTTGGACCCCGCCAAATGCGTCTGCTCAAGCCGCTGTACCTCCGCCATGATGAGCGCCGTCTCGGCCGGCTTGGTATGGGTGATGTAAATCGGGTAGTTCCTGCCCGGGCCTATGCACTCGAGCTCGCTGGCAAGCACGTCGGGCGACAAATGCAGGCTGCGTTGGGCCAGGCCGCGCTCGCGGTTGCTAAATGCCGTTTCAATCACCAGCATGGCAACGTTCAGCTGATTGATGCGGTCCCACAAGGCAGGATTTATTTCGGTGTCGCCGGTAAACACCCAACAGCCCTTGTTGCCGGTCACGGCGTAGCCCACCGCTGGCACCGTGTGCACAGCGGGCAGCACTTCCACCTGCTTGCCGGCCAGCCACAAGGTTTGCCCCAACTCCAGCGGGTGAAAGCGGATGAATGGCGCCGCCGGCGTCGGGATTCTTGAAAAATCCGGCCAGATCGTGTTGTTGAAAATATGCGCCTGCAGGGCGTCAATCGTGGCTTGCAGGGCGTGAACCTGAATGGGCCTGGTCCTGCGTGCAGCGATTGCATCCACCATCAGCGGCAACGCCGCGACATGGTCCAGGTGGGAATGGGTCAGCAGCACATGATCGATACCGGCCATTTCATCGAGCGTGAGATCACCAACGCCCGTGCCGGCGTCGACCAGCAGATCATGGTCCAGCAAAAAAGACGTGGTACGGCAGTCCCTGGCGATAGCCCCCGAGCAGCCCAGTACACGTACTTTCATGCGGTTTTCCCTGTTGGTAGCTGGTATCAAACTTGAAGCCCTGGGCCCGGGCCATCGACTCGGTCGCGCTACCTCCGGCCGCGTGATCCGCCAACGCATCTGGCCCGCAACCACCAGAGGGCTCTGCCCATGCCCCTTGCCGGAACCTGGAACGCACCGGCACGCATTTCAATGCTGCACAAACTGCATATGGGTGCCGGCCAACTCGAGCATGTCACCATGTTTCAGCGTCACCGGCTCGGCACCAATGACGGTGCCGTTCAATGTGGGCTTGCCAAAGCCTTCCACATGGGTCACGACAAAACCCTGGGGACGTCTGGTAATGGCGGCGACCGCAACGCCTGGCTTGCCGATGGTGGTCACCACCTTGACGAGGGCCACTTCGCGACCCGCAGCGGCCCCCGACATGACCTTGATGGCGGCCCCCGAACCCAGGCCAGCATCGGCCACCGGCGCAGCAGCAATGCCCGTTGCGGCAAACCCTGTCGTGTCCGCGGGGCCTGCCACCATGGTTTTTTCAAACGCGGCCGACCCGGCCTCATTCACGTACTTGATTCTGTACTTGCCAATCTCAACGGTGTCATTGTTTTGAAGCAACTGCTTCTTGACAGCCTTTCCATTGACATAGGTGCCGTTGGTGCTGTTGAGGTCTTCGAGGTAAACCTCGTTGCCCGACATTTGCAGCACGGCATGTTCCCCACTTACAGCCAGGTTATCGATGACCACGTCGTTGTAGGGCCTGCGGCCCAGGGATGTCCGGTCTTTCGTCAACTGGACTTCCTTGATCACGACACCGTCAAGAGAGACGATCATTTTCGGCATGGCCGACTCCTGTCTGTTTTCAATTTTGCAGTCACCGCGCTATTTTCCCAGCATTCTGGACAGAAGGCCGCGCTTCGCAGCGTCTTCTTTCGCACACGCCAGCAATACGGAAATATTGTCACGCCCGCCGGCTTCGTTGGCCTCCACAATCAGTTGCTTGGCCTTATGCTCCAGCGTTCCTGCCCCCTTCAGGATGGCAGCGATGCCAGGGTCGGTCACCATGTCCGACAGTCCGTCCGAACACATCAAATAGATATCGCCCGCTTCCACACGGTATTCGTTGACTTCAACCAGCACGGTGTCTTCAACGCCCAGCGCACGCGTCACAAGGTTTCTGTTCAACGAGGTCAGCGCCTGCTCGGGGGTGATCAGGCCGGCATCCAGCTGCTCCTGAAGCAGGGAATGGTCTTTGGTGATCCGCTGAAGTTCCTGACCGCGCAAACGATAGCAGCGCGAGTCCCCGATATGGCCCAACGTCAGGCGGTTTTCCTGGAAAACACCGACCACCAGCGTGGTCCCCATGCCGGCGTACTGGGGGTTGGAGCTGGCCGCGTTGAAAATCGAGTGGTTGGCATTTTCCACACAAATTTCCAGGGCCCGGCGCACTTCCCTGGCAGTGGCATGCCTGCCAGCATGAGACAGCCAGCGGCCCATTTCCGACTTGATAAAAGCCACGGCCATGCCGCTGGCCACCTCGCCCGCGTTATAGCCGCCCATGCCATCGGCCAGGATACAAAGCCGCGTCGCCGCATCAAACGCCACCGCATCTTCATTGTTCTCCCGCACCAGCCCCGGGTCTGTTTGGGTGCAAATCTGGTAAATCATCTTGTTCATGCTATCGCGGCGTCTGCGCCATCCGCAACGCAAGCCTGCCGCCGGGCCCCTGGTCCACGGGGACGCGGGGTAGCGGCGTGGATGTATAAGGATGCATCATAGGACCGGAAAACCAGCCGGCAGGCCAGAACTGATTCCATTTGCCAGATGATCGCACTGCCCATCCCCTGTCCTGATTCGCCGCACAGCCGCAGCCGCTTTATTTAATCGGTATTTTCGCGCTTCAGGGCTCCCGCCAATCGGTTCGGACGAGCTACAAGCACCTGACAGCGGACATTAACAGAGGGGGGGGCTGGCGGACAAGCGACTTTTGCACGCGGGCCGCAACTAATGCGGCAAATAGGTACTATTTGGCAAAATCCGGCCTCTACTCAGGTCTCAGGCAAGACCTGGCGCCATAGAGGCGCCATGGGACCGGTGTTGGGGCCGGTCACTGCCCGCCGCCCCGAGGCTGGGCGAACGGGGGGAAAACATCATTTCCTTAGGTGGCCGAGCTTGTCTTTTGCTGGCGCTTCGTGAGGTAAGTCCCCAAGGCCACGACCAGTACGGCCCCCACCATGCCGCCAAAGGTGACTGTTTGCTCGCTCACGGCGCCCAGATGGGTGGTCACGGCCGGATCGGTCAGCAGCATTTCGCCGGCCAGGAAGCCCAGCAGCGCCGCACCAATCGTGATGATGATAGGAAAGCGCTCCATGACCTTGGTCAGTAGCGTGGCGCCGAAAACGATCAAGGGAATGCTCACCAGCAGGCCCAGTATCAGCAGCGGCAGATTGCCCTTGGCGGCCGCGGCCACGGCCAGCACGTTGTCCAGGCTCATGACCAGATCGGCAATCAGGATGGTACGGATGGCGGCCATCATGCCGTTGATTTCATGGCCTTCGCCGTCTTCCTCTTCTTCACCCTTGAGCAGGTCAACGCCGATGTAGACCAGCAAAATGGCGCCGACTATCTTCAGGTAGGGCAGGCTCAGCAGCTGGATGGCCACGATGGTGAGCACGATACGCATCACGATCGCGGCGGCGCTGCCCCAGAAGATCGCCTTGCCGCGCTGCTCGGGTTTCAGCGTTCGCGCCGCCATGGCAATCACCACGGCGTTGTCGCCGGACAGCACGATGTTGGCAAGCACGATGGAGCCGAAGGCGCTCCAGAACAAAGGCGATGCGAGGTCTAGTCCGAAAATCATGGCGGCTCCGTTGTTAAGCATGAAAAAAAGCGCCGATTAGCGCTTTCTTTCAAATTGCTTTCAGTTTAATCCGGAGCGACCCCTGCCGGGATTAGTACTACTGCTTATCCAAGCAATAAGTTCTAGCTACCGGCAACATCCATGATGCATTGCCTTAGAGCAGGGCCTTCAGCAGCTTGGCCATTTCGGAAGGGTTGCGCGTCACGGTGAAACCACACTCCTCCATGATCGCCAGCTTGGCATCGGCTGTGTCGGCACCGCCAGAGATCAGCGCACCGGCGTGGCCCATGCGCTTGCCGGCTGGTGCCGTCACGCCGGCGATGAAACCGACGATGGGCTTTTTCATGTTGGCCTTGCACCACATGGCCGCTTCGGCTTCATCCGGGCCGCCGATTTCGCCAATCATGATGACGGCGTCGGTGTCCGGGTCGTCGTTGAAGGCTTTCATCACATCGATATGCTTCAGGCCATTGATCGGGTCGCCACCAATACCGACGGCGCTGGACTGGCCCAGGCCGATCTCGGTGAGCTGCGCCACGGCTTCATAGGTCAGCGTGCCGGAGCGGCTGACCACGCCAATGCGGCCCTTGCGGTGGATGTGGCCGGGCATGATGCCGATCTTGATCTCGTCGGGCGTGATGAGACCCGGGCAGTTGGGGCCCAGCAGCAGGGTTTTCTTGCCGCCGGCGGCTTCCTTGGCCTTCATGCGGTTGCGCACTTCCAGCATGTCACGGACGGGAATGCCTTCGGTGATGCAGATCGCCAGGTCGAGATTGGCTTCAACCGCTTCCCAGATGGCAGCAGCGGCACCAGCCGGCGGCACGTAAATCACCGACACGGTCGCACCGGTCGCCTGGGCGGCCTCGGTCACGTTGGCGTAAATCGGGATGCCTTCGAAGTCCTCGCCGGCTTTCTTGGGGTTCACGCCCGCCACAAAGGCCTCTTTGCCGTTCGCGTAGTCGCGGCACATGCGGGTGTGGAATTGACCGGTCTTGCCGGTAATGCCTTGCGTGATGACTTTGGTGTGTTTGTTGATGTAGATCGACATGCTTGTTCCTAATCGCTTGCGCGGGCTTACTTGACGGCGGCGACGATTTTGGTCGCGGCTTCGGCCATGGTGTCTGCGGCAATGATGGGCAGGCCGGAGTCGGCCAGCATCTTCTTGCCCAGGTCTTCGTTGGTGCCCTTCATGCGCACGACCAGCGGAACCGACAGGTTGACCGCCTTGCAGGCGGCGATCACGCCGTCGGCAATGGTGTCGCACTTCATGATGCCGCCGAAGATGTTGACCAGGATGCCCTTGACATCGAGGTTCTTCAGCATGATCTTGAAGGCTTCGGTGACCTTCTCGGCGGTGGCGCCGCCGCCCACGTCCAGGAAGTTGGCGGGCTCGCCGCCGAACAGCTTGATGGTGTCCATGGTGGCCATGGCCAGGCCGGCGCCGTTCACCAGGCAGCCGATGTTGCCGTCCAGGCTGATGTAGGCCAGGTCAAACTTGCTGGCCTCGATTTCGGCCGGATCCTCTTCGTCCAGATCGCGGAAGGCCACGATTTCAGGGTGGCGGAACAGCGCGTTGGGATCGAAGTTGAACTTGGCGTCCAGCGCCATCAGCTGGTTCTTGCTGTCGCGGTTCAGGGGGTTGATTTCCACCAGCGACGCGTCGGTGTCCATGTAGCACTTGTAGAGCTTCTGGAAGATGTCCACGGCCTGGGCGGTGGACTCTGCAGGCAGGCCGATGCCGTTGGCGATCTTGGTGGCTTGCGCGGCATTCAGGCCGGTGAGCGGGTCGATGTATTCGGTGATGATCTTCTCGGGCGTGGAATGGGCCACTTCCTCGATGTCCATGCCGCCTTCGCTCGACGCGATGAAGGCCACCTTCTGGGTGGCGCGATCGGTCACGAGGGAGACGTAGTATTCCTTCTGGATATCAGCACCGTCTTCGATGTAGAGGCGGCGGACCTTCTGGCCTTCAGGGCCGGTCTGGTGCGTCTTGAGCTGCATGCCGAGGATTTCGCCAGCGATGCGCTTGACATCGTCAATGGTCTTGGCAACCTTCACGCCGCCGCCCTTGCCACGGCCACCGGCGTGGATCTGCGCCTTGACTACCCACACCGGGCCGCCGAGCTTCTGTGCGGCTTCCACCGCTTCCTGCACCGTGAACGCAGGAATACCGCGCGGCACAGGCACACCAAAATTGCGCAAGATTTCCTTGCCTTGGTACTCGTGAATTTTCATGAAAAACCTTCAGGATTCAGTAAAAGAGGGGTGCAACAGGGGTTTGGGCAGGTGCTGTTGGGATGTCAAAACAAGCCACATCGGCTCAAAACCAGCATGTTAGCGGTTACTGCAGGCAGCAACTCGGAACTGTATCATGTTGCGACGCACAATTCTTAAGCCGTTTTAACTACCCCATTGACCCTGGCGCGCGCCTCCGGCTGTTGCTTGGCCGCCTGTTAGTCCACCGAAAGTTCTTATGCCCAAAGTTTTTATTGATGGAGAAGCCGGCACCACAGGCCTGCAAATCCGTGAACGCCTGCAAGCCATGTCGCCCATCAAGCTGGTCAGCATCGCGCCCGAACTGCGCAAGGACCCGGCCGCCAAGCGCGAACTGATGGCGCAGGTGGACCTGGTGATCCTGTGCCTGCACGACGACGCGGCGCGTGAATCGGTGGCCATGATTGACTCGCTCACCGGCAAAAAGCCCAAGATCATTGACGCCTCCACGGCCCACCGCACCGCGCCGGGCTGGGTCTTCGGCTTTCCCGAACTGGTCAAGGGCCAGCGCGAAGCCGTCATGGCGGCCGAGCGCGTGGCCAACCCCGGCTGCTATGCCACCGGCGCGATTGCGCTGATCCGCCCGCTGGTGGACGCCGGCCTGCTTCCGGCCGATTTCCCCCTGAGCCTGCCATCCGTCAGCGGTTACTCCGGTGGCGGCCGGCAGATGATCGAGGCTTACGAAGCCGGCACCGCCCCCGCGTTCGAGCTCTACGGCCTGAGCCTGGAGCACAAGCACCTGCCCGAAATCATGAAATACACCGGCCTCACACGCCGCCCGGTGTTCATTCCCTCGGTGGGCAACTTCATTCAGGGCATGCTGGTGCAGCTGCCGCTGCACCTGGACCTGCTGCCCGGCCAACCCAGCGCCGCGCAGCTGCAGGCGGTGCTGGCAAGGCATTACGCCGGCAGCGAATGGGTGACGGTGGAAGCTGCGCCCTCCTCCGGCAAGCTGGACGCCCTGGCGCTCAAGGACACCAACAAGATGGAGTTGCGCGTGTTTGGCAACGACAGCTACCGCCACGCCGTGCTGGTAGCGCGGCTGGACAACCTGGGCAAGGGCGCCTCCGGCGCCGCGGTGCAAAACCTGAAGCTGATGCTCGGGCTTTGATTTGCTATATATTTAATAGCTTACTACGCCCATTTTTATTGGGCCAGAGCCCGATTTCATTGATCCCAGGGCGTTATTCATCGTCCGGGCCGGAAACCACGCGGCGAATCACCTCGCCGCCAAAACCGCGGGCCGCCAGAAAACGCATCTGTTTGGCGCGCCCGGCGGCGTCCGCTGCCGGCCCGTCAAACTTCTTGCGCCAGATCTCGCGGGCACGCGCCAGTTCGCTGGCCTTGAGGCCGTCCATCGCCTCGGCCACGGCCTCCGCGCCCAGCCCCTTGTTCAGCAGTTCGTGCTTGATGCGCGCCGCGCCGTAACGCCCGGCGCGCCGGTGGATCACCGACTCGACCACGCGCGCCTCGCTGATGAAATCCTTGGCCTGCAGCTCATCCAACACCTGCGCCAGCTGGCCCGGCGCTTCCTCATGCGGAGCCAGCTTGCGCTCCAGCTCGGCCCGCGAATGTTCGCGGGCCGCCAGATAACGCAGGGCACGTCCCTTGAGCGAGAGTGCAAAGCCCGCCTTGGTCGCTGGTTTGGCTGTGTTCATCGAATGAATGGATAGCCGCGGCTCCCGCGCGGGCCACAGTTGCTCTCTTTTCAGGAGCTGACTGCACCCACACAGCCTGGGTCAGGGCCTGGTTTAGCTTGTGAACCTCAGACGCCGGCTTTCACGGCCTTCTCCGCCTTGGCGGGCTTGGCCGCCTTGTCTGACGCATAGCCGGCATCCACCGCGGCCTGCACCAGCGGAATGCCCAGCGACTCGCGCACCTTGTTTTCGATCTCGATCGCGAGCTCCGGGTTCTCCTTGAGGAATTCACGCGAGTTGTCGCGGCCCTGGCCGATTTTTTCGCCGTTGAAGGCGTACCAGGCACCGGCCTTTTCCACGATGTGGCCGGCCACCCCCAGGTCCAGCACCTCGCCGAGGCGGCTGATGCCCTCGCCATACAGAATGTCGAATTCGGCGGTCTTGAACGGTGAGGCCACCTTGTTCTTGACCACCTTGACGCGGGTTTCGTTGCCGATGACCTCTTCGCCTTTTTTGATGGAGCCGATGCGGCGGATGTCCAGGCGCACCGAGGCGTAGAACTTGAGCGCATTGCCACCGGTGGTGGTTTCGGGGCTGCCGAACATCACGCCGATCTTCATGCGGATCTGGTTGATGAAGATCACCATGCAGTTGGCCTTCTTGATGGTGGAGGTCAGCTTGCGCAGCGCCTGGCTCATCAAACGGGCTTGCAGGCCGGGCAGGGAGTCGCCCATTTCGCCTTCGAGTTCGGCCTTGGGCGTGAGCGCCGCCACCGAGTCCACCACGATCAGGTCGACCGCGCCGGAGCGGGTCAGCGAATCGACGATCTCGAGCGCCTGCTCGCCGGTGTCGGGCTGGGAGATCAGCAGCTCCTGCAGGTTCACGCCGAGCTTTTGCGCATACTGGATGTCCAGCGCATGCTCGGCATCGACAAAGGCGCAGGTGCCGCCGAGCTTTTGCATCTCGGCAATCACCTGCAGGGTCAGCGTGGTTTTGCCGGACGACTCCGGCCCGTAGATTTCGACGACGCGGCCGCGCGGCAGGCCGCCGACGCCCAGCGCAATGTCCAGGCCCAGCGAGCCGGTGGAGACCACCTGGATGTCCTCGATCACCTCGCCGGCGCCCAGCTTCATGATGGTGCCCTTGCCGAACTGCTTTTCGATCTGGGCCAGCGCGGCCTGCAGGGCCTTGGCTTTTTCGGTGTTCAGGGCAGCGGTTTGCACAGGGTTTTGGGCGGGATTCAGTTTGCTGGTCAATTCCATGAAAAACTCCTTGAAAATCAATGATGTAAAAAACTTTTGCGTGTTTTCAGTCGCTGCTTTTAAAAACAGGCTGGATGCATGACCAGTACTTTATGGGCGCCATATAAATAAGTAAACCCTGTTTTTAGTCAGTTTGCCTGATTAATTGCTACGATGGCAGCATGCAACAAAGCCGTACCCAAGCGCCAGCTCAAAAACCACCGGACGAAGCCAATCCCCCCATCGATCTGGGCTGGCGCCTCACGCATCTGGGGCGCCGGCTCGGCCATGCCTTGCGCCGCTTTGACGAACGCGTGCTGGCACTCATGGCCAGCAGCGTGGAAGTGCCGCTGGCACTGTCCAACCTGGCCGCGCGCGACCAGGTGGGCGCCGCGCACATTCACATCACCCGCCACCTGGCCGTGGGCGGCTCGCGCCTGACCGAGCTGGCCAGCAGCGCCGGCATGAGCAAGCAGGCCATGGGCGACCTGGTCGACCAGTGCGAAGCCTGGGGGCTGGTGCGGCGCGAGGCCGACCCGCATGACAAACGGGCCCGGCAGGTGGTGTTCACCGAATCCGGCCTGCTGTGGCTGGAAGCCTTCAGGCGCGCCGTGGCGCAGGCCGAAGAGGAGTTCCGGCAGGCCGTCGGGCAGGATGTGGCCACCGTGGTGGCGCTGGGGCTGGAGGCCTATGCGAGCGCTTAGGGCCTGTCAGCAAATCCAGGGCCGCAAAAGCCTAAAATTTGCCTGACAAGTAAAACACGGTCCCGCAGGTCCTGCCGGGGCTGACACCTGGAGACAGCCATGCGTATTCTGATTGCCGAAGACGACCAGGTCCTGGCGGATGGCCTGCTGCGCACCCTGCGCGCGTCGGGCGCAGCGGCTGACCATGTGGCCAGCGGCACCGAGGCCGATGCGGCCCTGCTCACCAACACCGAATTCGACCTGCTGATTCTTGATTTGGGTCTGCCGCGCATGCACGGCCTGGAAGTGCTGAAAAGGCTGCGCGCGCGCGGCTCGGCCATGCCGGTGCTGATACTCACCGCAGCCGACAGCGTGGAAGAGCGCGTCAAGGGACTGGACTACGGCGCCGACGACTACATGGCCAAGCCCTTTTCGCTGCAGGAGCTGGAAGCGCGTGTGCGCGCCCTGACCCGTCGCGGCATGGGCGGCGCCAGCAGCACCATCAAGCACGGCCCGCTGGTGTATGACCAGGCCGGGCGCGTGGCCACCATCGACGGCCAGATGCTGGAGCTGTCGGCGCGCGAGCTGGGCTTGCTGGAAGTGCTGCTGCAGCGCGCCGGCCGCCTCGTCAGCAAGGACCAGCTGGTCGAGCGCCTCTGTGAATGGGGCGAGGAAGTCAGCAACAACGCGATCGAGGTGTATATCCACCGCCTGCGCAAGAAGATTGAAAAAGGGCCGATACGCATTGCGACGGTGCGCGGCCTCGGTTACTGTCTTGAGAAGATTCCCAGTTGATGCGCCTTGCCCCTTCCCCCGCTGGGGGAAGGCTGGGATGGGGGCCTGCCGCCTCCGGAACCTGAACTGCAAGGTCAATTCGCCCCCGCTCGCCCCCATCCCGACCTTCCCCCAAAGGGGGAAGGAGCAAAAACCGCAGACCGTTGATATGGAGCACCCTGATCCTTGGCCTTAAGACTTTTCCAGCGCGAGCGGCGCAGCCTGTTTGGCGAGATCCTCGACTGGATGCTCACGCCGCTGCTGCTGCTGTGGCCCATCAGCCTGGCGCTGACCTGGCTGGTGGCACAGAACATTGCCGGCAAGCCGTTTGACCGGGCGCTGGAATACAACGTGCAGGCGCTGGCCAAGCTGGTGGTGGTCAAGAACAACCAGGTGCAGTTCAACCTGACGGGGCCGGCACGCGAAATCCTGCGCGCCGACGACACCGACCAGGTCTATTACCAGGTGCTGGGGCCGCGCGGCGAATACCTGAGCGGCGAACACGATTTGCCCCTGCCGCCGGACGAGGAAAAGCTCACCAACGGCGAAGTGCGGCTGCGCGAAGACGTCATCCAGGGCGAGGATGTGCGCGTGGCCTACACCTGGATCAAGGTGGAGGTGCAGGGCGCGGCGCCGGCCACTTCACCGGTGTTGGTGCAGGTGGCCGAAACGCTGGAAAAGCGCAAGACGCTGGCGACCGAAATCGTCAAGGGCACCATGGTGCCGCAGTTCGTGACCTTGCCGCTGGCCGTGCTGCTGGTGTGGCTGGCGCTGGTGCGCGGCATCAAGCCGCTGGCGCAGCTTGAAAGACGCATACGCGCGCGCAAGTCCGACGACATGAGCCCGCTCGATGACACCGCGGTGCCCGAAGAGGTGGCGCCGCTGGTGTCGTCAATCAACGACCTGCTGAGCCGGCTCAAGGTCTCGCTCACCACGCAAAAGCGCTTTCTGGCCGACGCGGCGCACCAGCTCAAGACACCGCTGGCCGGCCTGCGCATGCAGGCCGATCTGGCGCAGCGCGAAACCGACGCCGAGGACCTCAAGAAGTCGCTCAAGCAGATTGGCCGCGCCAGCATACGCGCGACCCACACTGTGAACCAGCTGCTGGCGCTGGCCCGCGCCGAAACCACAGGCCGCAGCCTGGCCAAGCAGCGCGTGGACCTGGTGCACGTCGTCTCGGAAGTCATGGCCGACTCGGTGCCGCGTGCGCTGGAAAAGCAGATCGACCTCGGCTACGACGGGCCCGCCGCCGGCGAGCAGGCGACGCAGCTCGAAGGCAACCCGACCCTGCTCAAGGAACTGGTGCGCAACCTGCTCGACAACGCCATCAACTACACCCCCGAAAAAGGCCAGGTCACGCTGCGGCTGATGACCGACCGCTTCAGCGGCGTGCTGGTGCTGCTGGTTGAGGACTCGGGACCCGGCATTCTGGAATCCGAGCGCGAGCTGGTGTTCCAGCCTTTTTACCGCACGCTGGGCACCAACGTGGATGGCTCCGGCCTGGGCCTGGCGATTGTTCTGGAAATTGCCCAGCAGCACGGCGCCACCATCACCATTGAAGACGCCAGGCTGCCGGGGCATGCGCAGTCGCCGGGCACGCGCGTGACGGTGCGCTTCGTCGGCATCGGCCAGGGCGGCGCGGAATGAGCGCGACCGCCCGTCCGTCAGAGCAAAGACAGGCCTCAGCCCAAACAATACGGGCGTCAACAGCTATTAAATCTATAGCAACTCGTGCTTAACGCCTGGCCGGCGGCCATTGATCGTGCAGTGTTACCGCCACGCGTTCGCCCCAGAGTTCGATCTGTGCCGGCGTGCCGGCATGCGCCTGGTTGGCGCTGTCGCCGCGCACATAGCCCAGCGCCACACAGGCGCCGGCCAGCGGGCTCCAGCCGACCGAGGAGATTTCCCCCACCGATTCGCCCTTGAACAGGATGGCCTCGCCGCCCCAGGCAAACGCATCGGGCGTCTCAAACACCAGCGTCACCAGCTTTTTGCGCAGCGGCTGGCCCTGGGCCTGGCGCAGCGCCTCCTTGCCCATGAATGCTGCGGGCTTGTCGAGCTTGACGGCGTAAGCCAGGCCCGCCTCCCAGGGCGTTTCATCCGGCCCCAGCTCGGCCCCCCAGGCGCGGCGGCCCTGCTCGATGCGCAAGGCGTCGAGCGCGTAGTAGCCCGCGTCGCGCAGGCCCAGCGGCTGGCCGGCCTCCATCAGCGCCAGGTAGACATGGCGCGCCATTTCAATCGGCACATACAGCTCAAAGCCCGGGCCGCCGACATAGCTCATGCGCGCGGCACGCACACGCGCAAAACCGACATCAATCTCCTTGGTCCAGGAGAACTTCAGCGCCTCGGGCGACAGATCGTCGGGGCTGACCCGGCCCAGCAGTTCGCGCGCCTTCGGACCCATGACCGAGAGCACCGAGTACAGCGCCGAGACGTCGGTCAGCACCGCGTGCTCGGCCTCGCCGATATGCCGCGAGATCCAGTCGTAGTCGCGCACGGTCTGCGCCGAGCCGGTGATGATCATGAAGCGGTCCGCGGCCTGCCGCATCACCGTGAGGTCGCTTTCAAAACCGCCGCGCTCGTTGAGCAGGGCGGTATAGACCATCTTGCCGATAGGCACGTCCATCTCGTTGGCGCACAGGCGTTGCAGCACGGCCAGTGCGTCGCGGCCCTGCAGCAGGTATTTGGAGAACGAGGTCTGGTCGTAGAGCGCCACCGCTTCGCGGGTGGCCTTCTGCTCTTCAATCATCCAGGGTAACCAACCGGGTGCGTCAAGCGTATAGGGCGGGCGTTCCTGGTGCTGCTCCTTCCCCCTTTGGGGGAAGGCTGGGATGGGGGCTGCAGTGGGCGCAGCCG
>NZ_BCYO01000016.1 GCF_001598235.1 Polaromonas jejuensis NBRC 106434 | reverse complement strand
GGGGGGGGGGGGGGGGGGGGGGGGCCCGCGCGCCCCGGTCGTGGCCACTCACCGGCCCTCACCCCCGCCCTCTCCCAGAGGGAGAGGGAGTGAATTCGAAAAACTCTCACGCTCTCGGTCGATATTCAGCCGGGCAGAAGCCCGAGGCTGCGGGCGCTTGCGACGATGGCGCGGGCGCGGATCACGAAGGGGATGTCGATCATTTTTCCGTCGACCACATAGGCGCCTACGCCGTCGGCATCCGCTTTGCGGGCGGCCTCGACGACCTTGCACGCGTGCGCGATTTCCTCGTCGGACGGGCGGTATACCTCGTTGGCGATGGCGATCTGGCTCGGGTGGATGCAGGTCTTGCCCAGGAAACCCAGACGGCGCGACAACGCCGCCTCGGCGCGGAAGCCTTCGGTGTCCCGAATGTCGGCGAACGCCCCGTCGTAGGCATAGACGCCGGCCTCGCCGGCCGCCATGCGGATCGCGAACATCGCCTGCTGGATCGCCGCAGGTTCGCGTCGGGCGATGTCCAGGGGTTCGAACAGATCGCCCAGGCCCATTTGAAGGCCAACCACGCGCGGGTCCGCCGCCGCGAGTTCGGCGGCCATGCGCAGCGCTTTCGGTGCTTCGATGTTGAGCAGGAGGCCAAGCGGCGTGCGTACACCGTTGGCATGTTCGGCACGGGCGATCGCCGCGACGGCGGCGCACACATGCGCTGGACTTTCCGGCTTGGGCAGATTGATCAGATGCACGCCGGGCTGGACCACGGCGGCGATGTCGTCCGCGAAGTGCGGCGTGTCCATCGCGTTGACCCGGGCGATCAGAATCTTGCCCGTGGCCGCTGTCCCGCCGCTTTGCAAAAATTCGCGTACGGCGCTTCGGGCCTCGGCTTTGCGCGGCTCGGCAACCGCGTCTTCAAGATCAAAACAGATGCCGTCCGCGGCGCCGTTCAAGGCTTTGGCGAAGAGCTCGGGGCGCGAGCCCGGAACAAACAGTTTGCTTCTCATGAAGGCAGTGTCGGCCATGCATGAAGCAAGAACAACATACACACTCTATGATGAGATGATAGAAAATGTATATTTATGGAAACAGCCTATCTTCGCAGCTTCCTTCTGGTCGTGGAATCGGGCTCGATGTCCGAAGCGGCACGCCGGCTCGACCTGACACCCGCCGCCGTCGCTCAGCAGGTCCGCACGCTGGAGCGCGAGCTCAACGCGCCGCTGCTGGCGCGCGCCGGCCGCACGGTGCAGCCGACCGGGGCCGGCCATCTATTGGTGACCAGGGCCAGGGCGCTTCTGCGTGACGTTGGCGACATCAAGGCGCTTCTTGGCAGCGACATGGCCGGCGGAGAGCTTGTCGTCGGCACCATCAACACCGCCCTTCACAGCCTGCTCCCCGACATCCTCGCCCGCTTCGTCAAATCGCATCCCGGCGCCAAGGTGTTTCTTCAATCGGGAACGACCAGCACGCTATACCGGGCCGTCGAACAGGGTGAGCTGGATGCGGCGGTCTGCCTCTACCCGAATTTCACGCTTGCGAAAACCTTCGATTGGACATTGCTAAGAGAGGAGCCGCTCGTGTTGCTGGTGCCAAGCCGCCTGGCAGGCCGGGACCCCCACGAACTCCTGCGCACTTCGCCACTGATTCGCTACGACCGAAGCCTTGGCGGCGGCAAGCAGGCTGATCGCTACATCCGCGCAGCCGGCATCGTGCCGCAGGAGCGCTTTGAGCTGAGCTCGCTGCTGGCCATCGCGATGATGGTGGATCGTGGACTCGGCGTGTCCCTCATACCGGACATCGCCTCGCCGCTGCTCGAAGGCCAACGGGTCACCAAAATCGCCCTCCCAATGCCTTCCGAAGCGCGTCGTTTTGGGGTTTTGTGGCTTCGCGCATCTGCTCGCTTGCGGTTGATACAGGGGTTTGTAGAAAGCGCAAACATCGTCATTGCATCAAAGAAAACTTCCCGGAAGGTTTGAGCCATCGCCAATGTCTTTTTGCCGGCGGAAGGCTGCTTCGGGCCCACAGGAGAGCACCACGACCGTGGCGTTCCCTCTAGTAAACGTATCTAGGAAAACACCTTATTCCATTTTTAAATCATCCGTGCACTTTGTCGGCTTCGCTTGCCGTACGTCTGTACTGTCTGCGCTTCGCCTTCGTGTTCACGAATGATTTAGAAATGGAATAAAGAGCCCTGGTTCACCCCGAGCTCAATTCTCAGTGACCGCAAAGGGCGGACTGTTGCGAGCAAATTCTGTAGTGGACCTCGTTGCCGGTGTGTTGTCGGGATTGCGCCGACCAAAACGTCGGGTAAATTGGCCAATCACATCGCCAAAAGTCCGATGCAGTCTTTTAGTGGCAACAAATGCGAAACTTTGATCTCTGAAGTGAGCGATGCGACCAGCCCGCCCTGCGCGGGCATTTTTACGCCCCTGTGTGTTACGCGGTCGCTGCGACAGTCTAATGACGGAGGAGGCCAGGATGGCTTTCTCCGCCCCTAGCGCCCATGCCGCCTTCGTGGTGACCCATTCCGGCTGCGCCTTCATGATGACCCACTTCGCCCTTGCCTTCGTGGTGACCCACTCCACCTTGGGCGCTGGTGGTACGAGTGGCCGGAGTCATTCCGCCCATGCCTACGTGGTGGCCGAAACCTTTTCCGCCCTGGAGTCCATGACTACCGTCGTGGAACCCATCATGATCACCATGGAACCTGTGATGACGATGACCACCGTCTGAAAAGAGCCCAAAGTCGAAGAACGCAGAGGCCCCTATATAGTCTGGAGCGATTGCATAGGCGGGCTGACCATATGGGTACGTGCCATAGGGCGAGTAACCTCCCGGATAGGCGGCCTCATATGTGGCGCAGCCTGCAAGACCGGATGCGAGCAGTAGCGAAAATGTCAGGCGTTTCGCTACGCCTTTCAAGTGCTGGCTCATGATCTCGAGCGTAAATATATACGGGGAAATCCCGTATATAAAAATTAGACAGACGGCATGTCCAGCAGTTCTGCGAACTCACACCTTGTTACAGTGTCAACGCCCCGCGCGAACGCTTGTCGCCAGAAGACCATGCGTGGAACGCCCATATTTGCAAGCGTTTCCTGCGCCCGCCGTGCGCGTTACCGATGCACAAAATTCGAGTTTGGCGCTGGCCAGTCGCTCCACCTTGGCGTATGACGCGTCCATGCGCTGGCACTCGCCGCGCTGCGTGCCCATGGAGAAAGCGCAAACGCTGCATCCTGGGGCCAGTGGAGCTAAGTGGGTAGCCGCCGTATTGGCTACCGGACGTCGCGGCCCGTCAGCTTGCCCAGGGAAAAACCGGGTGAAACAGCCGCTCTGGCGGCGGATTGCCGAAAGCCCGGCTTTGGTGGCTGGCCATCAGTTTCTCGAATTGCCGGTTGGCCTGATCTTGCAGGGCGTGCATGTCGATGCCGCACACCTCAAAGTCTTCCATCACGCTGCGGCCACCAATGTAGCTGGCGCGGCAGTCGGTGCCGCGTCCGGCCACCAGCAGGTTCTTCAACGGGTCAAAGAACGGGCCGAGGTGCGGCGCCTTGAGGTCGAACACCACAATGTCGGCCTGCGCGCCGGCCGCCAGGCGGCCCAGGTCGTCGCGGCCCAGGGCCTTTGCCCCGCCAAGGGTCGCCGCGTTGTACAGGTCCGCCATCGCGGTTTGTGCCGCGCCACCTTCCACCACGCGTGCCATGTACAGGCCAAGCTGCATGTTGTGCAGCAGGTCCGGCGGCCAGGTGTCGGTGCCCAGCCCCATGTTGATGCCGGCTGCGCGGTATTTGCCAAAAGAATCCAGGGCCTCGCCGGTGCGCGCGAAAACCGCGGGGCAGTGCGCAATGGTCACTCCGGAGCCAGTCAGTCGCCGCCAGTCGTGGTCACTCTTGTTGGACACGCCTGGATGGCCGCTGATGTAAATGCCGTGCGGAAGAATGGCGCGCGGCGTCAGCAAGCCCAGTTGCTCCAGCCAGCCCAGGGGCGTGGCGTGCCGCAACTTTTCGACGGTCTCGAATTCATAAACGGATTGGCAGCAATGCAAACGGACCGGCGCCTTGAGCTCGGCACTGGCCGCGGCGGTGCGCGCCAGCAGTTGTGGCGTGCAGGTCTCGATGCGGTCTGGCGCCAGCATGCCGCGCACCAGGCAGCCATGGGCGCCATCAAAATCACGGAAGAACCGCAGGGCTTGCTCCAATCCTGACAGACCCCGTGGCTCATCCCAGAACTGGTCCAGCGAGCGGTCCTGGCGCACATAGGTCATGCCGCTCATGTAACACGGCCCCAGGTAGGCCCGGATTCCCAGTTCGCCGGCTATGTCCACGACGCTGGCAAATTCGTCGTAACGTTCAGCCCAGGCACGGTAATACATCGAGGTGATGGGCAGCGCGGTGGTAATGCCGTTGCGGATCAAATGCGTGAAGGCGTAGCGGTACTTGAAGCGTTCTTCCTCATCGGTATATGACTCACGCGGTCCTTGGCGCAGGTAGTCTTCGGACCACAGGCGGCCCATCTCCAGCTTGCTGCCGTTGTCCAGCGTCAACACGCCGGAATCGAGATCACCCAGGGCGTCCAGATCGATCAGGCCCGGGCTGATCAGGGCGTGCCCATAGTCCACCGTCTTGTCCACATGCCCGGGAAAGTTATGCCCGACAAACTCTATCGTGTCGCCCGAGAACACGACCTCGGCGTCGCGCCACAACACGTGCGCCGAGCCGTTGAATCCGACGACGAATGAGGCTTTGAGACAGGTGCGCATGGCGTTTCCGTTTCTTTCTTTCAGAGTCCCGTGAACACACCGCCCTGCGCCACGATCCTGCCGTGGCTGATCACGGTGCGCTGCATGCTGCGGTCTACCACCGCTTCGGCGAGGTTCTCTGCCGGGATGAGTAACAGGTTGGCCTGGCATCCCGCTTCCAGGCCGTAGTTCGGGATGCCCAGTGCACGTGCTCCGCCCGAACTCACGATGTCAAAGGCCATGGCCAGTTCCGCATCCTTGCTCCAGCCAAAACGCAAAGCCAGCAACATGGCCCGCTCCAGCATGTCGCCGTTGCCCATCGGGCTCCAGGCGTCGCGGATTCCGTCGGAGCCCGAACACACATTGACGCCGCGGCTGCGCAGCATGGCCACCGGCGGCACCGTGACGTGTGGCGGAGCGCAGCTCATGATCGATATGCCGAGTTCGGCCAGGCGATCCGCCAGCGCCAGCAAGTCGTTGGGAGGGAAGGCGCCCAGCGAATAGGCGTGGCTGATCGTGACGCGCCCGGACAGGCCGCAGGCCTGCGTCATGTCCGCGATGCGTTCAATTTCCCAGCGGCCCAGGTCACCCGGGTCGTGCAGATGGATGTCCAGGCCGCGCTCGTAACGCGTCGCCAGTTCAAACAGGGTTTCCAGGTGCCGGATCGGGTCGCGGTCTATGGCTGCGGGGTCTATGCCCCCGACGATGTCCACGCCCAGGTCCAGTGCCGCGCGCATCAGTTCCGTGGTGCCGGGCTGGATCAGCATGCCGCCTTGCGGGAAGGCCACGAGCTGCAGGTCGATCAGCTGCCTGTACTTTTCGCGCAGGGCCAGCATGGCCTCGATGTGCCGCAAGCCCCACACGGTTTGCACATCCACATGGCTGCGGAAGTGCAGCGAGCCGCGTGCGATGCAGTGCTCGATCAGCGGGCCGGCGCGCTCGGCAATGGGCACATCAAAGGTCTTGAGCAGGCCCTGCTCGTTGCTGATTCTGTCATTGCGGGTCGGGCCGGCGGTATTCGGGCGCCAGGGCGTGGCCCACAGGGTCTTGTCGAAATGCACATGGCTCTCCACCAGAGCAGGCAGCAGCAACTGGCCTTTGCCGTCGATCAGGCAGTCCATGTCCAACGCTGCCGTGCCTGCAGGTAGCACGGCCTGGATAACGGACTGTTCGAGCACAAGATCCACGGCGGCCTCACCGAGTGGTCGTACGTTGCGGATGACCTGGGAGTTCATGGCGGCACACCTTCAATTCAAGCGGTGACGAAAAATGCGATGCGCAGCCCCTATGGGGTTGAACGGCAGGAAGGAGATGAAGCAAACGCCTATCGTCACCAACACGCCGCAACATGGGGCGCCATGCGCAATCGACGCGCGGTAGACCGCGCGTCGGAATTTCTGGACCTAGCCCTGTCAGTTCAGGGTGTTGTCACCAGCCACAGGCGCAGCTGGTTGTCGGGTGACTGCCTGAGCTCGACACCCTTTTTCGACGCCCAGGTGATGGGCTGCTGGTGCAGCGGGATGTAGGCCACGTCATTGCGTTCGATGGACAGCGCCTCGCCCATGAGTACTTTCCGTTTGGCGGGGTCGAGTTCCGTCGCGATCTTGGGCAGCATGGCGTCGAACGCCGGGTTCGAGTAACCACCGGAATTGAGTCCGCCCCGACTTGGCGACCGTGTTGCGGCCACGTCGGACAGGATCGCGTAAGCGTCTGCCATCGGCAGCCCGGCGTGACTCATCATGTACAGCGAGAGGTCCTGGGTATTGAGACGGATGTTCCACTTGGCAGTCGGCTCAAACTGCGGCGTGATCTTGATGCCCACGCGTCCGAGCATGGAAGAGATGGCCAGGCAGATCTGTTCGTCATACACGTAACGGTCGTTCGGACACTGCAGGCCGACCGTGAATCCGTCCGGATAACCGGCTTCGGCCAGCAGCTTTTTGGAAGCATCGGGGTTGAACGGCAGCAGGCGCGTGTTCAGCCCTTGCGGAGCGCCGTTGAGTGCGGGCGAAACAATCATGCCGGCGGGCCAGGAGAGGCCGCGCATCACCGAGCGCTTGATGGCCTCCACGTCTATGGCCTGGTACAGCGCCTTGCGCACGCGGATGTCCTTGAACGGGTTCTTGCCCTTGACGTCGGAGTACAGCAACTCGTCGCGGAACTGGTCCATGCCGAGGAAGATCGTGCGCAGGTCAGGGCCCTGGACCACGGTAAATGTGCCCGAGCTGTTGATGCGTTGTACATCCTGCAGCGGCACGCTGACGGACGCGTCAAGGACGCCGGACAACAGGGAGGCAGTGCGCGTTGCGTCCGCTTTGATCGGCGTGAAGTTGATTTCGGTCAGGTTGTGCCTGGGCTTGTCCCACCAGCTCGGGTTGGCCAGCAGCACGGTCTTGACGTCCACTTCACGCGACTTGAGCATGAACGGACCGGTGCCGTTGGTATTGCGGTTGGCGAAGTTTTCCTTCTTCTGCTGCAGGTCGCTGGTTTCCTTGGCGTTGTTGGCCTCGCACCATGACTTGCTCATGATGGGGAGGTTCAGCATTTCATTGAGCAACAGCGGGAACGGGGCCTTGGTCTCGACATCGACCGTGAAGGCATCGACCTTGCGCACGTCCTTGACATCGCCCAGATTCAACTTGGCAATCGAGCCAGGGGACTGCACGCGTTGCCAGCTAAATACCACGTCGTCGGCCGTCATGGCTTCGCCGTTGTGGAACTTGACATTGCGGCGCAGCTTGAAACGCCATACGGTGGGGCTCACGGTCTGCCATGACTCGGCCAGCGCGGGCTCGATTTCGACCTTCTCGTTGAAGCGCACCAGTCCCTCGTAGACATTGTTCATGAACGAGTTGGTGAAAGAGTTGTTCGTCGAATACGGGTCCATGGACATGACGTCGAGTGACGCGGCCCAGGTGAAGGTCTTCGCCTCAACCACGGCGGATCCGAGCGTCATGGATAGCGCCAGCCCGAGTGCCAGCAATTGCTTTTTCATTGAGCTAACTCCTTTGATGAAAATGAACGGGGAAACCTCTACGTGCTGTGGGTCTTGTGCTTGCGCGCACTGCGGGTTGCCGCTGCGCTTCGGGCGGGTGCATTTTCTTGTGAAGGGCTCAGGGCCTGAGCCAGATCCAGCGCGGGCGAGTCTTCTTCGTCCAGGCGCAATTGACGTTCGCAACCGAGCAGGTGCTCGTCCATCAGGCGCTCGGCGTTGGCATAGTCGCCCGCTTCGATGGCATCCAGGATTTCCAGATGCTCATGGGCCGAGCAGGTATTTGCTCCGGAAAAGCCGTACAGAGCCACCATGAGCGAGGTTTGTGACACGACGCGATTCAAATGCTGTTCGAGCGCCGTGTTGCCTGTTGCTGCGGCCAGATCGAGATGGAATTTGCCGGCAAGCCGAATGTAGCGGCCAGTGTCGCCCACACGGTTTGCCTCGCGTTCATCTGCCACCTGCAGCCGCACGTCGTTCAGCCAGGCGTGCTGCCCGCATTTGGCGAGACCACGTACCACTCCGGCCTCCAGGATGCGGCGCAGTTCGTAGACGTTACGGGTCAGCTCGACCGATGGCTGCGCAACAAACGCCCCGCGGTTGGGGAACAGATCCACCAGTTGTTCCATTGCCAACCGGTCCAAAACCTTTCGGATAACCCCGCGCGTGACACCGTAGATGCGACACAGATCGGCTTCGGGCAACTTGGTCCCCGGCCGCACGCGATGCTCGTAAATGGCGTCAGCGAGCTGCTTCTGAATACGTGTTTCGTCGCTTTCGTCGGATGCGGATGCTTGCGTTGACGGCGCTGGAGCGTCGTCTTCGGTTGACTTGGAATGAGAGAGCGTCATGATGCTGTCCAGCGATTTAAATCGCGATTGTGCACACATGAAAACTGGTGTCAACACAAAAACATCAGAGTTTTTACTTAATTGTTGGCAATATGATGGTCTATTGTGCTCAAAATAAATCACGGCTCCGGACCCATTGGCCATAGGGCAAATGTCACGCCGTCCTATGCGTCCTATGACTTGTGCGAGGCTATGCCTGTCTGGGTACTCAGGGCAACGCGTGGAAAGCACGCCAATTTTGAGATCGTCCTGCCGCCAGCGGACAGGATTTGCTGCCGGGGTCGGGGCCCAGCGCGGTCACGCCAGGCGACGGCGCCAATACCGTCGTTGCGGCCGATGGGGCCGGCAGCGCGAGCACGATTCGGTTGGGCAACGGCAATGACACCGTGACGCTGGGTAATGGCGTGGACCGACCGGACCCGCCATGCCTCGCAGGCGCAAAAGGCCCCAGGGAGCGATTCCTGGAGGCCTTTTCCTTTTCATTGGCAAGCCAAGTGTCTGGCAGGGGCAACCGCGTACAACGCGAGGCATTGACTGCTACGGCCGGGCGCGGTGAGCTGACGCGTCCGCGGTTCAAGGTGTTGCGAGGCCATGACACATTGGCGGATCGCTCCGGCATCCATTGACAGCGCACAAGACTTCAGCGGATCATGTCTTACGGGCGAAGCCAAAGCGGTCTCGAACAATTTCAGGTTTTTGCAATTCTTTGGCCGCCGCGTATCGCATCGCATGTACAAGGAGGGTTGTCATGAGATTCCATCTGTTTGAACAACACGCCGACGCTCACGTTCGCAAGTCTCGTGAGTACCTGGAGGAGGCGAATCTGGCACGGGTCGAGCATCAGGCGGCCGCTGAGCATCATGCCGCGCTGGCCAAGATGTACGTGGAGAGAATCGCCAGGATTGAAGCGGAAATCAATAATGCGCTCCAGCTGCGCGCCATGCTGGCCACTCAGCCGGTCGAGGAGCGCCCCAAGCCCGAGTCTGTTGTGGTGTACCCGTCGCGGGCCACGCGCTCCTGACGGCGCTGGGCAGCCTTAGTCAGTTAGCCGGTTCGCCGGGAGGCGTGAGCCGCCTGGCTTCCTCTCCTCGATGCGCCTGTCTTTTGCGGGCGCATGGCCTGGATCAGGTGCTTGGCGGATGCGCGCAGCTTGAGGGGCTGATTTAAAAAACGGACCCGCTTTATGCGTGTCCGTTTTTTTTTTTTGTCGGTATCAAGCGTCCGCGAGTTCGGGCGCCGGCTTGGCGGTTGTTGTCGCTTCGGGTGGGGGCAGGGACGCATCGGCGGGCTGTTCACCGCCCAAGGCTTCGAGCAGATCGGGGATCAAGGCAGACAACTCGCCCGTCACGATGGCGGCGTCGGTGTCGAAGCCGTCGTCGTCCTTGCCTTTTTCCTGCACGCCGTCCAGCACCACGTCCAGCAGCTTGATTTTTCTCACCTGGCTCAGGTCGGTGAGCACAAAGGACACGCGGTCGTTCCATGTCATGGCCAGCTGCGTGGGTACTTTGCCGGAGGCGATGTGCTGGGCGACCTCATCGATTTCCAGCGTATGGCGTGAATAGCGGACGGCCGATTTCTGGTCGTCGGGCATCTTCAGTTCGCAATCGCGATCGACCGTGAAGCCGACGGGCGCTTCGCGGCTTGCCAGCCAGTGCGCCATGGACGCTGCGGCGGACATCATCGTCTGCACGGGCTTGACCATGATGCCGGGGCCGGCGTTCGGGATTTCGCCGAGGGCCTCCACCAGGTAGCTGACCACCTTGTCGGCGCCGGTGAGGCTGCCCGAATCCACCACCAGGAATTTGTTGACGGGGTCTATCCATAGCGTCGTCGACGAGCGTTTGGTGAAGGCGCGGGGCAAAAGATCGAGGATGGCCTCCTCCTTGAATTCCTTCTTGATTTTTGAGCCGACGCGTTCATTGCCGGTTTCCTGCTTGTAGCGCTCAATGCGTTCTTCGACGGCGGCCTTGATGGCCGACGAGGGCAGGGGGCGGCGTTCGGTGCAAAGCCGCAGGATGAGCTGGCGGCCCACGGCTTCAGCCAGGACGGTGCTCTTGTTGCCGCGCGGCGGAACCCAGCCATTGGACTCCGGCTGCGTCGCGCCACAGGGCATGAAGGGGGCCGCCTGGAGTGCTTCCTCGAGCGCTTCCAGTGGGGGCAGGACGAAGTCGTTGGCAATGCGGAAAAAGGTGGCGGATTTGAACATGGGGTATCGAGGAGGATTGGCTGGCGGGGGAGCGGGCGCAAGAGACAAAACCGGCGGGAGACAAGGTCTTGTGAGGCACGCGCCCAACAGAGGGGTACGGGAGAAATTTTAAGTGACGCTTGGCGGGTGAACAGCACTGGCTGGCAGGGAGGCGGTGCTGCCGCTCAGTCTATATCGAGGGTGTGAATGTCATAGCGGCCCTTGCGGCGGTCGGCGAAATAGCAGGCCAGCGTTTCCTTGACCGTCTTGAACGCAATTTCTTCCCACGGGATTTCCGACTCCGTGAACAGCCTGGCTTCTATGGTTTCGTGGCCGGGATGGAACTCGGTGCTGAGCAGCCGGGACCGGTAATACAGGTGGACCTGCCCGACGCGCACCACGTTCATGACGGTAAAGAGTCCCAGCATTTCAAACTGCGCACCGGCTTCCTCGTGGGTTTCGCGGGCGGCGCCTTCCGCGGTGGTCTCGCCCAGTTCCATGAAGCCCGCCGGCAGCGTCCATTTGCCCCAGCGCGGCTCGATATTGCGCTTGCACAGCAGAACCTGCTCGCCCTCGGCACCCCACACCGGAACGGTACCGACCACATTGAGGGGGTTGTCGTAATGCACGGTGCCGCAGGCGGGGCAGACGGCGCGCTCCTTGGTGTCGCCGTCATCGGGCAGGCGATAGGCCACAGCGGTACCGCAAACGCGGCAGTGTTTCAGGGGGGGACGATGCATCAAATGAGTGTAGCGGCTTTGGCTGGCGCGCTCGTTCGGCGGTTGGGGGCGGGTCGCTGAATGCTATTTAAACCATAGCTGCAGGCGCCCGTACTTAAAGGGCTGGAGGCCTGAAAGGCATAAAAAACCGGGTCTGAGCCCGGTTTTTCGCCAGCCACCCATCAACTTCGCCCGCAGGGCCGGCGTTAACGTTAAGAGTGGGCTTGTTGATACGCAACAACCGCTTCAGGCCACCTTGATGCTCAGCGTGCCCAGGCCCGCCACGCCACCCACCAGGGTGTCGCCCGACACCACGGCCGCCACGCCTTCGGGCGTGCCGGTGTAAATCAGGTCGCCGGGTTGCAACTCCCATGCGGTCGACAGGTGCTCGATGGTTTCGGCGATGTTCCAGATCAGCCTGGAGACGTTGCTGCGCTGGCGGTCCTTGCCATCGACCTGCACATAGATTTCGGCATTGTTCACGTCGCCGGCTTGCGCCACCGGCGTGATCGGGCCTATGGGGGCGGAATGCTCAAAAGCCTTGCCTATGCACCAGGGCCGGCCCTGCTTTTTCATCTCGTTCTGCAAATCGCGCCGCGTCATGTCCAGGCCCACGGCGTAGCCGTAGATGTGCTTGTGCGCATCCGCGGCCTTGATGTTTTTGCCGCCCGTGCCAATCGCCACCACCAGCTCGATTTCGTGGTGCAGGTTTTTCGTCAGGCTGGGGTAGGGGATGGTTCCGGTCTGGCCGGCTTCCACGGCGACGATGGCGTCGGCCGGTTTCAGGAAGAAAAACGGTGGCTCGCGGCCGGTAAAGCCCATTTCCTTGGCATGCTCTTCGTAGTTGCGGCCCACGCAGTAGATGCGGTGCACCGGAAAGCGCTCCGGCGTGCCCACGACAGGCACGGAGACCGTGGCGGGCGGTGTAAAGACAAAACTCATGACAACCTTTCCTCTCTGTGTATGCCCAGGGCCTGATGCACCGGGCGGTCTGAAAAACTGAACAGCACGCAACCCTGCGCCGAACGCAGCTGCGCAGTGTGCCACGACGGAATCACAAAATGGTCGCGCGGGCCAAATTCGAAAGTTTGCACCTGCTCGTTGCGTGTGATGGTGACGCTGCCGCTGCCTTCGACCACGCTGAACACCGCGCCATCGGTCTGGCGATACGGCTTGCCTTCAAAACCGGCGGGCAGGCGCTGCATGAAGGTGGCCATGGTCGGCATGGGCGAGCCGCCGGTGGCCGGGTTCACGTAGCGCAGCTTGGCACCGTCCCAGGCATCGATGTCGGCCCGGGTTTCCAGCGCGTGCAGGGCTTCGCGCGTGCGCTCGTAGGGGTAGCTGAAGATGGGCGAGGTCTGGCCGAAAGGCGCGTCGTAGCGCACCGGCAGCATGTTGGCGCCGTAGCGCTGGTAGCTGAGGCCTTCGGCCCTGGTCACGGTTTGCGAGGCGGCGCCGCCGCTTTCGGCAAAGCCGGCGTCGAAAAAGCGCAGCATGGGAATGTCCAGGCCGTCCAGCCAGACCACCGGGGCGTCGGCCTCGACGCGGCCGGCATGGCCATGGTCATGCCAGGTCCAGCTGGGGGTGATGATGAAGTCACCGGGCTTCATCGGCGTGCGCTCGCCGTCCACCGCGGTGTAGGCGCCATGGCCTTCGACCACAAAGCGCAGCGCGCTCTGGGTGTGGCGGTGGCTGGGCGCCACTTCGCCCGGCAGGATGACCTGCAAACCGGCGTACAGCGACTGCGTGATGGCCGACTGGCCGCGCAGGCCCGGGTTTTCCAGGATCAGCACGCGCCGCACGGCTTCTTCGGCGGTGATCAGCTGGCCCGACTGCATCAGGTAAGGATGAACGTCGGCGTATTTCCACAGCGCCGGCTGGCAGGGCGTATTCGGGGCGGGCGGCACCAGCGAATGCAGCATTTCCCACAGGGCGTCATGTTCTGCGCGGAAATGGCGTCGTAAAACGCCTTGCGCGCCACGTTCCCGGCCGGGGCGGCTTGCGCCGCTGGGGGTGGGGCTGTCATCTCCATGGGCTCTCCTGTCCTGGCGTTTGTGGGACTTACTGGCCGCCGGCACCGGCGGGGTCGAAATACACGCCGTCCCGCGCGAGCCGGGCTTGCAGGCGGCGCACGTCGATCCTGGCAAAGCCCTGGCCGGCGGGCGCCAGGGCTGCGGCGGTTCCCGCGGCCTGGCCCATGACAAAGCAGGCGCCGCTGGCACGCGCGGCCGACTGGCCTTCGTGCGTCATGGAAGCGCAGCGCCCGGCGACCAGCAGGTTGTCCAGCGTGGCCGGCACCAGCATGCGCCAGGGCAGGTCGTTGTAGGCGCGGCCCTGCGGCGCATCGATATTGCGCGGAAATTGCCAGTCGATCCGGCCCTCGGCGTGCAGCTCCATAGGCCAGGCGTTGACGCCGATCGCATCGTCGAAGCGGGCCGAGGACAGGATGTCTTCGCCGCTGAGCGCGTACAGGCCCTGAATGCGCCGGGTTTCGCGTATGCCCACCTGCGGCGCAATGTCGACAATGGCCGACTGCTCGAAGCCCGGTACCTCGTTACGCAGAAAGCGGAAGTATTCGCTGATCTGGCGCCGGCCTTCCAGCTCGCCGTCGCTGAGCTGGCGCGCATCGGTGGCGTCCATGGCCGTGCCGCCGGCATTGCGGATTTGCGTGACGTTGGCACGCCACTCTGTCGGGTTTTTTTGCGGGCGCAGAATCGCGCCTTCGCGCGGAAACCGGTAGCGGCCCGGCGCGCGCGCCTGGGCTTGCGCCATCAGGGTGTTGACGGCCTTGAACTCGCCGACGGCCGCCAGCGCGCGCGGTGCATCCACATGGCCGACGCGGAACATGGTCGAAGGAAACAGCGCGCTGCCGTGGCCGTCGCCCAGCTCAAACGGCACGCCCGCGAAGTGGGCCAGGTCGGCGTCGCCCGAGCAGTCGATAAAGCGCTTGGCGCGAATCGCCTGGCGGCCGGATTTGGTTTCGACCACCAGGGCATGGATTTGCCGGCCTTCCATCAGTACCGCGGCAGCCCAGGCATGGAACAGCAGCTGCACGCCAGCGGCCAGCAGCCACTGGTCGGCCGCGCATTTGTAGGCCGACACATCGTAGGAGCGCACGCGGATGCGGCCCAGCATGCCGTCCTGCGGCGCATTCAGGCCGCCCAGTGCATCAATGCGCAGCAAGAGCTCATCGACCACGCCATGCACCACCTGCCGCATCTCGCCATTTTTTCGGCCATAAAGGCCGGCAAAATTGGTGACGCCGCCCGCCGTGCCCATGCCGCCGAGAAAGCCGTAGCGCTCGACCAGCAGGGTGCGTGCGCCGTGCCGGGCGGCGCTCACGCTGGCGGCCAGGCCGGCCGGCCCGCCGCCTATCACGACGACATCAAATTCGCCATAGACGGGCAGGCTGCGGGCGGGTTCGGTGATGAAGTTCAATTTGGCTCCCCCCCGTCCAGGCTCACTGCGTGTAGCCTGTTCCCCCCTCGAGGGGGCGGCGCCTGCGGTCTGGCAAAGCCAGTCCCGCGGCCCTCACTGGTATGCCTGCTGGAACTCTCTAACCCAGCATGAGCCGCGGAACCGGCTTTGCCGGGCCGCAGGCGGGCGGCCCCCTCGGGGGGCAAGGAGTTACACGCAGTGAACGACTGTGGGGGCATCATTTATTCGAGCTTGATGCCGCGCGCCTGGATGATGTTGCCCAGAATCGCGGTCTCGTCCTTGAGGCGGCTCTTCAGTCCGTCGGGCGAGGTGCCGACGGCCTGCCAGCCCTGGTTGAAGAGTTTTTGCCGGGTGTCGGCATCGTGGATGATGCGCGGCACTTCCTGGGCCAGCCGGGCCTGCGCGGCCCTGGACAGGTTGGCCGGGCCTATCAGCGCCGTCCACACCTCGAGGTTGACGTTCTTCACACCGGCATCGGCCAGCGGCGCGATCTCCGGCGCCAGCGAGCTGCGGCCGCCCGTCACGCCAATGGCCTGGAGCTTGCCGGAGCGGATGTGCGGCATGGCGACGCCGGGCGGAATCAGCGCCATCTGGATCTGGCCGCCGATCATGGCGGTGATCACTTGCGGGTTGCCCGCGTAGGGCACATGCACCGGCTGGAGGCCGGGGACGCGGCTTTTGATCAGCTCCATGCCCAGATGCGCCACGGAGCCGTTGCCGACCGAGCCGTAGTTCCAGTGCCCGCCCGCCTGCCGCGCGGCGCTGAAGAACTCGGCGCCGCCGGGCAGGCTGGCGGGCGCGACCAGCATCAGCGGCGCGGTGGCCAGCAGCGACAGGGGCGTGAAGTCCTTGGCCGGATCGTAGGGCAGCCTGGGGTAAAGCTGCTTGGCCGAGGTCAGGTTGCCATTGATGACGACGCCCAGCGTGTGGTCGTCATTGGCCTTGGCCACCTGG
This sequence comes from Polaromonas jejuensis NBRC 106434, assembly GCF_001598235.1. GTDB lineage: Bacteria > Pseudomonadota > Gammaproteobacteria > Burkholderiales > Burkholderiaceae_C > Polaromonas > Polaromonas jejuensis. The sequence goes on along the minus strand of NZ_BCYO01000016.1, from coordinate 103,537 downwards.
TCGGCGGCAATGTTGCCGGAGGCGCCCACTTTGTTTTCAATGATGACGGGTTGGCCCAGCGCCTTGGCCAGGGGTTCGGCCAGCGTGCGCGCCGCCATGTCGGGCGTCGAGCCACCGGGAAAGCCCACCAGGATGCGCACCGGGCGGTTTGGCCAGGCGTCTGCTTTTTTTAAGCCATTTTGGGCTTCAGCCCCTGTGGCAAGGGCGCAGGCAGCTATCAAAAGCGTAGCGAATGCCAAAAGTTTGGAGGGCGTGGCAGGCGTTTTCATGGGCTTATACAAAGGTTTTATGGCCTTTATTGGAACAGTTTTGAGGGAGCGGTCCCGCCCTGTATCCATTTCCAATGCTGCCGCCCGAAATCATGAAGGGGGAGACTTGCGCCATGCTTTTTATCGGCCGGATCAGGGTAAGGGCGTTGATGGTAAGTGTACGTATTATTTGAGGGCCTGGTGTTTACCCTGAACGCTAAACTCCGGGCATGGCAAAAGGTTTCAATTTCGCTGAAGCGCCCGGGCACCTGATCCGCCGGGCGCAACAGCTGGCGGTCGCCATCTTCATGGAAGAGACCGCCGGCTTTGATGTCACGCCGGTGCAGTTTGCCATTCTGAACGCCCTGATGGATGAGCCGGGCGAGGACCAGGTCACGCTGTCAGGCCGGGTGGCCTTTGACCCGGCCACCTTTGGCTCGGTGATTGGCCGGCTCGAAGCCAAGGGCTGGGTCAGGCGCGAGGCGGATCCGCAAGACAGGCGCCGCAAGCTGCTCTGGACCACGCCCGAGGGCGAAAAGGTGGCACGGCAGATGGCACGCTCGGTGCGCCGGGCCCAGCAACGCATCGTGAGCCCGCTGGACGCCACCGAGCGGGCGCAGCTGGGGGCCCTGCTCGGCAAGCTGGTCGCCAGTCACGACAATTTTCCCAGGGACAAGTAGCCTGGGCATTTCATGGCGCAGGCGGTGGCCGCCTAAAAAACGGGACCTTCAAGTCCCGTTTTTTAGGCCCTGCGGCCTCAAGCCGCAGACGCGCGTCAGGCTGATTTGGCCAGCAGATCGAAATGCTCCACCGTGGGCGGCCCGGCAAAAAACGGCCCGACAATCGCGCGCCATTCGGCAAAGGCCGGCGATTCGCGGAAATCGACGGTGTGGTTTTCCAGGGTTTCCCAGAAGATTTGCAGGATGTAGCGCTCGGGGCTTTCAATGCCCTTGTTGACCTTGTAACCGTGGAAGCCCCTGGCTTTGGCAATCACGGTGTTGACGCCGCGCTGGATGGCTTCGTCAAAAGCGGCCTGCTGGCCGGGCTGAATGCGGATATCGGCGAGTTCGAGAATCATGGGCAGGCTCCGATGTGGGTGAATATTCAATATTGTCAATATTGCGCAGGCGGTAACTCTACCGTCAAACCATCGAGCGCCGGCGTCAGCCCGATCTGGCAACTGAGCCGGCTGTTGCCCAGGCGGGGCGGGGCGGTGAAGGCCAGCATGGCCAGCTCTTCAGCGCCGCCTGTATCAGGTTTTTGCCAATCTGGCCTTGAGCGCTCGTGGAGTGGCCGTCAGCTGCTATGAAATTAATAGTTATCGCATGGCCAAAGGCGGGGGAGCTGGCCGGGGTGTTTACGCTGGCGCCACCTGCAGCACCAGCTTGCCAAAGTTTTCGCCGCTAAACAGCTTGAGCAGGGTCTCGGGGAAGGTGTCCAGGCCCTGCACCACGTCTTCCCGGCTTTTCAGGGTGCCGGCCTTCAGGTAACCCGCCAATTCGGCGATGGCCTGCGGGTAGCGGTCGGCGTAGTCGAACACCACAATGCCTTCCATGCGCGCGCGGTTGACCAGCAGCGACAGGTAGTTGGCCGGCCCTTTCACGGGCGTGGTGTTGTTGTACTGGCTGATGGCGCCGCAAATGATGATGCGGGCGCCGCGCGTGATGCGGGTCAGCACCAGGTCAAGAATCTCGCCGCCTACATTGTCGAAGTAAATGTCGACGCCCTTGGGGCAATGCTCCTTCAGGCCGGCCTTGACCTCACCGGCCTTGTAGTCGATGCAGGCGTCAAAACCGAGCTCGTTGACGACCCAGTCGCATTTGGCCCGGCCGCCGGCTATGCCGACCACGCGGCAGCCCTTGAGTTTGGCGAGCTGGCCCACCGTCTGGCCCACGGCGCCGGCCGCGCCGGAAACGACCACGGTTTCGCCGGTCTTGGGCAGGCCGACGTCGAGCAGGCCAAAGTAGCCCGTCATGCCGGGCAGGCCCAGCACGTTGAGCCAGGGCGTCAGTCCCAGGCCGGGGTCTATCTTGAAGATGCCGCTGCGCTTGATCTGCTCCTCTGGAATCCGGCAGTATTCCTGCACGTCCAGGCCGGCATTGACATAGTCGCCCACGGCAAAGGCCGGGTTTTGCGAGGCAATGACCTGGCCCACGCCGCCGGCGCGCATGACGGCGCCAAGCTCCACCGGCGGGATATAGCTTTTGCCTTCGTTCATCCAGCCGCGCATGGCCGGGTCCAGCGAGAGGTAGAGGGTCTTCACCAGCACGCCGCCCGGGCCGGGCTCGGCCACGGGTTCGGTGGTGAAGTTCCAGTTGGCGCGGGTGGGCAGGCCGACAGGGCGGCTGGCCAGGCGAATCTGGTGATTGCTTGATCCGGAAAGGGCGGTGGGGGTGCTCATGAGGTGTCTCCAGGCAGGGCGGTTGGGGGATGCAGCTTCACACCATAGCGGGGAGCGGCTTCCTGGTCAGTCTCCGAGGCGATTCGTCGGTCTGGCGGGTGGGGGCGCAAAACCTGGGCAAGGCCGGCGGGCGCTGTTTCAGTTTATGCTTTCAGGCATGAGACTCCACAACTATTTCCGCTCTTCCGCCTCCTTCCGCGTGCGCATTGCGCTTGAGCTCAAGGGGCTGGGCTACGAGTACATTCCCGTTCACATTGCCAGGGGCGATCACAAGAAGGAGCCCTATGCGGCCCTGTCAGCCGACACCCTGGTGCCGCTGCTGGAGGTGGACGGTGAAAAGCTGTCGCAGTCCATGGCCATCATTGAATACCTGGATGAAAAGCACCCTGAACCGGCCCTGCTGCCTCCTGACGCTGTGGGCCGTGCCAAGGTGCGCGCATTGGCGCAGTCGATCGCCTGCGAAATTCATCCCCTCAACAACCTGCGCGTGCTCAAGTACCTGGTGAGGGAGCTCAAGGTGGATGAGGAAGCGAAAAACACCTGGTACCGCCACTGGTGCCGCGAGGGGCTGGAGGCCTTCGAGCGCCAGCTTGAACAGTTGCCGGCATCGACCTATTGCTACGGCAGCACGCCGACGCTGGCGGACTGCTGCCTGGTGCCGCAAATCTTCAACGCCAGGCGTTTCAATGTGAATCTTGAGGGGCTGCCGCGCACCATGGCGGCGTTTGACGCCTGCATGGCGCTGCCCGCCTTCCATAAGGCACAGCCATCGGCCTGTCCCGATAACGAAGCCTGAACGGGGCCTGCGTTTTGCATGCCGATTGGCTGATTCCCGACTGGCCCGCGCCCGCTGGCGTTCGGGCGGTGTTCACCACCCGCGCCGGCGGCGTGTCGGCGCAGCCCTATGACAGCCTGAACCTCGGCGACCATGTGGGCGACCGGCCCGAGCATGTGGCGGCCAACCGCGCCTTGCTGCAGCAGGCCACGGGCACGCGTGCCGTCTTTCTCCAGCAGGTGCATGGCTGTGAGGTGTTGGCGCTTGAGGCCGCCAGCCCCGACGGCCAGCCCGCCGATGCCTGCGTCACCGCGCAGCGCCGTCTGGCCTGCACCATCATGGTGGCCGATTGCCTGCCGGTGCTGCTGACGACGGAAGATGGTGCGGTGGTCGCTGCCGCCCATGCCGGCTGGCGCGGTCTGGCGGGCGCCGGGGTCACCGGGTTGATGGGCGGGCCGGGCGTTCTGGCCTCGGTTTATGCGTCTTTCAGGGCTCTGGCCCAGGCAGAACGGGCGCATTCAGCTCCTGAAACGATAGCGTGGCTGGGGCCGTGCATCGGGCCTTCGGCTTTCGAGGTGGGCGCTGAAGTGAAGGCGGCGTTTGAAGCGGTGCAAGCCGGGGCCGGCCTGCTGTTCGTTGACATAGGCGGGGGCAAGTACCTGGCCAATCTTCCGGCACTGGCCCGCCTGCGCCTGCAGGCCATGGGCGTTACCCGGATTTATGGCAACGACGGCAGCGCGCCCTGGTGCACGGTCAGCAACCCGTCAAGGTTTTTCTCCCACCGGCGCGACGCCGGTGTCAGGGGCAACGGCTTCGGCACCACCGGCCGCATGGCTGCCTGCATCTGGCGGGACTGAGCGCGTGGCCGGGCCTGGCTCCTGGGAGTTTGTCGCGCTGGCGCTGTGCCGGGCCAGTTCTTCCGCGTTGCGTTTTTTGATCGCCTTGTTGCGCGCCGGCGCCCCCATCAGGTAAACCACCAATGCCACAGGCCCCACACCATAGAGTACAAAGGTCATGAATGCGCCCAGCAGTGTTCCGTTGCTGTTGGTGGCCTCGGCCACGCTCATCATGAATACGACATAAATCCAGGCTATAACAATCAAATACATAAATACGTTGCGTTTAGTCAGAAAGCCGGGCGCAAATCCTACGATACTGGTGTGGACTCAACAGGGTCAGCAAGACTCGAGATGATAGAGGGAGACAAGATGAATTCTGAGGCAAACTGGGCCCACGCGGCCCAACAGATGCAAGAGACCTTTGGCACAGGCCTGCAGCAGGCCATGGGCGCACTGGCGGCGGGCACACCCCCGGCCGGTCTCCCGCCTCCCATCAGCTTTGACCCGGTCAAGCTACAGGCGCTCCAGCAGCACTATATTGAGGAGGCTTCGGCCCTGTGGAACCAGAGTCTGCAGCCCGGCGATTCGGCACCGGCCGTCTCTGACCGGCGTTTTGCCGCAGAGGCCTGGAAGAGCAATCCCGTCTCGAATTTCTCTGCTTCCGCCTACCTGCTGAACGCCAATGCCCTGAAGGGCCTGGCCGATGCCGTGGAAGGCGATGCCAAAACCAGGGCGCGTGTGCGTTTCGCGGTCGAGCAGTGGATGGCGGCCACGGCGCCCAGCAATTTTCTGGCCCTGAACGCCGAGGCCCAGCAAAAAGCCATCGCCAGCCAGGGCGAAAGCATTGCCAAGGGACTCGCCAACATGCTGCACGACATGCGGCAGGGCCATGTGTCCATGACCGACGAGAGCGTGTTTGAGGTCGGCAAGAACGTCGCCACGACCGAAGGCGCGGTGGTGTTTGAAAACGAGTTCTTCCAGCTGCTGGAGTACAAGCCGCTGACCGCCAAGGTCTATGAAAAGCCTTTTCTGCTGATTCCGCCCTGCATCAACAAGTTTTACATTCTTGACCTGCAGCCCGACAACTCCCTGATCCGCTATGCCGTGGCCCAGGGTCACCGCACCTTTGTGGTGAGCTGGCGCAACCCGGATGAATCCATGGCGGACAAGACCTGGGACGACTACATCGAGCAAGCCGCCATCAAGGCCATCGCGGTCGTGCAGGAGATCACAGGCGCCGAAACCATCAATGCCCTGGGGTTCTGCGTGGGTGGCACGATTTTGGGCACGGCCCTGGCGGTGCTGGCGGCGCGTGGCGAAAAACCGGTCGCGAGCGCCACGCTGCTGACCTCGTTCCTGGACTTTACCGATACCGGCATCCTGGATATCTTTATCGACGAAGCCTCCGTCCGGTTCCGCGAGGCCGAGATGGGGCGGGGCGGCCTGCTCAAGGGCCAGGAGCTGGCCTCCACCTTCAGCTTTTTGCGCCCCAACGACCTGGTCTGGAACTACGTGGTGGGCAATTACCTCAAGGGCGAGACGCCGCCGCCCTTTGACCTGCTGTACTGGAACAGCGACGCCACCAATCTGCCCGGGCCGTTTTACGCCTGGTATCTGCGCAACACCTATTTCGAGAACAATCTGGTCAAGCCGGGCAAGGCAGTGGTTTGCGGCGAGAAGGTCGATTTGCGCAAGGTGGACATTCCGGTCTATCTCTACGGCTCGCGTGAGGACCATATCGTGCCGATTGGCGGGGCCTACGCGTCCACGCAGGTGCTTCCGGGCAAAAAGCGTTTTGTGATGGGGGCTTCGGGCCACATCGCCGGCGTGATCAACCCGCCCGTCAAAAACAAGCGCAGCTACTGGACCCATGACAAGCTGCCGGCCGGTAAATTCCCCGTGTCGCAGGCCGATTGGCTCAAGGGCGCGACCGAACACCCCGGCAGCTGGTGGACGGACTGGTCGGCCTGGCTCAAAACTCAGGCTGGCAAGCAAATTGCTGCGCCCAAGGGCTATGGCAGCCGCCAGTACCAGGCCATCGAAGCCGCGCCGGGGCGCTACGTCAAGGTCAAGGCCTGAATCGACCCAATACTGCAACATAATTTATAGCAAGGAGATATTTCATGGAAGACATCGTTATCGTTTCAGCCGGCCGCACGGCGGTCGGAAAATTTGGCGGTTCACTGGCCAAGACACCAGCCACCGAACTGGGTGCGGCTGTCATCAAGGCCGTGCTGGAGCGCTCGGGGCTGAGCGCCGAACAGGTCGGTGAAGTCATCATGGGCCAGGTCCTGGCGGCCGGCGTGGGCCAGAACCCGGCGCGCCAGGCGGTGGTCAAGGCCGGCTTTCCGCATGCCATCCCGGGCCTGACCATCAATGCGGTGTGCGGCTCGGGCCTGAAGTCCGTCATGCTGGCGGCGCAGGCAGTGGCCACCGGCGACAGCGAGATCGTGATTGCCGGCGGTCAGGAAAACATGAGCGCCGCGCCTCATGTGCTGAATGGCTCGCGCGACGGCCAGCGCATGGGCGACTGGAAGATGCTCGATTCCATGATCGTGGATGGCCTCTGGGACGTCTACAACCAGTACCACATGGGCATCACGGCGGAAAACGTGGCCAAGAAGTACGGTATAGCCCGCGAGGCGCAGGACGCACTGGCGCTGGCCAGCCAGACCAAGGCGGCGGCCGCGCAGGATGCCGGCAAGTTCAAGGATGAGATCGTACCCATCTCCATTCCGCAGAAAAAGGGCGAGCCGGTGGTGTTTGCGGCCGACGAGTTCATCAACCGCAAAACCAGCGCCGAGGGCCTGGCGGGCCTGCGTCCGGCCTTTGACAAGGCCGGCGGCGTGACCGCGGGCAACGCCTCGGGCCTCAACGATGGCGCCGCGGCCGTGCTGGTCATGACCGCCAAAAAGGCGGCCGCGCTCGGCCTCAAACCTCTGGCGCGCATCGCCAGCTACGCCACCACCGGCCTGGACCCGGCCTACATGGGCATGGGCCCGGTGCCGGCCTCGACCAAGGCGCTTGCCCGCGCCGGCTGGAAAGCCCAGGATCTGGATCTGCTGGAGATCAACGAAGCCTTTGCCGCGCAGGCCTGCGCGGTGAACAAAGAGATGGGCTGGGACACCAGCAAGGTCAACGTCAATGGCGGCGCGATTGCGATTGGTCACCCGATTGGTGCGTCCGGCTGTCGCATTCTGGTCACGCTGCTGCATGAAATGGTGCGCCGCGACGCCAAGAAAGGCATCGCCAGCCTGTGCATTGGCGGCGGCATGGGGGTTGCCCTCACACTGGAGCGCTGAATATCAGGTAAAACAGGTTTCAGCGGGTGCCATTCGGGTGCAAGCTGCTATCGAACTTATAGCAAAACGATTTCGTGGAAATGACAGAATCAAGGAGAAACGCAATGACCAAACGAATAGCCTACGTTACCGGCGGCATGGGCGGTATCGGAACCGCAATTTGCCAGCGACTGGCCAAGGATGGCTTCAACGTGGTCGCGGGCTGCGGCCCCACGCGTGATTTCGACAAATGGCTCGATGAGCAGAAGGCGCTGGGCTATACCTTCCACGCCTCGGTGGGCAATGTGGGGGACTGGGACTCCACGGTGGCAGCCTTTGACAAGGTCAAGGCCGAGCACGGTCCGGTGAGCGTGCTGGTGAACAACGCCGGCATCACGCGCGACGGCCAGTTCCGCAAGATGAGCAAGGTCGACTGGGATGCCGTGATTTCAACCAACCTCAACAGCATGTTCAATGTGACCAAGCAGGTCATCGAAGGCATGATAGAAGCGGGCTTTGGCCGCATCATCAACATCTCGTCGGTCAACGGCCAGAAGGGCCAGTTTGGCCAGGTGAACTATTCCACCGCCAAGGCCGGCCTGCACGGCTTTACCATGGCGCTGGCCCAGGAAGTGGCCAGCAAGGGCGTGACGGTGAACACCGTGAGCCCAGGCTACATCGGCACCGACATGGTCAAGGCCATACGCCCCGACGTATTGGAAAAAATCGTGGCCGGTGTGCCTGCCAAGCGGCTGGGCCAGCCGGAAGAGATTGCCTCCATCATTTCCTGGATTGCCTCCGACGAGGGCGGTTATGCCACCGGTGCGGACTTTTCGCTCAATGGCGGTTTGCACATGGGCTGATGAGTGCTCACGGCGCCGAGCCTTTTGCATGTCAAAAAAAACCCGCTTAGGCGGGTTTTTTTTGTGGCGGTTTTGAGGCCGGGTTGACACGCGAGGCTTTCTGGGCCGGCGTGCTATTTGCTTGTTCAGGCGACCTTTTTTCGGTGACATGGGGGGGATGCCGTTGCACTGCTTCAACTGTAGTAAATTTATTCCTCGCGAGTTCTACGGGGACAGCCTGCCATATCAGGCTGCGTCGCAGGGCCTCTTCAATCCGCTTTCCTGAAGGAGCTCCCGCCGCATGCCCCACAGCGTTTCACTGATCAGCACCATCGCCGCCGGCCTGGGCCTGGCCCTGATTCTTGGCTTTGCGGCAGCGCGCCTGCGCCTGCCGGCGCTGGTCGGTTACCTGCTGGCCGGGGTGATCATCGGGCCTTTCACGCCCGGCTTTGTGGCCGATGCCGGGATCGCCAGCCAGCTTGCTGAAATCGGCGTGATGCTGCTGATGTTTGGCGTGGGGCTTCATTTCTCGCTTCGTGATCTGCTGGCGGTACGCAAGATTGCCGTGCCCGGCGCCGTGGTGCAAATGACGGTGGCGACCGCCTTGGGCATGGGCGTGGCGCATTGGTGGGGCTGGAACCTGGGCGGGGCATTGGTATTTGGCCTCTCGCTGTCATGCGCCAGTACGGTGGTCTTGCTTCGCGCCCTGGAGAGTCGCGGCATTCTCGACTCCTTCAATGGGCGCATCGCGGTGGGCTGGCTGATCGTCGAAGACCTGGCCATGGTGCTGGTACTGGTGCTGCTCCCCCCGCTGGGCAGCTGGCTGTCTGGCCAGGGTGCTGCCGATCTGGATGCGCTGTGGACCTCACTGGGTATCACCCTGCTGCAGGTTGGCGTTTTTGTGGCCTTGATGCTGCTCGTGGGGCGCCGATTTTTCCCCTGGGTGCTTTGGCAGGTTCAGCGCACGGGTTCACGCGAGCTGTTTACCCTGTGTGTGGTGGCTGCTGCGGTGAGCATTGCCTTTGGCGCCACCGCGCTGTTTGGCGTGTCATTTGCGCTGGGGGCTTTTTTTGCCGGCATGGTGATGCGGGAGTCCGAGTTCAGCCACCGTGCCGCCGAAGAATCGCTGCCGCTGCGCGACGCGTTTGCCGTGCTGTTTTTCGTCTCGGTGGGCATGCTGTTCGATCCCTGGGTGCTGATAGAGCGCCCGCTGCAGGTGCTGTCTGTGGTCGGCATCATCATTGTGGGCAAGACGGTGGCTGCGGGTTTGCTGGTCACGGCGTTCCGCTATCCCCTGAATACGGCCCTCACGGTGTCGGCCAGCCTGGCGCAGATAGGCGAGTTCTCTTTCATTCTGGTGGGGCTGGGCGCTTCTTTGGGCCTGCTGCCACCGGAAGGGCAAAGCCTGGTGCTGGCCGGGGCCTTGATTTCGATTGCGCTGAACCAGCTGGTCTTCAAGGCCGTTGAACCCTTTCAGCGATGGATATTGGCCAGGTCAGCGCTGGCGCGCAAGCTGGAGGCGCGCGATGACCCGATGGCCGAGTTGCCCGCCACCACAGAGGCCAAATACCTTTCGCGCCATGTGGTGCTGGTGGGCTACGGGCGGGTAGGCCGGCGCATTGCGACGGCGCTGGCAGCCCACCATATTCCTTTTGTGGTGGCCGAACAAAACCGGGAGCTGGTTGAGCGGCTGCGGGCTGAGGGCCTGGCCGCTGTGTCAGGCGATGCCGTCGAGCCCGTTGTGCTGATTCAGGCCCACATTGCTCAGGCACGCATGCTGGTGATTGCTACGCCCGATACGCTGGACGTGCGGCAGATGATTGCGACGGCGCGTGCGCTCAATCCGGGCATTGAAACCGTGGTGCGTACCCATAACGAGGCCGAGGCCAGATTGCTGGACAGTGAACACGCCGGCCGGATTTTTCTGGGCGAGCAGGAGTTGGCGCAGTCCATGGCGCGCCATGTGCTGGAGCGCTCGGGCGTCAGCCTGTCGCACCAGCAGGGTGTTCAAGCCTGAGCCCTGCTAGGCGCGCGCACGAAGTACCGCCGATCGCAGCAGCGGCAGGCGGTCGTTGCCGAAGTACATGTCCTCGCCCACGAAGAACGTGGGTGAGCCAAAAGCACCGCGCCGGATCGCCTCGTCGGTATTGGCCTTGAGCTGTTCCTTGATATCGGGTCTGGCGATGCCCGCTGAAAATGCCCGGGCGTCAATGCCCACCTGCCGGCAGATGGCTGCCAGTACATCATCCTGCGAGATATCCTCTTCCCGGCCGAAATAAGCCGCAAACGTGGCCTCCACAAAGGCCAGGTAGTGCGTCTTGGCTTGCGCATCCTGGGCGATCCAGAGGCAGCCGCGCATGGCCTTGACGCTGTTGACCGGAAAGACTTTGGGCGGAAACCGGATGTGCAGGCCCGCTTCGCGCGCATGGTCCTGGACGTCCTTGAGCATGTAACGGTTTCTGGGCGAGCTCATGTCTTCCCGCGCGGCATAAATGCCCTTGTTGACGCTGTTGAAAATGCCGCCCACCAGCACAGGTCGCCAACTGATGGTTTCCTTCAGGTCGGCTGCCAGCGGCTGGAGGTTGCGAAAAGCCAGGTAAGTCCAGGGGCTGGAGCAGTCAAAGAAAAACTCGATCATCCGTGTCTCGCTTCTGTTGAAAATCTAAACGTTTGGGCTGGGTTGGTGCTGCCCTGCGCGCACGCTTTGCGCGGTCTGGCCAAACAGCGCCTTGCGCGCTTCCTCGGTCAGTGCGGGCGCGCGCAGTTCCTTGCCGAGGTCCAGTCCGCGCTTGACGGCTGGCCGTTCAAACAACGCGTTGTACCAGCGCTCTACATGGGGGAATTTCTGCAGATCAATTTGCTGCGCCTTGTGGGTGCGTACCCAGGGGAAAACGGCCATGTCGGCAATGGAATAGCTGGCGCCTGCCACATACCCACCTTTTCGCGCCAGTTGCGTATCCAGTACGCCGTAGAGGCGGTCCACCTCCTTGCCATAGCGTTCGATGGCATAGGGTATTTTTTCCGGCGCATACAAAAGAAAATGCCCGTTTTGCCCGGCCATGGGCCCCAGTCCGCCCATCTGCCACATCAGCCATTGCAGGGTCTGATAGCGTTCCCGCCCATCGAGCGGCAGGAAGCGGCCTGTTTTTTCGGCCAGGTATATCAAGATGGCGCCGCTCTCGAATACCGCCAGGGACGTAGCGCCGCCAGAGGGTGCGTGGTCGACGATGGCCGGCATGCGGTTGTTGGGGCTGAGGGCCAGAAACTCCGGCGAGAACTGCTCACCTTTGCCGATGTTGACCGGAACCAGCCGGTAGGGCAGGCCGCACTCTTCCAGCATGATGGAGATTTTCCACCCGTTGGGCGTCGGCCAGTAATGGAGGTCAATCATCTTGCGTCCTTGCTTGCGAATGGGGCTGTTATTTGCAGCCAGTTGTGATCGGGCGCTTTACTGCCGTCCAACTGCATCAACAACTGAAAATCCAATGCAACTAGCTGTCGCGGCAGGAGAGCTGATTCCGCCGGGACACCAGGCGAAACCCGTGAAAGGAGTTGCCCGTGAGGGCGGGATCAGGGGCATGAGGCGCAGTGTGCCTCAAATTTGAGAAAAGCGAACAAGGGCGCGCATGCAGGCGCCCCTGGCCTGGGCAACTGGCTACTCCAGGTCTTCCATGGCCAGAGAGTGGTACTTTTGCGCATAAGAAAAAGGTACTTTGCGCACTACGGCCATGATGCGTTCGGTGGCCTCCCGGGATGGCACGGGAATCATCAGCGCATGGTGGCCTTCGCGCGCCAGGTCTGCGTATTTGTGCACGGTCGCCCCCTCGGTGCCCACGCGCGGCAGGGTGAGGTCCGAATGCCCATCCGCCTTGCTGATTTCTCTCAGAATGGTCTCGGGTGTCAGCAGCATGATGCCGGCGCTGTCGGTTTCGAGTTCGCCGGCCACCTGCCTGGCGTCTTCGACATCGGGAAACATGATGACGGCATAGCCTGTTGGGTAAAAAACACCCCCGAAGCTCAGCATTTTTCTGGTCAGTTCAAAGTCCTTCATGGCGAATCCTTTCTTGCGTAACAGCCCATTAATCCGCAGAAATTCAACACACCCGGTCAGCCTTGGCATCCTCTTCCTGTAGGACGCCGGCGTCAAGCCCACCCGTTCACGATGAGCGGGTATCGTCAGGAGTCAGGGCAATTCTTCGAGCTTGATGCTGGGATCGGCCATCACCCGCACCGTGCTTTGCAGGCTCTCCAGAAGCTGGTTGGCAAAGTAGCTGCTCTGGGTGTCGGGCTCCAGTGCGGCAAGCACCAGGTTGCCCAAAGGCTGGTTCAAGGGCACGTAATAGCTGCCGCGCGGCACATCCACGACACCGCGTGTGAGGCTGACTTGCACCTTGATGATGGGGCTGCTGCCGGCAATCGTGCCGCGCACATCCTGGCGCTCGCCCGAGGTGCGCGCGGTTTCGCGGTAGCTGTCGCCCAGGAGCGACCCCGGCTCAGCCACGCGCATCACCTGAACGCCCTGCAGGCGGAGCCTGTCGACGGCCGTGGTTGATGCGGCCGAGAGCAGGTAGCCGCAGGGGCGTGCCCGCGACTTGACGCTGCGCAGCGCAAGAGCGGAGTTCCAGTCCACCGTGATGGTCTTGTCGGCACCGCTGACCGGGTCCAGCATGACCAGGTCGTGCTGGGCGGCGGTAGGCGCCGCCTCCACGATGGCTTCGCCCTTGCAGGCCTGGGCGCTGACTTCCTTGTCGATGTAGGGGCGCAACTGGCTGAGTTCGCCGGCGCGCTGGGCCGTGCTGGCCAGCACGCTGGTGATGGCCGTGACATGGGTATGCACGCGGCGCTGGATGTGCAGGCGGCCAATGCCCACGCCGCGGGTTTCGATCAGCAGGCTGACGGTGTTTTTGAGCCCGTTCACGTTGCGGCCGGTGTCCGGTTGCGCGCCGCCCATGGAGACTTTTTTATCGGCGAGATCCGTCGAGGTGGTGTAGTACCACTCGGTGGTGAGGCCCTGGTCCTTGAGCGCGCTCAGCATCGGGCGGCGATACCACTCTTCAGCTGCCTTGGTTAGAAATTCCGGCAGATTGGCCGTGGTGGCGTACTGCACCATCGCGTCGAACTTCTGTATCGTGCCAAATTTTTCCAGGTAACGGCCCACCACGGTGTACTCGTGGGCGTCCACGACCACGGTGGGATGGTAGTCGCGCGCGAGTTTGGCCAGGGCCTGGGCTTCTGGCGTGTTGAGCAGCAGATGGTCGCGGTTCATGTCCAGCCCGCCCTGGGTGACACGCTGGTCGCTGGCTGCGCCGTCAGGGTTGGCGCGCGGAACAATCACCACATTGATGTGTTCCAGCATGGGCTGGAGCTGTCCCTGCGCCAGTTCCCGGGCAATGACCAGGAGCGCTTCGCTGCCGGCGGGCTCGTTTCCATGCTGCTGGCCTGTCAGTAAAACGGTGGGACGCCCTGCCGCCTGCAGGGCGGCCGGGTCGGTACCGCCGGCACGGGTCAGGACCAGCGCTTCCAGTGTTTCGCCGCGCTGAGAGTTGCCGATGGGCAGTACGGCGGCTTTGATGCCCGCCGAGCGGGATGCGGAGGCGGCCTGCTCGCGCAGCCAGGCCCGTATTTCGGCCTGGGATGTAAAGCTGGTGCGGCCGGCTCCCAGGCCTGGCGTGTTGTAGACCACCGTGGGTGCTGGAAATCGGGCGGCGACGGCCGGACTGTAGGGCGGCGGCTCATCGGTGGGCGCTGCCGACGCAGATGGCAAGAGCGGCGCAGGCGGCGGCGCCGGCGATATCTGGACGATGACAGGCGGCGCGGCTGGCGCCGGCGCCTCGGATCCGGCCGGTGCATCGACAACGGAGTGGGAAGGCGTCCAGGGCGGCAGCGGAACCGAGGTGCAGGCTGCGAGCAGCAGTATCGGCAGCAGCGTGCCCGGTGCTCGGGAACGCGTGAAAAAAGGCGGGTGGCGAGATGGTTCGGTCGATACGGGGAGGGGGATTGCTGTCATCTTTCTTTTCCTGCGCCTGAAGTGTCGCTCTGGCCTTGCTCGCGGCTGCCGCGTGTTCGCGTCATATTACCTGCCTTGCGGGCCTGCCGACAGGGTGGGCGCTTTGGCGGGGCGCGCAGTATTGATACGATACGCGGCTCCCGCAGGGGTGGCCATGGCCGATGAGCTCAGCCAGGGCAAGATGAACTGGGGGAAGGCGGCAAAGCCATGGGGGACTTCAGAGCCGGAGCTGCGGGGCCTGGTCTTCGCCATCCTGTTTGCACAAACCCCTGAGCCAGGCTGGGGGCGGCCTTTCTGGGAAAATAAGGCTATGTCAGCCCCCGTTTTTTATGCACCGGTTCCCGGTGCGGTTTCAATGCCTTCCAGCCATTCCTGGCGTCTGAGTGTGGCGCCCATGATGGACTGGACGGACCGGCATTGCCGTTATTTCCACCGCTTGCTGTCGCGCCATGCCTTGCTGTACACCGAAATGGTGACTACCGGCGCGCTGATCCATGGCGACGTGGAGCGGCATTTGCGCTTCAACGCCGAAGAGCATCCCGTCGCCCTGCAGCTGGGCGGCAGTGAACCGGCCGATTTGGCCCATTGCGCCAGGCTGGGTGAGCAATGGGGCTACGGCGAGATCAACCTCAATTGCGGCTGCCCGAGCGAGCGGGTGCAGCGCGGGGCTTTCGGGGCCTGCCTGATGAACGAGCCCCAACTGGTGGCCGATTGCGTGAAGGCGATGGTGGATGTCGTGAGCATCCCCGTGACGGTGAAACACCGCATCGGCATTGACAAGGGCGAAAGCTATGACTTTGTGCGTGACTTTGTGGGCACCGTCAGCGAAGCCGGCTGTGAGGTCTTCATCGTGCATGCGCGCAATGCCTGGCTCAAGGGGCTTTCTCCCAAGGAAAACCGCGAGGTGCCGCCCCTGCGCTATGAGCTCGTGCATCGCCTCAAGAAAGAGTTCCCGCACCTGATAATTTGTGTCAACGGGGGCATCAAGACCCATGAAGAGGTGGCGCTTCAATTGCATGAGCTGGACGGCGTGATGATCGGGCGCGAGGCCTATCACAACCCTTGGTCCCTGGCTTCGTGGGATGCCCGCTTCTTTGGCGATGACGGTGCTGGCCCGGCTGCCCGGCAAACCTTGTATCCGGCCACCCGTGAGCAGATTGAGGCCAGCATGTGCGACTACATGGCGCGCCAGCAGCGCGAGCATGGCACCCCGTGGAGCGCCGCGGCCCGCCACATGCTGGGCTTGCGCAATGGTTTGCCCGGCGCCCGCCGCTGGCGGCAGGTGTGGAGTGACCACCGGATGCGTGACTGGGCGCCCCATGCCGTAATGGAAAAGGCGCACGAGGCTGCCGCCTATTCCCCGCAGGTCACCGCAGCGGCAGATATCTGACGCTGCGAGACGCGCCGGGTGCCAGGTGTTGCTGCCTGTGCGTGCGTTGCTGGTGACTCGCCCGGTTCGCCTGGTTACATCGACGTCTGTGGCCCGCTTCTGGGGGCTCGCGCATGCCTCGAACCGTGAACAATGTCACGTAGAACTTTTTGCCGGCGTTTCAATCTATCCATCAGTTGATTTTTGCTATGCATTGAGGGCGGGTATGCTGTAAAGTGAGGCTGACCACCATCTTCTGGTGGAGTCGTTCACAAGCGCAGCTTGCGAAGGAGGTTTTATGGATGTCGTCCGTAATTTTTTGACGCGTTACGAACAAACGCGGGAAGAAGAAATGTCCCTTGAGGACTACCTCGAGGTGTGCAAAAAGAATCCTCTGGTTTACGCCACCGCGGCCGAGCGAATTCTTGCCGCCATCGGCGAGCCTGAGGTGTTTGACACCCACCATGACCAGCGCCTGTCACGCATTTTCGGCAACAAGGTCATCAAGATCTACCCGGCGTTTCGGGATTTCTACGGGCTGGAAGACCCTATCGAGCAGGTAGTGGCCTACTTCCGCCACGCCGCACAAGGCCTGGAAGAGAAGAAACAGATTCTTTACCTGCTGGGTCCGGTCGGTGGCGGCAAGTCCTCGATTGCCGAGCGGCTCAAACAGTTGATGGAGCAGGTGCCTTTTTATGCCCTGAAAGGCTCGCCCGTCAACGAGTCACCGCTGGGCCTGTTTAACAACGCGGAGGACAGTCCGGTACTCGAATCCCAGTATGGCATTGCCTCGCGCTACCTGCAGCGCATCATGTCACCCTGGGCGGTCAAGCGCCTCGAAGAGTACGGCGGCGACATCCGCAAGTTCCGCGTCGTCAAACGCTTTCCCTCCATCCTGAAGCAGTGCGCCATTACCAAGACGGAGCCCGGCGACGAAAACAACCAGGACATCTCCTCGCTGGTCGGCAAGATCGATATCCGCAAACTCGAAACCTTCGCCCAGGACGACCCTGACGCGTATAGCTACTCCGGCGGCCTGTGCCTGGCCAACCAGGGGCTCATGGAGTTTGTCGAAATGTTCAAGGCCCCGATCAAGGTGCTGCACCCGCTGCTGACGGCGACCCAGGAGGGCAACTTCAAGGGCACCGAGGGGTTTGGTGCGATTCCCTTCGACGGCATTGTGATGGCGCACTCGAACGAAAGCGAGTGGAAAGCCTTCAAGAACAACAAGAACAACGAGGCCTTCCTGGACCGGATTTACATCGTCAAGGTGCCGTATTGCCTGCGCGCGTCGGAAGAGGTCAAGATCTATGAGAAGCTGATTCGCAACTCCTCGCTGGCCGGCGCCATCTGTGCGCCCGGCACGCTGAAGATGATGGCGCAGTTTGCCGTGCTGACGCGCCTGAAGGAGCCCGAAAATTCCAGCATCTTCAGCAAGATGCTGGTGTACGACGGCGAGAACCTGAAAGACACCGACCCGAAAGCCAAGAGCTACCAGGAGTACCGCGACTATGCGGGTGTGGATGAGGGCATGAGCGGTATCTCGACGCGCTTTGCCTTCAAGATCGTGTCCAAGGTGTTCAACTTTGACGCCACCGAAATCGCCGCCAACCCGGTGCACTTGATGTACGTGCTGGAGCAGCAGATCGAGCGTGAGCAATTCGCGCCTGAGATTGAGCAGCGTTACCTCGCCTTCATCAAGGAGAACCTGGCGGTGCGCTACGCCGAATTCATCGGCAAGGAAATCCAGACCGCCTATCTGGAGTCCTATTCCGAGTACGGTCAAAATATCTTTGACCGCTATGTGACCTACGCAGACTTCTGGATCCAGGACCAGGAATACCGGGATACCGATACCGGCGAAATTTTCGACCGCTCGGCCCTCAATGCCGAGCTCGAGAAAATCGAAAAACCGGCCGGCATCAGCAATCCCAAGGACTTCCGCAACGAGATCGTCAACTTCGTGCTGCGGGCGCGGGCCAACAACGCCGGCAAGAATCCGACCTGGACCAGCTACGAGAAACTGCGCGCCGTGATCGAGAAAAAAATGTTCTCGAACACTGAAGACCTGTTGCCGGTCATTTCCTTCAATGCCAAGGCGAGCGCTGACGAGAAGAAAAAGCACGAGGACTTCCTCAATCGCATGGTGTCCAAGGGTTACAGCGCCCGGCAGGTGCGCCTGCTGTGCGACTGGTACCTCAGAGTCCGGAAGAGTTCCTGAGGCCCGCCGCAAGGCGCTGCGGGCTCACTGACAGACCAGCCGGAGATCAGCATGCTCCAACAAGTCATTGATCGGCGTTTGTCGGGCAAGAACAAGTCGATAGGCAACAGGGAGCGCTTTCTGCGCCGCTACCGGACGCAGATCCGGGAAGCGGTCCGCCGGGCCGTGGCAGGCCGCAGCATCCACGATATCGAGCAGGGCGAGGACATCACCTTGCCGCGGCGCGATGTGTCGGAGCCCGTGTTTGGGCACGGGCCAGGCGGCGCGCAGGAGCGGGTGCACCCCGGCAACCGTGAGTATGTGCGTGGCGACCGCATTGAGCGGCCACAAAAGGGCGGTGCCGGCGGCCAGGGCCCGGGGGCAAGTCCGGACGGCATCGGTGAAGACGATTTTGTGTTTCGCATCACGCGCGAAGAGTTCATGCAGTATTTCTTCGACGACCTGGCCTTGCCGCATCTGGTGCGCACGCAACTGCTGCCTGATGCGCCGGAATGGAAGTCGCAGCGCGCCGGCTTTATTTCCGAAGGAACCCCGACCAACCTGCATGTGGTGCGCTCCATGCGCATGGCGCTCAGCCGGCGTATCGCCATGGGCGGCGATGCCCGGCGCCAGCTGCGGGAACTGCAAGCCCAGCTGGCCTTGATGCTGCGTGATGCGCACACGCCGCGCAGCGAGATCCTTGCGCTGAAAGCCCGGATGGAAGCGTTGCGGCGCCGGCTCCTGCAAATCCCGTTCCTGGACCCTTTCGACCTGCGTTACCGCAACCGGGTCAGGGTACCCTTGCCGGCCAGCCGGGCCGTGATGTTCTGCCTGATGGATGTGTCGGGGTCCATGGACGAGGCGCGCAAGGACATGGCCAAGCGCTTTTTCATCCTGCTGTACCTGTTCCTGATGCGGCACTACGAGAAGACGGATGTTGTTTTCATTCGTCATCACACCCAGGCCACCGAAGTCTCCGAGGAAGACTTCTTCCAGTCGACGGAGAGCGGTGGGACCGTGGTGTCCAGCGCTCTGGCCCTGATGCACGAGATCATCCAGGAGCGTTACCCTTCGAACGTGTGGAACATCTACGGCGCCCAGGCTTCCGATGGCGACAACTGGCATCAGGACTCGGCCAAGTGCCGGGAACTGCTGGTGGAAAAGCTGTTGCCGGTCTCGCGCTACTTTGCCTATATCCAGGTGGCTGAAGAGAGCCAGAATCTCTGGGAAGAGTACGCCCTGGCGCGCGAGGGCCACCCGAACTTTGCCATGCAGAAGATTGCCAGCGCATCGGAGATTTATCCGGTGTTCCGAGAGCTGTTCAAGAAAGGACAGCCTGCATGAGCAAGACCTCGCGCCCCGCAGACGCCGACAGCACCAGGGCTGCGCCGGCCGCCGAGGGCACGCGGCGGCGCCAACCCTTGCCCTGCCCGTCCGACTGGTCGTTCGAGCTGATAGAGACTTACCACGCTGAGATCGAGCGCATGGCCAAGCGCTTTGGGCTGGATACCTACCCGGTGCAGCTCGAAGTAATCACCGCAGGCCAGATGATTGACGCCTATGCCTCGGTGGGCATGCCGGTGAATTACCGCCACTGGTCCTTCGGCAAGCAGTTCATCACCACCGAAAAAAGCTACCGTCGCGGCCACATGGGGCTGGCCTACGAGATCGTCATCAACTCCAACCCCTGCATCGCCTACCTGATGGAGGAGAACACCATGCCCATGCAGGCGCTGGTGATGGCGCACGCCTGCTATGGCCACAACTCCTTTTTCAAGGGCAACTACCTGTTCCGGATGTGGACCGATGCGAGCTCCATCGTCGACTATCTGGTGTATGCCCGGGCCTATATTGCCGAGTGCGAGGAGCTTCACGGTCTGGATGCCGTGGAGGACCTGCTGGACAGCTGCCACGCCCTGATGAGCCAGGGGGTCGATCGCTACCAGCGTTCGCAGAAGCTCTCGCTGGCCGAGGAAGAGGCACGTCGCAAGGACCGCGAAGCCTATTTGCAGCAGCAGATCAATGACCTGTGGCGCACGCTGCCCAAGATGGCCGACAAGCCGGTCGAAAAAGTCAGCCGCCGTTTCCCGGCGGAGCCGGAAGAAAATATCCTCTACTTCATCGAGAAGAACGCGCCCCTTCTTGAACCCTGGCAGCGCGAGGTGATACGCATCGTGCGCAAGATCGCCCAGTATTTCTACCCGCAGCGCCAGACCCAGATCATGAACGAAGGCTGGGCCACGTTCTGGCACTACACCCTGCTCAATGCCCTGTACGACGAGGGCTTGGTGACCGACGGCTTCATGATCGAATGCCTGCGTTCACACACCAATGTGATCTACCAGCCGCCGGTGACCCACCCGGGCTACAGCGGCATCAACCCCTATGCGCTGGGTTTTGCCATGTTCAGCGACTTGAGGCGCATCAGCGAAAACCCCACGGATGAAGATCGTCAATGGTTTCCCGACATCGCCGGAGGCGACTGGCATCAGACACTGGACCATGCCATGCGGCATTTTCGGGATGAGAGCTTTATCGGGCAGTACCTGTCACCCCGGCTGATGCGCGAGCTCCGTCTGTTCTCCGTCATCGACGATGCGGCCGAGCTGGAGCTGGAGGTGTCTGCGATTCACGACGATGCCGGCTACCGCCATGTGCGCGAGGCGCTGTCGCGGCAGAACGACCTGAGCTATCGCGAGCCCAACATTCAGGTCTGGAACGTTGACATTCGCGGGGACCGTTCGCTGACCTTGCGCCATACGCAGCACAACAACCGGCCGCTCAACGACGACGTTCAGGAAGTCCTCAAGCATATCGGGCGCCTGTGGGGGTTTATGGTCAAGCTTGAAAGCGTGGACCGGCACGGCAAGGTGACCCGGCACTGGGATGTAGCGCCGTCACATACGAGCCTGGGGCTTGATGTTTGATGGGTGCATCAAGGAGCCGGGAGATGGTGCAGGGCCCTTGCGGCCCTGTTTTCCTGCGGGATGATGCAAAATATGGCCGTAGCCCCCAGCAGTCGGGCGCAATGTGCTATTAAAAGAGAAGCAACTGGGACGTCGAGGTAATGGCGCCTCAAGGTCGCTCTGGCGTTACGCCGCCGCCTCCAGCCCATTGCGGAAGTGCTCGCGCATGCGCTGCACGGTGGCCTCGCCGTCGCGTGCCAGCAATGCGTCCATGATGGCGCGATGCTCGGCCAGTGACTCTTCAATGCGGCCGCTCTTGAGCAGCGAGTTGTGGCGGTTCAGCTTCATGACCTTGCGCAGGTCGGTCACCATCTGGTCACGCCAGCGGTTGTTGGCAATTTCCAGCAGGCGCATGTGAAACGTTTCATTGATTTCGAAAAAGCGTTCCCGGTTGTTTACCGCTTGTTCCAGTTCGTTGTGCAGGCCCTGCAGCTCCTTGAGCTGGGCATCGCTCGCCTGGGTGGCCACCACCCCGGCGGCATCGCTTTCGAGCAGCGCCAGCAGGTGGTAGACGTCGGCCAGGTCGCGCTCGGATACCTCGGTCACGTAGGCGCCGCGCCGCACTTTCATGGTGACCAGGCCCTCGGTCGCCAATACCTTGAGGGCCTCGCGCAGCGGCGTGCGGCTGATACCGTATTCCTCGGCCAGCTTGAGTTCGTCAATCCAGCTGCCGGGCGTCAACTCGCGATTGAAAATGCGCTGGCGCAAAAGCTCGGCAACTTCTTCATAAAGCGCTCTGGGGGTGAGGGAAACGGCGGTCATGGAGGGGCGATTATTCCTTGTAACTGGCTTGGCGCCTGTTGCTCACTGGTGATGTTCATCAGCGGGCGGCTCCAGCGTGAGCTTACTTTAAACTGAATTTTGCATCAATAATTATAAATGATGTAAACTTGCCGGCGATTCATGAATTCCTTGCGTGCCGAGCGGGTGAAGCATTCAATGTTGCCTGTCGCATGCCGATCTTGTTCAATGTAGAAACAGCCCATGTCCACGCGCCATACAGAACCTGAATTTCCCGCAGCCGACCTTGATGCCTGGGCCAAAGCAGCAGCCAAATCAGCCCCCGGCGGCGATGTGAGCGCCCTGAACTGGCACACGCCGGACGGCATCAGCGTCAAGCCGCTGTACACCGCCGAGGACACTAAAGACCTGCCTTACACCAATACCCTGCCAGGTTTCGAGCCCTTCATTCGCGGCCCGCAGGCGACGATGTACGCCGTGCGACCCTGGACCATCCGGCAGTACGCCGGGTTTTCCACCGCGGAAGAGTCCAACGCGTTTTACCGCAAGGCGCTGGCTGCCGGCGGGCAGGGCGTGTCGGTGGCGTTTGATCTGGCCACGCACCGCGGCTACGACAGCGACCATCCCCGCGTGACCGGCGATGTGGGCAAGGCCGGCGTGGCGATTGACAGCGTCGAGGACATGAAAATCCTGTTTGACCAGATCCCGCTGGACAAGGTGTCGGTTTCCATGACCATGAACGGCGCGGTGCTGCCGGTGCTGGCCGGCTATGTGGTGGCGGCCGAAGAGCAGGGCGTGCGCCAGGACCAGCTGAGCGGAACCATACAGAACGACATCCTCAAGGAGTTCATGGTCCGCAACACCTATATCTACCCGCCCGCGCCCAGCATTCGCATCATTGGCGACATCATTGAGTACACGGCGCAGAACATGCCCAAGTTCAACTCGATCAGCATCAGCGGCTACCACATGCAGGAAGCCGGCGCCAACCAGGCGCTGGAGCTGGCCTTCACCCTGGCCGACGGCAAGGAGTATGTGAAAACCGCGCTGGGCAAGGGCCTGGACGTGGACGAGTTTGCCGGTCGCCTGAGTTTTTTCTGGGCCATCGGCATGAACTTCTACCTGGAAGTCGCCAAGATGCGCGCCGCCCGCCTGCTGTGGTGCCGCATCATGAAGGGCTTCGATGCCAAGAGTCCCAAGAGCCTGATGCTGCGCACCCATTGCCAGACCAGCGGCTGGAGCCTGACCGAGCAGGACCCCTACAACAACGTGGTGCGCACCACCATCGAAGCCATGGCGGCCGTGTTCGGCGGCACGCAAAGCCTGCATACCAACAGCTTCGACGAAGCGATTGCGCTGCCTACCGAGTTTTCGTCCCGCATTGCCCGCAACACCCAACTGATCATCCAGGAAGAAACGCACATCACCAACGTGGTCGACCCCTGGGCCGGCAGCTACATGATGGAAAAACTGACCCAGGACATGGCCGACGCGGCCTGGGCCATCATCGAGGAAGTCGAGGCCATGGGTGGCATGACCAAGGCCGTGGACAGCGGTTGGGCCAAGCTCAAGATCGAGGCCGCCGCGGCGGAGAAGCAGGCCCGCATCGACAGCGGCAAAGACGTGATCGTGGGCGTCAACAAATACAAGCTGGAGACCGAAGATGCGATCGAGTCGCGCGACATTGACAATGTGGCCGTGCGCGACGGCCAGATTGCCCGCCTCAAGGCCATCAAGGCCCGACGCGATCCGGTCGCGGTGCTGGCCGCCTTGGATGCGTTGACGGCGGCGGCTGAAAATAACAACGGCAATTTGCTGGACCTGAGCATCAAGGCGATACGCCTGCGCGCCACGGTGGGCGAAGTGAGCGATGCCCTGGAAAAAGTTTACGGGCGCCACCGCGCCGATACGCAAAAGGTGACCGGTGTGTATGCAGCCGCTTATGACTCGGCCGAAGGCTGGGAAACGCTCAAGAGCGAAATCAACGCCTTTGCCGAAAGCGAAGGCCGCCGCCCGCGCGTGATGATTTCAAAACTCGGCCAGGACGGCCATGACCGCGGCGCCAAAGTGGTGGCCACGGCCTTTGCCGACCTGGGCTTTGACGTGGACATGGGCCCGCTGTTCCAGACGCCCGAGGAATGCGCAAGGCAGGCGATTGAAAACGATGTGCACGCCGTGGGTGTAAGCACGCTTGCCGCAGGCCACAAGACACTGGTGCCCGCCATCATCGCCGAGCTGAGAAAGCAGGGCGCGGACGACATCATCGTGTTTGTCGGCGGCGTGATTCCGCGGCAGGATTACGAGATGCTGTATGAAGCGGGCGTCAAGGGCATTTACGGCCCGGGCACGCCGATTCCGGCCAGTGCCAAGGATGTGCTGGAGCAGATCAAGGCCGCAGTGAAGGCGTGACCCAGGCCATGCTCTCGCTTGCCCCCGTTGCCGCCGGTGATTTTGACGAGATGGCAGCCATTCGCATTGAGGCCCTGCGCGAAAGTCTTGAACGTCTGGGACGCTTTGACCCGGTTCGTGCGCGCGAGCGCCTGGCCGCGGGATTCGCGCCGGAACACATGCGGCACATTGTGGCGAACGGCCAGCGCGTGGGCTACATCACGCTGCGTCCGGCATCCGGGCGGGCACCGGGCGCCTTGCAGCTGGATCACCTCTACGTTCGGCCCGTTTTCCAAAGCGCCGGTATAGGCGCATGGGCGCTGGACTGGGCCAAGACGCAGGCCGCGCTTCAAGAGGCTGACATCACCTTGTCGGCACTGAAACAAAGCGCCGTCAACCGCTTTTACCTGCGCCATGGATTCGTTCAGGTCGGTGAAAGCGGGTTTGATCTGGATTACCGCTGGCACCGACCGCGCGGAGTGCCGGCGTGAGCACGCTCGAATCGATTGTCCACGGTGCGGCCCAAGTCCAGCGCCGCGCCATCGCCAAGGCCATCACCCTGCTCGAATCCACCCGCGCCGACCATCGCGCGCAGGGCGACGAACTGCTCACCGCCTTGCTGCCGTACACCGGCAAGGCGTTTCGCCTGGGCATCAGCGGCGTGCCCGGTGTGGGCAAATCGACCTTCATCGAAGTGCTGGGCCTTTACCTGATTGAGCAGGGTCATCGTGTGGCGGTGCTCACCATAGACCCTTCCTCCACCGTGTCGGGCGGCTCCATCCTGGGCGACAAGACGCGCATGGAAAAGCTCTCGGTGCACGAGCGTGCCTACATCCGCCCCAGCCCCAGCAGCGGCACGCTGGGCGGCGTGGCCGAGAAAACCCGCGAAGCCATGCTGGTGTGCGAGGCGGCGGGCTACGACGTGGTGATTGTCGAGACCGTCGGCGTGGGCCAGAGCGAAACCGCGGTCGCCAACATGACCGACATGTTTGTGCTGATGCAGCTCCCCAATGCCGGTGATGACTTGCAGGCCATCAAGAAGGGCGTGATGGAGCTGGCCGACCTGGTGATCATCAACAAGGCCGACATTGATGCCGATGCCGCCATGCGGGCCGAGGCACAGATTACTTCGGCGATGCGGCTGTTTGGCCTGCACGGCCACCCCGACCATGCGCACCACGACAAGAAACTCTGGCATCCGCAAGTGATTCAGCTCAGCGCGCTGCACAACAAGGGCGTCGATGCGTTTTGGGCGGCGGTGACGCAGTTCAGAAACCTGCAAACCGC
The DNA here is from genome assembly GCF_001598235.1 of Polaromonas jejuensis NBRC 106434. Taxonomy (GTDB): domain Bacteria; phylum Pseudomonadota; class Gammaproteobacteria; order Burkholderiales; family Burkholderiaceae_C; genus Polaromonas; species Polaromonas jejuensis. The sequence goes on along the minus strand of NZ_BCYO01000016.1, from coordinate 78,193 downwards.
CAATGGCAAGCTGTCAGAGCGCCGACGGCATCAGTCACTGTCCTGGATGTGGGAGCGCATTGACGCGGGCCTGAAGCAAGCCTTCCGGCACGACCCGGCGGTCAGTGCCTTGCTGCCGACACTCGTGGAGCAGGTGGAAAGCGGCCGGCTTCCCGCCTCCACAGCAGCAAGAAATCTGCTTGCAGCCCAATCGGAGCGGGCGCAGGCAGCTATCAAATAAAGAGCGTCAGTAGAGAAAATACAGAAAGCGAACCATGCAGGAAATTCTTGAACAACTTGAAAAAAAGCGCGCAGCAGCGCGCCTGGGCGGTGGCCAGAAGCGCATTGAAGCGCAGCACGGCAAGGGCAAGCTGACGGCGCGCGAACGGCTGGAGCTCTTGCTGGACGAGGGCACCTTCGAGGAATGGGACATGTTTGTCGAGCACCGTTGCAGCGACTTCGGCATGGCCGATAACAAGATCCCGGGCGACGGCGTGGTTACCGGCTACGGCATGATCAATGGCCGCCTGGTGTTTGTGTTCAGCCAGGATTTCACGGTGTTTGGCGGCGCATTGAGCGAAGCCCATGCCGAGAAAATCTGCAAGGTCATGGACCAGGCCATGAAGGTGGGCGCGCCGGTGATCGGCCTCAATGACTCGGGCGGTGCGCGTATCCAGGAAGGCGTGGCCTCGCTGGGCGGTTATGCCGACGTGTTCCAGCGCAACGTCATGGCCAGCGGTGTGATCCCGCAGATCAGCATGATCATGGGCCCCAGCGCCGGCGGCGCGGTGTATTCGCCGGCCATGACCGACTTTATTTTCATGGTGAAAGACAGCGCCTACATGTTTGTGACCGGCCCCGAAGTGGTCAAGACCGTGACGCACGAGGAAGTCACCGCCGAGGAATTGGGCGGCGCCATCAGTCACACCACCAAGAGCGGCGTGGCCGACCTGGCCTTCGAGAACGATGTCGAAGCGCTGCTGATGCTGCGCCGGCTCTACAACTACCTGCCGCTGAACAACCGCGAAAAAGCGCCGGTGCGCCCCAGCGCCGACCCGGCCGGCCGCATGGACCTGAGCCTGGACACCCTGGTGCCCGACAACCCGAACAAGCCCTATGACATGAAGGAGCTCATTGTCAAAACGGTGGACGACGGCGACTTCTTCGAGATCCAGCCCGAGTACGCGAAGAACATCATCATTGGCTTTGCGCGCATGGAAGGCCAGACCGTGGGCATCGTCGCCAACCAGCCGCTGGTGCTGGCCGGCTGCCTGGACATCAAGAGCAGCATCAAGGCGGCGCGCTTTGTGCGCTTTTGCGATGCGTTCAACATCCCTGTGGTCACCTTCGTCGACGTGCCGGGCTTCATGCCCGGCACCTCGCAGGAATACGGCGGCATCATCAAGCACGGCGCCAAGCTGCTCTATGCCTATGCCGAATGCACCGTGCCCAAGATCACCGTGATCACGCGCAAGGCCTATGGCGGCGCCTATGACGTGATGAGCTCCAAGCATTTGCGCGGCGACGTCAACTTTGCCTGGCCGAACGCAGAGATTGCCGTGATGGGCCCCAAGGGCGCGGTGGAAATCATCTTCCGCGAAGACAAGGGCGACCCGGCCAAGCTGGCCGCCAAAGAGGCCGAGTACAAGGCCCGCTTTGCCAACCCCTTTGTGGCCGGCGCACGCGGCTTTATCGACGACGTGATCCTGCCGCACGAAACCCGCAAGCGCATTTGCCGCTCGCTGGCGATGCTGGCAGGCAAGAAGCTGGAAAACCCGTGGCGCAAGCACGGCAACATCCCATTATGAGTTCCCCCCTTCTCGGCTCACTGCGTGTAGCCGGATCCCCCCTCCGGGGCGACGCCTGCAGCCCGGCGAAGCCGGTTCTGCGGCGCCCGCTTGCCAACACAGTTATGGAACAACGCTCATGTTCAAAAAAATTCTCATAGCCAACCGCGGCGAGATTGCCTGCCGCGTCATCAAGACCGCCCGCAAGATGGGTGTCAAGACGGTGGCGGTCTATTCCGACGCCGACAAGGATGCGCACCATGTCGAACTGGCCGACGAAGCGGTTCACATCGGTCCGGCGCCCAGCCGCGACAGCTATCTGCAGGCCGACAAAATCATCGCGGCCTGCAAGCAGACTGGCGCGCAGGCGGTGCACCCTGGCTATGGCTTCCTGAGCGAGAACGAAGCCTTTGCCAAGCGCGTGGAGGAGGAGGGCATTGTCTTCATCGGCCCCAGGCACTACTCGATCGCGGCCATGGGCGACAAGATCGCTTCCAAAAAACTGGCGAACGAAGCCAAGGTCAACACGATTCCGGGCTGGAACGACGCGATCGAATCCGCCGAGCGCGCGGTGGAGATCGCCAAAGATATCGGCTACCCGGTGATGATCAAGGCCTCGGCCGGTGGCGGCGGCAAGGGCTTGCGCGTAGCCTTCAACGACAAGGAGGCCTTCGAAGGTTTCACCAGCTGCCGCAACGAGGCGCGCAACAGCTTTGGCGACGACCGCGTCTTCATCGAGAAGTTCGTCGAGGAGCCGCGCCACATCGAGATCCAGGTGCTCGGCGATTCGCACGGCAACGTGATCTACCTGAACGAGCGCGAGTGCTCGATCCAGCGCCGCCACCAGAAGGTGATCGAGGAGGCGCCGTCGCCCTTCATCAGCGAGGCCACGCGCCGCGCCATGGGCGAGCAGGCCGTGGCGCTGGCCAAGGCGGTGAAGTACCAGAGCGCCGGCACGGTGGAGTTTGTGGTCGGCAAGGACCAGAGCTTTTACTTCCTCGAAATGAACACGCGGCTGCAGGTCGAGCATCCGGTGACCGAGTGCATCACCGGCCTGGACCTGGTGGAGCTGATGATCCGTGTCGCTGCCGGCGAGAAGCTGCCGCTGACGCAAAAAGACGTGCAGCGCAATGGCTGGGCCATCGAGTGCCGCATCAACGCCGAAGACCCGTTCCGCAGCTTTTTGCCCAGCACGGGCCGGCTGGTGCGTTTTCAGCCGCCCAAGGAAACCATGTTTGCATCGGACACGGCCAACCTGCTGGGCGTGCGCGTGGACACCGGCGTGGAAGACGGCGGCGAGATTCCGATGTTTTACGACTCGATGATCGCCAAGCTCATCGTGCACGGCAAGGACCGCAAGGAGGCGATCGCCAAAATGCGCGAGGCGCTCAACGCCTTTGTGATCCGCGGCATCTCAAGCAATATCCCGTTTCAGGCGGCCTTGCTGGCCCATCCCAAATTCGTCGCGGGTGACTTCAATACCGGCTTCATTGCCGAGAATTACGCCAAGGGTTTTCATGCCGAAGATGTGCCGCACGATGACCCGGACTTCCTGGTGGCGCTGGCAGCCTATGTGAACCGCCGCATGCTGGGCCGTGCGGCCGGCATCAGCGGCCAGTTGCCGGGCCACGGCGTGACGGTGGGAGAAGAGTTTGTGGTGGTCGGCATGGGCGCTGCCGGGCAGAATACGCCGCACCCCGTACTGGTGCGGGACTATCAAGCCCAATCCGGCTCCAGCGCCGTAGAGATGGGCGATAGGCGCTATGAAATATGTAGCAACTGGCACCTGGGCGGCGCCCGCATCCGTGGTACCGTCAATGGCCAGCCCTTTGCCGCCCAGGTCGAACGCGGCGTCGGCCGGAACCCGCTGGCCATCCGCATCGCTCACAACGGCACGCGGCTCGACGCGCTGGTGCTGTCGCCGCGCGCCGCCGAGTTGCATGCGCTGATGCCTTACAAGGCGCCGCCGGACATGAGCCGCTATGTGCTGTCGCCCATGCCCGGCCTGCTGGTGGAAGTGGCGGTGCAGCCTGGGCAAAAAGTGCAGGCCGGTGAACGGGTGGCGGTGATCGAGGCCATGAAGATGGAAAACGTGCTGTTTGCCACGGCCGATGGCGTGGTGGGCAAGGTGCTGGCCGCCAAGGGCGAGTCGCTCATCGTGGACCAGCCGATTGTTGAGTTTGCATAAACGCAAAGGTGGAAGTCACATGATCGAGTCGGCGATGACCACGCGTCCCTTTAAAGTCCTGGGCATCCAGCAAATTGCCATCGGAGGCGCCAGCAAGGACCGTCTGCGCACCTTATGGGTGGACATGCTGGGTCTGGAAGTCACCGGCAACTTCGTGAGCGAGCGTGAGAACGTTGACGAAGACATTTGCGCCATGGGCAGCGGGCCGTTCAAGGTCGAGGTCGATCTGATGCAGCCGCTGGATGAAACGAAAAAGCCGGCCGTGCACACCACCCCGCTCAACCATGTGGGGCTATGGATTGACGACTTGTCCAAGGCGGTGGAATGGTTGACGGCCCAGGGCGTGCGCTTTGCGCCGGGCGGCATCCGCAAGGGCGCTGCCGGTTTTGACATCTGTTTTTTACACCCCAAGTCCAGCGACGAGTTTCCGGTGTCGGGCGAGGGCGTGCTGATCGAAATGGTGCAGGCGCCGCCCGAGGTGATCAAGGCTTTTGCGGCCTTGGCCGGGGCCTGATTCAGCCCAGGGGCTTGGGCCTGTTCTGCTGCAAATAGTCGGTGAAGGCGCGCAAGCCGTGCGTGAGGTATTTGTCCTTGTGAAGGACCAGATGCAAGGGGCGCACCAGCGGCGGCAAACCTTCACGCAGCGCCACCAGCGTGCCCCGCGCAATTTCATCGCCCACCACATGCCATGACAGGCAACTCACGCCAAAGCCACTCATCACCGCGCGCTTGATGGCCTCGGCGTTGCCGAGTTCCAGCGCAAAGCGCAGCGGGCCGAACTGCGGCGCCAAGCGCTCTTCGATGATCTCGCGCGTGCCCGAGCCGGGCTCGCGCACCACCCAGTCCGCATCGCGCAGCGCGGCTGCACCGGGGCTGCCTGGGCTAGTGCGGGCCAGCGCATGCGAGGGGCTGACCACCACCAGCATTTCGTCATCACCCCAGTGTGTGCTGACCAGCTCATTGCCTTGGCAATGGCCTTCCACCAGGCCGATGTCGGCCTCGAATTTCAGCAAGGCCTGCAGCGTCTCGCGGGTGTTGCCAATGCGCATGTCCAGCGCACAAGGCCCGCTTTGCACATTGCGAAAACCGGCCAGCAGGGCGGGCAGGATGTAACTGCCAATGGTGTTGCTGGCCGCCACGCGCAGCTGCACGCCCGAGGTTAGCGGCAGGCGTTCCAGCTCATGGGCCTGCTCCAGCAGCGACAGCACCCGTGGAAACAGCATGCGCCCGGTCTCATTGATGACCAGCCGCCGCCCGAAACGGTCAAACAGGGCGCCGCCCAGCGCTTGCTCCAGATCGGCCAGTGCGCCGCTGACTGCGGATTGCGACAGCGCCAGTTCATCGGCGGCTCCGACGGTCGTGCCATGCTGGGCCACGGCCGCAAATACCGAGAGCTGGCGCAGCGTGAGGCGAAGAGGGCGGGCTTTCATATCGTTAATACAGATAAGTAATACTGTTATTACCGATTTTACTTATTTGAGTGCGGCACTTAGGCTTGGGGCTGTCTTTACTTTACTCAAGTCTTTGCATGTCTTCCCTCTCTACGACTCCCCGCGCCGCCCCAGTTGTCACCGCTCCAGCAGGCCACAACGCGCTGTGGCTGAGCTTTTTACCGCTGGGCCTGGTGGCCGCACTGATGCTGTGGCTGGCGCGCTGGCCGCTCTTGGCCGGCACGGGCTTGTCGCCGCTGACATTGGCCATCGGGGCAGGCATGCTGGCCGGCAACTTGCTGCCCAAGCGCTGGTTGCTGCCGCTGAGCCCCGGTGCCGGCCTGGCGCGCCAGTACCTGCTGCGGCTGGGCGTGGCCTTGTATGGCTTGCGGCTGACCTTTGCGGCTGTCGTGGCGCTGGGCGCGGCTGGCGTGGTGGTGCCGCTGCTGATGCTGGCGGCCACCTTGCTGGCAGGCATCTGGCTGGGCACCCGGCTGCTGGGCCTGGGCTGGCGTGAGGCCCTGGTGATCAGTGCGGGCAGCGCCGTTTGCGGCGCGGCCGCGGCCATTGCGGTGGCCTCGGTGCTGCGCAGTGATGAGCGCCAGACCGCCGTGGCGGTGGCCACGGTGGTGCTGTTTGGCACCTTGGGCATGTTCTTGTACCCGTCTTTGTACGAACTGGCCGTGCAGCAGTGGCAGTGGCCCGTCAGCGCGCGTCTGTTTGGTATCTTCACCGGCGCTACCTTGCACGAGGTGGCGCAGGTGATTGCTGCCGGCCAGATGATCAACCCGGCCGTGGCTGATGCCGCCGTGGTGGCCAAGATGGTGCGGGTGCTGGCCCTGGCGCCCTTGCTGCTGCTGATTGCCTTGTGGCCGCAGGGCAGCCGCCAGCCGGCAAGGCCCGCCAAGGGGCCGGCAGGGCGCGCACACGCGGTGCTGAAGTCCGTGCCCTGGTTTGCGCTGGGCTTTATCGCCGTCATGGCGCTGCACTCTGCGGGCTGGGTGCCGGCCGATTGGAAACCGGCCTTGATCACCTTCGACGATTGGCTGCTGGCCTCGGCCATGCTGGCGATTGGGCTGCACACACGTGTGGGCGACTTGCTGCGCGCGGGCCGCCGCCCCATGGTGCTGGCCGGTATGTTGTTTGTTTTTCTCGTCAGCGCAGGAGCGCTTCTGTGCTGGGTAGTCGACTGAAGACTGCCGATCTTTCGGTTATGGTTTGTCAGTTTTTACCAATGGAGGATTGAGACATGGATTTATCCCGCTTTCCCCGCCGCCGTTACTCCCACGGCGCCACCCCGCTGGAGTTTTTGCCGCATTTCACGAAAGCCCTGCGTGCCAGCTGCGATGTCGGCGGCGGCCCCAATGTGTGGATCAAGCGCGACGATATGCTGGGCCTGACGCCCGGTGGCAACAAGACGCGCAAGCTGGAGTTTCTGGTGGCCGACGCGCTGGCGCAGGGCGCTGACACATTGATCACCTGCGGCGCACCGCAGTCCAACCATTGCCGCGCCACGCTCAGCGCGGCCATCAAGGAAGGCCTCAAATGCCGCTTTGTGATTGAAGAGCGCGTGCCGGGCAGCTACAAGCCGGACGCCAGCGGCAACAATTTCCTGTTCCGTCTGCTGGGCGTGGAGGCGCTCAGCGTGGTGCCGGCCGGCAGCAACATGCTCGAAGCCATGCAGCAAGTGGCGGCCGAGCTGGCCAAAGAGGGCCGCAAGGGCTACATCGTGCCGGGCGGTGGCTCCAACGCGATTGGCGGGCTCGGTTATGTGGCCTGCGCACAGGAGCTGCAGCAGCAGTTCTTCGAGCAGGGCGTGCAAATCGACAAGATCGTCGTCGGCTCGGGCAGCTCCGGCACGCACGGCGGCCTGCTGGCAGGCTTTCTGGGCAACCGCATCAACATCCCGCTCATCGGCATTGGCGTGAGCCGCGATCCGGCCGACCAGGATCCGCTGGTGCACAAGGAAGCGCAGGCCGTGGCCGACTTGCTGGGCCTGGACATGACGATTCCGCGCGAGGCGGTGCTGAGTTTTGGCGACTGGTGGCGGCCCAAATACTCGGTGCCGAACCAGGCCATGGTGGAGGCCGTGCAGCTGCTGGCGCGCACCGAGGCGATTTTGCTGGACCCGGTCTACACCGGAAAAATCATGGCCGGCCTGATAGGCCTGGCGCGCCGGGGCTTTTTCAAGCGCGATGAGAACGTGCTGTTCATACACACCGGTGGAGCGCCGTCGCTGCACGCCTATGAGTCCGAGGTGCTGGGCCTGACCCGGCTGCCGGCCTGAGGGCGCTTGCCGGCCCTCAATCCCCGGGTGGCGGTCGGTTCAGGTTTTTTGCTCGCGCTGCGCCCGCGCCCGGGCCAGTGCAGCCTCAATCACCGCACGCTTGCGCTCGGCCACGGCCGCATCGGCCTCTGAACGCGCCGGGTTTCCTGGCGCCTGGCTGTCGGCGGGCTGCGGCGCTTTCTCCATTTTTTCAAGCTTTTTAGGGCTCTGGCCCTTATCCAGGCTGCGCTGGTAGCTATGAAACTCATAGCGGCTACGGGCCGTGTCGGCCTCGGCCTGCGACCAGGCGCTCCAGCCGGTGCGCGTACCCGTGACATTTTCCAGGCTGATGCAGTCCACCGGGCACACCGGCACGCACAGCTCGCAGCCGGTGCAGTAAGGCTCGATCACGGTATGCATCATCTTGTTGCTGCCCACAATCGCGTCGGTCGGGCAGGCCTTGATGCACAGGGTGCAGCCTATGCACCAGTTTTCGTCAATGATGGCCACGGCACGCGGGCCTTCGACGCCGTTGGCCGGGTTCAGCGGCTGTACGGGCAGGCCGGTGATGGCGGCAAGGCGGGCGATGCCCTCGGCACCGCCCGGGGGGCACTGGTTGATGGCGGCTTCGCCAGCGGCGATGGCTTGCGCGTAGGCCGCGCAGTCGGGGTAGCCGCAGCGCGTGCACTGGGTTTGCGGCAGCGCGGCATTAATGCGGTCAAAAAGGAGGCTTTCGGCGGGTGGGCTCACCCGCCTATTGTCCTACTTGTAACTGGCCTGCCGCGCCGCGCTGTGAAATCAGGCGCTGCGCGCGCGCCTTGGGGCGGCTGACTTGCCGGCTGGTTTTACCGTGGCTTTGGCTATCGCTTTGGCGGCGGCGGAAGCGGAAGCGGAAGCGGCGGATTTTGCTACTGTTTTGGTAGCTGAGGGCGCCCGATCAGCCTGGGCCAGGGGTTGATTGTTTTCAAGAATAAAGGCCTTGACCTGCGGATAGACGAATTCGCGCCAGCGGCGGCCGCTGAAAATCCCGTAGTGGCCCGCACCCTTGACTTCCAGATGCTGCTGGCGCGCCTTCGGGACGTTGTAGCAAAGGCTGTGGGCGGCTTCGGTCTGGCCGGCCCCGGAAATGTCATCCAGCTCGCCTTCGATGGTGAAGTGGGCCGTGGTCTTGATGTCCTCGGGGCGTACGCGTTCAAGTTTGCCGTCTACGCCCATCACATCCCAGGTGCCATTCACCAGCTTGAACTCCTGGAACACGGTCTTGATGGTGTCCAGGTAGTAATCAGCGTCCATGTCCAGCACTGCGTTGTACTCGTCGTAAAACCTGCGGTGGGCCTCTGCGCTGGCGTCGTCGCCCTTGATCAGGTCCTGGAAGTAGTCGTAGTGGCTGCTGGCGTGGCGGTCGGGGTTCATGGCTACAAAGCCGCTGTGCTGCAAAAAGCCGGGATACACGCGTCGCCCTGCACCGGGGAAGCTGCTGGGCACGCGGTAAATCACGTTGTTTTCAAACCACTCGTAGCTTTTGTTCATGGCCAGGTTGTTGACGGCCGTCGGCGATTTGCGGGCGTCAATCGGGCCGCCCATCATGGTCATGCTCAGCGGCGTGGATTCGCCGCGCGACGCCATCAGCGAGATGCCCGCCAGCACCGGCACGGTGGGCTGGCACACGCTGATGACGTGGCAGTTGCCGTAAATGCCCTGCACATGGCGTATGAATTCCTGCACGTAGTTGACGTAGTCGTCGAGGCTGAAGCAGCCCTCGGACAGGGGCACGGTGCGGGCGTTTTTCCAGTCGGTGATGTAGACCTTGTGGTCTTTCAGCATGGTTTTGACGGTGTCGCGCAACAGGGTGGCGTAGTGGCCCGACAGCGGCGCCACGATCAGCACGGCCGGCTGGCCCTTGAGCTTGGTCAGCGTCGCCGGGTCGTCGGTAAAGCGCTTGAAGCGGCGCAGTTCGCAAAAAGGCTTGTCAATTTCGACCCGTTCGTGAATGGCGACGCTGGTGCCATCCACGTCCACCTTCTGGATGTCAAAAGCCGGTTTTTCGTAGTCCTTGCCCAGGCGGTAAATCAGGCTGTAGCTGGCCGCCACGCGCTGGGCGAACGGGTTTTGCCCTAGCGGCGACAAGGGGTTGCTGTAGAGCTTTGCCGCGGCCTGCGCAAAGTCAACAAAGGGTTCCATCAAGGTGCGCTGGGTTTCATAGACTTGATACAGCATGGAAGGAACTTTCGGTTTGACGGTCTGGGTGAAATCTTAGTGGAAATCGAAGTGGGTTGCGATTTGCAATATAACAGGCTAACAGGCGCCGGCGGTTTCCGGCAGGCGCATGGCTACCCATTCAGGCCGGGTGAGAAGCCTGCTTCCAGGCGTTCACAGGGCGCCGCTAACGATTACCATCTGATTGTGACGAGGATCCTGCGGCCTTGGGTGCTGCCAGGGGCCATTGCGCTTTACAGGAAAATATATGCTGCCCACCCCAGACGCCGCCGCGCTTGACCGCCTGCCATCCCTGAAAAAATCAGACCGGATGCCGGTGCTTTTTATCGGCCACGGCAGTCCCATGAACGCCATTGGCGACAACGAATACCGGCGCAGCTGGCAGGCGCTGGGCGCGGAGTTCGGCGCCAAATGGCCGCGCCCGCAACTGATTTTGTGCATTTCGGCTCATTGGCTGACCGAGGGCTGGTGGCTGACCGCGATGGCCCAGCCCAAAACCATTCACGACTTTGGTGGTTTTCCGCAGGAGCTGTTTGACCAGCAATACCCCGCGCCAGGTGAGCCGGCGGCGGCCCAGGCCATCAGCCTGCTGGTGCGCCAGCGGGCCTCGGCGCCGTTGGGGCTGGATGGGGGGGAGTGGGGGCTGGACCACGGCGCGTGGTCGGTGCTCAAGCCCATGTTCCCGGAGGCGGATATCCCTGTGATCCAGCTCAGCATGGATTACGCGCGCGGCCCCGAAGACCATTACGCACTGGCCAAGCAGCTCAAGGCCTTGCGCGACCGGGGCGTGCTGGTGGTGGCCAGCGGCAACATCGTGCATAACCTACGCCAGATGCAGCGCGGTGCCACGGCCAGCCAGGCTTATGACTGGGCGCTGGAGTTTGATCAGACCATCGGTGGCTACATCCAGCAGGGCAATCTGGACGCTCTGCAGAATTTCCAGAAGCTGGGGCAGGTGGCCAAGATGGCTCACCCGACACATGAGCACTACCTGCCGCTGCTGTACGCTGCGGGCGCGGTGGAGGCGAGGGAGGCCATGCGCTTTTTCAACACCAGTTACCAGGGCGGCTCGATTTCCATGCGCTCGGTGGTCTGGGGTTGATGGCCAAACCGTCGCGAAAGCGCTATTGAAAGAGTAGCTGCTTGCGCAGCAGGCATAGGGGCTGGAGCCAGTTTTTATGCCTGAAAAAGGAAAGCCGCCCTGAGGGCGGCTTTTTTACGGTGGTCAGCAGTCAGTGGCTGGGGGGAACTTACATCACCTTGGCAATCGATGCGCAGACGTAGTCGATGTTCTTGCTGTTGAGCGCCGCCACGCACATGCGGCCGGTGTCGGTGCCGTACACGCCAAACTCGTTGCGCAGGCGCACCATCTGGTCTTTGGAGAGGCCCGAGTAGCTGAACATGCCGATCTGGGTGGTGATGAAGCTCATGTCCTGCTGCACGCCGGCAGCCTTGAGGCCATCGACCAGTTTCTGGCGCATGGCCTTGATGCGCACGCGCATCTCGCCCAGTTCCTGCTCCCACAGGGCGCGCAGTTCGGGGTTGCCGAGCACGGCGGCGACCACCGCACCGCCATGGATGGGCGGGTTGGAGTAGTTGGTGCGGATCACGATCTTGAGCTGGCTCAGCACGCGGGCGGCTTCTTCCTTGCTTTCGCACAGCACGCTGAGCGCGCCCACGCGTTCGCCGTACAGGCTGAAGCTCTTGGAAAACGAGGTGGAGACAAAGAAATCCAGGCCGGCCGCCACAAATTTGCCGATGACGACGCCATCTTCGGCAATGCCGTAGCCAAAGCCCTGGTAGGCCATGTCGAGGAAGGCGACGAGGTCTTTGGCCTTGACGGCTGCAACCACCTGGTCCCACTGGGCGGCAGTGATGTCGTAGCCGGTCGGGTTGTGGCAGCAGGCGTGCAGCACGACAATGGTGCCGGGCGCGGCGGCGTTCAGGCTGGCCAGCATGCCGTCAAAATTGACGCCGCGCTTGGCTGCATCGTAGTAGGCGTAGGTGTCGACCGTGAAACCGGCTTCGGTGAACAGGGCGCGGTGGTTTTCCCAGCTCGGGTCGCTGATCAGCACCTTGGCATTGGGCTTCAGGTGCTTCAAGAAGTCGGCGCCTATCTTCAGGCCGCCGGTGCCGCCAATGCCCTGGACGGTGGCCACGCGGCCGGAGGTGACGGGTTCGCTGTCAGCGCCAAACACCAGTCCCTTGACGGCCGCATCGTAAGCGGCAATGCCGTCAATCGGCAGGTAGCCACGCGGCGAAGGCGTGGCCATCATGGCTTTTTCGGCTGCCTGCACGCATTGCAAGAGGGGCAGCTTGCCGTTGTCGTCGAAATAGACACCGACGCCGAGGTTGACCTTGGCCGGGTTGGTGTCGGCATTGAACTGCTCGTTCAGACCCAGGATGGGGTCACGAGGGGCCATTTCGACAGCGGTAAACAAAGACATGGAATATCCTCAGAAAGTAAAAAAATAGCGCGAAATTGATGCTTTTTCCGGCTTTTCGCCAGGTGGGCTGGGCTCGCGGGTCATCACGGGTTGCAATTCCCATTTTCGCCCGAATGTCGTATTCTGTTTGATTGCCCTCAATTTTAGCGGGGCTGGATCGAGTTTTTATGCCAGAAGCCATTGAAGCCATTGCCGAGTCCGCCGAGCAGCCCAGCGCCACCGGCCAGTTCATCCGCTTTCCGGATTCCCCGTTTGAGTTGTTTCAGCCCTACCCGCCGGCGGGTGACCAGCCCCAGGCCATTGAAGAGCTGGTCGAGGGCGTCAATGACGGCGAGGTGTTCCAGACCCTGCTGGGCGTGACCGGTTCCGGCAAAACCTACACCATGGCCAATGTGATCGCCCGCCTGGGCCGGCCGGCCATCGTGTTTGCGCCCAACAAGACCCTGGCAGCCCAGCTTTATAGCGAATTCCGGGAGTTTTTCCCCAAGAACGCGGTGGAATATTTCGTCAGCTATTACGACTACTACCAGCCCGAGGCCTATGTGCCGCAGCGCGATCTTTTCATTGAAAAGGACTCCGCCATCAACGAGCACATCGAGCAGATGCGGCTTTCGGCCACCAAGAGCGTGCTGGAGCGCCGGGATACCATCATCGTCGGCACGGTGAGCGCGATTTACGGCATTGGCGCGCCCGAGGATTACACCCAGATGCGCTTCATCGCCCGCACCGGCGACAAGATGGGGCAGCGCGATGTGATTGCGCGCCTGATCCGCATGCAGTACACGCGCAACGACCAGGACTTTTCGCGCGGCACCTTCCGGGTGCGTGGCGACGTCATCGACATCTTTCCGGCCGAGCATTCCGAGCTGGCGATCCGCATAGAGCTGTTTGACGATGAAATCGAGTCCCTGCAGCTGTTTGACCCGCTCACGGGCCGCATCCGGCAGAAAATCCCGCGTTTTGTGGTCTACCCGAAAAGCCATTACGTGACGCCACGCGACAAGGTCATGATGGCGGTGGAGACCATCAAGCTGGAGCTGTCCGAGTGCGTGGGCCGGTTTGTGGCCGATGGCAAGCTGGTCGAGGCCCAGCGCATCGAGCAGCGCACCCGCTTCGACCTGGAAATGCTCAGCGAGATAGGGCACTGCAAGGGCATCGAGAACTACACCCGCCACCTCAGCGGCTCGGCGCCGGGCTCGGCGCCTTCGACGCTGTGCGATTACCTGCCCAAAGACGCGCTGATGTTTCTGGACGAGAGCCACGTGATGATTGGCCAGCTCAACGCCATGTACAACGGCGACCGGGCGCGCAAGACCACCCTGGTGGAATACGGTTTTCGCCTGCCCAGCGCGCTGGACAACCGGCCGCTCAAGTTCGAGGAGTTCGAATCCAAGATGCGGCAGGCGGTGTTTGTTTCGGCCACGCCGGCGGCGTACGAGAAAGAGCATTCCGGGAAAGTGGTGGAGCAACTGGTCCGTCCCACGGGCCTGGTGGACCCGCAGGTGGAGGTCAGGCCGGCCACGCACCAGGTCGACGACGTGCTGCAGGAAATCCGCATCCGCGTCGAGAAGAATGAGCGGGTGCTGATCACCACGCTGACCAAGCGCATGGCCGAGCAGCTGACGGACTACCTCAGTGACAACGGCGTCAAGGTGCGCTATTTGCACAGCGACGTGGACACGGTCGAACGGGTGGAAATCCTGCGCGACCTGCGGCTGGGCGCTTTCGACGTGCTGGTGGGGATCAACCTGCTGCGCGAGGGCCTGGATATTCCCGAGGTCAGCCTGGTGGCGATTCTGGATGCCGACAAGGAGGGCTTTTTGCGCGCCGAGCGCAGCCTGATCCAGACCATAGGCCGTGCCGCCCGCAACCTGAACGGTCGGGCCATTCTGTATGCCGACCGCATCACGGACTCCATGAAAAAGGCCATGGATGAAACCGAGCGCCGGCGCAACAAGCAAATCGCCTTCAATCTGGAACACGACATCACGCCGCGCAGCGTGGTCAAGCGTATCCGGGACCTGATTGACGGCGTTTACAGCGAAAAATCGGGCAAGGAAGCCGAAAAACTCGAGCTGCAAAAAGCGCTGGTCGAGGACATGAGCGAAAAAGACATCGCCCGCGAAATCAAGCGGCTGGAAAAGCAGATGGTCGAGCATGCGAAAAACCTCGAATTCGAGAAAGCCGCCAGGGTGCGGGACCAACTGCATGTGCTGAAGCAGCAGGCCTTTGGTGCGCCAGGCACCGACAATGTGCCGCCGGTTTCGACAGCCGACCCCGACCGGCTTTAGGCTTTAGTCAGGGCTTGCCGAGCTCTTTCTGGCCTGGGCAGGCTGGGTCAGGACCGGTTGTACCGCTTTGGTACTAAATGGTGTTTGCGGGCGTTTGGAGGCTGTGGTGTTATGGGTTAAGCCACGGTTTGGGGCGCACTCCCGGGTAAACACGGGGCTGTGCTATACTTGACGAAAACAGTCAAGAACAATCCAACAACAAGAAAAGCCCCCCGCAACACCGGCTGACTACCTGGGCGGCAGGAGGAAGAGTTCCCTGGCGGCCACAAGCTTTCGGGGCTGAAAACGACCATCAAGCCATAAAGGAGCTTGCCATGCGCCTCACGACCAAAGGCCGCTTTGCGGTCACTGCAATGATTGATTTGGGTCTGCGCCAGAACAGTGGCCCAGTCACGCTGGCTGCGATCAGCCAACGCCAACAAATTTCCCTGTCTTACCTCGAACAGCTGTTCGGCAAGCTGCGCCGCCATGAACTGGTGGAGTCCACCCGTGGTCCGGGCGGCGGCTATACGCTGGGCCGCAAGGCGTCCGAGATCACCGTGGCCGACATCATTGTGTCGGTGGACGAGCCGATCGATGCGACCCAGTGCGGTGGCAAGGAAAACTGCCTGGGTGAAGGCGGCCGCTGCATGACGCATGAGTTGTGGGCCTCGCTGAACAGCCGCATGGTGGAGTTCCTGGATTCCGTGACCCTGCAAAAACTGGTGGATGACCAGCTGGCCAAGGGCGTGGTGATCGAAAATACCCCGCAGGTGAAAAAAGCCATTTACACCGCGCCCGTCGTCAAACCCATTCGTGTGAATGCACCCAATTCGGTGTTCGCCCTGGGCAATGCATTTTCCAAATCCTGATGGGTTGAAGGCGGTTTTTCGTCCGGTTTTGACCTGAATGCGTTGACGTCATTGTTTTGAGCTGCCAGCCAGCCTGTGAATTAAAGAGCTAGCCACATGGATACTCCACATTTCCCGATTTACATGGACTACAGCGCCACCAACCCGTGCGACCCACGGGTGGTGGATGCCATGATCCCCTGGTTGCGCGAGCATTTCGGCAACCCCGCGTCGCGCAGCCATGCGTGGGGCTGGGAGGCAGAAGCTGCGGTTGAAAAAGCGCGTGAGCAGGTTGCCGCACTGATTGGCGCCGATCCGCGCGAGATCGTCTGGACCAGCGGTGCAACCGAGTCCAACAATCTGGCGATCAAGGGTGCCGCCCATTTCTACCAAAGCAAGGGCAAACACATCATCACGGTCAAGACCGAGCACAAGGCGGTGCTCGATACCTGCCGTGAACTGGAGCGCCAGGGCTTTGAAGTCACCTATATGGATGTGCAGGCCGACGGCCTGCTCAATCTGGATGCGCTCAAGGCGGCCATCCGGCCCGATACCATCCTGGTCAGCGTGATGTTCGTCAACAACGAAATTGGCGTGATTCAGGACATTCCGGCCATTGGCGCCCTGTGCCGCGAAAAGGGCATCATTTTCCATGTGGACGCCGCGCAGGCGACGGGCCGTGTCGACATCGACCTGCAGACGCTGCCGGTTGACCTGATGAGCTTGACCTCGCACAAGACCTACGGCCCCAAGGGCATTGGCGCCTTGTATGTGCGCCGTAAGCCGCGTGTGCGCCTGGAAGCGCAAATGCACGGTGGCGGCCACGAGCGCGGCATGCGTTCCGGCACCTTGCCGACCCACCAATGCGTGGGCATGGGCGAGGCCTACCGCATTGCCAAGGCCGAGATGCACGAAGAAAACAAACGCATCCAGGCTTTGCATGAGCGCATGCTCAATGGCCTCAAGGACATCGAGGAGGTCTTCCTCAACGGCCACGCCGACAAGCGCGTGCCGCACAACCTGAACATGAGCTTCAACTTCGTTGAAGGCGAGTCGCTGATCATGGGCATCAAGGGCCTGGCCGTGTCCAGCGGTTCTGCCTGCACCTCGGCCAGTCTGGAGCCCAGCTATGTGCTGCGCGCCCTGGGCCGCAGCGACGAGCTGGCGCACAGCAGCCTGCGCATGACGATAGGCCGCTGGAGCACCGAAGAAGAGATCGATTACGCCGTTGCCACCATCAAGGAAAACGTGGTCAAGCTGCGCGAACTGTCTCCACTGTGGGAAATGTTCAAGGATGGCGTCGACCTGTCCACCATCCAGTGGGCGGCGCATTAAGCAAACGGGCGTTCAGGTGGCCTGAGATCAGATCGCAGCCATCTGCCAGCAAACAGAACTTAGGAGTTATTCATGTCATACAGCGCAAAAGTGGTAGATCACTATGAACATCCCCGCAACGTCGGCTCTTTTGAAAAGGGCGACGAAACGGTAGGCACCGGCATGGTCGGCGCCCCGGCCTGCGGCGACGTGATGAAGCTGCAGATCAAGGTCAACCCGACCACGGGCGTGATTGAAGACGCGCGCTTCAAGACCTACGGCTGCGGCTCGGCAATTGCCTCCAGCTCGCTGGTGACCGAGTGGGTCAAGGGTAAGACGCTGGACGAAGCGGCCAGCATCAAGAACAGTGCCATCGCCGAAGAACTGGCGCTGCCGCCTGTGAAAATTCACTGCTCCATCCTGGCGGAAGACGCCATCAAGGCCGCCGTGAACGATTACAAGCAAAAACGCATCGAAGCCGCGCACTGATCAACTGGTTTATTTTTCGAGTGATTTGAATGTCCGTTACCCTTACCGACGCAGCTGCCCGCCACGTGACCCGCTACATAACCAAGCGCGGCAAGGGGGTGGGTGTGCGCCTGGGCGTCAAGACCACGGGATGCTCGGGTCTGGCCTACAAGCTTGAATATGCCGACGAGATTGCACCCGAGGACGTGGTGTTCGAAGACAACGGCGTCAAGGTGCTGGTGGACCCGAAAAGCATGGCCTACATTGACGGCACGAAACTCGATTTTGTGCGCGAGGGTTTGAACGAGGGCTTCAAGTTCATCAATCCCAATGAGCGTGATCGCTGTGGTTGTGGCGAGAGCTTCCGCGTTTGACCAGCGAATTCCCAGCAGCGCTCCGCCCTCACAGAGCCGCCCACACTGACCGTGCTGGCGGCTTTTTCTTGACATGAATATTCATTCCACCGACTTTGAACTTTTTGGCGTGCCCATGCAGTTTGCGCAGGATAGCGCCGTGCTGGATGCGCGCTGGAAAGAGTTGCAGCGTGAGGCCCATCCCGACAAGTTTGCGGCCCAGGGCGCGGCCGCCCAGCGCCTGGCCATGCAATGGTCGGTGCGCATCAACGAGGCCTATCAGCGGCTCAAAAACCCCTTGAAGCGGGCCAGCTACCTGTGCGAATTGCACGGCGCGCCCATCCATGCCGAACACAACACGGCCATGCCGCCTGATTTCCTGGTGCAGCAAATGCAGTGGCGCGAAGCACTGGACGAGGCTGAAACCCTGCAGGATATGGATGAAATAGCCTCCCAGTCCTTGGCCAGCATGCGCAAGCAGCTATCAAAAATAGAGCAGACGCTGGATGCCCGAAAGGACTATGCGGCAGCGGCCCATCAGGTCAGAAGCCTTATGTTTATTGAGCGCTTTGCCAGCGAGGTGGATGCCCGCATCGACCAGCTGGGACAATGAAGCATTACAAAAGTTACAACAGACAAGCGTCATGGCACTCCTGCAAATATCCGAACCCGGCCAAACGCCAGACCCCCACCAGCGACGCATTGCCGTCGGCATCGACCTGGGCACCACGCACTCGCTGGTCGCCAGTGTGCGCAACGGCGTGTCCGAATGCCTGCCTGATGATCAGGGGCGCGTGATTTTGCCCAGCGTCGTGCGCTACCTGGACGCCGAGCGGCGCCAGGTCGGTTTCGACGCGCTGGCGGCCCAGGTCGAAGACCCACGCAACACCATCTCCTCCGTCAAGCGCCTGATGGGGCGGGGCATTCATGACATTGCCAGCCGCGCCCAGTTGCCCTACCAACTCAACGACAAGCCCGGCATGGTCACCCTGCAAACCGCCGCCGGTGAAAAAAGCCCGGTCGAGATCAGCGCCGAAATTCTGGCCACGCTGCGCTATCGGGCCGAAGATACCTTCAATGACGATGTGTATGGCGCCGTGATCACGGTGCCCGCCTATTTCGATGAATCCCAGCGCCAGGCCACGAAAGATGCCGCGCAACTGGCGGGCCTGAATGTGCTGCGCCTTATCAGCGAACCCACCGCGGCGGCGATTGCCTATGGCCTGGACAACGCCAGCGAAGGCGTTTATGCGGTTTACGACCTGGGCGGCGGGACCTTTGACATTTCCATCCTGCGCCTGACGCAGGGCGTGTTCGAAGTGGTTTCCACGGGAGGCGATTCCGCCCTCGGCGGTGACGACTATGACCGCGCCATGGCGGAATGGGCGCTGGCCAAGGCGGGCCTGGCTGCCGATACCCTGACGCCCTCGGACAAGGCGGCCCTGCAACAGACGGCGCGCGCCTGCAAGGAGGCCTTGTCCGCGGCGGATCCCGTTCCGTTTTCTGTGCAGCTGGCCAAGGCCTCCATCAATTTCGAGATGCAGGCGGCGGATTTTGAAACCGCCACCGCGCACCTCACCCAGCGCACCCTGACGGCGGTGCGCAAGGCCTTGCGTGACGCCAAATTAACCAAGGACGAGATTCAGGGCGTTGTGCTGGTGGGCGGCTCCACGCGCATGCCGCAAGTGCGCAAGGCCGTGGCCAGCTTTTTCGGCCGCGAGCCATTGACCAACCTGAATCCCGACGAGGTGGTGGCACTTGGGGCCGCCATTTCCGCCAACCAGCTGGCGGGCAACCACACAGGAACCGACCTGCTGCTGCTCGACGTGATTCCGCTGTCGCTGGGCATAGAGACCATGGGCGGCCTGGTCGAGCGCATTGTGCCGCGCAACCAGACCATACCGACGGCCATGGCGCAGGACTTCACCACCTACCAGGACGGCCAGACGGCGCTGGCCCTGCATGTGGTGCAGGGCGAGCGGGACCTGGTGGCCGACTGCCGCAGCCTGGCCCGCTTCGAGTTGCGCGGCATCCCGCCCATGGCCGCGGGTGCGGCGCGCATCCGCGTGACCTTCACCGTGGATGCCGATGGCTTGCTCAGCGTCAATGCCAGGGAGCAGGGCAGCGGGGTCGAGGCGCGCATTGATGTGAAGCCTTCCTACGGTTTGTCGGACGAGGAGATCGCCCGCATGCTGCAAGACAGCTTTGCCACGGCCCAGCAGGACATGCAGGCGCGCGCGCTGGCCGAGGCCAGGGTGGACGCGGACCGCATGGTGCTGGCCACGCAAAGCGCCCTGGCGGCAGACGCGGACCTGCTCAGCCCCAACGAACGGGCGCAGATTGACAGCCTGATGGTCGCGCTCACCGATGCGCGTGCGCACGGTGATGCGGCCACCATTGAAGCGGCTACCCAGGCATTGGCCAGGGGCACCGAAGCGTTTGCCGCGCAGCGCATGAACCGGGGCATACAGACCGCCCTGGCCGGGAAAAACATCGAGGCGCTCTGAGCGAAGTCTTCAGCAGCCCCATACCGTCAAGTTGACACCATGCCCATCATCAAAATACTGCCCCACCCCGAATACTGCCCTCAAGGTGCTGAGATCACGGCGCCCGCGGGCACGTCCATCTGCGAGGCCCTGCTCGACAACAAGATCAATATCGAGCATGCGTGCGACATGAGCTGCGCCTGCACGACCTGCCATGTGATCGTGCGGGAAGGCTTCAACTCGCTGAATGAACTCGACGAAAGCGAAGAAGACCTGCTGGACCGCGCCTGGGGGCTGGAGCCCAACTCACGCCTGAGCTGCCAGGCCTTGCTGGCGCAAAAAGACCTGACGGTGGAGATTCCCAAGTACTCCATCAACCATGCCAAGGAAATTCACTGATCCTGCAGTGGTGCAGTAACCCGGCCAAGAGCCCAAGGCCCGCGAAATTGCGGGCTTTTTTTTGCCGGACGGCCCGAAAAGGTTGTCTCGCCTTCCGTAGGCCCGCGACAGGGGCCGGAGCGATAATCCGTGTCATGCGCCAAATCGTTTTAGACACTGAAACCACGGGTCTGTCCGCTGACAGCGGCGACCGCATCATTGAAATCGGCTGCGTGGAGCTGGTGGGTCGCAAGCTCACGGGCAATAACAAGCATTTCTACCTGAATCCTGAGCGCGACAGCCATGAGGATGCGCTCAAGGTTCACGGCATCAGCAATGAGTTCCTGAAGGACAAGCCCAAGTTCGCGGCCGTGGCCGACGAACTGCTGGACTACCTGCAGGGCGCCGAGATCATCATCCACAACGCGCCGTTTGACGTGAGCTTTCTGAACAAGGAACTCGAACTCATAGGCCGGGAGCCGATCAGGCATTGCGTGGCCAAGATCACCGACAGCCTGATGATGGCCAAGGAGATGTTTCCGGGCAAACGAAATTCGCTCGACGCCCTGTGCGACCGGCTCGAAGTCGACAATTCGGGCCGGACCTTGCACGGCGCCTTGCTGGATGCCGAGTTGCTCGCGGACGTGTATATCAACCTCACACGCGGGCAAAACAGCCTGATGATCGATGTGGGGAGCTCCTCCCAGGAGGGCAGCGACAGCGTCCCGCAGATTGATCTCAGCGGGTTTGAGCTTCCCCTGCTGGCGGCCAATGAGCAGGAGCTCGCGGACCACGAAAAACTGCTGGTCGACATCGACAAATCCAGCAAGGGAAAAACTGTTTGGCGAGTTTTAAACGCTTGAAGTGAAAAAGTAGCCTGAAACCCCTTATAATCATAGGCTGACCGACAGGGCGGTTAGCTCAGGGGTAGAGCACTGCATTCACACTGCAGGGGTCGCAAGTTCGAAACTTGCACCGCCCACCAGAATACGAAGAACAATAAAGAATAAGAATAAAAAAAGCCAAGTCATCCGACTTGGCTTTTTTGTTTTCGTGGCTTGAATCACCCGCCTGCCTGCGCCATCCTGGCCGCAGGCAAGTGTGTTCCAAATTCCATCCCGCTATGGAGTCAAAGCACCTCGCTGGCGAAATCGGCCAGCCGTGAACGCTCGCCGCGGGCCAGCGTGATGTGCCCGCCATGCGGCCAGCCCTTGAAGCGGTCCACAGCGAAGGTCATGCCTGAAGAGCCTTCGGTGAGGTAGGGGGTATCAATCTGCGCCAGATTGCCCATGCAGATGATCTTGGTGCCCGGCCCGGCGCGGGTGATGAGGGTCTTCATCTGCTTGGGCGTCAGGTTTTGCGCCTCGTCGATGATCACGTATTTGTTGAGGAAGGTGCGGCCGCGCATGAAGTTCATGCTTTTGACCTTGATGCGTGAGCGGATCAGTTCATTGGTGGCCGCGCGCCCCCATTCGCCGGAGCCGGTGTCGGTCTTGCCCAGCACTTCCAGGTTGTCGTCGAGCGCGCCCATCCAGGGGCCCATTTTTTCCTCTTCGGTGCCCGGCAGGAAGCCAATGTCTTCGCCGACGGATACCGTGGCGCGCGTCATGATGATTTCGGTATAGCGGCGATCATCCAGCACCTGCGTGAGGCCGCTGGCCAGCGCCATCAGCGTTTTGCCGGTGCCTGCCGTGCCCGCCAGCGTGACAAAGTCAACATCCGGGTCCATCAGCAGGTTCATGGCGAAGTTTTGTTCGCGATTGCGCATGGTCACGCCCCACACGGCATTCTTGAGGTGGCTGTAGTCCTTCAGCGTCTTCAGGACGGCGGTTTTGTCGCGAATTTCCGTGACCCGCGCATAGAGCGGCGGCTCGCCGGGCGCTTCAAAAAATACAAACAGGTTGATCAGCAGGCTGGGCACGATGGGGCCGGTGATGCGGTAGAAGGTGTGGCTGCCTTGCTGCCAGCTTTCCACAGTCTTGCTCTGGCGCGTCCAGAAATCTGCCGGCAGGGCCAGCGCGCCGGAATACAGCAGGTCGCTGTCTTCCAGGGCCTTGTCGTTCTGGTAGTCGTCGGTGACCAGCCCGAGTGCGCGGGCCTTGACGCGCATATTGATGTCTTTGGACACCAGCACGACTTCGCGCGGCGCGTATTCCTTGCGCAGGGCCTCGACCACGCCGAGGATCTGGTTGTCGGCCTTGCCCTGCGGCAGGCTCACGGGCAGCGTGTAGTCCAGCGGCTTGGTCTGGAAAAACACGCAGCCGCCCGCTTCGGTGTGGCCGGTGGTGTCCAGCTTCAGGCCCTTGTCAATGTCGGCGCCCTGGGCGCCGGCCAGCGCGTCCAGCGTGCGGCTGGTCTGGCGCGCATTGCGGGCCACCTCGGTCATGCCTTTTTTGTGGCCGTCGAGCTCTTCGAGCACGATCATGGGCAAGAAGATGTCGTGTTCTTCAAAGCGGAACAGGCACATCGGGTCGTGCATCAGCACGTTGGTGTCCAGCACAAACAGTTTGGCGGGCCCCGTGCGCTTGGCTTTTTTCGGTTTTGCTACGCCTTGGGGGAGCGAAATGCTCTCTTTTTTATAGCTTCCTTCGCCCGTCTTTGTGGGGCTGGAAGGCTCTTTTCCCTTGAAGGCAACTGGGTGGTCGCCGCCGCTTGCCAGGCGGCTGTCAAACAGGTCCAGCACGGGAGGGCTCTGGACGGATTCCGTGTTTTTCGTCTTTCGCGTCGCCTTGGCGGGCGAGCGCGCAGGCGCATCGAGCGCGT
This sequence comes from Polaromonas jejuensis NBRC 106434, assembly GCF_001598235.1. GTDB lineage: Bacteria > Pseudomonadota > Gammaproteobacteria > Burkholderiales > Burkholderiaceae_C > Polaromonas > Polaromonas jejuensis. Next base: position 54,996 of record NZ_BCYO01000016.1, on the reverse strand, counting down.
CGGGTGAGAGCAGGGCGGCACGTTTGGTCGGGGCGGGAGGCAGTGGCATGGTGCTTAAAACTCTCTAATTGAAGTTCCGGAAACAAAAAAGCCGCCTCAAGGCCGGGGCGGCTTTTTCTTTGGGCGCAGTCGCGAAGGTCAACGGCATGAGTTCATTATGCACAACTCATATGACCCGGCAATCGACTGTTGTTACCGGGCGACCCGGCCCCCTTCAGCATGGCTTCTCAGGCGGGCTTCTTGAGGGCCTTGACGGCCTTGAGGACGTCGTCGACATGGCCGGGGACTTTCAGTCCGCGCCATTCTTCCTTCAGCAGGCCGTCGGCGCCGATCAGAAAGGTGCTGCGCTCAATGCCTTTCACTTTTTTGCCGTACATGATCTTGTTTTTGACCACGCCAAACATGTGGCACATTTTTTCTTCGGTGTCGGCAATCAGCTCAAACGGGAGTTCCAGCTTGGTCTTGAACTCGTCGTGCGACTTCATGTTGTCGCGCGAAACACCGAACACGGTGGCGCCAGCCTTGACGAAATCCTTGTAGCGGTCGCGAAACTGCATGGCTTCTGTGGTGCAGCCGGGCGTGTTGTCCTTGGGGTAAAAGTACAGCACAATGACTTGTCCCAGGTGGGACTGGTTGGAAACCTTGAGGCCACCTGTGGCGTTCGCTTCAAATTCGGGGAGAGGTTTATTGACGACGACTGCCATACTGAGTAGACCCTGACGAAAGTAGTTGTAATTGGCCGCGGCCTTTGGTAGCGCATGCGGGTGGTAAGCCCATGTAGCACCAAGTGCAACCCTAGATTTTACCCCGAAAGAGAAGGCGCTTCAGCCTTCTCTTTCTCAGGATTCAATCAGTAGGGCTGCTACCACCTGCCGGCCCTCGCCGGCCAGGATGTTGTAGGTGCGGCAGGCCGCCAGGGTGTCCATGGTTTCAAGGCCTATGCGCTGCTCCATCAGGACGCGCAGGAAGGCCGGGGGCGGAAAACGCAGGCGCGTTCCGCTGCCGAAAATCACCAATTCCGGCCTGGTTTGGGCCAGCTGGGCGAAGTGCTCGGCGGTGAGTTGCTCGAAACGCGTGCAGTTCCAGTCAAACTTCTCGCCCCGCGAGCCAATCACGATGCTGTGCTCGATTTTTTCGGCCACACCGTTGTTGCCCAGCCCCACCCATCCCGGGCCGTAGGCAAGGATGGACTGAACATCAAGACGGTCTGGCTGAAGTTTCATGCGGGATTCATGGCGTTGGGAGGGCTGGCGAGCGGCGGCGGCCAAGGGCTTATTGATGGCGCTTTGCCAGCGAAAGCCGCTATTTATGTGGTCAAATTATAGATTCCGCCCGAATTTCCCGTTGCGGTGCTGGCTTCTTACCGTTTGCCCTGCGCCTGGCGGTGTGGTCTTTGCCCAAATATCCAGAGAATTCATGAAACCGATCACCAAATCTGCCAAATTGGCCAATGTGCTTTACGACATCCGCGGCCCCATCATGGACGCCGCCAAGCAGATGGAGGAAGAGGGGCAAAAGCTCATCAAGCTCAATATTGGCAATCTCGCGGTGTTCGGCTTCGATGCGCCCGAGGAAGTCCAGCAGGACATGATCCGCAACCTGCCGGCCTCGGCCGGTTATTCGGACAGCAAGGGCATTTTTGCGGCGCGCAAGGCGGTGATGCACGAAACGCAAAGACAGGGCATCAAGGGCGTGACGCTGGACGATATTTACCTGGGCAACGGCGCCAGCGAACTGATCTCGATGGCCACCAACGCGCTGCTTGACGACGGCGACGAACTGCTGCTGCCTTCGCCCGACTACCCCTTGTGGACGGCCACCACCAGCCTGTCGGGCGGCACGCCGGTGCACTATGTGTGCGATGAGGCCAACGGCTGGATGCCCAACCTGGCCGACATCCGTGCCAAGATCACGCCCAAGACCAAGGGCATCGTGGTCATCAATCCGAACAACCCGACCGGCGCCTTGTATTCCGACGAATTGCTCAAAAGCATTGTCCAGCTCGCCCACGAGCATGGCCTGGTGATCCTGGCGGACGAGGTGTACGACAAGGTGCTGTACGACGGCGCCCGCCACACCGCCATGGCCAGCCTGTCGACGGACGTGCTGACCCTGACCTTCAATTCGCTCTCCAAGAGCTACCGCTCCTGCGGTTACCGCGCCGGCTGGCTGGTGGTGTCGGGTCCCAAGAAGCAGGCGCAGGACTACATCGAGGGCCTGAACATGCTGGCCAACATGAAGCTGTGCTCCAACGTGCCGGGCCAGTGGGGCATCCAGACGGCCCTGGGCGGCTACCAGAGCATCAACGACCTGGTGGGCGAGGGCGGACGCCTGCGGCGCCAGCGCGACCTGGCCTACGAGCTGATCACGGCGATTCCGGGTGTCAGCTGTGTCAAGCCCAGCGCGGCGCTCTACATGTTCCCCCGGCTCGATCCCAAGGTGTATCCGATCACGGACGACCGGCAATTCTTCCTCGAGTTGCTGAAGGAAACCAAGGTGATGCTGGTGCAGGGCACGGGCTTCAACTGGGCGGCGCCGGACCATTTCCGCATCGTCTTTCTGCCGCATGAGGAAGACCTTCGCGAGGCCATAGGGCGCATTGCCAAATTTCTTGAGAACTATCGAAATAATAGCAACTAATGCAATTCCAGCAGGGGCTGCAGGCACTTTTGACCATTGAATCATATGAAACCGACATCGACGAATCTGAAATCCATCCAAGTGGGCCTGCTGGGCATAGGCACGGTAGGCGGCGGCGTGTTCAACGTCTTGCAGCGCAACCAGGAGGAAATCCTGCGCCGTGCCGGCCGCGGCATTGAAATCACCATGGTGGCCGACCTGGACACCGCACGCGCCCAGGCGGTTGTGGGCAGCAGCGTCCAGGTGGTGGCCGATGCCCGCGCGGTGATTGCCAACCCGGAGATCGACATCGTGGTCGAGCTGATAGGCGGCTACGGCATTGCCCGCCAGCTGGTCATGGAAGCCATCGAGGCGGGCAAGCATGTGGTGACCGCCAACAAGGCCTTGCTGGCGGTGCACGGCACCGAGATTTTTGCCGCGGCGCACCGCAAGGGCGTGATGGTGGCTTTTGAAGCCGCCGTCGCCGGCGGCATTCCCATCATCAAGTCGCTGCGCGAAGGCCTCACGGCCAACCGCATCGAATGGATTGCCGGCATCATCAACGGCACCACCAATTTCATCCTCAGCGAGATGCGCGACAAGGGCCTGGACTTTGAGGTGGTGCTCAAGGAAGCGCAGCGCCTGGGCTACGCCGAGGCCGACCCGACCTTTGACATTGAAGGCGTGGATGCCGCGCACAAGGCCGCCCTGATGTCGGCGATTGCCTTCGGCATCCCGGTGCAGTTTGACAAGGCCTATGTCGAGGGCATCACCCAGCTGGCGGCGCAGGACATCAAGTACGCCGAAAAGCTCGGCTACCGCATCAAGCTGCTGGGCATCACCAAGAAGACGGCCAAGGGCATAGAGCTGCGCGTGCATCCCTGCCTGGTGCCGGTGAAGCGCCTGATCGCCAATGTGGAAGGCGCCATGAACGCGGTGATGGTGCATGGCGATGCCGTTGGCACCACGATGTACTACGGCAAGGGCGCGGGCAGCGAGCCCACGGCCAGCGCGGTGATTGCCGACCTGGTGGACATCACGCGGCTGCACACCAGCGATCCGCTGCACCGCGTGCCGCACCTGGCGTTCCAGCCCGATGCCATGAGCGACACCCCGGTGCTGGCCATGGGGGATGTGGTCACGAGTTACTACCTGCGCCTGAAGGTTGCCGACCAGGCCGGCGTGCTGGCCAAGGTGACCGGCATTCTGGCCGAGGCCGGCATCAGCATAGACGCCATGCTGCAGCGCGAAGCCGACGAGGTGGGCGGCGAAGGCTCCACGCAAACCGACCTCATCATCCTCACGCATGACTGCGTGGAGGCGAAGATGAATGCGGCACTCGCGCAAATGCAGGCGCTGCCCACCGTGCTGGCGCCCATCACGCGCATCCGCAAGGAGGAACTGGCCTGATGCTTTACATTTCCACGCGCGGCCATGCCGACCGCAAGCGCTTTTGCGAAATCCTGCTCGAGGGCCTGGCGCCCGACGGCGGTTTGTACCTGCCCGAACGGTATCCGCAGGTGGATGAGGCCACGCTCACGGCGTGGCGCGGTCTTTCCTATGCCGAGCTGGCGTTTGAAGTCCTGTCGCTGTATGTCGACGACATTCCCGCGGCTGACCTGAAGGCCATCTGCGCCAGGACCTATACCGAGGAGGTCTTCGGCAGCTGGGAAATCGTGCCGCTTCGCGCGCTGGAAAACGGCCTCTACCTGGAGGCCCTGTCCAACGGCCCGACCTTGGCCTTCAAGGACATGGCCATGCAGCTGCTGGGCAATCTGTTCGAGTACGAACTGGCGCGCCGCGGCGAAGAACTCAACATCCTGGGTGCCACCAGCGGCGACACCGGCAGCGCGGCCGAATACGCCATGCGCGGCAAAAAGGGCGTGCGCGTCTTCATGACCTCGCCGAACGGCCGCATGAGCCCCTTCCAGCAGGCGCAGATGTTCAGCCTGCAGGATGACAACATCCACAACATTGCGGTGGAAGGCGTGTTTGACGACTGCCAGGACATCGTCAAGGCGGTGTCCAACGACCTGGCCTTCAAGCGCCAGTACAAGATAGGCACCGTCAACTCCATCAACTGGGCGCGCCTGATGGCCCAGGTGGTTTACTACTTTGCCGGCTACTTCCAGGCCACGAGTTCGAATTCCGAGAAGGTCAGCTTCACCGTGCCCTCCGGCAATTTCGGCAATGTCTGTGCCGGCCATGTGGCGCGCAGCATGGGCCTGCCCATAGACAAGCTGGTGGTCGCCACCAACGAAAACGATGTGCTCGACGAGTTCTTCCGCACCGGGGTTTACCGCGTGCGCGGCAGCGCCGACACGCATGAAACCTCCAGCCCGTCCATGGACATTTCCAAGGCCTCGAATTTCGAGCGCTTTGTGTTTGACCTGCTGGGCCGCGATGGCGACAAGACCCGGGCGCTGTTTCACGACCAGCTGGCCAGCCAGGGCCGCTTTGACCTGAGCGCCGACCCGGCTTTTCAGATGGCCGCCCAGCGCTATGGTTTTGTCAGCGGCAAAAGCATTCACGCCGACCGCCTGGCTACCATCAAAGACACCTTCCAGCGTTTTGGCAGCATGATAGACACGCACACCGCCGACGGCCTGAAGGTGGCGCGCGAGCAGCTTCAGGCCGGTGTGCCCATGATCGTGCTGGAAACGGCCCTGCCCATCAAGTTTGCCGAAACCATCGTCGAAGCGCTGGGCCAGGCGCCGACGCGTCCGGCGAAATTCGAGGGCATAGAGGCCTTGCCCAAGCGCGTCAAGGTGCTGCCGGCCGATGTCGCGCTGATCAAGCGCTACATTGCCGAAAATGTGCATTGAATCGGACTGAAGCCCTTGTTGTACGGGTGCGGTCAGCTATTTAATTGATAGCATTTTGCTTTTGCTGAAAGCGGACTCATGAACGTGGCTGGATTTGCCGGGTACTCTGGCTCGGGCAAGACAACGCTGGTGGAAAAGCTGATTCCGGCCCTCAAGCTGCGCGGCCTGCGGGTGTCGGTCGTCAAGCATGCCCATCACAGCTTTGACATTGACCACCCCGGCAAAGACACGTGGCGCCACCGCGAAGCCGGCGCCTTTGAGGTGGTGGTGGCCTCGCCGCACCGGCTGGCGCTGATACGCGAGTTTGAGCAAGCCGCCGAATTGACCGTGCACCAGCTGATTGCCGAGTTGAGCGCCGATGTGGACTGGGTGCTGGTCGAGGGTTTCAAGAAAAGCGATTTGCCGAAAATTGAAATCTGGCGCGCTTCTTCGGCCAAGCCGGCCCACTACATGGAAGACGATTTCATCGTCGCCATCGCCACGGACTCACCCGACCAGCTGCCCGCAGCAACCTTGCGCCCGGTGCTGGATTTGAACGATGTCAACGCCGTGGCCGATTACCTGGTCAACAATCAACAGCGCTTTCTTTATTCGCTTGAAAAGCGTTTCGACTGACCTCGTCAAGCCCATTCCGGACAAGCTCACCATGCGCCCTGACGCCGAAAATTCAGCCATACCCGCCACGCCAGCTGCTCCCGTGCCTGCACGGGCGCCTCTGCAGTCGCTCGACCTGGCGCTGACGGCGCTGCTGGCCCGGGCTGTGCCACTGCCGGCTGTCGAAAGCGTTTCCACGTTTGAGGCCGATGGCCGGGTGCTGGCCCAGGACCTGCTGTCCAGCCTGGATGTGCCGGCACACGACAACAGTTCCATGGACGGCTACGCCGTGCGCTGTGCCGACTGGGCCGGTGCCGCAACGGTGTTGCAGGTCACGCAGCGGATTCCGGCGGGCAGCAGCGGCCATGCTTTGGCCGCCATGTCGGCCGCGCGGATTTTCACCGGCGCGCCGATTCCCCCCGGCGCCGATGCCGTGGTGATGCAGGAAGACTGCGAAACCGTTGAGGCGGACGGCGCCCCCGGCGTGCGCCTTCAGGTCCCGCCGCAACCGGGCCAGTGGATTCGCCGCCGTGGCGAAGACGTGGCGGCGGGCGCCGTGGTTTTGCAGCGCGGCGAACGCCTGACGCCGGCGTCGCTGGGGCTGGCGGCCAGCATAGGCTTTGACCAGCTGCGGGTGGCCCCGCGCGTACGCGTGGCGCTGTTTTCCACCGGCGACGAACTCGTGATGCCGGGCGAGGTGGCGCCTGCCGACATGAAGCCCGGTGCCATCTACAACTCCAACCGTTTCTTCTTGCGGGCCCTGCTGCAGCGCCTGGGTTGCATGGTGACCGATCTGGGCATCGTGCCCGACCGGCTCGATGCGACGATGGCGGCGCTGAAGGGCGCCAGCCAGCAGCACGACCTCATCCTGACCAGTGGCGGCGTTTCGGTCGGCGAGGAAGACCATATCAAGCCCGCCGTCCAGGCGCTGGGCGAGCTCAATCTCTGGCAGATCGCCATCAAGCCGGGCAAGCCGTTTGCCTATGGCCAGGTCGGTGCCGCGCACTTCATCGGCCTGCCGGGCAACCCGGTGTCCAGCTTCGTGACTTTCCTGCTGCTGGTGAGGCCCTTTTTGCTCAAGCTGCAGGGGGCGACCGAACTTGCTCCCAAATCTATAGCGATTCCCGCCCATTTCACCTGGCCCAGAGCCGATAAGCGCCGTGAATTTCTGCGCGTGAAGCAAAATGCGGCCGGTGGCCTGGATCTGTTCGGCAACCAGAGTTCGGGCGTGCTCACCTCTGCCGTCTGGGGCGACGGCCTGGTGGACAACCCCGCCGGCCAGACCATTGCGCACGGCGACACCGTGCGCTTCATCCCGTTTTCGGCGCTCCTGTCGTGAAAACCTTGGCTTGAAGCTACGCGCATGAAAATCACCGTCAAATACTTTGCCTCCATACGCGAAGCCATAGGGCAGGGCAGCGAGCTGCGCGACACCTCCGCCGCGACACTGGCCGCCCTGCGCGATGAACTGCTGGCCGCCAGCCCCGCGCATGCCGCCGGCCTGGCCCGTGGCAAGTCGGTTCGCATGGCGCTCAACCAGGTCATGAGCGACGAGTCGGCGCTTTTGAGCGATGGCTGCGAGGTGGCGTTTTTTCCACCGGTCACCGGCGGTTGATTCAAACGATCAATTCATCAAGCCGCAGCAGGCGTTCAACCAGCGCGCTGGAGGCCCGCGTCATCGGGCTGCGCAATTCGTCGCGGATCAGTCCCTGGCGCGCCAGCAGCGCTTTCAGCGGGCCCGGGTTGGGCTCTGAAAACAGTCCTTCGATCAGCGGCAGCATCGGCGTCCACAGCGCTTCGGCCTGCGACAACCCGCCTGCCTGGATGAGCCGCAGAATTTGAACGAAACGCCGGGTCTGCAAATGGGCCGCCGCCGCGATCGCGCCCCGGCCGCCCTGTGCCATGGTTGAAAAGATTTGCGCGTCTTCGCCGCTGAGGACTTGCAGCCGGCCGCCGGCAATCAGCGCCCGGGTTTTGGCGGCGTCGCCCCCGCAGTCCTTGATGGCGCAGATGCGTGGGTGGCCGGCCAGCGTCATCAGCGTGTCCAGCGTTATCGTGCTGCCGGTGCGGTACGGAATGTCGTAAAGAATGATCGGTACGGCGCTCGCATCGGCCAAGGCCGTAAACCATTCGATCAGGCCTGCCTGGGCGGGCCGGATGTAGCTGGGCGCCGGCAACAGGAAGCCGGCAATGCCCAACGCGCCCAGCGCCTTGATGCGCGCCGCGGTTTTGCCCAGATGGTAGCCCGACAAACCCATGACGACGGGCAACCCGGGCGCTTCCGACATCACCGTTTGCAGCACAGCCTGCTGCTCTTCATCGCTCAGGGCCGCGGCTTCGCCGGTGGAGCCGCAGACCACCAGGCCGGCAATCCCGCTGGCGCGGTAGTGTGCGACCAGGCGTTTTACAGCCGCATGATCGACCTCACCGTGGTCAAAGGGGGTGATGAGCGGAATCCAGAGTCCCGAAAAATCCTGGTTCGCCTGGTTCAAATTGCGCGCTGTTTGCATGAAGACACATCCTGAAAAACTGACCGGCTTGAAAGGCCGTCATCGGAACAAGAGATGGTGTCCGCGCAAAAGGCTTGAAAGTGGCTGGCGGTTCCATCGCTCATTCGACGACGGAACCGCAGCCCCGGTCAAATGAGCAACGGTTTTTTCGATTTGCTGGCGCATACCCCGGCCGCGCTGGCGCCGCCGGGCGTCCAGAGGGTCGGGAAATGAGAGTGGCCAGTCATGCGCCAAATCTTAACCCATGAGGTCGCTTTGGAAAGGGGCTGGTGGCAAAATCGCCTCTATGGCTTCTCCCCGCGTGTTGATCTCAACCGAAGACTTCAATCTTGCCCATGAGATTGCGGCCTTGCGCGCGCATGACAAGCGCGTGGGCGCCGTCTGCAGTTTTATCGGCACCGTCCGTGACCGCAATGACGGCCTGAGCATCGGCAGCATGGAGCTGGAGCACTACCCCGGCATGACCGAAAAGGCCATCGAGGCCATGATCGACGAGGCGATGCGGCGCTTTGATATTTTTGGCGTCCGGGTGATTCACCGTGTCGGGCTGTTGCAGCCGCTGGACCAGGTGGTGATGGTGGCCGTGACTTCCGCGCACCGCGGTGAAAGTTTCAAGGCCTGCGAGTTCCTGATGGACTACCTCAAGACCCAGGCGCCATTCTGGAAAAAAGAGCAGACGCCGGAAGGTGCGCGCTGGGTCGATGCGCGGGTCAGCGATGATGCCGCACTTGCAAAATGGGGCATCAGCGTGCCCAACGCCTGATTCCATTTCTACTTCAAGGCGATAGGTCGTTGCCGCGCCTTGGCCGTTACAGCACTGTCTGCGGCGCTACGCCTGCTCTCTCATTGAATGAGCAATGGAATGAGTCTTCGCCAGGGCCTGGCCGGGCTTGACCTGCATCAAGCCGCTCCCCCCTGGAAAACGGCCGGTCCGCATCCATGACTTGAAAAGCCGCGGGAAAGGCCCAAAATCCCCTGCAATCAAATCTTTTGGAGCTCCTTTTGGAGTGACTACATGCGCCAAGACAAACTCACGACCAAATTCCAGGAGGCCCTGAGCGACGCCCAGTCGCTGGCCCTGGGCCATGACAACGGCTATATCGAACCCGTCCACCTGCTGGCCGCCATGCTGCGCCAGGACGATGGGCCGCGCGCGCTGCTGGAGCGCGCGGGTGTCAACGTCAGCGGACTGACCCAGGCGGCCGATGCGGCTGTCAAAAAGCTGCCCCAGGTGCAGGGCCAGGACCAGATCCAGGTTGGCCCGGATCTCGCCCGGCTGCTGCAGGCCACCGAAAAGGAATCCATCAAGCGCAATGACCAGTTCATCGCCGGCGAGCTGTTTTTGCTGGCGCTGACCGACAGCAAGAGTGATGCGGGCCGCATCGCCAAGGAAAACGGCCTGACGCGCAAGGCGCTGGAAGCGGCGATTGACGCCGTGCGCGGTGGGCAGGGCGTGGACAGCGCCGACGCCGAAGGCCAGCGCGAAGCCCTCAAGAAATACTGCCTGGACCTGACCGAGCGCGCCCGCCTGGGCAAGCTCGATCCGGTGATTGGCCGCGACGATGAGATCCGCCGCGCCATCCAGGTGCTGCAGCGCCGCACCAAGAACAACCCGGTGCTGATAGGCGAGCCAGGCGTCGGCAAGACCGCCATCGTTGAAGGCCTCGCCCAGCGCATCGTGGCGGGCGAAGTGCCCGACTCGCTCAAGGGCAAGCGCGTGCTGTCGCTCGACATGGCAGCCTTGCTGGCCGGCGCCAAGTTCCGCGGCGAGTTTGAAGAGCGCCTGAAAACCGTGCTCAAGGAGCTGGCCCAGGACGAAGGCCAGACCATCGTCTTCATCGACGAGCTGCACACCATGGTCGGCGCCGGCAAGGCCGAGGGCGCCATGGACGCCGGCAACATGCTGAAACCCGCGCTGGCGCGCGGCGAGCTGCACTGCGTGGGCGCCACCACGCTGGACGAGTACCGCAAATACATCGAGAAGGACGCCGCGCTGGAGCGCCGCTTCCAGAAGATTTTGGTGGACGAGCCGAGCGTGGAGGCGACCATCGCCATCCTGCGCGGCCTGCAGGAGAAATACGAAGCGCACCACGGCGTGGACATCACCGACCCGGCCATCGTGGCTGCGGCCGAGCTCAGCCATCGCTACATCACCGACCGGTTTTTGCCCGACAAGGCGATCGACCTGATCGACGAGGCCGCCGCCAAGATCAAGATCGAGATGGACTCCAAGCCCGAGGTGATGGACCGCCTCGACCGTCGGCTGATCCAGCTGCAGATCGAGCGCGAAGCCGTGCGCCGTGAAAAAGACGAGGCCTCGCAAAAACGCTTTGGCCTGATTGAAGAAGAGATCGCCAAGCTGCAAAAGGAAATTTCCGACCTCGACGAAATCTGGCAGGCCGAAAAAGCCCAGGCGCTCGGGTCCAAAGACCTCATGAAAGAGCGGGACAGCATTCGCTTCCAGATCGAAGAATTCACCCGCAAGGGCGACTTCAACAAGGTCGCCGAGCTGCAATACGGCAAGCTGCCCGAACTGGAAAAGCGCCTGAAGCAGGCGCAGGACAGCGAAGCCCACAAGCAAGCGGACAACGCCCCCAAGCTGCTGCGCACCCAGGTCGGCGCCGAGGAGATCGCCGAAGTCGTGGCGCGCGCCACCGGCATTCCGGTCAGTAAGCTCATGCAGGGCGAACGCGACAAGCTGCTGCAGATGGAAGGCAAGCTGCATGAGCGCGTGGTGGGGCAGGACGAAGCCATTGGGGCGGTTGCCAATGCGATTCGCCGCTCGCGCTCGGGCCTCAGTGACCCGAACCGGCCGACCGGCTCCTTCCTGTTCCTCGGCCCCACGGGCGTGGGCAAGACCGAGCTGTGCAAGGCGCTGGCCGGTTTCCTGTTCGACAGCGAAGACCACTTGGTCCGCGTCGACATGAGCGAGTTCATGGAAAAGCATTCGGTGGCCCGCCTGATAGGTGCGCCGCCCGGCTATGTGGGTTACGAGGAGGGCGGCCACCTGACCGAAGCCGTGCGCCGCAAGCCCTACAGCGTGCTGCTGCTCGACGAGATCGAAAAAGCCCACCCCGACGTCTTCAACGTGCTGCTGCAGGTGCTGGACGATGGCCGCCTGACCGATGGCCAGGGCCGCACCGTGGACTTCAAGAACACCGTGATCGTGATGACCAGCAACATCGGTTCGCCCATCATCCAGTCCATGGTCGGCCAGCCGGCCGACGAGATCAAGGACGCGGTGACGGACGAGCTGAAGAACTACTTCCGTCCCGAGTTCTTGAACCGCATCGACGAGACCGTGGTCTTCCATGCGCTGGACGCGAAGAACATCGCCTCCATCGCCCGCATCCAGCTCAAGGTGCTGCTGGCGCGCCTGGCCAAGATGGACCTGACGCTGGAAGTCTCGGAAGCGGCGATTGCCGAGCTGGCCAAGGTCGGCTTCGATCCGGTGTTCGGCGCGCGGCCGCTCAAGCGAGCGATCCAGCAGCGCATTGAAAACCCATTGTCCAAGCTGCTGCTGGAAGGGCTCTTTCCACCCAAGAGCGTGATTCCGGTCGATGTGGACCCGGTGCGTGAGCCCGGCGTGTTCAAGTTCGACCGCGTCGTCCACTGAGTGCCCCAGGCGGCGCAGGCGCTATCGGTTTGATAGCTGCTTGCGCCCGTCCTTCTGGGGCTACAGGCCCTTTTGATGCGGTAGTGGCAAGTAATTATTGTCGTTAGCGAGAAAATGATCGCTTTCGACCTGACACTGGGCGGTCAGGCGCGTGGCGCTGAGTACCCGCTGAAGACTGACTGCTGTCATAGGGCTATTCAAGCTGCTGGCTTCATACCCGACGTTGGCATCGACGGGTTGAATCCGTCGCCAATAGCGGACCTTCGAGCTTCCCGAGCCATCAAAACTCGAAGCCGCCAATGGTCATCCCGCCGTCGACGACCAGCATCTGTCCAAGGACGTAGCTGGCCTCCGGCGAGCACAACCACACGGCTGCGGCTGCGGCCTCTTCGGCGCGCGCACCGCGTTTGGCCGGGATCGCCGATAGCGCCAGCTTGGCGAAGGCCGGGTTCTGCGCACTGTTCGCGGCGACCATGGGCGTATCGGTCCAGCCCGGGGCGAGTGCGTTGACCCGCACGTGATGGGCCGCGTTTTCCATCGCCGCCACGCGTGTGAGGCCTAGCACCCCATGCTTCGATGCGGCATAGGCACACATCCCGCCGGGCCCCGTGATCGCGGCGACCGATGCGGTGTTGCAGATCGCACCGCCACCGGTCTTCCTCATGAGCGGCAGCTCGTACTTCATTCCGAGAAAGACGCTCGTGAGGTTCACGCGCATCACCTCTTCGAAATCCTGCATTGGGTAGTCCTCGATGCGATGCGCGCCGCCAGTGATGCCGGCATTGTTGAGGGCGACGTCGAGCCTTGCCTCTTCGCGGTCGATGCGCGAAAGCAATGCTGCGACATCCTCTTCGCGGGAGACATCGGCGGCCGCAACGCGTGCCAATCCGCCTGTCGCTTCGATCATCGCTTGCGTCTGCGCCAGCTTCGCTTCCTGTCGCCCGGCGCAATAGACGAGCGCGCCGCGGGCGGCGAAAAGCTGCGCCGCCGCGCGCCCGATTCCTGATCCCGCACCAGTGACCAGGACCACCTTGCCTTCGAATAGAGTGGGCATCCGCTTGCTCCGCCCTCAGCCCAGCTTGACCAGATTCAAGGTGGGAAGCACGCCACCCGGAAACTGCTGAAGCGGGCTGCCGCTCGCCAGGGTTCCGAGGTCGATGGTGGCGAAGCCGCAGCGGCCGAGGATTTCGCCGACGGCCTGCTTTGCCGCGCCGTCGTCGCCACAGAGGAAGAGCACGCGGCGCCCGCCTGCCACATGCGGGTCGGCGGCAAGCATGGCGCGCACCAGCGTATTACCCGCTTTCACGACGCGAGCGCCTGGCGCGTGCGACGCAACGACCTCGCTCGAACTCTTGCCGTTCAGGTCGAGGGCGCTGAAGCCCGGCCCGACGGCGTTCGTCGCATCGATCAGAACACGGCCGTTCCATGCGGGCAGGCCGGCCAGTGCTTCTGGCACCTGCGGCCATTGCACCGCCAGAAAGACCACGTCGGCAGCGGCGGCTTCTTCGCGCGTTCCAGCCTTGGCGTTCGGCCCCATCTCGCGCGCGGCAGCGGTCAGCGATTCGGGACCGTGGCTGTTGCTGAGGACCACCTCGTAGCCGGCCTTCACTGCATGACCCGCAAAGGCCTGTCCGATGCCGCCCGCACCAATGACGCCGATCTTCATGATTGGCCCGCCCGAGGTGCATTGAGCAGCTGCTGTTCCCATAGCAAGCTCGTGCCGACGTTGCCCATGTGCTCAACAAGCATCTGTCCGAGCGCGGGCACGGTCGCCGTACGCGCCCAATCGCGCTGCAGTTCCGATGCGAACACCGTCCAGGTGAGAGGCACGCCGCCTGCCTGGATCATGCGTTGCACCGCCATCTCGTGCGCCTCCAGGCTGACACCGCCGGAAGCATCGGTGACGAAGTACACCTCGTACCCGTCGCCCAGCGCGTGAATGACAGGGAACGCCAGGCAGATTTCGGTCCAAAGCGCTGCCATCACGATCTTCTTGCGTCCGGTCTTCTTCACCCAGGCCACGACGCGCTCGTCCTCCCAGGTGTTGATGAAGGTGCGGTCGATCGGTTTTTGTTCGGGAAAGACGTCCTGCAGCTGCTTGAGGAGCAGCCCGCCCTTGTCCTCGACGACCGTCGTGAGCAGGGTCGGCACCTTGAATGCCTTGGCGGACTTGGCAAGACCCACGACGTTGTTGATGATTGTCTGCGTGTCATGGCTTCGCAGGCCCGCGAACTGGAACGGCTGGTGATCGATGAGAACAAGGACGCAGTTGTCGGGCGTGAGCATGGCCTGCAGGCCGGCTTTCGGGTTATTTTGGTTTGGCATAGGATTCCTTAGGTAGATTCATTGCTGGAACGTCACGTGCCGTCAAAACCTTTTGAATGCCTGCAAATGCAATGTTTTCTCAACGCCGCCAACATGCTCATGGAACATCGCCGTCTGCAATTCGTCTTCGCAGGAATCTTCGGCCCCGCGACAAAAATGTAGGGGCTTTCCATGATTGGAAATTGCCTGTGCGTGCCACGTCGTTGGCTGTGAGTGCCAGCCATCAGGCTATGACGATGAAATCTCAGGCCGGCAAGTAGGCCGAAAGGCAAGCCTGCCGCTGAGGTCCTACGATGCGCGGTTTTGGCGAAGGCTGTTGGGCGTATGCCCAAAACGCAGTCGGCACACTCGGGAGAAGTGAGAAGGATCCAGGAAGCCGGCGCGTTTCCCAATTTCGGCCACCGTGATGCGATCAAATGTCCTTGAGAGGAGCATACGAAAAGCCACATCCAGGCGTGCGTCGATGAGTGTTTTACCGAATGTTTCCCCGTGAGCCGCGAGCGTTCGATGCAGCGTCCGGGGGGATAAATTCAGCGAAGCGGCTACGTCGGCGGCGGTCAGCTGCAACTCTGAGCAGCGTTGTTCAATACACGCGTGAATTCGGTCGCACTGTTGAACATCAGGCGCCTGACTCTCCGGCACATACCCCAGCACTTCCTGCGCAGCGAGTGCGAGCAGCGCACCCATCTGATCTGCCATGACCTGGGCCGGTAACGGGGGGGCCATCGCCAACTCGGGGGTGACTTGAGACATGTAGTTCGACAAGACTTTGCCCCAACCGGCATCTCCGGAGATGCGTCGACCTACCAATTGTCTCGGATCCGCAATCCAGGCTTGGAGCCATTCGATAGGCAGTCGCACATTGAGTGCCAAACAATCGGGCGGCCAATGTACGGACAGTTCTTCGCGGGTGTCGGCCAATAGAACGTCGCCTGGCAGAAGCAGTGCTTCACGGTCCTTTTTCCAATGCCTCCAACTGCATCCAACGCCGACGGTCAGGAGATAGGTGAATTCTTGGGCGCGCGCAATGTCTTTTCGCGTCCGGTACGCGTCATGGGTCGACCCCCCCAATCGCGACACAATGAGAGGACCTAATTGCGCAGCCGTGAGCTCCGCTTTGAAATTGAATCTCACCGGACTGGACGTCGTGATACTCAAAATACGGTTGTCGAGCATGCCCGCGTAGGCATCGAGCCGCTCAGAGGGGGGGAAATCGCTGGTGGACCACTTAAATGGCGCCGTTGCTCGATTGTCGGATCTTTCCAAAGTGCCCTCCGGGGTAGCCTAGTGGCTATGCGTCAATTGAGGATCTTAGTTAATGAACACGAGCCTTCGTGAGAATTGCGCCAACGAGCTACCGTGCGAAAGAAACTCCTCGGGACGACGGCCCGTCGCGTATCGGGTTGGTCAAATCCGGGTATCACGGTCGCCCGCAACCGAGACAAGTTGTTCAAGCGGGTTTAAGTGTCCCTCACTTGAACGTCCGAGTAAATGGTATCCGCGTGCGTCAAGCTGACATTCACGCCTGTCAGCTTCCGCTTGCGATGCAGACGACAGCAGCAGACTGACTGCTGACCTACATCCATTCGAAATTCTCGCTCCTTACCGGACATTGACATCAGCAGCTCGAGCGTCAGCAATGTCGCGGCGATTTCGATGTTTGCTGCATCCGGACCCGGCCAAAAGCGGGCCATCATCAGCCCACCATGCTGATGGTCATCAGGGATCTCACCTGCGCCGATCCTGCCAGCTGTCCACCAACCGGGTCCATGCCGCCATGCGATCGCCGGCCGACGTGCCGGCCGCCCCGGAGTTGCTGGTCACCAGCCGATCGATCGCTGCCTCCTGCTCCCGGCTGAACTCCTCCGGAAACATCGGCACGACGGTGACGATGCAGTCCGCAGCCTCTGCCTCGTTCGTCCACGGCAGGCCCGCGTTTTTGATGCGATAGCTCAGGTAGCCCCGCCGCAGCTTCATCTGTTGCAGTCCGCGGGGGGTCGGAACCTCGATCCAGCGATTGGCCATCCATGCAAAGCCGTCGACGGGCAGCTCGCACTTCAAGGTCCCGTCGGCTTCGGCCGTGAAGAACTCATGCGGCTGCAGCTCCACGCGCAGGCGCAGCGCCAGCCTGTGCTGGCGCTGCCTGCCTTGCACGCGGGCTGTGACATCGAGCAGGTCGCCAGCGCGCGCGCCGGGCGCGACCTGCACCCGGCAGCGGTACTTGCTCGCCGGTGCCTTCCCGCTAGCCGCGCAGGCAGTACAGCCTTGGCGCGTCTTCCCGTGCCCCTGACAGGCTGTGCATTCGACCATGGACGAGACCCAGGCGAACCAGAGATGCTGCCGGATGTGGCCGGCGCCACTACATTCGCTGCACTCGGTAGCCTGCAGTTGCAGGCCACTGCCTTCGCAGTCGGCGCAGTCTTCGACCACCTCGCCCCGCACTTCCCTGACGCAGCCGGCCACCACCTCCTCGAGCGTGAGGCTCACGGGGTGCTCGACGGTGGGTTCCGCACCGGGGGCGGGATCCTCGGCTTCAGCTTCCGGCTCGCCCCGGGCACTGCGGATCACTTCCATTGCCCGATTGATGCGCTGAATCTTTCGCAGGGCCTGCGGGCTGTCGTTGCGATCCGGGTGCCAGCGCGCGGACAGGCGGCGCCACGCCGCCTTCACCTCGGCATCGCTGGAGCCCGGTGCCAGGCCGAGTTCGTGGTAAGGGTCGTCGAGGTGCATGATCTCAATGGTGCAAGCTCTGTTGCAGTGCACCATGGTAGCAGACGCAGCTTGCTGCCGCGACCCTCACACTGGGCGCGCCGGCCTGGCAGCCTCTGTGCACCACCGGCCTTGCCCGATCCCAGCGATGTCTCCTTTGGGTCGTCAAGAGCCGGTCATGAACGACCGTTTACTGAAAATCAATTGGGTGGCCGGTAAGCCGACACCGACGATCGGTAGCAAACGCTGCAGTCCCGTCGTTCGAATCCCAATCATCAATGCCCGCAAAGGACGCGAAGCGGCCATCGGTGCCAATGGCACTGGCTATTGATAATCAAACATTGTCGATAGCGGTGATTGACACACAAAAAACTCTGACCCGGCAGCGCCGCATATGTGCAGGTTTTTTTTCCGCTCCTGATTTTCAAGAGGCAAGTTCCAGCAGGAAAAAGGCGCTTTCTGCTGAAGCGCATGAGTCCGGCCCATACCGGTCCGCTGCACGAGCCGCAGGTGTCCAAAGTTCAAGAGGGCTGTGCGCTGAGCGCCTCAGGCTGTGAAATTTGCTATCGACTTGATAGCCGTTTACGCCCGCACTTCATGGGTAACAGGCCTTTTTACTCAAAATTCTTCTGCCTAGCGGCAAGTCGTCACTTATTTGTAAAACGCTTCGACTTTGCCCTTCAACTTGATCAGCAGCGGCTGGCCCTTGCGATCCAGCGTCTTGCCTGCGGGCACCTTCACCCAGCCCTCGCTGATGCAGTACTCCTCGACATCCGAACGCTCCTTGTCATTCAAGCGAATGCCAATGTCGTGTTCGAACACGGCGGCGACGTGATGCGGACTGCGCGGGTCAACGGACAGATGGTCGGGCAGGGCAGGGCGTTGAGTGGTTTCGTTCATGGCTATCTTTTTTCAATTAACGCGAGTCGGTATCAAACAGGCTGCAATTTTCCCTGATCTGGCCCTGGCCTGGACTGGATCACCTGCGCAAACAGCTCATCTGGGCTGAATGTGAATGGAAGGATGCCGCCGTTTTAACCCGCCAGGCCCGCAAACACATTCTGCACATCGTCATTCGCATCGATGGCGGCGAGGAAGGCTTCGACTTCTTCCAGTTCCCCGGCGCTCAAGCTGGCAGGGTCGACGGGGTTCTTGGCCTTGTAGCCCAGTTTGGCGGACAAGACGCTGAAGCCCTGGGCCGGCAGCGCGCGGCTGACCAGGTCGAGATCGGCATGATCGGTCAGAAACAGCGTGGTGCCTTCTTCCTCGCCGGGCTCGAAGTCTTGCGCGCCGGCTTCAATGGCGGCCAGTTCGGGGTCGGCGCCGGCGGCCGTGGGCTCGGCTTCTATCATGCCGACATGGTCAAAGTCCCAGGACACCGAGCCCGAAGTGCCCAGATGCCCCTTGCGGAACAGCACGCGTATTTCAGAGGCGGTGCGGTTCAGGTTGTCGGTCAGGCATTCGACCATGACGGGCACGCGGTGCGGCGCGAAGCCTTCGTAAATCACGTGCTCAAAATGAACCGCCTCACCCGTGAGGCCGGCGCCTTTCTTGATGGCGCGCTCCAGGGTGTCCTTGGGCATGGAGACTTTGCGGGCCTGCTCCACGACCAGCCGCAGGCGCGCGTTGGAAGCGGGATCGGCGCCGTTGCGCGCCGCGACCATGATTTCCTTGGCCAGTTTGCCAAATAAGCGGCCCCTGGCATTGGCGGCCAGTTCCTTGCCTTTTGCTTTCCATTGCGCGCCCATGTCGGAGATTCCTTGGTGTTGTGGCGCTCAAAGGCGCCTGGCTGGTTCGGGGTGATGGGGGCTGCGCACGCTTTAAAAGCCACGGCGCAGGACCGAGGGGCTTTGTTTATACACCCAGACGATGGGCCTGAGCCCGGTGCAGGGAGCAGCGGGGGGTGACTGGCATAGACTATGCGCGGGTCGTGCGCGCTGCGCAAGGCCTGCCGCCACCCTCCGCCTCTGCCTCACGACTTCTTCATGCTCGACATTCTGGCCATCACCGGCCCCATCTACATCACCATTGCGCTCGGATTTCTGACCACCCGTCTTGGCCTGTTTGCCCGGACCGACATGCGCGTGTTCGGCAAGTTTGTCATCAACCTCGCACTGCCGGCACTGCTGTTCAACGCCCTGGCCCAGCGCCAGATTGGCGAAATCCTCAATGGCCGCTATCTGCTGGCCTATCTGGCCGGCTCGCTGGCGGCGCTTGGCCTGGGTTTCTTCTGGTGTCGCCGGCAGACGGGGCGCAGCCAGATCACCAGCACCTTTTATGCGATGGGCATGAGCTGCTCCAACAGCGGCTTTGTCGGCTACCCGATACTGCTGCTGACGATGGCTCCCGTGGCGGGGGTGGCGCTGGCGCTCAACATGATGGTGGAAAACCTTTTGATGATTCCGCTGCTGCTCGCCATGGCGGAGCGGGGGCGCGGTGACGCCGGGCGCTGGTACCGGGTGGTGGGGCAGTCGCTGGCGCGCTTGGCATCCAATCCCATGATCATCGGACTGCTTGCCGGGCTGGTGATCTCCCTGCTTGAATGGAAGCTGCCCGCGCCGGTGCTGCGAACCGTGAATCTGTTTGCCATGTCCAGCGGCGCGCTCTCGCTGTTTGTGATTGGCGGAACCCTGGTCGGACTTCCGATGCGAGGCATGGGCAAGGAGACTGCGCCCATTGCCATTGGCAAGCTGATGCTGCATCCGCTGGCCGTGCAGCTGGCATTGCTCGCGCTCCCCTGGCTGGGCTTGCCGGCCATGGAGCCTTCACTGCGCACGGCGGCGGTGCTGATGGCCGCCATGCCCATGATGGGCATTTACCCCATTCTGGCGCAGGCTTACGGGCAGGAGGACTTCAGTGCGGCGGCCTTGCTGGTCACGACCGTCGCCTCGTTTTTCACCCTCAGCGGCTTGCTGTGGCTCCTGAGGCATGGTTTGGCGTGGGCCTGACGCAGATTTCAATGAAAGCGCTTGATAGTCTCGACGCTGATTGGGTCATAAGCTATCAATAAGATAGCAAATGAATGCTTTGAAAGCATCGGGCCAGGCGCCATGGGTCCCGGCCTGCCGTGCCGCTTTACCGCGCTTTACCCCCCTTTATCCGCCCGTCAGCCTATGCAGTTGTGCGCGCAGCGTGTCCAGCTCGTCGAGCAACTCCAGTGCCAGGGCGGCGCCCGCCAGGTTCACGCCGAGGTCGTGTTGCAGGCGCAGCGCGACGCGTGCTCGCTGCATGTGGACGCCGGTGAAGTGCCATTGCTCGGGCTGGCTGCCTTCAGGCGTTAGCACGCCCTCGTTGACCAGTTCCACAATCATGTCGGTCTGCGCCGCGCAGGCGCGGCAGAGGTCGGCCAGGCTTAGCTCGGTCTGCTCTTCAAGAATGAGGCCGGTGATTTCCGTCAGCGTGAAGTTCGGTGTCATGGCTGGGCTCCCCGTCTGGCGCGTGGCTTGAAGGATTTGAACTGCCGGGCCATGCCTTCATAAAACGACCTGGCACTGTCGGTGTCGCCCGGGGGCAGCACAATCTGCAGCACAAAGTAGAAGTCGCCCGGCGTGCTGCCCGGCAGCCCGCGCCCCTTGAGTCGCAGCTTGCGCCCGGTGGCCGAGCCCGCCGGGATCTTGACTTCAACCGCGCCTTTAGGCGTGGGCGCCTCCACCTCGGCGCCCAGCGCGGCCTCCCAGGGCGCCACGGGCAGGTCCAGGTACACATCGTGTCGGTCTATGCGGTACAGCGGGTGCGGGTTGAAAGCCACCTCCAGGTACAGGTCGCCCGCGCCGCCTTTGCCGTGGCCGGGTCCCCCCTGGCCGGCCAGGCGAATGTGCTGGCCGGCGCGTATGCCCTTGGGGATGGTGAATGTGATCTGATGTTCGCGCGGCACCACATGCCCCTGGTCGTCCATCTCGGGCACGCGCAGGCTGAGGGTGCGTGTGGCGCCGTTGTAGGCGTCTTCCAGGTCGATCTGGATTTTGGCGTGCCGGTCTTCCCCCGGCGCGCTGAAGCTGGCCCGACGGCCGCCGCCTCGTCTTTCAGCGCCGGCAAAGCCCTGGCGGAACAGTGTTTCAAAGAAATCGCTGTAATCGCCGGCATCGTCGGTCCTGCCTGTGAACTGCCACTCGGCGCCTCGCCCGGCGTGCTCCGCGCCCGCGTTCCATCCCGGGGGCGGCCGGAAGTCCTGACCGGCCTGCCAGTTGGCGCCCAGCTGGTCGTAAGCGGCCCGCTTCTCTGGGTCTTTCAGGACTTCGTAGGCTTCGCCGATTTCCTTGAAGCGTGCCTCCGCGTTCTTTTCCTTGCTGACGTCGGGGTGGAATTTGCGCGACAGCTTGCGGTAGGCACGCTTGATGTCGTCCGCCGTCGCCTCGCGCGCCAGGCCCATGATCTTGTAGTAATCCTTGAACTCCATGGATGACCTTCAGAAGGAAGTGCAATTCAGGAGGAACGATAGCCGAAAACCCGCGCGCCGGGCGTAGGCCATTGGCTACTTCGCCCCCGGACATGGGGGGCAGGAATTTCGCGGGGGCGCTGCGGTTTTCTCTCCATGCCGGCATTTTTAATGCAACTCAGGCCGCTGGCCCGCATGTGAGTTGCGCAAGTAGCTACCTATTTAATAGCAAAAACTACTTCACCGGAATCACCGTGCCTGCGGGCACGGGAACGGCCGTCACGCTGTTTTGCGGGAAGCCTTCAATCACGCGGTCGGAGTAGGTCAGGTAGACCAGCGTGTTGCGTTTGGTGTCCACCATGCGCACGACGCGCAGCTTTTTGAAGACCAGGGAAATGCGTTCGCTGAACATCTCGTCCTGCTTGTCCAGCGGCTTGTCGAAGCTGATGATGCCGGTCTGGCGGCAGGCAATCGATGCCTCCGCCTTGTCCTCGGCCAGGCCCAGCGCGCCCTTGATGCCGCCGGTCTTGGCGCGCGATACATAGCAGGTCACGCCCTTGACCATGGGGTCGTCGTAGGCGTCAACCACGATCTTGTGGTCCGGGCCTATCCACTTGAACACGGTATCTACCGCGCCAATCTGTTCGCTGTTGGCCACGCCGCAGGCGCTCAGGAGCAGGGCTAGGGCCAGGCCGTATTGCCGGGGGCTGAATCGTTTAAGGGCATCTGTGGTCATTGGAAATCCTTGGGTTTGGCGGGTTATTACGAATGTAAAACTACGCCAGAGGCGAGGCTGCATCAAACACGGTATCGGGTGCAGTTGTGGCAGGCGTTTTTGCGGGTGCTGCCACTGGCTTGGCTTCTTGCTTGGCGAAGTACTGGCTCAGTTTGCCTTCTCTGTGCGCCTGCATGGCGGCAAAGCCTTCAATAAGTTCAGAAAACATGTCGCGTTGGCTCATGGTTTTTATCGTCGTCAATCTTCAATCGACGCTGATTATCGTTTGCGGCTCTGGTCTCACGTCTGGCCGCGCCAGCCATGCTCCTCACGCCGGACGCGGCCCTTGAAACGGGCTTCTATGGCGGCAGGGCAGGACGCGGGGCGGCAGCGAGTATTTCGGCCAGGGCGCGAACTTGCTCAGGCAACGCGCTCGGCCAGGGATGGTGTGTATCTGCTGTTGCCTTGGGCTGGCCCCGGGAGGGTGGATCAAGAGTCAGATCGGCCTGCAGCTCAATAGATACGAGAGCAAGCAGCTCCTGATTTTGTAGCGAATTGCGGTGTTTGCACCGGCTCAGTCTGCCGACAGCCTGCGCAGCTGCGCCCTCAGAGTTTGCATGCCGTCGAGCAATTCAAGCGCCGGGGCGCCTCAAAGTTCAACGAAGGTCTTGAAGCCGCCCCAGAACATGCGTTTGCCGTCAAAGGACAACTTCTTCGGGGCCATCATGCCGGTGATGCGCGGATCTTTCATCACCTTGGCGTTCACTTTGTCGCGGTGCTTGCGCGACGGCCTGGCAAAACTCTTCCCCTGACGCGCTGGCGGCGGGGCGGCATCGTTTTGAATTCAAGTTGGGCTAGAGGCCGATTTAATGCCTGAAACGTCAAATTGGCAGCCAGACTTCGTCCGCTTCGGCTCTACCAGCTAGCGCGCAGGGCTCCGCGTGGCTGTGGCAACCGTTACCGGCGCCGCCCAACCGCCGCCGAGCGCACGGTAGACGCTGACCAGCGCCGTCGCGGTGTCGGTCTGCGCCTGCACCAGCTGGTCACGGTTGGTCAGCACTTCGCGTTCGGCATCCAGCACCACCAGAAAATCAGTCACGCCCGCGTCGAAACGCAGCCGCGCCAGCTGCGCCGCTTCTTCGGCACTGGTGGCCGCTATCAGCAGGCGTTCGGCCCGCTGGGCATTGCGGGTGTAGCCGCTGAAAGCGCCCTCGGTTTCTTCCAGCGCCGTAGCCACGGTTTGCTCATAGCTGGCCAGACTGTTCTGCGCCCGTGCCTCACTGGCAGCGATGCGTGAACGGATCGCGCCAAAGTCGAAAGGCGTCCACGCCAGGCCGACGCCGAGGGAGTAGATGCGTGACTCGCTCTTGCCCAGGTTGCTGAACGTGGCGGCATTCAAGCCCAGCAGGCCCGACAGCGAAATGCGCGGGAACATTTCCGACTTGGCAACGCCGATGGTGGCGGTTGCCGCAGCCAGCTGGCGCTCGGCAGCGGCAATGTCGGGGCGGCGCTGCAGCCATTGCTCGGTGGTGCCGACGGGCAGGGCGGCCATATCCGTGATGGGCAGCGAAGGCAATGCGGCGGGCACCGAGAGTTCGCCCAGCAATGCGCGCGGCGATTGCGCGGTCAGGGTGGCAAGGCGAAACACCGTGCGCTCGACAGCGCTTTGAAGCGCCGGCAGCGACGCTTCGGTGCTTGCGACCAGCGCCCGGGCGCGTGACATGTCGAGTTGCGTGCCGCGTCCCGCGTCCAGCCGTGCACTGACGATGCGCAGCGCCTCGCGCTGGTTGACCAGCGCCGCCTCTGCGACCGTCTGGCGCTGCTGCAGCCCGCGCAGCGCCAGGTAGTTGCGCGCGACCTCGGCAGCCACCGCCGTGTGCGCCCCTTGCAGGCCTGCCGCGCTGGCGTCCACAGATGCCGCCGCCGCCTCGCTGCCACGCCGGTAGCGGCCGAAGAAGTCGAGCTCCCAGTTGGCAATGAAGCTGGCGTTGTAGCTGGTACCGGTCCGCTCGCTGCGCGACGCGCCGGGCTGCTGCGTGATGGGCCGAACCGACCGGGTTACGCCGCTCTCGATGCCCATGCCGGGCAGACCACCTGCGTCAGCCTCGCCCTGGTTGGCGCGCGCTTCCTGCAAACGCGCCTGGGCAATGCGGATGTCACCGTTGGCCGCCAGCGCGCGTTCAATCAAGGCGTTCAGGTGCGCGTCGTTGAAGCCGCGCCAGAAGGTGGCAATGTCGGCAGCAGGGGGCTGCGTGTTGCTCACGCTGGCGCCGGCATTGACAAAAGTGGCGTCGAGGGTGCTGGCAGGGCGCTGGTAGTTGGGGCCGACCGTGCAACCGGCAAGCGCTGCGACCAGTAGCGTGAAAACCGATGCGCAAGGTGCGCGACTTTTAAACATCGCCGTCTCCCTTGATCTGCCGGCTCGGTGCCTGGGCCGGCGGGGCGCCTCCGCCCGCCAGGCTCGATGGGCCGGCCCTTGACCGGAGTTTGTCCCGGAGGCTGCGCAGCAGCACGTAGAACACCGGCGTCAGAAAGATACCGAACAGCGTGACGCCGAGCATGCCCGAGAACACCGCGATGCCCATGGCGCGGCGCATTTCGCTGCCGGCACCGCTGCCCGCAATCAGCGGAATCACACCGGCGCAAAAAGCGATCGATGTCATCAAAATCGGCCGCAGCCGCAAGCGGCAGGCGTGAATCACTGCGTCCTTCAGTTTCTCGCCGTGCGCTTCAAGCTCTTTGGCGAACTCGACGATCAAAATCGCGTTCTTGCACGCCAGCCCCACCAGCACCACCAGCGCGACCTGCGTAAAAATATTCAGGTCTCCGGGTTGCGAAAACGGCGGAAAGCTCGACAGCCACACGCCGAACAGCGCCGACAAAATACCCATCGGCACAATCATCACGATCACCATCGGCAGGCTCCAGCTTTCGTACTGCGCGGCCAAAACGAGGATCACCAGCAGGACCGAAATAGCCAGCACCGCCGCCAGGATGGGAATCTTGATCTGTGTGCCGGGCAGTGTGAAGTCACGCGTCAGCCGGTCCTGGTACGAAAGCTCCGTCCACTCATAGGCAATGCCGCGCGGTATGGTTTTCCTGAGCAGGGTTTCGATCTCGGTCTCGGCCTGGCCCGACGAAAACCCGGGGCTGGGCGCGCCGTTGATATCGGCCGACGGAAAGCCGTTGTAGCGCGTCACCCGCGTCGGGCCAAAGGTTGGCTCGACCGTCATCAGGGCGCCGAGCGGCACCATCTCGCCGGCCGCATTGCGCGTTTTTAGCGACGTGATGGCCTGCGCATCGGCGCGGAACGGTGCATCGGCCTGCACGATCACCTGGTAGGTCTTGCCGAACTTGCTGAAGTCGTTGACGTAGAGCGAACCGAGGTTGACCTGCATCGTGTCGTAGATGTCGGCGAGATTCACACCCATCTGCTTGGCGCGCGTGCGGTCCACGTTGGCATACAGCTGCGGCACGTTGATGTCGTAGGTCGAATACGGCGTGCCGATCGACGACTTCGGGTTGCCGTAGATCTGGCCCAACGTGCCCCACACCGCACCATACAGCGCCTGCTCGCCCGCGCCGCTGCGGTCCTGCACCTGCAGCTTGAAGCCGCCCGCGTTGCCGAGGCCGTCCACGCCAGGCGGCGGCACCACGAACATGCGTGCGCCCTGGATTTGCTGGATCGCGCCGTTGACCTGGCCGAGAATGCCGTTTTTGCTGAGCTCGGGCGTTGTGCGCTCCTCAAAAGGCTTGAGGCCGAAAAACACGATGCCTTCGTTCGGTGCCGCCGAAAACCCCGCGATCGACAGCCCCGGAAAGGCCACCGAATCAACAATGCCCGGCACCTTGAGCGCGACGGCGCTCATCTGGCGGATCACGGCTTCGGTGCGGTCGAGCGTGGCGCCTGCCGGCAGCTGGGCAATACCGATCAGGTACTGCTTGTCGGGCGCCGGCACAAAGCCGGAGGGCACGCGCGTGAAAATGAGCCCCGTCAGCCCAAGCAGCACGACATAGACCACCATCGCAATTGATTTGCGCCCGACGATGCCCGTCACACCGCGGCTATAGCGGTCGCTGGAGCGGTGAAAGAAGCCGTCGAACCAGTGGAAGAAGCCGCCAAAAACCCGTTCGATACCCCGCGTGAGTGCGTCTTTGGGTGCGTCATGGCCGTGTAGCAAGAGGGCGCTGAGTGCCGGGCTCAGCGTCAGCGAGTTGAAGGCCGAGATCACCGTGCTGATGGCAATCGTCACCGCAAACTGTTTGTAGAACTGGCCCGACAGGCCCGGCACAAAGGCCAGCGGTACAAAAACGGCGCACAGGGTCAGCGCAATTGCGATGATGGGCTCGGAAACCTCGCGCATGGCCTTGACGGTCGCGTCATACGGATTCAGGCCGCTTTCGATGTTGCGCTCGACGTTTTCGACCACCACGATGGCGTCGTCGACCACAATGCCGATCGCCAGCACCAGGCCGAACAGCGTGAGTGTGTTGATCGAATAGCCCAGCAGCAGCAGGAACGCGAAGGTGCCGACAATCGACACCGGCACCGCCAGCAGCGGAATGATGGACGCGCGCCAGGTCTGCAAAAAAACAATCACGACCAGCGCCACCAGCAGCACCGCCTCAAACAGCGTGACCACGACCTTTTCAATGGAGGTTTGCACAAAGCGCGTCGGGTCATACACGATGCTGTAACTCATACCGGCAGGAAAGCTGGGCTGAAGTCTTTTCATCGTCTCACGCACGGTATTCGACAGCGCCAGCGCATTGGAGCCCGGTGCCTGGAACACCGCAATGGCGGCAGCCTCCTTGTTGTTGAGCAGGCTGCGCAGCGAATAGGTGCTGGCCGCCAGCTCGACGCGGCCCAGGTCACGCACACGAATCATGCTCCCGGTGGCTGGCTCTGTGCGCACGATGATGTCGGCGAACTGCTCTTCGCTGGTCAGCCGGCCCTGCGTGTTGACCGACAACTGGAAAGCGGTGGCTTTGGGCGCTGGCGACGCCCCAACGGTGCCTGCAGCCACCTGGGCGTTCTGCTCGCGAATCGCCGCAATCACTTCACTGCTGGTGATGCTGCGCGCGGCCAGTTTGGAAGGATCGAGCCAGATGCGCATCGCGTAGTCGCCCGCGCCGAACATGATGACCGAACCGGCGCCGGGTATGCGCAGCAATTCGTCGCGCACATTGAGCTGTCCGTAGTTGCGCAGATACAGCGCATCGCGGCTGTTGTCGGGGCTCACCAGGTGCACCACCATGGTCAGGTTGGGGCTCGATTTTTCGGTGGTTATGCCGATCTGCCGCACGATGTCGGGCAAGCGTGGCAGCGCGCGGTTGATGCGGTTTTGCACCGCCGTCTCGGCCACCTCGGGGTTGGTGCCGATCTTGAAAGTGACGGTGACCGTCAGGCTGCCATCGGCGGTGGCCTGCGAGTCGAAATACAGCAGGTTTTCAACGCCGTTGATCTGCTCTTCGAGCGGCGTGGCTACAGTTTCGGAGATCACGCGCGGGTTGGCGCCCGGGAACTGCGCCCGCACCACGATCTGCGGCGGCGCGACCTCGGGGTACTCGGAAATCGGCAACCTGAAGATTGCCAGCAGGCCGACCAGAAAAATGAAAATCGACAGCACACCGGCAAAGCGCGGCCGGTCGATAAAGAAGCGGGCGATATCCATAACGTGCTCCGGCGATCAGGTGGCTGCGTGCGGTGACGAAAGCACATCGGCAGCGGCTTTCTTCTCGCCGGGCTTCTTGTCACCCGCAGCCGGAGGTGCACCAGGCGCGCCCTGCTGCGGTGGCGGGAAAATCGGCAAACCCTGATCAGTGACCTTGAGCACCTGGGGCGCCACCGGCATGCCGGGAATCACGCGCTGCAGGCCGTCGACGATCACGTTGTCGCCGGGCTTGACGCTGCCGCCGGTCACCACGCGCATGCCATCGAACAGCGCGCCGAGCTTGATCTCCCTGAACTGCGGCAGGCCGTCCGCGCCCACCACATAGACAAACTTTTTGGTCTGGTCGGTGCCGATGGCGCTTTCCGGCACCATGACGGTGGTGTAGGGCATGCTGGTGCTCATCATCAGTTTGGCCGCCAGGCCCGGTGTGAATTGGCCCTTGCTGTTGTCGAACGCGGCCCGCATGCGCACAGCGCCGGTTTGCGGATTGAGCCGGTTGTCGACGAAATCAACCTTACCCTCGTGCGGAAAGCCGGTCTCGTTGGCCAGCCCCATGCGCACGGCGGGCGCGCGTTCGTTGCTGCCTTTCACGCGCAGAAAGGTTTGCTCGCTGCCGTCGAAGTAGGCATATACCTTGGTCACACCGGCAATCGAGGTCAGCACCACCTGCTCATTGACGAGGTTGCCGGCGGTCACGTTCGCACGCGATGCACGGCCCGCAATCGGCGCACGCACCGAGGCGAACTCGAGGTTCAGCCGCGCTACCCGAAGTGCCGCCTCGGCCGATTTGATGTCGGCGTCCGACGTGCGCGAGCCGGCGCTCAACTGGTCGAATTCCTGCCGTGACACGGCTTTGGAATCGAGCAGTTTTTGCGCGCGTGTGACCTCGGTGTTGGCGAGGTCAGCGCGTGCGCGGGCCGCCACGAGTTGCGACTGCGCGCGCGCCACTTCGGCTGCAAACGGCCGCGGGTCTATGGTGAACAGCAGTTGATCCTTGCTGACCATGGCGCCGTCGGTGAAGTGAACCTTGTCGACCGTGCCGGCCACGCGCGGGCGCAGTTCCACGAACTCGGTGGCTTCCAGTCGGCCGCTGAATTCCTCGCTGTCTGACACGGTGCGCTGCACGGCCGGTGCCACGCTCACCGGTGCGGCCGGCGGTGGGCCCCCCTGCGCATCGGCCCCTTTACCGCAGGCGGTCAGCCAGGCCGTTGACAACAGCAGGACCACCGGCAGGATCGCCAAGCGGAGCGCCCGGGGCGTGCGTGACCTTGCAGCCCATAGAGAAAGTCTTTCAGTCATGTTTGGTTCCAGTGCGATGAAAAAAATGCAGTGAAAAAATACGGTGAAGGAAGCCAACAACTTCTCACAGGCCGCTTCGCGGGCGGTGGTTTTCGGGTGAACCGATTCGGGCGGTACGACCGACAGGTTTGCGCAGGGGAATCCGCGGGCCATCGCAGCCGGAAATTGAGCGCCGTCTGCGCGGGACGGCGTTATCCAGGCGGGCGAGTCTTCTTTAAAGGTTACCCATCGGGGAAACCCATTTTTCTACTCCCTATCTGTGACCTTGTCACGAACAGTTTTATTTTTTTGTCTGTCTTGCGTACGGCATTCGACCTGCCGGCGCCAGGTGAAGTGGGCGAAAAGGTCCATCCGGTGGTCTCTTCTTGCTATTTATTTAGTAGCTACCTGCGCAATTAGTAGCTGGGCTACAGGTCTAGTCGATGCATGAATATCAAAAAACTCACGAACTTTCGACCTACAGCTCAACCATGGTTTTGAAGCCGCCCCAGATCATGCGCATCGCTTCAAAGGGTATATTCTTCCGGTCCATCGAGGCGGGGCGAAGTCGGGGCAGTGGAGCGGTTTCCCTAGGGAACGGCGGCACGCGCCCCTATCATCCCCGCATGACCCTCACCACCCATTCGACCACGCTTCGTTCCCTGTTCGATGCCCAGTACTGGGCCAGCCGGGCGCAGATCGAGGTCCCGCTGGCGGTGCGCCGCGACCGGCTGCTGCGCATCAAGGCCTTGCTGGACGGAAACGGCAGCGCGCTGGCGCAGGCGGTCAATGCCGATTTCGGCGTGCGTTCTGCGCAGCTGACCGAGATTGCCGACCTGTTTGTGCTGCGCACGCTGCTGGCCAGCACGTTGAAAAACCTGCCCAAATGGATGAAGCCGAAAAAGGTCGGAACGCCGCTGTATTTGCAGCCTTCCCATGCCTATTTGCTGCGTCAGCCGCTGGGTGTGGTGGGCGTGATTTCGCCCTGGAACTACCCGGTGCAGCTGTCGCTGGGCCCCGTCATCACGGCCCTGGCCGCCGGCAACCGCGTGATGCTCAAGCCCAGCGAGCTGACGCCGCACACCTCGGCCCTGCTGGCTGACTTGATTGGCCAGGTGTTTGCGCCCGATGAGTTGTGCGTGGTGCAGGGCGACGGAGGGTTCGCTGCCGAATTTGCCGGCCTGCCGTTTGACCACCTGTTTTTTACCGGCTCCACCGCCGTGGGGCGCAAAGTCGCCGAAGCCGCCGCCGCCAACCTGACGCCGACCACGCTGGAGCTGGGCGGCAAGTCGCCGTGCATCATCGACGCGTCGTGTGACCTGGACAGCGCAGCCCTGAAGATCGCCCACGGCAAGCTGCTCAACGCCGGGCAGACCTGCATTGCACCTGACTATGTGCTGCTGCCCAAGGGCCAGGAGGCCGCGTTCGGCGAGGCTTTTGCGCGGGCGGTGGCCCAACTGTTCCCCACCCTTGAAGGTAACCCCGACTACGCCGCCATCATCAGCCCGCGCCATCATGAGCGGTTGCAGGCGCTGCTGGCGCAAGCGGAGGGTGAGGGCGCCCGTTTGCAGGCGGTGGGCACGGGCGCAAGGGCGGCTGTGGGCATGTCAAGGCAAATGGCCCCGGTGCTGGTGTTCGGCGCGCCCGCCAGCTCCAAACTGCTCAGCGAAGAAATCTTTGGCCCCATCCTGCCGGTCATCCCCTACGACACGCCGGACCAGGCGATTGGCTACATCAACGCCAGGCCACGGCCGCTGGCGCTGTACTGGTTTGGCACCGACACCGTCGCGCGCGACCAGGTGCTGGCGCGTACCGTGAGCGGCGGCGTGACCGTGAACGACACGCTGATGCACATTGCCCACGAAAACCTGCCCTTTGGCGGCGTGGGTGAGAGCGGCTGGGGCTCCTACCATGGCGAAGCGGGCTTTTTACGCCTGACGCAGCAAAAGCCGGTGCTGGTGCAGTCCAGGTGGGCGCGCGGGGATTTGTTTTATCCGCCTTATGGCAAACGCTTTGATCAGATCATGGGGTTGCTGAAACGGCTGATCTAGTGCGATGTTGCGTGCCTGGACTTTCAGTCTCCATGGATACGGCCACAGGAAGTCTCAGCCCGCTGCCTATTTGACGACAGTCATCGCTTTCCCTTCATGGTGACGGCAGACAGATAAGCGCCCCAAAGAACGCCGCCCAGGGCAAACACCTGGTCCAGGTCGAAAGTGCTTTGATCGACCAGCACCCTTGAGCTTTCGGAATAAAGGAACAGGGCGCCCACGACCAGCGCAAGCTGATAGGTGATCCGGGTTCTGGTCCGGCGCAGTAGCAACACCTTTTTCAGACCCTCTGCTTTCCATTCTTGACGTGGTATGCGCTGGACCTCTTCCAGCAGCACCAGACTCCACAGCAACGCGCACAGCCAATAGCCCATCATTTGTTCTCCAGTTTGAACATTGATTCAACATGAATGCAGCGCTTACTCCGCGCCCAACTTACAAGCATCGATTTCCAGTGTCTTCCTTGACGCATGCAATTTTTTTATGCGTGATGATCGGGGTCAGTATGAAAAACTTGCGGACGATCCGAACCCAGCCAGGCGCTCCAACATGCCGCGCATGGCGGCAAGCTCATGACTCTTGTCGTAGAAAGCATGGGCTCCGGCTTCGGTGAAGTACTTCCTGTGTGTCGCATCGGCACAATTGCTGACCACGACCACTTTTGTCATCGGGCATTCAGCCGTGACCACGCGCAATACCTCCATGCCGTTACCGTCGTTGAGGTTGATGTCCAGCAAGACGACATGGGGTGGCTTGCGCCGGATGGCGGCGATGGCGGTCGATGCGCGGTTGAATTCCCCGCTCAGTGACAGGCCGGCGATCCTGGCAACCACCGTGCGCCAGAGCGCCCGCACGACGTCCGAATCTTCAACGATAAACAAGCGCTTGGGGTGCGCATTCCTGGCGGGCATCGGTGCCGGCAATGACTCTGTGTTGGTGACCTGCATGGGTTGACCTCTCCATTTTGAAATTACCGTGCAAGACGCCGATGAAAACAACTCCATTCAGCGGACGAAGTCTTGCAGTGAGGTCAGTATGCTTGGGTTGAGCGGGCACGGCTATCGTTGTTAGACGGACTCCTGTGTGGAGTTACCCGCCAAGAGCTTGTAGGGGTTCAACTACAAGCAAGCTGGATCGCCCGCGTCAAATGATTGGGCGCGCCAAGAACTTGTTCTAGGTCACCAGACCATTTTCGAACGCATAGCGGGCCAGTTTCGCGTTACTGTCCATCCCGGTTTTTTCCAGGATGCGCGCCCGGTAAGTCGTGACGGTACTCGGGCTCAGATGCAGTTTCTCGGCGATGCGGACCAATCGCTCGCCTGCAGCGAGGAGCTTCAAGACTTCAAGTTCCCGGTCCGATAGCGCTTCATGGGGCGCAGCGTCGCCCCTGCCGATAGCGTTGACAAGTTTTTCTGCCAGCTCGGGACTGATGTGCTTGCCGCCTACGGCTGCCCTGCGAACGGCCACAACCAGGGTGCTTGCCGGGATATCCTTGGTGAGGTATCCCGCGGCGCCGAGCTTGATGGCGCGCAATGCATAGGCCTCTACCGAATGCATGCTTAACATCAGAACGGCGAGCTTGGGCTTTTCCGTATGCACCAGCTTGAGAAGCTGCAGACCCGTTTTATCGGGCAAGCCGATATCTATCAGCGCCACGTCGAAATCTTTTTCCCGGACAAGGCACATGGCGTCCTGTGCCGTCTCTGCTTCGCCCGTCACGTCGATGTCGTTCACAGTTTCCAGCATGCGTCGCACGCCGTTACGCACGATGCTGTGGTCATCCACCAGCAAGACTCTGATTTTGTTGTCAATCATCTGTAGTTTCCATTCGCATCCGTCAGGCCCTGGCGGTACCGTGTCTCGATGCACCGATGATCTTGAATTCGCCCGCGCACGTGCATTTTTTACGATACCCCAGCGGCCAATGGCCGGCAAGCCATGAAGTCCGGCGCAGACTTCATGGCTTGCAGGCACTTACAAAACTTGCACTTTGCCTCAGGCAGTCATGCTCGTTCTCCTGGAGCATGAGGCATACCGACAGTCTTGCTTGTATTTTGCAGATCAACGCGATATTTTTTGCAAAACAAAATACTGGAGGGCCGGCTCCGGCAGCAACGGCAATCCTGGCGCCTATGCCGTGTGCGCATTCAATCCGGGGCACTCCATCTTCCGACGTTTAACCTTCCTGGTGGCGTTGTGCGACCAGGGGTATCGACTGGTGCGTGGCATCAAATTTGACGGGGCAGAACATGATCACAGCGACCACACCGATCGAAGTTTTGGACATGAAGACCTTGCTGGCAACGTTGAAGGCGTTTCGCAAGGGTGACTTCAGCACGCGCATGCCGGAAGACTGGACCGGCATGCCGGGCAAGATCGCCGAAACGCTCAATGAGATCATCGACATGGCGGCCGACACCACCACCGAATTCGAACGCGTGGCGCGGCTGGTCGGCCAGCAGGGCAAGGTCAATGAGCGCATCGAATTGCCGATGATGAAAGGTTCATGGCAAAAGATCGTCAACTCGAGCAATGGGCTCGCCAACGACCTCATCAGCCCGATGAACGAGATGATTCGCGTCATCGGCTCGGTGGCCGAGGGTGATCTGGGCCAGCAGGTTCCGATGGAACTCGACGGCCTCAAACTCAGGGGCCAGTTCCTCAAGTCGGCCGAGATCGTGAACACCATGGTGGCGCGGCTGGGCTCCTTCGCTTCCGAGGTGACCCGGGTGGCGCGCGAAGTCGGCACGGAAGGGATTCTCGGCGGTCAGGCCAATGTCAAAGGCGTGTCCGGCACCTGGAAAGACCTGACCGACTCCGTCAACGGCATGGCCGCCAACCTGACCACCCAGATGCGCAACATCGCCTACGTGACGACCGCGGTGGCCAAGGGCGACCTGGGCAAGACGATTACCGTCGAAGCCAAAGGCGAGATTCTCGAGTTGAAAAACACGATCAACACCATGGTCGGCCAGCTGTCGAGCTTCGCCGCAGAGGTGACACGCGTGGCGTTGGAAGTGGGTACCGCAGGCAAGCTGGGCGGCCAGGCGGAAGTGCGCGGCGTATCGGGTACCTGGCGCGACCTGACCGAATCCGTCAACGGCATGGCCGCCAACCTGACCACCCAGGTGCGCAACATCGCGCAGGTCACGACGGCGGTGGCGCGCGGCGACCTCGGCAAGAAAATCACGGTGGAAGCCAAAGGCGAGATTCTCGAGTTGAAAAACACGATCAACACCATGGTCGACCAGCTCTCCAGCTTCGCCGCAGAGGTGACACGCGTGGCGCTGGAAGTGGGTACCGAAGGCAAGCTGGGCGGGCAGGCCGAAGTGACCGGCGTGTCCGGCACCTGGAAGGACCTGACCCATTCCGTCAACGGCATGGCGGCCAACCTGACCACCCAGGTGCGCAACATCGCCGACGTGACGACGGCGGTGGCCAACGGCGATTTGTCGCGCAAGATCACGGCCGAGGCGAAAGGCGAAATTCTGCAACTCAAGGAGACCATCAACACCATGGTGGACCAGCTCTCGACCTTCGCCGACGAAGTGACGCGGGTGGCCCGCGAGGTGGGGACTGACGGCAAGCTCGGCGGCCAGGCCAAGGTGACGGGCGTCGGCGGCACCTGGAAAGATTTGACCGACTCGGTCAACAGCATGGCCGCCAACCTGACCAATCAGGTTCGCAACATCGCCGACGTGACGACGGCGGTGGCCAAAGGCGACCTGGGGCGAAAAATCACCGTGGAAGCCAAGGGCGAAATCGTGGAACTGAAGAACACCATCAACATCATGGTGGACCAGCTCAACAGCTTCGCCGCCGAGGTGACGCGGGTGGCGCGCGAAGTCGGCACCGAAGGCAAGCTCGGGGGGCAGGCACAGGTACAGGGCGTGTCCGGCACCTGGAAGGATTTGACCCAAAGCGTGAACTTCATGGCGGCCAACCTGACCAGCCAGGTGCGCGGCATCGCGAAAGTGGTGACCGCGGTGGCGAACGGCGACATGAAGAAAAAACTGACACTGGAAGCCAAGGGCGAGATCGCCGAGCTGGCCGACACCATCAACAGCATGACCGATACCCTGGCGCTGTTCTCCGACCAGGTGACCTCGGTGGCGCGTGAAGTGGGGGTCGAAGGCAAGCTGGGCGGCCAGGCCCACGTGCCGGGTGCTGCCGGAACCTGGCGCGATCTGACCGATAACGTGAACGGGCTGGCGGCCAACCTGACCAACCAGGTGCGCGCGATTGCCGACGTGGCGACTGCCGTGACCAAGGGTGACCTGACGCGTCACGTGCAGGTGGAGGCCAAGGGTGAAGTGGCGGAGCTGAAGGACAACGTCAACGAAATGATCCGCAACCTGCGCGAAACAACATGGCAAAACGCGGAACAGGATTGGCTCAAGACCAACCTCGCGAAATTCACCCGCCTGCTGCAGGGGCAGCGCGATCTGGCCGCTGTCTCCAAGATGGTGCTGTCCGAACTGGCGCCGCTGATCAACGCCCAGCACGGTGTGTTCTACATGATGAACGAGAGCCCGCCCGAGCCGCCTAAGCTCAAACTGCTGTCGGCTTATGCGTACAAGGAAAACATCAATGTGAACGATGAATGGCGGATAGGTGAGGGCCTGGTCGGGCAGTGCGCTTACGAGAAGCGGCGCATCCTGCTGACCGATGTACCCAGCCATTACGTCGCGATTTCGTCGGGACTGGGTGCGGCCGCGCCGCGCAATATCATCGTGCTGCCCATCCTGTTCGAGAACCAGGTCAAGGCCGTCGTCGAAATGGCTTCGTTCACGCTGTACAGCGCCATTCATCAAACCTTTCTTGACCAGTTGGCCGAATCGATTGGCATCGTGCTCAACACGATCGAAGCCAATATGCGTACCGAAGAACTGCTCAAGCAGTCGCAATCGCTGGCGCAGGAGCTGCAAAGCCAGCAGGAAGAACTGAGGCAGACCAACGAGGAACTGGAAGACAAGGCCAGGCTGCTGGAGGAGCAAAAGGCCGAAGTCGAGCGCAAGAACCGCGAAGTCGAAATCACCAAGCTGTCGCTGGAGGAAAAGGCGGAGCAGCTGACGCTGACCTCAAAGTACAAGTCCGAGTTCCTCTCCAGCATGTCGCATGAGCTCAGAACACCCTTGAACAGCCTGCTGATCCTGGCCCAGCAGCTCAGCGACAACAAGGAAAGCAATCTCACGCCCAAGCAGGTCGAATATGCGAAGACCATCCGGGGCGCCGGCAAGGACCTGCTGGAGCTGATCGACGAGATTCTCTACCTGTCCAAGATCGAATCGGGTACGGTCACGCTGGACTTGAACGAAGCGTCGTTTGCCGACCTGCACGACCAGATCGAACGCACCTTCCGGCCTGTCGCCGAAAGCCGGGCCCTCGGCTTCACGGTTGAACTTGAACCGACCTTGCCACCCGCCCTCTGGACCGACGAGAAGCGCCTGCTGCAGGTGGTCAAGAACCTGCTGTCCAACGCCTTCAAATTCACCGAGAAAGGTGGCGTCAAGATCAGCATCACGCCCGTTGTGTCCGGCTGGGGCGTGAATCACCGCAGCCTGAATCACGCCGATGCGGTGGTGGCCTTTGTGGTCACCGATACCGGCATTGGCGTGTCTGCCGGCAAGCAAAAACTCATCTTCGAGGCGTTCCAGCAGGCAGACACCGGAACCTCGCGCAAATATGGCGGCACCGGCCTTGGCCTGTCGATCAGCCGCGAGCTGGCACACCGGCTGGGCGGTGAGCTGCGGCTGATCTCCAGCGAGATCGGCAAGGGCAGTACCTTTGCATTGTTCATGCCCTTGCGCACAGACGATGCCAACCCTCAGGCGGCAGACGAAATGCCGATAGAGGCCGAACCTGGTCAAGCCGGGGGCGAGCTCCTGCCGGCCCCGCCGGCACAGATACTGGACGACCGCGAGTCCATCCAGCCCGGCGACCAGGTGCTGCTGATGCTGGAGGGCGACGCCGGATTCGCCAGCATTCTGCTCACGGCTGCGCGCCAGAAGGGCTTCAGGGGCATCGTCACAACCCGTGGGGCGGATGCACTGGAGCTGGTCGAGCGCTTCAAACCCGCCGCGATCACCCTGGACCTGGGCCTGGCGGACATCGATGGATGGTCGGTACTCGAGCAGTTCAAGTGCAATTTCGCCACACGTCACATCCCGGTCCAGATCATCTCGGCCGATGACGACCGCACGCGCGGGCTGCGCCATGGCGCCTTCGACTATCTGGCCAAGCCGGCAACGGCCGACGAGATTCAGGATGCGCTGGCTGGCATCGTGGAATTCGCGCAGCGCAAGACCAGGAACCTGCTGGTCATCGAGGGCGACGAAGGCTACCGCGCCCGCATCCTCGATCTGGTCGGCAACGGCGACGTGCAGATCGGAAAAGCCGGTAGCGGCGCTGAAGCCCTGAAGATGCTCGGCAAGAAACACTACGACTGCGTGGTGCTCAACCTCAAACTGCCCGACACATCCGGTATCCATTTTCTTGAGGCGCTGCAGAAAAACGACTCGACACGTGAGCTGCCCGTCGTTGTCTATGGCGCAGAGACGCTGACGAGACCAGAACAGCAACGCTTCAGGGAACTGGTCGGCAAGAGCGTCATCAAGGAAGTGCAGTCCCCCGAACGCATATTCGACGAAACGGCGCTGTTTTTGCACCGCGCTGTCTTCGAGCTGCCGCAGACCCAGCGCCGGATGCTCGAACAACTCTACGAGGATCCGGACAGCCTTGAGGGCAAGAAGGCGCTGGTGGTTGACGATGACGTGCGCAACATTTTTGCGCTGGCCAGCGTGCTTGAGGGCAACAAAATGCGCGTGACCTCTGCCGAGAACGGCCGAACCGCGATCGAACTGCTGCAGCAGCAGCCGGATATCAACATCGTGTTGATGGACATCATGATGCCCAAGATGGATGGCTTTGAAACCATGCGCCAGATACGCAAAATCAAAACGTTTGAGACCCTGCCCATGATTGCGCTGACGGCCAAGGCGATGAAAGGTGACCGTGAGAAGTGCATCGAGGCAGGCGCATCGGACTATGTCAGCAAGCCGGTGGATACCGACCAGCTGCTGTCGCTGATGCGCAAATGGCTGTACCGTTGAATGTATGACCATGCAGCAGCAGGAAACCCCGCTCTTCAAAAAAGGAACCCAGCCACGGCGCCTGGTCGCACCCGATGGCGTGCCGGCATCCGTGCTGCTGGTGGATGACAACCCGGCCAAGCTTGCGGCGCTCGCCGCTGTGATCGCCGACATGGGCCTAGAGGTCACCACGGCAACTTCCGGGCGCGAGGCGCTGCGCCTGCTGTTGCAGCGCGACTTCGCCGTGATTCTGCTCGATGTGAAAATGCCGGTGATGGACGGCTTTGAAACCGCGACGCTGATCCACGGCCGTCCCAAGTCGGCGCACACGCCCATCATCTTCGTCACCGCTGAGGCGGGCAAGGACTCCGAGCGTTTCCGCGGTTACACGTCCGGCGCGGTGGACTACATCCTCTCCCCGATCGTGACCGAGGTTCTTTGCGCCAAGATACGGGTGTTTGTCGACCTGTTCTACCTGCAGCGCCAACTGGCGATGCAGACCGAGGAATTGCAGCAATCGAAACTGCTGCTGCGCCAGCTGGCCTCATACCAGGAGCACATCAAGGAAGAAGAACGCAAGCGGATCGCGCGCGACATCCATGATGAGCTGGGACAGAGTCTGCTGGCCTTGCGAATCGATGTCTCCATGCTGCATGCACGCACCCGCGCCATGCACCCCAGGCTCAACGAAAAGGCGGGCGAGGCGCTGAATCACATTGATACGGCCATCAGAAGTGTGCGCGCCATCATCAACGATCTTCGGCCGCCCGTGCTCGATCTGGGCCTGCAGGCCGCGATCGAGTGGCAGCTTGAAGAATTCCGCCAGCGCAGCGGGATCGATTGCACGATGCAGGCGAAAGACGCGGATGCCCATTGTGATCTGGATGAAAAACGCGCCACCACGCTGTTTCGCATCGCGCAGGAATCGCTGTCAAATATCACCCGGCATGCGCAAGCGACGCAGGTGCATGTCGAACTCTACAGGGAGGGGCGCCGGCTGTACCTGCGAATCAAGGACAACGGCGTGGGCATGGCGGATCAGAAGAAACTGAACTCGTTCGGGCTGGTGGGAATGAAGGAGCGCGTCAGCATGCTGGGAGGCGAACTCAAGATCGACAGCGCACCGGGCAAGGGCACGGTATTGACGATAGCGATGCCACTCGATTGATCTGGATGGCACTGAATTCGATATGGTCTGCCGCCCACGTCAAACCTTATTCCAATTCGCATTAAAAGCGAGAACAAGGCGCGACGCCGCAGACAGTGCTACAGCACGGCAAGGCTAAGCAACGCAGTTATCGTTTTTAATGCGAATTGGAATTAGGCCTCTTGAATGCGTGACGAGCTTTTATACCCACTGCTGGCAGATCTTTTGCTCACGCTGCACGTCGCAATTGTTGCGTTCGTCGTGGGCGGCCTGGTCCTCGTTGTCGTCGGCAACCTGCGGAACTGGCGCTGGGTCAATGCCCTCTGGTTCAGGCTTGCCCACCTGGGCGCAATCCTGTTTGTGGTCGCCGAGACCTGGCTGGGCCTCACCTGTCCCCTGACCACGCTCGAAATGTGGTTTCGTGCCAAAGCCAATGGCACAACCTACAGCAGTGGTTTTATCGAGCACTGGCTGCAGCGCGTCCTGTATTACGAGGCGCCATGGTGGGTATTCGCCATCGGCTACTCGCTGTTTGGCTTGCTGGTTGTCGCGACCTGGGTTTACTTCCCACCCGCCTCCCGAACGCGCAGAAAAGACCAGAACAATTAAGAGCGTGCAGGCAAGTCGCTACTCTTTTCATAGCTTCTTGCGCTCGCTGGATAAGGGCTGGAGCCAGTTTTTGTTCTGAAAATGCCACGATGGAACGACTTTGGTGCGGGGCGCAGGCCTAACGCGCAGCCCCAAACACCTGCACCCAATAAATCCCCGCGCTGGTTTTGTTGTTCACCGCAAAGGCGGCACCCATCTCGGTGTAAGCCGGCGACATGATGTTGGCGCAGTGGCCGGGGCTGTTGAGCCAGCCCTGCACGACCGCGTCGGCCTGCATCTGGCCTGCGGCGATGTTCTCGCCGATGGCGCGCCAGGGGTAGCCGGCGCGGCTGGCGCGCTCGGCCACGCGGCTGCCGTCGCGGCCGCTGTGGCTGAAGTAGTTGTGGCGCGCCATGTCGGCGGCATGGGCGTCGGCCACGCCGTGCAGTGTGGCGTTGAGCCGCAGCGGGCGGGCCGCCGCGAAAGAATCGTTGCCGCAGCGGCGGGGCCTGGTGCGCGCCTCGTTCACCAGGGCCAGCACCCGCGCCTGCACATCGCCGGCCTGCGCCGCACCGGGCGGCGAGAACGGCGCGGCCAGCACTATCCAGGTTTGCGTGCCGCGCTGGTGAAAGCCGGCCTCGGCCAGCTCGCCCTCGGTGACCGTGCTGCAGGAACTGTCCACTGCGGCCTGCGCCAGCTCGGCGGGCCCGCTATAACCCCGCAGCGTGATCTGCGCCGCCCGCACGGCGCGGTAGCCGCTGGCCTGCAGCGCGTCGCCGAGCTTGCGGCCG
Organism: Polaromonas jejuensis NBRC 106434; assembly: GCF_001598235.1. Taxonomy (GTDB): domain Bacteria; phylum Pseudomonadota; class Gammaproteobacteria; order Burkholderiales; family Burkholderiaceae_C; genus Polaromonas; species Polaromonas jejuensis. The sequence goes on along the minus strand of NZ_BCYO01000016.1, from coordinate 14,087 downwards.
CCCGCGATGAGCGCGGCGGCGCTCGACAGGCGGGTGTTTTCACGCAGTGGGGTGGCCGGGCCGGGGCGGTCGTCGCAGCCTTGCTGCCGCGCCGCGTTCAGTGCGCGCAGCAGCGGCTGGTGGTCGGGCGCGTTAGGTTGTGCGTGCGCCTGTACGGTGGCGGCCAGTACGGCCAGTGCCAGATAGCCCGCGGCGCGCCGCCATGCGCCGTGCGCTTTCATCATCGTGCCGACAAATTTCATCGGTCCATGATAGCGACGCACCGCTATCGGGTTTTTTCGCTCCTGTTTTTATAGCTAACTGCATTCACAGCCATTGGGCTATGGCCTGTTTTTGGCCGGCCCTGCGTGACGCCCGGAGTTTCCACTGATGGCGCGGTTCAGATTTGCGGGGCCACTTATGTCTTTAAAACAGCCAGGGTAAAAACCGTTTGCTTCTAAGGGTGTAGGCGGCATACCCGGGATGTTGCTTGCGCATCCCCTGCTCCTCCAGTGTTGACTTCATGAACAGGACAATGGCCAGCATGGACCATGTCCCCCAGCCTATGAAGGTGTTGCACGTCCACGCCAGCGCTGCCGCGCCCAGCAGCAGCGACGTGTACATGGGATGGCGAATCCATCGGTAAGGACCGGTGGTCACCAAAACGCCGCGAAACTTGGGCTCAGGGTAGATGTTGAAGTTCCCCGGCCTGTTGTGTATAAGCGCCCACGCGATGAGCGCGACAGAGATCCCCGCCATCATCAACGCGCCTGCGGGAATGTCGCCGTGCAAGACATTCGGTGCCGCTAACGCCGCCAGCATGATAAGCAGGCCAAATTGCAGAGCCACCAGCAAAGTACCCATCAGATGTCGATTCAAAGCGGATAACAGCCTTATGTTCGCACTTTTCGAGCGAAAGACGCAACGAGGCATGCCGGGTAGCCCAGGCAAACCCCAGCGCCATCCTGAACACCCGCATCTCCCTAAAATCCTTCCATGACATCGGCATCCCTTCCCAGGCGTTTGCGCTGCGCGATCTGCCTGCGCGCGCAGAGCGCCTGTATTTGCCAGTGGGTGACACCGGTTGCGCATCGGGTGGAGGTGCTGATCCTGCAGCACCCGCTGGAGGTGGCTAACGCCAAAGGCAGCGCGCGGCTGTTGCATCTGAGCCTGCCCCACAGCCGGATGCTGACGGGTGAAGTGTTTAGCGAGCAGGTCTTGCTGGGCGCGCCGTTAGAGCCTCAAGGCGCGACGCAAACCGTGGTGCTAGGCGCCAAGCACAACATTCTTCTGTACCCGGACAGTCCCGAAGACCGGGCGCTGAACCTGCCGGCCCCACCAGCCCTCGCGCCCGAATTGCTGAGCGATCCATCGCGCTTGCGGCTGATCGTGCTGGATGGCACCTGGCGCAAGAGCCGCAAGATGCTTTACCTCAACCCGCCGCTGCAGCAACTGCCGCGGCTGTCGCTGCAGGACATGCCGGCTTCAAATTACCGTATCCGCAAAGCCCATAGAGCCGATCAGCTTTCCACGCTGGAGGCGACTTGCGCGGCGCTGATGCAGCTGGAGCGTTGCGTCGAGCCATTTCAGCCCTTGCTGAGGGCCTTTGACGGCTTTGTGGAGCAGCAACTGGGGTATAGGGGCGGCTCGTCCTGATCTCCAGGTTGGTCAGGCAATGATCAGCCTGACGGCGGCCTGATGATGCTGGATGCTATTTTTTTGGTAGCTTTATCCTCCCGTATACAAAGGGCTAGAGGCTGTTTTTATTCTGGAAATGGCTAGGCGGCTGCCCCATCGCGGCCTTGAACATCGCTGAAAATGCGCTGTCACTCGCATAGCCACTGGCGGCTGCCACGGCACTTACCGATTGCCCGCGCGCCAGCAAGGGCAGGGCGTGCGCCAGGATGGCTTGCTGGCGCCATTGCTTGTAGCTCAGGTTCAACTCGCCCTTAAACAGCCTGGCCACCGTGCGTTCGCTGGCGCCAATGTCTTCTGCCCATTCGGCCAGCGTGGCGCGCTCCGACGGGGCGCGCATGACGGCTTCGCACAGCGCGCGCAGCCGCTTGTCGCCGGTTTGCGGATGCGGCAGCGGCACGCCCAGTGCCTGGGTGTCGGCGTGGGTGAGCTCGTCGAGCACCAGGCTGCTCAGCAAGTCTTCGCGCGCGGCGTTCAGCGGCCGTTCTGCCGGCGTATCCAGCGCATGGATGGCCTCGCGCAGCAGCGGCGACACCACCATGACGCGGCAGCCTTGCCAGCCTGCGGGCGTGGCGCCGGCATCGATATAGAGCGTGCGGAATTCGGCGGCCTCCAGCACCGTGATGTGGTGCCGCGCGCCGGGGGCGACCCACACCGCGCGCGAGGGCGGCACGATGTAGGTGATGTCGCCTTCGGCCTGCCCGCCTTGCGCGGCCGTGACCTGTATCACGCCGCTGGCGCAATAGGCCAGTTGCGCCCAGGCGTGCGAGTGCGGCTCAAAGTGCGTGTCGGCCGCCATGGTGCGGGCGCGCACGCGCACCGGGCGCTCGCGGCTGGGCATGAAACCGTCGGTGTCGGCCACCGGCATGAAACGTAGTCGGGGGTTGCGGGCCATGGTGCTGGAAAAGCGGGGAAAGTGTGGTTTGTCTGAAATTCGCCGAATTATGGCTTTTTGTCGCATTTCGGCAGGCGAGGCCAATACTACGATAGCGGCATGTTTACCTCAAGCTCCATGCGTCTGCCCGTGCCAGACACGGTTTCCCTGCGCCGCGACGCCGGCGTCATTGGCCTGGTGGGCGTGGCCCATCTGATCAGTCACTTCAGCCAGCTGCTGCTGGCGCCGCTGTTTCCCTGGCTCAAGGATGCGTTCAACGTCAGCTATGCCGAGCTGGGTTTTTTGATGACGATTTTCTTTGTTGTCTCGTGCGCGGTGCAGGCGCTCTCGGGCTTTGTGGTGGACCGCTTCGGTCCGCGGCCGATTCTGTTTGCCGGCCTGAGCCTGCTCGGCGTGGCGGCCTTCGGCTACGCCATCAGCACCAGCTACTGGATGCTGGCGGGCTTTGCCGTGGTGGGCGGTGTGGGCAACGGCGTGTTTCACCCGGTGGACTACACGCTGCTCAACCGCAAGGTCAGTGCGCCGCGCCTGGGCCACGCCTACAGCGTGCATGGCATCACCGGCAGCCTGGGCTGGGCGCTGGCACCGGCGCTGGTGGTGACGCTGACCTTTGCCTATTCGTGGCGCGTGGCGCTGGCCGCCGCGGGCGTGCTGGCGTTTGCGGTGCTGGCCTTGTTGCTGCTCAACCGTGACAAACTGGCCTTGACCGTGGCGGCCCCGGCCAAGGGCGCAGCGGCGGCGGAAAGCACGCTGGGTTTTCTCAAAATCCCGGCGGTCTGGATGTGCTTTACCTTTTTCTTCTGGTACGCCATGGTGTTGAGCGTGGTGCAGGCCTTTGCGCCCGAAGCGGCGCGCCAGCTGCATCAGGTGCCGCTGCCCTGGGTGGCGATGTGCCTGACGATTTACATGGTGTGCAGCGCCGGCGGCATGGTGGCGGGCGGTTTTTTGGCCGCAGACCCCAAGCGCTGCGAGCGCATTGTGGGCGCCGGCATGGGCGTGGCCGCGGCGGTTGCGCTGACGCTGGCCCTGGGCCATCTGGCGGCCTGGATGGTGCCGGTGCTGTTTGGCGGGATGGGTTTTGCGGCCGGCATTGCCGGGCCGTCGCGCGACCTGCTGGTCAAGCGCTCGACCCCTGAAAACGCTTCGGGCCGTGTGTATGGCGTGGTGTATGCGGGCCTGGACATTGGCCAGGCCGTGTCGCCGCTGATCTTTGGCGCGCTGATGGACCACGGCCAGTACCGCGGCGTGCTGCTGGGCCTGGCGCTGGTGCAGGGTGTGTTGATTGCCAGCGCGTTCAATGTCCGCAAGGTGCGGCGGACGGCGCTGGTAAGCGCCTGAAAAAGGCCGGCGTCACTGAACTTATACTGACTCGCATGATTCTCCCAAGACATGCGATGAACGCCACACTCCCCCCCAAAAATTCTGCTTTCCCCGCCGCCAGCGTCCTGGCCAGCCTGGGGGCCGCGCTGTGTTTGAGCCCGTGCATGGTGCGCGCGCAGCCCACACCCCTGACCGACAAGCTGGTCGGCGATGTGGGCGGGGCCGCCTATATCACGCAAAGCGTGATCCGCAGCAAGAGCAACGACACGTCGGTGCTGCCCTACGGATTTTTCGACTACGGCCGGTTTTTTGCCCGCGTGGATACGCTGGGGCTGAAGACCGTCAAGCTGGGTGATGGCTACCTGGAACTGGCGGGCCGAATCAGCCAGGAAGGCTGGCGGGCCGACACGGCGGCGCTGGCGGGCCTTACCGACCGCAAGACGCCGATTCCGCTGGGCATAGGGACTTTTCAGGAAACGCCCTACGGCGGGATTTTTCTGAACGCCTTTGTGGATGCCAACCAGTCGCACGGCACCTTGCTGGAAGCGAACTATGCGGCCAGGTTCACGCTGGGGCGCTGGGCCTTTTTTCCGCAGCTGGGGCTGGAATACCGCAACGCCAAATACACCAACTACTTCTACGGCGTGTCGCCCGCCGAGTCGGCCGCCAGCGGCTACGCGGCGTACAAGGCCGGGGCGTCGACCACGCCGGTGCTGGGCCTGGCGGTGGACGTGCCGCTGGGCGAGCCCTGGGTGCTCAGCATGCAGCTGCGCCGCAAATGGCTGGACTCGGCGGTGTACAACAGCCCGTTGGTCAGCCGGAAGACGCAGGACAGCGGGTTTGTCGCGCTGTCGTACCGCTTCAAGTAATTCCATTTCTACGTCAACGCGGTAGGTCGTTACCCCGCCCTGGCCCTCCAGCACTGTCTGGTGGGTGGGCGATGAGGGCGCGCCAGGCCGGGCTCGGGGTGTTGCACTTGCCACGCCAGAGGTATAAATTGGTTATGGAGACCGCAGGGTTGTTACATCCCGCAGGACAAGGAGATCCACATGCCACCATCCCAAGCATCTACCGCCGGCGAGTTTGCCCGATGGATTGAAGAGAAGTCCGAAGCCGTGAAGGTGGAGCTGGCCGAAAAGTTTCCACCCGTCACCAGCGGGCCGGCAGCCGTCCATAACGAAACCTGTACCCAGCGTATTGAGGAGGTGTTGCTAGGGCATGAAGCTGCGGGCGACGCGCTGCTGGAAGAGCTGGCCACCGAGGACACGGTGCCCCCCTTGAGCGACGAGGAACTGGCCAGGCAGGCCTTGGCCAACGGCGGGGCCGACGAAGATACGGACACGCCGGAACAAGCCGCTTAAGGTCTGCATGGCCGGTTTGGCCGTGTCGCGGCAAAATGGCGGGCATGACCCAACAACTTGCCGGCCACCTTCTCGTTGACTGCCTTCTGGCCCAGGGCGTTACCCATGCGTTTGGCGTGCCGGGCGAAAGCTACCTGGCCGTGCTGGACGGCTTGCATGCGCGGCGCGATCAGATCAAATTCATCACCTGCCGCCAGGAAGGCGGCGCGGCCTTCATGGCCGAAGCGCACGGCAAGCTCACCGGCCGGCCGGGTGTCTGCATGGTGACGCGTGGGCCGGGCGCCACCAATGCCTCCATCGGCGTGCACACGGCCTTCCAGGACTCGACACCCATGGTGCTGCTGGTCGGCGATGTGGCCAGCGACTGCCGCGACCGCGAGGCCTTCCAGGAGGTGGACTATTCGAGTTTTTTCGGCCCCAGCACCAAGGGCTTTGCCAAACGCGTGGAGCGCATTGACGATGCCGGCCGCATTCCCGAGTACGTGGCGCGTGCCTTCGCCACGGCCATGAACGGCCGGCCCGGGCCGGTGGTACTGGTGTTGCCGGAAGACATGCTGACCCGCATGACCGATGTTCAGCCCTTGTCGCGCGTGGAGGCGGTGCAGGCCTGGAGCGACCCCGGCTCCTTGCGCACCTTGCGCGAGATGCTATTGGCGTCAAGGCAACCGCTCATCATCGCCGGCGGCGGCGGCTGGACGCCGCAGTCGGCGCAGGCCCTGCAGCGCTTTGCCGAAAACTGGAAGCTGCCGGTGGGCAATGCCTTCCGTTTTCAGGACACCTTTGACAACCACCATCCGCTCTATGCCGGTGATGTGGGCATTGGCCTGAACCCCAAGCTGGCCGCGCGCATCAAGGCCAGCGACCTGATCATCGCCATCGGCCCGCGCCTGGGCGAAATGACGACCGGCAACTACACGCTGCTGGAAGCGCCGCGGCCCAAACAAAAGCTGGTGCATATCCACGCCAGCGCCGAGGAACTCAACCGCATCTACCAGGCGGACCTGGCCATCAACGCCACCATGAATGCGGCGGCGCGTTCGCTGGAGGTGCTGACCGCACCGGTGTCCGTTCCCTGGGAGGCCTGGACGGCCTCGGCGAACGAGGATTATCTGGCCAACCTGGAGCCACAAGCGCTGCCCGGCGATATCGACATGCCGGCCATCATCGGCCTGCTGCAAAAGCATTTGCCGGCCGACGCTGTGCTGACCAATGGCGCGGGCAACTTCGCCAGCTGGGTGCACCGCTTCTTCAAGCACCATGGGCTGGTCAAAGGCCACAAGACGCAGCTGGCGCCCACGGTGGGGGCCATGGGCTACGGCGTGCCGGCGGGTATTGCGGCGGCCATCACCACCGGGCGCACGGCCTTCACCATCGCCGGCGACGGCGACTTCCTGATGAACGGCCAGGAGCTGGCCACGGCGGTGCAGCACGGCGCCAAAAGCATCATCGTGCTGCTCAACAACGGCATGTACGGCACCATACGCATGCACCAGGAAAGGGAGTACCCGCAGCACGAAAGCGGCTCGCGTTTGAACAACCCGGACTTTGCCGCGTTGGCGCGCGCCTATGGCTATGCCGGCGTGCGCATCACGCGCACTGCCGAATTTGAAGCCGAGCTGCTGGCCGCGCTGGCGCGCAAGGAGGGCACGGTGATTGAGGTGACGCTGGACCCGGAAGTCATCACCACGCGCGGCACGCTGTCGGCCATCACGCAGAACGCGCTGAAGCAGTCGCTATCAAAATAGTAGCTGCTTGCGCCCGTTACATAAGGGCGACAGCCTGATTTTGTTCAGGAAAATAAAAAAGGCCGGGCAATACGTTAATTGTCCGGCCTTTTTGCTGCAAGCCTGTGAAGGCTTGTTTTCCGGCTTATTCCTTGATGTCCACGGCGTAGAAGTTGTGGCGGCCGAACGGGCTGTTTTTGTAGCCAATCACGTTCTTGCGGATGGGCTTGAGCTGCACCGCATGAGCGATGGTGAACCAGGGCGCCTGTTCCTTGAAGATGACCTGGGCCTGCTGGTAGAGCTTGTTGCGTTCGGCAGGATTGGTCACGGTCTTGGCTTTCAGGACCAGGTCTTCATAAGGCTGGTAGCAGAACTTGGCGATGTTGGAGCCGCTGGCTGACTGGGCCGAAGCGCAGCCGAGCAGGGTGTACATGAAGTTGTCCGGATCGCCGTTGTCGCCGGTCCAGCCCAGCATGCCCATTTGGTGCTCGCCGGCCTGCAGGCGCTTGCGGTATTCGCCCCACTCGAAGCTCTTGATCTCGGCGGTCACACCGACCTTGACCAGGTCAGCCTGCATCAACTCGGCAATGCGCTTGGCATTCGGGTTGTACGGGCGCTGCAGCGGCATGGCCCACAGGTCGGTGGTGAAGCCATTCGGGTAACCGGCCTGGGCCAGCAATTTCTTGGCGGCTTCGGGGTTGTACTCGTCGTCCTTGATGGCGTTGTTGTACGCGGCCATGGTCGGCGGGATCGGGTTCTTGGCGGCGATGCCGGTGCCCAGGTACACACCGTCAACAATGGCTTTCTTGTTGATGGCCATGTTGATGGCCTTGCGCACGCGCACGTCGTCAAACGGCTTTTTGGTCGTGTTGTAGGCCATGTAGCCGACGTTCAGGCCCGGCTGCTCGACGATCTGGATGTTGGGATCCTTGCGGATGGCGTCCAGGTCAGCCGGGTTGGGGTAAGGCATGACATGGCACTCACCCTTTTGCAGCTTGGCCCAGCGCACCGAGGCATCCGGCGTGATCGAGTACACGAGGTCATCGATCTTGGCCCTGCCGCCAAAGTATTGCGGGAAGGCCTTGTAGCGGATGATCGCGTCTTTCTGGTACTGCACCAGGTAGAAGGGGCCGGTACCGATAGGGTCCTGGTCGATTTTTTCCGGCGTGCCGGCTTTGAGCATGGCGTCCGCGTATTCTTTGGACTGGACGGCCGCATACGGCATGGCCAGGTTGGACAGGAACGGCGCTTCAGGCTTGTCGAGGGTGATCTTGACCGTGTAGTCGTTGACCTTTTCCACCGACTTCAGCAGCTTGGGCATGCCCATGTCGCCGAAGTAGGAATGGTTGGGGCTGGTGACCTTGAAGTAGGGGTTGTCTTCTTTCCACTGGCGCTCAAACATGAACAGCACGTCGTCGGCATTGAAGTCGCGCGTCGGCTTGAAGCTCTTGCTGGTGCCGTGCCACTTCACGCCCTTGCGCAGGTGGAAGGTGTATTCCTTGCCGTCGGCGGAAATGTCCCATTTCTCGGCCAGCCCGGGGACCACCTTGGTGCCGCCGTATTCGAACTCCACGAGGCGGTTGTAAACGGGTTCGTTGGCGTCAAACGAGGTGCCCGTGGTGTTCACGCCAGGGTAGAAGTTTTCCGGGCTGCCTTCAGAACAAAATACCAGCGTCTTGGCAGAGACTGGCGAGAGGGCCAGCAGCGCTGGCAGGGCAACAGCGCACAGCAAGGCGCGCTGGACCGGACGCAGCCGGCTTGCACGTGGTTGGGTCTGAATCATTTGACGGACTCCTTTTGGGGGTTAATGCTGCGGGGCAGCGGGCTTGTGGCCGGTTGGCGCGACATTTGTGATGCGCGTTCGCCGGACATTGAAAACGTGGCCTGGGACGGAGGCAGGGTTTGCATGGACCCAGTTCACGCAGTAAGGAAATTTTCAGCATAGTGGCACGCCACCAGCCGGTCTGCAACCTCCCGCAGCACGGGCCTCTCGGCGCGGCAGCGCTCTGTCACATGCGGGCAGCGGGTGGAAAACACGCAGCCAGTGGGCGGGTTGAGCGGGGAGGGCAGCTCGCCCTTGAGCACAATGCGGTGCTTGATGGTGGTGCTTCCGGCCAGGCCCGGCGTGGACGCCAGCAAGGCCTGGGTGTAAGGGTGCAAGGGGCGCGTAAAGAGGGCGTTTTTTTCGCCTTGCTCGACCGCATGCCCCAGGTACATCACCAGCACATCGTGGGCAATGTGGCGCACCACGCCCAGGTCGTGCGAGATGAACAGATAGGCCAGGCCCAGGGTCTGCTGCAGGTCGGCCAGCAGGTTGAGTACCTGGGCCTGAATCGACACGTCCAGCGCCGACACGGGTTCGTCTGCCACCACCAGCGCCGGGTTCAGCATCAAGGCCCGGGCAATGGCGATGCGCTGGCGTTGCCCGCCTGAAAACATGTGGGGGTAACGGTCGTAGTGTTCGGGTCGCAGGCCGACCATTGCCAGCATGGCGCGCGCCTTTTCAGCCCGCTCTGCAGCCGACAGGGTGGTGTTGATTTCGAGCGGCGCTTCCAGAATGGCACCGATTTTCTTGCGCGGATTCAGCGAGCCATAGGGATTCTGGAACACCAGCTGCACGGCCTTGCGCAGGCCAGCTCGCTCGTGATGCGAGGCGCTCACGGCATCAACGCCCTTGATGCGCAGCTGTCCCGCACTGGGCATTTCGATCAACGAGACCATGCGGGCCAGCGTGGATTTTCCGCAGCCCGATTCGCCCACCACGGCCAGCGTCTTGCCGGCATGAACCGAGAAGGACACCCCGCCCACCGCCTGCAGATGGTCGGGTGCGCGCATGAAGCCGCGGCGTATTTCGTAAACGCGCTGGAGGTCTTTGGCCTCTACCACCGCCTGGCCGGACGGTACGGGCCTGTTGGTGGCGGCGCTCATGCTGCGGTCTCCATCGCCACCACGGGGGTGTCGCGCAGGATGGCCGCCTCGCGGCCGGGGTCTCCCAGCGGATAGTGGCAGCGCACCATGCCGTCTTGCCAGGCACGCAACAGGGGGCGCTCGTTACGCGAATGTTCCGTGGCATAGGCGCAGCGCGGGGCAAACAGGCAGCCGGCCGGCCGGTCGTAAAGGCCGGGCACCATGCCGGGAATGGTGGCCAGGCGGGCGCTGCCGTCGCTGCGTTCCGGCAGGGCCGACAGCAGGGCTTCGGTGTAGGGGTGCTGGGGGGTGTTGAAGAGGGCGTGGGCGCTTTGCTCTTCCATGATCTGGCCGGCATACATCACGGCCACGCGCTGGGCCATGTCGGACACCACGCCCATGTTGTGGGTGATCAGCACCAGCGCCATGCCGCGCTCCTTTTGCAGGCTGCGCAGCAAGTCCAGGATTTGCGCCTGGATGGTGACGTCGAGCGCCGTGGTCGGCTCGTCGGCAATCAGCAACCGTGGGTTGCAGGCAATCGCCATGGCAATCATCACGCGCTGGTTCATGCCGCCCGACAGCTGATGCGGGTAGGCCTTCAGTCGGCTTTCCGGCGCGGGGATGCCGACCTGCTCCAGCAGTTCAATGGCCTTGCGCTTGGCGGCCTTGTGGTCCAGCTTCAAATGCAGGCGCAGGGTTTCGGTGAGCTGAAAGCCGATGGTGAAGCAGGGGTTCAGGCTGGTCGTGGGCTCCTGAAAAATCATAGCCACGTCTTTGCCGGTGAGCTTGCTGCGCTCGCGGTCTGATAGTGCCAGCAGGTCATGGCCGGCAAAGCGCAGCTTGTCCGCCTTGACGCGGCCCGGGTAGGCCACCAGGCCCATCAGGGCCATCATGGTGACGCTTTTGCCGGAGCCGGATTCGCCGACGATGCCAAGCACCTCGCCTTCTTCAAGCGACAGGCTGATGCCGTCAACGGCATGCATGATGCCGTTTTGCGAGGGAAACTCGACAGACAGGTTTTCTATTTCCAGCAGGGCCATATTCAGTAACTCCCCCTTCTCGGCTCACTTCGTGTAGCCGGATCCCCCCTCCGGGGGCAACAGCTGCGGCCCGGCGCAGCCGGTTCCGCGCTGTTACTTGCGAAGAGGCTCATGAGGTGCGGGTGGATCTTGTTCATCGTTTGAGTTTTGGGTCGAACGCATCGCGCAGTCCGTCGCCGAGCAAATTGAAGGCCAGCACAGTGATCAAAATTGCGAGGCCGGGGAAGGTGACGACCCACCAGGCGCGCAGCACAAATTCGCGGGCATCCGCCAGCATGGTGCCCCACTCCGGTGAGGGCGGCTGGGCGCCCAGTCCCAGAAAGCCCAAGGCGGCGGCGTCCAGGATGGCCGTTGACACCCCCAGCGAGGCCTGCACAATCAGCGGCGCCGTGCAGTTGGGCAGGATTTCGCTGAACATCAAACGGATGCGACTCGCGCCACTCATGCGTGCGGCGGTCACGTAATCGCGCGAGGTTTCGGCGATCACGGCGGCGCGGGTGATCCGCACGTAGTGCGGCAGCACGACGATGGCCACGGCCAGCATGGCGTTCATCAGGCCGGGGCCCAGAATGGCCACAATCACAATCGCCAGCAGCAGGCTGGGCAGGGTGAGGATGATGTCCATCATGCGCATGACGGCAATTTCAAAGATGCCGCGGAAAAAACCTGCCAGCAGGCCCAGCACCGTCCCGACCACGACCGACAGCGTCACCACCGCCAGGCCAATGACCAGCGAGAGGCGGGCGCCGTACATCAGGCGCGACAGGATGTCCCGGCCAATGGCGTCCGTGCCCAGGGGGTAGGTCCATGAACCGCCCGTCTGCCAGGCCGGCGGTTTGAGGAACACGGCGTTGTCCGTGATGTTGGGGGCGTGAGGCGCCAGCATGGGCGCAAACAGCGCAACCAGCAGAACACCCAACACAATGATCAGGCCGGTCAGGGCCCCCCGGTTGGCACTGAAGTAGTGCCAGAACTCGCGCAGTGGATGGGCCGGCGCCGGCGGCGTAGTGGTTTTCAAGGTGGCCGTGCTCATCGCTGATGCCTGATGCGTGGATTGATGATGCCGTAGGTGATGTCAACCAGCAGGTTGACCGCCATCACGATGCTGCCGAGCAGCAGGATGCCGCCCTGCAGGACCGGGTAGTCGCGGCGGCTGATGGCTTCGATCAGCCATTTGCCGACACCGGGCCAGGAAAAGATGGTTTCGGTCAGGATGGCACCGGTGAACAGAACGCCGACCTGCAGGCCAATCACGGTGACCACCGGAATCAGCGCGTTGCGCAAGGCATGAACGGCCACCACGCGCAGGTTGGAAAGGCCTTTGGCGCGCGCGGTGCGGATGTAGTCTTCGCCCAGCACCTCGAGCATGGCCGAACGCGTCATGCGCGCAATCACGGCCAGCGGGTTGGTGCCCAGCACGATCATCGGCAATATCAGGTGCGAGGCTGCCGACCAGAAGGCGCCTTTGTCGTCCGACAGCAGGGAGTCGACCAGCAAGAATCCGGTGGTCGGTTCGATGAAGTACTGCACCGACAGGCGGCCCGAAACAGGGGTCCAGCCCAGCTCGACGGAAAACAGCAGGATCAGCAGCAGGCCCCACCAGAAAATCGGCATGGAATAGCCGGTCAGGGAAATGCCCATGACGCCGTGGTCCAGTATCGAGTTGCGCTTGACGGCCGCCAGAATGCCGGCAGGAATGCCGATCAGCAGTGCAAAGAGAATGGCGCAGAGCGCCAGTTCGATCGTGGCGGGAAACAGCGTCAGGAATTCACGCAGCACGGATTCCTGCGTGATGAGGGACTTGCCCAGATCGCCCTTGAGCACCCGGCCGATATAGATGCCGTACTGCACCAGAACCGGCCGGTCCAGGCCATATTCCTTGAGCAGCTGTGCATGACGAGCGGGATCGATGCCGCGTTCACCGGCCATGGTTTCAATGGGATCACCCGGCACCATGCGGATCAGGAAGAAGGCCAGCAGCGTCATTCCCAGAAAAGTGGGAATGATCAGACTCAGTCGGGTAAATATAAAGCGCAGCATTATTGCGGGATGCTAAAGCGGGGATGAGCGTGAACCGCGGGAACTACGTCGCAGAGGCGACAGGCTTGGCTTGCGAAGAGCATCGCGGCCTCGGTCTTTGAATGCATGGGCATGGACATATCGCTTCGGTCATTCTGGCCCGGTACCTACCATGGGCCTTACTAATTGGTATCAACAAACCTCTCGATTATTGGTCTGCCCGGTGGGCAATCGGCTACCCAGTAACCCGTAGTGCTTCGGGGGCGTCCATGAGGGGCGCGAGGGCCTGCAAACCACGGAACAGAGTACGCAGGAAGCATGCCAGAGGTCGGCGCGTTGTGGTGGTGGTGGGCCGGGTGGTGCGAAATGCCCCGGCCTTGGGGCATAAAAAAAGGCCGGTGAAAACCGGCCTTTTTGAGGTATCGGAAAAATCCGATTATTTGACGTGCTTGCCGATCAGGCCAGCCATCTCGAACATCGACACTTGCGCCTTGCCGAATACGGCTTTGAGCTTTTCGTCGGCGTTGATCATGCGCTTGTTGACCTTGTCTTGCAGGCCCTTGGACTTGATGTACGTCCACAACTTGCTGACGATCTCGGTACGTGGCAAGGGCTTGTCGCCCACCACGGCCGACAGCGCGGGGCTCAGGGTCAGCGCTTTCATGAACGCTGCATTGGGGGTGCGCTTTTTGGCGGGCGCCGCTTTTTTTGCTGCTGGTTTTTTGACCGCAACTTTTTTGGCGGGAGCTACCTTCTTTGCCGCTACCTTTTTCGCAGGTGCTGCTTTTTTAGCGGCTACCTTCTTTGCAGGCGCTGCTTTTTTCGCAGCGACTTTCTTTGCCGGAGCTGCCTTTTTTGCTGGCGCTTTTTTTGCCGGTGCTTTTTTCGCAGTTGCCATGATTGATTTTCCTTCTAGAAGTTGATAAATCACCACCGGGATAACTACTTCCTTGTGGCAATCCGGATGCTACTGGAGAAAAACGCGGTTTCATAGGGAGAAAGCACTTTATTTGCGGGCATCTGTTGCGGATTTACCTCTGAAAATCAGAAAAACACCAGTGAGAATCACGCCGCAGGCTGTCCACTCGCCTCCAGTGACATGTTCTCCCGCAAAAAACGCCCCCAGGAAAATCGCAATCAGGGGGTT
>NZ_BCYO01000015.1 GCF_001598235.1 Polaromonas jejuensis NBRC 106434 | reverse complement strand
CGCCCGAACGCACCAGGATAGGATCACCCGCGAGACCGCGCAGGCGCTTGAGCGCCGCGCTGACGGCGGGTTGGTACATTCCCAGGCGGATGGCGGCGCGTGATACGCTGCGTTCGGTGAGCACGGTGTTCAAGACCCTGATGAGATGGAGGTCTATCTTGTCGAAAAGCGCCTGGTCTGTCATACCTGTTCACCCATGGGGGTGATATGCGCCGGTGTATGCCGGCCATGGCCTGGCTGTTTTACCCTCATACGCATGTCTCGCATGACCCTCCCATCGGCTGTCCAAAATCCTGTCGAAACCATCCAGTTCGTCAGGCGGGGTGAAGTTGTAACTCTGGGCAATGTACCACCCGACCGCACGCTGCTGGAAGTGCTGCGCGAGGACCTCGCCTGCACCGGCACCAAGGAAGGCTGCGGCGAAGGCGACTGCGGCGCCTGCACCGTGGTGCTCGGTGAAGCCGAAGGCGATGCGATCCGCTACCGCGCCATCAACAGCTGCATCCGGCTGGCCCATTCCATAGACGGCATGGCGCTGTGGACGGTGGAAGACATTGCATCCGCCGATGGGCCATTGCATCCCGCACAGGAGGCGATGGTGCAGTGCCACGGCTCCCAATGCGGCTTTTGCACCCCGGGCTTTGTGATGAGCCTCTTCGGCATGTACCAGAACCATGTCAGCAAGGGCGAGCCCATTACACGCGCGCTGGCGCAGGAAGAACTCTCGGGCAACCTGTGCCGCTGTACCGGCTACCGGCCGATCCTGGATGCCGCGCAGAAGATGGGCGAGCTGCCGCCCGTGGCCGTGGACGAACCCGCATTGCTACAAAAACTGCAGCAGCTTGCGCCCACCGCTTCTGGGCTGGAGGCCGATTTCAGTTACCAATCTCCGCGCACGCTGGCCGGGCTGCTGAAGGCGCGTGCCGCACACCCCGGCGCGCAGCTAGTGGCCGGCTGCACCGACGTGGGCCTGTGGGTGACCAAGCTGCACCAGCAGTTTGAGCAGGTGCTCGACGTCACCCGGGTGAAGGAGTTACGCCGCATCGAAAACTACCCGCAGCACCTCGCCATTGGCGCGGCGGTGCCGCTCGCCGATGCCTATGCGGCGCTGGAAGCAGACCGGCCCCAGCTGCACAACTTTGCCGCGCGCTTTGCCGGCCTGCCGGTGCGCAACGCGGGCACGCTGGGCGGCAATGTGGCCAACGGCTCGCCGATTGGCGACTCCATGCCGCTGCTGATTGCGCTGGGTGCCAACGTCGTGCTGATGAGTGTTCGTGGCCACCGTGAAATGCCGCTGGAGCAGCTCTACACCGGCTACCGAAAAAACGTGATGGCGGCCGACGAGGTGCTGGCCTGGATCAAGGTGCCGAAGCCGACTGCGCTGGAAAACTTCAGGGTCTACAAAATCTCCAAACGCTACGACGACGATATTTCCGCGGTCTGCCTGGCCGTGAACCTGCAGATTGAAAACGGCGTGGTTCAAACCGCCTCCGTGGGTGCGGGCGGCGTGGCCGCCACGCCGGTGCGCGCCCTCAAGACCGAAGCCGCGCTGAAAGGCCAGCCGTGGACGCTGGCGACCGTGCAGCAGGCCATTGCCACGCTGCGGGCCGAGTTCTCGCCGATCTCGGACATGCGCGCCTCCGCCGCCTACCGGGTTGAAGTGCTGGGCAACCTGCTGCAACGCTACTGGCTCGAAAGCCAGGGCATGCGGCAGATCAACCTGGCCTCATTCACGCTGGAGGAAACAGCATGAACGCCGCCAAAGACCTTGCGCTCAGCCGTGACGCGGTGGCCGACCCGGAGGTGAAGGCCGCGAACGCGCGAGCCGCCACGCCCCGACGCAAAGCTCCGGCGGCCGGGCCGGCGCCCCAGGTGGCAGGGCGCCCGAAATTCCACGAGAGCGCGCGGGCCCAGGTGGCGGGCACGGCCACCTATGTGGACGACATCCCGGAAATCCGCGGCACTCTGCATGCCGCGCCGATTCTCTCCACCGTGGCCCATGGCCGGCTGCTGGGCGTGGATGCCGCGGCGGCGCTGGCCATGCCCGGGGTGCGCGCTGTGATCCTGGCGCGCGACATTCCCGGCGACCCCATGCTGGGGAATTTCGCGCATGACGAACCGGTGTTGGCACAGGACACCGTGCAGCACATCGGCCAGGTGATTGGCGTGGTGGTGGCCGACTCGGTGATGCAGGCGCGCCGCGCCGCCCGCCAGGTGGTCTGCCACATCGAAGCCCTGCCCGCCATCCTGGATGTGCACGACGCCCTCCAGGCGCAAAGCTATGTGCTGCCACCGGTTTTTGTGAAGCGCGGCGACGCTGCGCAGGCGCTGAAAAACGCAGCGCACGTCATGCACGGCACGCTGGAAGTCGGCGGCCAGGAACATTTTTACCTCGAAGGCCAGGTGGCCTATGTGCTGCCGCAGGAGCAAAACCAGTGGCTGGTTTATTCCAGCACCCAGCACCCCGGCGAGGTGCAGCACTGGGTGGCGCACGCCCTGGGCATTGACAACCATGCGTTGCGCGTGGAGTGCCGGCGCATGGGGGGAGGATTTGGCGGCAAGGAAACACAGGCCGGCCACCTCGCCGTCTGGTCGGCCATCGCGGCGCACAAGCTGCATCGCCCTGTCAAGCTGCGCCTGGACCGCGACGACGACTTCATGATCACCGGCAAGCGCCACTCCTTTGCCTACGACTACACCGTGGGCTTTGACGACGGGGGCCGCATCACCGGCCTGAAGCTCATGATGGCCGTCAACTGCGGTTTCAGCGCCGACCTGTCCGGCCCGGTGGCGGACCGCGCGGTGTTTCATGCCGACAACGCCTACTTCCTCGAAGACGTCGAGATCGCGTCCTACCGCTGCAAGACCCACATGCAGAGCAACACCGCCTTCCGCGGCTTTGGCGGGCCGCAGGGCATGATCGTCATCGAAACCATTCTGGGCGACATCGCGCGCCAGCTCGGCCTGGACCCGCTGGACGTACGCAGGCGCAACCTGTACGGCATCGAGAAGCGCAATGTCACCCATTACCAGATGAAGGTCGAAGACAACATCCTCGACCAATTGCTATCAAAACTGGAGCTGACTGCGCAATATCGGCGCCGGCGAGAGGCCATTTCGGCTTGGAACGCCGGCAGCCCCGTCATCAAGCGCGGCATGGCCCTCACGCCGGTGAAGTTCGGCATCTCCTTCACCGCCACGCTGTTCAACCAGGCCGGCGCGCTGGTCCATGTCTACACCGACGGCAGCGTGCAGGTGAACCACGGCGGCACCGAGATGGGCCAGGGGCTGAACACCAAGGTGGCGCAAATCGTGGCCGACGAACTCGGCGTGGCGTTTGAACAGGTGCTGGCCACGGCCAGCGACACCGGCAAGATTCCCAACGCCTCGGCCACAGCGGCCTCGGCCGGCACCGACCTCAATGCCCGCGCGGCGCAGTACGCGGCCCGCAATGTGCGCGACAACCTGGCGCAGTTTGTGGCCGGGCTGGACGGCTGCGATGCGGGCGCCGTGCGCTTTGCGGGCGGTGAGGTGCTCACCCCCGGCAGCGCCCGGCCGTTTACCGAGGTCGTCAAGCTGGCCCATGCCAACCGCATCCAGTTGTGGAGCGACGGCTTTTACCGCACGCCCAAAATCCACTACGACAAAGCCACACTGACCGGCCGGCCGTTTTACTACTTTGCCTACGGTGCGGCGTGCACGGAAGTCGCCATCGACACCTTGACCGGCGAGAGCCGCGTGCTGAAGGTCGACATCCTGCATGACGTGGGCACCAGCATCAACCCGGCCATCGACATCGGGCAGATCGAGGGCGGCTTTGTGCAGGGCATGGGCTGGCTCACCACCGAGCAGCTGGTGTGGAATGACAAGGGCCTGCTGACCACGCATGCCCCGAGCACCTACAAGATTCCGGCGACCGGCGACGTTCCCGAACACTTCAAGATTGAGCTGTGGCCCGAACCGAATCGCGAAGACAACGTGTTCGGCAGCAAGGCCGTGGGTGAGCCGCCGCTGATGCTGGCCATCAGCGTCTACGAGGCCTTGCGGGATGCGATTGCTTCGGCTCGTGGCGGCAAGAAGGGGGTGCGGCTGACCGCGCCGGCGACAGCCGAGAATGTGCTCAACAGCCTCAGGGCCTGAGCCACCCACTACTCGCTCATTACCACCAGCACCTGCGCATCGGTGCGGCCCAGCGAGACATAGATGTGACCGATGCCGCTGTCGAAATACGCCGACTCGTGGCGCCCGACTTCGATGATTTCGCCGGTCTCGAACTCGATGCGTACCCGGCCTGACAACACCATCACGAACTCCTGGCCCGGATGATGGATGAAGTCGGGAAACTGGCCCCGCTCGCGCGCCACGATGCGGCCATGCAGCGGCGTCATGCGCTTGCCCGGGAAGTCAGTTGCCAGCATGCGGTAGTCGTAGTTGCCCGAACTATAGGCCGGTCCCGCGCCGACCGGGGACCATACCACCGACGGTGCAGCCGCACCTGCCGGCGCCGGGGCCCGCCCGTCAAACAGCTGGCCCACATCCAGCGACAGCGCCCGCGCTGCTGCGGCGACCTTTTCATAGCCGACCGAGGTCTGGCCCAGTTCCATTTTGGACAGCGTGGACAGCGCCACGCCGGAACGCGCGGACAGCGCCTTGAGCGTCAATTGCCGCGCCTTGCGGTGTTCACGCAGCCTGAGGCCAAGCTGCACCCGGTCAGCCTCGGGTGCGGCGGCGTGGATGCGGGCATTGCGTGCAGACATGGTGTTTTCCCTTGGTCAGGCTGAAAATAGACGGATGGCACTGGACAGGCATGATTCTCGCATGTGAGAATTCTCAAATGCGAGAATATGACATTGTGATCTTTGGCGCCGGCATCGCCGGCGCGTCCCTGGCCTGGCGCCTGGCCGGGCAGCGTGGCGTGCTGCTGCTCGAACGCGAGGCCCAGCCCGGCTACCACTCCACCGGCCGCTCGGCCGCCATGTTCATGGAAAGCTACGGCCCGCCGGCCGTGCGGGCGCTGACCCGCGCCAGCCGGGCCTTTTACGAACAGCCGCCCCAAGGCTTTGCCACCGCGCCGCTCATGCAGCCCCGGGGGGCGCTGTACCTCGCCACGCCCGGGCAGGAAGCACTGATGGCGCAAACCCGCGCCGAACTGGCCACGGGCTGCCCCGACCTTGAAGTGCTGGACGCCCGCGCCACCTTGGAGCGCGTGCCCTGCCTGCGGCCCGAAATGGTGCACGGCGCCCTGTACGACCCCGGCGCCCAGGACATCGACGTGCATGCGCTGCACCAGGGCTTTCTGCGCGGCTTCCGGCAACAGGGCGGCGAGCTGCGCACCAGCGCTCTGCTGACCCAGGCCAGGCATGACGGACAGGGCTGGGCGCTGCAGTTTGCCGATGGCCAGGCGCTGCGTGCACGCGCCGTGGTCAATGCCGCCGGCGCCTGGGCCGACGAGCTTGCGGCCCTGTTTGGCGCCGCGCCCATCGGGCTGGTGCCGCACCGGCGCAGCGCCTTTACCTTCAAGGCACCCGAGGGCATGGACACCTCCGGCTGGCCGGCCGTCGTCGGCATGGACGAAAGCTATTACTTCAAACCCGACGCCGGCCAGCTGCTGGGCTCACCGGCCAATGCCGACCCCACCGTGGCGCATGATGTCGTGCCCGAGGAACTGGACATTGCCATGGGCATTTACCAGATCGAAAGCGTCTCGACCCTGACCATTCGCCGCCCCACCAGCACCTGGGCCGGGCTGCGCTCATTTGTGCCCGACGGCGAGATGGTGATCGGCTGGGATGGCGCCTGCCCCGGCTTTTTCTGGCTGGCAGCCCAGGGCGGCTACGGCATCCAGAGCGCGGCCGGCGCCAGCGCGCTGGCAGATGCCCTGCTGCGTGATGTGGCCTTGCCAGCCGAGCTGACCCAGTGCGGCGTTGAAGCTGCCGCGCTGTCACCGGCGCGCTTGCGTTAATCGACATCAGGAAATCACGGCCATGAACCAGCGCGCCATACCCCTCACTGAGCTTGACCCGGCTTTGGTCGAAGCCACCGCCCGCTACCGGGCGCGCAACCCCGCCAGCGAACGGCTGCTCAACGAAGCCGCCGACGTGCTGCCCGCGGGCAATACCCGCAGTGTGCTGTTCTACTCGCCGTTCCCGCTCTACATGGCGCGCGGCGAGGGCTGCCACCTGTGGGATGCGGACGGCCACCGCTACCTGGATGCGCTGGGCGAGTTCACGGCGGGCATTTATGGCCACTCGAATCCGGTGATCCAGCAAGCCATCGTGGCCGCGCTGCAGGACGGCCTGAGCCTGTCCTCGCACACGGCGCGCGAGGCTGCGCTGGCGCATGAGATCCAGCGCCGCTTTCCCGGCATGGCGCTCTTGCGCTTCACCAACTCGGGCACCGAGGCCAACCTGATGGCGCTGGCAGCCGCCACCGCGCACACCGGCCGGCGCAAGGTGCTGGTGTTCAATGGCGCCTACCACGGCGGCGTGCTGTCGTTTGGCGGCGGCGGCTCGCCGGTGAACGTGCCGCACGACTTCGTGGTCGCGCCCTACAACGACCTGGACGCGGTGCGCGCGCTGGTTCAGGCACATGGCCCGCAACTGGCGGCGATCCTGATCGAGCCCATGCTGGGCGCGGGCGGCTGCATCCCCGCAGCGCCCGCCTTTTTGCATGGCCTGCGCGCACTGGCCGACGAATGCGGCGCCTTGCTGATCCTCGATGAAGTCATGACTTCGCGCCTGTCTGGCGGCGGCCGTCAGGCGCTGCTGGGTTTGAAACCTGACCTCACCACGCTGGGCAAGTACTTCGGCGGCGGCCTGTCCTTCGGCGCGTTCGGTGGCCGGGCGGATGTGATGTCGCGCTTTGACCCGCGCCGGCCCGACGCGCTGGGCCATGCCGGCACCTTCAACAACAACGCGCTGACCATGGCCGCCGGCCTGGCCGGCCTGACGCAGGTGCTGACACCGGCTGCCCTCGACGCGCTGAACCAACGCGGCGAGCGCCTGCGCGAACGGCTCAATGGCGTGTTCACACGGCACGCGGTAGGGCTGCAGTTCACCGGCCTGGGCTCGGTGATGCAACTGCATGCCACCGACCGTCCCCTGCGCAACGCGGCCGACCTGGCCGGCACCGACGACCGCATCAAGGCACTGCTGTTTTTCGACCTGCTGGAGCGCGGCATCTTTCTGGCGCGGCGCGGGCTGGTGGCGTTGTCGCTGCCGTTCGGCGAAACCCAGGCCGATGAATTCGTGACCGCGCTGGACGCCGTGGTCGCTGCGCGCAGGCCGCTGCTGCCTGCCGCGCGCTGAAGTCCAAACTTTCATCCACTAAGGTCATCATGCA
This sequence comes from Polaromonas jejuensis NBRC 106434, assembly GCF_001598235.1. GTDB lineage: Bacteria > Pseudomonadota > Gammaproteobacteria > Burkholderiales > Burkholderiaceae_C > Polaromonas > Polaromonas jejuensis. Next base: position 112,855 of record NZ_BCYO01000015.1, on the reverse strand, counting down.
AAACAAACCCTTCAAGCTGCTGCGCCGCACACTGATTGCCAGCAGCCTCCTCTTCGCCGGACTCGCCTGCGCGGCGGGCTACCCCGAGCGGCCCGTCACGCTGGTCGCACCCTACCCGGCCGGCGGCGCGGCCGACGTGCTGGCGCGCATTCTGGCCGGGAAGCTCGAAGAGCAGCTGGGCCGGCCGGTGATCGTGGACAACAAGCCTGGCGCCGGCACAGCCATCGGAGCGGCTGCCGTCGCCAACGCCAAACCCGACGGCTACACCCTGCTCATCAGCTCCAACTCCACGTTCACGCTCAATCCGGCGCTGCAGGCCAAGCTTTCCTACGACCCGGTCAAGGGCTTTGAGCCCATTGGCATGGTCGGCACGGTGGCGCTGGCGCTGCTGGCCAATTCGTCGGTCGCCGCCACCAGCGTGCCGCAGCTGGTGGCTGCCGCAAAAGCCAACCCGGACAAGTTCGTCTATGGCAGCTTCGGCAACGGCACCTCCTCCAACTTTGCCGGGGCCATGTTCAACGCCGCCACCGGCCTGAAGATGATGCATGTGCCGTACAAGGGCAGCGCGCCGCTGATGACAGACCTGATAGGCGGGCAGATTCCCTTGTCGTTCGATACCGTGGTGGCCGCCATGTCGCAGCTCAAGAGCGGCAAGATCAAGGTGCTGGCGGTGACGACAGCAAAACGCTCGGCCCTGCTGCCCGACGTTCCCACGGTGGCCGAAGCGGGCTATCCCGGCTTCGAGATGAATGCCTGGCTGGCGCTGGTAACGCCGCACGGCCTGCAACCGGACGTCAAGGCCCGGCTCGACAAGGCACTGGCAACCCTGATGGCCAGCCCCGACACCCAGAACAAGATGAAGGCCGCCGGCTTCGAGCCCGGCTACCACGCCATCGCAGACTGGCCAGTCATGGTCTCGGCCGAGATCACCCGCATGCGCGGCATTGCCGAACGTGCGCAAATCAGAATGGATTGAACATGGACCAGACCCTGCCCGAAAAATCCGCCGTTGAACTGCGCCGCCTGATCGGCAGCCGCCAGATCTCGCCGGTGGAACTGCTGGACGCCTGCATCGCCCGCATTGAAAGTATCAACCCCGCCATCAACGCGATTTGCGCCACCGACTTCACCCGTGCCCGCGAGGCCGCACGCCAAGCCGAGGCGCAGGTGATGCGCGGCGAGCCGCTGGGCCCGCTGCATGGCCTGCCGCTGGGGGTGAAAGACCTGCAGGACACGGCCGGCCTGCTCACCACCTATGGCAATGTGCGGCTGCGCGGCAACGTGCCCAGCGCCGACAACGCGCTGGTGGCCCGGCTGCGCGCGGCGGGCGCCATCATCACCGCCAAGACCAATGTGCCCGACATGGGCGCGGGCGCCAACACGCGCAACCCGGTCTGGGGCGCCACCGGCAACCCGTTCAACCCCGCGCTCAATGCCGGTGGTTCCTCGGGCGGCTCGGCGGCGGCGCTGGCCACCGACATGCTGCCGCTGTGCACCGGTTCGGACACCGGCGGCTCGCTGCGCATTCCGGCGGCGCTGTGCGGCGTGGTGGGCCTGCGCCCCTCGCCCGGCCTGGTGGCCAATGATGCGCGGCCGCTGGGCTGGTCCGTCATTTCGGTGCTGGGGCCGATGGGGCGCAACGTGCTTGACACCGCGCTGATGTTTGCCGCCAGCGTGGGCCCCGACGCGCGGGATCCGCTGTCCTACCCGGTGGAGGCGTCGACGCTGTGGCCGCTCAAGGAGGTCGATCTCTCGACCCTGCGCGTCGGCACGACGGAAGACTTCGGCCTGTGCATCGTCGACCCGGAAATACGCAGGGTGTTCCGCCAGCGCGTCGAAGCAATCCGGCCGCTGGTGGCGAGCTGCGAGCCGGTGGACCTGCAGCTGGGTGACGCCGACCGCGCCTTTGACATCCTGCGTGCGGAAAGCTTTGTTGCCGCGTTTGCCGACACCTGGCGCAAGGAGCCCGAGACGCTGGGCCCGAATGTGCGCGCCAACATGGACATCGCGGCGGCCATCACCCTGGCGGACCGGGCCTGGGCCCACCTGGAGCAGACCCGCATTGCGCGCCAGTTTGCCAGGGCGTTCGAGCAATACGACCTGATCCTCGCGCCGACAACGCCGGTCACGCCCTTCCCCTGGACCGAGCTGTACGCCGGCAACATCGACGGCCAGGCCATGCGCAACTATTACCACTGGCTGGGCCTGACCTATGTGGTGACGCTGGCCACCAACCCGGCCCTGTCGCTGCCCTGCGGCAGCGACGAACACGGCATGCCGTTTGGCCTGCAGGTCATCGGGCGCCTGCGCGGCGACGCGCAGTTGATGGCGGCGGCCCAGGCGCTGGAGCAGGCGTTTGAAGCCACGCCGGCGCTGCGCCGCCCGAAGCCAGACATGGATGCGCTGCGCACCGCGCGGCCCGAGCTCAAGTCCATCGTCACGCATCCGCCTGAGGCAGACGGTTTCAGAGACTCCGGCGACGGCATGACGGCTGTTTAGCCAATATGTTGGGCAGAAAGGCAGCGAGTGAGCTGCCTTTCAACAAATCGAATAGCATGAGAAGCTATGACCCTGACCCCCGAAGCTCTCAAACGCATCGCCGCACTGACGCTGGCGCATTATGAGCATCACGCCGATGAGTTCTGGCAGGGCACGCGCGATCATGACGTCAGCCAGAACATCGCCGCGCTGCTGCAATATATCGAGGCAAGCCCGCCGTTCGAGCTGCTCGACTTCGGCTGCGGGCCAGGACGCGATCTCAAGACCTTCAAGGAACTCGGACACCACCCCACCGGCCTTGAGGGTGCCGCGCGGCTGGCCACCATGGCGCGCGCCTACAGTGGCTGCGAAGTGCTGCAGCAGAACTTCCTCGAACTCGATTTGCCTGACGGGCACTTCGACGGCGTGTTCGCCAACGCCGCACTGTTCCATGTCCCCTGCCAGGCCTTGCCGCAGGTGCTCAAGCAACTGCATGCCACCCTCAAGCCGGGCGGCGTACTCTTCAGCTCCAACCCCAGGGGCGACGGCCGGGAGGGCTGGAGCGGCGAGCGCTACGGCGCCTTCCATGATTGGCAGACTTGGCGCAACTACCTGCTGGCTGCAGGATTCGTCGAACTGACGCACTACTACCGCCCCGCCGGCCTGCCCTTCGAACAGCAGCCCTGGCTGGCCAGCGTGTGGCGCAGGCCGACGGTCTGAATGGCCGGGCGGTCACTTCGTACGCCGCTTCTATTCAAGTCTGTCTCAGTCGCAATGGAGTGCAAGCGGTCGGCATGGTCCACCATGCGTGATCGGGAACACGGTGCGCCAGATTCGCGATGGGCACTACGGGCGCGGTTTCGGTTTCTCCTGCCTGCGGGTCAGCACCAACGCAATGCCACCCAGGATTGCCACGGAGGCAGCCGCCAGGCGTGGTGTGATCGCTTCCGACAGGAACACCACTCCGCCAAATGCGGCGATCAGCGGCACCGACAACTGCACCGTGGCGGCTCGCATGGCGGAAAGCTTGTTCAGCGCGGCATACCAGATGACATATCCGAGACCGGACGTGAGTGCGCCAGAGGCAATGGCCAGGGTGACCCCGGCCGCATCCGCGTGAGCGTTGGCAACGAAAAGCAGGCTCAGCACGAGGGCGAGCGGCGCCGCCCGCACGAAGTTGCCCGCCGTGGCGACCAGCGGGTCGGGCAGGCCGCGGCCGCGCAGCGAGTACACCCCCCACGCCACGCCTGCGATCGCCATCAATGCCGCGCCGAGGAGCGGCGGCGCAGCGACACCCGGCGACACCAGGTAGACGAGCCCCGCGACAGCCAGGGCGAGACCGAACCATGCGATGAGCCCGAACCGCTCGCCCGAGTGCAGGCCGACGCTGAACATCGTCAACTGAACAGCGCCGAACAGAATCAACGCGCCCGTGCCCGCGGGCAAGGTGAGATACGCGAAGGAGAAGAACGCGACATAAGCAAACAGCATGGCCGCCGCGAGCCAGTCGGCATGGCCGGGCGAGGACCGTTGCGACCGGAATCGCACGATGACGGCGAGCGTGATCGCTCCGGAAACCAGTCTGATGCTGGCGAAGCTGGCCGGATCGATGCTCCCTTGCTGCAACGCGAGCCGGCACAACAGTGAATTGGCCGCGAAGGCGAGCATCGCCACCGCGGTGAGGACGGCCGTCTTCAGGGTGAGCCGGCCATCGCCCGCTTCAGGCATGGGTCGCCACCAGGATGACGGCCCAGGACAGTAGCGCGACACCGAGCGGCGTGCTGAGACGCTGGCCCCAGCGAACGTTCTTTTCAATGGCCATCACGGCCGCGAGCAGGAGCATCCAGCCAAGGCTGCCGGTGCCGAGCGCGAACATCAACAGCATCAGCGCCCAGCAGCAGCCAACGCAAAACAGGCCGTGGTGCGCGCCAAGCGCGAACGCATGCCGAGCCTGGCGCTCGCCACGCCAGTGCCCGATCACGAAGCTCAAGGGCGTGCGGCACTTTTCCAGGCACCGGTACTTGAGCCTGCTGAACTGAAAGGCGCCGGCCAGGGCAATGGTCGCGGTGCCGATCAGCCAGCCATGCCAGGCCAGTGCGGGGACGCTGGCGAGCAGGGTCAGCACTGCGCTGTGAAGTGCATGCGCCAGCAGCCCGAAGGCGCCCCACACCGTCATGTAGCCCAGGCCGAGCAGCATGAGGAGGCGCCCGTGGTCCGGGCGGTGGGCCGTCAACCGGTCGAAGGTATTGAACAACGGCAAGGTGGTCGGCAGCATCATGGCCGCCGTCATGAGTATCCACGCGGCGGCGTAGAGCGCCATGGGCACGACCACATCGCCGGCGGGAACGACACGGCACAGAAACGCCGCCGGTCCCGACGCGGTCCAGTCATCATGTTCGAGATAGCGCCCGTACGGGCTGCGCGCCCACGCCCACAAGGCCACCCACGCGAGCGCAATCAGCGCGGCCAGGACCGGGATGAACACGCGGCGGTGACGAGCGGCGCCGGCCGGCGATGTCCGCGCCGGCGTGGCGCCCGCGGTAACGCTCATGGGTGCACCGCCTCATGCGTCGAAGACGAAGGTGCTCTGCAGGGCGTTGTGGTTTTTGATGTCAAGGTCGATGCCGAGGGCGGCGTTCCTGGACCGATAGGTCGGGGCCTTGCCAACAAACACCGGCGCCCCCGGCACCGTCGAGAACACGGTATCGGAGAGCGTGGTCAGCCCCCCCATCGCACCACGATAGGGCTCGAGTTCGGCATAGTAGTTTTTTCCGATCTCGAGCTGGCCCTTGCCTTCCTCGACGGTGAAGCGGATCGGCGCCCGCTCCACCGACACGACCTCGCCGATCAGCTTGGCGAGATCGGCGACCGGTCCACCGGCCTGGCCGGTGTAGACCTTGAGCAGCGCCTCTTCCTGCGCCTTGGAGGCCTGGTCGTCGACAAAGATCGCGGCCCTCCAGTTGCCTTCCAGGATATTGCCGGGCACATGGGCCACGGCCGCGATGGTGTTACCGCCGACGTCGACGCCGTCGACCGTTCCCTTGTCTATGCGCCACGCGACAATGGTGTCGCAGGTGCCGTTGTCCGGGTCCTCGCCAATCCAGCAGGGGCACAGGACGTCGCAGTTGCAGACCTCGAGCAGGCGACCTTCCAGGTGATAGCTCATACGAACCTCCGTTAAAGAAGCCACACGAACACGGACTTGTCGCCGCGGATCGCTGCGGCAAGGAAGACAAAATTCTACGCCGCGTGGTGAACCAAATCAAGTTCGATGACGGCCAGGCAAGCCGTCATGCGAGGACGTTGAGTCAATCAACCTGGGTGTCGAAAGGACTCTTTGCAGTCGCTGGGCCATGTCGAAAGCGGACCGTCGCCCCGTCGCCTTCGAGTAAAGCAGATTAGCAACATCCGCTCCTGCCTCGGCCGACCTTAAGGCCGTCGAAACGTCACTTGCTGGGACGACCAATATTTTGAATTCAGTTGGTCAAGCCTGACTTCTCCGCCAGTGGACGGCGCGTGCACAAAACGGCCACCTCCGACATAGATGCCAGCATGGGTAACTACGTCGCCTTGTGCAAAAAGGACCAAATCACCCGAGCGAATGTGGTCACTCGAAACCGTCTGCCCCCAATATTGCAGCCTTGACACGGTTCGAGGTGGCGCAACCCCCACTCTCGTTTGGTACACGTGGCCAATCAGTCCACTGCAGTCAAAACCCGACTCTGGCGTATTGCCCCCATAGCGATATGGCGTTCCGACGAGGCCGACAGCATAGATCGTTATGTCGTTGGCCTGCCCTGACGAGATGCTCGATGACACTACCGACGTTTCCCTGGAGGCATCGTCCCCAAGAAAGGATGGCGTGGTGTTGCATCCACCCAAAGCGAGAAAAAGCGTCATCGCACCGTAAGCAGCCGCGAGCTTTTTGCAAGTGTCCATGTCATTATCTTGACCGTTCGCAATCAAAAAATATAGCGTTGGTCAGTTCCATTTGGCATAAACCCAACAGCTAAACGCTGCGCCAACGGCCCAGAGCAACCACGTCTGCGGGACTGCGTATGGGTACGCCATCAAGGCTACGCCTATCCAGGTAAGCGCAGGACGTGATGTTTTCCGACCCCGCCTAAACGAGACATATCCAACGATACCGAACAAGATGGCGCCGGCGATGTAGGCCGGGCTGGGTAAAACCAAGCCAAGTGCTTCAAGATTTTTCAGTTCATCCATGCCGCATCCTAGCGGCATCGCCAGTTACCTCAGTCTTGCGCTCTGGGCCCGAACGGCTCCGGCAGAATACGGTCAGAACCGGCCGGTTCGGTATCCAATCGCAGGTCTACTTCAGACTGACTCCTGACTGTCGAATATCGAAACGGCCTGGTCCAGACCGGTCACTCAAGGCTACAGGTTTTGGTCAGCAATGCGGCCGCGATTCCGATGGCCCCGGCACCCGCGGATCCGTCCGAAAGCGGTCGCTCAGGGTCAGACCGCACAACCGGCCGTGGCAACAGCCTCAAGTCCTGGCACTTCATGGTGCGACTTGCCGGCCGCGACCTGCGCCGACGCGCTCGACTGAATGCCATTCTTCGCGGCCACCACTTCCGCCATGATCGACAGTGCGATCTCGGCCGGCGTCTTGCTGCCGATGTACAGGCCTGCCGGTCCATGCAGGGCCTGCAGCGCGGGTTCTGAGAGATCGAAGTGCTCGCGCAGCCGCTCCCGACGCTGAGCGGTGTTGCGACGCGAGCCGATGGCGCCGACGTAGAACGCGTCGGACTGCAATGCGTCGATCAGTGCCAGGTCATCGAGTTTCGGGTCGTGCGTCAGGGCCACGACGGCGGTACGGGCATCCGGCTGTAGTCGCATGATCAGGTCATCCGGCATCTCGCGGCTCAGCACCACGCCATCCAGACTCCAGCTGACGCCGTGCTCCTCGCGCGGGTCGCAGACGATCACCTCGAAGCCCAGGCTCAGCGCCATCTGGCACAGGTAGCGCGACAGATCGCCGGCACCGATCACGATGAGGCGTGCCTTCGGACCCAGGTAGGTGGTGAGGTGGCGGTCGTCCAGCCGGGGCACGCCGTCGCGCCGGCCTTCGTGCAGTGCCACCCGGCCCGTGCGCAGGTCCAGCAACCGCTCGGTACTGCGCCGCTGCTGGCAGGCCAGCAGCAATTCATCCAGCCGGCTGTGGCCCGACACCGGCTCCAGCACGAGCTCGACCGAGCCGCCACAGGGCAGGCCGAAGCGGTGAGCTTCATCGGCCGAGATGCCGTAGCGCAGCACGGCAGGCGTGGGCGTGGCGCAGACCGCCCGCACGCCGCCTTCGCGGATGCAGTGGATCAGGTCATCCTCGATGCAGCCGCCCGACACCGAGCCGACGGTCTCGCCCCTGCCATTGATGGCCATGAGCGAGCCGGGCGGCCGGGGCGAGGAACCCCAGGTCCGCGCGACGGTGACGAGCACCACCGACAGGCCCGCCGCCTGCCAGCTCAGCGCGGTGCGCAGGACCAGGGTGTCGAGATCTTCCATGGTGCCGGTGTCCTTCTGGGTTCAGGCCAGGTTGAACGGCAGTTGGCGCAGCCGCTTGCCGGTCAGTTGCGCGATGGCGTTGGCGAATGCGGGTGCCAGCGGCGGCAGACCCGGTTCGCCCATGCCCTTGGGCGGCTCGGCGCTGGGCACGATGTGGACATCGAACGCCGGCATGTCGGTGATGCGGGCCACCGTGAAGTCGCCAAAGTTGCTCTGTTCAACCACGCCATCCTTGAGTGTGATGGCCGAACCTGGCAGGCACATCGACAGGCCCATGACCGCCGCGCCCTGCACCTGCGCTTCCACGCTGCGCGGGTTCACAGCCAGGTTGCAGTGCACGCCGGAAGTGACCCGGTGCAGCACGGGTTTGCCTTCCCGCACCGAAGCTTCCACCACGTAGGCCACCACGGATTCGAAGGACTCGTGCACCGCCACGCCCCAGGCGCGGCCGGCGGGCAAGCGCCTCTTGCCGTAGCCGCTCTTGTCCACCGCCAGTTGCAGCGCGGCGCGGTGGCGCGGGTGCTTGTCGCCCCACAGCTGCATGCGGTAGGCCACCGGGTCCTGCTTCGTGGCGCGGGCGATCTCGTCGATCAGGGTCTCCATCACGAAGGCGGTGTGGGTGGAACCCACGCTGCGCCACCACAACACCGGCACGTTGAGCTTGGGGTGGTGAACGGTGAGCCGCATCGGCAACGGGTAGGGGTCCCGCATGCCCTCCGTGGCTGTGGCGTCGATGCCGTTTTTCACCTGGAAACCCTCGAACACCGAGCCCGAGGTGACGGACTGGCCGACGATGACGTGGTCCCAGGCCAACACCTTGCCGCGTTCGTCGAAGGCGATGCGTGCAGTGTGCACATGCATGGGGCGGTAGTAGCCGCCCTTGATATCGTCCTCACGGCTCCACAGCGTGCGCACCGGCAGGTTCAGGCCGGCAGCACGTGCGGCCTTGGCGACCTCGCAGGCCTCGACCACGAAGTCGCTCGTGGCCGAGAAACGCCGGCCAAAGCCACCGCCGGCCATCTGCACATTCACCCTCACCTGCTCGGGCTTGAGGCCCAGCACGCGGGCGACCGCGGCGCTGTCCAGACCGGGGCACTGGGAGCCGGTCCACAGCTCGGCACGCCCTTCGGTCAGCACAACGGTGCAGTTGAGCGGCTCCATCGGCGCGTGGGCCAGGTAGGGGAACACGAACTCCGCTTCCAGTTGCCGGGGTGCGTTCGCGAGCGGCCCCATGTCGGCGTCGAAGTGGCGCGGGCCGGGCCGTGCGGCCAGTTCGCGATACTGGACCAGTTGCCGTTCGCTGTCTACCTTCTCTGCGGCGGCTGTGTCCCACTGCAGCTTCAGCGCGTCGCGCCCCTGCTTGGCCTGCCAGTAGCCGTCGGCCACCACGGCTACGCCTTCGCCGCCGCGGTCCAGCGGCACGCGCAACACAGCCTTCACGCCCTTGATGGCGCGCGCCGCGCTGTCGTCCACAGCGGAGAGCTTGGCGCCAAACACTGGCGGACGGGCCACCAGGGCGGTGAGCTGGCCGGGCAGGCGAACGTCGATGCCGAAGTCCTGACGCCCGCTGCTCTTGGCGCGCGCGTCCAGGCGCGTAGTGGGGCGGCCGATGATGCGGAAATTCTTGGGGTCCTTCAGGGTCACCTTTTCGGGCACCGGCAGGGCCATGGCGGCCTCGGCCAGTTCACCGTAGCCGAGTTTGCGTCCGTCAGGCGCGAGCACCTGGCCGGCCTGCGTGCGCAGCGTGGTCACGTCCACGTTCCAGCGCGCAGCCGCAGCGGCCAGCAACATGGCCCGGGCGCGGGCGCCCAGTTCGCGGTACTGCGTGAAGCTGTTCTTGATCGAGTTGGAGCCGCCGGTCAGGTGAATGCCAAAGAGCGGGTCGAGGTAGGCGGGGTCGCTCGAGCCGTTGCGGCTGCGGACCAGGCTCCAGTCCGCATCCAGCTCCTCGGCCAGGATCATCGGCAAGCCGGTCTGCACACCCTGGCCAAACTCCAGCCGGTTGATGGTCACGGTGACCTCGCCATTCGGGGCAATCTGCACGAAGGCCGACGGCTGCTGCGTCGGCTTGAGGGCGCTGGCCGCCTGCCCGCCACCGTTGGCCTGCGCCGTTGCCAGGTGAGGAAAGGCGCCGAGCGCCAGGCCGCTGGCACCAGCCAGCTTCAGGAAGCTGCGGCGCGGCAGCGTGGCGCTTGGGTCGGATTGGCCCCGGGCCAGCAGGTGCTGCAGGGCGCGCGGCAGTTCGCGGTAGTCGGTATGGGGCAACATGACGGCTCCTTCAGGCGAGGGCTTTGGCGGCATCGGCCACCGCGGCGCGAATGCGGGCGTAGGTACCACAGCGGCAGATATTGCCGGCCATGGCGGTGTCGATCTCGGTAGCGCTAGGCTGCTTGCCGCGCGGCAGCGACTTCAGGAAGGCGGTGGCGCTCATGACCTGGCCACTCTGACAGTAGCCGCACTGCGCCACGTCGTGCTTGACCCAGGCTGCGTGTACGGCTGTCCCGACACGGTCACTGCCATCGGTCGCTGATTCGATGGTGGTAATTGTCTTTCCTTCGGCGGCGGAGATGGGCGTGATGCAGGAGCGGATGGCCTGGCCGTCCAGATGCACGGTGCAGGCGCCGCACAGCGCAGCCCCGCAACCGAACTTGGTGCCGGTCATGCCCAGCGTGTCGCGCAGGGCCCAGAGGATGGGGGTGCCGGGGTCGGCGTCGACCCTGTGGTCACGGCCGTTAACGTTGAGCGTGTTCATGGTGGTCAGTTCTCCGTGGGTGAGTTCTGTAACGCTGCCTGTGCCCTGTGCCTGTGTGAGCCAGACTTTGCTCATGTGTCAGAACTCCTTATCTGGCGGATGAACTGTAGGGGTGAGCGTTAGAAAGAAAAAGCGCCAAATAATTAATGACTTGTGAAGGGTTGCTTCAATATAGAAACCCGATCAAGTGACCAGATTGAGTGCGTTTGTGGAAGGAGGGATGTTTCTCCCGAGATCACTTGGCGCCGTCGAGCACCCATTGCGCCAGCGACTGCAGATCAGCATCGGGAACCTGGGCCTGCGCCGGCATAGGCATCGGCCCCCACTTTCCCGAGCTGCCCGACTTGATGCTTGCCACCAGCTGCGCGGCGGTTCCTTTTCCCCCGCCGTATCTTGCTCCGATATCTTTCCAGGAAGGGCCGACCACTTTGACGGCGGGCTGGTGGCATGCGACGCATGTGTACTTTTGCGCCAGTGCCTGGCTGGCCGATGCGCAGACCGGCCAGACGCTCACACAGGCAGCCAGCGTTGCAAGCAGAGCGGTCGCCAAGGAGCGCAGAACAGCTGTGGTGGGAGGAGTGCTGCGTTTCTGTTTCGATTCTTCGGTCATTTCTGTTTCATCCTCGATAGGGTTGTGGGGTTCAGCAGACACTGTTTCGTCGATTTCGCGCAGCTCTTCGAGCGGGAGCTGGAGACCAGCTGCCGCCTTCGGTCGCAGTCAATGCCCGGTTCAAAGACGCCTTGAAACAACGGGTCAGCGATTGACGAGTTGCTGTCGGTCTTTTGCGTACCGGCCACCTTGCACGGTGATGTTCGAGACGGCATCGTTGATTTCGCGAAGCTCCTCCGGGGACAGTTCCACGTCAGTGGCCCCGACGTTCTCTTTCAAGCGATGCAGCTTCGTCGTCCCGGGAATTGGAACGATCCAGGTTTTTTGGGCCAGAAGCCAGGTGAGCGCGATCTGTGCAGGCGTTGCCCGCTTCTGCGACGCAATCCCGCCGACCAGATCCACCAGCACCCGGTTCGCCTTGCGGGTCTCTGGTGCAAACCGTGGAACGGTGTTACGGTAACGGGGCCAGGGTCGCACCCACGTGGTAGATTGGGCAGAACTTGCATGCTCAATGCGATGGCACCGCGCCGATTTGCTGTAGCAAACCCAACATATCAGGCTGGCCATGCTCTTCAACAAACTTACCGTCAGAGAGACGATAAAAGTTCATGGCCTGTACGACAATTTTTCTTCCAGAGGGTGGGACACCGAAGAACGTTCCTTGATGCGTGCCGCGCATAGTGAAGCGGGCAGCTACTTTTTCTCCTTCAACCACCAATTCGTCAAGAACCCACTGAATATCAGGAAAGCCTGCTCGCATCATTCCAATGATTGTTAAATACCCAACTGGGCCTCGCATTGGTTCTGGTTGTCCCGGCACATGAAATATGGCATCTATCGAGATGAGTTCTTCCGCTAATTTTTCATTGGCGGTATTAATAAACTCTACAAAGCGATGCATCGTAACTTTATTGGCTTCTGTAGTCACAGTAATGTTCTTTATTGATGTTTATGGCGGTTTAAGTGCTCTTGGTATTTGCGCATGGGCGTATTAAAACGCCCCATGTTTTTGATAACTACTGTGGCAAGCCTTCCGTCAGAATGACTGTGCTGGTGCCCTTGGTCGCCGCGATGCGGAATTTGCGCGCTGCGGTGTATTCGGGCGAGTTATAAAAGCGCTGGGCATCCGCAAGGTTTGGAAACTCAACCATGCCAAAGACGGACCGAGGCTTACCTTCCGCGCCTTTGACCTTCATGTTGAATATGGTCACCTTGCCGTTGTAATTCGCAGCCAGCGAACCCGCCGCGTCCATGTATTTTTGAAACATGGCTTGGTCTTTGATGTCATAGCTGATCACCATGTAGCCATGCGGTTGCACTGTGGGCGCTGGAGCGGGTGTGGCATTCTGTGCTTGCGCATGTCCGGTTGCGGCAAGTACGAAGGCGGTCGCCAAAAGGCTTTGGGCGATGATTTTTTTTATGCTACGTTTTCCTCAAGTTGCTGGGTAGAGTGGGTGGAGTGACTTTTGAATGCCTGTTGCAGATGCGCACGAAGTCTCACAATGTCGCCTTCAACATCGGCTTGCTTCATCACGTCATGGCAAGAGAATGAGGGCAGAATTTCTACGCCACAGAACTTGTAGTTGGCGGTGTTGGTGACGAAGACATCATCAACGGTTTTGCCCTCAAATAGATTTTGGCGTGCGTCGCCGAATGCTTGCGCTGGGGCGTTCCACGTCAATGAAATCATGTATTGCTTGCCCTGCAGCAAGCCGCCCGTGCCGTACTGCTTGGTGGGGTCTTCGCGGGTGCGGCCATCACCTGTGATAAAGCTCCCCTGCATCATGCCGGCGGTAAACACCTCATCCACGTATTTCTTGTAGATCCACGGCATGCCAAACCAGTAAACCGGAGATTGCAAGATGATGAGATCGGCCCACAGGTGCTTCTCCACCTCATCCCCAATGTCAAAACCCTTTTCGATGTCGGTTTGCTGGAATTCGTATCCGCGCTTTTCCATTTCTTCCTGGATGACGCCCACCACGGTCCTGTTGAGGCCGCCGGACGAAATTCCCTCATGGAACTGGTGTGCGTTGATCAGTAAAACTTTCTTCATTTCTGCTCCTATGAGTAGTTAACGACCCTATTCAGAATGAGCCGTCAACCGAATGACACGGCTCCGCATGTACGCGCATATCACGCTGGCGAGCTGCACTGCCCGGCATGAACATCGCAATCGCATCTGGTGGCTTGCTCACCAAGCATTCCTTGTGCAATGGCCGAAGTTTAGGGATCACCATAAGAAAGAAAAATACCCTAATGCTGCATGCCTTGTGAAGGTATGCTTCAAGGTATGAAACTGAATCAGATGGACGGATTGATGGCGTTCTGGAAGGTGGCGGAGCACCGCGGGTTCACTGCGGCTGCGGCGGAACTGGAGGTCTCGCCCTCCGCCCTCAGCCAGGCCATCCGGCAGCTGGAGGCCCGCCTGGGCGTGCGGCTGTTGAATCGGACGACACGCAGCGTGAGCCTGACGGAAGCCGGCGAGGCCTACCTCGCACGGATCGGCCCGGCCCTTGGCCAGGTGGTCGAGGCGGGGGAGGAACTGAACGTCCTCCAGGGACGGCCCGCCGGCACCTTGCGGCTCAATGCCGCAAGGATTTCCACCGCGATGGTTCTGCGCCCGCTGCTGGCCGGCTTCCTCCAGGAGAATCCCCATGTCCAGCTCGAGCTCACCAACGATGAGGGCTTCGTGGACATCGTCGAGAAAGGTTTCGATGCCGGTGTCCGCATGGGCGAGAGCGTCCACCGGGACATGGTGGCCGTCCCCTTGGGCGGGCCGGTCACCGTCGCGGTGGTTGCTTCACCCGAATACCTGCGGCGCTTTCCTGCGCCGCGCCATCCGGATGAGCTGGTGCGGCACAACTGCGTGCGCTTCCGCTTTGCAGCCACGGGGGCGATCTACAAATGGGAATTCCAGGTGAATGACCGTCTGGTGGAGTACGAGGTCAAGGGGAGCCTGACCATCAGCGACACGCTGTTCAGCGTGGACGCCGCACTTGAGGGCGTCGGCTTGGCCTACACCTTCGAGCAGCTGGCACTGCCCCATATCCGGGCCAAGCGGCTCAAGCGGGTATTGACCTCGTTCTCACCGACGTTTCCCGGCTTTTACCTGTACTACCCCAGCAGGCACGATCAGCCGACGAAATTGAAGGCACTGATTGAGTACACCAGGCGTCACACGTCTTGAGTGAGGTGTCTCTACACGTGTTAAAACCTGCTCGCTCGCCAGCGACGTCTATGGGCAGGCTCGAGCCGTAACACCCGCGGACGCGGCTTGGGGGGTCTGACGCCTCCTCCGGCCGCCGCTTTGATTCCGCAGTGTGCGCCTTAGGCACACGTTTTCTGACATGTACCTTCACGCCTGCTTTGGGCACGAAGCTGGCCGCCACGAGAGACGGCTGACGGGTAACCCCGCTCATGCAATTGGGTTGCCAGGAAGCGGGCACTGCCCACCGGCAGCTATCGTTTAGGTTTGTTCATCGTTTAGGTTTGTTCATCGTTTAGGTTTGTTCATCGTTTAGGTTTGTTCATCGTTTAGGTTTGTTCGACACCTGCCCGCGCAACACACCAATGACGTGATGCCCCTGAATGGAGGACAGGTGTCGAACAAACCTCGAGGGAGGAAACCGCGGCGCACGTGGCGGTGTCGGTTGACGCTATGGCGATTGCAGGCGTGCGGTGGCGCGGTGATGGTGCGCTCGATTGGCGTGCAGACTCTCGGCGACGAGGCGAATGCAGGCAATGGTGCGCAAGGTCGCGTCAGACAAGATGGTGCGCAGGCATGGACGTAAGGGTACAACGCGCCAGACACGAGGTGACCGTGCCGACGCGTGAAGCGTCGACGAACTTGAGTTGCGCTGGCAGCCAGGAGTGCTCATGGCGTGGGCCGATGAGGTGGCGCGCGGATCGTCTCGCCGCGCGTGAAGGTCTGCACGATGGTCATCGCGTGGCCGCAGTGCGGGCAGACGAAGGTCGGTCGCGCCGTGTCCAGAGAATCGTCGCAGGGCTGCGGATCCTGCGGCGGCACTTGCAGCAACTGGCGTGCGAGAGCTAGGCTGGCGGTTCGGTTGCAGTTGGCCAGCAGCCCGTAGTGGCGGATGCGGTGGAAGCCGCCGGGCAGCACGTGCAACAGAAAGCGGCGCATGAACTCGCCCGCGTCGAGCGTCATGGCCTTGTAGCGGGTGCGGCCCTTGGCGCGGTAGTCCTTCCAGCGGAAGGTCACGCCGTGCTCATCGAGCGCGATGAGACGGCTGTTGGAGATGGCCACGCGGTGCGTGTAGCGCGACAGGTACGCCAGCACCGCCTCGGGCCCGGCGAACGGGCGCTTGGCGTAGACCACCCACTCGCATTGGCGCAGCGGTGCTAGCCAGCGGGCGAACGCCTCGGCGTCGGCCAGCGGCGCGTGCTCACCGAAGAATTGCAACCGGGCATCGCGATGCGCCTGTTGCAGCGCTTCGAGAAAGCGCCGGCGGAACAAGCGGGACAGCACGCGCACCGGCAGGAAGAACCCGCGCCGGCAGGCGATCCAGTGTTCGCCATCGCGCGTCAGGCCGCCGCCGGGGACAACGCCATGCACGTGCGGGTGGTGCGTCAGAGCCGAGCCCCAGGTGTGCAGCACCAGCGTCACGCCCAGGCGCGCGCCAAGGTGCTTCGGGTCGCCGCCGATGGTCAAAAGGGTCTCTGCGGCGATGTCGAACAGCAAGCCGTAAACGACGGCTTTGTTGCAGTACGCGATGTCGGCGATGGGCGCCGGCAACGTGAAGACAACGTGGTAGTACTCCACCGGCAGCAGATCGGCGGTGCGTGCTTCGAGCCAACGTTGGGCCGCGCCGGCCTGGCACTTCGGGCAGTGCCGGTTGCGGCAGGAGTTGTAGGCGATCTGATCGGTGCCGCACCCGTTGCAGCGCAAGACATGCCCACCCAATGCCGCGCTGCGGCACTGCTCGATGGCCGACATGACCTTGAGTTGGGCCAGGCTCAGGTGGTCACGCTGAGCCTGACGCCAGGCAGGTCCATGGAGGCGGAAGATGTCGGCGACTTCCAGGGCGGCGTGCCCCACGACGGCAGGACTACGACGACGGCAGCGTCTCCAGTGGACTGATCACCGCGCGCAGCACTTCGGTGGCCACATGGGTGTACAGCGCGGTGGTCTCCAGCCGCTTGTGGCCGAGCAGCACCTGGATCACCCGGATATCGACCTTCTGCTCCAGCAGGTGCGTTGCGAAGCTGTGGCGCAGCGTGTGCATCGACACTCGCTTGTCGATATGGGCGGCGTCAGCGGCCAGGTGGATCGCGCGATTGAGTTGCCGGGTGGACAGCGAGTCCATGGGGTTGAGCCCCGGAAACAGCCAGCCATTGGGCAGGATCTTGCCCTGCGCGTGGCCCACCCGCCACCATGCCCGCAGCCGCTCGAGCAGCACGGGCGAGAGCAAGGCATAGCGGTCCTTGCGGCCCTTGCCTTGCTCCACGCGCAGCGTCATGCGCTCGCTGTCGATGTCGGTGACCTTCAGCGCGCAGACCTCGCTGGCGCGCAGCCCGGCCCCATAGGCCACGGACAGTGCCGCCTGATACTTGGGGTTCGGTGCAGCAGCGATCAGGCGAGCGACCTCGTCGCAGCTCAGCACTACCGGCAGCGGGCGCGGCTGGTGCACAGGCTGCACCTTGACCATCAGCTCGGCGTGGCCCAGCGTCACATCGAAGAAGAACTTCAGGCCGCTGAGCGTGGAGTTGATGGTCGGCGGGGACGTGCCAGTGTCGACCATGTGCAGTTGGAAGGCCCGAAGGTCCTCGGCGGTGGCGGTGTCCGGCGATCGCTTGAGAAAGGCGGCGAGCCTGCGCACGGCGCGGATGTAATGGATTTGGGTCTTGCCGTTGAACTTGCGCATGCGCATGTCGTCGATCATGCGTTGCCGCAACGGGGAGACGGAGGGCGTCAATGAGCTCATGGTTCACTCCAGTCGAAGAGCGAGGCGGATTGCCTCACCCGTCAACTTGGCAGAACCAGCGGCGGAACGAATAACCACGATGTCGCCGAAGCGATTACCGCGAGAGCGGTTTAGTCCCCCGCTGCCATCCCGTCGTTCGAATCCCAACCACCAGTGACCGCCAAGGGCACTTGGCGGACCTGCAACTACGAGAGCCGACCATGCCGACCGCCCTTGCCTGGGTCGGTGTTTTCATCTTGTATGTTTGGCGCTTTTCCCCCATGATGATCCGGCCACGGCCCGACAAGGGACGTTGAACCGTCCGAGACAAAAGATCCACCCCTGATGCTGACAAGGGGCACCCGCGAATGACAGGGTCAGCAGGTCCGTCCCTACAGGAGGAATGATGAACGTTGCCCACCCCATCCGCAACACGGTATGGCACTACCGTCACTCCAGCCAGCCCCCGGGGGCTTTCTTGTGCCTGCGGGGAGCCGCATGATGGATAGCGCCATTCTCAGCCTGCTCGGCGCATTCCTGCTGTCCATCATCGGCCTGTTTGTTTTCATCTGGTCCCTGCGCAGGGGCTTGCTGCTGGAAAATTCCGCCGCCGCCTCGGTGATCTTCGCGCGCGGCGAGATCGGGCGGGTGGATGATCCGGCACTGGCAGATGCGGCGCATGACTCCATGCAGCGGGCGGCGAAGGAAGGCGGCATCGAGGTGCACGCCGCCGATGCCGCCGAACTGCAGGACCGTATCGAATCCGACCGCTCAAGCGCATTCCCGGTCTTCATGTTCATCGCCTTCGCCTGCTTCTGGCTGCTGGTCGGCTCGCTCGCGGGCCTGACCTCTTCCATCAAGCTGCACGAACCCGACTGGCTGACCCAGCAGGCCTGGCTGACCTTTGGCCGCATCCGCACCGTGCACCTGAACGCCGTGCTGTACGGCTGGATCACCAATGCCGCACTGGGCATGATCCTGTGGCTGCTGCCGCGCCTGCTGCGCACGGAGCTGTACGGTGCGATCTGGGCCATGCTGGGCGGGGCGCTCATCAACACGGGGATCGCCGCCGGCATTGGCGCCATTGCGGTGGGCTGGACCGATGGCATGGAATACCTGGAGATTCCGTGGCAGATCGCCATCTTCATTTTTGCCGGCTTCGCGCTGGTCATCCTGCCGGTACTGTTCACGCTGGTGAACCGCAAGGTCGAGCACCTCTATGTCAGCGTCTGGTACATGGTGGCGGCGCTGCTGTGGATTGCCTTGCTGTTCCTGGTGGGCAAGCTGCCCGGTGTGCACACCGGCGTGCAACAGGCCACCACCAACTGGTGGTACGGGCACAACGTGCTGGGCCTGTGGTTCACGCCGGTCAGCGTGGGGGCCATCTACTACTTCCTGCCCAAGACCATAGGCCGGCCGGTGAGTTCCTACAACCTGTCGATACTGGGTTTCTGGACGCTGGCCTTTTTTTATGGCCAGGTCGGCGGTCACCACCTGATTGGCGGCCCGGTGCCGGGCTGGCTGACCACGCTGTCCATCGTGCAAAGCATCATGATGGTGATCCCGGTGATTGCCTTCAGCATCAACATGGGCGGCACGCTGAAGGGGCGCATGCACCTGGCGCGCTACTCGCCCACCCTGCGCTTCATGATGTTTGGCGGGCTGATGTACCTGGCCTCGTCGCTGCAGGGCTCGTTCGAGGCGCTGCGCAGCGTCAATCAGGTGGTCCATTTCACACACCACACGGTGGGGCATGCGCATCTGGGTGCCTATGGTTTCGTCACCATGGTGCTGTTCGGCGCCGTTTATTTCATGATGCCGCGCGTGCTGAACTGGGAATGGCCCTACCCGCGGCTGATCACCCTGCACTTCTGGCTGGCGGCAACCGGTATCGCGATCTATTTCGTCGGACTGTCGATCGGTGGCTATCTGCAGGGGGTCGCCATGCTGGACGCGGCCAGGCCCTTCATGGATTCGGTCACATTGACCGCACCCTATCTGAAGTGGCGCTCGGTGGGCGGCACCCTGATGGTGCTCAGCCACATTGTCTTCGTCGGCCACTTCCTGGCGATGGCGCTGCGCTTTGGACCGACACGTGCCGGCGCGGCCCTCTTCTGGTCCAACAAGCAACAGGAGCTGGCGCATGGAAAATGAAGTCAAGCTGGTTTCGGGCGCCATGGTGGCCCTGGCGGTTGCCACCGCGGCGCTGGTGGTCATGCCCTACATGGAGGTGCGCGACATCCAGCCGCCCCCGGGACTCAAACCCTATACCAGCGCGCAGTTGCGCGGGCGCGAGGTCTACATCGCCAACGGCTGCGTTTACTGCCACAGCCAGCAGCCGCGCGACCGCAACTTCGGCCCCGACCTGGCACGCGGCTGGGGACGCGCCTCGGTGCCCGGCGACTACTTCTACGACAAGCCGCACCTGCTGGGCAGCATGCGCACCGGTCCGGACCTGTTCAACATCGGCGTGCGCCAGCCCAGCCGTGACTGGCACCTGGGCCACCTCTACCAGCCGCGTGCCTATGTGCCGGACTCGATCATGCCGTCCTACCCTTATCTGTTCATCGTCAAGGATGCGAAGGACGCCGAGAGCGAGGGCGAGCAGCCACTGGCCCTGCCGCCCGCCTATGGCCCCAACGTCGGCCAGGTGGTGGTGCCGACACCCCAGGCGCTGGACCTGGTCAAGTACCTTCAGGGCTTGAACCACACCTACCCGGTGCTGCCGCCCGTCCCCAAACCCTGAACACAAGGTGCACCCATGCTGAACGAACCAGAATCACGGCGCCAGGCGCAAGCGCGTGAGCAGGAAGAGCCGACCGAGCGCAGCCAGCCGATTCCCGTCATCGTGGCGATCATCACGCTGGCCGTGGTGCTTTCCGGGGTCGCCTACATCGTGCTCTCGGAACCCTTTGGCCGGGCCGATCTAGGGGACAGGCGCACCGTGGCCGACCTGAGGGGCCCGGCGCCGGGTGCCGCAGCAGGTGCCGCTGATGGCAAGCAGGTTTTCACCGCCAATTGCGCAGCCTGCCACCAGGCCACCGGCAAAGGCTTGCCGGGGGTGTTCCCGCCACTGGACGGCTCCGAGTGGGTGGCCGGCGATGAACGCACGGTGGCCAACATCCTGCTGCATGGGATCACCGGGGAACTGACGGTGATGGGCAACAGCTTCAAGGGCGCCATGCCCTCATTCCAGCAACTCAGCGACGCCGAACTGGCCGCCGTCGCCAGCTATGTTCGCGGCGAATGGTCGAACAAGGCCGGCGCCCTCAAGCCCGAACTGTTCGAGACCGAACGCAAGGCCAGCACACGCACCACCCCGTTCAACGGCGGCGCCGAGCTCAAGGCGCTGACGGCCAAAGCGCCCTGAACAGCAACGTCCGGAGAGGGGTGTGCGAGACACCAACATGACAGACTCCATTGCGCCCATCGCGACCGATGCAGCCACGGCGCATGGGGTCCGCATGAAACCGCCGGCCCGGGAGCGCCGGGCCTGATGCTTCGCACCACTTTGCTGAGCGCAAGCCTGGCGTTGGCCGGCTATGGCTGCGCAGCGTGCCTGACGCATGATTTTCAGGTCTGGACCGCGGAAGGGGCGCGCCGTCTCGAGGTGGCCCTGGCGCCGGTCGCCACCCCTGCGGTGCGGATTGACGGGCCCGGCATTCCCGCACAGCCACTGCACCAATGGCTGACCGATGGCCGATCTGTCACGCTGGTGGACTTTGTCTATACCCGTTGCCAGACGGTTTGCCTGGCGCTGGGCAGCGCTTACCAGCAATTGCAGGCAACGCTGCAAGCCGCCAGCCAAACCGATGCCTACGCCAAACAGGTGAAACTGCTGTCTATCAGCTTTGACGGGCAGCACGATAGCCCGCAGGTGCTGCAGACTTATGCGGCGCGATTGCATGCCGATCCGGACCTTTGGCGCTTTGCGCGCGTTCAGGACGCACAGGAAACCCAGCGCCTGCTGGAAGAATTCCAGGTCGTGGTGGTGCCCGACGGGCGGGGCGACTTCGAACACAATGCGGCGCTGCTGGTGGTCAATCAACAGGGTCGCCTGGTGCGCATCTTTGACTATGCCGAGCAACAGCTCGCACTCGACTACGCGCGCGATCTGGCCAGCCGCTCTTCACCATAAAGACCATGAAGCCCTTGCCGCAACACTGGCGCCTATGGCTGGCCTCCGCCGCCCTGGCATGGCTGGGTTTGCTGGCCTTGCCCGCTGCGAGGCACTGGCTGGAAGCCGGCATGAGCACCCACATGCTGATTCAATATCCCCTGATCGCCTTGGCCGGATTTTTGCTGGTTGCTGCCTTGCCAACCCGCTGGCGGCTACGCCTGAGTGCCTGGAATGCTTACGGCATCAGTGGCCTGTTCGCCACCGCACTGATCCTGGCCATCTTGATGATTCCGCGCCTGCTCGACCTGGCACTGCTCGATGGCCGGATCGAGCTGGCCAAGTGGCTGGCCCTGCTTGCTTGCGGCGCGGCGGTGCGGCTCTCGTGGCAACCGGCTGGTTGGCTGGTGCAAGGGTTCTTTCTCGGCAATGTGCTGCCCATGATGGCCGTCGTGGGCACCCTGTTTGAGAGCTCGCCGGTACGGGTGTGCAACGCCTACCTGCTCGACGATCAGGAACGGTTGGGGCAAAGGCTGGTCTGGACGGCGGCCGCCATCGGGCTGGTGTGGTTTGCCAGCCTCGTGCGTACGCTGATGCGCAGAGAGGCTGCAGCCGTGTTGCCCGCACCTTCCAATGAAGGCCCAGCCACTACGGAATCAAGAGCGCCCGGAAGTCATTGACATTGGTGCGAATCGACGCCGAATTCGCTCACATGCTTCCTGTTGTCATCCTGGCCAGAGCCGTCATCCCCGGCACTTTGAAGCTGATTGATAGCCCTCTTTGCACGGACTAGCTTCTCTCAATCGGGAAAAAATGGCTTGACTATATTTTTCATACAGGCGAAACTTAATTCATGGGAGTGAAAAATACATTACAAATTTCTCAACTTTTTGAGGTTTTTTCCAGGGAAAAAAGGGCCTTGACCCTCTCGGAATTGGCCCGGCAACTTGAGATGCCTGCATCCAGTTGCCTGAATTTGATCCGGACACTGGAGCTGACCGGATATCTCTACGAAATCGGCCGGCGCCAGGGTTATTACCCGACGGGGCGGCTACTCAAAATAGCTCAAACCATTTCCGCCAACGACCCCGTTCTGGACCGGGTAAAGCCCGCGCTGCAGGAGCTTCGCGATGCCTCCGCGGAAACCGTGGTGCTGTCGAAATTCCGCGATGAGTATCGCGTGGTGTACCTCGACGTACTGGACTCGCCCAGCAGCATCCGCTACACGGCCCAGCCGGGCGAAGTGCGCGACGCCTACTGCAACTCTGCAGGCAAGGCCTTGCTGTCAACCCTGGAGCCCAAAGAACAGGCCCGCGCGCTGGCAGGCATGAAGATGGTGCGGAAAACAGAACGCACGCTGGTAACCCCCAAAGCGGTGGCCGCCAACCTGCTGGAGACGCAGCGCAAAGGCTGGTTTTCCAATCTCGGTGAAACACTGCCGGACCTGGCCGGGGTTGCCTGGCCCTTCAAGTTGGGGACGGAACATTACGCGATCTCGATCGTGGGTCCGCTCTACCGCATTGAGCCCAATATCGAGCGGTTGGCTTCCATGCTGCGCGTGGCCTGTGCAGCCATTGAACAGAAAGACTGATGCATGAAACCCGCCCCGCCCCTCAAACACGTCAACTACTTCATCCGCGAAGCGGACATTGACGGCTACCACCCCGCCAACCACACCGGTACGCTGAACAAGCGACTGATCGGGCCCGAAACCGTGGGCGCCAAACAGCTCGAAGTTTTGGTCGGCAATATCCAGAAGGGCAAAGGCGCCCTGCCCCATGCACACCCCGGCATCGAGCAGGTCTGCTACATGCTGCAAGGCCGCGCTGTCGCAGAAGTCGCAGGCCAACGCTGCGAACTGGGCCCGGGCGACTGCTGCTTTTTTCCAGCTGACCAGATGCACACCTTCACGGTGGTCAGTGAAGAACCAGTGCGGGTTCTCGTTATTTACAGCCCGCCGTATGAAGAGTCCCCCGACCGGGTGATTCGCTGAAGCCCCCCAAAAAAACAGGAGACAAAATGAAACTTAATCGACGCCAGCTTTGCCTGCTTGCCGCCCTCGCAGGCCTGGGCCCCACCTTCGGGGTGCAGGCCGCCGACTATCCCACGCAGCCGATCAGGCTGATCGTGCCATTCGCGGCAGGAAGCGGAACCGATGCCATTGCACGCATCACCGCACAGGCCCTGGGGGAAACGCTCAAAGGCACGGTGATCGTGGAGAACAAGGCGGGGGCGAACGGCGCCATTGCCGCGGAGTACGTGGCCAAGGCAGCCCCGGATGGGTACACCCTGTTCATGACGACCAACACCACGCACTCGGCCAATCCGAGCCTGATGAAGCGTTTGCCTTATGACCCGATCAAAAGTTTCGCCCCCGTGTCGCGCATGGGCAACCTGCCCTTTCTGCTCGTCGTCAACAACAGCCTGCCTGTCAAGACAGTGGCCGAACTGATCGCCTATGGCAAGGCCAGGCCCGGTCAGCTCAGTTATGCCAGCGGCAACAGCACGGGCATTGTGGCAGGAGCCACCTTTGCCGGCATGGCAGGCATCGACATGCTGCATATCCCCTACAAGAGCACGCCACCGGCCATCGTCGACGTCATCGGCGGGCAGGTCTCCATGATGTTCGTCGACACCGCGGCCGGCCTGGCAACCGTCAAGGCAGGCAAGATGCGCGCGCTCGCAGTCACCACCGAAGAGCGCAGCAAACTGTTTCCCGAGCTGCCGCCCATTGCTGCAACGCCGGGTTTCAAGGGGTTTGACATCACGTCATGGAACGGCGTTTTTGCACCAGCGGGAACACCGAAAGATGTTGTCGGGAAACTGAACAAGGCCCTGGTCAGGATTGCCAGCGACAAAGTGGCACGGGAAAAGTTCGCCGGGCTCGGATTCGACGCCTTCGGCAGCACGTCCGACGAACTCGGTGTGTTCGTTGCGACCGAACTGGTCAAGTGGACCAAGCTCGTCAAGAACGCGGGCATTCAGCCTGAATGAGTGCATCGCGCCAACGCCAATGAACACCTTGACTCCCAACACGGGTCCCCTCCAGGGGATCCGCATTCTTGACCTGACTTCCGTCGTCATGGGCCCCTACGCCACGCAGACGCTGGGCGACCTGGGTGCCGACATCATCAAGGTAGAACCGCCCGCCGGCGACAACCTGCGCGCGGTCGGCCCGATGCGCAACCCCGGCATGGGACACATGGCGATACACCTGAACCGCAACAAGCGCTCGGTGGTGCTTGATTTGAAGCAGCCCGAGGGACGCGAAGCCTGCCTCAAGCTGGCTGCGGGCTGCGATGCACTGATCTACAACGTCAGGCCCCAGGCGATGGCGCGCCTGGGTCTAAGCCATGAAGATGTCGCGGCAGTCAACCCGAAAATCGTTTACATCGGAGCCTTTGGCTATGGCGAGGACGGCCCCTACGCCGGCAAGCCGGCCTATGACGACCTGATTCAGGGCGCGGCCGGCGTGCCTTCGCTTTCTGCCCGGCAAAGCGGCGATGTGCCCCGTTACGCCCCCGTCACGCTGGCTGATAGAAGTGTGGGCCTGCAGGCTGCCATTGCCCTGTTGAGCGCGGTCTTGCACGCCCAGCGCACCGGACAGGGACAGGCTGTCGAGGTGACCATGTTCGAAGCCCTGTCGCAGTTCGTCCTGGGTGACCACCTGGGCGGCAAAACTTTCGAGCCGCCGCTTGGCGATATGGGCTACGCGCGGCTGCTGGCAGAACACCGCAAGCCTTATGCCACTGCAGATGGTTACCTGTGCGTGCTCATCTATAACGACAAACACTGGCAGAGCTTTTTCAAGGTGATCAACCGGCCCGACCTGGCGAGCGACCCGATGTTTTGCACGCACACGGCCCGCGCCGCCAACATCGCTGCCGTCTATGCCTTTGTGGCCGATGCCATGAAAACCCGATGTTCTGAAGAGTGGCTGCTGGCGCTGGAGGCCTGTGACATACCGGTGACCCGGCTGCACACGATGGACAGCCTGGTCGAAGACGCACACCTCAATGCCGTCGGTTTTTTCCCCGAGTTCGAGCATCCCACGGAGGGACACATCCGTACGCTGGCGCCGGTGGGCCGCTACAGCGCAACCCCACCCGGCATTCGCCTGCTGACACCGCGTGTTGGCGAGCACAGCGCCGAGCTGCTGCGCGAAGCAGGTTACGACGACTCATCCATTAGCACCTTGCTGGCCAAGGGCGTCACAAGGCAAGCCACATGAATTTCTCCCTGAATGAAGACCAGCAGGCTTTGGTGGCCGCCATTGAGCGCCTGTGCGAGCGATTTCCCCTTGACTACTGGCGCGACCATGACGTTCACGGTGGCTTTCCGCACGAGTTCCACCGTGCGGTAGCCCAGGCGGGCTGGCTGGGCATCGCCATGCCGCAAGCGCAAGGCGGAGCGGGTCTGGGCATTACCGAGGCAGCGCTGATGATGCGCGCCATCAGCGAGTCCGGCGCCGGCATGTCAGGCGCATCGGCCATCCACATGAACATCTTCGGCCTGAACCCGGTGGTGGTGTTTGGCACCGAAGCACAGAGGCAGCGCTTTTTGCCGCCACTGATTTCAGGCGCGGAAAAGGCCTGCTTCGCCGTCACGGAGCCGGATGCCGGACTGGACACCACCAAGCTCAAAACCCAGGCAATTCGTGATGGCGATCACTATGTGATTTCCGGCCGAAAGATCTGGATATCGACCGCCCAGGTGGCCGACAGAATGCTGATTCTGACCCGGACGACCCCGCTGAATGCCGTGAGCAAGCCCACGCAAGGACTAACCCTGTTCTACACCGCGCTGGACCGCGAGCATGTGGAGGTGCGCGAGATCGACAAGATGGGTCGCGCTGGCGTGGACTCCAACATGCTGTTCATAGACGGGCTTCGCGTGAGCGAAGCGGATCGTATCGGTGAGGAGGGTCGTGGCTTTGAGTACATCCTGCATGGTCTCAATCCTGAGCGCATTCTGATTGCTGCCGAAGCCATCGGCCTCGGACGTGTGGCGCTGCGCCTGGCAACGCAGTACGCCAAGGAAAGAGTGGTCTTTGGCCGCCCCATCGGGCAGAACCAGGGCGTAGCACACCCACTGGCCCGGTCCTGGATGCAGCTTGAAGCGGCCAACCTGATGGTCTTGAAAGCAGCGTCGCTCTATGACGCGAATCAGGCCTGCGGCGCAGAGGCAAATACGGCGAAGTACCTGGCCGCTGAAGCCGCGCAGGACGCCTGCCAGACCGCCATATTGACGCTGGGCGGCATGGGCTATGCGCGCGAGTACCACGTCGAACGCTTCCTGCGGGAGAGCTACATTCCGCGCATCGCCCCGGTGAGTCCGCAGATGATCATGAACTTCATCTCGGAGAAGGTGCTGGGGCTGCCCAGGTCCTATTGACCAGGGCCTGTTCCCGATCTACAGGCTCTCAGCCTTCGGCAAACAAATCCACAATCGTCTGCCGCAGCCAGCGATTGCCGGGGTCGGCCTCAAAGCGCTTGCTCCAATGCAGCGACACCGTGAAATCCCGCAAGGGAAGCGGCGGCTCGATGATGGCGTAGCCGCCGGCCGCGGCAAATGTCCGTGCGATATTGCGCGGCATCACCACCCCCAAGTCGGTGCTTTTGACAATGGCCGGCAGCACCATGAAATGTTCGGTGGTCAGGCGCAACCGATCTTCCAGCTGCAGCAGCTGCAGGATGCGCAGCGTGTCGGAGTGGGTGCGCACCGCCACAAACTCCAACTGGTGCAGGTCGTCCAGCAGCGCCTGGCCGCTGCGGCGCCGCTTGATGAAGGGATGCCCCTCGCGCAGCAGCACGATGTAGCGGTCCTTGAGCAGCTGCACGCGCTGCGTATCCTTGACGGTGGGCAAAAAGCCGAACGCAAAGTCGATGCGCCCGCTGTCCAGTGTTTGGGCAATGTCGCTGCTGGCCAGCGGCAAGGTTTCCAGGCGCACGCCTGGCGCAAGCCGCCGCAGCGCCACCATCAGATCCGGCAGAAAACGGCCCTCGCCAATGTCGCTCATGTGGATGCGAAACACCTTGCGCGACTGCAACGGCTCAAACAGCGCCGACTCATTGAGCGCCTGCTCCAGCGTGCCTAGCGCGCTGCGCACCGCATCGGCCAAGCGGTCGGCCTTGGGGGTGGGTTGCACACCGCCGCCGGCACGCACAAACAGCGGGTCCTTGATCAGCAGGCGCAGCCGCGTCAGGCCCTGGCTGGCGGCGGGCTGGGTCAGGTCCAACAACTCGGCCGCGCGGCTGACGTTGCGGGTGCGGTACACCGCGTCAAACAGCCGCAGCAGATTCAGGTCGATGTCTTTTATATGCATGTATCTAATACTACTTAGTCTTTTTATTTTATTGATTTATGACAGGCCAGCACCGAAGATTCGCCAACAACGCAAGTCGCGCGCTCTACCCGCCCAAAACCAGGACCCTTCAGATGCCCCAGGCCAATGCCCTCCCCTTGACGGCAACAACACTCCGCCCGGCCCCCCACACCAGCGTGCGTGAAGCCGTGCTGGATTTGCTGCGCGCTTTCAAGATCGACACCATTTTTGGCAACCCCGGTTCAACCGAGCTGCCGCTGTTCCTGGATTTCCCGCCCGACTTCCGCTACATCCTGGGTTTGCAGGAGTCGGTGGTGGTCGGCATGGCCGACGGCTATGCCCAGGCCACGCGCAATGCCGCCTTTGTCAACCTGCATTCGGCGGCCGGTGTGGGCCATGCCATGGGCAATATCTTCACGGCGCACAAGAACCGCACGCCCATGGTGATCACCGCCGGGCAGCAGGCACGCTCCATCCTGCCGTTTGACCCCTTCCTGTTCTCGAGCCAAGCCACCGAGTTGCCCAAGCCCTATGTCAAATGGAGCATCGAGCCCGCACGCGCCGAGGACGTGCCCCTGGCCATTGCGCGCGCCTACTACATCGCCATGCAGCAACCGCGCGGGCCGGTGCTGGTGTCGATTCCGGCCGATGACTGGGAGAAATCGTGCGAACCCGTGCAAGCGCGCCTGGTCAGCACCGAAACACGGCCCGAGCCGCACGTGCTGAATGCCATCGGCCACACGCTGGATGCGGCCGAACGCCCGGCTTTCGTGGTCGGTGCCGCGGTGGACCGCGATGCTGCCTGGCCCGAGGTGGTGGCGCTGGCCGAACGGCATAACGCCGCGGTGTGGGTCGCACCGATGTCAGGGCGCTGCGGCTTTCCAGAAGACCATCGCCTGTTTGCTGGTTTTCTGCCGGCCATGCGCGAAAAAATTGTGAGCCTGCTGGCCGGCCACGATGTGATTTTTGCCCTGGGCGCCGCGGCGTTCACCTACCACGTTGAGGGCTTTGGCCCGCATGTGCCCCCCGGCGCCCAACTGGTGCAACTGATTGAAGACCCCGGCATCGCCGCCTGGGCGCCCGTGGGCACCTCGGCCGTGGGCGGCATTCGCCTGGGGGTGCAGGACCTGCTGGCCCGCCCGGCGCCCAAGGCCAGGGCCTTGCCGGCGCCACGCCCACCGCGCCCCAGGGCCGAACCGTCCGCGTTGATGAGCGTGGCCTATGTGATGCAGACACTGGCCGAAGTGCGCGCTGCCGACTCCATCGTGGTGGAAGAGGCGCCCAGTTCGCGCGCGGCCATGCAGAACTACCTGCCCATACTGCACAGCGAAACCTTCTACACCATGTGCAGCGGCGGCCTGGGCCACGGCCTGCCCGCGGCGGTGGGCGTGGCACTCGCCAAGCCGGATAAAAAAGTCATCGGCCTGATCGGCGATGGCTCCAGCATGTATTCGATCCAGGCCTTGTGGAGCGCCGCACAGCTGAAGCTGCCCATTACCTTCATCATCCTGAAAAACCGCCGCTACGCTGCGCTGCAGGAGTTTGCTCCGACCTTTGGCTTCCAGCCGGGCGAAACCCTGCAGGGCACCGACCTGCCCGAACTTGATTTTCTGGCCCTTGCCAGGGGCCAGGGCTGCGACGCCATCCATGTGCGCGATGCCGCCCGGTTGGCCGGCGCCTTGCGCGAAGCCCTGCATTCCCCCCGGCCCCTGTTGCTTGAAGTGGAGGTAGCTTGATGAACAAAAAGACGATCAAGCCCCTTTATAACGGGCGCATGCAGCTACTAATTTCATAGCAAATTCAATCTGTTCCAGCAGGAGACACAACATGCCCAGCATTTCCCTTTTAATCAACGGTGAACAGCGCGCCGCCTGTGACGCGGCCACCTTCGAGCGCCGCAACCCGCTCGACGGCACGGTGGCCACCACGGCCCCCGCCGCCACGGTGCAAGACGCCATCGCCGCCGTCGAAGCCGCCGCCAAGGCCTTCCCGGCCTGGTCTGCCACCGGCCCCGGCGAGCGCCGCGCGCTGCTGACCAAAGCCGCCCACGCGCTGCAAGCCAAGGCGCCCGCCTTCATCACGGCCATGGCGGCCGAAACCGGCGCCTCCGGCCTGTGGGCGGGGTTCAACGTGCACCTGGCCGCCGGCACCCTGCTGGAAGCCGCCGCACTGACCACGCAGATCACCGGCGAGGTGATTCCCTCGGACGTGCCCGGCAGCCTGTCCATGGGCGTGCGCCAGGCCGCCGGCGTGGTGCTGGGCATGGCGCCCTGGAATGCGCCCGTCATTCTGGGCGTGCGCGCCGTGGCGGTACCGCTGGCCTGCGGCAACACCGTGGTGCTCAAGGGCTCCGAGCTGTGCCCGGCCACCCATGGACTGATCATCGAAGCGCTGCAGGAAGCCGGCCTGCCGCCCGGCGTCGTCAACTTCATCACCAACGCCCCGGCAGATGCCGCAGCCGTGGTGGAAGCCATGATTGCCCACCCGGCGGTACGCCGCGTGAACTTCACCGGCTCCACCGCGGTCGGCAAGATCATCGCCGGCCATTGCGCCAGGTACCTGAAACCCTCGGTGCTGGAACTGGGCGGCAAGGCCCCGCTGGTGGTGCTGGACGATGCCGACCTCGACGCCGCGGTCAACGCCGCCGCCTTCGGCGCTTTTGCCAACTCGGGGCAGATCTGCATGTCCACCGAGCGCATCATCGTGGACGAAAAAATCGCCGACGCCTTCGTCGCCAGGCTCGCAGCCAAGGCGGCCAGCCTGCCGCTGGGCGACCCGCGCAACGGCCCGGTGGTGCTGGGCTCGGTGGTGGACATGGCCACCGTGCAGCGCTGCAACGCGCTGATTGACGATGCGCTGAAGAACGGCGCCAGGCTGCTGTGCGGCGGCAAGGCCGACAGCACGCTGATGGCCGCCACGCTGATCGACCACGTGACACCCGCGATGAAGATTTACCGCGACGAGTCTTTCGGTCCGGTCAAGGCCATCGTGCGCGTGAGCGGCGTGGAAGAAGCCATTGCCTGCGCCAATGACAACGACTACGGCCTGTCCAGTGCCGTCTTTGGCGCCGACATTGCCCGCGCCCTCCAGGTGGCCGGGCGCATCCAGTCCGGCATCTGCCACGTCAACGGCCCGACCGTGCACGACGAGCCGCAAATGCCCTTTGGCGGCGTCAAGGGCAGCGGCATCGGCAGCTTTGGCGGCCAGGCCGGCATCGCGGCGTTTACCGATTTGCGCTGGCTGACCGTGCAGACCACGCCGCGCCATTACCCGTTCTGAATTTTTTCCATTCACGGGGACAAGTCCCCCACTACAGGAGACACACATGCTTCAAAAAATTCAGGGAAAACCGCACCAGGCGCTTATGCGACGCGCGCTGATCGCTCTCTTTTTGGGAGCAACCGTGCTGTCACCGGTCGCGGCGCTGGCGCAGGCCTGGCCGAGCAAACCGATCCGGCTCATCGTCAACTTCCCACCCGGCGGCGCCGCCGACCAGATCGCCCGCGCCATCGCCCAGCCTTTGCAGGAGGCCCTGGGCCAGCCGGTGATCGTGGACAACCGGGCGGGGGCCGGCGGCAACATAGGCGGTGACGCCCTGGCCAAATCGCCCCCCGACGGCTACACCCTGCTGCTGACCTCGGGTGGCCTGGTGTCCATCAACCCGGCCATTTACCCCAAGATGTCCTTTGATCCGGCCAGGGACATCATCCCCGTGGCCGCTGCGGCCCGCGTGCTGGTGTTTCTGGAAGTCAGGCCGTCACTGCCCGTCAAGGATGTGAAGGCCTTCATCGCCTACGTCAAGGCCAACCCCGGCAAACTGAGCTACGGCTCGCCGGGCAATGGCACGTCCCCCCACCTGGCGGGAGAAATGTTCAAGGACATGACCCAGTCCTTCGCGGTGCATGCGCCTTACCGCGGCGCGGCGCCCGCGATGCAGGATTTGCTGGGCGGGCAGGTGGATTTCATGTTTGATCCGGGCGTAGGCCTGAACCATGTGCGCGCGGGCAAGCTCAGGCTGCTGGCCGTGGGCAGCCCCAAGCGCTCGCCGCTGTTCCCTGACGTTCCCACGCTCAGCGAGGCTGGCCTCAAGGGCTTTGACGCCGACACCATCTTCGGCTTCTACGCGCCGGCAGGAACGCCGGCCAGCATCACGGCCCGGCTGAACCGCGAGATCAACAAAATCCTGGGCACCCAGGCGGTAAAGGACCGCATCGCCACGCTGGGCGGCGAGGTGGCGCCCATGACCCCCGCCGAATTCGACGCCAAAGCGCATGAGGACACGGCGCGCTTCGGCAAATTGATCAAGGAACGTCACATCATGGGGGACTGATCCCCGCCGTGAACACGGATTCCGCGCTCACGGCTCGCTCAAGGCCAAATGACCTAAATAATCAGTATGGCCCTGAAGTCGTTGACGTTGGTATGCGTCGGCCCGGTGATGACCAGATCGCCCAGCGCATCGAAATAGCCGTAGGCATCGTTGCGGTCCAGGTAGGCATCTATCTTCATGCCGGCCGCCAGCGCGCGCTGCAGGGTATCGGGCGCCACATAGGCCCCCGCGTTGTCTTCGGTGCCGTCAATCCCGTCCGTATCGGCCGCCAGCGCGTACACGCCGGGCTGGCCCTGCAGGGCCAGCGCCAGCCCCATGCAGAACTCTGCGCCGCGCCCACCCCGCCCCTTGGCGACCCCCGGCGGCAGCGGCTTGATCGTCACGGTGGTTTCGCCGCCGCTCAAAATCACGCAGGGCTTCTGGAAAGGCTGGCCCCTGAGCGCCACGGCACGCGCCAGCGCCGCATGTACCTTGCCGACTTCGCGCGACTCGCCTTCGATTTCATCGCTCAGGATGTGCGCCGTCAACCCTGCCGCCCGGACCGCCTCGGCTGCCGCCTCCAGGCTTTGCTGCGGCGTGGCAATCAGGTGCACCTCATGGCCGTTGAAAATCGGGTCACCGGGTTTGGGTGTCTCGAGCGCGCCCTGCTCCAGCAGGCTCATGATGTCACCCGGCACATCAATGCCGTAGCGCTGAAGAATGGCCACCGCCTCGGCGCAGCTGCTGGCATCGGGCAGGGTCGGGCCGCTGGCGATGATGGACGGATCGTCTCCCGGCACGTCGCTGATGGTGAGCGTGACCACGCGCGCGGGTGCACAGGCCGCAGCCAGACGCCCGCCCTTGATGCGCGAGAGGTGCTTGCGCACGCAATTCATCTCGGCAATGTTGGCGCCGCTGCCCAGCAGGGCCTTGTTGATGCGCTGCTTTTCTTCCAGGCTCAGGCCCTCGGCCGGCAGGGTCAGCAGCGCCGAGCCACCACCCGAGATCAGGCACAGCACCAGGTCGTTTTTGGTCAGGCCCTGCGTCATCGCCAGAATGCGCTGCGCGGCGGCCAGGCCGGCGGCATCGGGCACCGGGTGTGCCGCTTCGACGACCTCAATGCGCTGCTTGAGGCCCGCGGGACGCGGCGGCGTGTGGTGGTAGCGCGTCACGACCAGGCCTTCAAGCGGCGCGTCGGCCGGCCAGAGCGCCTCCACCGCATGCGCCATTGAGCCGCCCGCCTTGCCGGCGCCCAGAACAATCGTGCGGCCGCCGCTTTCCGGCGTCGGGGGCTTGGGCAAATACCTGGCGGTGTTTTCCAGCGGCAGGGCACGCGTCACCGCAGCCTGGAACAGGTATTCGAGAAATTGGCGGGGTTGCGCGCCGGCGTCGGGAATCGAGGTGGTCTTGAATGTGGTCATGAAATGTCTCCTCCCCCGATTGTGCCGTGGTAACCGGCCGGTAACCAAGCTGCCTAGAATGCCCCATCACCACCCGCAAAAAAACCGCATGAATTCCTACCTGGCCCTGGGCATCGCCATCGTTGCCGAAGTCATCGCCACCACGGCATTGAAGTCCAGCGACAGCTTCAGCCGCCTGGTGCCTTCGATCATTACCGTGACGGGCTATGGGATCGCCCTGTATTTCCTGACGGTCACCATGAAAGCCATTCCCACCGGCGTGGCCTATGCCATCTGGTCGGGCCTGGGGATTGTGCTGATCAGCATCGCCGGCTTCGTCGTCCACCAGCAAAAGATCGACCTGGCCGGCATGCTGGGCATGGCACTCATCATTGCCGGCGTGGTGGTGCTGAACCTGTTTTCCAAATCCACCCTGCATTGAAGCCGGCGCCCCTGCCTTCCATCATCATGCAGGCCTGCAGCCTTGGCAGGCAAAGCGCCAGCAGCTATTGATTCAGTAGCAGCCGGCGTTCCCGGCCGGCCGCACCAAGGCCGCTGCCGGCAACGCCGCTTCACTCGATCGTGACCCTGGCGTCCTTCACCAGCCTGGCGAAGCGATCCGTATCGTCCTTGATCTGGCGGGCCATCTGCTCGGGCGTGTTGCCGACAGGCTCGGCGCCGATATCTTCCATTTTTTTGCGGAAGTCCGGTGAGTTGATGATCTTCACCAGCTCGGTGTTCAGGCGCAGCACGACTTCCTTGGGAGTTGCGGCCGGCGCCAGCAGGCCAAACCAGGTGCCCAGGTTAAAGCCCTTGAGACCCGACTCGTCCAGCGTAGGCACGTCAGGCAGCGTCGGCGAGCGCTTGCCGGTGGTCACCGCCAGCGCCCGCAGCTTGCCCGCCTTGATGTGCGCCAGCACCGGCGTGATGGTGTCGAAGGACATGTTGATCTGCCCGCCCAGCAGGTCGGTGGTCAGCGGACCGCTCCCTTTGTAAGGCACGTGCAGCATCTGCACGCCGCCCATGCCCTCGAACTGCGCGCCTATCAGGTGCTGGCCTGTGCCGTTGCCGTTGGAGCCATAGGTCAGCTTGCCGGGCTCGGCCTTGGCCAGGGCCAGCAGCTCTTTCACGTTCTTTGCCGGCACATTCGGGTTGACGACCAGCACATTGGGCACCAGCGCCACCGTGCTGATGGGGGCGAAGTCCTTCTGGAAGTCATAAGGCAGCTTGCGGTACACGCTGGTGGCGATGGTGTGGTGCACCGCGCCCATCAGCAGCGTGTAGCCGTCGGCCTTGGACTTGGCCACGAAGTCGGCGCCCAGCGTGGCGCCGGCGCCCGGCCGGCTTTCCACCACCACGGGCTGGCCCAGGCTCTTGGACAGCTCCAGCCCCACGGCGCGCGCCAGCAGGTCGGTCGTGCCGCCCGCGGGGAAGGGCACGATCAGGATGATGGGCTTGGCCGGCCAGGCCTGCGCGAAGGCCACGCTGCTGGCCAGACCCAAGACCATCGCTGCGGCCATCGCCACCGCATGAGCCAATTTCAAAACGTACCGGCCTTGTTTTTGTGATTGCATGTCTTGTCTCCTTGGGGTGGTTCTGGAATCAGGCGGCGGCTGCCAGCGGCGGCTGCGCGGTGGCGGCGATGCGCTCGCAGATGGCCTGGGTCACCTGGGCCGTGGTGGCGGTGCCGCCCAGGTCGCGGGTGTGCAGCGCGGCGTTGGCGGTGATCTGCTCGATGGCCTGCATCAGTTGCTGCGCGGCAGCGTTCTCGCCCAGGTGCTCCAGCAGCATCACGCAGCTCCAGAAGGTGCCCACCGGGTTGGCCAGTCCCTTGCCCATGATGTCGAAGGCCGAGCCGTGAATGGGCTCGAACATCGACGGATAGCGGCGTTCGGGATCGATGTTGCCGGTCGGTGCGATACCCAGGCTGCCGGCCAGTGCGGCGGCCAGGTCGCTCAGGATGTCGGCATGCAGGTTGGTGGCGACTATGGTGTCCAGCGTGGCCGGGCGGTTCACCATGCGGGCGGTGCAGGCGTCGACCAGTTCCTTGTCCCAGCTCACGTCCGGAAATTCCTTGCTGATCTGCAAGGCAATCTCGTCCCACATCACCATGGCATGGCGCTGCGCGTTGGATTTGGTGACGACGGTGAGCAGCTTGCGCGGGCGCAACTGGGCCAGCCTGAAGGCGTAGCGCATGATGCGCTCGACGCCGGCGCGGGTCATCATCGATACGTCGGTGGCGACTTCGATCGGGTGGCCCTGGTGGGCACGCCCGCCCACGCCGGAGTACTCGCCTTCCGAGTTTTCGCGCACGATGACCCAGTCCAGTTGCGCCGGCGTGCAGCGCTTGAGCGGCGCGTCGATGCCGGGCAGGATGCGCGTGGGCCGCACATTGGCGTACTGGTCAAAGCCCTGGCAGATTTTCAGGCGCAGGCCCCACAGCGTGATGTGATCGGGGATGTGCGGGTCGCCGGCCGAGCCGAACAGAATGGCGTCCTTGTTGCGCAGCGCGTCCAGGCCGTTCTCCGGCATCATCACGCCGTGCTGGCGATGGTAGTCGCCCCCCCAGTCGAAGTTCTCGAACTCGAATGCGAACGCCTTGGTCGAGGCCGCCAGTGCTTCCAGCACCTTCTGGCCCGCAGGCACCACTTCCTTGCCAATGCCGTCGCCCGGGATGCAGGCTATCTTGTAGGTTTTCATATGTCGTTCCTTGAATTGGTTGAAAGGGGGTGAAATGATTGAAATAGGTGAGGCGTGGACACGACTCTACCGGTTGCCATATTCAATGGAAGCCGCTAAAGTTATGGCATTGTTTACTTTGATTCAACAATGTCCACACCCGTATCCGCTCCATCCGAGATGGCCTTTTTCAGCCTGCTGGCGCGCTGCGGCAGCTTTTCGGCAGCGGCACGCGAGCTGGACGTGAGCACGCCGGCCGTCAGCAAGCGCCTGGCCCAGATGGAAGCGCGGCTAGGCGTGCAGCTGCTCAACCGGACCACGCGGCGGGTCGGCCTCACGCCCGAGGGCGAGACCTACCTCCTGCATGCACGCCGCATCCTGGCCGACATCGACGACATGGAGCAACTGGTCTCCAGCGCCGTGGCGGCGCCCAAGGGCCTGCTGCGCGTCAACGCCACGCTGGGCTTCGGACGCAGCCACATCGCGCCGCTGATCTCGGGCTTTGTCAAACTGCATCCCGAGGTGCAGGTCCAGCTGCAGCTGTCGGTGAACCCGCCGCCGCTGAGCGAGGATGCTTTCGATGTGTGCGTGCGCTTCGGCGAGCCGCCCGATGCGCGTGTCATGGCCAGGCGCATCGCCCCCAACCGGCGCCTGCTATGCGCCGCGCCGTCCTACCTGGCCAAACATGGCACGCCCAAGGTGCCGCACGATCTCACGCGCCACGACTGCATAGGCATCCGCCAGGGCGACGAGGCCTACGGCATTTGGCGCCTGTCGTCGGGCAAGCACACGGAAGCCGTCAAGGTGCGCGGCAATCTGAGCACCAACGACGGCGAGATCGCCGTGAACTGGGCGCTGGCCGGCCAGGGCATCGTGATGCGCGCCGAGTGGGACATCGCCCGCTACCTGCGCAGCGGCAGGCTCAAGCAGGTGCTGGACAACTACCGCACGCCGCCGGCCGATATCCATGCGGTCTACCCGCAGCGCCACCAGGCCTCGGCCCGGGTGCGCGCCTTCGTGGACTTTCTGGCGACCCACTTTGAAAAGTCGTCAATACGCGCGGCCGGCCTGGTGGTGGACTGGTAGCCGCGCCGGCAGCTATTCACCTTCCCACGGTCACGGCGTCCTGGCGCCCGCCAGGAACCACTGCCCGATCAGCGCGCGCTCGGCCTCGGTGATGCCGGTGGCATTGTTCATGGGCATGGCCTTCGTGACCACGGCCTGCTGGTACACGGCCTGCGCATGCTGCTTCACCAGTTCCGGCGAATCCAGCCGTATGTTTTTCATCTGCAGCTGCGCGCCGTGGCAGAGGTAGCAGCGCTGTTCCAGCACCTTCTGCACTTGTTCATAGGCAATTTGGCTTGTAGCCGTGGAAGGACGGGCGCCAACAGCTATCGATTCAGTAGCAACCGGTTTCATCCAGACGATCACGCCGATGATCACGGCCAGCCCCACCAGCGCATAGGGCAGCGGATGGCGGTTGCGCCCCAGCTTCCAGCCGTGGCGCAGCACAAAGAACTGGCGGATGGCCGCGCCGGCCAGCATCATCAGCATCAGCACCAGCCAGTTCCGCGGATGGCTCCAGGTAAAGCTGTAGTGGTTGCTCAGCATGGAAAACAGCACCGGCAGCGTGAAGTAGGTGTTGTGCACGCTGCGCTGCTTGCCGCGCTGGCCGTGCACCGGGTCCACCGCTTCGCCGGCCTTGATCGCGGCGACGACCTTGCGTTGCCCCGGGATGATCCAGAAAAAAACATTCGCGCTCATCGCGGTGGCCATCATGGCGCCCACCAGCAAAAAGGCCGCACGCCCGGCAAACCAGTGGCAGGCCAGCCACGAGGCCACGCAGACCAGCACCGCGACCAGCGCGCCGACGATGGCGTCGCCATTTTTGCCACGACCGAAAAGTTGACAGATGCCGTCATACAGCATCCAGAACACCACAAAGACGGACAGCGCAACCCCTGCGGCCGCGCCGGGCGACCAGTTCATCAATGACCTGTCAACCAGATAGGTGCCGGCGTTCCAGAGGTAGGACACCGTGAAGAGCGCAAAGCCCGACAGCCAGGTGCTGTAGCTTTCCCAGTAAAACCAGTGCAGGTGCGCCGGCAGCTGCGGTGGTCTGACGGCGAACTTGACGGGGTGGTAAAAACCGCCGCCGTGCACCGCCCAGAGCTCACCGCTGGCGCCCTGCTTTTTGAGTTCTTCGTCGACCGGCGGCGTCAGGCTGCTGTCGAGAAAAACGAAGTAGAACGAGGAACCGACCCAGGCGATGGCGGTGATGACGTGGACCCAGCGCAGCAGCAGGTTGGCCCAGTCGAGAAGGTAGTTTTCCATATCCCTCAACCTTTGCAAGCCTGCTCACCACTGCGGGCGCTGTAAGCAGAAACTCGGTCACGAACAAGAGAAATTGCGCCTGGCGGTCAATTTCCCGGCTCCGCTGCGACCTGATGCAGCGAGTTTATCGGGTTTCCGGCCAGCGCCCAGCCATCAAGTCGCGTTGACCGTTTGCAATAGCTGCGCCGCCACCGCCACGGCAATCACCTCGGGCTCCTTGCCTGTGATGCCCGGCACGCCGATCGGACAGGTGACCTGCGCGATTTCGGCGGGCGTAAAGGCGCGCGCCTCCAGGCGGTGGCGAAACGCCGCCCATTTGGTTTTGCTGCCAATCAGCCCGATATAGGGCAAGTCGGCTCTCTCGCGCTGGCGCTGCAGGCAGGCCGCCACCACGTCCAGATCTTCGGCGTGGCTGAAGCTCATGATCAATACGCTGGAGCCGGCAGCCAGTGTCGCGACGGCCCCCTGCACCGGGTCCGAGTATTCGGCATGGACGTTGGAGGGCAGGTCTGCGGGAAATATTTCGTCGCGGCTGTCAATCCAGGTCACCTCAAACGGCAGGCTCGCCAACAGCTGGATCAGCGCCTTTCCCACATGGCCGCCGCCAAACAACGCAACCGGCGCCAGTGCGCGCTGGCTCAGGCGCAGCGCCAAAGCCGGCATGTCGGCGGCGCTGACCCGCTCGAAACGAAGGTGGACCACACCGCCGCAGCATTGGCCGAGAGACGGCCCCAGCGCCACGCGGACCAGCGCATCGTCGCCTTCGCTGCCGGCCTTTTGCAGCCGCGTGCGCGCCTGGGCAATGGCCTCGTATTCCAGGTGGCCGCCGCCGATCGTGCCCACCAGGGCCTCGGCAAAAACGGCCATCCATGTGCCCGCTTCGCGCGGAACGGATCCCTGTGTGGACGCCACCTGCACCAGTACCGCCGGCTCATGGGCCAGCCGGCTCAGGAAGGCCTCGGTGTGGTGGCTCGTGGTGCTGGAAACCATTGGTAACGTTCAGATCAGATCGGGTTAGCTGACAGCTGACAATAGCAGGCAAAATAGCCTGAAGCACCACCTTAGCACCAAGCGACATCGACTG
Organism: Polaromonas jejuensis NBRC 106434; assembly: GCF_001598235.1. Classification (GTDB taxonomy): domain Bacteria; phylum Pseudomonadota; class Gammaproteobacteria; order Burkholderiales; family Burkholderiaceae_C; genus Polaromonas; species Polaromonas jejuensis. Next base: position 73,314 of record NZ_BCYO01000015.1, on the reverse strand, counting down.
ATTACCCTCCGGGCAAGAAGATAGAGATAGTCCGAGCCATCCTCCAGAAAAAGAGACACGACATGCCCGACTCCACACCTCGCCGCTTCTGGCTGCTGGCCATGCTTTCCGCCGCCGCGGCGGCGGTGGTGAGCGCCTGTAAAACCGCGCCCGGGATCGCACCTGGAGAGACCCCTGCAGCACCCGCCGTGACAGGGCCTGTCGCTCCCCCGCAAGGCCCGGCCAAGAGTTCAAGTGCGACTACGGCCCGCGCCTACCGTGCAGACGGTGCCGCCCACATCTATGGCCTCAACGCCGACCGCATCTACAAAGGCAAAATGCCACCCCTGTTGTACGCCGTTGGCGTGCTGAACGTGGAGATAGACCGGACAGGCCGGGTGATCCGCCTCGACTGGATGCGCGCGCCCCGCCATGCACCGGAGGTGATGGCAGAAATTGAGCGAACCGTCCAGCAGGCCTCGCCGTTTCCGGCACCCGTGCGACTGGGCAAGGTGGTTTACACCGACACCTGGTTGTGGCACCAAAGCGGCAAATTTCAGCTGGATACGCTGACTGAAGGGCAGAATTAAAGCCCCCACGTTCGCTCACTGCGTGTAGCTCTCGAGGCCTTGCAGGCCGCGGCTTGCGGGACGCTTCGCCTCTGTCGCCTGTCCAAACCTGCTCAAGCAGGCTTGGAGCCGCAGGCTCCAGCCCCTCGGGGGCGCATTTTTCCTTGGGGCAGCCCTGCGGAAAAACGAGGCCCCACACCGCTCACTGCGTGTGGTGCACTGCCTCAGGATTGGGCAGATTCTTGACTACTCAATTTTGAGATTCTGCGTTTTCACGACGTTGCGCCAGGCGCGGTAATCCGCCTCGATAAAGTTGCCGAGCAAAGCTGGCGAACCGGGTGCGGCTTCCACCGCATCGACCTTGAACCGCGCCACCACGTCGGGCAGGGTCACCACTTTGTTGATGGCCTCGTTCAGGACCTTGACGATGGCAGCGGGCGTGCCTGCGGGCGCCATCAGTGCGAAATAGTTCACCACATCGATGCCGGGCAAACCGGCCTCGGTCATGCTGGGCACATCGGGCAAGGCGCTGGAGCGCCTGGCGCTCGTCACCGCCAGCGGCCTGACGCTGCCGTTCCTGATGAAAGGCAGCAAGGCCGGGATGGTGCCGGTGATGAGCTGGATTTGCCCGCCTATCATGTCCATGGTGGCGGGCGCCACGCCACGGTAAGGGATGTGGGTGATGAAGGTGCCGGTGCGCGCCTTCAGCAGTTCCAGCACCAGGTGGTTGACACCACCCGCACCGGCCGAGCCATAGTTGAGTACGCCGGGTTTCTGTTTGGCCAGCGTGACCAGCTCTTTCATGCTCTTGACCGGCAACTGGTTGCTGGCCGCCCAGACCAGCGGACCGCTGGCAATCATGCCGACCGGCGTGAACTGGCGCAGCGGATCGTAATTGGCGCTGGGAAGCGACGCCGCGACCGTGGTGAAAGGCGAGGCTACCAGCAGCAGCGTGTAGCCGTCCGCAGGCGCTTGTGCCACAGACTGTGTGCCTATTGCCCCCGAAGCGCCGGCGCGGTTCTCCACCACGAAAGTGGCATTCATGACCTCCCCAAGCTTTTGCGCCACCAGGCGCGCCATGGCGTCGGTTCCGGCGCCGGGTGCAAAGGGCACCACGATTTTGATCGCCCGCTCGGGATAAGGCCCCGACGGCCCCGACGGCCCCTGCGCCCATGCAGCCGGCGCGACCAGGCCGGCGGCGGTACCCGCTGAGAAAAGCAGCGCCTGGCGGCGGCTCAGCACACCCGTGGATTTGACATTCATGGGAAGGACAAAAAGTTGTAACAGCCAATTGTCGCCCCGCCCCATGACGCTCTCATGACAAGCGGACAAACGCCGGAGCAGAGAAACGCGGCGCTTTTCAGCCCTTCAGCTACCGCGGTAGGTCGAATAGCTCCAGGGGCTGACCAGCAGCGGCACATGGTAGTGCTGGCTGGTGTCGGCCACACCAAAATCCAGCGTGACCTGGTTCAGAAAGGCCGGTTCGGGCAGCACCACGCCTTGGGCCTTGAAGTAGCCCGCCACGTCAAACACCAGGCGGTAGGTGCCGGCCTGCAAGGACGCCGCGTCATAGAGAAGCCCATCAGGGTTGCGCCCATCCTGATTAAGCACGAAGCTTTTCACCAGCTGGGCCTGGTCGCCCTGCGTGGTGTAAAGCGCGACCTTCATGCCCCGTGCCGGCGTGCCGTGCATGGTGTCCAGTACATGTGTGCTCAAGCCCATGGCATTCCTTGGAAAGTTGATGAATGATGGCCGCAATGATTCGGTCCACCAAAAGTGTATACACTTTTTGCTTTTAGGGCTATGATGGCTTCATGGAATCATCCACGACCGACACCATTGTTGAAGCCCTGACCAAGGCCATTGTGGAGCACAGGCTGCAGCCGGGCACCAAGCTGGCCGAACAAAAACTGGCCGACCATTTCGGCGTCTCGCGCACGCTGGTGCGGCAAGCGCTGTTTCAGCTCTCGCAAAACCGCCTGATCCGCCTGGAGCCTGCGCGCGGCGCCTTTGTCGCCACACCCTCGGTGGTGGAGGCCAGGGAAGTGTTCGCGGTGCGGCGCATGCTGGAAGCCGAAATGATCCGCGCCTTTGTGCGCGAGGTGACACCCGCCAAGATCAAGGCGCTGAAAGATCATGTGGCCCAGGAAAAATCCGCCGTCGACCGCGAGGATGTGCCGGGGCGTACCGAGCTGCTGGGCGATTTTCATGTGCGCATGGCCGAGCTCATGGGTAACGAGGTGCTGGCGCAAATGCTGGGCGAGCTGATCTCGCGCTGCGCGCTCATCACCCTGATGTACCAAACCACCAGTGCCGCCGAACATTCCAACGACGAGCACGCCGAAATCGTCAAGGCCCTGGCCGCCAGGAACGAAGCACGTGCCGTGCAGCTGATGCACGAACATTTGCTGCACGTTGAACAAAACCTCGCTTTCGACCGCAAGGTTCCCACCAACGATATTTCCATGGCCTTGTCATGAACAAAACTCAGGCATTGAGAAACACAGTGGCCGCCCCGTTTTCCGTCGGGCCGCCGCAAGGGAAATCCGCCTCCGCGGGAGCGGCGCGGCAAACACAGCGACAGGCACAGGAGACCCCATGAATTACGACACCACCGCACCTTATCCACGCGACCTGATCGGCTACGGCCGCACCCCGCCGCAAGCCCAGTGGCCCGGCCAGGCACGCATCGCCCTGCAGTTCGTCCTCAACTACGAAGAAGGCGGCGAAAACGCCGTGCTGCATGGCGATGCCGGCTCCGAGCAATTCCTCTCGGAAATGTTCAACCCGGCCAGCTTTGCCGACCGGCACCTGAGCATGGAAGGCATCTACGAATACGGCTCTCGCGCGGGCGTGTGGCGCATCCTGCGCGAATTTGAAAAACGCCAGTTGCCGCTCACCGTATTTGGCGTCGGCATGGCCTTGCAGCGCCACCCTGAAGTGACCGCCGCGTTTGTCGAGCTGGGCCATGAGATCGCCTGCCACGGCTGGCGCTGGATCAATTACCAGGGCGTGGACGAAGCCACCGAACGCGAACACATGCGCCTGGGCCTGGATGCCATCGAACGGCTCACCGGCACGCGCCCGCTGGGCTGGTACACCGGCCGCGACAGCCCGCGCACGCGGCGCCTGGTGGCCGACGATGGCCGGCTGGAATACGACAGCGACTATTACGGCGACGACCTGCCTTTCTGGATGAAGGTCGCCCGCAGCGATGGCACGGTGGTGCCGCGCCTGGTGGTGCCCTACACCCTGGACACCAACGACATGCGCTTTTCGCTGCCGCAAGGCTTTGCGCAGGCTGAAGACTTCTACACCTACTTGCGCGACAGCTTTGACGCGCTCTACGCCGAAGGCGCCGAGTCGCCCAAGATGCTCAGCATCGGCATGCACTGCCGCCTGCTGGGCCGCCCGGGCCGCATCGTGGCGCTGCAGCGTTTTCTGGACCATGTGCAAAAGCACGACCACGTCTGGATCTGCCGCCGCATCGAGATTGCCCGGCACTGGCAACAAACCCATCCCTACCAGGCAACCTTGGGAGCATAAGACATGGCCATCACGCTGGAACAAGTCAACAACGCGCCCCGCGCCGCAGCGCTGCAACTGCTGGACGGACTGTACGAACACTCGCCATGGGTGGCTGAAAAAGCACTGGATGCACGCCCCTTCCGCTCCCTGGCGCATCTGAAGCATGTGATGACACGCGTGCTGCAGGAGGCCGGCCAGGAGGCGCAAGTCCGGCTGATCCGGGCCCACCCGGAGCTGGCCGGCAAGGCCATGGTCAGCCAGAGCCTCACCGACGAATCAGCCAGCGAACAGGGCAAGGCAGGCCTCACGCAATGCACGCCCGAAGAGTTCGCCACGCTGCAGCAGCTCAACCAAGACTACAACGCCAAATTCGGCTTTCCTTTCATCCTGGCGGTGCGCGGCGCGCGTGGCAACGGCCTGAACAAGCAGCAAATCATCGATACCTTTGCGCGGCGCCTGCAGAACCACCCGGACTTCGAGTTGCAGGAATGCCTGCGCAACATCCACCGCGTGGTGGAACTGCGGCTCAATGACAAATTTGCCGCAGAACCCGCCCTGGGCAACGAAGTCTGGGACTGGCATGAAGCACTGGCGCAATACAGCGACCCGGGCTATGCCGAAAAAGGCCAGCTCACGGTGACCTACCTCACCGACGCGCACCGTGCCTGCGCCCAGTTCATCAGCAAGACCATGCAGGGCTGCGGCTTCGACGAGGTGAACATTGATGCCGTTGGCAATGTAGTAGGCATTTACAAGGCCGCCACGCCCAACGCCAAAACCCTGCTCACCGGCAGCCACTACGACACCGTGCGCAACGGCGGCAAATACGACGGCCGGCTCGGCATTTTTGCGCCCATGGCCTGCGTGCGCGAACTGCACCGCCAGGGCAAGCGCCTGCCCTTCAATTTTGAAGTGGTCGGTTTTGCCGAGGAAGAAGGCCAGCGCTACAAGGCCACCTTCCTCGGCTCGGGCGCGCTGATAGGCGACTTCAAGCCCGAATGGCTGGACCAGAAGGACGCCGACGGCATCACCATGCGCGAAGCCATGCAGAACGCGGGCCTGAAGCCCGAAGACATCGCAAAAATCAAACGCCAGGCGGACAGCTATCTCGGTTTCGTGGAAGTCCACATCGAGCAGGGCCCGGTGCTCAACGAGCTCGACCTTCCGCTGGGCATCGTGACCTCCATCAACGGCAGTGCGCGCTACCTCTGCGAAATTACCGGCATGGCCAGCCATGCCGGTACCACGCCCATGAACCGCCGCCGCGACGCCGCCGCCGCGGCCGCCGAACTCGCGTTGTATGTGGAAAAGCGCGCCGCGCAGGACGGCGACTCGGTCGGCACCGTCGGCATGCTGAACGTGCCGAACGGCTCCATCAACGTGGTGCCCGGACGCTGCCTGTTCTCGCTCGACCTGCGTGCGCCGGTGGATGCGCAGCGCGACGCACTGGTGGGCGATGTGCTGACCGAGTTGAAGGCGATTTGCCAGCGCCGCGGCGTGCACCACACGCTGGAGCTGACCGAACGCGCCGCCGCTGCGCCCAGCGCGCCGGCCTGGCAAAAGCGCTGGGAGCACGCCGTCGAAACCCTGGGCGTACCGCTGCACCGCATGCCCAGCGGCGCCGGCCACGACGCCATGAAGCTGCACAAGGTGATGCCGCAGGCCATGCTGTTCGTGCGCGGCCAGAACTCCGGCATCAGCCACAACCCGCTGGAAAGCACGACGAGCGACGACATTCAGCTCGCCGTCGAAGCCTTCCAGCTTCTTCTCAACAACCTTGCAAGCACCACACCATGACCGACTACGAAAAACTTGACACCTGGATCGACGCCCACTTCGACGAGGAAGTGCGCTTTCTGCAGGAGCTGATCCGCGTTCCCACCGACACCCCGCCCGGCAACAACGCGCCGCATGCCGAGCGCACGGCCGAGCTGCTCAAGGGCTTCGGCTTCGAGGCCGAGCCGCACGCCGTGCCGCAGGCCGAGGTCAATGCCTACGGCCTGGAGTCGATCACCAACCTGATCGTGCGGCGCAACTACGGTGAGGGCCGCACCATCGCCCTCAACGCCCATGGCGATGTAGTGCCGCCCGGCGAAGGCTGGACCCATGACCCCTACGGCGGCGAGATTGTGGACGGCAAGATTTACGGCCGTGCCGCAGCCGTCAGCAAATGCGACTTCGCCACCTTTACCTTCGCCGTGCGCGCGCTCGAAGCGCTGGGCGCCAGGCTCAAGGGCAACGTGGAGTTGCACTTCACCTATGACGAGGAATTCGGCGGCGAAATGGGGCCGGGCTGGCTGCTCAAAAACCGGCTCACGCAACCCGATTTGATGATTGCCGCCGGTTTCAGCTACGAGGTGGTGACGGCCCACAACGGCTGCCTGCAGATGGAAGTCACGGTCCACGGCAAGATGGCCCATGCGGCGGTTCCCGACACCGGTGTCGATGCGCTGCAGGGCGCGGTACACATCCTGAATGCGCTGTATGCGCAAAACACCCTGTACCAGCAGGTGACGTCGCAGGTCGACGGCATCAATCACCCTTACCTCAATGTAGGCCGCATCGAGGGCGGCACCAACACCAATGTGGTGCCCGGCAAGGTCAGCTTCAAGCTCGACCGCCGCATGATTCCGGAAGAAAGCCCCGTGGAAGTCGAAGCGTCGATTCGCAAAGTGATTGCCGATGCCGCTGCCGAGTGCCGCGGCATCACGGTCGACATCAAACGCTTGCTGCTGGCCAACGCCATGAAGCCCCTGGCAGGCAACCAGCCCTTGGTCGACGCCATCCAGAAACACGGTGAAACACTGTTCGGCCAAAAGATTCCGGCCATGGGCACACCGCTTTACACCGATGTGCGCCTGTATGCCGAGGCGGGCATTCCCGGGGTCATCTACGGCGCCGGGCCGCGCACCGTGCTGGAGTCGCATGCCAAGCGCGCCGACGAACGGCTGGAGCTGGAAGACCTGCGCCGCGCCACCAAGGTGATTGCACGCACCCTGCGCGACCTGCTCAACTAGGAGCCCTGGCGCACCCGCGCCAAGGGCATGGTGAGCGCGCCGCGGTTCGCCCTGAGACCCGTAATGGGGCGGGATAGCCCTGGAACCGTTCGCCATGGATTGCCCGCAGGGGCTGCCAGCAAAAAAATTTGATCTGCGCAGCCCCTTGCATGGCAAAGAGGCCCGACTTTGCAGTAGCCTCTTTTTCTGTCAACACAACCTATATTGGAGACACTCATGACCGCCCCCCTGTCCCCCGCCGAAGCCGCCCTGCGCGACGCCGCCCGTGAATACCACCGCAGTCCGGTGCGCGGCAAGATATCGGTCACGCCGACCAAACCGCTGTCGAACCAGCGCGACCTGTCCCTGGCCTATTCACCGGGCGTGGCCTACCCCTGTCTTGACATCGAGGCGGACCCCTCGCTCGCGGCCGAGTACACCTCGCGCGGCAACCTCGTGGGGGTGATCACCAACGGCACGGCCGTCCTGGGCCTGGGCGACATCGGCCCGCTGGCCAGCAAACCGGTGATGGAAGGCAAGGGCTGCCTGTTCAAGAAGTTCGCCGGCATCGACGTGTTTGACATCGAACTGGCCGAGCGCGACCCCGACAAGCTGATTGACATCATCGCCGCCATGGAGCCCACGCTGGGCGGCATCAACCTTGAGGACATCAAGGCGCCGGAGTGCTTCTACATCGAGACCAAGCTGCGCGAGCGCATGAACATCCCGGTGTTCCATGACGACCAGCACGGCACCGCCATCATCTCGTCGGCCGCCATGCTCAACGGCCTGGAGCTGGTAAACAAGCGGATTGAAGACGTCAAGATCGCGGTCTCGGGGGCGGGAGCGGCCGCACTGGCCTGCCTGGACGTGATGGTGGGCCTGGGGGTGCGCCGCGAAAACGTCTATGTCTGCGATTCCAAAGGCGTGATCTACCACGGCCGCCCTGGCGGCTTTGACGAGTCCAAGAAACGCTACGCCCAGGAAACGGCGCTGCGCACGCTGGCCGACGCGGTCAACGGCGCGGACGTGTTCCTGGGGTGCTCGGCGCCCGGCGTGCTGACGCAGGACATGGTCAAGACCATGGCCGCCAGCCCTATCATCCTGGCGCTGGCCAACCCCGAACCGGAAATCCGGCCCGAGCTGGCCAAGGCGGTGCGGCCGGACTGCATCATTGCCACGGGCCGCTCGGACTACCCGAACCAGGTCAACAACGTGCTGTGCTTCCCCTACATCTTTCGCGGCGCGCTGGATTGCGGCGCCACCAAGATCACCGAGGAAATGAAGCTCGCCTGCGTGCGGCAGATCGCCGACCTGACCAAGGCGGACATCAGCGAGGAAGTCGCCCGTGCCTATGTGGGGCAGGAGCTGGTGTTCGGCCCCGACTACATCATTCCCAAGCCTTTTGACTCGCGCCTGATTCTCAGGATCGCACCGGCGGTGGCGCAGGCCGCGCAGGACTCCGGCGTGGCAACCCGGCCCATCACGGACATGGCCGCTTACCGGCAGGAACTGTCGCGTTTTGTGTACTCGACCGGCATGCTCATGCAACCGGTTTTCAATGCGGCGCGCGCGGTGCCGGAGTTGCAAAAACGCGTGGCCTACGCCGAAGGAGAAGACGAGCGGGTGCTGCGCGCGGTGCAACTGGTGCTCGACGAAGGCCTGGCCCGCCCTATCCTGATTGGTCGTCCCGCCGTGATCGAAGCCCGCATCGCCAAGGCCGGCTTGCGGCTGCGGCTGGGCCACGATGTGGAATGCGTGAATCCCGAGGACGACCGGCGCTTTCGCCAGTACTGGGAAACCTACCACCGGCTCATGGGTCGCCAGGGCGTGACGCCCGACGCCGCCAAGGCGGCGGTGCGCCGCTCCACCACCACCATCGCCGCGCTGATGATCAAACTGGGCGACGCCGATGCCATGCTGTGCGGCATGGTGGGCCGCTACGACGGGCATCTCGAGCATGTGCGCGACATCATCGGGCTCAAAAATGATGCTTTCGGGTTCGCGGCGCTGAATGCGCTGATGCTGGACAAACGCACCCTGTTCATCGCCGACACCTTTGTCAACGAGGACCCGAGTGCCGAGCAGCTGGCCAGCATTGCGCTAATGGCCGTCGATGAGGTGCGGCGCTTCGGCATCCCGCCCAAGGTGGCCTTTTTGTCGCATTCCAACTACGGTTCGTCCAACCGTGCGTCGGCGCGCAAGATGCGGCTGGCCCACGCGCTGTTCGCCAAAATGGCGCCCGACGTGGAGTCCGATGGCGAGCTGCATGGCGATGCGGCACTGTCGGAAGAGGTGCGGCGGGCTTCCCTGATGGAAAGCAATTTGAGCGGGGAGGCCAACATCCTGATTTGCCCGAATCTGGACTCCGCCAACATCCTCTTCAATGTGCTCAAGATGACGGGCGGCCAGGGTGTCACCGTCGGCCCCATTCTGCTCGGCACGGCCGCCTCGGCCCACATCCTGACCACCTCGGCCACCGTGCGGCGCGTGGTCAACATGACGGCACTGGCCGTGGCCAGCGCGGCAGCCGCGCGCTGAAGGAAAGACCTGCGCCCTGCGCGCCCCTGCCTGGCAGCGCGGGCGCGCAGCGGTTGACGCCGGTTCAGGGCCTGTTCACGCTAAAACGGGAGTGCGTTTTAGTTTTAGAACCTGTTTACGATCTATGTGGGGTCGCGTTGGGACGCAATCGGGATGAGTTGCTTGCCCAGATTGCGCCGCATGGGCTTGTGCCCATGCAAGCAATTGGGTGAGCAAATCGCCCGATTTCGTCCCAACCCGCAGGGCAAGTGGATTCTCGGGCGGTCTGCGGCGTTGCAAAACCAGGCAAGGCATCAGCCTTGCCTTGGGTTTTGCGCCTTGCATCCCATCCCGGTAATCCACTTGCGCGACCCCACATAGAGCGTAAACAGGTTCTTAGGGCGAACAGGCCCTGCCTGATTACGGCTCTCCCATTCAAACAGTTGTGACCTGAGGTCAGCAATAAGGCGGGATTACCCTAGAGACAGTTCGCGGCCCATTGCCTACATTGCTTGTATGCAAGGCTTGCGAGCAAGCAGCCTTGCTGTTCAGAAACCCCTTCGGAGACTGCGATGCCCAAGTTCTTTCGTTCCCTGTTCGGCCAGGTGCTGCTGGCCCTGATAGTCGGCGTGATCATCGGTTTTGTCTGGCCTGACACGGCCATCAAGCTCCAACCGCTAGGTGATGCGTTCATCAAACTGATCAAGATGATCATCCCGGTGCTGGTCTTTTGCGTCGTGGTGCACGGCATCGCCGGTGCCGGCGACCTCAAGCGCGTCGGCCGGGTCGGCGTCAAGGCGCTGATCTACTTTGAGGTCGTGACCACCATCGCCCTGGCGCTGGGCCTGTTGCTGGCCTTTGTGTTCCAGCCCGGCGTGGGCATGAATGTCGACCCCAATACGCTCGACGCCAGCACCATGAGCGCCTACACCACGAGCGCGAGCAAACTCACCAGCGGCGGAACGGTCGAATTTTTGATGCGGCTGATTCCCTCCACGGTGGGCGATGCCTTTGCAAAAGGTGACGTGCTACAGGTGTTGTTGTTTGCCGTCCTGTTTGGCTGTGCGCTGTCCCTGCTCGGCGAGCGCGGCGCTCCGGTGGCCAATTTCATCGATACCCTCAGCCATGTCCTGTTCAAGATTATGGGCATCATCATCAAGCTGGCACCGCTGGGCGTGCTCGGGGCCATCTCCTTCACGGTCGGCAAATACGGCATCGGCTCACTCAAACAGCTGGGCATGCTGGTCGTGCTGTTCTACGGTGCTGTGGTCATTTTCGTATTCGTGATTCTCGGCGCAATCCTGCGCATGACGGGTTTCAGCATTTTCAAGCTGCTCAAGTACCTGCGCGAGGAACTGATGATCGTGCTGGCCACCACCTCGTCGGACAGCGTGCTGCCGCAGGTCATGGCCAAGCTCAAACGCATGGGCATCCGCGACTCGACGGTCGGCCTGGTGATCCCCACCGGCTACTCGTTCAACCTCGACGCGTTCTCGATCTACATCACGCTGGCGGCCGTGTTCATCGCGCAGGCGACCAACACGCATATCTCGATGAGCCACTTGCTGACCATCCTGGCGGTTGCACTGGTCACCTCCAAGGGCGCGCACGGCGTGCCGGGCTCGGCCATTGTGGTGCTGGCGGCCACGCTGCAGGCGATTCCCGAGATTCCCGCGATCGGCCTGGTGATGGTGCTGTCGGTGGACTGGTTCATGGGTATTGCCCGCGCCCTGGGCAACCTGACCGGGAACTGCGTCGCGACCGTGGTGGTTGCGGCCTGGGAGGGCGACATCGACCGCGAACGGGCGCATGCCGTGCTCAATGGCGAGCCGCACGCGGTGTTCGACATCGAAGACGACGAGCCTGCCCCCGTGCAGGTCACCGTGCCAGCCCGCTAAGATTCCACGCCATGACCAACCAAACCCAGATCGCCCAACAGGTCGTCGAGTCCATCCTCGCGCAAAAACTCGCACCCGGTGAACGCCTGGGCGAGCAGGAACTGGCCGAGCTGTTCGGCGTGAGCCGAACCCTGGTGCGCGAAGCGCTGATGCAGCTGCAGGCGCGCGGCTTCGTCGAGGTGCGCACCCGCAAGGGCTGGTATGTGGTGGAGCCCTCGGTCGAGGAGGCGCGCGATGCGTTCTCGGCCCGCCGCATCATCGAGGCCGGCATCCTGCGCGAAGCCGGCCGGCCGCTGCAGTCGGTGGTGCGCAAGCTGCGCCAGCACATTGCCCAGGAAGAGCAGGCGATCGAAGGGGCGGACGCCGCCACCCGCGCCTTCCTGCTGGCCGACTTCCACGTCTGCCTGGCCGAATGCCTGGGGCAGCGGCTGCTGTGCGATGTACTGCGCGACCTGACCGCGCGCACCACCCTCGCCGCTTCGCTGTACCAGTCCAAGCACGACGCCGGCCAGTCCTGCGCCGAACATGCGGCCATCGTGGCTGCACTCGAAGAAGGCCAGCTGGAACTGGCACGCGAGCGCATGCTGGCGCACATCGGCAGCGTCGAAGCGGCGCTGGGCTCGTCGGCGTCCGACACCCTGCTCAGCAGCGAGCGGCTGCGCGCGGCACTGTCGCCGCTGGCGCGGCCGTCCTTGCGGCGGGTTGGCTGACGCGAATTGCTATCGATTTAATAGCTTTATTCGCAATACCCACGCCGGCCGGAGGCCGATTCCTTCAATAAATATTTTCGACTGGACCGCTTCAGGCTTTCGGCAAGCGCTCCCACCAATGCTCGCCAAACCAGCCCTGCAGATAAGCGACAAAGGCCTGGACCTTGCCCGGCACCAGCTTGGGCGAGGGGAACACGGCATGGATTTCCTGCTCGGGCAGCGCGTAGTCCTTGAGCATCTCGACGATGTGGCCCGAGACCAGCGAGTCCTCGGCCACGTAGCGCGGCAGCGCCGCAATGCCCAGGCCGCCGCGCGCCGCCGCCAGCACGGCCGACAGGTTGTTGGAGCGCAGCCGGCCCGTCACCGGCACCGTCACCGGCTCGCCCTTGGGCGTCAACAGCCGCCAGACATCGTCGCCCTGCACGCTGCTGTAGATCAGCGCGTTGTGGCTGCTCAGCTCGGCCGGGCGTTTCGGCGTGCCGTGTGTCTTGAGGTATTTGGGCGAAGCGGCCAGCACCCAGGGGTTCATGCCGAGAAAGCGCGCGCCCAGCGTCGAGTCGGCCAGCTTGCCCATGCGCACCGCCACATCGATGCCCTGCGCCACCAGGTCGGTGTAACGGTCTTCAAAGCTCAGGTCCACCTGCACCTGCGGGTGCTTGGCCATGAAGTCCAGCGCCAGCGGCACGATGACGCGCCGGCCAAAGGCCACCGAGGTGCCGATGCGCAGCAGGCCCTGCGCCTGCGACTGGCGCAACTTCACGATGTTGTCGGCCTCCTCGGTCTCGCGCACGATGATCTTGCATTTCTCGTAGTACAGCGCCCCTGATTCGGTCAGGCTGACGCCTCGCGTGTTGCGATTCAACAGGCGCACCTTCAGGCGCGCCTCGGTGGCGGCCACCTGTTTGGTCACGGTGGGCTGGGTGGTGGCGAATTCTTTGGCCGCTTTCGAGAAGCTGCCGGTCTCCACCACGCGCACAAAAATATGCATGGCCTGTAGTCTGTCCATGCCGTCATCATAGTCAGTTATTCCTTGCAGGAATAGGTTTTATGGTCTCCAGCCGTCTTCTGCCGGCGTCGCTTGATCCCTAAAGTTCACTCAACCAAAGGAGATCAAGACATGGCAAAAATGACTGCCATCCAGGCAGCCGTCTGGGTGATGGAAAAAGAAGGCGTGACGCAGGCGTTCGGCATTCCCGGCGCGGCGATCAATCCACTGTACGCGGCGCTGCGCAAGCAGGGCACGATCAGCCATATCCTGGCGCGCCACGTCGAGGGCGCCTCGCACATGGCCGAGGGCTACACCCGCGCCTGCCCCGGCAACATCGGCGTCTGCATAGGCACCTCGGGCCCGGCCGGCACCGACATGATCACCGGCCTGTACTCGGCCCAGGCCGACTCGATTCCCATCCTCTGCATCACCGGCCAGGCGCCGCGCGCCCGCCTCTACAAGGAAGACTTCCAGGCGGTGGACATCGAATCGATTTCCAAGCCGGTCACCAAATGGTCGGTCACCGTGCGCGAGCCGGCCCAGGTGCCGCGCGCCTTCCAGCAGGCCTTTCACCTGATGCGCTCGGGCCGCCCCGGCCCGGTGCTGATCGACCTGCCCTTCGACGTGCAGATGGCCGAGATCGAGTTCGACCCCGACACCTACTCGCCGCTGCCGGCCTACAAGCCCGCCGCCACCCGCGCGCAGATCGAAAAAGCGCTGACCATGCTGGGCGAGTCCGACAAGCCGCTCATCGTGGCCGGCGGCGGCATCATCAATGCCGACGCCTCGGAGCTGCTGGTGCAACTGGCCGAGATCACCGGCATCCCCGTGATCCCGACACTGATGGGCTGGGGCACGATTCCCGACAACCACCCCTTGATGGCCGGCATGTGCGGCCTGCAGACCAGCCACCGCTACGGCAACGCCACCATGCTCGAATCCGACTTCGTGCTCGGCATAGGCAACCGCTGGGCCAACCGCCACACCGGCTCGGTCGAGGTCTACACCAAGGGCCGCAAATTCGTGCATGTGGACATCGAGCCCACGCAGATCGGCCGCGTCTTTGCGCCCGACTATGGCATCGTCTCCGACGCCAAACTGGCGCTGGAACTGTTTGTGCAAGTGGCCGGCGAAATGAAGGCCGCGGGCCGGCTCAAGGACCGCAGCGAATGGGTGGCGCAATGCCAGGAGCGCAAGCGCACCCTGCTGCGCAAAACAAACTTTGACCAGGTGCCGATGAAGCCGCAGCGCGTCTACCAGTGCATGAACAATGCGTTCAGCGAGGACACCTGCTATGTGTCAACCATCGGCCTGTCGCAAATCGCGGCCGCGCAGTTCCTGCATGTCTACAAGCCGCGCCACTGGATCAACTGCGGCCAGGCCGGCCCGCTGGGCTGGACCATTCCCGCCGCTTTGGGCGTGCGCGCGGCCGACCCCACGCGCAAGATCGTCGCGCTGTCGGGCGACTACGACTTCCAGTTCATGATCGAGGAACTGGCCGTGGGCGCGCAGTTCAAGCTGCCCTACATCCACATCGTGGTCAACAACTCCTACCTCGGCCTGATCCGCCAGGCGCAGCGCGGCTTCGAGATGGACTACTGCGTGCAGCTGGGCTTTGACAACATCAACACGCCCGAGGAAGAGGTGGCCGTGAAGGGCTACGGCGTCGATCACCTCAAGGTGGTTGAAGGCCTGGGCTGCAAGGCCTTGCGCGTGCTCAAGCAGGAAGAACTGGCGCCCGCCATCAAGCAGGCCGAGGCCTGGATGGAGGAGTTCCAGGTTCCCGTCGTCATCGAGGTGATCCTGGAGCGCGTGACCAATATCGCCATGGGCACCGAGATCAACAACATCAATGAGTTCGAGGAACTCGCCGTGACGAAGGCCGATGCGCCGACGGCGATCGCCTGCTCCCTGCTTGATTAAAGGACATCCCATGCCAAAATTCGCCGCCAACCTCACCATGCTGTTCACCGAAGTACCCTTCATGGAGCGCTTCGCCGCAGCCCGCGCCGCCGGCTTCGATGCCGTGGAATACCTGTTTCCCTATGCCTACCCCAAGGAGGAGCTGGTTGCCGCGCTCAAACACAACCAGCTGACCCAGGTGCTGCACAACCTGCCGGCCGGCAACTGGGAGGCCGGCGAGCGCGGCATTGCCTGCCACCCGGACCGGGTCGCCGAGTTCCGCGAAGGCGTGGCCCGCGCCATCAGCTACGCCACGGCGCTGGGCTGCAAACAGGTCAACTGCCTCGCGGGCAAGCTGCCCGAAGGCGTGCAGCGCGAGCATGCCCATGCCACCCTGGTCGGCAATCTGCAGTTCGCGGCGGCGGCGCTCAAGGAAGCCGGCATCCGCCTGCTGATAGAACCGATCAACCACTTTGACATTCCGGGCTTCTTCCTCACGCGCACCGACCAGGCGCTGGCCCTCATCGACGAAGTCGGCTCGAGCAACCTGTTCGTGCAGTACGACATCTACCACGCCCAACGCATGGAAGGCGAGCTCGGCAACACGATCAAGAACCACCTGGCCCGCATCGGCCATATCCAGCTGGCCGACAATCCCGGCCGCAACGAGCCCGGCACCGGCGAGATCAACTACGCCTGGTTGTTCAAGCACATCGACGCCATCGGCTACACCGGCGCTATCGGCTGCGAATACAAACCCAAAACCACCACCACCGAAGGACTCGGCTGGCGCACTGCTCTGACTGCATAAGGAAAAACAATGACCAAATCAGGACTCAAACTCGGCTTCATCGGCCTGGGCATCATGGGCTCGCCCATGGCCGGCCACCTGCTCAAGGCCGGGCACATGCTGTTTGTCAACACCCGCGGCAAAGTGCCCGAGGAACTGGCACAAAGCGGCGCCACGATCTGCACCACGGCGCAGGGCGTGGCCCAGCGTGCCGACATCATTTTCCTGATGCTGCCCGACACACCCGATGTGGAACTCGTGCTGTTTGGCGCGGACGGTGTGGCCTCAGGGCTCAGCGCCGGCAAAACCGTGGTGGACTGCAGCTCCATCGACCCCCTTGCCACCAAAACCTTCGCGCAAAAAATCAAGGCCCTGGGCTGCGACTACCTCGACGCCCCGGTCTCGGGCGGCGAAGTCGGCGCCAAGGCAGCCAGCCTGACCATCATGGTCGGCGGCGAGCAGCCCGCGTTCGATCGCATCAAGCCGCTGTTCGAGCTGATGGGCAAGAACGTGACCCTGGTGGGCGGCGCCGGCGACGGCCAGGTCTGCAAGGTGGCCAACCAGATCATCGTGGCGCTCAACATCGCTGCCGTTGGCGAAGCCCTGGTGTTCGCCTCCAAGGCCGGCGCCGACCCGGCCAAGGTGCGCGAGGCGCTGATGGGCGGCTTTGCCGCGTCGCGCATCCTCGAAGTGCATGGCGAGCGCATGATCAAGCGCACGTTTGCGCCGGGCTTTCGCATCGCCCTGCACCAGAAGGACCTGAACCTCGCCCTGCAAAGTGCGCGCGCCCTGGGCGTGGCGCTGCCGCAAACCGCGAACGCGGCGCAGCTCATGCAGTCCTGCGCGGCCCTGGGCCACGGCCAGGCCGACCACTCGGCCCTGGTGCTCGCCTTGGAAAACATGGCGCAGCACCCGGTTGCGCCCGGCGCCTGAGTGGCCCGGCTTCGGGGGTAATTCCCGAGGCCCGCGAACGCTTTCCGGGCTGAACTTCACCGAAAATACGCTGCATTGCGGTGCCTGGCTCCGGCCACGGCACCGTTTTTGCTTGGTAATTGTTCGTTGTAGTTCTTGCGCTGGAGCATCCATGAAAAAACGCGTCTTTCTTCGCATGGCAGCGGCCCTGTCACTGGCCACCGCCTTCAGTGCCGTGCAGGCACAAACCACGCCGATCAAATTCCAGCTCGACTGGCGCTTTGAAGGACCGGCCGCGCTGTTTCTGACGCCCCTGGCCAAGGGCTATTTCAAGGCCAGGCAGCTGGACGTGACGGTGGATGCCGGCAACGGCTCGGGCGGCGCCGTCACGCGCGTGGCCTCGGGCAGCTATGACATGGGTTTTGCCGACCTGGCCTCGGTGATGGAGTTTCACGCCAACAACCCCGACGCGCCCAACAAGCCGGTGGCCGTGATGATGGTCTACAACAACACCCCGGCCTCGGTGATGGCGCTGAAAAAGTCGGGCATCAAAACGCCGGCCGACCTCAGCGGCAAAAAGATGGGCGCGCCGGTATTTGACGCGGGCCGCCGCGCCTTCCCGGTGTTTGCCAAGGCCAACCACATCACCGGCTTCCAGTGGACGGCCATGGACCCGCCGCTGCGCGAAACCATGCTGGCCCGGGGCGATGTCGATGCCATCACCGGCTTCACCTTCACCTCCCTGCTCAACCTGGAAGCGCGTGGCGTGAAGGCCGAGGACGTGGTGGTGCTGCCCTATGCCGACTTTGGCGTGAAGCATTACGGCAATGTGGTGATCGCCTCGCCCAAACTCATCCGCGAAAATCCGGCCGCCATCAAGGCTTTTTTGCAGGCCTTTGCCATGGGCGTGAAAGACGTGGTGGCCGACCCCGCCGCCGCCATTTCACATGTGAAGGCCAGGGACGGCATCATCAACGTGCCGCTCGAAGTGCGCCGCCTGCGGCTGGCGATCGACACCGTCATCAACAGCCCCGACGCGCGCGCCGAGGGCTTTGGCCAGGTGAAAACGCCGCGCCTGACGCTGATGGCGTCGCAAGTCTCCGACGCCTTTGGCACCAAGACCCGCGTCAACCCGGATCTGGTGTGGAACGGCTCTTTCCTGCCCACGGTCGCCGAGCTGAATGTGCTGCCGAAGAAATAAGCCAGCATCGCCGCCGGATTACTACTCTTTTCATAGCAAGCTGCACCCGTAAACACTGGGCCAGTTGCCAATTTGACGCGCTTCATGACAACCCAAGTCCTCGCTGACACGCCCTTTGTCGACTTTCGCGATGTCTGGCTGGCCTACAACGACGAGTTGCTCGCACAGAACAACTTTGCGGTGGAGGCCATCGACCTGCAGGTGCGGCAGGGCGAATTCATCGCCATCGTCGGCCCCTCGGGTTGCGGCAAGTCCACCTTCATGAAGCTGGCCACCGGGCTGAAGATGCCCTCGCAAGGCCGTATCCTGATCGGCGGCCAGGCCGTCACCGGGCCGCTGAAGATCTCGGGCATGGCGTTTCAGGCGCCCTCACTGCTGCCCTGGCGCACCACGCTGGGCAACGTGCTGCTGCCGCTGGAAATCGTGGAGCCCTACCGCGGCAACTTCAAGGCAGAGCGCAAGCAGTACGAGGAACGGGCGCGCCAACTGCTGAAAAAAGTCGGCCTGGCCGGTTACGAAGACAAGTTTCCCTGGCAGCTCTCGGGCGGCATGCAGCAGCGCGTGAGCATCTGCCGCGCGCTGATCCACGAGCCCAGGATGCTGCTGCTCGATGAACCCTTCGGCGCGCTGGACGCCTTCACGCGCGAAGAGCTCTGGTGCATTCTGCGCGACCTCTGGACCGAGCAGCCGTTCAACGTGATCCTGGTCACGCACGATTTGCGCGAGTCGGTGTTTCTGGCCGATACCGTTTACGTGATGCGCAAAAGCCCGGGCCGCTTTGTGGTGAAACGCGACATTGAGCTGCCGCGCCCGCGCGACCTGGAAGTGACCTACACGCGCGAATTCAGCGACATCGTGCATGAATTGCGCGGCCACATCGGCGCCGTGCGCAGTGGAGCACACGCATGAGCAACAAGCAGATGGAGCGCTGGGCGCCTTTCGCGCTGCTGGCGCTGGTGGTGGCGCTGTGGCAGGGGGTGTGCAGCGTTTTCTCGATTGCCGAGTTCATTTTTCCGGCGCCGCTGGCCATCGCCCAGGCCATGGCCGAATTTGCCGGCCCGATTGCCGAGGCCGCCTGGAAAACCTTCTGGGTCACGATGCTGGGCTTTGGCCTGTCCATCGTGGTCGGCGTCATGCTGGGCTTGCTGGTGGGCTCGTCGCGCCTGGCCTATGCGGCCGTCTACCCGCTGCTGGTGGCCTTCAACGCCGTGCCCAAGGCCGCCATCGTGCCGATTCTCATCGTCTGGTTTGGCATTGGCGTGGGGCCGGGCATACTCACGGCCTTTTTGATCTCGTTTTTCCCCATCACCGTCAACATGGCCACGGGCCTGGCCACGCTGGAGCCCGAACTCGAAGACGTGCTGCGCGTGCTGGGCGCCAGGCGCATGGACGTGCTGGTCAAGGTGGGCCTGCCGCGCGCCCTGCCCTACTTTTTTGCCTCGCTCAAGGTCGCCATCACGTTGGCCTTTGTGGGAACGGTGCTGGCCGAGATGACCGCCGGCGACTCCGGCATTGGCTACCTCATGCAAAGCGCCGGCTCCCAGCAGCGGCTGGCGCTGGCCTTTGCCGGGCTGGTGGTGATAGGCGCCATGGCGATGGCCATGTATGAGCTATTCAGCCATGTGGAAAAGCACACCACCGGCTGGGCGCACCGCGGCTCGCAGGGCGGATAACAGACGCCAAAAAGCCGAATCCTTATAAGAAACAGGCCTCCAGCCCCTGTCCTGCCTGCGCTGGCAGCTACTCATTTGATAGCACTTTCCCGCGCCACGAGCCTGCGCCAGGGGCCAGGGATCAGAGAAAGCGCTCCAGCAGCCGGCGCGAGGCCCGGTCCAGCGCGCCCATGTCGGGCACGCGGTACTGCACACCCTGGCTGCCCGCGATCAGCAGCGCGCGGCCTGCGAGGCGGCGTATGTCTTCTTCGCCCTTCAGCACAAAAGAGGTGTCGCCCCGGTCCGTGGCCACCGTCCAGACGCTGGGCGTGCCAAAGCTTGAAACGCTTTTGAGCTGCTTGATCTCGGGCGCAAAGTCACGCAGGGCCAGCTCCTCCTGAAGCAGCGCGCGCATGGCGGGCGGCAAGGCCTGCAACTGCTCTATCCAGGCCAGTTCATGGCCTTCGGTGCTGACCAGTGAAATGCCCTCATCGGGCGCGGCAATCGGAAAGGCCCGCACCGGCACCACGCCGGCATGCGGCTGGCCATCCGCGCCAATGAAAAGCAGCCGGCCCGAGGGCTGGCGCTCCAGCCGAAAAGCCGGAGCAGCCGTGGCGGCATTGAAATCGGGATTCATCATATGCAGTCCTTCGCTCATGGGTTGCCGGCCTGTTGCGGCGCATGCTGGGCGGCATGCGCCAGCTGCGACATGGCCAATGCGACACGTGCCTCGTCTGCGCCCGCCTCAGCGTCGATGTCGGTTTGCCGCGCTTGCGCCTCATACAGCCGCCAGTAGGCGCCCTGCTTGGCCATGAGCTCGTCATGCGGCCCGACCTCCACCACCTGCCCGCGGTCCATCACCACCAGCCGGTCGGCTTTGCGCAGTGTCGACAGGCGGTGGGCAATGGCAATGGTGGTGCGGCCCTGCACCAGGTTGTCGAGGGCGCGCTGGATTTCCTTTTCGGTTTCGGTGTCCACCGACGAGGTGGCCTCGTCCAGGATCAGGATGCGCGGGTCTATCAGCAAGGCGCGCGCAATCGAGATGCGCTGGCGCTCCCCGCCCGACAGGCCCTGGCCGCGCTCGCCCACCAGCGAATCGTAGCCCTGCGGCAGGCGCAGGATGAACTCGTGAGCATGGGCGGCGCGTGCGGCGTCCACAATCTCGCCGCGCGTGGCACCGGGCTTGCCGTAGGCGATGTTTTCCGCAATCGTGCCGAAAAACAGAAAGGGCTCCTGCAGCACCAGGCCGATGTGGCGCCGGTAGTCGGCCACGCCAAAGCGCCGGATGTCGGTGCCGTCCACCTGAATGGCGCCGTCGCTGACATCGTAAAAACGGCACAGCAGGTTGACCAGCGTGCTCTTGCCCGAGCCGCTGTGGCCGACCAGGCCAATCATTTCGCCGGGCCGGATCTGCAGGTCCAGGCCGCGAATGACGGAGCGGTTGCCATAGCGAAAGCCCAGTCCCTTCATGTCGATGCGGCCGGCAAGCGCGCCTATCTTCACCGGCTGGGACGGCTCGGGCACGTTGGACACATGGTCCAGAATGTCGAAAATCCGCTTCGCGCCGGCCGCGGCCTTCTGCGTCACCGAGACGATGCGGCTCATGGAATCGAGCCGGCCGTAAAAGCGGCCTATGTAGGCAATAAAGGCCGTCAGCACGCCCACCGTGATCTGCTGGCGCGACATCAGCCAGATGCCGAAGGCCCAGACCACCAGCAGGCCGATTTCCGTGAGCAGCGACACCGTCGGCGTGAACAGCGACCAGGTCTTGTTGAGCTTGTCGTTGACCGCCAGGTTGTGCTGGTTGACCACGCGAAAGCGCTGGGCTTCGCGCTTTTCCTGGGCAAAGGCCTTGACCACGCGGATGCCGGGAATGGTGTCGGCCAGCACATTGGTGACCTCGGACCAGACGCGGTCGATTTTTTCAAAGCCGGTGCGCAGCTTGTCACGCACCACATGGATCATCCAGCCGATAAAGGGCAAGGGCAGCAGGGTCACCAGCGCCAGCCAGGGGTTGATGGAAAACAGGATGACGGCGGTCATGCCTATCATCAGCACATCGGTGGCGAAGTCCAGCGCATGCAGCGACAGGAACACGCAGATCCGGTCGGTCTCGGAGCCAATCCGCGACATCAGGTCACCGGTGCGCTTGCCGCCGAAATAGTCCAGCGACAGTTCCAGCAAATGGTCAAAGGTGGCGGTGCGCAGGTCGGCGCCTATGCGTTCGGACACCAGGGCCAGAATGTAAGTGCGGGCCCAGTTCAAAGCCCAGCCCAGCACCGCAGCCCCGAGCAGCCCACCCAGGATCGCCCCGACTTTCCAGGCCTGAATCTCCTGGCCATTCTGGAAGGGAATCAGCACGTCGTCCATCAGCGGAATGGTCAGGTAGGGCGGCACCAGCGTCGCCGCCGTGGAGGCCAGCGTCAGCAAAAAACCGGACAACAGCTGATAGCGGTAGGGCTGGGCAAAACGCCACAGCCGCAGCAGCACCCAGGTCGAGGGCGGCGTGTGCAGCTCGCGGGCGCAGGCCGGGCATTCCTCGCTGTCCGGCGGCAGCGGCAAATCGCATGTCGGGCACAGGGCGATGTCATCGGCCAGGCCGTCCTCAGGCACCGCGGCCCCCGCCCGACCCTGGGCCCGCTGGCGCGCAAACAGCCGCACCAGGCGCAGCGCCTGCACATTCGCCGCCAGGGTAAAGCGCCAGCTGGCCAGCCGCCGGGGCATGCCGTTTTGCAGCGCATGCAGCTCCAGCGTGCCCACACCCGCATGGTCGAAGTGGCGCAGTTCCAGCCCGGCCATCGGGGCGCCGCTGGCGTCCAGGAGGGGCCAGCTGGTCCATTCCCCTTCAGTGCCCAGGGTCAACAGGCGGCGATCCGTCAGGGCCAGCAGACCCTCGGTAAAACGAAGTTGCTCATTCAGGTCAACCGCCAGGGTGCACAAAACGTTTTCATCGGCTGCGAGTTGTGAGCGGAGCCCTGTCAATACGGGGTCGGTATGGCTGGAATCGTCCACCGGGTGTTTATGTTGCATTGTGTTTTAAATTCTTTGTCCGGTACTTGGGGCGGCCTTCCTGCGGGTCGCAGGTCCAGCTTTGGAGGCCTTGGCATGGCGCGGGAAACGGGCCCGGAACAGTGATTTTCGCCGAAGCCAATGCGTTCCGGTTTCCTGGCCAGCTGATTGAGCCTCTGCCCATCAAAAACGCGCCAAAAGCCAGAAAGAAGCCCCGACAATCTGCCACATTCTGTAAAAACAAATCCAGCCAGCAGGCAGACGGAATCCCATCAAGACCCGCTGCCGGTATTCGCCGGCCCGGAATCAAAACGTTGCACCGGCCCGGCCGGTTGACCCGAAAATCTTGCACAACATGAGCAAACAGGACGACATCAAGCTGCTGCGCATCAATTACCTGCGCGGCCCCAACATCTGGACTTACCGGCCCGTCCTGGAGGTCTGGCTTGACCTGGGGGGTCTCGAAGACTTCCCCAGCAACCTGCTGCCCGGCTTCAATGAGCGCCTGGTCGCCCTGCTGCCCGCGCTGCTCGAACACCACTGCGGTGTGGGCGAGCGCGGCGGTTTTCTGCAGCGGCTGCACGAAGGCACCTGGCTGGGCCATGTGCTGGAGCATGTGGTGATCGAGCTGCTGAACCTGTCCGACATGCCCACCGGCTTCGGCCAGACCCGCAGCACCTCCCAGCGCGGCGTCTACCGCATGGTCTTCCGGGCCCGCGACGAACAGGTGGCGCGCACCGCCCTGGCGGAAGGCCATCGCCTGTTGACCGCCGCCATCAACAAGCAGCCCTACGGCGCTGCCGATGTGCAGGCGGCGGTTGAAAAAATCCGCGCCAAGGTCGATGACTGCTACCTTGGCCCCAGCACGGCCGCCATTGTGGCGGCCGCGACCGACCGGCGCATTCCCCACATTCGCCTGAACGACGGCAATCTGGTGCAGCTGGGCTACGGGGCCCGCCAGCACCGCATCTGGACGGCCGAGACCGACCTCACCAGCGCAATCGCGGAAGGCATTGCCCACGACAAGGACCTGACCAAAAGCCTGCTGGCCACCTGCGGCGTACCGGTGCCGGAAGGCCAGATCGTCGGCAACGCCCAGGAAGCCTGGGAGGCCGCCGAAGACATAGGCCTGCCCGTCGTCGTCAAGCCCTCGGACGGCAACCATGGCCGCGGCGTGTCGCTGGACCTGAATACCCGGGATGAAGTGGAAGCGGCCTTCCGCGTGGCCGAACCGCATGGCAGCGAAGTCATTGTGGAGCGCTTTGTGCGCGGCCACGAGCACCGCCTGCTGGTGGTGGGCGGCCGCGTGGTGGCGGCGGCACGCGGCGAAACCGCCAGCGTTACCGGTGACGGGGTTTCCACCGTCGCCCAGCTGGTGGACGCGCAACTCAATACCGATCCGCGGCGCGGCCACGGCGAAGACTTTCCCCTGGGCCCGATCCAGGCGGCCAATGACGGCGCGGTCATACTCGATCTGCAGCGCCAGGGCCTGAGCGCCGACGCCATTCCGGCCGCGGGCCGCGAGGTGCTGATCCAGCGCAACGGCAATGTGGCCATTGACTGCACCGACGAGGTCCATCCGGAGGTCGATTACATCGTCTCCCTGGCGGCCCGCGTGGTGGGCCTGGACATTGCCGGCGTGGACGTGGTGGCGCAGGACATCTCGCGCCCGCTGCATGAACAGGGCGGCGCGATTGTGGAAGTCAATGCCGGACCGGGGCTGCTGATGCACCTCAAGCCCGCCGAAGGTTCGCCGCGCCCCGTGGGCCGCGCGATTTGCGACCACCTCTTCCCCGACACTCCGGATCACCAGCAGCCCGGTGGCCATAGCGGCCGCATCCCGCTGGTCGGGATTACCGGTTCCGGTGAGACGCATCATGTCGCGCGCCTGGTCGCCTGGCTGCTGCACCTGTCGGGTTATTACACCGGCCTGGCTTGCCGCAATGGCCTGTATCTGGACCAGCGCTGCGTCGACGACACGGATTGCGCCCACTGGGAAGCCGGCCAGCGCCTGCTGATGAACCGCGCGGTGCAGGCCGCCGTGTTTGAAAACGGCGCCGAAACCATTTTGCGCAGCGGCCTGGCCTATGACCGCTGCCAGGTCGGCGTGGTCACCGACCTCGGCGGTGCCGCCGGCCTGGCCGAATTCGACATCACCGAAGACGGGCAGATGTTCAAGGTCATGCGCTCGCAAGTGGATGTGGTGCTGCCCGATGGCGTTGCCGTCCTCAATGCGGCCGATGCGCGCCTGGCCGAAATGGAAGAACTCTGCGACGGCGAGGTGATTTTCTACGGCCTGGTCCCCGATGCTGCCGTCATTGCGGCGCACCGCAACAAGGGCGGCCGGACCCTGTACATCCGCCAGGACCAGGTGGTTCTGGCCAACGGCAGCACGGAAAACTTCCTGCCCGGTCTGGGCAAGCTGTCGGCCTGGTGCAAACGCCGTGCCATCCCCGAAGACATGCTGCTGGCCGCCATTGCGGCGGCCTGGGCGCTGGACATCCCGCTCAACCTGATAGGCGCAGGCCTGAACGCCTTCGAATCCACCGACAAACCTGCCGGGAGGGCAGACTGATGGAAGTTTCACGCATCCGGGCCCTGCGTGGCCCCAACCTCTGGAGCCGTCACACGGCACTGGAAGCGATTGTCTCCTGCACACCGCAGGAATGCTCCATTGACACCCTTCCCGGCTTTGAAGCACGTGCCCGCGCCCTGTTTCCGGGCATGGGCACCTTGCGGGAAACCGGCCATGCCGGCCCGATTTCACTGGCCCATGTGCTGGAAGCCGCCGCGCTTGAACTGCAGGCGGCCGCGGGCTGTCCCGTCACCTTCAGCCATACCGCCGCCACCGTGGAAGCCGGCACTTACCAGGTGGTGGTGGAATACAGCGAAGAGGCTGTGGGCCGGCTGGCCTTCGAATTGGCGCAAGCCCTGATCCATGCCGCCCTGCGCGACACCACTTTTGACCTGGAAGCCGCCATCGCCCAATTGAGCGAGCTCGATGAAGACGAACGCCTGGGCCCCAGCACCGGCGCGATTGTGGACGCGGCCGTGGCGCGCGGCATTCCCTACCGGCGGCTGACCAAGGGCAGCATGGTGCAGTTCGGCTGGGGCTCGCGCCAGCGGCGCATCCAGGCCGCCGAGCTGGATGCCACCGGCGCCGTGGCCGAGGCCATTGCCCAGGACAAGGACCTGACCAAGAAACTGCTGCGTGCCGCCGGCGTGCCGGTGCCCCTGGGCCGGCCGGTCGCCGACATGGACGATGCCTGGGCCGTGGCCCAGAAAATCGGCCTGCCCGTCGTCGTCAAGCCGCAAGGTGGTAACCAGGGCAAGGGCGTCACCGTCAACATCAGCACCCGCGCGCACCTCGACATGGCCTACCAGGCGGCCGCCGAATACGGCGAAGTCATGGTTGAAAAGTTCTTCCCGGGCAGCGACTACCGCCTGCTGGTGGTGGGCGGCAAGCTGATTGCGGCGGCCCGGCGCGACCCGCCCCAGGTGGTGGGCGATGGCCTGCACACCGTGCGCGAGCTGGTGGACATCGTCAACCAGGACCCGCGGCGCGGCGAAGGGCATTCCACCTCGCTGACCAAAATCCGTTTCGACGACATCGCCGTGGCGCGCCTCGATGTGCAGGGACTCACGCCCGAATCGATTCCGCCCAAGGGTCAGCGCGTCATCCTGCGCAACAACGCCAACCTGAGCACCGGCGGCACCGCCACCGACGTGACCGACGACGTGCACCCGGCGGTGGCCGCGCGCGCCGTGGCCGCCGCCCAGATGGTGGGCCTGCATATTTGCGGCGTCGACGTGGTCTGCGAAAGCATGCTGCGCCCGCTGGAAGCACAAAACGGCGGCGTGGTCGAAGTCAATGCCGCACCGGGCTTGCGCATGCACCTGTCGCCCTCCTACGGCAAGGGCCGCGCCGTGGGCAAGGCCATGATCGACGAGCTGTTCCCGGCCGATAACAATGGCCGCGTCCCCGTGGTGGCCGTGACCGGCACCAACGGCAAGACCACCACCACGCGCCTGATCGCCCATCTGCTGGCGGCCCAGGGCCTGCGCACCGGCATGACCAACACCGACGGCGTCTACATCAATGGCCGGCAGACCGACAGCGGCGACTGCAGCGGCCCCAAAAGCGCCCGCAACGTGCTGATGCACCCCGATGTCGATGCCGCCGTGTTTGAAGTGGCGCGCGGCGGCGTGCTGCGCGAAGGCCTGGGCTTTGACCGCTGCGAGGTGGCGGTCGTCACCAACATCGGCAGCGGCGACCACCTGGGGCTGAACTACATCACCACCGTGGAAGACCTGGCCGTGCTCAAGCAGGTGATTGTGCAGAACGTATCGGCCACCGGCCATGCCGTGCTCAATGCCGCCGACCCCATCGTGGCGGAAATGGCCGCCACCTGCCCCGGCAAGGTGATCTTTTTCGCGGCCGACCGGCACCACCCGCTCATGGCCACCCACCGCGCCCAGGGCAAACGCACGGTGTATGTCGATGGCCCCATGCTGGTGGCCGCCGAAGGCTCCTGGGTGGAACGCATCCCCTTGCACAGCATTCCCGTGACGCGCGGCGGCAGCATAGGCTTTCAGGTGGAGAACGTCATGGCCGCCGTGGCTGCGGCCTGGGCGGCGGGTGTCAGCTGGGACACCATCAAAAGCGGGCTGGCCAGCTTCGTGACGGACTCGCACAATGCGCCCGGCCGCTTCAACGTGATGGATTACAGCGGCGCCACCGTGATCGCCGACTATGGCCACAACCCGGACGCCATGCGCGCCCTGGTGGCGGCCGTGGACGCCATGCCGGCGGCGCCCGGCCAGCGCCGCAGCGTGGTGATCAGCGGCGCAGGCGACCGCCGCGACAGCGACATCCGCGACCAGACCGTCATCCTGGGCGCCGCCTTTGACGACGTCATCCTGTACCAGGACGCGGCCCAGCGCGGCCGCGCCGACGGCGAAGTGATGAAGCTGCTGCGCCAGGGCCTGGAGGGCCCGGTCAAGGCCAGCCGGACCCGCCATATCGATGAAATACGCGGCGAGTTTCTGGCCATTGACACCGCGCTGGCTCGCCTGCAGCCCGGCGACCTGTGCCTCATTCTGGTCGATCAGGTGCAGGAGGCGCTGGACCATCTGGGCATGCGCGTGAAGGAAGCCAAAGAGAAAACCGTCGTCCACTGACAGCGCCTCTTCTCCGTATCGCCGCAGCCTTGCAGCAGGTTGCGGCGATAAAATTTTATGCAGAAAGTGGCTGCAGCCCTTATCTGCAAAGCGCCAGAAGCTATCCAATTAATAGCTGAAGGCCGCCTGGGCAGGCACGGGTCCACGCTAAACTTGGCCCATGACCTGGAACGCAACGCTGGCACTCGACTATTCACGGCAGGCCGACAAGACCATTGCCCACTTTCGCCACAGCGGCCCCCTGCGAATTTTGCAAAGCCTCTACCCGGAGGGCGAGGCCATCTGCCACAACGTCATCGTGCATCCACCCGGCGGGCTGGTCGGCGGCGACACGCTGGACCTGCAATTCCATGTAGCCACCGGGGCGCACGGCCTGGTCACCACCCCCGGCGCCACGCGCTTTTACCGTTCCAGCGGCGAGCCCGCGCTGCAGCGCACGCAAATCAGCCTGGACGCCGGTGCCCGCATGGAGTGGCTGCCGCTGGAGGCGATCTGCTACAGCGGCTGCCTGGCGGAAAACCGCCTGACCATGACGCTGGCCCCCGGCGCCGAACTGCTGGGCTGGGACATCACCGCCTTGGGGCTGCCCGCAGCCGGCCAGCCCTTTGAGCGCGGCAGCCTGCTGCAGCATATCGAGGTGCCGGGCCGCTGGCTGGAACGCGGCCGCATCGACTCGGCCGACCCGCTTCTGCTGGACAGCCCGCTGGGCATGGCCGGCCATCGCTGCATGGCCTCGCTGTTCTTTGTCGCCGGCTCGGCGATGGCGCGTGCGCGGCGCGAGGCCCTGCTGGACATCGCGCGTGGGCTGGCCGACAGCCACGCGCTGAGCGACACCGCGGGCGCCACCAGCCCGAACGCCGAAGTGATTGTGCTGCGCGTGCTGGCGCCGCTCGTCGAGCCGGCCATGCAGTTGCTCAGGAATGTCTGGCAGGCCTGGCGCACCGAACTCTGGTCGCTGGGCAGCCACCCACCCCGCATCTGGGCCACGTAGCGGCCCACGGGTCGCAGCGCCGCGCACGCCGCGATGTTTTCAGACAAAAACAGGGCCTGGCGCCCGCCCATCCTGCGCAATCAGCTATCAAATAGGTAGCAAGCAAGCCTAGGCGGGCTGCGCGATGCCTCTGCGCTCGCCCAGCCGGCTGCTCCAGGCCGCCAGCGCCAGCGCGCCCAGGGTGATCACCGCCCCGACCCAGGGCAGGTCGGCCAGGGGCGCGCCCGCCGCCAGCATGCCGCTGCCAATCCAGGCGCCGCTGGCATTGCCCAGGTTGAAGGCGCCCTGATTCAGGGTGGAAGCGAGATTCGGCGCGCTGGCGGCATGGCGCACGATCAGCGTCTGCAGCAGGGGCACCAGCGCGAACGACAGCGCGGCCCAGACCAGCAGCACCGCCACCGTCAGGGCGCCCACCGGCAGCACAAAATGCAGCAGCGCCAGCACCAGCGCGTTGAGGCCCAGCACCATCAGCGTGGACGGCACCAGCCGGCGGTCGCCCAGGCGGCCACCCACCGTGCTGCCAATCGTCAGGCCCACGCCCAGCACCAGCAGGACGGGCGCGACCGCGTTACTGGAAAAGCCGCTGACCTGGGTGAGCAGCGGTGCTATGTAGGTGAACACCACGAACAGGCTGGCCGACACCAGCGCGCTGGTGGCCAGCGCCAGCAGCACGCGGCCATCGGCCAGCACGCTGAATTCGCGCAGGATGTTGCCGCGCTGCATAGCGATCTGACGCGGCAGCAGCATGACCAGCGAGGCCACGGCCGCCAGCGCCATCACCACGATGGCCGCAAAACTCATGCGCCAGCCGTAATGCTCGCCAATGATGCGGCCCAGCGGCACGCCCAGCACATTGGCCAGCGTGAGCCCGGTGAACATCAGCGCAATCGCCTGGGCGCGCTTGTTGGGCGCGACCAGACCGGCCGCCACCACCGAGCCAATGCCAAAGAAGGTGCCATGGGCCAGCGCCGTGACCACCCGCGCGGCCATCAGCAGGGCGTAGGTCGGGGCCAGCGCGCACAGCAGGTTGCCGAGCACAAACAGTGTGGCCAGCCCGATCAGCGTGGCCTTGCGCGGCAGCCGCGCCGTGGCCACGGCAAACACCGGTGCCCCCACCACCACCCCCAGCGCGTAGCCGGTCACCAGCAGGCCGGCCTGGGCCAGGGTGACGCCCAGGTCGGTGGCGACTTCGGGCAGCAAGCCCATCACGACAAACTCGCTGGTGCCGATGGCAAATGCGGCCGCCGCCAGCGCCAGCAGGGCAATCGGCATTTTTTCGGAAGAGGCTGGGGTCTGGGGCTCGGTCGAAGTGCTCATTTAAAATTAAGGGTTAACCCTGATTATTTCATCAAATGGCATGTCGGGCCGTCCCGGTCCGCGCGCCTGCAAGCCATCAGCGCCCAGGCGTCCCGCCCTCTGCCAGCCTTGTCCTACAGGCGAATCGGCACGGGGCACGGCTTGCCCGGTGCATTTCCTGTCATGACAAACCGGCCCGGCGGGCCAGACTTGATTCATCGAGATTCCCACAAGGAGTTAGGTCATGGTTTTTTCAAGCCCTTCCCATACCCAACGGTGCCTCTGGTTAAACCGCTGGGGTAAAAGTGCCGCCGGTTTCGGACTGACGGCCCTGCTGGCCCTGTCCGCCACGGCACAAATCGCTTCAGGCACCACCGGCATTGACGCCACGGGTAACGCAAAAAGCGAAATGACCGCCTGCAACAGCGGCAAAACCCAGCAGGACCGGGCCACCTGCATCAAAGAGGTCAAAAGCGCCCAGGCCGCCAAGCGGGCCGGCAAGCTGGGCACTGGAGACTCGCAGCAATACGCCGCCAATGCCCTCAAACGCTGCGATGCCTTCAAGACCAGCGACGACCAGGCAGCCTGCCGGGCCCGTATTGAGGGTCAGGTCAAAATAGATGGCAGTGTTGCCAGCGGTGGCGTGCTTCGCGAAGTGGAAACGGTGGTGACGCCGGCAACGCAATAACGGTTGCAACTCGCTTCGCCGGGGTTTGATGAATTCACCGGATGAAGCTGAAGCAAAGTGGGCCGCTTGCGACCCACTTCTTTTTTCTCCTCTCATGGCGCTTGCGGAAACATCCGCCTGAGCCCGATGCCATTGGCTTTTCTGGCGCCAGCCGGCAACGCACACCCCCAAGCGGGCATGCAAAGCCTGCCGGCCCTCTTGTAATGCCCTGCATCACAAGAGGGGCCAGATCACCGAGCCCGCGCAGCTGGGCGATGCAGGCCGCTACCCTTTCAGCACGCCATCGGCCTTGAACATGGCCTTGATGCCGCGCACGGCCTGGCGGATGCGGGCCTCGTTCTCGATTAAGGCAAAGCGCACGAAGTCGTCGCCCTGGTCGCCAAAGCCGATGCCCGGCGAGACGCAGACCTTGGCCTTCTCCAGCAGCTGCTTGGCGAACTCCAGCGAACCGAGCTTGCGGTAGGCCTCGGGGATGCGGGCCCAGATGTACATCGAAGCCTTGGGGCAGTCCACCGGCCAGCCCGCTTCGGTCAGCCCCTTGTAGAGCACGTCACGCCGGCTCTGGTACTGCGCGGCAATTTCTTGCACGCACTGCTGGTCGCCCTCCAGCGCGGCGATGGCCGCCACCTGCAGCGGGGTGAAAGTGCCGTAGTCGTGGTAGCTCTTGATGCGCGCCAGCGCAGCCACCAGGTCGGGGTTGCCCACCATGAAGCCGATGCGCCAGCCCGCCATGTTGTAGCTCTTGGACAGCGTGAAGAACTCCACCGCCACGTCCTTGGCGCCCGGCACCTGCATGATGGATGGCGCCTTCCAGCCGTCGAACACGATGTCGGCATAAGCCAGGTCGTGCACCACCAGGATGTCGTGTTTCTTTGCCAGCGCGACCACGCGCTCGAAGAAGTCGAGCTCCACGCACTGCGCCGTGGGGTTGGACGGAAAGCCCAGCACCATCATCTTGGGCTTGGGATAGCTGCCGCGGATGGCCTTCTCCAGCTCCGCGAAAAAATCAATGCCGGGGGCGACCGGCACCGAGCGGATGTCGGCGCCCGCGATCACCGCGCCGTAGATGTGGATCGGGTAGCTCGGGTTGGGCACCAGCACCGTGTCGCCGCGATCCAGCGTGGCCAGCATCAGGTGCGCCAGGCCCTCTTTGGAGCCGATGGTGACGATGGCCTCGCTGTCGGGGTCGATCTCGACGCCGTAGCGGCTCTGGTACCACTGCGCGATGGCGCGGCGCAGGCGCGGGATGCCCTTGCTGGCCGAGTAGCCGTGGGTGTCGGGCCGCTGCGCGACCTCGGTGAGCTTGGCCACGATGTGCGCGGGCGTCGCGCCGTCGGGGTTGCCCATGCTCATGTCGATGATGTCCTCGCCGCGCCGGCGCGCGGCAAGCTTGAGCTCGGCAGTGATGTTGAAGACGTAGGGAGGAAGGCGGTCGATGCGCGCAAAGCGGCGCTTGCCTGAAGCAGCGGTCATGATGAACTTTCACGTAAGCGCCCGGAACCGTCCGAGCGACGTGGCCGGCAATGGGGCCGGCCCATAGCGATAGTAACCGACGGCGATGCCGGGCATCTGATGTGCAATGAACTCACCGGGACCGACATGAGAAACCGCGATGAATCAACCTTGGCCGTTGCAGCAACTTTGTCATGTTGGCGGTCATTGTGGAGGGTGCGACTGCGTAGTATTACCCTGAGCGGTCAGTCATGACTTGTTCCTGGAATGACCGCAGCGCAGCGGGAGCAGCCGCTAAAATTTGTAGCTCAGACTACTGGTTGCGGCCATCAGCGGCTGTAGGTGACCGGCAGCTTTGCGGTGCGCTGGGTTGCATATTGAGCCTGGTGCCGGGGCTGCCCAGGCTCAGGTAATGAAACCAACTTGCCGGCGTAACCCGTTGACTGTTACGTAGACTTGCGCGTGCGGCGGTTTTCGTCGGCACTCAAAGCGCGACGTGCGCTGGCTGCCGTAGCACGAAATGACGTCACTGCCTTCACGTAGCCTTCGATCGGATCGCAGCGTTCGCCGACGGCCTTACGCCGGCACGCGCGGTGGCCCATCTCGCTCATACGGTGCTCCTCTCGATCGCAGAAGTCGATTCCCTTCGTGTTTTCTACAGACGTTACATTTACTGAACGGCGGGCAGCGAGATTGACTGCTCTCTAATTACAACGTGGAGGAGGTTATTTATGAGGGTCAGCGGTGTCGCCATTCGAAATTTCCGGCGGTTGGAGAATGTTCAGATCGACATTGAAGAACGCGAGTCAATCTTTGTTGGCCCCAATAACAGCGGCAAGACGTCAGCCACCGCAATCTTTCGCTGCTTTCTCGGGGGGCGAGATTTCAAGATTCACGACTTCTCAGTGGCGCGAATGGCCGATTTCGACGCCTTTGTCGCCATCGGAGATGCAGAGCGGCTTCCCAAGATTAGCCTCGATTTGTGGTTCACCATCGATCCTGAAAGCATCGCGTTCGGCACGGTGTTCACGCTGCTGCCCAAGCTTTCGGACTTCACGCGCGTCGGTATCCGACTGTCCTATGAGATCGAGGATGCAAAGAAGTTGCGCGAGCATTATGACGCCGCCTATCCCGCACAGGAAGATGGGACGCGTGCAAAGGCGCTGTCGCAATATCTGGCGATCGACGGAAATCTTGGGCGCCATTGCACGGTTCGCTATTTCTCGCTCGACGAGAAATCACAGGACGGCACCCCACCGGAGATAGTGACTAGCGAGCTTGAGCCTGACGAAGGCAAGCGGCTCCTGAAGCATCTCATACGAGTCGAATTCGTCGACGCGCAGCGCAACATCAACGACGACGACAGCAGCCGCAGCAACCGGCTTTCGTCGGCCTTCGCCGCCTTTTACCGGAAGAATCTCGAGCAGGTTGGCCATGCCGCCGATGCGCACAGTGTGATCGATGAAAACAACCGGCAGCTAACCGATCATTACGCCAAGCAGTTCGACCCGCTGATCAAGCTCATCAAGCATCTTGGCGTTCCGTCGATCAACGATCGAGAGCTGCGCATCATCTCGTCGCTCAGTCCTGAAACTGCGTTGCGCGGCAGCACCGAGCTGCTCTACGTTGATCCCAGCCGGCAGCATGAACTGCCAGAACTCTACAATGGTCTCGGCTTTAAGAATCTCATTTACATGGCCATTCAGGCCCGACATTTTCATTCTCAGTGGGTGATGACCGCCGAGAACAGGCCACTATGCCTGATGATCTTCATCGAGGAGCCCGAGGTCCATCTCCATGCTCAGGTGCAGCAGACCTTTATCTCGAACATATGGGAGGTGATCAATCAGTCCGCCGAGGCGGCCGGCACACCTGACCTCGTGCCGCAACTCGTCGTCACCACCCATTCCTCCCACATCATGGAGGCCGTGGATTTCGAGAAAGTCCGCTATTTCCAGCGCTGCCATATCGAGGGCGAGACGGCCGCGTCCGGCATCCGCAATGCATCTGCGGTTCGCAGCCTTCGGGCTTTCCAGCCGGATGTTGAGACGATCGACGGCAAGCTAGTGTCGCCCTCGGAATCGCTGGCCTTCCTCAAACGCTATCTACGTCTGACGCACTGCGATCTGTTCTTCGCCGATGCGACCATTCTCGTTGAAGGTGCCGTCGAAAAGCTCCTCATGCCGGCGATGATAGAGAATGCCGCAAAGCGGCTGCGAACCACATACCTCACAATCCTGGAGGTCGGCGGCGCTTATGCCCACCGTTTCGAGGGGCTGCTCAGCTTCCTTCACATTCCCTATCTTGTTATCACGGATCTCGATTCCGTGGTGCCCACCGGCTACCCAAGTTCCTGCCGGGCGGACGTCGTGGGCGCGCGAACATCCAATGCATCTCTCAAGAAGCTGTGCGGGTGGACAACTGTCGCCGATCTGATTGCGCTAGCCCCGGCGGACAAACAGCACGCTGCGAAGGACCGCTGCATCGCTTTCCAAACAGATATTCTGGTGACCGATGGCACTGCCCAGGCGACGCTCCGCCCCCGAACCCTGGAGGAAGCTATTGTCTACGAGAATTTCGGACTGCTAAGGTCCGGCACGCTGTCGATCGGCATCGCCATCCCCGAGCTTCTCGACGACGCTTATCAAGATGTCTACGACCGGATTAGGTCGGACAGTTTCAAAAAGACCGACTTCGCCATGGATATCTTGGCCTGCGACGAGGAATGGATTGTCCCTGGCTACATTGCCGAGGGGTTGCATTGGCTCGAGGCGCGCCTGTGCGCACCTCTCACTTCGGCAACGGCGACAGCAGTCGCTGTTGCGGCGGGGGCATAGCATGGGCGCCAGGGTTGAAAGCGAAGCGGATGCTTTGGTCCACAAATGCTTAGATGACCGTCGTAGCTTCGCGATGATTGCCGGCGCGGGTTCGGGCAAGACAAGCTCGCTGGTCGATGCTCTCAGCCGAATCCGGGATCGCGAGGGAGTCGCCCTTAGGAAGCATGGTCAGCGTATCGCCTGTATTACATTCACCAACCGAGCAGTCGAGGTGATCAAAGCACGGCTGGGGTTCGACGACCTCTACTTGGTCTCGACGCTTCACGGCTTTCTGTGGGGGCAGATCAGCCGCTTCCACGACGATGTTCGGGAGGCGCTACGCGAGAGCCGCATCCCGACCCTTATCGAAAAGGCCAAGGAAGACGATAACGGCGGCAAAAGCAAAAAAGCACAGAAGGCCCGCGCCAAGATCGAGCGGCTGACGGCAGCGCATGCCGCCCTCGATTCGGTCGACTTCTTTGAGTATGCCGACACCAGCTTCAGCGATTACGGCAAGGGCCAGATCGGCCATGATGACATTATCGAGATCGCAACCTATCTGTTTGCAAAGAATGCCACCTTCAGGCGAATCACTGGCCTACGTTTCCCTTATATTTTCGTCGACGAGGCGCAGGACACATTCGAGGGCATCGTTGCCGGGCTCAATCTCGTTTGTGCCGGCACGGGTCTACCGATGATCGGCTATTTTGGTGACCCGTGGCAGCAGATCTATGACCGGAGCGCCGGGGCCTTCGCGCCACCTGAGGGGGGCGAGGTCATTGCGAAAACGGAAAATTTCCGCTGTTCGAAGAGTGTCATCCGGCTTCTTAACGCCTATCGCAGTGACGTCGAGCAATATGCTGCAGGCGACAACAAGGAATGTGAAGGCAGTGTCGAATTTCGACTGGTCAAGGCGGAAGAGCCAACCGAGCCGCGCAAGCGCTATTCAGAGGATCAGGTTGATCGCGCGCTGGCACGGATGGACGCGGTGGTCGCAGACTGGGGCTGGACCGGACGCGAAGAAGTTGTGAAGCTCTTCCTTGCCCGTCAAATGATTGCGCGGCGGCTGGGCTTTGCCGATCTCAACCGTCTCTTCACTGGCGACTATGCCTCGTCGCGCGCGCAAGATGCCTTCGAGGCTGGAGAGCATTTTCTTCTCAAGCCTCTTCTGTCGACTATTTACCCTCTGATCACTGCACAGGAACAGGGCGATGGTCGCAAGATCATCAATTTGCTGCGGCGTGACAGTCCGGCCTTCGCGGTCCACGGATTGAACGCCGAAAAGTCGCTGAAGTTGATGATCGAGACCTCGAACGCGCTGATTGGCCAGCTGCAGGCTTTGTGGGGCACCGAGACGATCGGCGCCATCCTGCGCTTTTGTATCGACAAGCAGATCATCCAGCCTTCGGAGAGACTGTGCGAGCATCTTGGTCGCGCCCCTCGGGTTGAGGCGTTCGACGAGGATCTTCACGGCCTCGACAAGGGCGATTGGCTCGCAGACTCGCTGTTCCAAATGACGTCCGGGCCAGTCGCCCGCTACGCCGGCTACATTGCCAACAACACGGCCTATAGCACGCAGCACGGCGTGAAGGGCGAGGAATATGAAAAGGTTATGGTCGTCTATGACGATGTCGAGGCGGCGTGGAACCAGTACAGCTTTAACAAGGTCCTGACTCCGCTCACGGCCGGAGAGCCCACCGAACGGCAGCGTTCCCTGACTCAGAAACTCGCCTATGTCTCGTTCTCGCGCGCGACGGAGGATCTGCGTGTCCTAATGTTTACCACCGACCCCGAAGGGGCACGAGCGGAGCTCATCAACAGCAAGCTGCTAGAGCCTGA
Source organism: Polaromonas jejuensis NBRC 106434 (assembly GCF_001598235.1). Taxonomy (GTDB): domain Bacteria; phylum Pseudomonadota; class Gammaproteobacteria; order Burkholderiales; family Burkholderiaceae_C; genus Polaromonas; species Polaromonas jejuensis. The sequence continues at coordinate 36,397 of NZ_BCYO01000015.1, read as the reverse complement.
TCAAATCCGCGTCGTGACGTAAGGCTCTCGGTCCTTGCCTCGTTATCTCGAAAATGATGATGCTAGTGCCGGGCGGGCCGGCGCCTCTCTGCCGGTGTATTTGAATAGCGAGGAAGGTGTGCTGCAAACTGCTCAACCCCCAGGCGCTGCGTGATGGGCAACCGGCGAATTAGGGCTTGTTAACACTAATCGATTTGACGAATCCAACGGTTGACACTGCTCGTCATAGAAGTCACAGCCGACCAATTCGCGCTCATCGAGCACTGCTTTCCAAAGAGCAAATTCGACGCGAGTGGAGCGCATAAGAAGGGCGCAAAGGCAGGCTAATGACTGGTTTTCGACGTCGATTCGGGCCACGCGGATGTCGCTCTGGGTCGAAACCAGCCGGATCGCTCGCGAGGCGCGAACGTCTGCAAGCAGTCTGAGTTGACTTCCGTTTTGCAGCATTTTCGGGTAGTCGCCAGCGGCAGCTTTCTGGTCAACAACGGGCCCATTGCGGCTGTGCGGTGCGTTCGGTCGTTGCCTCGAACATCAGCGACGTTGAGCAGCAAGGCTCAAAGCCAGTCCCGCTGCCACGAGCGAGCGCGCGCGCCCCTTCTTGCCGAGAAACGGACCGTTCATATAGGCACCATCGATGAGAAGCACAAGCTGGTCGGCCAGCTCGTCAGGCTTGCGAGCCCCTATTTTCCTGGCCAGCACGCCGAGACGGCGATGCAGTTCCACCTTGTTCCTTCTGGCGACTGCGCGGGCGGGATGGATCACCACGCTCGGCGCCCATCCGTCGCTTGCGATCGGCAAGCTGCTCGCAGCGTTCGCCCAGCCCCAAGGTTGATGGGAGCGGGTGCGGGGTAGAAAGCCTGACCCAGGACCGACAGCGACAGCCCGCCCGCGGAGCTGGCGAAACCGGAACCGGAACCCTGAACGCCTTGGCAGAGTGTGCGGCATCGGCGGATCCCTACAACAGCATCAGTCCCATCCGACAGACCGAGATCCCGCCATGAGTACGATTTGAGCTGTTTGGACGGTGGCGGATGCCGGGTCCTCAACTCTTCAAGACTTCAGGAGACACGAAATGACCAGCAAGAACACGATCTGTCTGTGGTACGACGGCGACGCCGCTGACGCCGCAAACTTCTATGCCGAAACATTCCCTGACAGCGCTGTCGGGGCCGTCCTCCGCGCACCGGGCGATTATCCCGACGGCAAGCAGGGCGATGTCCTGACGGTCGAGTTCACCGTCGCCGGCATCCCCTGCCTCGGGCTGAACGGCGGCCCGCATTTCAAGCACAACGAGGCCTTCTCTTTTCAGATCGCGACCGACGACCAGGCCGAAACCGACCGCTTGTGGAGCGCGGTCGTCGGCAATGGCGGCCAGGAAAGCGCGTGCGGCTGGTGCAAGGACCGGTGGGGATTGTCGTGGCAGATCACCCCGCGCGTCCTCACCGCGGCGATATCCGACCCCGATCGCGCGGCGGCCAAACGCGCATTCGATGCGATGATGACCATGAAAAAGATCGACATCGCCGCGATAGAGGCCGCATGGCTGGGCCGAAACCTATCCTCAAGCTGATGGAGCGTGTCCCGCACGTTCTCTCATGTTCAGATTTGAGGCGGAATATTGGCGTCAGGTGATCAGCGAAAACCGGGCGCCACGGGTCAACTACACAGGAATAGGCGCCTCATGCCAAGCTGATTCAAATTGTTTGGGGGGAGTATCATGCTGCGATAGTAGAGACCAGAGACGCGAGAGCTTCCATGAATACGATTCTCAAGACCGCAGCAGCGCTTACCTCAGTGTTCATTCTGCTGGGCCACGCCGAGGCCGCCTCAGAGGAACCCGCGGAGTCAACCACGAGCACCGCGCCTGGCGTAGTTGGCAAGGTGGGAAATGCGGTCGCGCGAGGCGCAAAAGCCGCTGCCAGCGGCGTCGAGCGTGGGGTGAAGGCAGCAGCTAGCGGGGTCGAGCGCGGAGCGAAGGCTGCAGCCAGCGGCATAGAACGTGGAGCCAAGGCAACGGCCCGCGGAGTCGAACATGGCGCGAAGGCAACTGCGAGCGCGGCTAGCCGTGTTGCCGGCAAGGTGGGCGGTTCACCCGCGTCCCCACCGGCATCCTCACCCGCGACCGACATATAACGGAACGGCCGCGTGAGTTCAGTCGCACGGGCGCCCAACCCGTCGAGCGGACACGGCCTGGCACCACCGCGCTCATATCGCCACCAACTGCCGCACGCCGTTGGCTTCCATGTCTTTGCCCTGGCCGCGTGCGATGAACTCGCCGCGCTCCATCACCAGGTAATCGTCGGCCAGGTCCTGCGCAAAGTCGTAGTACTGCTCGACCAGCAGGATGGCCATGTCGCCGCGGTCAGCCAGCATGCGGATGACGCGGCCGATGTCCTTGATGATGCTGGGCTGTATGCCCTCTGTGGGCTCGTCCAGGATCAGCAGCTTGGGTTTGGCGGCCAGGGCGCGCGCAATCGCCAGCTGCTGCTGCTGGCCGCCCGAGAGGTCGCCGCCGCGCCGGCCCAGCATCTGCTTGAGCACGGGGAACAGCTCGTAGAGTTCGGCGGGGATCGGCGTTCCAGCGCTTTTGTAGGCCAGGCCCATGCGCAGGTTTTCTTCAACGGTGAGTCGCGCAAAGATCTCGCGGCCCTGGGGGACAAAGCCTATGCCGGCGCGGGCGCGTTCGTAAGGTGTGGCATTTTGAATCGGTCTGCCGTCGAACTCGATGGTGCCGGTTTTGATGGGGACCAGGCCCATCAATGATTTGAGCAAGGTGGTCTTGCCTACGCCGTTGCGGCCGAGCAGCACTGTGACCTTGCCGAGGTGGGATTGCAGGCTCACGTCGCGCAGGATGTGGGAGCCGCCGTAGTATTGGTTGATATTTTTGACGTTCAGCATGTCATGAACTCCCAGTGCTTTGTTGAGGGTGGAAGCCGGGGGTAGCCCGGCGGCTACTCACTTTCTTTTGCTTCGCCAAAAGAAAGTAAGCAAAGAAAAGGCGACCCTACTGTCTGCGTCCCTGCGCTTCGCTCCGGGCAACCTGCGGTGCTCGGTCCAGGCGGGGTCTGGCACAAACTCGCCTTCGGCTCAAACAAGTGCCAGCCCTGATCCGCCTGCACCTGCGCTCCTCGGCGCATACAGAAGGGGGTGGGGAAAGAAATACCAACAGCCGAATACCAAATACATAAACCCACAAGGGCACGCCATGGCGTGTCCTTGTTTGTCTTGGTTTTCTTTGTATTCGGACTGCCCCGTCCTGGCTGGGCCGAGCAGCGCAGATGGAGGCGGGATCAGGGCCGCAGTTGTTTGAGCGAAGCGAGTTCTGCGGACCCCCGCCGGAGTCGAGCAGCGCAGGTTGCCCGTAGCGAAGCGGAGGGACCCAGACTGCGGGTCGCCTTTTCTTTGGTGACTTTCTTTTGGCGAAGCAAAAGAAAGTTACTTGCTGCCGGGCAAGCCCCGGCCAGCAGTCCTTAGCAAAGAGCGCGTCGCCGGAACAAGAACCGGCTTCGACAGGCCCAGCCCGAACAGGTAAAAACCTAGCGTCCAAGATACACCTCAATCACCCGCTCATCCGCCTGCACCTGATCCAGCGTCCCCTGCGCCAGCACAGACCCATCACACAGCACCGTCACGATCTCGGAGATGGTCTTGATGAAGCTCATGTCATGCTCCACCACCATCAGCGAATGCTTGCCCTTGAGCGTCAAAAAGAGCTCGGCGGTGCGCGCGGTTTCCTCATCGGTCATGCCGGCCACCGGTTCATCAAGCAGCAGCAGTTTCGGGTCCTGCATCAGCAGCATGCCGATTTCCAGCCACTGCTTTTGCCCATGGCTCAGGTTGCCCGCCATGCGGTTCACGCTGTCGGCCAGGTGAATCGTCACCAGAACTTCGGCCAGGCGGTCGCTTTGCGCCGAGTCCAGCCTGAAGAACATCGATGACTTCACGCCCTTGTTGGTCTTGAGCGCCAGCTCCAGGTTTTCAAACACCGTGAGCTGCTCAAACACCGTGGGCTTCTGGAACTTGCGGCCAATGCCTAGCTGGGCGATCTCGGCCTCCTTGTGGCGCAGCAGGTCTATGGTGCTGCCAAAAAACACCGTGCCTTCATCGGGCCGGGTCTTGCCAGTGATGATGTCCATCATGGTGGTCTTGCCCGCGCCATTCGGGCCGATGATGCAACGCAGTTCGCCGGGCGCAATGTCCAGCGAGAGCTTGTTGATGGCCTTGAAACCATCGAAGCTGACGCTCACATCTTCCAGGTACAGGATGCGGCCGTGCGTCACGTCAACCTCGCCGGACTCGACAACACGGCCTGTGCTGGCATTGCGGCCACCTGATTCGGTGTTGTTTTTTCCGGCTGCCAGCAGCGCCATGCGCTCTTCAATTCTTCGAGCGCCCTGCTCTAAAAGATCGGGAGTCATTTTTCACCCCCTTGCCTGAGTTTCTTCACCAGCCCCACCACGCCATCAGGCAGGAACAGCGTCACGCCAATAAACAGCGCACCAAGGAAGTACAGCCAGAACTCGGGGTAAGCCACCGTGAGCCAGCTCTTGGCGCCGTTGACGATGAAGGCGCCCAGAATCGGCCCTATCAGGCTGGCGCGCCCGCCCACGGCGGCCCAGATGGCGATCTCGATGGAATTGGCCGGGCTCATTTCACCCGGGTTGATGATGCCGACCTGCGGCACATACAGCGCGCCGGCCACGCCGCACATGATGGCCGAGATGACCCAGATGGTGAGCTTGTAGCCCAGCGGGTTGTAGCCCGAAAACATGACCCGCGTTTCGGCATCGCGTATGGCCTGCAACACGCGGCCAAACTTGCTGCCCACCAGCCATTTGGCAAACAAAAAGAAACCGAGCAGGGTCAGGCCCGTCATGACAAACAGCAGCATGCGCATGGACGGCGTCGCAATCGGTATGTTCAGGATGCGCTTGAAATCGGTAAAGCCGTTGTTGCCGCCAAAGCCGGTTTCATTGCGGAAAAACAGCAGCATGGCCGCAAAGGTCATGGCCTGGGTGATGATGGAAAAGTACACGCCCTTGATGCGCGAGCGAAAGGCGAAGTAGCCAAACACCAAGGCCACCAGGCCCGGCACCGCCACGATCAGGATCAGCGTGGCGATAAAGCTGTCGCTGAAGGTCCAGTGCCAGGGCAGCGTTTTCCAGTCGAGAAACACCATGAAGTCGGGCAGGTCGCTTTTGTAATTGCCGTCGCGGCCAATCTGGCGCATGAGGTACATGCCCATGGTGTAGCCGCCCAGCGCAAAAAACACGCCATGGCCCAGCGACAAAATACCGGTGTAGCCCCAGATCAGGTCCATGGCCAGCGCGCAGATGGCGTAGCACATGATCTTGCCCAGCAGCGCCACCGCATAGGTGCTCATGTGGAGCGCGTTGCCCTCGGGCACCCAGAGGTTCAGCACCGGGGCCAGCGCGCAGACGGCGATGAGCGCGGTGATGAAGGCGCTCCAGCCGCTGCGCGTGAGCAGCGTGCCTTTGGAAGGAAGCAAGACGAAGTTTGCGGGTGTGGAGGGTGTTTTCATGGTCATGCCTCTGCAGAGCGACCCTTCATCGCAAAGATGCCCTGCGGCCGCTTCTGGATGAAGATGATGATGAACACCAGCACGGCAATCTTGGCCAGCACGGCACCCGTCCAGCCTTCGAGGAATTTATTCAAAATACCCAACCCCATGGCGGCATACACCGTGCCCGCCAGCTGGCCCACGCCGCCCAGCACCACCACCATGAAGGAGTCCACGATGTAGCCCTGGCCCAGGTCCGGCCCCACATTGCCGACCTGGCTCAGTGCGCAGCCGGCCAGTCCGGCAATGCCCGAGCCCAGCGCAAAAGCATAGGTGTCGATACGGGCGGTGTTCACGCCCATGCACGAGGCAATCGGGCGGTTTTGCGTGACGCCGCGCACAAACAGGCCCAGCCGCGTCTTGCTGATCAGCCAGGCCATGCCCAGCAGCACGGCGGCGGCAAAAACGATAATGACCAGCCGGTTGTAGGGCAGCGACAAATTGCCCAGCACCTGCACGCCACCGCTCATCCACACCGGGTTCTCCACACCGACGTTTTGCGCGCCGAAGATGGAGCGCACCAGTTGCTGCAGCATCAGGCTGATGCCCCAGGTGGCGAGCAATGTCTCCAGCGGCCGGCCGTACAAAAAGCGGATCACGCTGCGCTCCAGCGCCGCGCCCATCAGCGCCGAAGCCATGAAGGCCACCGGCACCGCGGCCAGCAGATACCAGTCAAAGGCGCCGGGCAGGTATTTCTGGAACAGGCCCTGCACCACATAGGTGGCATAGGCGCCAATCATCATCAGTTCGCCATGCGCCATGTTGATGACGCCCATGAGGCCGTAGGTAATCGCCAGGCCCAGCGCCACCAGCAGCAAAATGCTGCCCAGGCTGATGCCGCTGAAGATGGCGCCCAGCTTGTCGCCCCAGGCCAGCGACGCCTCCACCTTGCTCAATGCCGCCTGCAACGCGACCTTGACATCGGCGTCCGACTCGCTTGCCAGGCGCTCAATCAGCACGGTCTTGGTGTTGGGATTCTTGCTGGCCGATAGCTGCGCGGCCGCCTCCAGGCGCTTGGCCTTGTCGCTGCTGCCCAGCAAAATCGCGGCACGCAGCATTTCCAGCTGGCTTTTCAGACCCGGCACGGTTTCCGCCGCATAGGCCTTTTCAATCAGCGGCAGGCGCGCCTCATCGACATCTTTGTCGTTATTGCCGGCCAGCGTCTTGATGGCAGCCGCACGCAGCCTCTCGTCTTTGGAGAAAAGCTTGAGCGCCGCCAGCGCATTGTCCAGCTCGCTGCGCATCAGGTTGGGGTTGATCACATCTTCGGCATCGGCGGGCAAAGGCAGTTCGGCATCGGTGAGCGGGTCAAACGCCTTGCCGTCCTTGATCACAAAGGCTTTTTCACCACTGGTCTTGACGGCATCGTCAGACAGCGCCTGGATAAACGCCGCCGTCTTCTCATCGCCATTGGCTGCGGCCCTGGCCAAAGCCTCCACCCGCGCCTCGGTTTCGCCAAACGTCATGCCTTTTACCTCGTCGGCGCTTAAGGCATGGGCGCGAGAAGCTATTAAAACAATAGCAAAGAAAAGGAGTTTTCTAAACATCATGAAAAAGAACCTGTAGGTTGGGCGTGGCAAGCTGCGCCCAGACTGCAACTTCCTTGTGGACTCCGTTGCGCCGCGCCAGCCCCTTGGGGGCCGGCACTGCTGGCATATTCCATTTCTAGTTCAATGCGAGAGTAGGCGCCCCGCCGCTGACAGTGCTGTAACGGCCAAGGCGAGGCAACGACCTATCGCGTTGAAATCGAAATGGAATTACTTGGTGGCGACGCTCGTGCCTTTGACCGGCTCATCAGGCTTCTTGTCGTTGCCTTCGATGTACGGGCTCCATGGCTTGGCCTTCACCGGGCCGGGTGTCTTCCACACCACGTTGAACTGGCCGTCGGCCTTGATCTCGCCGATGAACACCGACTTGTGCAGGTGGTGGTTTTTCTCGTCCATCTTCGAGACGATGCCCGAAGGCGCGTTGAAGGTCTGGCCGGCCATGGCGGCAATGACCTTGTCGGTGTCGGTGGACTTGGCTTTCTCGACCGCCTGCTTCCACATGTTGATGCCGATGTAGGTGGCTTCCATCGGGTCGTTGGTCAGGGGCTTGTCGGAGCCGGGGAGCTTCTTCGCCTTGGCATAAGCAGACCACTTCTTGATGAACTCGGTGTTGGCCGGGCTCTTGATCGACTGGAAGTAGTTCCAGGCCGCCAGGTGGCCGACCAGCGGCTTGGTGTCCACGCCGCGCAGCTCCTCTTCGCCCACAGAGAAGGCCACCACCGGCACGTCTTTGGCCTTCAGGCCAGCATTGCCCAGTTCCTTGTAGAAGGGCACGTTGGAATCGCCGTTGATGGTGGAGACCACCGCCGTCTTGCCGCCTTGCGAGAATTTCTTCACATCAGCCACGATGGTCTGGTAGTCGGAATGGCCGAATGGCGTGTATTTCTCGTCGATGTCGGTGTCCTTCACGCCCTTGCTCTTCAAGTAAGCGCGCAGGATCTTGTTGGTGGTGCGCGGGTACACATAGTCGGTGCCCAGCAGCACCCAGCGCTTGGCGCCGCCGCCGGCCTTGCTCATCAGGTAATCGACTGCAGGAATCGCCTGCTGATTGGGCGCCGCCCCCGTGTAAAACACGTTTTTGGACAACTCTTCACCCTCGTACTGCACGGGGTAGAACAGCAGGCCGTTCATTTCCTCAACCACGGGCAGCACCGACTTGCGGGACACCGACGTCCAGCAGCCAAAAATCACGGAAACCTTGTCCTGGCCGAGCAGCTGCTTGGTTTTCTCGGCAAACAGCGGCCAGTTGGAAGCCGGGTCCACCACCACGGGCTCCAGCTTCTTGCCCATCACGCCACCCTTGGCATTGATCTCGTCAATCGCCATGAGCACAGTGTCTTTCAGCGTGGTTTCAGAAATCGCCATGGTGCCCGACAGGCTGTGCAGAATGCCCACCTTGATGGTGTCTGCGGCAAAGGCTGGCGCAGCGCCAAGGCCAGCGAGCGCGACGGCGGCGGTAAGCGCCTTGAGGGTAAAACGACGTTGCATGGTTGCTTCTCCGGTAGGGTGGTAAATCGCATTTCGCCGCGCGGAGGCCCGAAAAATCAGGCTCACGCAGCGATAAATAGATTCTGGGGACCGGAGGGGGATTGGGGAATACGCCGGGTGGCGTATGCGGGCAGCCGAACGCGCCGCAGTTTGGGTTCTTCTGGGATCTTTGAATAGAAAAAACTGGCCATGTTGTTAGCAACTTAAGACCAAGCTCGCATTTCTTTCTGAAAATGTAAGAGAAATGGAGTCCATCACACGGAGGCGCCATAAAGGAATAGGATCACCGCTTTCAAACCAAGGAGCTTCGTCATGCCACAAGCCCACGGCTACGCCGCCCAATCCCCCACCACGCCACTCGCACCCTTTTCCTTCGAGCGCCGCGCGCCCGGCCAGCTGGATGTGGCGCTCGACGTCCTCTACTGCGGCGTTTGCCATTCCGACCTGCACACGGCGCGCAATGAGTGGCACAACACGGTTTACCCCTCGGTGCCAGGCCACGAAATTGTGGGCCGTGTGACGGCGGTGGGTGAGCTGGTGAGCAAGTTCGAAGTGGGCGACATCGTCGGCGTGGGCTGCATGGTCGACAGTTGCCAGCGCTGCGCACCCTGCGCCGACGGGCTGGAACAGTACTGTGACAACGGCTTTACCGGCACCTACAACGGCCCCGAGCAGGGCACGGGCGCCAACACCTATGGCGGCTACTCCAACCGCGTGGTGGTGCGTGAATCGTTTGTGCTGAGTATCTCGCACGATGCGGGCGACCTGGCGGCCGTGGCGCCGCTGCTGTGCGCGGGCATCACCACCTATTCGCCGCTGCGCCAGTGGAAGGTGGGGCCCGGCCACAAGGTGGGCATCGTGGGCCTGGGCGGGCTGGGCCACATGGGCGTGAAGATTGCCGCCGCCATGGGCGCGCATGTGGTGCTGTTCACCAGCTCGGCCGGCAAGCGTGAGGACGCGCTGCGCCTGGGTGCCAAGGAAGTGGTGGTGTCCAAGAACGCCGACGAGATGGCGGCGCATGCCGGCAGCTTTGACTTCATCCTCAACACCGTGGCGGCGCCGCACGACCTGGACGCTTTTCTGGTGCTGCTCAAGCTGGACGGCACCATGACCTTGGTGGGCGCGCCGGCCAGCCCGCACCCCTCGCCCGGCGTTTTCAACCTGATCATGAAGCGCCGACGCCTGGCGGGCTCGCTGATTGGTGGCATCAGGGAAACGCAGGAGATGCTGGACTTTTGCGCAAAGCACGGCATCGTGTCAGACATCGAGTCCATCCGCATGGACCAGATCGAGGCGGCCTATGAGCGCATGCTCAAGAGCGATGTGAAGTACCGTTTTGTGATTGACATGGCGAGCCTGAAAGCCACAGCCTGACAGAAGCCCTTGCGGTGGGTGTTGAGGCTGCGCGGGCTACGGTGGTGGTTGTCACACTGCTTTACCTCCACCCCATTCACTATCTAAAACATAGCTATTCACGCAGCATTCATAAGGGCTAGAGGACTAAAACATCCTCAAAACCTCGCCCAGCCGCGCGTTCACCTGACACCGCGTCCGTCCCCAAAAAGCGAATAACCGGGAAATGGACTCTGTATGCGGGCTCTGCGATGCAGCGGGGAACGACCGATGCAGGCTTATTTCTTTTCTCTGTCCCAGGTGTCCGCAGTGATGCCCTCCTGCAAAAGCCTGAATTTTTCGACCTTGTCAGTCGGTGTTTTGGGCAGCGACTGCAGGAACCGGATGTAGCGCGGCACCATGAACCGCGCCATGCGCGTCGCGCAGAAATCCGCCAGCGCCTGCGGCGTCAGCCCGGCCGACTCCCGCGCCACGACGCACACCATCACCTCCTCCTCGGTCATGTCACTGGGCACGCCAATCACGGCGCACTCCAGTACATCGGGATGGCCTTCCACCCCCATTTCGACTTCGGCTGCCGAAATGTTTTCGCCACGGCGCCGGACAACGTCCTTGCGGCGGCCAACAAAGTAGAGGTACCCGTCCTCGTCCGCGCGCAGCACATCGCCGGTGTGAAACCAGAGATTGCGAAACGCCGCGAGGGTTTCCTCGGGCATGCCGAAATAACCATCCATGAGCAGGGATGGCTGCGTGGCGCGTATGACAAGTTCGCCAGCGCCACCCGCCGGCACTGCGGTGCCATCCTCGTCGACCAGCTGCACCTCAAACGGGCCTGCGGGCTTGCCGCAAGAACCCAGTCTTCGAGGCTTATCCAGCGGCGTGTAAATCATGGTCCCCGCCTCGGTCAGGCCATAGAGCTCCACCAGCCGGCAACCAAAACGCTCTTCAAATTGCGGCGCCCAGGCCGGCAGCGGAACGCCCCAGCCTAGGCGCGCGGGATTGTCTCTATCGTTTGGCTTGGGGGCCTGCTTCCAGAGCATGGTCAGCGTGGCGCCCATGAAATCGAACACGGTGGCGCCCAACGCGCGGACTTCGTCCCAATACCGGGAAACGCTGAACTTCTCGCCAATGGCGGCCACTCCGCGCAAAAGCAGCGCAGGCGCGATGGTCATGACGGCCGCGTCGAGGTGAAACATCGGATACGGGCAATACAGCACGTCATCGCTGCGCAGGCCCAAGCCCTGAATGACCACGCCGGCCTGGCCCAGGACGAAGCGATGCGAAATCATGGCCGCCTTGGACCGGCCGGTGGTCCCTGAGGTATATAGCAGCAGGGAAAGCTCGGAAAACCTGACCGGCGGCGAGAGCGACGCGGTCTCCAGCAATCCATGCTTCCTGAGCTCGACATAGGCAATAACAGGCCGCCCGCCCTCCTCTGGCGGCGTTCCCACCTCATCCACCACGACGATGTTTTCGATGCTGCCCAGCTCCTGCAGTACCTCCCGCAGCTGCGGCAACAACGACGCATGAACCAGCACCAGCCGACTCTTGACCAGGTTGATGGCATTGGCAAGAGCGGCTCCCCTGAAAGAGGTGTTGACCGGCGCGGTCACGGCGCCCAGTTTGGAAAGCGCAAACCAGGCGATGGCGAACTCTATGCAGTTGGGCAGCATCAGGGTCACGTTCTGCCCGCGCTGCACCTTGAGCCGAGCCAGCCCCGCTGCGACCAGATCGGTTTCGCTATCGACCTGGCGATAAGTCCATTCGCCCTGGACCATCCTGATGAATACCTTGTCGGGCGCTTCGGCAGCCGCCTTGCGCAGCTCTTCGCCCAAAGACGCGCTATGCGGGGCTTTCCAGACGGCTCCGCCACCCCTGCCCTGTTCTTTTGACGCGCTCATGCCGGCACCCCGTTGCAGCAGGCATGCGCATTAACGTCTGTCGCCTCTTCCGTGAAAAGGGCGGAAGCAAACAAATCCAGTCGAAAGATGGAGCGGTGGCGGAGGGCTGCGGGCATATGAACTGAAGGGGTTAAGAAATCGGTGCTTGATTTAACGGCGCAATACAAATATGATTATGACGTCAGTTTTATTTAAGAGCAATGCTTGGCCGAGCCTACCCGGAAATATTTGATGACCCCTATCACCATTGCCAATAACAGTGACGTCGACACCCCTCTGGCTTACAGGGATGTGCTGCTGCTCCAATCCGGCCAGGAAGGCCTTCGCAAAGGCATACGAACCGAGATTCGCATCCGGTGGGCTGCCTGCGCGCTGCTGGAGGAGCTTGCGCTCTCTGGCCTGAAAGTCCAGGACATCTGCCTGCGCGCCGAAATCGCACAGGGGACGTTCTACCAATACTTCCCGGACCGCGACCAGTTGCTCAGCTCCTTGTTATCCGATTTCGTTGCCTTCCTGAGAAGCAGAACGATGGAGGCGACTCGCGCTCGTGACGGGCACGCGGACTCGGTCGAACTTTCGACGAGGGCTTATTGCCGGCTGTTCGAGCAGAACCGCGGACTGATGAAATGTCTGCTGAACCACTATGAGGCATTTCCGGATGCCAAAAAGATTCTGCAGGCACTCAACACGGCCTGGATTGAAACGGTAGTCAGTTCGATCAAGAAGAAGCGCAAAGGCCTGAGCGGCAAAAAAACATCCGACCGCGACCTGCGCAAGCGCTGTTATGCCCTTGGCGGCATGGTGGACCAGTACCTGGCCTACATCTATCTCTATGAGGATAAAGACGTCGCCGATGTGGCGGGCGATCTGGACGACGTCGTGGCCACCTTGACGTTCATCTGGAACCAGGCCTTCGCCAAGGAATTTTCCGCCTGAGCACCCCATCCATTCACCCTCCCGCTTGCGCGGGAACCACGAGGAGACAGAAGAATGTCGCGAGTACTTTTTGAGAAACAGGGCCCGGTCGCCATCGTCACGCTAAATCGCCCGGAGCGACTGAATGCCATTAGCGGGCCCATGCTCGATGACATGCACGACACATTCCTGCGAGCCCAGCATGATGCCGAGGTCAAGGCCATCGTTCTCTGCGGTGCGGGCCGCGCCTTTTGCGCCGGCGACGACCTGAAGGAGTTCTCCGAACAAACGGCGACCGCAGAAGGCACGTCCAACTATGTTGACAGGATTCAGCAGGTGACCCGCGACATTATGTTCAGCGGAAAACCCGTCATCGGTGCCATCCAGGGCTATGCGGTGGGCGGCGGCTTCGAGTGGGTGCTGAACTGCGACATGGTGGTCGCTTCTGAGGATTTGCTGTGTTTTTTTCCCGAGATGGCCTGGGGGCAGTTCGTGACGGGCGGGGTGACCCATCTCCTGCCGCGGGCTGTCGGGTACCAGCGGGCCATGGAGTTGTGGCTGCTGGGTGAAAAACAAAGTGCGGCTGCACTGCACGGCCTGGGACTAGTCAATCGCGTGGTGCCCAAGGAAAACGTTCTGAGCACGGCCATCGAATTGGCGCAAAGGATCAGCGAGCGTTCGACATTCACAGTGTCCCGCCTGAAGAAGATGGTGAACATGCAGCTATCGGGCCAGCTCGCGGCGGCTTTGCAACTCGAAGCGGATGCCACCTCAAGCGCCATGGGCCATGAGGACACGAGAAGGCGTGTGGCCGGCTTTGCCAGCAAATAGCGATCAGCGCTGCAAACACACGAATTTAACTGGCGACGCTAAAGGCCGCCGCGTGATCGGTGCGCGCTGGCACGCGCTGGGAATTGACTGGGCTCAAAATGGGCAGACTCCACAAAACCATACCACGCAAAGAAATGTGTCCCGCGCCCGCTTGGCATGTAAACCGGGGAAACACCCTGCAAGTACACTGGCGCTAAGGTAGCGCTTGGCCTTCAATGGTACTCATGTCTAACTTCTTCTCAAAAAAAACTGATGCCTATTCCCGAAGCAACCGCAGCAGACCAGACCTCTTCGCGCTTCAATGTACCTCGTTTTTATTTGCGCGCCACGATGCTCACGCTGAGCGCTGCAGCGGCCCTGTTGGCCCCGGGCGCACATGCCCAGACCGCCGAGCCCGCTGCACCTGCCCCGCAAGCAACGGCATCGCAAACCCCGGCGGCGCCCCGCTACAGCGCGCAAGAGCTGGAGCGTGCGTTCAACTTTATCGACGCCAACCATGACGGCAAGATCAGCCGCGAGGAAGCGGCGGGCTTTCGCGGCGTGGCCAAGTACTTTGACGAAGCCGACCTCAACAAGGACAACTTCTTGTCTCGCGAAGAATTTGACAACGCCATGAACGGCGGAAAGTCCAAATAGGCTGGCCTGTCTCCTCGAACCATGAACGAAAAGTGCACGGATTGGGTTTCGGGCAGCACATAGACCACGCCATAACTTTTGTTGAACACCGGGGCCACCACCGTTTCATGAAAGTCCACCGGCACGACGACGCAGCCGAGGGAGATGCGATTGTCCTCAGGGCTGGGCGAGGCCAGCCGCTCAGCTCGGTGCTCTTTGGGCGCGACGGGCCGCTACTCGTTCGGGTTGTTGCCCTTGAGGCCATGCTCGCCCTTGATGGCGAGCTGGAGTTGCTCAAGCTGGTCTATGAGCGCGTCAATTTTCGGAAAATCCTTGACCGGCTCCGCCAGCAAGTGTTCCAGCTCTGCGCGCATACGCGCGTATGCGGACTCCAGGTCGGGTTTCATGCAGACATGCCCGGTTTGATGCCGCCGCCATTGACCGGCCGGTGGTCCGCAGACGGACTGGCGGCCGGCGCTTTCGGCGCCTGCGCAGCGGCAAGACGGATGAGCGCGGCGTCACTATCGGCATCCTGACGCGGGCCATACTGCAAGTCGGGGCCGATCAGGCGCTGCAACTCGCCATAGCCGGTAGCCAATGCGGTGTCATACGCTGAAAAACTGGTATCGGAACAGGAAACCGGCTCGAACACCTGGGGATTGCCGTGGCTCTCCAGAATACGCCAGCGAAACTCACCCCGCCCGGCTTCCTCAACCGTCAGGGCCAAAGTACGCAAGGGTGTGTTGAGCTGAGTGTTGACCAGTGTGGAATGGCTCATGGGACAAGACCTCTCAAAATATCAGGCGTTGGGATAAGCGGGATAGGTGGGTGTCGCCGTTGCCCCGGGGACTGCAGCCTGGGCCGTGAAATACATCAGCCTGATTTGTAGCCGACGCGGACGGCAACGGTGTGTCAGGCACATGATTCATCGTTTTCATCTCTGCAGCTGGTTCGGATCAAACAGGGGGGCGGCAGCACAACAAAGGGATGTCATCGTCGATAAGCTACTTTAGGCCAAAGGCAGCAATGTGCAACCGTGCTTCATTGGGATGAAATGTAGGACAGAACCGATACCACCCACCTTGAGTCACGTCACATGAAATGGGTATATTGCGCAGGAAAACAAGCCACGGCGCTATGCATTTGGGCCCCACACAAAAACATTCATGAAAAGCCTGTACAAATACTTCTTTCGGGGCCTCATGACCACCCTGCCGGTGGTCTTGACGCTGTACCTTCTTTACATTTTTCTGGCCTCGATGGAAGCGGCCACACTGTGGATGTTGCGCCCCCTGGTCGGCAGCTTTTATGTGCCGGGCATGGGCCTGGTTTTCGGCGTCGTGAGCATTCTTTTGATTGGGTACCTGGTGTCCAGGCAAAGCGTGCGCAAACTGCTGTCATTTGCCGAGTTTCCCTTTACCAACCTGCCGGTCGTTAAAAGCATTTACTCGTCACTCAAAAGTTTTGCCGACTACTTTTCGCCCGCCGGCAAACAGGGCGAACAAAGTGTGGTGATACTGCGCATGCCGGGCCATGCCATGGAAATGGTGGGCCTCATCACGCGCCGCAGTTTTGCCGATTTGCCACAGGGGTTTTTGCCCGGCGAACGGGTGGCCGTGTATTTGCCCATGGGTTACATGATTGGCGGCTACACGGTGTTTGTCCCCTCGGATTGGGTGCAGCCCATCAATATGTCGGTCGAGGAGGCCATGCGTTCCTCGCTGATTGCCTGGATGGCGCGCCCGACAGCCGGCGCCGGCAATGCCGGCCATCAAGGCTGATACATCACCGGAAATGGAGGTTTTGCATGCAGCTTTATTTCAATCCCAAAAGCCGGGCCGCCGTTGCCAAATGGATGCTGGACGAGTGCGGCGCCACTTATGAAATCGTGCCCATTGACCTTGAAAAGCGCGAGCACAAGACCGAGGCATTTTTAAAGATCAACCCGGCGGGCAAGCTGCCGGCGCTGGTGGATGGCGAGGCCAGGCTGTTTGAAAATGCCGCCATCGGTTTGTACCTGGCCGAAAAATTTCTGCAGGCCGGCCTGGCACCTGCCACCGGCTCGCCGGAGCGGGGGCGATTCCTGTCCCTGATGGTGTATTCCACCTCACAGCTGGAGCCGTCCATGGGCGACCATTTGATGAAGCTTGAAACGCCCGCGCAACGCGGCTGGACCGACTTTGAGACCGTCAAGGATGTCGTGGAAACAGAACTGGGCAACGGACCCTACCTGTTTGGCGAACAGTTCACGCTGGCCGACATCATGATAGGCGCCATGTTCATGTGGCAGCGACACTGGGGTATCCCCAGCGGCCGGCCCAAGCTGGAGGCCTACATGGATCGCCTGGCCGCACGGACTGCCGCCATGAAGTTTTAAGGGCCTGGCACGCCGCAAAATCACGGCTCGCCGGCACGGGAGGCGTCAGCCTGAGAGTGTGATATTAAGTAACTTTTGTGAAAATAAGCATCCAGCATGGACAAGCTTTTTCACAGGGCTATATTGGGCCGTTCCTTCATCAACGCCACATCGGCTGATGTGAACTGGCCATGAAAACTACGACAACACGCCAAAAACTCCCTCTCTACCGTTCGCTTTACTTTCAGGTGGTGTGCGCCGTGATTGTCGGCGTGGCACTGGGACATTTTTACCCTGCGCTGGGCGCGGAAATGAAGCCACTGGGAGACGGTTTCATCAAGTTGATCAAGATGATGATCGCCCCCATCATCTTCTGCACCGTGGTGATCGGCATTGCCGGCATGGAGGACATGAAAAAAGTGGGCAAGACGGGGGGGCTGGCCCTGCTCTACTTCGAAGTGGTCAGCACCTTTGCGCTGATCATTGGCCTGGTACTGGTCAATCTTTTCCAGCCCGGTGCAGGCATGAACGTCGACGCGTCCACGCTGGACACCAAATCCATTGCCGCTTACACCGGCCCCGGCAAGATGGTGGGCACCACCGACTTCATCCTCAACATCATCCCGACGGCGCTGGTGGATGCTTTTGCCAAGGGCGAGATTCTGCAGGTGCTGCTGATTGCCGTGATGTTCGGCTTTGCGCTGCACCGCTTCGGCGGCCGCGGCACGTTGGTGTTTGACTTCATCGAGAAAACCTCGCATGTGCTGTTCACCATTGTCGGTTTCATCATGAAAGTGGCGCCCATTGGTGCTTTTGGCGCCATGGCTTTCACCATCGGCAAATACGGTGTAGGCAGTCTGTTTTCGCTTGGCAAGCTGATGGGAGCCTTCTACCTGACCTGCCTGATCTTCATTTTTGGCGTGCTGGGCCTGATTGCCCGCCTTCACGGCTTCGGCATCTGGAAGTTCATCAAGTACATCAAGGAAGAACTGCTGATCGTGCTGGGCACTTCCTCATCCGAGTCGGTGCTGCCGCGCATGATGGAAAAGATGGAGAACCTGGGCGCGAAGAAAACGACGGTGGGCCTGGTGATTCCTACCGGCTATTCGTTCAACCTCGACGGCACGTCCATCTACCTGACCATGGCGGCCGTGTTCATTGCACAGGCTACCAACACGCCGATGACGCTCATGCAGGAGTTGACGCTGCTGGCGGTGCTGCTGCTCACCTCCAAGGGCGCGGCCGGCATCACCGGCAGTGGCTTCATTGTGCTGGCCGCCACGCTGTCCGCCGTGGGTACGGTGCCTGTGGCCGGTCTGGCACTGATTCTGGGCATAGACCGCTTCATGTCGGAAGCGCGGGCGCTGACCAACCTGATAGGCAATGGCGTGGCCACCCTGGTCGTGGCCAAGTGGACGGATGAACTGGATACCGATCGGCTCAGGGCCGGCTTGAACAACGAGACCTGGGTAGAAGCCCAGGAACCGGAAGCCATGCTGGACAAGAAAACGGCGCACATGGCAACTCCACGCTGATGACAGCCTGCGCCGGCACGAGGTGCGCTTGGGTTGGCTGGCCGGCTTAACGGGTCTGGCGCGGAGCAGGGCCCGGTCCGCGGCCTGCGATGTGACGGAAAGTAATCCGGCCCTTGCTCAGGTCATAAGGCGACAGCTCGAGCGACACCTGGTCGCCCGCCAGAATGCGGATATGGTTTTTGCGCATCTTGCCGGAGGTGTAGGCCACGAGCTTGTGACCGTTGTCGAGCGTGACGCGAAAGCGCGAATCGGGCAGGACTTCGTCGACCAGCCCATGCATTTCAATGAGTTCTTCTTTAGCCATGATGTAACTCCTTCAGAATTGAAAAAACTGTATATGAGGCCAACCCCCGACAAGGCCAGCCGCGCGTCAGGCGCAAGCCGGCGATGAGCGTTCGAGGATCCAGCCCATTGCGTGTTCGGTGGCGTAATGCACGGCCGCTGCCGCGCTGTCAAAAAGCCCGTTAAAGCGCAAGACGCGATCATACGTGCCACTGCCGCGGCCGGAGCGGATGGAGACCGATGCAGCGTAGCGGCCTTCGCCCTGCTGCTTGGCAAGCGGGGAGACCAGGTACCTGCCCACCGATATGTTGTTGTAATTAATATTCATAAAGTCTGCGCCGGGTATTTTTCCCGGCTTGATTAATAGAGCCTAAACGGCTTGCGAACAAGCCAGCGAGTGTTCGGTTTCTACCCGCCAGGCCTCTTGAAAGGCCTGAACTGGTTGAGCCACGAGTGGGCACCGTTGGGAAGAAGTGCTCGCTAGGAGAATAGAACAGTGCTGAGAGGGTTCAGGGCTGTATGGGCACTGAAAACACTGTGAATCCGGGCTCTGAGAAGCGCCGCATTTGAGAAGGAAGCCTGGGGTAACAAGGGCTTCGATGTAAAAAGCTGATGCGTTTACCGAATAAGCTATTGTAACCGAGAGGCCAAAACAAGGTCATTTCGTCTTTCGGCGCGTATTTTCAGCACTCAAACTGCGGGTGCAGCAGCCTGATCCGGTTCACGGCCATGCCGGCGGCCGCCGTGCGGGTTTCCACGCCCAGTTTGGCGTAAACCCGCTCCAGGTGTTTTTTGATCGTGGCGGGGCTGGCGCCCAGAATGTCGCCGATATCGCGATTTATTTTGCCCTTGACCACCCAATAAAGCACCTCGGCCTCGCGGGCGGTGAGCTTGAAGCTCAGGCTCATGGCCTCGATCACGGCATCGTCGGAGATTTCGCGCATCACGATGAGCCAGTCGCCGCCGCCATCGCCGTCACCATCGCCCGTCTGCTGGTGCAGCCTGAATGTGAGGCGGCGCGGCCCCTGCTCCACCGCCAGGCGCGGCGGCTCGATCTGGCGCCCGGCTTCCGCCAAATGACGGCGCAGCCATTGCAAAACCGGCTCCGGCGTCTGCGGCGCGGACGTCCCGTAGTAGCGCATCAGCAGATCCCGCGCCAGCGGCGTCTGCCAGATCAGCTTGCCATCGCCCATACCATTCATTCGCACCGTGATGCTGGCATAGCCAAACGCATCCAGCGCATTGCGCGCCTGGCCCGCCTGGCGTGCCTCCTGCCTGGCACGGCGTGCGCCCTGCAGATGCACCCCCATGCGCGCCATCACTTCCTTGGGCTTGATGGGTTTGGTCACGTAGTCCACGCCACCGGCCTCCAGGGCGGCCACCAGGTACTCGGTTTCCGTGAGGCCGGTCATGAAGATGATGGGAATATGCGCGGTTTCGGGCGCTGCTTTCAGCCGCCGGGCCACTTCAAACCCGTCCATGCCGGGCATCATGGCATCCAGCAGCACGATGTCGGGCAAGGCCTGCTGCGCGCGCTGAAGCGCGGCTTCTCCGCTGGTGGCGATCAGCACGGTATAGCCTGACTCATCGAGTGCATCGTGCAGCACCGACAGGTTGTCGGGCACATCGTCAACGATCAGCACGACATCGCTATTGGCGCGGTCCAGTGTCTGTTCGACGTCAAGCGCGCTGGTCATGACCGGGCTCCTGGCTGGTGAGCTGACGGCTCATGGCTTCGAACTGGAACTGCCGCGCCAGCGTACGCATTTCCTCCACAAAGGCAGCGGCAGCGGGTTGCTGCGTTTCGATCTCCGCCAGTTTGTTCATGATGCCGCGGTAAAAACCAAGCCCGACCACTTCCCGCAGCGCGGCCAGTTGGGTCGGCTCAGGTAAAACGGGTGGCTGAGCGTTTTCCGCCGGCATGGCGGCTATTGCGGGCGGGGGCTCATAGTGCCAGCTCAGGGCCAGGCGTCGCTCCAGCCAGTCGATCAGCTCGGTATGGCGCACCGGCTTCAGTATGAAATCTTCAGGACGTATGCCCACGTCGTTGTCCAGGCCCTTGTCGAAGGCATTGGCCGAGACGATGGCCAGGTGAATGCCGGTGAGCCCAGCGCTGCGCACGCGGCGCAGCGTCTCCCAGCCGTCGATGCCGGGCATGGCCAGGTCCATGAAGATCACGTCGGGCCGGTAGCCCGCCGCCAGCAGATCCAGGCAGTCGTGGCCGCTGGCCGCGGTGCGCAACTCGAAGCCCATGGGTTGAAGCAACTGCACCAGCAATTCACGATCGGGTTCCTCATTGTCGACCACCAGCAGCTTACGGCGGGCTCCGTCGTAGCCACGCGGCCGGCGCCGCGCGGGCCGGGCTTGAGTCCCTTGCGCTGCACCCGCGGGCACATGCACTTCCGGCAGAAACAGCCGGACGCGAAATACCGATCCTTCACCCGGCGTGCTGAGCGCGGTCATGTCGCCGCCCATCAGGTCGGTCAGCATTTTGGCGATCGTCAGACCCAGACCGGCACCGGATGTGCCCGCGGCACCGTGGCCGGCCGTACTGCCACGCGCAAAAGGCTCAAAAATCTGCGCCAGCTCCGCCTCGTCCATACCCGGCCCCGTGTCTTCAATATCAATATGGGCCATCTCACGCGCATGGTGCACCTTGAAGCACACCTGACCGGCTGAGGTGAACTTGATGGCATTGCCCAGCAGGTTGATGAGGATCTGCCGGACGCGCTTTTCATCGGCACGCACCAGCTCGGGCAAGTTGCCGCTGGCCTCGAAGCGAAAGCCCAAACCCTTGGCGGTGGCCTGCAATTCAAACATGCCGGCCATTTCGTGCACGCAATCTGCAAACTGCATGGGTTTGACGTTGAGCGTCAGCTTGCCCGCCTCAATGCGGGCGATATCCAGCGTGCCCTCAATCAGCGACAGCAGATGCTCGCCGCCGCGCTTGATGACATTGACCGCCTGCTTGCGGTGCGGCGGTATGGCGCTGTCCTCCCCCATGAGCTGGGCATAGCCCAGAATGCTGTTGAGGGGTGTGCGCAACTCATGGCTGATCGCGCTGATGTAGCGGCTCTTGGCCTGGTTGGCCTGGTCGGCCATGCGCTTGGCCTGCTGCAGGGCTTCGTCGGTTTGCCGGTGGGATTCGATTTCGCGCATCAGCAGATGGGTCTGGCGGTTCGACTCCTCCTGCGCCACCTGCCGGCTCTTGTGCGCCAGCACCAGCCACCAGGCCACCAGCCCGGCAATGACCAGCAGCGCCATGTAGGCTTTCAGAAAGCCCGAACGCAAGGCCGATTCGGAGGGGGCCATGTCCACCAGCGCGCCCATCTCCTGGTGGTAAAGCAAACCGAACACGCTGGCCAGCAGCGGCACGATGATCAGCATGAGCAGCAAAAAGTGGCCGAGCCCGGTGTCGAGGTAAGGCCAGGCGCGGCGCGGCAGCAGCCAGCGCAGCGCGGCCGACCACTGGGCCGAGAGGCTGGCGTGCGGCTTGCACAAATCGCCGCAGCGCGCGTCCAGCGTGCAGCACAGTGAGCAAATGGGGCCCTGGTAAGCGGGGCAATGCGCCATGTCGGGGCCTTCGTACGCACGTTCGCAAATGACGCAGTTCTGCGTGGCGTAGCGCTTGTAGGGGCCGTCACCGCCCGCCGTTTCCGAACCCCGCGCAATGTAATAACGTCCCTTCGTCGCCCAGGCAATCAGCGGCGCCGTCACAAACGCGGTGGCCATGGCGATCACCGCCGAAAACGCCTGCGCCAGTTCGCCGTAAAGCCCCAGATGGGCCGTCACCGAGAGCAGCGAAGCCAGGGCCATGGCCCCGACACCGACCGGGTTGATGTCGTAAAGATGGGCGCGTTTGAACTCGATGCCCGGCGGTGACAAACCCAGCGGCTTGTTGATCACCAGGTCCGCCACCACGGCCATGACCCAGGCGATCGCAATATTGGAATACAGGCCCAGCACATCGCCCAGTGCCTGAAACACATTCATCTCCATCAGCATGAAGGCAATGAGTGTGTTGAACACCACCCATACCACCCGGCCGGGGTGGCTGTGCGTGATGCGCGAGAAAAAATTGGACCAGGCCAGCGAGCCGGCGTAGGCGTTGGTGACATTGATCTTGAGCTGGGACACCACCACGAACAGCGCGGTGGCCGCCACCGCCAGCCCGTAATGGGGGAACACGTACTCATAGGCGGCCAAGTACATCTGGTTGGGGTCCACGGCCCGGTCCAGCGGCACCATATTGGAAATCGCCAGGTAGGCCAGCAGCGAGCCCCCCAGCATCTTGACCACGCCCAGCAAGACCCAGCCCGGCCCGCCCGCCAGCACCCCGCCCCACCAGCGCCAGCGATTGGCGCGGGTCTGCACCGGCATGAAGCGCAAATAGTCGGCCTGCTCGCCCATCTGGGTGATCAGTGCGATACCCACTGTGAGTGCGGCACCAAATAGGTGCAAATTGAATTCACCACCCACGCCCTTCTCACCACCGTAGTGCACAACGTCCGAAAAAGCAGCGGGATCGCGCAAAAACACATAAACAAAGGGCACCACCAGCATCACCAGCCACAAGGGTTGCGTCCAGACCTGCAGCCGACTGATGACCGACACCCCATGGGTGACCAGCGGAATCACGACCAGCGCGCAAATCAGGTAGCCCCAACTGGGCGGAATACCCAGGGCGAGGTCCAGCGCATAGGCCATGACAGCCGCCTCCAGCGCAAAGAAAATGAAGGTGAACGACGCGTAGATCAGCGAGGTCAGCGTCGAGCCGATATAGCCAAAGCCGGCGCCGCGGGTCAGTAAATCCATGTCGACGCCATAGCGCGCGGCGTAAATGCTGATGGGCAGGCCGGCCAGAAAAATGATGAGGCCCGTGGCCACGATCGCCCAGAAGGCATTGGTGAAGCCGTATTTCACCAGCAGGGTGGCGCCCACGGCCTCAAGCACCAGGAACGAGGCTGCGCCAAACGCGGTGTTGGCCACTCGCCATTCGGACCATTTGCGAAAGCGCTGCGGCGTAAAGCGCAGCGCGTAGTCTTCCATGGTCTCACTGGCCACCCAGCTGTTGTAGTCGCGCCTGACCTTGATGATGCGCTGCACCGCCACGTCGGAGCCGGCCTCCGCGTCTGGCGAGGCCGGCGGCCCATTGGGTCGGACTGACAGCAGCGAAGGCATGACTGGGGCGTCCATGGATTGGGTGGGTACGTCGAGGACGAAGTGAGGAGCAGCCTTCAGTGCAGGTTTTGTGCCATGTGCCTGCGGGCCGCTTGGTCTGGCATGACTCTTGTGGCACCATTCTTGCACCCGGGCAACCGTCCCCACGCAGGTAGCCCGCCCGAAAGAGCCCCATGGAATTAACCCCCCGAGAAAAAGACAAGCTGCTTATTTTTACGGCAGCCCTGCTGGCCGAGAGGCGCCGCGCCCGCGGCCTCAAGCTCAACTACCCGGAGGCCGTCGCCCTGATCAGCGCCGCCGTGATGGAGGGTGCGCGCGACGGCAAAACCGTGGCGCAGCTCATGAGCGAGGGCCGTACGATCCTGACGCGCGCCGACGTGATGGACGGCATCCCCGAATTGATCCCCGACATCCAGGTCGAAGCGACCTTTCCCGATGGAACCAAGCTGGTCACGGTGCACCAGCCCATCGTCTGAATCCCCATTTCACTTTTAAGAGTTCAACAGGAGAACACCATGCGCCTTTTCGGCTTGCCGCAAACCACTTGCCTGTCCCGCCTGCTGTTTGCACTGGTGTCCGCGCTGCCGCTGGCCGCGGCAGCCCACACTGGCGTTGACGGCCATGCACATCCCGGATTCCTGATGGGATTTTTCCATCCCCTGACCGGCCTGGACCATCTGGCTGCCATGGTATCGGTGGGCCTGTGGAGCGCGCTGGCGGCGCGCCGCGCCGGGATAGAGTTGGTGTGGGGCCCCCTGGGCTTCGCCAGCATGCTGCTGGTGGGTGCCAGCCTGGGCTTGCAGGGCGTGCAAATCCCGGCCGTTGAACCCATGATTGCGGCCTCGCTGCTGGTCACCGGCCTGCTGGTGGCGACACGCTGGCGCGTACCGGGCATGGCGGCGGCGCTGCTGGTCGGCGTATTTGCGCTGTTCCATGGCCTGGCCCATGGCTATGAACTGGCGGATGCCGCCGACGCCTGGCCCCCGCTGGCGGGGATGTTGACAACTACTTTGCTGCTGCACGCCACGGGTCTGGGGCTTGGTTGGGCCTTGCGCCGCAACAGCGTCTGGATCCCGCGTGCAGCAGGTGCCGGCGTCGCCGCATTTGGCGTCACGCTGCTCGCGCAACTGGCCTGAAGGAAGCAAAGGCATGATTCCTGGCGAACTGTTGACCGATGGCCCCGACCATGTACTGAACGCGGGCCGCCGCACGCTGACCGTGGTCGTGCAAAACACGGCAGACCGGCCCATACAAGTGGGCTCTCACTACCACTTCGCGGAGACCAACGCAGCGCTGGGTTTTGACCGCGATGCGGCGCGCGGCATGCGCCTGAATATCGCGTCAGGTGCTGCCGTGCGGTTTGAACCGGGCCAGCAGCGCACGGTTGAACTGGTGGATTTCGCCGGTGGCCGCAAGGTCTACGGATTCCGTGGTTTGGTACAGGGAAAACTCTGATGGCAACGATTGGACGCCGCGCCTACGCGGAAATGTTTGGCCCCACCATGGGAGACCGCCTTCGGCTCGCCGACACGGATCTGATGGTCGAAGTCGAAGCCGACTACACCTTGCGCGCCGGCAGCTACGGCGAAGAGGTCAAATTTGGCGGCGGCAAAACCATTCGCGACGGCATGGCGCAGTCGCAAAAAACCCGTGCCGAAGGCGCCATGGACACGGTGATGACGAACGCGCTCATCCTGGACCACTGGGGCATTGTCAAGGCAGACATCGGCCTCAAGGGCGGGCGCATTGCCGCCATCGGCAAGGCCGGCAACCCCGACACCCAATCGGGCGTAGACATCATCATTGGGCCCGGCACCGAGATCATCAGCTGCGAAGGCATGATCGTCACCGCGGGCGGCATCGACTCGCACATCCACTTCATCTGCCCGCAGCAGATCGAAGAAGCCCTGGCTTCCGGCATCACCACCATGATGGGAGGCGGCACCGGCCCGGCCACCGGCACCTTTGCCACCACCTGCACGCCCGGCCCCTGGAACATCGAGCGCATGCTGCAGGCGGCCGATGCCTTTCCCATGAACCTCGGCTTTCTGGGCAAGGGCAACGCCAGCCTGCCCGCTGGACTGCACGAACAAATCAACGCCGGGGTGATCGGCCTGAAGCTGCATGAAGACTGGGGCACCACACCGGCCGCCATCAGCAACTGCCTGGACGTGGCGGAAGAAACCGACACCCAGGTGGCGATTCACAGCGACACGCTCAACGAGTCGGGTTTTGTCGAAAACACCATTGCGGCGACCAAGGGCCGCACGCTCTGCGCCTTTCACACCGAAGGCGCGGGCGGCGGCCATGCGCCGGATATTTTGCGGGTGGTGGGCGAGCCCAACTTTTTGCCCTCCTCCACCAACCCGACCATGCCCTACACCGTCAACACGCTGGACGAGCATGTGGACATGCTGATGGTGTGCCACCACCTGGACGCGGGCATTGCCGAAGACCTGGCCTTTGCCGAAAGCCGCATCCGCAAGGAGACCATTGCCGCCGAAGACATCCTGCATGACCTGGGCGCGATCAGCATGTTCAGCTCCGACAGCCAGGCCATGGGCCGTGTCGGTGAAGTCATCATCCGCTGCTGGCAAACCGCGCACAAGATGAAGCAGCAGCGCGGCAAACTGCCCGGCGACACGGAGCGCAACGACAATTTCCGCGCCAAGCGCTACATCAGCAAATACACCATCAACCCGGCGATTGCGCATGGCATCTCGCACGAGGTCGGCTCGGTGGAACAGGGCAAATGGGCCGACCTGGTGGTCTGGAAGCCGGCATTTTTCGGCATCAAGCCCTCTATCATCCTCAAGGGCGGATTGATCGCCATGGCCGCCATGGGCGACCCGAATGCATCGATCCCCACGCCGCAGCCGGTGCATTACCGGCCCATGTTTGGCGGCTTCGGCGGTGCCATTGCCAAAGGCTCCCTCACTTTCGTATCGCAGGCAGGCCTGTCCGCTGACATCAAGGAACGCTTTGGCCTGGCCAAAACGCTGAGCGCGGTGAAAAACATACGCGGCGTGCGCAAGCAGCACATGGTCCACAATGACTACCTGCCCAGGATGGAAGTCGACGCCCAGACCTACCTGGTTCGTGCGGACGGGCAACTGCTGACTTGCGAACCCGCCAGCAGCCTGCCCATGACGCAACGCTATTTTCTTTTCTAACGAACCTGATGCTTCAAGTTTCCAAAATCATTGCACAGGGCGCCGGCCTGGCCCCTGTGCTTGTCAAACGCGCCGCCACCGTCGAACTCGACTGGGATGTGCGCCAAAAAAGTCGCTTTGATGCGACCGACTCATTGGGCCGCCAGCTCGGCGTGTTTTTGCCGCGCGGCACGCTGGTGCGCGGCGGGGACGTGTTGGTGGCCGAAGACGGCTCCATGGTCAAAGTGATTGCTGCGCCGCAGGCTGTGCTGCGCATCGCGCACTGCACGACCCATGGCACGCCCTTCGATCTGACCCGCGCGGCCTACCACCTGGGCAATCGCCATGTTCCGATCGAGCTCAAGCCCGATCACCTGAAGATTGAACCCGACCACGTGCTGGCCGACATGCTGCGTGCCATGCATCTGATCGTGCAGGAGGTTGAGGAGGCATTTGAGCCCGAAGGGGGTGCGTACAGCGCGGGTGGCCATGGTCATGCCCACAGCCACGCCGCGGGTGACGAACACGCCCATGGCTCCCTTACCGCGCCTGCCGCCCCAGTCATATCCGTGCCCATTCATGTCCACGGACCTGACTGCAATCATGACCACGAGCATGCGCGGCCCGAGACAACGAAACCGGTTGCCATTCAAATTCACAAGCACAAGCCCCACAGCCACTGAGTCAGGTCTGCGAATGCTTACCCAGCCCGCGGAACCCTTGCCGGCACCCAGCCTGCTCCAGCTGATCTGGCTGGCCTCCCCGGCTTTGCCCGTGGGCGGATTTTCCTACTCGGAAGGGCTTGAGGCCGCCGTGGAACGGTCGGGAGTAGCTACAGAAAGCATAGCATCCAACTGGCTCAGCGACCAGCTCCAGCTGACATTGGCACGCGGGGACCTTGCCGTCATTGCCCAGGCCATCCCCGCCTGGCGCGAAGGCGACCTGCTCCACGTCCGGCAGCTTAACGACTGGGTGCTGCACACGCGGGAAACCAGCGAACTGCGGCTGCAGGCGGAGCAGATGGGGCGCTCGCTGCTGGACTGGCTGCGCAACCATGACGGCGCCAATGCCGAACACATTGAGGCTTGCGCCCGCTTGCAGCCCACCTATCCGGTCGCGTTTGCACTGGCGGCCTCGCAGACCGCAGCCGGTGTGCGCGACTGCCTGCTGGCCTACGCATTTGGCTGGGCCGAGAACATGATGCAGGCCGCGCTCAAATCCGTACCGCTGGGGCAAAGCGCCGGACAGCGCATGCTGGCGCAGCTGAGCCGAGACATTCCTCCTGCGGTTGAAGCGGCCATGCAGCTTTCAGACGGCGAACGCCAGGCTTTTTCACCCATGCTGGCGATTCTTTCCTCGCAGCACGAAACCCAGTATTCACGGCTGTTCCGCTCCTAGCCGGGCGCTTCACCCAGTTTTTTCAAGGTATTCACCCCATGAGCTTGCACCACATCGCCAACCGCACCAAAAAACTGCCGCCCCTTCGCGTGGGCATAGGCGGGCCCGTCGGCTCCGGTAAAACCACCCTGCTGGAAATGCTTTGCAAGGCCATGAAGAACAAATACGACCTCGTGGCCATCACCAACGACATCTACACCAAGGAAGATCAGCGACTGCTCACGGTCAGCGGCGCGCTGGCCGCCGAACGCATCATGGGCGTGGAAACGGGCGGCTGCCCGCACACGGCCATACGCGAAGACGCCTCCATCAACCTGGAAGCCATCGACCGCATGCTGGTGGATTTTCCCGATGCCGATGTGGTGTTCGTCGAATCCGGCGGCGACAACCTGGCCGCCACTTTCAGCCCGGAGCTGAGTGACCTCACCATCTATGTGATCGACGTGGCCGCCGGTGAAAAAATCCCGCGCAAGGGCGGCCCCGGCATCACCAAGAGCGATTTGTTCGTCATCAACAAAATCGATCTGGCCCCGTACGTGGGCGCCGACCTGGGCGTGATGGAAGCCGACACCATCCGCATGCGCACCACGCCCAAGGGACTGAAACCCTTTGTGATGACCAATCTCAAAACCAATACCGGCCTGGCCGAGGTGATTGCATTCATCGAAACCAAGGGCATGCTGCAGGCGGCCTGACGCTATTTTTCCGGGCCTGCCCCGCCGCCCGCCTGCCCAGCGGTTAAACTATCGGGCTTCGGATCGCTTGCGCGACCCCTGGATTTTTGGAGACTTGGGTGAGTGGTTTAAACCAGCAGTCTTGAAAACTGCCGACGGGCAACCGTCCGTGAGTTCGAATCTCACAGTCTCCGCCACACAGCAAAACGGCCCTCGCGCGGGGCCGTTTTCATTGGGGCTTGCTTACCCTCTACGCGGGAACTGATTTCGCCAGCCGCGTCAGCGGGCACCGCCATGACACGGCATGGGCCATGCCGGCAAGACGTTCCGGGCATGCACTTGTCGCGGACTCACCTTTGCTGTTAGACTTTTTCCGTTGGGGAGGTAGCTCAGTTGGGAGAGCGCTGCGTTCGCAATGCAGAGGTCGGGAGTTCGATCCTCCTCCTCTCCACCAGACAACATCGGTACTTGACGGCGGGGCTCACTCCCTCAGCAGAACACCAGCGCCAGCATCGCGGCATCATCGACCAGGTTCAGCAGCGCGTAAGCTGCCCACCGGTAGGCCAGCATTACGGTTTGGGTCATCAAATATTCGGCGGTCATTGGCTTTCTTGAGGGTTGCGTGATTGTCGCTTGAGCTCGTCGGAATCCCCGGCGCCCCTAGGGCTTTCCGGCCCGCTTCTCAAGCTGCTGCCGCTTGCGTTTGCTCTTGTTTCTGGATTCGGTCTCGGCCGGCCGGTCACGCAGGACCTGGGCCTGCCGCTCCTGCGCCTGCTTGCTGCGCTTTTTATCCCGAAAATGCACAAAGATGCGTCCCAGCCCCAAGCAGATCGCACCGCTGATAACGAAAAAAATGATGCCCGTAGTTTCCATAAGGTCGCGCTGCCGCTTACTCTGTCAAAAATAATGATTGCAGGTCGTTCAAAAAATCAAAGCCGCGCTCGGTCGGCTTGACTTGGACAAAATCGCGCTCTATCAAACCCTTGCGTTCGGCCTCTTCCAGCCCCTTCTGGATGGCGCTCAGGGGCAGACCTGTCTTGTCAGCAAAATCCTGCAATTTGAAGCCATCCCTGAGCCGCAAGGCATTGAGCATGAATTCAAAAGGCAAGTCGGCGCGGGCGACTTCGGTTTCCTGCGTGACGGCGTCGCCTGCCAGGGCTTTTTCCATGTAGAGCTTGGGCTCACGAAAGCGAACCTGGCGAACCACCCGGTGCGCGAAGCTGAGCTTGCTGTGGGCACCGGCACCAATACCCAGGTAATCGCCAAACTGCCAGTAATTGAGGTTGTGAAAGCAGCGGTGGCCCGGTTTGGCGTAGGCCGACACTTCATAACGCTGCAGCCCCGCAGCCCCGGTCATCTCGGTGATCTTGTCGAGCATGGCGTAAGCCATGTCTTCCTCGGGAATCACCGGCGGAAATTTGGCGAAATAGGTGTTGGCCTCAATCGTCAGGTGGTAAATCGAGATATGGGGCGGCTGCAGCGCCAGGGCTTGCCGCATGTCCTGCTCCAGGCTTTCCAGCGTCTGGCCGGGCAAGGCATACATGATGTCGAGGTTGAAGGTGTCAAAGGCCTGAGCCGCTTCTTCCACGGCGGCAATCGCCTGGGCACGGTCATGCACGCGGCCCAGGGCCTTGAGGTGGCGGTCATCAAAACTCTGCACCCCCACGGAAAGGCGCGTCACCCCGGCGCTGCGAAAGGCCCGGAAACGGTCTTTTTCAAAGGTGCCGGGGTTGGCCTCCAGGGTGATTTCGCAATCCGGCGTCAGCTTCAGGCGCGCCCGGATATCGGCCAGCAGGCGATCAATGGCCTGCGGCGAAAACAGGCTGGGCGTGCCGCCGCCAATAAAAATGCTGTGCACCGTGCGGCCCCAGACCAAAGGCAGCGAAGCCTCCAGATCGGCCACCACCGCGTCGATGTAGCGCTGCTCGGGCATCTCGCCCGCCACCTCATGCGAGTTGAAATCGCAGTAAGGGCATTTTTTCAGGCACCAGGGCAGGTGCACATAGAGCGACAGCGGCGGCAACGCCGCCAGCTGCAGCGTGCCGCTGCGCATGTAGTGCTGAATGTCTTTCACGATCGGCTCAGGTCAATGAATGCATATAACAGGTACGAGGCCTTGCACCAGTCGCAGCGCCGGCCAGCGGACACCGCGGAACCGGCTTCGCCGGGCCGCAGGTGTCGCCCCTTGAGGGGGAGGCTGCGACACGAAGTGCGCAAAGCCACGGGGTGAATCATGCTATCCAGCGCTCGCGCATCAGCGCCATCATCTGGCGCGCGGCCTTGCCGCGGTGGCTGTTGGCGTTTTTCACGCTCACAGGCAGCTGCGCAAAGGTTTGACCAAACTCGGGGATGAACATCACCGGGTCAAAGCCAAATCCGTTGCTGCCCATGGGCTGCTGCGCAATTTCACCAGCCACCCGTCCGGACGCAATCAAGGGCTCGGGATCGTCCGCCGAACGCACCGCCACCAGGGTGCTGACCAGCGCCGCGCGGCGCTGGGAGCGCTCCGTCAGGCCGGCCATCTGCTCCAGCAAGGCCTTGACGTTGTTGGCATCGCCCTTGGCATAGCCAAACTGCGTGGCATAAAACGCCGTGTCCACGCCGGGCAGGCCGCCAAAAGCCTCCACGCACAGGCCGGCATCGTCGGCCAGGGCCGGCAGGCCGCTAAGCCGTGACGCATGGCGGGCCTTGCTGAGTGCATTTTCCACAAAGGTGCGAAATGGCTCTTCGGCTTCGGGGATGGCCAGCTCGGCCTGGCTCAGCAATTCCAGGCCCAGGGGGGCCAGCATGGCCTGCAGCTCGGCGAGCTTGCCCTGGTTATTCGATGCAAGTACGATTTTCATAAGAAACAAGGCTATAACCCTTGATGGTAAAGCGCTATCAGCTATTAATTCAATAGCGAATTCTTCTGCAGGGCGATCAGCTCGGCGATGCCTTTTTCGGCCAGCACCAGCAGGGCGTCCATTTCCTGGCGCGAAAAAGCGGCGCCCTCCGCCGTGCCCTGCACTTCCACATAGTGGCCGGCGCCGGTCATGACCACATTCATGTCGGTGTCGCAGGCCGAGTCTTCGGTGTATTCCAGATCGAGCAGGGGCGTGCCCTGCACAATGCCCACCGAGATGGCTGCCACGTGGTCGAGGATAGGCGTTTGCAGTATCTTGCCGTCGGCCAGCAATTGGTTGACGGCATCCTGCGCAGCCACAAAGGCACCGGTAATGCTGGCCGTGCGGGTGCCGCCATCGGCCTGAATCACGTCGCAATCAAGGTAAATGGTGCGTTCACCCAGTTTTTTCAGGTCAAACACGGAGCGCATGGAGCGGCCAATCAGGCGCTGGATTTCCTGGGTGCGGCCGCTTTGCTTGCCGCGGGCCGCTTCCCGGTCGCTGCGCGTGTGCGTGGCGCGCGGCAGCATGCCGTATTCGGCCGTCACCCAGCCTTCGCCGCTGCCCTTTTTATGGCCCGGCACTTTTTCCTCGACGGAGGCGGTGCACAGCACCTTGGTGCCGCCGAATTCAATCAGTACCGAACCTTCGGCATAGGCCGTGTAGCGGCGGGTGATGCACACGGGGCGCAGGGCATCGGTCGCACGGGCGCCGCTTCGTTCAAACTGACTCATGATGAATGGCTTTCTTGAATGGCTTTTTGACAGAAAACGCCGGACTTGATGGTGAAAAAGAGAGATAAAAATAGGGCACCGCGGCACTCTCACCCGCGCCGCAGCAGTCAAGCCCCGAATTCAAACCCTGGGATTCAGGTTTTTCTGGTGGCCGATCGGCGTATCGCCTCGTTGATTTCAGCGATCGACCTTTCGATCGTGGCCTCGTCGAGGTCATCGACCATATTGTCGAGCACGCCGGCCTGAATCGTGGAGGCAAACACACCATCCATGATGTCGTCGGTCGACACGCCGCGGGTGGATTCAAACGCATCCGGCGTTTCCCACTCCATGGCAAGAACCGTCACGTTATCGCTGTGCGTGCCACCGATGCGCAAGGCATTTTCGACCAGGTCGGGGACCGCGACAGACACGCCTTTGCCGGCCAGTTGACGGACAATTTCGGCGTCACCCAGGCTGCTCCACAAGCCATCAGAGCACAGCAGCATCTTGTCGCCCTGCTGCAGGACCACGGGGCCCGCGACGTCAAAAATAGGCTTGGTCGGCGAACCCAGGCAGGTAAAAAGAATGTTGCGATTGATGTGCTCCAGCTTGATCACCCCGGCGCTTTGCTGCTCCAGGTAGGAGTGATCGCGCGTGCGCGTCAGCAGTTCGCCATCACGCACGACATACAGGCGCGAGTCCCCGCAATGCACCCAGGTGGCCCCGCTGCCCTGCAAGATGGCCGCCACCAGCGTGGTGCGGGGCGTGTCGAGCATGCCTTTTTCACTGGCGTAGCGGATGATCTGGTGATGGGCCGCCATCACGGCGCCCGACAGAAACTCCACCGTGTCCCTGATGGTGGGACGCGCTTCCCGCTGGTACAGCGCGGAAATGGTCTGCAGCGCCAGCTGGGCCGCCACTTCGCCCTCGGGATGGCCGCCCATGCCGTCGGCCAGAACGAAAAGGCCCGATTCACGCGTGTAGCAATAGCCCATGCGGTCTTCGTTTTTTTCCCTCCCGCCCCTGCGACTCACCTGAAAGACAGAGAATTTCATTTGAACTTGGTCGCAAGGTCGGTGGCTCTGCGCGCGGTTTTTTTGGTATCGGACACCATGTTGTCAAACTGGAGACGTACCTTTTCGCTGACAGTGAGCTTGGTGTAGCGACGTTCACCTTCCCGGCTCAACTCCTTTTGCAGGGCAAATACCGACTGGGGCCGGGACAGCGGGTCCAGCGACATGCACCACTCGACGACTTCAATCAGGTTATCCGAGTAAACACCCCGCAGGCGCGACAAGGCCAGCGACAACCGGTCTTTTTCAAGGCGTTGCGGCGCATCATTGGGTGGGTAGCCCTGCATGGTGGCGTAAATACAGGCGCCAATCGCATAAATATCGGTCCAGGGTCCCATCGACGAATCGCGCCGGTACATTTCAGGGGCGGCGAACCCGGGCGTGTACATGGGGCGGATGAAATTGCCCTCTTTGCTCAGCACCTCGCGGGCCGCGCCAAAGTCGATCATCACGGCCCGGTTGTCGTCGGTGATGAAGATGTTGGCGGGTTTGATGTCCAGATGCAGCATTTTGTGCTGGTGCACGATGCGCAGTCCGCGCAGGATTTCGTCAAACAGCGAGCGAATGGTCGACTCGCGGAACACTTTCTGCTTTTTCAGCTCGCGGGCCGTGATGATGAAGTCCTGCAGGGTCCCGCCCTCCAGGTAGTTCATGACCATGTAAACGGTTTCGTTCTCGCGGAAGAAATTCAGCACGCTCACCACCGAGCCGTGCGAGATCTGGGCGAGCGAGCGGCCCTCTTCAAAAAAACTCTTGAGCCCCAGGCGGTACAGCGAGAGCTTGTCAGGCTGAACCTGCGGCAGCAACTCACCGGCCGCGCGGCTGGCCAGAGAAGCCGGCAGGTACTCCTTGATGGCGATCTGCTGGCCTTCGTTGTCCACGGCCAAGTAAACTACACCAAACCCGCCGGCCGAGAGCTTTCGCACAACACGATAGCCACCAATGACGGTGTCGGGCGGCAACGGTGCAGGCTTGACCTTTGACATAATTTGGGATGAGCTTGGTGACGATGTCACGCAAGTCTTGTTCTCTCTCTTTATAAAGCGTATCAGCAAATGTCAGTTTACAGCATGACGGGTTATGCAACCGTGCAATCCAGCACGGCGCAGTCGGCCCTGGAAACTGAGTCAAGCCCGGACGCCAACTCCCGGCTGGGTGTCGAAATACGCTCCGTGAACAGCCGCTTCCTGGACCTGGCTTTTCGCCTTCCCGATGAGTTGCGGCAGGCCGAGCCCGCCCTGCGCGAGCTGCTGACCGGTCAACTCAAACGCGGCAAGGTGGAGGTGCGGGTCTCGCTTGAAAGCACATCGGCCAGCAACCTGCGTGCGCCCTCGTCGGCCACCCTGCAGCGCCTGGGCTCCCTGGAAGACAGCATCAAGTCGTGGCTGCCGCAGGCCGCAGCGCTCAGCGTGGCCGATGTCCTGCGCCTCGCGACCAATGAAGACAAAAAACCGCATGACCACAGCCCGGAACTGCTCAAACTGGCAAAAAAGACCCTGACGGAACTGATGGCGGCCCGGGAGCGCGAAGGCGCCCGCCTGGCGGACATGCTGCTCGACCGCACCGGGCAATTGCGCGCCCTGGCGAAGCTGGCGGTACCCATGGTTCCCAAGCTGGTGGAGCAGCAGAAGGCGCGTTTCCTGGAGCGCTGGAAAGAGGCCATGGCCCTGTCGGAAAGCGCGACCCTGCCCGAAATCGCCCAGGACAGGGCGCTGACCGAGGCCACCGCCTTTGCCATCCGGATTGACGTGGCCGAGGAAATCACCCGCCTGTCGTCCCACCTGGATGAAATTGACCGCCTGCTCGCCGACGGCGGTGAATTGGGCAAGCGCCTGGACTTCCTGATCCAGGAGCTGCACCGCGAAGCCAACACCCTGGGCTCCAAATCCGCCTCGCTGGAGCTGACGCGCATTTCCGTGGACATGAAAGTGCTGATCGAGCAGATTCGTGAGCAGGTGCAGAACATCGAGTGACGCCAATTACTACAAAATTTATAGCAGAAAAGAGTCAGTACGCATGGACTATCCCGGAAATCTATTTGTTGTAGCCGCCCCCAGTGGCGCGGGCAAATCCAGCCTGGTGAAGGCGCTGATGGAGCTGGATTCAGCGATCCAGCCTGCCGTGTCACACACCACCCGGCCGCCGCGCGGGCAGGAAAAACATGGCCGCGAGTATTTCTTCCTGTCTCCCGAAGAATTTGACGGCATGGTGCAGCGCGATGCCTTTCTGGAGTGGGCGAATGTCCACGGCCACCGTTACGGCACCTCGCGCCAGACCATCGAAGAGCGGGTTGCCCATGGTGCCGACGTCATTCTTGAAATTGATTTTCAGGGCGCCATCAATATCAAGCGGATTTTCGCGAACGCGGTGCTGATATTCATACTTCCCCCGAGCTGGGAGGAGTTACGCTCCCGCCTGCAGCGCCGGGGTGAGGACAGCGCCGAGGTGATCGAATTGCGGCTTAAAAATGCCGCCACGGAGATGGCTCAGGCCCGGGAATTCGACTTCGTTATAATCAACGAGTTGTTTGAGCGGGCAGTTTTCGACCTGAAAACCATTGTGCATGCCCAGCGGCTCAAGTTTTCGGCCCAGCGACGTGCCCGCGCCGAGACTTTCGAGGCCCTTCAAATTCCCTAAGTTACGATCACACCGGAGATCACCATGGCCCGCATTACCGTCGAAGATTGCCTCGAAAAAATCCCCAACCGCTTTCAGCTTGTTCTGGCCGCCACGTACCGCGCCCGCATGCTCAGCCAGGGCCATGCCGCGAAGATCGAAAGCAAAAACAAGCCCGGCGTGACCGCCCTGCGCGAAATCGCTGATGGCAAGATCGGCCTGGAAATGTTGAAAAAAGTACCCAACTGACCCCAATAGCTCTGGAAAAAGCACCGTAACCCGGTGCTTTTTTTATGGCCTT
>NZ_BCYO01000014.1 GCF_001598235.1 Polaromonas jejuensis NBRC 106434 | reverse complement strand
CGCCTTGTTAGACGCCAATTCTTCAGTTCTCAACGCTTACGTCCTTTGGCATTCGCTCGGGGAGTAGGCTGCCCGAGCTCTTGGGCGAGCCCGATGAGAATTCCTTCAGGGCCCCGGATGTAGCAGAGCCGATACATGTCTTCGTACTGGACCACTTTGCCGACGAGCTTCGCGCCGCGTTTGCCGAGCCGGTCGAGCGTATCGTCGATGTCCTCTACGGTGAACATGACGCGTAGGTATCCGAGAGCGTTCACCGGGGCGCTGCGGTGATCGGCGACCACGGGCGGCGCGAGGAATCGGGACATCTCGAGCCGGCCGTGACCGTCCGGCGTACGCATCATGGCAATCTCGACGCGCATGTCGCGCAATCCAGTGACACCATCTGCCCAGTCTCCTTCGATTGGGGCGCGCCCCTCGAGCTCGAGGCCAAGTTCGGTGAAGAACTCAATGGCGGCATCGATGTCTGCCACCACGATGCCGACGTTGTCCATGCGCTTGACCGTCATGATGCTCCTTGGCGTCTAACGTTGGAGTTAAGTCGCATTGCGGATCATCTCTAGCACGGCCTTGGCCTCGTCGCAGACGTACCGATCACCATTGGTGCGTGGGACTACAAAAAGCTTGGAAGTCGGTTGAGGAAATCGCTCTGCAACCCTTCCGGCTTTCTTTCCTAGAGCAATGAGCAGAATTGGGCGTAGCTCGTTCAATAGTGGCGCGACGATATTCTCCCAAGCAGCGTAGCGGGCCTTCGCACTTGGCATGTTGTTCTTGCGCGTACGGTAGGGGAACAGGTTTATGTAGCAGACTTCCTCTACCGTCCTCCCGCACGCTTCCAGCGTCGGCGTCACGATATTCTTCAGATTCCACGTCTGCACATGCTGCATGTACACGCGAGACATCGCCTCGAACGTCCGCGCTCTTGTCCCCTGATTCGCCCGCACAAACGCTTCAACGAGCGGAATCAGCTCTCTGTCTTCGGCGTGGCGTTCACGATACTCGTCGGCTCCTCCGCCAGAATTGATAGCCAGAAGAACCGGATTCCCTACAGCGTAGCGCGGTCCGCAATAGCCCAGGAAAGGCACCCTCGCGTCCGCTGCGAGGTTCAAAGGAAGTTGCGCGTCGCGCTCAGTTCCATAAAGCGCGGCGCGGCTCACGTTGGCAGAACGCTGGAAGGCCAATGCGATTGAGGCTCTCATATGCAACTTAACGTTTGACATGAGCGGCAGACGAAGGGCGTAGCCCTTTGGCTGTCCGCTCGATTGATGGGGTTAGGCGGCACTCGGCTCATACCACTCGGTTCTACGCCCACGCACACTTGCGCACCGTTTCCAGTGTGCGGGTGGTGATATTGTTGCCAAGGTTTCGCTCGAGCAGGCTCATGAACACGGGACCTTTGGGGCCCGGAACGTAGGCAGAGAGGACCTCAGAGCCGGTGAACTTGAGAATGCTCGCGCCGTCGCGTTCAATAGGTAACTCGAACGTTATCTGGCCGGGGCTGCGAAGGAACGTGACAACCCGCTTGGCCGCTGGGGGAAGGCTGAATTCAGCGAAGGGTCCCGATTCGATGAAGTCCTGTAGGTATTCGGCGGACCGGACAATAGTGCCGAATGTGCGACCAAGTTCGGACTGCATTGCTCTCTCAGCGCGGCGCTCCAGCGTGGCCGGGGACGACGAACGAGCATTGAACACAACGTTCCCGCTGGAGAGCAACGTGCGAACGTCTGAGAAGCCTGCCGCCTCGAAGCAACGCTTGAGCGCCGGCATCTTGGCGTTCATCGGGCTGACTCCACGAAGGAAGGCGACATAGCGGGGCATGGGTGGCTGCGCGAGATGGTGGTGGGGTGCTGCCTAACGCTCCGGTTCAGCGGCGGGCCGCGCAGCGGACCGTCTGCTGCAACCGGTTGTTAGGCCGCCCTCACTGACGCACATAGCGCAAGTGTGTGGCGGCTGGACCATCAAGAACCTTGTCAATGCGAAACTGCGGCCCGGGCTCGCGTAGGTTCTCGAAGAGACGCCGCCCGCCGCCGAACAACACAGGTGCCAAGGCGATTTCCAGCTCGTCGACGACACCCAGGTTCAGGTACTGCTGGATCACATCCGCCCCACCCGCGATACGAATATCACGACTGCCTGCGGATTTCCGAGCCAACTCTAGGGCACGCTCCGGCCCGTCATTGATGAAGTAAAAGGTCGTCCCACCGGGGCGCACCCAGGGTTCGCGTTTCTCATGGGTAAGCACGTATACCGGTGTGTGAAAAGGAGCCTCCTCGGGCCAGGCGACCTCGCCTTGTTCGAACATTCGCTTGCCCATGACGTTGGCACCGATGCGCTCCGTGGTGCTGCGAAGCAGGTCATTGACCGGACCGGTCTCACCCCCTGATCCGAGCTTGAGGTTCTCGCGGAAGTACTGTTGATTGAGGATCCAGGCCATCAGCGCACCCCACTTAGCGCCCCAGTTCTTGTACTCAGGCTTGCCCATGGTCATTCCTTCCGGTGCCGTGTAGCCATCGAGGCTAAGTCCAATGTAGACGAATACTTTGCTCATGATGCTCCTCTAGCATGTTCGGATGTCGGCCTAACGCCTGAATTAGGCTGCACTTCCTGCGCCATTTCAGTGCCGCCATCAGGACCGCGGGTCGAACCCGAAGACGCGTAGCTCTTGTTCGCACCGGCAGGCCTTCGCAATACGCGCGGCCCACGCGACGGCCTCCTCGCGCGAGGGCAGTTCGAGCACGGTGAAGCCGCCGTCAAGCGGGGGCGCCCACGGGTAGCCGCCCTCGGCGACCCGGCCGTCGGCCGAGACGAGCACGGGCGGCACGTCTTCGTCGATGCCGCCGCCGAAGACGTAAACGCCGGCGGCCTTCGCCTCATCGATCACGGCGTGCGCGTCGCGGCCTACCGCCTCCCACTCGCCGTCGGGCACGACCATCGCCGCGCTGGGGAAGGAGATCAGGTACTTGGCCATAGTGCGCTTTCCTTAGAGATTGATGACGGTTGCGAAGTGTGTGTGTGCGGCCTAACGTAGAAATGACCGGACCACGACCTTTTGCGGCGAAGCCGCCTCCTGCAGGTGTGGGTCCGTGTCGATTGATGGGATGGACTCCCCCGTTTTCTTGCGCAACAGTTGCGTACTGGTCTTCATTGGCGTGTGGATCAGGTCTTCAAACGTAAGGAGTCCGACATGAATGCTACTACCGTTGCCGTCGATCTTGCAAAGTCTGTGTTTCAACTGGCCGTTGCCGATGAGCACTGGCGCGTGGTTGAAACACAGCGCCTCACACGCACCCAGTTTGAACGCTGGTTCTTGAACCGTGAGGTATCTCTGGTCATCATGGAGGCCTGTGGTTCGGCACACCACTGGGGTCGCTGGCTCGATGGCCTGGGCATTGAGGTTCGTCTGCTGCCCGCCCAATACATCCGCGCCTACGTCAAGCGCAACAAGACCGGTGCTGCAGATGCGGCCGCTTTGCTGGAAGCCGCGCGTGCCTCGGACATGCGCCCGGTGCGGGTGAAGTCAGTCGAGCAACAGGCCTTGCAAGGCATGCATCGCATCCGCTCCCTGTGGATGGGCACGCGTACTTCGCGCATCAATGCCCTGCGTGGCTTTTGTCATGAGTTTGGCATCGCCATTCCTGTGGGTGCACGCAATGGCATTGAAGCAATCAGCCGGGTCTTGGCCGATCCCAATACGACAGTGCCGGATTTGATCCGGGGCACGGCGAAGTTACTGATTGAAGAAATCCGCCTGCTCGAAGGCCGAATCTCCCAGTTGGAGCGTGAGTTGGCGGCACTGGCCAGGTTGAGTCCGGCCTGTACCACGCTGCTGTCGATTCCGGGCATTGGCCTGCTAACGGCTACCGCAATGGTGGCCGCCACCTCGGGTGATGTGAGCCACTTCAAGGATGCCCGCCACTTCTCCAGTTGGTTTGGCTTGACGCCCAAGGAGTACAGCTCGGGCAATAGCCGCTATCTGGGGCGCATTTCCAAGAAGGGCGATCGCTACCTGCGCATGTTGCTCACGCATGGGGCCAGGAGTGTGCTGCGAGCCTCCAAGGTGGCGCAGGACGCCGGGCGTGAAGTCTGTGGGGTGCGCCGCTGGGCGCTGGACGTGCAGGCCCGCAGCAATCACAACAAGGCAGCGTGTGCGCTGGCCAACAAGCTGGCGCGCATTTGCTATGCCACGCTCAGGGACAAGGAGCCGTTTGGTGAACAAACCGTGCGGCTTGGCAAGAAGATCAACCGGCAGAGTTTTGTGATGCCTGCCTGATTGCCAACAGCCAGAACAGCCGTCACCAGGAAGAAAGTTTGACCACCCATCACGCGTTGCGACGAGATTGATCGACCATCATGGCAAACAGGGTTCACCCCGCACCGACAGACGCCGATAACAATTCCGGCAGCTTGCCTGCCGCTCGTAGCGATTGGCGCGCCGGTGACGCAGATTCCATGTCGGCACGGACCACATCAGAGTCCACTTTAGATGCCGGATATACGACTGCAGGCGCTTCCCCAACAGCCAAACTATCGGTCAGTTTCTTGCCGTTGAGGGGGAGTCCATATATGTCATGTTAGACCTTTCTTGTGATGGCCACGGTGTCCCGTACAAATGCTTCCATGATCGTCGAGACTTTGACCCCCTCACCCTCCAACGCGGCTGTGACCTTGTCGCAAACCGGCCGCAAAGCGGCCTCAATTGTCAGTTCTGCGCCCGTTTCGCGATGCACGAGGCACTGCCCACGGGAGTGTGCGGTCGATGCCAAGTTTAGGCCGAGATGGTCCTCTCCGCTCCAGCCCGTGCTACCGTGAACGACGCTATTCCGAAGTTCAATCGTTTCTTCAATTGCGCCATGAAACGCTTCCCGTGCGAGGCGCTGTTCATCTTTCATGATGTAGCCCCGCCTTACGCAAGACGCCAAGATGGCATTCAGAATCTCACGAAGGCGGTAGAACTCGTGAAAGAAAGTGCGCACAAGCAACTCATACCGAGTCCAAGGTGACCCACCCAAAAACACCGCTCTCTCAGGTAGGTAGCGAAGGTCCGATAGGACAAGGTTTAAATTTTCAATTACGCCGTTGCACTCCGAAACCCAGATAAAGTAGAAGTACGCCACTTCCAAGTCCGGATCGAGCTTTCCCAACTCGATTGTTCCCTTCGCCGTAGACAGTCCGCCTTTCTCGAGCGACTCTAGGACAAGAGGTGTGATGCGTTTCAGATCATCCAGATGCTCATCCGGGTATTGAATCTGTGGAATGCCGGCAGTGCTCATGCTGCAAGGTCTAACGTAATGTCAATCATGCGGTCTGCGGTGTAGTCAGATACACCGCAACATAGTTTTGGGGACCAATGCGAACAGAACCTCTATGTAGTCTGAGTTTTTTCAAAATCGGCATGTCTGCTCCCTGCTAAATGGCCGGTCAAACCCGGCGGGTGGTGAGCACACTCTACCGACGAGGCGTGCGCTGTGACCTTGCCCCTTTCTTGCCATTCGGCGCCCGAGTTGCTATTCTTTTAGTAGCTATCTGCGTCCATCCCGCATAGGCTCCAGCCACTTTTCTCTTAAGATCCCGGCGCAAACGCCCTACTTCACCATCCCCTGCACTTCCTTGAACACCGGATGCTCCGCCGTGCGCAGCCACTCAAACGCCACCATCTCGGTCGTCACCAGTTCAGCCCCATTGCCGGCCAGCCGGTCAAACGCGGCATCGCGGTTGCGTTCGCTGCGCGAGCTGCAGGCATCCGTCACCACCCAGACTTCAAACTCTTCTTCCAGCAAGTCCAGCGCGGTCTGCATCAGGCACACATGCGCTTCGCAGCCGGCGATGACGATGGTGCTTCTGCCCTCTTCGGGCTCTGCTGCCGGCTTTTGCAGGTGCTTGGGCAGGCTGCGGGCGTTGCCGCCTTGCGGAGCTTTGCGCACCGGCGGGCGCAGCCAGTCGACCAGGCCGTCGGCGGCGGCGCTGAAATGCATCTTGGCCAGGGTTTTGCCGCCCGCCGCTTCAATCGCGGCCTGCACGGCCGGCACATTGGGCCCCAGCTTGTCGGGGTTTTGCGCGCTGGCCCACACCGGCACTTGAAGCGCCTGGGCCATGCGGGCCAGGCGCACGGCGTTGGCGATGACGAGTTCGTTTTCAAAAATGACGGGCATCAGGCGGGTCTGATAGTCCACCAGTACGAGTTGGGAGTCATAGGCATCGAGCAACATGGTTATTCCTGAAATTTAAAAAATGGGTTCACGCCGGAGGCGCATCACGCTGCAGGCGCTCCACCAAGCCAATCACATAAGCCTCAAACAGCAAGGAGGCATGTTGCCCGAACATGCGGATGCGGCCCGTGTGTTGCAGCTGCAGCAAACCCACGCCGTCGGCAAACAATGCGGTATTTTCGCGCAAGGCCTCTTCGGCCTGCGGTTGAAGCTACTTTGCCGTCGAGACGGCTGAATTAAAAGCCTGCCCGGGCGCCATGTACGCTATTCTTTTAATAGCTGGTTGCGCCCGCCATACATGGGCTACAGGCATTTTCATGCATGCACGAAGGCTGCGGACATTAATTCGAGGGCGGTTGCGCAAACCTGAGCAGCCGGGTGGCCAGCAGCGTCTCGGCCAGAAAACACACCAGCGCCAGCAGAAAGCAGATCACGCCCGAAAGAAAACTCACGGTGGCGATCCTGAGCGTGGGCAGCTCGCTGGTCTCGCCCAGAAACAGCAAAATAATCGTGGTGCCGATCAGCATCGCGCAAAAGGTCAGCAGGGCAATACAAATGTTGACCAGCCAACCGCGGTGCCGCAAATCCCTGAGCTCCGCATACATCTTCATGGCCCGGCTCTCTTCAACGCCGTCGGCTTCGAGCCGATTTTCCAGCAGGCGCGCGCGGTCGATGATCCGGGCCAGCCGGCCCGCCACGGCGGCAATCATTCCAGACACCGCGGTCAGCAGAAACACCGGCGCCACGGCCAGTTGTATGCCGTGGGTCACCGTCGAAAGGTCAGGTGCAAAAATCATTGGGCTCCAAATTTCTGGGTTTTAGATTGTCAAGCAAGCATCGTGCAAGCTTTACGACGCGGCCGCCTTGCGCCCGGCAGTTCCCGCGCGCCTGCGCCGCCAGCTCTGCACCGCGTCGCAGGCTTCAAAATGCTTGCGCAGGTTCTGCTTTTGCTTGTCCAAC
Organism: Polaromonas jejuensis NBRC 106434; assembly: GCF_001598235.1. Taxonomy (GTDB): domain Bacteria; phylum Pseudomonadota; class Gammaproteobacteria; order Burkholderiales; family Burkholderiaceae_C; genus Polaromonas; species Polaromonas jejuensis. The sequence goes on along the minus strand of NZ_BCYO01000014.1, from coordinate 113,113 downwards.
AGGCTGCTGGCGTCAATCAGCGCCGGCCATGAGGCGCAGGCCTGGCCTACCGTCTCATTGAGCACGCCGCGCACCCGGGTTTCAAACATGCCCGTGGCATTGCAAAAGCTGCGCACGGTTTTGGGCGTGAGCCTGGCCTGCTTTTCACCGCCGGGCACAAAACGCAGCGCGTGGCCGCGGCCGCCCATATAGGCGGCATAGGCCACCACGTCGTAGGCCGGGGACAATTCCGGCGTGCGGCCGTCGCGGTACACCACGCCAAAGTTTTTCACATGGGCGTCGTAGTTGCCCAGCATTTCGTTCACCATCACGCGCCGGATCAGCTCTTCGGCGGCGCCCTCGCCCAGCGCGGGTGCCAGGCTCATGCCTTCGCGCAGGGTTCGGGCGATGGCGGCATAGGTCGCGGCCGGATGGGTGTATTTTTCTTCGGGCTGTATGCGCAGGATTTGCGCAAAATCCTCGCAGTGAATGTGGCCCTCAGGCCCCCGGTCAAAGCGCTTCACGGCCAGAAACTGCCGGCTCTCGCCGAGCACGAAGGGCTGCTCGGCCACGATCTCCTCCAGCGGCGCCAGCCAGGCTTCGCAGACGTCCACCCCGGCGGCTTGCGCCAGGCGCAGCGACAGCTCTTCGACCTCGGGCAGCAAGGCATATTCCGCCGTCGGCAGCTTGGCGATGATGTGGGTGCCCTCGGCATCCTTGGTGCGCGCCACATAGCGGCCCGGCTGTGCGACCAGCGCCAACTTGGGCTGCACGCCCGACAGGGACGTGGCCTCGGGCAAGGGATCGGCCGTGACGGACATCTCCAGCGCATCGTTGTGCTGGGTCACGACCTGCGCCAGCGCATCGGTATCGAGGTGCGCTGGATAGGCAAACACATTGCCCGGCAGGTCGGTGCCGCAGGCGGCCAGCAGGTCGAAATGGTCATTGGGTCCGCAGCCACGCAGCGCTTCCAGATGGCGGCGCAAGGGTCCCTCGGGCAGCAGGTTCTGGAAAAAAGCCGGCAACAGGCCGCCTTCGGCATTGAAAAACGGCGTGCTGACGTAGCTGCGCCAGAAAACCTCGCGGCGCTGGGCGTCGTCATCGGTGGCTGACCAGGAAATCACCGGCGAATCCGGGTTGGACCAGAAGGCTTCGTCGGGAATGAAGCGCGTGAGCGCCGTGCCGCCCGTGCCGTACTGGAACAGCAGCCCGGCGCGCAGCGAACCGAGGTAGATGTCGAGTGTCAAAACGTTCATGGCGCGGCCCCTAGGTTTTTGAGCCCGGCATCGCGCGCAGGGAGGTGTCCGCCACGATGCGGTCCACCCGGGACAGCGCCGGTGCGGGCGCTTCGGCGCTTTGCGCCTCCAGCCCCGCCGCCACCACCTTGGGCAGCAGCAGCACTTCCAGCCCCAGCTGATCAGCGAGCGCCATCAGCGTGGTGATGCGCGGCGCCGTGCGGCCCTGCAAGGCGCTGCGCACCGACAAGGGCGTGAGCCCGGTTTTCTCGGCCATGGTCTGGTAGTCCAGCTTTAGGCGCCGCCGCTCACCTTCCAGCCGTGCTGCCACTTCAGACAAGGTTTTCATGATAGAAAAATATCGTTATTGAACGGATAGATAGTATTTTATCCATCACCACCAATAAAGCAATATTTAACTATCTTTTTTCAAAACAAGAATAGTTAACTATCTTTAAATCTTTTTCGCAGAGAAAGGTTTCAGCGCCGGCCCTGCCGGACAAAGCCATGCGGCGTCGCGAAAAGCGAGGGGCAGCACGCCTCAGCCGAACTTGCGCCTGGCATCCAGCGCCAAGCCGGCGCCAATGCTGCCAAACAGGTCGCCCTCCACCGAACGGGCCTGCGGCACCAGCGCGAGCACCCGCTGGCGCAGCAGGGGCACGCCGCTGGAGCCTCCGGTGAAAAACACGGTGTCAAGGGCCGCGGGCGCCACACCGGCATCCCGCAGCAAATTGCCCAACGTCTGCTCCACCGACGTCACCAGACCGTCAATGGCCCGATTCAGATCGGCCCGGTGCAAGCTCACCGCCGCACCGGCGGCAATACGCCCGAGGTCTATCCGCGTCTGGGCGGCACTGGACAAGGCGATCTTGGCCTCTTCAACCTGCAGCGCCAGCCAGTGGCCGGCACGCTCGCGGACCACGCTCTGCAGCCGTTCCAGCTTGTCCTTGTCGCGCGCCTCGCGGTGCAGCTCCGTGATTTCCGACCAGGCTTTTTTGCTGTAGGCCATGTTGATGGTGTGCCAGGTCGCCAGGTTGAAGTACGGCGCCGACGGCATGGTCAAGCCGCTTTTCAGGGGGCTGCCCAGCCCCAGCATAGGCATCACGCTGTCCAGGCTCAGGGCGCGGTCGAAATCGGCCCCCCCGATATGCACGCCGCCATTGGCCAGAATGTCGTCGCGCCGCTCAGAGCGGCCGGCGCGCTCGGGGCCGACGCGGATCAGGCTGAAGTCGGAGGTGCCGCCGCCCACGTCCACCACCAGCACCAGCTCTTCGCGCGAGATGCTGGATTCGTAATCAAAGGCGGCGGCAATCGGCTCGTACTGAAAGGCAATGTCGCGCAGGCCCGCCTTGCGCGCAATGTCTTCCAGCGTGCTTTCGGCGCGCCGGTCCGCGGCGGCGTCATCATCAATAAAGAACACCGGCCGGCCCAGCACGGCACGGCTGAATTCGCGCCCCGCGGCGCGCTCGGCCCGGTGCTTGAGCTCGCCGATAAACCGGGCCAGCAAGTCGCGAAACGGCAAGGCCCGGCCCATGACCTCGGTGTGGTCGTCAATCATGGAGGTGCCGAGCAGGCTCTTGAGCGAGCGCATCAGGCGCCCCTCATAGCCTTCGAGGTAGTCGGCCATGGCCGCACGCCCGTAACTCACGTCCTCGTCTTCTGCATTGAAGAAGATCACCGAAGGCAGCGTCAGCTTGCCGTCCTCCAGGGGCAGCAAGGCGCCGTGGCCGGGGCGGGCCCAGCCCGCGGTGGAGTTGGAGGTGCCGAAGTCGATCCCGCAGGCGTCAAGGGTCGCACTCATCGATCCGCCCGATCAGCCGGCTTTGCAAAAGCGTTGTCAACCCAGGCCACCGCGCTGCTGCGGCTCAGCTTGAAGGAAGGCGCCACGCGCACCTGCGCCAGCGGCTCGCCGGCTTCATCATGGGCGCTCAGCAGCGCATGGGGATGGTCTTCGTCCGGCACGATGTCCAGCGAAACGGTGATCCGCCCCGCGCCGGCCGTCACGGTGATGCGCTGGTGCAGCGTGGCGTGCAGCTGCTGCTCGTGCCGGCGCACAAACTCGGAGGCCGTTTTGACCAACGTGTGGAATGCGGCGGTGTCCAGCGGTTTGGGGTTCTTCTTGTCGCGGCCCATGGTCCAGGGCCCGACCAGCGCGGGTTCGGGCTCGCCGTCCTTGACCATGGCCACCGCCCAGCCGTCGTCGTCTTCGTTCTTGATCACCCGCGCCGTCCAGCCGTCGCCGCGCCAAAGACGCGGCTCCTGAATTCTGGAAGAATCTTCGGTGGAAACATCGGCGGCCAGATCAGGCTGCGGGCTTGGGGAGTCGGTCAATGCGCTATCACTCAGGTAGTCAGGTCAAAAGATCGCACGGCCGGAGCGGCACGAAGCGGCAGCGCAAAACCACGCGTGAAATGGATGCGCTGCCAGGCGGGGCGCAGATTTTACAGCCCCCTGTCCGCAGGCACACGACGCACCCGGCCTCTTCCATGAATTCCAATAAAAATAGCCTCCAGCCCAATCAGTTAAAGCGTTTATAGCTATATTTTTAATAGCAAAACTAAAATACAGGACGCAGACACTTCGCTGCATCCACCCTCAACAAAGGTTTGCCATGAGTGAATGGGTTACCAAAATGCTGGCGCTGATCAAAAGCGGCAACCTTCCGGCCGCGCTGGCCCAGATCAAGGCCACGACGAGCAGCAAGGACTTGCGCCATCTGCATGCCGCACTGGACAAGGCCCAATTGCTGCCAAAGCTTCAGGGCGTGGAAACGGCCATCAACGACCAGTTGCAGGCGCTGGCGTCACCGCGTTTGAGCCGCTCGCCTTGACAACAGGCCGCAAAAGGCTGCATCCTCCCGGGTAAAGTCCGCGCCGGCCCATCGGCCTGAATCCCCGGTTTGCCTCATGGGATAGCCCCCTGCCGCTGGAGACTCCTGGCGGTTGGCGCATAGTGTTAGTTGGGATGTCCGAACGGAGTCTATGGCGTTCCTGGAGGCCTCAATGGCGTCAGCGCGCAAGTCCTTACACGGCCGGATGACAGCGGCCACACGCCGCGGCAAGCGCGGCATCTTCCTGTTTTGTGCATTTTTGCTGGCGCTGCTGCTACTGGTGTTTGCGATACCGGCCGTCAGCGCCACTCCGGTACTGGTGCTGCAGGTGCAGGACGCCATCGGCCCGGCCAGCGCCGACTACGTCATCCAGGGCTTGCGCAAGGCCAAAGACAGCGGCGCGCCACTGGTGGTGATCGAGCTCGACACGCCGGGCGGGCTCGACATCTCGATGCGGAAAATCATCCAGGCCATGCTGGCCTCACCGGTCCCGGTGGCCATTTACGTGCATCCCTCAGGCGCACGTGCGGCCAGCGCCGGCACCTATATGCTTTATGCCGCCCATATCGCGGCCATGGCACCGGCCACGACGCTGGGCGCGGCCACCCCCGTGGCCATTGGCCTGCCTGGAGTCGGCCGCGGACCGCCCGAAAAAGAGGGCCCGGCCGATAAAAATAAAAATACCGACAAGGAAGGCGGCAAGGCGGCCAAGCCGGATGCCAAACCGGCCACACCTCCCGCCGACACCATGACCACCAAGCAGGTGAACGATGCCGCCGCCTTCATCCGCGGCCTGGCGCAATTGCGTGGCCGCAATGCGGTCTGGGCCGAGCGCGCGGTGCGCGAGGCCGTCACCCTGACGGCCAGCGAGGCGCTGCGTGACAAGGTCATTGACGTGGTGGCCAAGGACCTGCCCGACCTGCTGGGCCAGATCGACGGCCGCACGGTGCATGTCCAGGCCAGCGATGTGAAGCTCGCCACCCGCGGCCTGCCCTATGAAACCCGGTTGCCGGACTGGCGGCAGGAGTTGCTGTCCGTGATTGCCAACCCGAGCTTTGCGCTGATCCTGATGATGCTTGGCATGTACGGCCTGATCACGGAGTTCTCGTCGAGCACTTTTGGCATCGCCGGCGTGGCCGGTGCGATCTGCCTGCTGCTGGCCCTGTTTGCCCTGCAACTGCTTCCGGTGAACTACGCGGGCCTGGCGCTGATCCTGCTTGGCATGGGGATGCTGGTGGCGGAACTGTTCCTGCCGACCTTCGGCGTGATCGGCCTGGGCGGGGTGGTCGCCTTCATCGCCGGCGCCATTTTGCTGTTCGACAGTGACGCGCCCGGCTTCGGCGTGCCGCTGCCGCTGATCCTCGCCCTCGCGGCCACCTCGGCAGCGGTCATATTGCTGGGCGGCGGCATGGCCCTGAAGGCGCGCCGGCGGCCGGTGGTCAGCGGACGCGAAGAGATGACCGGTGCGCCGGGCGAGGTACTGGAGGTGGCCGACGGAGAGGCTTGGGCAAGGGTCAGGGGCGAGCGCTGGCGCGTGAGCAGCCCGCAGCCGCTGGCGCCCGGCCAACGCATACACGTGCTCGGCCTGCACGGGCTGACGCTGGACGTGCAAATTGACACCGAAACACCAACAAAAACCCAAGGAGTCACATCATGAGCACCAGTTTCAACTTCGGCGTCGGCATTTTCGGCAGCGTGCTGCTGCCGCTGCTGGTCCTGTTGATCGTGATCGCCGTCAACGCGATACGCATACTGCGCGAGTACGAGCGTGCCGTGGTGTTCCAGCTCGGGCGCTTCTGGAAGGTCAAGGGTCCCGGGCTGGTGCTGCTCATCCCGGCGATACAGAAGATGGTGCGGGTCGACCTGCGCGTGGTGACAATGAATGTGGACCCGCAGGACGTGATTTCCCGCGACAACGTGTCGGTGAAAGTCAGCGCGGTGCTTTTCTTTCGCATCATCGATCCGCAGAAAGCCATCATCCAGGTGGAGAATTTCCTGATGGCCACCAGCCAGCTCGCGCAAACCACCTTGCGCGTGGTGCTCGGCAAGCATGAGCTCGATGAAATGCTGGCCGAGCGCGAGCGGCTCAACGTCGACATCCAGCGCATCCTGGACGCGCAGACCGACGGCTGGGGCATCAAGGTCACCAATGTCGAAATCAAGGACATCGACCTGAACGAATCCATGGTGCGGGCCATTGCCCGCCAGGCCGAGGCCGAACGCGAGCGCCGCGCCAAGGTGATCCATGCCGAGGGCGAGAAACAGGCCGCCGCAGCCTTGCTGGAGGCCGCCCAGATGCTGGCGCGGCAACCCGAAGCCATGCAGCTGCGCTACCTGCAGACCATGACGCAGGTGGCGGGCGACCGCGCCTCGACCATCGTGTTTCCGCTACCGCTGGATCTTTTGAGCCCGCTGCTGTCGCGCGACCGGACGGCTGCCAAGCGTGAATGAAGCCGGGTGAGCTGCCGTCGCCCGGTCTTCAATCGCTATTCTTTTAATAGCATCTTACGCCTGCACAGAAAGGGCTGAAGGCGATTTCAGGCCTCAATTTCAAACTGCGCATCGCCCATGTAGCGGTGCGGCCCAAATGCCGCCGTGATGGCGGCTGACTCGGCGGCCTGCCACTGGTCAAACACCTGCTGCTCGGCGTCCGTGAGCGTGTCGGGCGCGGGCGCGTCGCCATAGGTGGCAACGATGCGCCGGTAGGCGGTGTAGACCGGCGCCACCAGGCTGGCGTCACCCAGCGTTTCATCCAGCGCCTTGCGAAAGCGCTGCTCGGCGTCCCGCCGCTCCCGGTCGGAGGCATCTTCAAAGGCGTAAAGCTTGAGGCTGTAACTCACGGGATGTCATTCACGGTTTTTTCTTTCACGGTTAAAGCGCTTTCCTGCGTGATCGCCATGCGCCGGCGCTGCCGGGCGGCTTCCGCCGCATCACCGCCCTGCTCCGCGCGCAGGGCCTGCACGCTCAGCCAGGCCAGCAAGGGGCGGCGCCAGCCTTGCCCCGAGGCGGTGTCTACCGCCTGCTGCAACACGGCCGGACTGGCCTGGCCTTTCTGGAACAGCACGCCGGCGGCCACCAGTTGCGACAGCGGATCGGCGATGCCTTTGACGGCTCCTGCATTGCCGCCGGCCGCGGCGCGCTGCGGTTCAGGCAGCAAGGCGGCGTTTTGCGGCGGCAGCTGGCCGCGCAGGTAATCGGCGTAAGCGCGCTGCGCCTGTGTCGCATCCTGGCGCAGCGCTTCAAAACCGGCGCAGGGTTCAAACACCAGGCTGGCCACGCGGGTGGCGCAGTGCAGCAGCTCGGCGGTGGCCAGCAAGTCGGCGCGGCCGGTGCGCGCGAGCTGGCCGCGTGCGCGCACCAGCTCGGCCATCTCCACGCGGGTGTTGCCTTCCATGTAGGCGGCCACCGAACGCTCCATGGAGCCCTTGGCCTCGAGCTGCCAGTCCGGCGGCTTGGGCCCGCTGGAACAGGCCGCCAGCAACAGGGCGCCGGCGAGGAGGGCTACAAATTTGATCGCATCAAACAGGGCGGTCTTCATGGCAGCTTCATCTCCGCATCGCGGGCAAACGGCCATTTGCGGTTGATCTCGTTGACCAGGCCTTCGACCTTGCGCAAGCTGGTGTCCACCTCGGCGCGCAGAGCCCCCAAATCGGCGGTGGCGTCCTTGGCATTGGAAGTGATGGCCTGGGCATCGACCAGAATCGCATCCACCTTTTTCAGGCTGGTGCGGGCCTCGCCCAGCATGGCATTGAGTTGCACCACGGTGGCGCGCGTCTCGGGCATCACGCCCTTCTCGCCAAACACCTGGGTGTCGGTCTTGGCGGCCAGGCCGTCCAGCTTGGCCAGCAGCGCATTGGTGCGGTCCAGCGTGACGGCTATCTTTTTGGCCTCCGCCTCGCTGCCCAGCAACACCGTCAGCGCACCGCCGGGGCCTTTGAGCCGCTCGGTCAGGATTTGCAGGTTGGCCAGGCTGACACCTACCGCGCCGCTGCTGCCGGTCAGGCTGTTGAGGTTTTCAATCAGGTCCTTGGCGGCCGCAATGACCTTGGGGATTTCCGCGCTGGCGTCGCCCTGCAGCACCGTGCGCACCGCGCCGTCGGGCAGGGCCGGGTCATTGAGCAGGCCGGAATAGGCCCGGATATTGGGCCCGCCCACGATGCCTTTTACCAAGGTGAAAACGCTGCTGGTGCGCAACCAGTGCGCGTCCTTGGCGGCAACATCCACCAGGATGCGGGCCTTGCCGTCTTCGGCCAGTTCTATGCGCCGTACCCGGCCAATCGGAAAACCCGAAAACGTCAGGTCCATGCCCACCACCACGCCCTCGGAGTCCTCGGCGACCAGCACCAGCCGCTGGGTGCTTTCAAACGCGCCGCGGGCGTACAGCACATAGAGCGCCGAGCCGCACACCAGCAGCAGCATGAAGAGCAGCAGCAGCCTGGCCTTGAACTCCAGATTGGCCACCTGTGCGGGGGTGGCCGCAGTTCGCGCCGGCTGCAGCGGATCTGCGGGGTCCTGGCCGGCTGGCGGTGGCGTCAATGGGTCTTGCGGTGAACTCATGGTGTGAAATTTTCAGGTTCAATAATAGTTGCCAACCAGCGAGGCCACTTCAATCAGCAGAATCACCGCAAACATGCGGACCAGCCCGCGCATTTCGGCGCTGGTGCGCACACTGGCGCCGTGCTGGCCCGACATGCCGTACAAGGCGGAAGCCATGGGAATCAGCGACACCGCCAGGCAAAAAAACAGGGTCTTGAGGACAAAGATCAGGGTCACGGCGGGGCTGAACACCTGGCCAAAAAGCCGGGTGTAAGCCGCCAGCCCCGACACTCGGAAACCGTAGACCGCCACATAGGCCACCACCAGTGCGACCACACAGCTCAGCGCCGCCAGCGTGATGCCCGAGAACATGCCGGCCACCACCCGCGGCAGCACCTCGCGCTGCACGGGATCGATACCCTTCCCGCGCATCTCGTCGAGCTCGCCGCTGGCCTGCATGGCCCTGAGTTCGGCGCCATCGGGAATGGTGCAGCGCAGCGCCACAAACAGCGCGGCCGTCAGGGGAATCAGTTCCAGCACCAGCACGCGGATCACCACCTGCAGCGCGTATTGCGACAGGCCGTAGCTCAGCGCGGTGACCAGCACGATGCGCGTGAGCACCACGGTCACCAGCGCGCAGAGCACGCTAAATCCCAGCAAAATGGGCGCGGTATGGAGGTAGATGTGGCTGACCAGCACCGCGCGGTTTTGGCGGCTGTAGCTCGATGGCGACAGCGTCAGCACCAGAATCAAGGCCCCCAGATGCACCAGCTGCCACCATTCCATGAACCACCGCTGGATGGCGCGGCCGGTTCGCGTCAGCCGGCTTTGCCAGGAAGCTGTTGAGGTCATGCGGACATGATAACGACGGGCCTGCGCATTGCCTGTAGGATGCATGCCTCATTCTCATCGCCACCCTACCCGCCCTGTTCCGTCGTCAGCACGCAAAAGCACATGGATATTCACACCTGGACCGCTTATTTCCTCGCCTCCATCCTGATTGCGATTTCCCCGGGTTCGGGCGCCGTCCTGGCCATGAGCCACGGCCTGAGCTATGGCGTGCGGCGCACCCAGGCGACCATCGCCGGCTTGCAGACCGGTCTGCTGATCATCCTGCTGGTGGCCGGCGCCGGCGTTGGCTCGCTGCTGGTGGCCTCGGAGCTGGCTTTCAGCGTGGTCAAAACCCTGGGCGCCGCCTACCTGATCTATATAGGCTGGTCGCAGTGGCGCTCCCCGGCAGCCATCATGACGGATGATCTGGCCGGCCCGGTCAACGCCGTGAACATGCCGTCGTCGCGCAAACGCTGCCTCACCGGCCTGCTGACCAATGTGACCAACCCGAAAGGCATCCTGTTCATGGTGGCCGTGCTGCCGCAGTTCATCAGCCCGAGCCGCCCGCTCTGGCTGCAGCTGCTGGTGATAGCCGTGACCACGGTGGCGGTGGACACCGTGGTGATGCATGGCTATGCCTTTGCCGCCAGCAGGCTGCAGACCCTGTTTAAAAATGCCCGCGCCATCAAGCTGCAGAACCGCCTGTTTGGCGGCCTGCTTATGGCGGTGGGCGCGGGCCTGTTTTTTGTCAAGCGCAGCCAGGCAGCGGCACACTAGGTTTTTCAATTGCTATCAAAACGATAGCTTCCTGCACGCACAGACAAAGGGCCAGAGGCCAACCAAGGTAAATTCCACTCCTGCCATTTCCGATTTTCCATTTTCCACCTCTGCCGCCATGACCCCCTCCGCCTGGCTCCTGTTCATCACCATCTCGCTGGTCACCGCCTTCAGCCCCGGGCCGGGCATTTTGCTGGCCATCTCCAACGCCGTCGCCTGGGGGCCGCGCAAGACGCTGTGCAGCTCGGCGGGCAACGTGCTGGGCGTGTTCACCGTGTCCGGCGCGGCGATGGCGGGCCTGGGCACCTTGCTGCACAGCTCGGCCTGGCTGTTTGCGCTGCTCAAGACCCTGGGCGCGGTGTACCTGGTCTACCTCGGTTATCGCCAGTGGACGAGCAAAACCTCGATGTTCGACAAGCCCTTGCCCACCGCGGCGCAGCCCGGGAAAACCAACGCCGGCCTGTTCCGGCAGGGCCTGCTGGTGGCGCTGACCAACCCCAAAAGCATTCTGTTCTTCACCGCGCTGTTTCCCCAGTTCATCCAGCCGCAGGCCCCGGTACTGCCGCAATTCCTGGCACTGACCAGCGCCTTCATCGCCTGCGTGCTGACATCCCACTTCGCCTACGTGCTGCTGGCGAAACGCACCCACCGCTGGCTGGGCACAGCCCCGCGAGCCCGCCTGTTCAACCGCGTCTGCGGCGGCGCGTTTGGCCTGCTGGGGCTGGGCCTGCTGCGTTTGAAGAACCCCAGCTGAATGGCTGCGCCGCGCAACGCCACCGGCGACTCGTTTTTTGCCTGGGACGGCGATGTGCTGGTGGTCAATATCCTGGGCAAGCCTGCTGCCAGCCGTGACGCCATTGGCAAGCCCAAGGGCACGCAACTCAAAATCAGCGTCACCGCCGCGCCCAAGAACGGCAAGGCCACCGACCACATGCTGCGCTTCCTGGCGCCGCTGTTCGGCGTGGCAGTGGCCGACATCGAGGTGGTGTTTGGCCAGGAAAACGTCAACAAGCAGCTGCGCATCAAGGCCCCCAAAAAGCTGCCCGCGGTGTTCACCGCCCAGTGAAAGCGCTGGAGCCTGGCCCCGGTGGGTGTCCGCCAGCGCCCAACAATGCGTCGGGCCAGCCCGGCCTGAAAGACCCGCCTAATCGTTGACAGGCAGCAGGCGTATCAGCTTGCCGTTGGTGCTGTCGGTCAGCACATAAAGCAGGCCATCGGGGCCCTGCCTGACGTCGCGGATGCGCTCACCGACCTCGGTCAGGAGCTTGCTTTCCCTAAGCACCTTGCCGCCGAAAGGCGCCGACAGCTCGATGCGGTCCAGGTAGGCGAACTTGAGCGACCCCACAAACAGATTGCCCTGCCAGGCCTTGCCGTAGCGCTCGCTGGTCAGGAAGGCCATGCCCGAGGGCGCAATCGAAGGCGTCCAGTAATGCAGCGGCTGCTCCATGCCGGCCTTGTGCGTCAGCCCCTCCCCGATCTTGCCGCCGCCGTAGTTTTCGCCATAGGTAATCACCGGCCAGCCGTAGTTGGCGCCGGGCTTGGGGAGGTTGATCTCGTCGCCGCCCTGCGGCCCATGTTCATGCGTCCAGAAGGTGCCGTCGGGTGCGAGCGTGGCGCCTTGGGGATTACGGTGGCCGTAGCTCCAGATTTCAGGCAGGGCCCCGGCTTGGCCGACAAAGGGGTTGTCCTGGGGCACCGAGCCGTCCTTGTTGATGCGCACGATCTTGCCGAGGTGGTTGTCGAGCTTTTGCGCGTCTTCCATGCGCGAAAAGCGCTCGCCCAGGGTCAAAAACAGCTTGCCGTCGGGCCGGCCGTTGACGCCAGGGCTGCGGCTTTCAACAATGCGGCAACCAAAGTGCAGCGCGCTGGCCACTTTGGGCTTCTGGCTGAAGATGACCTTGACGTCTTCCAGCCGGGCATCGTCCGCGCTCAGGGTGGCGCGCGCCAGTGCCGTGCTGTTGGCATTGCCGGTGGGCGCAGGCTCGGAAAAACAGAAGTACAGGCTGCGGTTGCGGGCGAAGTCGGCGTCAAGCACCACATCCAGCAGTCCGCCCTGCCCGCCCGCGGCGATCCCGGGCAGGCCGGCTACAGGCGCCCCCAGCTTGCCGTCTGGCTCCACCACCCGCAGGCGGCCGGGGCGCTCAGTCACCAGAAAGCGTCCGCCCGGTAAAAAAGCCGCACCCCAGGGGTTCTGCAGGCCCGCGGTCACCGTCTGGGGACGGACAGCTTGCGCCTGAACCGGAGCGCCGGGCAGATAATTAGCTATCAAAATAATAGCTACCAGCACCCATCGGGAAAAGACTTGAAGCATATTTGACCCCTTAAGTGCCTTGACCGGCCGGTGGGTGGGTTTTCAAAGAATTCTGAATCCCCCCATTCCATGGCGCATCGTGGCCGGAGAGGCCATTTTCATATGCAAGCATGGCCCTGTTACCAAAAACACATCATTCGATTGGTATTAAGTCGTTACAAATCAATCATGTAACAAGACACCTGAAATTGACGCAGGACCAATCCTTCAAGTATCCTTGCCGCCATGCGTTTGATTACCCCTGCTCTCGTCATAGTTACTGCTGCATTGCTGGCAGCCAGTGCACATGCAGCGCCGGGCACTTCCGATGAGGACATGGACAAATTGCTGGCCGACAAAGGCTTGCTGAGCAGGATTGACCAGGTTCGCCAAAGCGTCAGCCACAAGGCCTCCGAACTGGTCGTCAACGCCATGGGTTTTCTGGGCGTGCCCTACAAGCGGGGCGGCAACAACGCGGAAACCGGATTCGACTGCAGCGGTTTTGTGCGCGCCATCTATGAGCAAAGCGTCGGCCTGCTGTTGCCGCGCAGGGCCGAACAGCAAGCGGCGGCCACCGAGCGCATCGACAAGACCGACCTGCAGCCCGGCGACCTGGTGTTTTTCAACACCATGCGCCGCGCCTTCAGCCATGTGGGCATTTATGTCGGCGACGGCAAGTTCATCCACTCCCCCAAGCCCGGCGCCGAAGTGCGCGTCGAAAGCATGGGCGTGAGCTACTGGCAGCGCCGCTTCGATGGCGCCCGCCGTGTGCAGCCCCAGGGGGCCGTCGCGCAGGATGCGCAGCGCCAGACGTCAACGTCGCCGCCCGCTGCCCAGGCAGCGCTGGCCGGCATACAGGCCAAACCGCCACAGATCACCGCCCAACAGCAGCTGCCGTCAGCGTGGCTGCAGCAGGAACAGTACCGAAACTAGGGCCTGCCGGTGGACGCCGACAGTTCATCGGCGACGTCCCGCAGAACAAGCGGCAGGCCGCCTGATCCAGGCCGCTCAAGGCGGCAATTCGGACAACTGGGCCTTGAGATAAGCCAGGAAGGCCTGGGCGGCGCGTGACAGCGTGCGGCCCATCAGCGTCTGCACCTCGATGTTGCGCAAGTCCAGGCCGCGGTCGCGCAAGCGGACATGGGCCAGCTCCTTGCGTTCGACCTGGTAGCGGATCGAAATCTCGCCCGAGATGGTGATGCCGTCAGGCTGATGCCGCAGAAAGCCGAACAGGCTACTGACATAGTTGCTGGTAAGTACCGGCTCGAAGCTCAGCTGCTGGCGGCTGCAGGCAATATCGAACAACTGGCGCACGGTGGTGTCCGGCTCCGGCAGGGCGATGGGGTAGGCCCGTAGTTGTGACAGGCTGATCTGCTTGAAACGCGTCAATGGGTGGCCGTGCCGCATGACGGCCAGGACCGGCGACGGCTGCAGATGTTCGATCTTGATGTCCTTCTCGGGGCTACGGCTCATGGTGATGCCGATGTCGGCATCGCCCTGCAGGATGCGGCGCGTGCTCTCCGCCGGCGGGTACACGCCCAGGTGGAACTGGATGCCCGGATGCTGCCGGACGAAGTCGCTGACCAGCCGGGGCACGAATTCCATCGCGAAGCCTTCGGACGCGGCAATGCGCACCCGCCCGCGCTGCATGCCTTGCAGCGCCTGCACATCATGGACCACGCGCTCGGCATCGTGCGCAGACTTGAGGGCGTGGACGGCGAGCACCTCGCCGGCCGCGCTCGGCACCATGCCGCGCGCATGGCGGTCGAACAGGCTGGCGCCCAGCAGCTCTTCCAGGTGCGCGATATGGCGGCTGATCGCGGAGCCGGCGACGTTCAGGCGCTGCGAGGCCTCGCTAATGGAGCCGCAGCGCACCACTTCCAGAAAGTAGCGCAGGGCGGTGTCCTGCAGTTGGCGAGCGGCGAATTGCGGGCGTGTCATGGGCGAACCTTAAAACTTGTGTGATGTCCGGGTGCGGGCGTATTCCAGCATATGGCCCGACGGAGCCTTGCCTTTTTAGCATCGATGGCGTCGATATTCTGTAATGGCGGATATGTTTTGCGGGCATTACTCTTGCAACGACTGCGTGGATTTTCAATATCGGAACGACCAAGGAGTTTGTAATGGGGCATCTATCCACCACACTGGTGCGTCGGGGTTTTTGGGCGCTGGCGCTGGCTGCCGGCATGACGGGCGCACACGCGGGCAAGGCCAGCGACACGCTGGTCTACGCCTCGGACAGCGAGGTCGAGAACGTCAGCCCCTACCACAACAACATGCGCGAGGGCGTGATCCTGGCCAACATGGCCTGGGACACGCTGATCCATCGCGACCCCAAGACCGGGGAGTACAAGCCGCAGCTGGCCACCTCGTGGAAGTGGGAATCGCCCACCGCGCTGCAGGTCACGCTGCGGCAGGGCGTGAGCTTCCACAACGGCGACAAGTTCACCGCGGACGACGTGGTCTACACCTTCAATGTGGTGACAGGCCCGGACGCCAAGATCGCCACGCGCCAGAACACGGACTGGATCAAGAACGTCGAGAAGACCGGCGAATACCAGGTCCGCATCAACCTGAAGACGCCCTTCCCGGCCGCGCTCGACTACCTGGCCGGCCCCACGCCGATCTACCCGGCGGGCTATTTCAAGAAGGTGGGGCTGGAAGGCTTCAGCAAGGCCCCGGTGGGTACCGGCCCCTACAAGGTCACGGCAGTCCTGCCCGGCCAGGGCGTGACCATGGTGAAGAATCCGGCCTACTTCAAGGACAGCCCGATCGGCCAGCCCAGGATCGGCACGGTCAAGTTCGTCGTGATCCGCGACCCCGAAGCCCGCCTGGCCCAGCTCATGACCGGCGCGGTGGACTGGATCTGGCGCGTCCCCGCCGACCAGGCCGAATCGCTCAAGGCCGCGCCCAACCTCTCGGTGCTCAGTGGCGAGACCATGCGCGTGGCCTTCATGTCCATCAACAACAACGGCACCACGCCGGAGGCCGCGCCGTTCAAGGACATCCGCGTGCGCCAGGCGCTCAACTACGCCATCAACCGCAAGGGACTGGCCGACAGCCTGGTGCGCGGCGGCAGCCAGCCGGTATACGCCCCGTGCTTTCGCACCCAGTTCGGCTGCGACCTGGGCAAGGTGACCAAGTACGACTACAACCCGGCCAAGGCCAAGGCCCTGCTGGCCGAGGCGGGTTTTCCGAACGGCTTCGATACCGACCTCTGGGCCTACCGTGAGCGCGAGTATGCCGAGGCCATGATTGGCGACTTGCGCAAGGTGGGTATCCGCGCGCGCCTGCATTTCGTGCAGTACCCGGCGCTGCGCACCGAATTGCGTTCCGGCCGCGCACCGCTGACCTTCCAGGCCTGGGGCTCGTTCTCCATCAACGACACATCGGCCTTCGCAGGCAACTTCTTCAAGGGCGGGCCCGACGACACGGCGAAGGACCCGCAGGTCATCGCCCTCTTGCAGACCGCCGACGCCACCGTGGACAAGGCCGAACGCAGGGGCAAGTATGGGCAGGCGCTGCAACGCATCTCCGAACAGGCGTTCTGGGCGCCCATGTTCTCCTACTCCACCAACTACGCCTTCACCTCGGAGCTGAAGTTCGAGGCGCAGCCAGACGAGTTGCCGCGCTTCTTCCAGGCGAGCTGGAAATAGGCCGCCGCCGACGATAGACCGCCTGGCACCAGGCAGGCCAGCGGGCCGCCTGGACGTATTTTTCACAAAACACCCCGACCTCCCCATGCTGATCTACATTTTTCGCCGGCTGCTCGTGGCCCTGAGCGTCATGCTGACGGTGGCCGTCGTCAGCTTCATGCTGCTACACCTCTCGGGCGACCTGGCCACGGCCATCGCCGGGCCCGAGTCCAGTGCCGCCGACGTGGAGAAGATACGCGTGCAGTACGGCCTGGACCGCCCCATCACCTCGCAGTTCTTCGACTGGCTGGGCGCGGCCGCGCGGCTCGATTTCGGCCGTTCGTTCTACTTCCAGAACACGGTGGTCGAACTCATCGGCGAACGCCTGCCTGTCACGCTCAAGCTCGGCGGCGTGGCGCTGCTGCTGGCCGTGCTCGTGGCGATCCCGCTGGGCGTGCTGGCCGCCATCTACCGCGACACGTGGATAGACCGCCTGTCTCTGATGGTGGCTGTGGTGGGGCAGGCCATGCCCACTTTCTGGTTCGCGCTGACCTTGATCCTGGTGTTCTCGGTCGGGTTCAAGTGGCTGCCGGTGGCGGGCAACACCACCTGGCAACACTTCGTGCTGCCGGCCGTGGCGCTGGGCTACTACGCCATGCCCGCGATGATGCGGCTCACCCGCGCCGGCATGCTCGACGTGCTGGGCTCGGACTACATCCGCACCGCGCGCGCCAAGGGCCTGAGCCCGGCGCGCGTGGTGTTCAAACACGCGCTGCGCAACGCCATCATCCCAGTGGTGGCGCTGGCCGCCGTCGAGCTGGGCTTCATGCTCGGTGGTTCGGTCGTCATCGAATCCGTGTATTCGATGCAGGGCCTGGGCCAGCTGGCCTGGGATTCGATCTCGCGCAACGACTACCCGGTGGTGCAGGCGGTGGTGCTGATCATCGCCGTGTTCTACATCGGCCTGACCTTCGTGGCCGACGTGCTCAACGCCGCGCTCGACCCGCGCATGCGCACACGCTAAGCAGAGTTCGCAGAGAGCCAAAACATGAATTCTCCAACCTTGTCCGTTTCCCCCGCGGTGACCGGCGCACCCGCACCCGCGTTGGCCCTGCCGCCGCCGCCCGCATGGCGCCGCTGGCTGCGCCGCGTGCTGGGGCAACACGGCCTCACGCTGGGCGCCCTGATCCTCGGTCTGATCGTGCTTGCTGCGCTGTCCGCGCCGTGGATCGCCCCGCACGACCCGTATGCGCAAGACGTGACGCGGCGCCTGATCCCGCCGATCTGGCACGACAGGGGCAGCTGGGAGCACATCCTCGGCACCGACAAACTCGGCCGCGACTACCTGAGCCGGCTGCTCTTCGGCGCACGCGTGTCGCTGGTCATCGGCCTGGTCACCGCCGTGATCGCCGGCGCCATCGGCACCACGCTGGGTGTGCTGGCGGGCTACTACGGCGGCCGGGTCGACGCGGTGATCAGCTACATCATCACCACGCGCCTGGCCATGCCGGTGGTGCTGGTGGCGCTGGCCATGGCTTCGCTGGTCGGCGGTTCGCTGCAGGTGGTGATCGTGCTGCTCGGGCTGCTGCTGTGGGACCGCTTCGCCATCGTCACACGCTCGGCCACGCAGCAGCTGCGTGACGCCGAATTCATCGCCGCTGCCAAGGCGTTGGGCGCGTCCACACCCTACATCCTGCTGCGCGAGCTGCTGCCCAACCTGATGAGCGCACTCACCGTGGTGGCCACGCTGGAGATGGCGCACGCGATCCTGCTCGAATCGACGCTGTCCTTCCTGGGCCTGGGCGTGCAGCCGCCCACGCCGTCGTGGGGGCTGATGGTGGCCGAGGGCAAGGCCTACATGTTCTTCCAGCCCTGGGTCATCGTCATCCCCGGCGTTGTGCTCGCCGTCATGGTGCTGGCGATCAACCTCGTGGGCGACGGCATCCGCGACCTGACCGCGCCCGACGGCAGAAACTGAAGCCGCAACTGAAAGGCATGAAGATGACAACACCCTTGCTGGATGTGAAGAACCTGCGCGTCGACCTGCCGACCGAACGCGGCATGCTGCACGCCGTGCGCGGCATCGACTTCCACGTCAACCGCGGCGAGATGCTGTGCCTGGTCGGCGAATCGGGCTGTGGCAAGTCCATGACCTCGCTGGCGCTGATGGGCTTGCTGCCGCGCAAGGCGGTGCGCACGGCCGACCACATCCGCTTCGACGGCGTGGACCTGCAAACCCTGCCAGAGCGCGACATGACCGCCTTGCGCGGCGCCCGCATGGCGATGATCTTCCAGGAGCCCATGACCTCGCTCAACCCCTCCTACACGCTGGGCGACCAGTTGTGCGAGGCCCTGCGCGCGCACCGCAAAGTCAGCGCCGCCGAGGCGCGCGACCGGGCCGTGCACCTGCTGGAGCGTGCGGGTGTGCCGCAGGCCGCCGAGCGGCTGCGCCAGTACCCGCACCAGCTCTCGGGCGGCCTGCGCCAGCGCGTGATGATCGCGATGGCGCTGATGTGCGGGCCCGACCTGATCATTGCCGACGAACCCACCACCGCGCTCGACGTGACTATCCAGGCGCAGATCCTGCGGCTGATTCGCGAGCTGCAGAAAGAGTTCGGCACCGCGGTCGTCTTCATCACCCACGATCTCGGCGTGGTGGCGCGCATCGCCGACCGCGTGGCCGTGATGTACGCCGGCGAGGTGATAGAGACCGCACCCGTGGGTGAGCTGTTCGCCCGGCCCACGCACCCGTACACGCGGGGCTTGCTCAACTGCATTCCGGTGCGCGGCAAGACCCTTCCGGGCAGCCATCTGCAGGCGATTCCGGGCGTGGTACCCAGCCTGGTCGGCAACGTGCAGGGCTGCGCATTCGCCAACCGCTGCCCGCAGGTGCAGACGGCCTGCGCGCAAACGCCGCCGTATGTGGCGGTGAATGCGCAGCATGCCGCGCGCTGTGTGGCCGCCCAGCTTCCCATGGCGGAGGCCGCATGAACACAGCTTCCATTTCCGATGCAGCCGTGCCCGGCGACGATGTCGCACTGGAGCTGTGCGCGCTGCACCGCGTCTACCAACTCAAGCGCGGCCTGTTCCGTGCCCCCGGCGAAATCAAGGCGGTGAACAACGTTTCGCTGCGCATCCAAAAGGGCGAAACCCTCGGCCTGGTGGGTGAATCCGGCTGCGGCAAAAGTACGCTGGCCAAGATGCTGCTTGGCCTGCTCGCGCCCACCTCGGGCAACGTGCTGGTCAACGGCAAGGAGATCGACCCCGGCCACCGCAAGGCATTGGCGCGCTCGATCCAGCCGATCTTCCAGGACCCGTATTCGTCGCTGAACCCGCGCCGCACGGTGGCCGACATCGTCGGCGTGCCTCTGCGCCTGCACCAGGTCGGCACGGCCGCCGAGCAGCGTAAACGTGTGCGCGAAATGCTCGACCTCGTGGGCATGCCCGAGCGCACGCACAGCCAGTACCCCAACCAGCTCTCGGGCGGTCAGCGCCAGCGCGTGGCCATCGCCCGGGCCCTGGTGCTGCGCCCCGACATCCTGATCTGCGACGAGCCGACCTCGGCGCTCGACGTCTCGGTACAGGCGCAGATCCTCAACCTGCTGCTCGACCTGAAGGCCGAGTTCGGCCTGACCTACCTCTTCATCAGCCACGACCTCGGCGTGGTCGAACACCTGGTCGACCGCGTGGCCGTGATGCACCAGGGCGCGATCGTGGAGCTCGGCACGCGCGAGCAGATCTTCGCGCGGCCCGAACACGCCTACACCCGCATGCTGCTGGCCTCGGCGCTCACGCCCGAGCCGGGCCTCGGCATTCCCGACATCGACCGCGATCTACCCGTCGCGCTCGCCTGAGCTTCCCATTCCAAAAGCACCATTGAGAGGAACACCCATGAGCCGCCACCAAGCCATCGAACAGACGCTGGCCTTTTTCGACGACGGTCGCTTCCAGCAGACGCTGGCCCGCCGCGTCGCCTTCCGCACCGAAAGCCAGGACGCCGCCAGCGGCCCTATCCTGCACGCCTACCTGCGCGATGAAATCGTGCCGCAGCTCGAAGCACTGGGCTTCGCCTGCCGCGTCGTCGACAACCCCGAGGCCGGCAAAAGCCCCTTCCTGCTGGCCGAGCGCATCGAGCCCGGCGCCACCTTCACCCTGCTGACCTACGGCCATGGCGACGTGGTGCGCGGCTACGACGCGCAATGGCGCAAGGGCCTCAATCCCTGGGACATCGTGGTCGAGGGCAACCGCTGGTATGGCCGCGGCACCGCCGACAACAAGGGCCAGCACACCATCAACCTGACCGCGCTGGAGCAGGTGCTGGCGGTGCGCGAAGGCCGGCTGGGCTACAACGTGAAGATCATCCTGGAGATGGGCGAGGAAGCCGGCTCGCCGGGCCTGAACGAAGTCTGCGCGCTGCACAGCGAACTGCTCGCCGCCGACCTGTTCATCGCCTCCGACGGCCCGCGGGTCTCGGCCTCGCGCGCCACGATGTTCCTCGGCTCGCGCGGCGTGTTCAATTTCGACCTGCACCTGAAGCTGCGCGAGGGCGGCCACCACTCGGGCAACTGGGGCGGCCTGCTGCGCAACCCCGGCATCCGCCTCGCGCATGCCATCGCCAGCCTGGTCGATGCCAAGGGCAAGATTCTCGTGCCCGGCCTGCTCCCCGCCGAATTGCCCGCCAGCGTGCGCACTGCGTTGCAAGACATCGAGGTCGGCGGCGACGTGAACGATCCCGAGATCGACGCCGATTGGGGCGAGCCCGGCCTGTCGGCAGCCGAACGCGTGATCGGCTGGAACAGCCTCGAAGTGCTGGCCTTCACCACCGGCAACCCGGCCATGCCGGTGCATGCCATTCCCGCGGAAGCGCGCGCGCATTGCCACATGCGCTACGTGGTGGGCAGCGACGTCACCCAGTTCCTGAAACACATCCGCCAGCATCTGGACGAACACGGCTTCGATGATGTCGAACTGCGCGGCACCGAAGTGCACATGGCCGCCACGCGCCTCGACCCGGACGACGCCTGGGTACGCTGGGGCCTGGCCTCCATCGAACGCAGCACGGGCAAGCCGCCGGCGCTGCTGCCCAACCTCGGCGGCTCGCTGCCGAACGACGTGTTCTCCGAAACCCTGGGCCTGCCCACGCTGTGGGTGCCGCATTCCTACCCCGCCTGCTCCCAGCACGCGCCGAACGAGCACATCCTGGCCGACGTCACGCGCGAGTCGCTGCAGATCATGGCCGGCCTGTTCTGGGACCTGGCCGAGGAAGGCCCCGGCGTCATGGCGGCCCGCGCATGAGCGCCGTACCGCTTGCTTCGGATGCCGCGAACGCCGCCATAGACTGGCTGGCCGGCCAGCGCGGGGCGATGGAGTCTGCCCTGGCCACCCTGGTCGACATCGACTCCAACAGCCATGACAAGCCCGGCACCGACCGCGTGGCCCAGGCCATGCAGAGCTGGCTGGTCGCCGAAGGGATAGACGCCGAGCACCACGCCGCCCTGGCCGACGGCGATGTGCTGCTGGCCCGGCTGCCGGGGGCCAGGCCTGCGGAAGCCCCGGTCGTGCTCATGGGGCACCGCGACACCGTGTTCCCCACCGGCAGCGTGGCGCAGCGGCCCTGGCGCGTCGAAGGCGAGCGCGGCTACGGTCCTGGCGTGTCCGACATGAAGTCCGGCCTGGTGCTGCAATGCTTCGTGCTGATGGCGTTGCGGCGCTTGCCCCCACTGCCGTTCCCGGTGCTGGGCTTGTTCACCGCGGACGAGGAAATCGGCTCTCAACATGGGCGCGTGGCGATCGAGGCCCATGCGCGCGGCGCCCGCGCCGCCTTCAACGCCGAGCCGGGCCGCGTCAGCGGCAACCTGGTGACCGAGCGCAAGGGCGGAGCGAACTTCGCCATCGCGGTGACGGGGCGCGCGGCCCACGCGGGCATGAACCACGCGGACGGTGCCAGTGCCATCGAGACCCTGGCGCGGAAAATCCAGGCGCTGCATGCGCTGACCGACTACGCGACCGGCGTCACGACCAACGTGGGGCTTATCAGCGGCGGCATGTCGACCAACACGGTTGCGCCATCGGCGCAGGCCAAGCTCGACGTGCGATTTTGCACACTGGCCCAGCGCGAAGCCTTGTTCGCCCACATCCAGGAGGTGGTGGCGCAACCCGGCGTGCAGGGCACGCACGCCACCGTGACCCAGACCTCGGAATTCCTGCCGCTGGAGCCGCGCTGGAGCCACGACCTGATGCAGCGCTACCAGGCCAGTGCCGCGCAACTCGGCTTCGGCGTGGCGGGAGAATTCACCGGCGGCTGCTCCGACGCCGGCTTTACCGCCTCGCTGGGCATCCCGACGCTATGCGGCGTGGGCCCAGTCGGGGCCAAGGCGCATACCGAGGCCGAGTACTGCTGCCTGGACACCCTGGTGCCGCGCGCGCAGGCCCTGGTGGGCACCATCCTGGGCCTGGCCGCACCACTGGCCTGAGCCGGGCGCGGTGCCGGCCGCACGCTAGAAGCAAAAAGCCCGGCCTCTCACAGGTCCGGGCTTTTTGCATTAGCCTGCTGGCGGCCTATTTCCGTGCCGGGGGCACGTCCGTGCAGCTGCCGTGTGCAATCTCCGCCGCCATGCCCATGCTCTCGCCCAGCGTGGGGTGGGGATGGATGGTCTTGCCGATGTCCACCGCGTCGGCGCCCATTTCAATGGCCAGGGCGATCTCGCCCATCATATCGCCCGCATGGGTAGGCGAACTGAGGGGCTTTGGCCATGCGGCCACACCTGTTAGCCAGACCGACTTATGGCAACTGACTTAACCCCAACTCTTTCAGGAAGCCGTTGTGCTCGTGCTTTGCCGCCGCGATGGCTTTTTCAATCTCGGCCAACTCGCCATGCGTCGCTTTTAGGCTGATTTCCGCCTCACCCACCGCCGTGCTGATGTAGCGGGAGATATTCAGGTTGTATTCGTTCTTCTCGATCTCTTCCATCCCCACCCGGCGCGCATAGCGGGGCGCTTCCTTGCGGAACTGGTAGGTCTCGATGATCTTGGCAATGTGCGCTTCCGTCAGCTGGTTCTGGCGCTTGCCTTTGACGAAGTGCTCGGCGGCGTTGATAAAGAGCACGTCGTCCGGCTTCTTGCATTTCTTGAGCACCAGAATGCAGACCGGGATACCGGTGGAATAAAAAAGGTTGGCGGGCAAGCCGATGACGGTGTCGATGTGGCCATCTTTGAGCAGCTTGGTGCGAATGCGCTCCTCGGCGCCGCCCCGAAACAGCACTCCATGGGGCAGGACGATGGCCATCACACCTTCGTCTTTCAGGAAATGAAAGCCGTGCAGCAAAAAGGCAAAGTCTGCCGCCGATTTGGGGGCCAGGCCGTGGTTCTTGAAGCGCACGTCGTCAGCCTGGGCGTCGGTGGGCTCCCAGCGGTAGCTGAAAGGCGGATTGGCAACGATGGCGTCGAACGCAGGCTTTTTGGCGGGGTTCAGCTCGCGCAGAATGTCCCAGTCGTTGGTCAGCGTGTCGCCGTGGAAGATTTCAAACTCCGTGTCCTTCACCCCGTGCAGCAGCATATTCATGCGGGCCAGGTTGTAGGTGGTGATGTTCTTTTCCTGGCCGTAAATCCTGCCAATGCCATGCGGTCCCATGCGCTTGCGCACGTTGAGCAGCAGCGAGCCCGAGCCGCAGGCAAAGTCCATCACGCTTTCCAGCCGCTGCTTCACGCCGGTCTTGGGCTCCTGGCTGTCCAGCGTGACGATGGTGGAGAGGATGTCGGAAATCTGCTGGGGCGTGTAGAACTCCCCCGCTTTCTTGCCCGAGCCCGCCGCAAACTGACCGATCAGGTATTCATAGGCATCGCCCAGCGCATCAATGTTCGTGGAGAACTCCGCCAGACCCTCGGCGATCTTCTGGATGATGGTGCAGAGCTTGCCATTGCGGTCGGCGTAGGTGCGGCCCAGCTTGGGGGAGCTCAGATCAATTTCTGAAAACAGCCCCTGAAAGGTGCTCTCAAAAGATTCTGTCTCTATGTATTTGAAGCCTGCCTGCAGCGTGTTCAGCATCTCATCATTCTGGGTGCGGGCCATATTGGCGATGCTGCTCCACAGGTGCAGCGGCTGGACGACGTAATGCACCTTGCGGCGCATCTGCTTTTCGAATGCTGGAATGTCGTCTGGGTTGTTGGCGTACCAGACGGCCAGCGGCACGCGGCGCTTGTTGCCCTCTTCGGCGCCTCCGACTTTAGGGTAATCGCTGCCCAGTTCCTTCTTGGCAGCTGCCTCGTAGTTGTCTGACAGGTAGCGGAGGAAGAGGAAGGACAGCATGTAGTCGCGGAAGTCGTCCGCATCCATCGCTCCGCGCAATTGGTCGGCGATAGACCAAAGAGTTTGGTTCAGTTGCTTTTGGTTTGAATCGGTCATGTGGTGGGTGCCGATGATGGGCGGGATACGGAAGCAGGCAATGCATCAGCTGCCGCCAGCCGGAATGAATAGCGGTCGAGGAAGGCATTCAGGATTTCACGAAACATCTTCTTATCAGATGAGGTGATGGAATCCGATTCGAATACTGAATATTTTGCGTGACTTCGCACGTTCAGAAAGCGCGTATAAAGAGCCTTCTTGGGAAGCCCTTCAAAGCACGTTGAAATGTGTTGGCGGCCAAAGAAGATGGCCGTCTTTTCAAGAAGACTTCGAAGCGAATTGAAATGATACTGTGAGATTTTTCCTGTCTTGGCAACTGCTCGCAGTTCATCCAAAGCCGCGACATGGTGCAAGAACGGAGATTCGCCAGTGTCCTCAAGAGTGTATGTCTGAGCTTCATTCAGCCTGTGCAGGATATACGCCTTCTTCTTGATATTTTCTTTTCCGCCAACAGTTCTCTTCCCCGTAAGTTCATTGAACATGACATTGAAAAATAAGCCGTGGTGTGTAGATATGACGACCTTCAAATCATTGTCTTCGGCTTTCAGTAGTGCGGCGAGGCTTGATGCGACCGCGATTGTATTGTGCTCGTCCAGTGAAGAAATGGGATCATCGATGTAAACATACTTTACCCAATCGTAAGGCTGCCCCTCTTTAGCTTCGATGGCCAACTGGAGAATGGCCAAAAAGAAACACCAGATGAAGATGTTCTCTTCGCCCCGTGAGATTTTTATATCCTCAAGGCGCTTGCGGTTTCCGGCAATGGTCACATCGCGATAAAAACGTATCTCCGTTGCAGCATAGTCGATGCGAAAGTCAAAGTCGGCGTGCTGGTGAAGATGCGGACGAATGATATCTTCGAGGCCCATTCCATCGAGGCCTTCGAAGAATTGGGAACGCGCCTTGAACTTGATTTTTCGATCTCTGTCTTCATCAAGGTCGTTGTCCCAATCAAAGAGGTCTTCGGTAAAGGCATTGAAATAAAGCGTATCCCGTTTCTCTCCATTTTTTCCGATGTCCTTAAATTCCATGGACAGCCGCGTTTTACCCACGCCGTTGTGCGCAAAAACCAGGACAAAATCATTTCCTCCAATGGGAGTTGTGCCTTTGCGCTTTGCCGTCTTCGCCCGTTTACGAACTCCGTTGAGATCCCTGCGAAAATTTCTAGCGAGTGATTCTAGAGATCTGAACTTGGTGATGATTGGTTGCTTACTCATGCTTTAAATCTTCCGGCGAGGGGAAAAGCTGCTGCATTAGACCCTTCTTGTGGCTCCTCAGAACACTGATCTTTTGGATCTCGGTGGTGATCAGGTCGTCTAGGTTACTGAGGCAAGCGGCGATGCGTTGCTGTTCAGCCGGCTTTGGACACTTGATCTCAAATTGTTGAATGCCTGAGGTCGTCAAATTAGTGAACACGCCGCCATGCGTTGCACCCTCCTCAAATTGAAGTCGAAGAGTGCTAAGGCTGTGGAAAAGAAAGTCTTTCGTAGCTATCGATTCATTAATATCGATCAACGCTAGAAAGCCGTCATGGATACATGCGTCGACCGCTAAAAACGACACAACACCCACTGTTCCAGAGCACACAATGGTTAGCGTACCTGCCGAGCAGGGCCTGCTCAATTTAGCCCCTTCATTGGTCAATGAATCAATCCGAGGAGTTACCCATTTGCCATCTCTTGTCACATCTTGGACCATCAACCGGGGAACGGGTCCGCCGTAATATCGGGGGTCACCCTGGGGGCGGGGGCTCGCACCACGAATAACTCGGCCAATACTGTCCAACCTCCTTACATCCCAATTTCCGGCGTTTTCGAATCCGGGGAAGCGAAGTCGGGGTTGGGTTGCGCCATCGTCGGGGAAAAGCTGCTGGATCAGCCCTTTTTTATGGGTCTTGAGCGCGTCCAGTTTCCAGGCTTGCGCGGCGATCACTTCGTCCATCGAACTCAGGCAATCGGCAATTTTTTGTTGTTCGGCAAGGGCAGGAAAGAATGCTGGATATTCCTTCATTGAGTCGATATCGCCCCTGGGCATCTTCACGCCCTTTGCCCCAGTCATTACATAGTCGATGAACGAATCATTCTTAAGCAGGAAGGGCAGGTATTGCGTGAACAATTTGTGCTTTGCACGAATCACAATCACATCATTCGATGCGCCCCCATCCTTGTTTGAAAACCATACTTTCTTCAGATATGGGCGAATGTTGGAAACCAACGTGTCATTTGGTCTAAACCTAGTGACTGAACCCGTTGTCGGCAATTTAGAAGCTCGGGTTATTCCGCCGTAGTCTGGAAGAATGTTTTCCGTGCTGACGTAGTTTTCCAATTCCACCCGCTCTAGCGAGATTCTTTCGCTCACAAATTCCGCAACTTTTCCCAGTGCGCCGACCTCCCACCCCTCGGCGTCCTGAAACTCCGGAAAGCGCAGCTTGGGCAACAACGCTGGTTTGCCGTCATCCTTCGTGGCGCTTGTCTTCGTCTTATTGCTCATACGCGCTGAGCCCTGAGATGTCGCGGCCTTGGGCGCGTTTGGTGAGCAGGGAGTGGAGTTCTGCCATCAGGGCAAGTTCGGCCTGGGTGCGGGCTTTCCAGCCAAGTTCCAGCGGAGCCATGAGGTCGCTGAGCTGTTCGCCGTCGAAGATCATGCGTTGCAAGATGCCGTCCACAAAGGCCTGTAGGGCGGCGGGGGAAAGGCGGTGCTTGCCTGCAATTGCCGCGAGTTCGGTGGCGTCTTTTTCTTTTTTGAAGCGGGTGTAGCCGTCGCGGATGGCGGTTTCGCTCAGGCCCTCACCCGCTTTGAGGGTGGCAATGTAGGCGGCAATGTCCTCGCGCTCGTTCATGAACTTGGCATCGGCTTGGATGAGGCTGATGAGCTGTTCGCGGCTCATCTTCTGCTTGCCCGGCCCCTGCTGCGAGAAGCGGGAGATGAGGCTCATGATGTAGTCGTAATCGATGAGGGCGGAGGCGAAGAGGACGAATTCAAAATCGAGCTGCTCCACGTCAGCAGCGCCACCGTCTGCCTCTTTGCCGCCCTTGCCCTGCTGGGCTTGTTGTTGTTTGAGGCGTTGGGCCGTCTCCAGATAGACGCCACGAAAGCCGAGCAGGTTTTCCTTGGGCAGGATGTGCTCAATGGCGGCGGCGTTTTCCTCGGTGAGGTCGGTGTATTGGTCAAGTTGGGTCTTGAGGCGCTGCACTTCCTTGAAGTGGCTGATGAAGGCGGCGCGGGCTTCGTCGCCCTTGAGGTTGGGCACGGCCTCAGGGGCGCAGTTAAGGCCTTGGGATTGCATGAAGCCGTCCAGCTTTTGCACGGCGGTTTGCAGTTTTTCGATAACCACAGGGGCCTTGTCCACCAGCCAGATTTCGCGGGCCTGCGGGCCGCTCTTTTCGCCAGAGAACAGGGCGATGGCGGCATCCACGGCGTCTTGTTGCTGGCGAAAGTCGAGGATGTTGCCGTAGGGCTTGGTGCCGTTGAGCACGCGGTTGGTACGCGAGAAAGCCTGGATCAAGCCGTGGTGCTTGAGGTTTTTGTCCACGTAGAGCGTGTTCAAGTATTTGGAGTCGAAGCCAGTCAGGAGCATGTCCACTACGATGGTGATGTCGATTTTTTGCGCATGCGGGTAGTCGGCATTGGGCCACTGCTGGTCTTTAATGCGCTTTTGTACGTCCTGATAGTAGAGGTCGAACTCGCTGACCGTGTGATTGGTGCCAAAGCGGCTGTTGTAGCTGGCGAGGATGGCCTTGAGGGCGTCTTTCTTCTTCTCGGGCTCGACTTCGTTGTCTTCCTTTTCTTGCGGCAGGTCTTCCTGAATTTGCTTCACATCGGCATCACCCTCGGCAGGCGGTGAAAAAACGCAGCCGATGTTCAGCGGCTTGAAGTCGGGGTCGGCAAGTTGCTTGGCCTTTTGCAGCTCGGTAAAGATGCCGTGGTATTCGATGGCGTCGTTGATGCTGGCGGTGGCCAGGATGGCATTGAAGCGGCGTTGGCCGGTCGCAATATCGTGCTTGGCCAGGATTGCCTCGATAACCGCTCTCTTGGCCAGGCCTTCGCCGGGCTTGGGCGGGTTTTTCCCCTCTGGCTTGAAGTAATCGACATGGAAGCGCAGGACGTTTGCGTCTTCAATGGCGTGGGTGATGGTGTAGGCGTGGAGCTGCTTCTGGAAGAGTTCCACGGTGGTTTGGTACGAGGCCTGCTGGTCCTCCACCTTTACGCGGGAGGCGTTGTCCTCAAAAATGGGCGTGCCGGTGAAGCCAAAGAGCTGGGCCTTGGGGAAGAACTCTTTGATGGCCTTGTGGTTCTCGCCGAACTGGGAGCGGTGGCATTCGTCGAAGATGAAAACGATGCGTTTACCCTGCAGCGGCTCCAACTGCTCTTTGTAGGTGAGCTGGTCGTTCTTTTTGCGCTGCTTGTTGCGTTTGCTGTTTTCATCGAGCGCGAGGCCGAGCTTTTGAATGGTGGTGACGATGACCTTGTCTGCGTAGTCTTCGGAAAGCAGCCGGCGTACAAGCGCACCGGTGTTCGTGTTTTCCTCGACGCAGCCTTCCTGGAACTTGTTGAATTCCTCGCGGGTCTGGCGGTCAAGGTCTTTGCGGTCCACCACAAAGAGGCATTTCTCGATGTCGGGATTGTCCTTGAGCAGGGTGGAGGCTTTGAAGGACGTGAGCGTCTTGCCGCTGCCGGTGGTATGCCAGACGTAGCCGTCGCCGCAGTTTTGGTGGATGCAGTCCACGATGGCTTTGACGGCATAGACCTGATACGGGCGCATCATCATGAGCTTTTGCTCGCTGGCAATCAGCACCATGTAGCGACTGAGGGTTTGCCCCAGCGTGCATTTGACGAGAAAGGTCTCGGCGAAACTGTCGAGGTGGGTGGTCTTTTTGTTCGCCTCGTCGGCAAACTGATAGATGGGCAGGAAACGCTCGTCTTGGTTAAAGGAAAAATGGCGAGCGTTGTTGTTGGCGAAATACCAGGTGTCGGTGCGGTTGCTGACGATGAAGAGCTGGAGGAAGCAAAGCAAGGTCTTGGTATAGCCGTTGCCGGGGTCGTTTTTGTATTCAACGATCTGCTCCATGGCGCGGCGCGGGCTGATGCCAAGGGTCTTTAACTCTACTTGGACGCACGGAACGCCGTTGATGAGGATCAAAACGTCGAAGCGGTGGTGACTGTTGTCCGTGTTGATGCGGAGCTGGTTGACGACCTCGAAGGTGTTTTTGCACCAGTCCTTGATGTTGACCAGGGTGTAGTTCAGCGGGGTGCCGTCGTCGCGGGTGAAGGCATTGCGGTCGCGCAGGGTTCGGGCGGCGGCGAAGACATCGGGGGTTACGATTTCGTCGAGCAGGCGGGCGAACTCGCCATCGGTGAGGTGGACGCGGTTGAGGGCCTCGAACTTTTCACGGAAGTTGCGCTCCAGTGATGCTCGGTCACGAATGTCCACACGGTATTCGTACTTGAGGTTTTGAAGTTTGCCGATGAAGCCGTATTCGATCTGCTCCTCTCTGACGACGGGACTCGGCGCGCCGGACGGCAGGGCATAAGTGAACTTGGATGAAGGCATGGGTTAGCGATTGACGTTATCGACTGATTAAGGCTATTTGCTTTATGGTATCCACGATTGTGACTGCTTGGTTCACCACGCCTACGCAATCCGCACCCACAAGGCAAAAACCCGAACCGGTGAGGGCTCGGGCTTTGCAGGGTAGCTTGGATGCTTGGTCTACTTACGTGCCGGCGGCACGTCCGTGCAACTGCCGTGTGCAATCTCCGCCGCCATGCCTATGCTCTCGCCCAGCGTGGGGTGGGGATGGATGGTCTTGCCGATGTCCACCGCGTCGGCGCCCATCTCGATGGCCAGCGCAATCTCGCCAATCATGTCGCCCGCATGCGTGCCGACGATGCCGCCGCCCAGGATCTTGCCGTGGCCATGTGCCTCGGGGCTGTCATCGAACAGCAGCTTGGTGTAGCCTTCGTCGCGGCCATTGGCAATGGCGCGGCCCGAGGCGGTCCAGGGGAACAGGCCCTTTTTGACCTTGATGCCCTGCGCATTGGCTTCGGTCTCGGTGAGGCCCACCCAGGCGATTTCGGGGTCGGTAAAGGCGACGCTCGGGATCACCCGGGCGTTGAAGGCCGCGCTGGCCAGCTCCCTGTTGCCCTGCAGTTCACCGGCGATGACCTCGGCCGCCACATGCGCCTCGTGCACCGCCTTGTGCGCCAGCATGGGCTGGCCCACGATGTCGCCGATGGCGAAGATGTGCGGCACATTGGTGCGCATCTGGATGTCGACCGGGATGAAGCCGCGGTCGGTCACGGCCACGCCGGCTTTCTCGGCGGCGATCTTCTTGCCGTTGGGGCTGCGGCCCACGGCCTGCAGCACCAAATCGTAGGTTTGCGGTGCAGGAGCCGTGCCGCCCTCTTCGGCTGCGGCGAAGGTCACTTCGATGCCCGCGGGCGTGGCCTTGGCGCCCACCGTCTTGGTCTTGAGCATGATGTTGTCAAAACGCGGAGCATTCATCTTCTGCCAGACCTTGACCAGGTCGCGGTCGGCGCCCAACATCAGGCCGTCCAGCATCTCGACCACATCGAGGCGCGCGCCCAGCGTGCTGTAGACCGTGCCCATTTCCAGGCCGATGATGCCGCCGCCCAGGATCAGCATGCGCTTCGGGACCTCCTTCAGCGCGAGCGCGCCGGTGCTGTCCACCACGCGCGGATCCTCGGGCATGAAGGGCAGGCGCACGGCCTGCGAGCCGGCGGCGATGATGCAGTTCTTGAAGGCGATGGTCTGGGTCTTGCCGGTTTTTTCCTGGCCTTCGGCGCCGGCGGTTTCCGCCACCTGCAGGTGGTTGGCGCCCACGAACTGGCCCACGCCGCGCACGGTGGTGACCTTGCGCATCTTGGCCATGGCGGCCAGGCCGCCGGTGAGCTTGCCGACGACTTTTTCCTTGTGGGTACGCAGCTTGTTCAGGTCCACCGTGGGCTCGGTAAAACTCACCCCCAGGGCCTCGAAATGCTTGACCTCGTCCATCACCGCGGCCACGTGCAGCAAGGCCTTGGACGGGATGCAACCCACATTCAGGCAGACGCCGCCCAGCGTCGCGTAGCGCTCGACCAGCACGACCTTCAAACCGAGGTCGGCCGCGCGGAAGGCCGCCGAATAACCGCCGGGGCCGGCGCCCAGCACCAGCACGTCGCACTCCAGATCGGCAGAGCCACTGAAGCTGGCGGCGGCAGGAGCCGCTGCAGATGCTACAGTTTTGCTAGCTGCCGGCGCTGATGCAGCAGGCGCTGCAGCCTGTTTTTGCTCCGAAACGGGGGCAGCAGCCCCAGCCGCTTCCAGCGTCAGGATCACGGAACCTTGCTTGACCTTGTCGCCCAGCTTGACCTTGATCTCCTTGACCACGCCTGCCGCCGAAGACGGAATTTCCATCGAGGCCTTGTCGCTTTCAACCGTGATCAGGCTCTGCTCGGCCTTGATGGTGTCGCCGGCCTTGACCAGCATTTCAATCACGGACACTTCGTCAAAGTCGCCAATGTCCGGCACCTTGATATCGATCAGGTTGGCAGATTCGCTCATTTGGGGGCTTTCAATTTGAGGGTAAATACTTCCACCGGTCCGGCGGTATTTTTGTCGAATTCGCAGCCGGCATTCAGGCCCGCCACCGCCACTTCGCGGGCGGTTTTGGCCTGCTCCCAGCAGGCATGCATGGCGCCCAGCGCAAAGCTGCGGCCCGAGCCTATGCCCCAGAATTCCTTGAACTCAAAGACTTCACGGTAGCTGTAGAGGCCGAAAATGCCGCTCGCATTGGCAATCACCACCGTGAACTGGCTGGACTCGTACGGGTCGTTCTCTTCTTCCTTGGTCTGCAGGAAAAAGGTTTCTTTCAGCAAGGGGTGCAGCTTGACAAAGGTGTCAAACACCTCGTCTCTGGTGCCCAGCCTGAGCTGATCCTTGGGCAGCGCCAGCATGGCCTTGCGCAGCACGGGAAAGTGCGCCACCGTGCCGGCCATGCCGACGTAGCTCATGCCCGCCGGCGTATCGACCTTGAAGATCTTGCTGTTGGCCTCGAAGCGGTGGCCCAGGCTGGTATCACCAAAAGTGACCAGCGTGTCGGCCGCAATGGCCACCTGCCCCGCCTTCTTGACCACCACCAGAGTGGTCATAGGAGAACACGGCGGAAGTCCGCCAGAATCTGGCCCAGGTATGCGTTGAAACGCGCGGCGGCGGCGCCGTCGATCACGCGGTGGTCCCAGCTCAGGGACAGCGGCAGCATCAGGCGCGGCTGGAAGGCCTTGCCATCCCATACCGGCTCCATCTGGCTCTTGCAGACACCCAGAATCGCCACCTCGGGCGCATTGATGATGGGCGTGAAGTAACGCCCGCCAATGCCGCCCAGCGACGAAATCGTGAAGCAGGCCCCCGACATGTCGGCCGGGCTGAGTTTTCCGTCGCGCGCCTTCTTGGCCAGCTCGCCCATCTCCTGCGAGATCTGCACGATGCCTTTCTTGTCGGCATCCTTGATGACGGGCACGACCAGGCCGTTCGGCGTGTCGGCCGCGAACGCGACGTTGTAGTACTGCTTGAGCACCAGCTGGTCGCCATCGAGCGAGGCGTTGAACTCGGGGAATTTTTTCAGCGCCGCCACCGAGGCCTTGATCAGGAAGGCCAGCATGGTGATCTTGATGCCGGCTTTTTCGTTTTCCTTGTTCATCTGGACGCGGAAGGCTTCCAGCTCGGTGATGTCGGCATCGTCGTGGTTGCAGACGTGCGGAATCATGACCCAGTTGCGATGCAGATTGGCGCCGCTGATCTTCTTGATGCGTGACATGTCCCGGCGCTCGACCGGACCGAACTTGGTGAAGTCGACCTTGGGCCAGGGCAGCAAATCCAGCCCGGCACCGCCAGCCGACGCGGCCGGTGCCTTGGCCACCTGGGCCTGGGTACGGGTGTCGCCCGCCATGACCGATTTGGTGAAGGCCTGCACGTCGTCCTGCGTGATCCGGCCTTTGGGACCGCTGCCTTTGAGTTCAGCCAGCGGCACGCCCAGCTCGCGGGCGAATTTGCGCACCGAGGGGGAGGCGTGCGGCAAGCCGCCCTGTGGCGCCGCTGTGGGCTCATGCGCGGGCATGGCCGCTACCGGTGCCACGGGGGCGACAGCGGCCGGCACGGAAACGCTGGCTGCCGCAGGCGCCGACGCAGAGGCGGCAGGAAGTGGCGCCGCTGCGGCCGCCGGAGCCACCGAGCCTTCCAGCACGGCCAGCAGGTCGCCGATATTGACGGTGTCACCCAGCTTGACCTTGAGTTCCTTGAGCACGCCGGCAGCCGACGACGGAATTTCCATCGAGGCCTTGTCGGATTCGACGGTGATCAGCGACTGCTCGGCCTTGATGGTGTCGCCTGGTTTGACCAGGACCTCGATCACCGAAACGTCCTTGAAGTCGCCGATGTCGGGCACGCGCACTTCGACCGGGCCGGAGGCGGCAGGCGCCGCAGCGGCGGGCGCTGAAGTCGCTACTGAATTGCTAGCTGCCTGCGCAGGAGCGGCGGGGGCTGCAGCCGGTTTTTTCTCTGCAGCCGGTGCGGCTTCGGCGCCGGCGACCTCCAGCGTCAGCACCACCGAGCCCTGCTTGACCTTGTCGCCCAGCGTGACCCTGAGTTCCTTGACCACGCCAGACTGGCTGGACGGGATTTCCATGGAGGCCTTGTCGGACTCCACGGTGATCAGCGATTGCTCGGCCTTGACGGCGTCGCCCGGCTTGACCAGCAGTTCGATCACCGTTACTTCGTCGAAATCCCCGATATCAGGAACTTGAATGTCTACCAATGCCATGTTGTTATCTCCGATTGCTTCTGGCTTTTGCGTGAGGGCGTGCATCAGGCATAAAGAGGATTGATCTTGTCGGCCTGGATGCCGTATTTCTGGATGGCCTCTGCCACCTTGGCCACCGGTACGGTGCCCTCTTCGCTCAGCGCCTTCAATGCGGCGACGACGATGTAGTGACGGTTGATCTCGAAGTGCTCGCGCAGCTTGCTGCGGAAGTCACTGCGGCCAAAGCCGTCCGTCCCCAGGACCTTGTAGGTGCGGTCCTTGGGAATGAAAGGACGGATCTGCTCGGCATAGGCCTTCATGTAGTCGGTCGACGCCACGACAGGGCCGCCGTGAGCGGCGAGCTGTTGACCCACAAAGGACACGCGCGGCGCCTGCGTCGGGTGCAGCAGGTTCCAGCGCTCGATGGCCTGGCCGTCGCGGGCCAGCTCATTGAAGCTGGGGCAGCTCCAGACGTTGGCGGACACGCCCCACTCTTTTTCGAGCAGCTCTTGCGCGGCAATGGATTCACGCAGGATGGTGCCCGAGCCCAGCAGCTGCACGCGCGGCGTGGCGGCCGCGGCGGGCGCTTCCTTGCAGAGGTACATGCCCTTGATGATCTGCTCTTCCGTGCCGGCCTTCAGGCCTGGCATGGCGTAGTTTTCGTTGAGCAGCGTGAGGTAGAAATAGACGTTCTCCTGCTTTTCCACCATGCGCTTGAGACCATGGTGCAGGATCACGCCCACCTCGTGCGCAAAGGTCGGGTCGTAGCTGATGCAGTTGGGAATCGTGCCCGCCAGGATGTGGCTGTGGCCGTCTTCGTGTTGCAGGCCTTCGCCGTTCAGCGTGGTGCGGCCCGAGGTGCCGCCCAGCAGGAAGCCGCGCGCCTGCATGTCGCCGGCCGCCCAGGCCAGATCACCGATGCGCTGGAAGCCGAACATCGAGTAGTACACATAGAACGGCACCATGATGCGGTTGTTGGTGCTGTACGAGGTGGCTGCGGCAATCCAGCTGGCCATGCCGCCGGCTTCGTTGATGCCTTCCTGCAGGATCTGGCCCTTGACGTCTTCCTTGTAGTACATGACCTGGTCCTTGTCGACCGGGGTGTACTGCTGGCCGGCAGGGTTGTAGATGCCGATCTGGCGGAACAGGCCTTCCATGCCGAAGGTACGCGCCTCGTCCACCAGAATGGGCACGACGCGCGGGCCCAGCGCCTGGTCGCGCAGCAGCTGCGTCAGAAAGCGCACATAGGCCTGCGTGGTGGAGATTTCACGGCCTTCGGCCGTGGGCTCCATCACCGATTTGAAGACCTCGATGGCCGGCACCGTGAACTGCTCGTCAGCCTGGGTACGGCGGTGCGGCAGGTAGCCGCCCAAGGCCTTGCGGCGCTCGTGCAGGTACTTCATCTCGGGGGTGTCGTCGGCCGGCTTGTAGAACGGCAGGTCGGCCAGCTGGCTATCGGGAATCGGGATGTTGAAACGGTCGCGGAAGATCTTGATGTCTTCGTCGGTCAGCTTCTTGGTCTGGTGCACGGTGTTCTTGCCCTCGCCGATCTTGCCCATGCCAAAGCCCTTGACCGTCTTGATCAGCAACACCGTGGGCTGGCCCGTGTGCTTGACGGCCGCGTGGAAGGCCGCGTAGACCTTCTGCGAATCATGGCCGCCGCGGCGCAGGTTCCAGATGTCGTCGTCGCTCATCTTGGCAACCATTTCCAGCGTGCGGGGGTCGCGGCCGAAGAAATGCTTGCGCACATAGGCGCCGTCGTTGGCCTTGAAGGCCTGGTAATCCCCGTCGTTGCACTCCATCATGATCTTGCGCAGCGCACCATCCTTGTCGCGCGCCAGCAACGGATCCCAGTTGCTGCCCCACAACAGCTTGATGACATTCCAGCCGGCGCCGCGGAACTCGCCTTCGAGTTCCTGGATGATCTTGCCGTTGCCGCGCACCGGGCCGTCGAGCCGCTGCAGGTTGCAGTTGATGACGAACACCAGGTTGTCGAGTTTTTCGCGGGCCGCCAGGCCGATGGCGCCCAGCGATTCAACCTCGTCCATTTCACCGTCGCCGCAGAACACCCAGACCTTGCGGTTCTCGGTGTTGGCAATGCCGCGGGCATGCAGGTACTTGAGGAAACGTGCCTGGTAGATCGCCATCAGCGGGCCCAGGCCCATGGAAACGGTGGGGAACTGCCAGAAATTGGGCATCAGCTTGGGATGCGGGTAGCTGGACAGGCCCTTGCCGTCGACTTCCTGGCGGAAGTTGAGCAACTGCTCTTCGGTCAGCCGGCCCTCGAGGTAGGCGCGGGCATAGACACCCGGCGACACGTGGCCCTGGATGTAAAGGCAGTCGCCGCCGTGGTTTTCGCTCTCGGCATGCCAGAAATGATTGAAGCCGGCGCCAAACAGGCTGGCCAGCGAGGCAAACGAGCCGATGTGGCCGCCCAGGTCGCCGCCATCGGCGGGGTGCAGGCGGTTGGCCTTGACCACCATGGCCATGGCGTTCCAGCGCATGTAGGCGCGCAGACGCTCTTCAACCTCAAGGTTGCCGGGAGAGCGCTCTTCCTGATCGGTTTCGATGGTGTTGACGTAGCCGGTGTTGGCAGAAAAAGGCATGTCTATGCTTTTCTGGCGGGCGTGCTCAAGCAATTGCTCCAGCAGAAAGTGAGCGCGCTCGGGGCCCTCGCTTTCAATCACCGCCGACAGCGCATCCATCCACTCCCGGGTTTCCTGCGTGTCTTTGTCCAGTGGGTCATTGGCGGCGGCGCGTAAGTTGTCTGTGCCGGCTTGGTTGGGATTGGCAGCCATTTTGTCTCCTAAGTAACGCTTGTTAACCTGCAACACAAGCCCTTGCAGAGCCTGCGCGCAACGCTTGTGTCTAAGCTGGAACCAAGGCGTGTTTTAAACGCAATTTAGATCCAAGTCTCTAGTTTCTCATAATATTTGACTAATTTCAAATCGTGCTTTCTAATTTCACATTAAGAAATCCCTAAACAAATGCAGTCACATACCGTTCATCAGGGCTCAAGCGCTTCGCTTCCTGCCCCCTGAAAAGATCACAACCCGCCCTGCTCCGCGCAGGGCCTCTCACTTAAACTGCAGAATCCCCTATGCCCAAACACGCCCCCTCCCCCGCCAATGCTGCGGCCAGCCCCGCTCCTCTGGCTCTGTGGCGCCATTGGTGGCGCAAGCAGTCGCCCTCGCGGCAAGACCGTTTCATCACCCTGGGCCCATTGCTGGCGGTGGTGCTTTTCCTGGCCGCCGTGATTGCGGCTTTCGGCTACCTGCGGATTGAAGAAATCGACCGCGAGCAGCAAGCCGTCAGGCGCGATGTGGAATACGCCCAGCAGCGCCTGCGCCTGCGCCTGCTTGAGCGGCAGGAGCAGCTCATGCGCATTGGCAGGGATGTCTCCAACAAGGAGGTCGACACCGAAGAGTTCATCAGCCAGGCCGAGTCGCTGGTGAACCAGTACCCCGAATTGATGGCGGTGAGCTGGGTGGACAGCAAACGGCGCGTCAAGGTCTCTTACATATCGCCCAGCGCCAGCGCCAGCCAGATTCGCAGCGCCGGCGAGCAGCTCAAGATAGGGGAAACCGACGGCACCTTCGGACTGGCGCGCGACCTGCGGCAGCCGGTTTACTCGCGCCCGCTGGTCACCAAGGAAAACAACGGCTACAAAACCCCCAGCCTGCAATTGCAGGTGCCGCTGGATGACCAGGGCAAGTTCGACGGCGTCATCATGGGCGACTACTCGATAGACGGGTTGCTGCGCTTTGGCGTGCCGACCGAAGTCACCGCCAAATACGCCGTGACCCTGGTGGACGACAAAAACATGGTGCTGGCAGGCAACGTGCCGCCGCCACGCAATCCGGCCGCACGCCTGCTGCCCTGGTCGGACAGTGCCGCTGAATACGAAATACCCGTCTCGCCAGTTGGTAACGGCCTGCTGATACGCGCCGAGGGCTATCGCACCTCGCTGGGGGTGGTCGGCAGCGGCTTTTTCTGGCTGGTCAGCGCCCTGAGTGCGCTGACCGTCTGGATGCTGCTGGGCACCTGGCGCCACACGCGTCGCCGCGTGCAGGCCCAGCAAGCCCTGATCTCGGAGACCAACTTTCGCCGCGCCATGGAGAACTCCATGCTGACCGGCATGCGTGCGCTGGATTTGCAGGGCCGCATCACCTATGTCAACCCGGCTTTTTGCCAGATGACGGGCCTGTCTGAAAGCGAGCTGGTCGGTTGCACCGCGCCTTTTCCCCACTGGCCCGAGGAAGAGCTCGATACGCTGATGGCGCGGCTGGACGACGAGTTGCATGGCCGAACGCCACCTGGCGGTTTTGAAGTCCGGGTGAAACGCAAAAGCGGCCAGATCTTTGATGCCCGCATGTATGTGTCCCCCCTGATTGATCCGCGCGGGCAGCAAACCGGCTGGATGACCTCCATGACCGACATCACCGAACCCAAACGGATTCGCGAGGAACTGACCGCCTCCTATGAGCGTTTCACCACGGTGCTGGAAGGGCTGGACGCCGCCGTTTCCGTGGCGCCGCTGGGCAGCAGTGAAGAGCTGCTGTTTGCCAACAAGCTGTACCGCGCCTGGTTTGGCGGCGAGGTCTCCGGGCACTTGAACCTGATCGCCCAGGCCGGCGTCCCCGTGTCCACTCCGACCGACGATGCACTCGATGCCGTGGACGGCCTGGCCGGCCTGCCCACCGACGAGCTCACGGCGGCCCGGACGGAAAACGCCGAGATCTTTGTGCCCGAGCTGGCCAAATGGCTGGAAGTGCGCTCACGCTACCTGACCTGGGTGGACGGCCGCCTGGCCCAGATGGTGATTGCCACCGACATCACGCCGCGGCGTCATGCCGAAGAACAGGCCGCCCTGCAGAACGAACGCGCCCAGACCGCGAGCCGGCTCATCACCATGGGCGAAATGGCCTCCAGCGTGGCACACGAGCTGAACCAGCCGCTGACGGCCATCAACAACTACTGCAACGGCATGGTGTCACGCATCAAGGGCCAGCAAATCAGCAACGAGGACTTGCTGGTCGCGCTGCAGAAGACCGCCAAGCAGGCGAACCGCGCCGGGCAGATCATCCAGCGCATCCGCTCGTTTGTGAAACGCAGCGAACCCAACCGCACCATTTCCGATGTCGCCACCATCGTCAGCAACGCGATGGAACTGGCCGAGATCGAGCTCAGGCGCCACCATGTGCGGCTGACCCACTACATCGCGGCGCGCCTGCCCAACATCATGGTGGACCCCATCCTGATCGAGCAGGTGCTGATCAACCTGATGAAGAATGCGGCCGAATCGATTGAGCAGGCCCAACTGCCGCCGGCCCGCCGCAGCGTGGAATTGCGCGTGGTGCCCAAACACATCGAAGACCAGGCCGTGGTCGAGTTTTCGGTACTCGACACGGGGCACGGCCTGTCGCCGGAAGTGATGACCCGGCTGTACGAGGCCTTCTACTCCACCAAGGCCGAAGGCATGGGCATAGGCCTGAAATTGTGCCGCAGCATTGTCGAGTCTCACCACGGCCGGATGGAGTCCGAGAACCTCTACAATGGAGAGGAAGTGGTGGGTTGCCGGTTTACCTTCTGGATTCCCGTGAGACCCCTGCTTTCACTGGCGGCCGCTGCTACCGATAACGTAGCGTTCAAGGATGCCGGCGTTCCCTAAAGACCATTCGAGACAGTTCACACAAGAAGGCACGGCATGAGCTTGATTCCCAAAAAAGGCACGGTCTACGTCGTTGATGACGACGAGGGCGTGCGCGACTCACTGCAATGGTTGCTCGAAGGCAAGGATTACCGGGTGCGCTGCTACGACTCGGCCGAAACCTTTCTGAGCCGCTACGACGCACGCGAAGTGGCCTGCCTGATCGTCGACATCCGCATGGGCGGCATGACGGGCCTGGAACTGCAGGACCGCCTGGTCGAACGCAAGTCGCCACTGCCCATCGTGTTCATCACCGGCCATGGCGACGTGCCCATGGCGGTCAACACCATGAAGAAAGGCGCCATGGATTTCATCCAGAAACCTTTCCAGGAAGAGGCGCTGGTCAACCTGGTCGAGCGCATGCTGGAGCAGGCCAAGGAAGCCTTCAGCGATTTCCAGCAGTCCGCCAGCCGCGACGCCCTGCTCGCCAAGCTCACCTCGCGCGAAGCCCAGGTGCTCGAACGCATTGTGGCCGGCCGCCTCAACAAGCAGATCGCCGACGACCTGGGCATCAGCATCAAGACGGTGGAAGCGCACCGCGCCAACATCATGGAAAAGCTCAATGCCAACACCGTGGCCGATTTGCTCAAGATAGCCCTGGGCTCCAACGCGCCCAAGACCTGAGCCCGACCATCAAACGCTATCTTATCGATAGCTAATTGCGCCCGTGGCTCCTGGACCAGCGGGCGTTTTTACTTGAGAAAACTGAAAAATGACTGCACAACTCATTGACGGCAATGCCCTCTCCAAACAGCTGCGGGCCGAAGTCGCCCAGCGCGCGGCCGCCCTGCGCGCCCGCGGCATCACACCGGGTCTGGCCGTGGTGCTGGTCGGCGAAAACCCGGCCAGCCAGGTGTATGTGCGCAACAAGGTCAAGGCCTGCCATGACGCCGGCCTGCATTCAGTGCTCGAGCAATACCCCGCCGGCCTGACCGAAGCCGAACTGCTGGCCCGCGTGGAAGCGCTCAACAAGGACCCCGCCATCCACGGCATCCTGGTGCAGCTGCCCCTGCCCGCGCACATTGATGCGCAAAAGGTGATCGAAGCGATTGCGCCCGCCAAGGATGTCGATGGCTTTCACGTCGCCAGTGCCGGCGCCCTGATGACCGGCATGCCCGGCTTCTGGCCCTGCACGCCCTATGGCTGCATGAAGATGCTCGAATCCATTGGCTACGACCTGCGCGGCAAGCATGCCGTGGTCATAGGCCGCAGCAACATCGTGGGCAAGCCCATGGCACTGATGCTGCTGCAGAAAAATGCCACCGTGAGCATTTGCCACAGCGCCACCAAAGACCTCAAGGGCATGACGCTGCAGGCCGACGTGATTGTGGCCGCCGTGGGCAAGCAAAAGGTATTGACCGCCGACATGGTGAAACCCGGCGCAGTGGTGATCGACGTCGGCATGAACCGCAACGCCGAAGGCAAACTCTGCGGTGACGTGGATTTCGAGGGCGTCAGGGAAGTGGCGGGCTACATCACGCCGGTGCCTGGCGGCGTGGGCCCCATGACCATCACCATGCTGCTGGTCAACACGCTGGAAGCCGCTGAACGGCTTTGACGCGCACAACCCCGCGCCACATGGGCCGGGGCGTGACGGCCGGCTCAGGCCGGGTCGGCGTGAGCCCCGGTGTTTTGCGCGTCTGAACGCCCGGACAGGCGCCAGAGGGCGAAGCCGGCGCACAGCCATTGCCCCAGGTACATGGCGCTTCCCAGGCCATGCCAGAGTTTGAGATCGCCGCCCTCGGCCCGCGCATTGACGATGCGCGGGGCCACGCCAAACTCGACCAGCAAGGCCAGCAGCAGGCCAGCGACTATGAATTTCATAGCTGCATCCGCAGGTGGAGAAAGGGCTGGACCGTCTTTCCTGTTAAGAACCAGCAGCATCAGCATGGCGCAGCCGGTGCTCAGCCAGGTTTGCGCCGTGAAGAGTTTGGCCGCCATGGCGCCGGCCGCCGCAGGGCTGCCCAGATGCATGAACAGCAGGGGCACCACCACAAAGCCCAGGCCCGTCAGGCTGCCCCACCAGAGGGCCGCCAGCAAGAGGCTGAAACGTTGTTTTGTCGGCATCATCAGGCCCGGGGCCACCGAACGCAGCACAGGGACAAGCGTGGGGGCCACATGCTTCAGAGGTAGCTGACTGACACAATCTCGTAGCGCTTGAGGCCGCCCGGTGCCTGCACCTCGGCGGTGTCGCCCTCATCCTTGCCGATCAGCGCGCGCGCAATCGGTGAGCTGATGTTGACCCGGCCCTGCTTGATATCGGCCTCGTCCTCACCCACGATCTGGTAGGTCACGGTGTCGCCGGAGTCTTCTTCCTGCAACTCGATGGTGGAGCCGAACACGACCCTGCCGCCCGCATCCAGCTCCGCCGGATCAATGATCTGGGCGGCAGACAGCTTGCCCTCGATTTCCTGGATACGGCCTTCAATAAAGCCCTGGCGGTCCTTGGCGGCATCGTACTCGGCGTTTTCGCTCAGGTCACCCTGCGCACGGGCTTCGGAAATCGAGTTGATGACCCAGGGGCGCTCAACGGTTTTGAGCTGGTGCAATTCAGCCTTGAGTTTTTCTGCACCGCGCTTGGTAATCGGTAAGGTTGCCATTTATTTTTTACTCCTGCAAAAGCGAAACCGCCACCAGTCACCTGGCGGCGGAGTGTTTAATCTGCAATAAGTTTAATGCAAATACGGGCTCAACGAGCCCGGAAAATCACCTAGGCTTCACGCCAGCTGCGCATGCAGCTCCTGAACCGAATACACGTTCAGGTTGTCCAGGTATTTCATGCCTTCGACCGCCGCTTCGGCACCGGCAATCGTGGTGAAGGTGGTGACGCGGGCCAGCAGCGCCGAGGTGCGGATCTGCCGTGAATCGGCAATCGCATTGCGGCGCTCCTCCACGGTGTTGATGACCAGGGCGATTTCGTCGTTCTTGATCATGTCCACCACATGCGGGCGGCCTTCCGTGACCTTGTTCACCACCGTGCAGGCAATGCCGGCCGCCTGGATGGCGGCAGCCGTGCCCTTGGTCGCCACGAGTTCGAACTTCAGGGCGGCCAGCGCGCGCGCCACTTCAACGGCACGCGGCTTGTCGTTGTTCTTGACCGTCAGGAAGACCTTGCCCGACGTCGGCAGCTTGGTGCCTGCGCCCAGCTGCGACTTCACAAAGGCCTCGCCAAAGGTCTTGCCCACGCCCATCACCTCGCCGGTGGACTTCATCTCGGGGCCGAGAATCGTGTCCACGCCGGGGAATTTGACGAAGGGGAAGACCGCCTCTTTCACGCTGAAATAAGGCGGCGTGACTTCTTTGGTAATGCCTTGCGAGGCCAGCGACTGGCCGGCCATGCAGCGTGCCGCCACCTTGGCCAGCTGGATGCCCGTGGCCTTGCTGACGAAAGGCACGGTGCGCGACGCGCGCGGGTTCACTTCCAGCACGTAGATCACGTCCTTGCCATCGATGTTCTGGATGGCGAACTGCACGTTCATCAAACCGACCACATTCAGGGCCTGGGCCATGGCGGCGGTCTGGCGCTTGATTTCCGTGACGGTTTCTGCGCTCAGGGAATACGGCGGCAGGGAACAGGCCGAGTCGCCGCTGTGCACGCCGGCCTGCTCGATGTGCTCCATCACGCCACCGATGAAGGTCTTGCCCTCGGCGTCACGGATGCAGTCCACATCGCACTCAATCGCATCGTTCAGGAAACGGTCCAGCAGCACCGGCGAGTCATGGCTGACCTTGACGGCTTCGCGCATGTAGCGCTCCAGGTCGCGCTGCTCATGCACGATTTCCATCGCACGGCCACCCAGCACATAGCTGGGGCGCACCACCAGCGGGTAGCCCAGGGCGGCGGCCTTTTCCAGCGCTTCGGGCTCGGTACGGGCCGTGGCATTCGGCGGCTGGCGCAGCTTCAACTCGTGCAGCAGCTTCTGGAAGCGCTCGCGGTCTTCGGCGGCGTCAATCATGTCGGGCGAGGTGCCGATGATGGGCACGCCGTTTTTCTCCAGGTCCAGCGCCAGCTT
This sequence comes from Polaromonas jejuensis NBRC 106434, assembly GCF_001598235.1. GTDB lineage: Bacteria > Pseudomonadota > Gammaproteobacteria > Burkholderiales > Burkholderiaceae_C > Polaromonas > Polaromonas jejuensis. The sequence continues at coordinate 69,079 of NZ_BCYO01000014.1, read as the reverse complement.
CAAGGGCGTCTGGCCACCGTACTGGACGATGACGCCAAAGGGTTTTTCCTTGTCGACAATCTCCAGCACGTCTTCCAGCGTCAGCGGCTCGAAGTACAGGCGGTCGCTGGTGTCGTAGTCGGTGGAGACGGTCTCGGGATTGCAGTTGACCATGATGGTTTCATAACCATCTTCGCGCATGGCGAGGGCCGCGTGCACGCAGCAGTAGTCAAACTCGATGCCCTGGCCGATGCGGTTGGGCCCGCCGCCCAGCACCATGATTTTTTTCTTGTCGGTGGGCGCGGCCTCGCACTCGCTACCCTCGGCCTCATAGGTCGAGTACATATAGGCGGTGTTGGTCGCAAACTCGGCGGCGCAGGTGTCCACGCGCTTGTAGACCGGGCGCACGCCCAGCGCACGGCGCTTTTCGCGGATGGCGGTGTCGGTGGTCTTGAGCTGCTTGGCCAGCCGGCGGTCCGAGAAGCCTTTTTGCTTGAGCGCACGCAAGGTGACGGCGTCAATCTTGTCCAGCGAGGTGGTTTCCAGTTCCAGCTCGATCTTGACGATCTGCTCAATCTGCACCAGGAACCACGGATCGATCCTGGTCAGCGCAAACACTTCATCCACGCTCATGCCCAGGGCAAAGGCGTCACCCACATACCAGATGCGGTCGGGGCCCGGAGCGCCGAGTTCTTTCTCGAGTACTTCGCGGTCCTGGGTTTTTTCGTTCATCCCGTCCACGCCCACTTCCAGGCCGCGCAGGGCTTTCTGGAAGGACTCCTGGAAGGTGCGGCCCATGGCCATCACTTCACCCACCGACTTCATTTGCGTCGTCAGGCGCGAGTCGGCTGTCGGGAATTTTTCAAACGCGAAACGCGGGATCTTGGTGACCACGTAATCGATGCTGGGCTCAAAGCTCGCAGGGGTCGCGCCGCCGGTGATCTCGTTGCGCAACTCATCCAGCGTGTAGCCCACGGCCAGCTTGGCCGCCACCTTGGCAATCGGGAAACCCGTGGCCTTGGAGGCCAGCGCCGAGGAGCGCGACACGCGCGGGTTCATCTCGATCACCACCATGCGGCCATCGACCGGGTTGATGGAGAACTGCACGTTGGAGCCGCCGGTATCCACGCCGATCTCGCGCAGCACGGCCAGGGAAGCGTTGCGCAGTATCTGGTACTCCTTGTCGGTCAGGGTCTGGGCCGGCGCCACGGTGATGGAGTCGCCGGTGTGCACGCCCATGGGGTCCAGGTTCTCAATCGAGCAGACGATGATGCAGTTGTCGGCGGTGTCGCGCACCACTTCCATCTCGTACTCTTTCCAGCCCAGCAACGACTCTTCGATCAGCAGCTCATTGGTCGGCGAGGCTTCCAGGCCGCGCTTGCAGATGACTTCAAACTCTTCGGGGTTGTAGGCAATGCCGCCGCCGGTGCCGCCCAGCGTGAAGCTGGGGCGGATCACGGTCGGAAAGCCCACGGACTTCTGCACGCCCCAAGCTTCGTCCATGCTGTGGGCAATGCCGGAGCGGGCCGAGCCGAGACCGATCTTGGTCATCGCTTCCTTGAACTTCAGGCGGTCCTCGGCCTTGTCGATGGCTTCGGGCTTGGCGCCTATCAACTCGACCTTGTATTTTTCAAGCACGCCGTGGTGCCAGAGGTCGAGTGCGCAGTTGAGCGCGGTCTGGCCGCCCATGGTGGGCAAAATGGCGTCCGGCCGCTCCTTGGCGATGATTTTTTCAACCGTCTGCCAGGTGATGGGCTCGATGTAGGTGACGTCGGCGGTCGCCGGGTCGGTCATGATCGTGGCGGGGTTGCTGTTGATCAGGATGACCTTGTAACCCTCTTCGCGCAGCGCCTTGCAGGCCTGCACGCCGGAATAGTCGAACTCGCAGGCCTGGCCGATGATGATGGGGCCGGCGCCAATGATGAGAACCGATTTGATGTCTGTACGCTTAGGCATGTTTGTGTTGCTCCATCAGTGCCGTGAAGCGGTCGAACAAATAGGAAATGTCGTGCGGGCCGGGTGAGGCCTCCGGGTGGCCCTGGAAGCAGAAGGCCGGCTTGTCGGTGCGGGCCAGGCCCTGCAGCGTGCCGTCAAACAGGCTGATGTGCGTGGGACGCAGATTGGCGGGCAAGGTTTTCTCGTCCACCGCAAAACCGTGGTTCTGGCTGGTGATGCTGACGCGCTGGTTATCGAGATCCTTGACCGGATGGTTGGCGCCATGGTGGCCGAACTTCATCTTGAAGGTCTTGGCACCGCTGGCCAAGGCCATGATCTGGTGACCCAGGCAAATGCCGAAGGTCGGAATGCCGGTTTCAATCAGTTCACGCACGGCGGCAATGGCGTAGTCGCAAGGCTCGGGGTCACCCGGGCCATTGGCCAGAAAGATGCCATCGGGTTTGAGCTTGAGCACGTCGGCGGCCGGCGTCTGTGCCGGCACCACCGTGATGCGCGCGCCACGCTCGGCAATCATGCGCAGGATGTTCTTCTTCACGCCGAAATCGTAGGCCACGACATGGAACCGGGGGGTGATCTGCACGCCGTAGCCGGGCTTGCCTTCCAGGTTCACCAGCTTCCACTCTGTCTGCGTCCATTCGTAGGTCTGCTTCACGGACACAACCTTGGCCAGGTCCAGGCCGGCCATGCTGGGCGCGCCCTTGGCGGCCGCAATGGCCTTGTCTATGGCGGCCTGGCTGACCGGCTCGCCGTCGGCCAGGGCCAGAATGCAGCCGTTCTGGGCGCCCTTGGTCCGCAGATGACGCGTCAGCTGGCGGGTATCAATGCCGGCAATCGCCACCGTGTTCTCCTTGACCAGGTACTCGGACAAGGTCATGGACATGCGGAAGTTGGATGCCAGCAGCGGCAAATCCTTGATGATCAGGCCGGCGGCATGGACTTTGCCGGCTTCGACGTCTTCGGCATTGATGCCGTAGTTGCCGATATGCGGGTACGTGAGGGTGACGATCTGCTGGCAGTAGCTGGGATCCGTGAGGATTTCCTGGTAGCCGGTCATGGCGGTGTTGAACACCACCTCACCGATCGTGGAGCCAGCGGCCCCAATCGAATTGCCGACAAAGACCGTGCCGTCTGCGAGCGCCAGGATGGCGTGAGGGGTTATTCCTGATATTCCCTGTAGAGACAAAAGCACTGGGTTCTCCGGGTTGGTTACGGTTCGCCCAAGCGTGCACAAGAAACGTCTCGGTCAAGACTCTTGCTGGATGCTTTTGTGAGGGTGTTGGCTTTGTATGCGCTCGGGCGAAGCTGTGATTTGAAAAGCCCTTGATTATAGCGTGAACGTGGCCCCCACGGTCGCTCACTTCGTGTAGCTCCCTGCCCCCGAGGGGGCCGCCCCCCCGAGGGGGAACAGACTACACGCAGCGAGACTGGACGGGGGTGGGTTTATATCCCCAACGAACTTGCGTACAGGCAGATGGCTGCCGCTGCGGCCACATTGAGCGATTCTTCGCCGCCCGGCTGGTCGATACGGACCTTCAGTGCAGCGCGGGCCATCAGCTCGTCGCTGACGCCCTGCCCTTCATGGCCCATGGCCCAGGCACAGGGCATGGGCAATTGTTGCTGGTGCAAAAAGCTGCCGTGGTGCGAACTGGTGACGACGATGGGAACACGCAAGCCGGCCAGCGCCTCCGGCGCCACCCCTTCCACCAGTTGCAGGGCAAAGTGCGCCCCCATGCCGGCGCGCAGCACCTTGGGCGACCAGAGCGCGGCCGTGCCCTTGAGCGCGATGATCTGGCCAAAACCAAACGCCGCCGCACTGCGCAAAATGGAGCCGACATTGCCGGCATCCTGGACCCGATCCAGAATCACCGAGGCCGCATCGGGCCGCAGCGCCGTTGCGGCCGGCAATTCCAGCACAAAGCCCATGCGCGCCGGGGACTCCAGGCCGCTGATCTCCGGCAGCAACGCGTCGGAAATCACTATGTTTTTAATAGCTGCCTGCGCCCACTCAGCGGGGGCCAGAGGCCAAAAAGACTCCGAAAAAACGGCCACGGCCGGTTTCAACCCGCGCAGCAGCGCCGCACGGCACAGATGGTCGCCCTCCAGCCAGACCCGGCCCTGCTTGCGGTAAGCCGTGCTGTCTTGCGAAAGCTTGCGCAACTCCTTGATGAGCGGGTTGTCGCGGGACGTGACATGCGACACAGGGACGGCAAAACCGCTGCTCACCGGAGCACCTCGGCCACCGGCGCAAACGACTTGCGGTGCTGGGGACAGGCACCGTGCTCCCGCAACGCGGCCAGGTGCGCGGCCGTGCCATAGCCCTTGTGGCCGGCAAAACCGTACTGCGGGTATTCGAGGTCAAACTCCTGACACCAGCGATCACGGTAGACCTTGGCCAGAATGGACGCGGCCGAGATCGCCGGTACCAGGGCGTCGCCTTTGACAATGGCTTCCGCCAGAACGCCAAGTGCCGGCAGACGGTTGCCATCGACCAGCACCTTGCTGGGCTTGAGCCGCAAGCCCTCCACCGCACGTTTCATGGCCAGCATAGTGGCCTGCAAAATGTTCAGCTTATCGATTTCTTCGGCGCTCGCCAGCGCAATGGAGCAGCACAGCGCTTTGGCGCGGATTTCGTCGTAAAGCTTTTCACGCCGCAAGGCCGTGAGTTTTTTTGAGTCGGCCAGTCCCTTGATGGGATTCAAATCGTCCAGGATGACCGCTGCCGCCACCACCGGCCCGGCCAGGGGCCCGCGCCCGGCCTCGTCAACGCCCGCCATCAACCCCGGGGTGTCCCAGGACAAGGCGGTTTGCTCAGCCTTCAAGAATTTTTTGGATCGCATCGGTCGCCAATTGAGAAGTGTCGCGCTGCAACTCGGCATGCAGCTTGGTGAATCGTTGTTCGACAGCCGCTATTTTGTCGGGCGCCGCAGTTTTTGCGTCAACCCACTGCAGTAGCGCGTGCGCCAACGCCTCGGGCGTCGCCGCCTCCTGCAGCAACTCCGGCACCACAAAGTCCTGGCAAAGGATGTTGGGCAGGCCGACCCAGGGCTGGAGTTTTTTGCGCCGCATGATCTGCCACGACAGCCAGTTCATGTTGTAGGCAATCACCATGGGGCGCTTGAACAAGGCCGCCTCCATCGTGGCGGTGCCGCTGGCGATCAGGGTGACATCGCAGGCCGCCAGCACCGTGTGCGACTGGCCTTCGACGATTTGCAGATCCGCCCGCACACCCGCCTCATCGGCCAGCCGCTCTATCCACGCCTTTAGCGCGGGAACCGCAGGCACTACAAATTTAATAGCAGCCTGCGCCCGCTTGACCAGCGCCGCAGCCCTGAAAAAGCGAGTAGCGAGGTACTGGATTTCCGACTTGCGGCTGCCCGGCAAGATGGCAATGACGGTGTCCTCATCCCGCAGGCCCAACTGGCGCCTCGCCGCCGCCCGATCAGGCGCCACCGGAATCACGTTGGCCAGCGGATGCCCGACATAAGTCGCGGCAATGCCATGCGAGGCCAGCAGGGCCGGTTCAAACGGGAAAATGCACAGCACATGGTCCACGCTGCGCCGGATTTTTTCGACCCGGTCGGCGCGCCAGGCCCAGACGGAGGGACTGACGAAATGCACGGTCTTGATGCCTTCGGCCTTCAGCGCGGCCTCCAGATCCAGGTTGAAATCGGGCGCATCCACGCCGATAAAAACGTCGGGGCGCTGATCGGCCCTATCAAGCAGGCGCTTTTTCAGCTGCTCGCGGATGCCTATGATTTCGCGGTAGTGTCGCAGCACCTCCACATAACCGCGCACCGCCAGCTTGTCGCTGGGCCACCAGGCCTGAAAACCCCGGCGCGCCATCTGCGGCCCGCCTATGCCGCTGGACACCAAGGCCGGCCAGCGCGCCTTGAGGCCATCGAGCAGCAAGCCTGCCAGCAAATCACCGGAGGTTTCGCCGGCCACCATGGCGACGCGCGGCGCCGCCTGCACGGCCGGGCTGGCGGCAGGCCCACCAGCCTCTCTACGAGTGGGCAGAGGGGTGGACGCAACCGACATGAGCGCCTACCGGACGATGCCGCGTTGCGGCGATGTCTGCTGCAAAAATGAGAGCATCATCTGCACGTCCGGCGCCGACTCGGGGTGTTTTTCAGTCAGTTCTGTGATGCGTGCCCTGGCCTGCTCCAGCGTCAGGTCGTCGCGGTACAGCGCCTTGTGCATGGCCTTGACGGCTGAAATGCGCTCCGCCGAGAAACCACGGCGGCGCAGGCCCTCAAAATTCATGGATCGCGCCTGGGCCGGCTGGCCCTGGCACATCACAAAAGGCGGCAGGTCGGCAAACAGCAGCGAGCACATGGCGGTAAAGCTGTGGGCGCCGATTCTGACGAACTGGTGCGCCACCGTGAAGCCGCCCAGTATGGCCCAGTCATCCACATGCACATGTCCGCCCAGCTGCGTGTTGTTGGCAAAAATGGTGTTGTTGCCCACCACGCAGTCGTGCGCCAGATGCACATAGGCCATGATCCAGTTGTCATGGCCGACCCGCGTGACGCCGTTGTCGCCCGGCGAGCCGATGTTGAAGGTGCAAAACTCGCGGATGGTGTTGCGGTCACCAATCACCAGCTCGCAGGGCTCGCCCGCGTACTTTTTGTCCTGCGGAATGGCGCCCAGCGAGTTGAACTGGAAAATCCGGTTGTCACGGCCTATGGTGGTGTGGCCTTCAATCACGCAGTGGGCGCCAATGCTGGTGCCCGCAGCTACCCTGACGTGGGGACCGATGACCGTGTACGGGCCCACGCTGACCGAGCTGTCCAGCTGGGCCTGTGGATCAACAAGCGCCGTGGCATGAATGCCCGGCGCAGCGACTGGCGATGTCATGTGAGGCCCGCGCTCAGGCAATGGTGCGCATGGTGCACATCAGTTCGGCCTCGCAGGCGATGTTGTCACCCACGCGCGTGACACCCTTGAATTTGAAGATGCCGGCTTTCATGCGGTCCAGCGTCACATCCATGATCAGCTGGTCGCCGGGCTCGACGGGACGCTTGAAACGGGCGCCGTCGATGCCGGCAAAGTAGTACACCGTCTTGTCGTCGGGTGTCACGCCCAATGTTTCAAATGCCAGCAGCGCCGCGGCCTGTGCCATGGCTTCAAGAATAAGAACACCCGGCATCACGGGATGGTGCGGAAAATGCCCCATGAAAAACGGTTCATTGATCGTGACATTCTTGAGTGCCTTGATGCTTTTGCCTTTTTCCACTTCGAGCACACGGTCGACCAACAGAATCGGGTAGCGGTGCGGCAACTGCTTGAGAATTTGGTGAATGTCCATCATGATTTTTCTAGAATTTGTGAGAGTGATTTTTCTGTCAGCTTGAGTCGCTCGCGCAGACTGTGGAGCTGCTTGAGCGTGGCCGCATTTTTTTCCCACGCCGCATTGTCGTCGATAGGAAAGAGCCCGGTGTACTGTCCGGGTTTCAGAATGGATCGCGTCACCACGCTGGCCGCCGACACATGCACATGGTCGGCCAGCCTCAGATGTCCCAGCACAATGGCGCCACCACCGACCGTGCAATGCGCACCAATCGTTGCGCTGCCCGCGACGCCGGCACAACCGGCCATGGCGGTGTGCTTGCCGACCCTGACGTTGTGGCCGATCTGCACCAGGTTATCGAGCTTGACGCCGTCTTCCAGCACGGTGTCCTGCAAGGCGCCGCGGTCGATGCAGGTGTTGGCGCCGATTTCCACATCATTGCCGATGTGCACCGCGCCCAGCTGCTCGATCTTGACCCACTCGCCCTCATGCGGCGCAAAGCCGAAGCCATCCGCACCGATGACTGCGCCGGGATGAACAATGCAGCGCTCACCCATGCGGCAACCGTCGGCCACCGTGACGCGTGCCGACAGCCGGGTATCGGCGCCAATTTCCACCTGCGCGCCGATGACGCAATGCTCGGCGATGCGTACACCCGCGCCAATCATGGCGCCGGCCCCGATGCAGGCGAACGCACCGATGGAGACGCCGGGGGCCAGCGTCGCGCCGGGATCAATGAAGGCGCTGGGATGGATGTGGGGTGCCGGAGGCGGAAAATGACGCTGTTTCCAGAGCTGGGTGATCAGCGCAAAGTAATGGTAGGGGTCATCCGCCACGATACAGGCCCCGCGGCGCATGGCGGCTTCACGGACTGCGGGGGAGACCACGACGCAGGCAGCGGCAGACTGCGCCAGCTTGCCGAGGTACTTGGGGTGGCTCAGAAATGTCAGGTCCCGGGGACCGGCGCCGTCCAGCGTGGACAGGCGCTCTATCAGAATATCAGGGTTGCCGAGCAGCTCGGCATCCACCCTGGCAGCCAAAGACTGAACAATGTCGGCAAGACGGAGCGTCACACTGCGCCTGCCAGTTTTACGTCAACGTGCGTGGTGAACACCCGCAATCAACGGGAGGCGTTCAGCGCCTTGATCACCTTGTCGGTGATGTCATGCTTGGGGTTCACGTACACCGACTCCTGCAGGATCAGGTCGTACTTCTCGGTTTCAGCCAGCGTTTTGACGACCTTGTTGGCGCGCTCAATCACTTGCTGAAGCTCTTCGTTTTTACGGGCGCTCAGATCTTCCTGGAATTCGCGGCGCTTGTTCTGGAAGGTCCGGTCCAGATCGACCAGTTGCCGCTGGCGGGCCACGCGCTGGCTTTCAGCCAGCGTGGGCGCTTCGCGCTCGAACTTGTCGGACTGCGTTTTCAGCTGGGTGGCGAGATCGTTCAACTCCTTCTCGCGCTTGCTGAATTCCTGCTCCAGCTTGGTCTGGGCCGCCTTGGCCGAATTGGCTTCGCGGAAAATCCGGTCGAGGTTGACAACTCCAACCTTGAACTCCTGCGCGCTGGCGGAAAAACCTGCCAATGCGATGACGAGGCCCAGGACAATTTTGCTTGAATAATGCTTCATTAGAAAGATGTACCGATTTGGAATTGCAACCGCTCTATTCTATCGCCTGGCTGTTTTCGCAGAGGCACGGCATAGGCGAGACGAAGAGGACCCACTGGGGAAATCCAGCTGATGCCAAGACCGGTCGATGCGCGAAGACCATCCGGACCGTTCAGGCTGTAGCTGTCTTTAAACACGTTACCCGCATCCACAAAACCGTACACACGCAGGGTACGGTCATTGCCCGCCCCCGGAAACGGGGCGACGAGCTCGGCATTGAGCGTCAGCTTCTTGGGCGCGCCGGTGGCCAGGTCTGACGAGTCGCGGGGGCCCAGAGAGCTCTGTTCAAAACCACGCACAGAGCCCAAACCGCCGGAGTAGAAGTTCTTGAAGAGCGGGAAAGGCTGGCCGTTGAGGCCCTTGCCCCAACCCAACTCACCGTTCAGGGCAATCGTGAACTGCTTGTTGAGTGGAATGTATTGCTGGATCTGGTAATTGACGCGTACGAACTTGATATCGCCGGCCACGCCCCAGTCGCCGTAGACGCGCTGGTAGCGCCCCGACGTAGGCACCAGCGCACTGTCCCGGCTATCGCGCGACCAGCCCACGGTCAAGGGAATGGAACTGCTCGTGAGGCCGAACTGATTCGCGTAGTCCTGATAGCTGACGGGAAGCAGCGTCCCCGGCACAATAGTCAAGCGCTCATAGCCGCTGCCGAAATAAACCGTGTCCGTTTCGGTGAAGGGAACCCCGAAACGAATGCTGGCACCCCGCGTTTTCAATTTGTAGTCACCCCCCTGGCCGTTCAGGGGCGAGGACGTGCGGTCATACACGTCAATGCTGCGGGAAATGCCGTCGGCCGTGAAATAAGGATCAATCGTGCTCAAAACCAGCTGGCGATTGGATTTACTGGTATTGACCTCAATACCCAGGTAGTTGCCCGAGCCGAAAACGTTTTCCTGCTTGATGCCGAACACCAGGGAAAGGCTGTCAGCCGTGGAGTAGCCGGCGCCCAGTTGCAAATTGCCGGTGGGTTTTTCAACCACATTCACGGTGACGTCGACCTGGTCAGCCGTGCCGGTCACCTCCTGCGTCTCCATATTCACCTCGTTGAAGAAGCCCAGGCGGTCCACGCGGTCACGCGAAAGACGGATTTTGTCGCCGTCGTACCAGGACGACTCGAACTGACGGAACTCCCGGCGCACCACCTCGTCACGCGTGCGGTTGTTGCCCGCCACATTGATGCGCCGCACATAGGCCCGGCGCGAGGGCTCGGCCTGCAGCACAAACGCCACACGGTTATTGACCCGGTCAATTTCCGGTACCGCCTCTACCCGGGCAAAGGCAAAGCCAAAAGTACCAAAGTAGTCGCTAAAGGCCTTGGTCGTTTCGGCGACCTGGTCGGCGTTGTAAGGCGCTCCCGGCTTGATCGCCACCAGGGTTTTGAATTCCTCTTCCTTGCCCAGGTAATTGCCTTCGAGCTTCACACCCGACACCACGAAACGCTCGCCCTCCGTGATGTTGACGGTGACCGCAATGCTCTGTTTGTCAGGGGAAATCGCCACCTGGGTCGAGTCCACCTTGAACTCGAGATAGCCCCGCGAGAGGTAATAGGAGCGCAGGGTCTCAATATCCGCATTGAGCTTGGTCCGGGAATAGCGGTCCGACTTGGTGTACCAGCTCAGCCAGCCGCCGGTGTCCAGGTCGAACAGGCCCAGCAGCGTGGATTCGCTGAATGCCTTGTTGCCGGTGATGTGAATTTCCTTGATTTTTGCGACATCGCCTTCGACGACGCTAAAGGTCAGGTTCACACGATTGCGCTCAATCGGCGTCACGGTCGTGATCACCTCGGCACCGTACAGGCTCTTGTTGATGTACTGACGCTTGAGTTCCTGCTCGGCCTTGTCGGCCAGCGCCTTGTCAAAAGGCTGGCCATCCGAGATACCCACGTCCTTCAGTGCTTTTTTAAGCACGTCCTTGTCGAATTCCTTGGCGCCGACGAAATCCACGTCGGCCACGGTAGGACGCTCTTCGACGATCACCACCAGCACGTCACCGTTGACCTCCAGCCGCACGTCCTTGAAAAGGCCCAGGCCGAACAGCGCGCGGATGGCCGTGGAGCCTTTGTCGTCGTTGTAAGTCTCACCAACACGAAAGGGGAGCGAGGCAAAAATCGTTCCGGGTTCAACCCGTTGCAGGCCCTCCACCCGAATGTCCCGAACCGTGAAAGGGTCTACTGCCCATGCGGCATTGGCTACTAGCAAACCGGCGGCAATGGCGCAGACCGCACGAACTTTGAAACGATTGAATTGTTTTTGCATGAAGTGGTTGGAATTAGCCCAAAAGCCGGGTGACATCATTGAAAAGGGCAATACACATCATGCCCAGCAGGATCGCAACGCCAACGCGTTGCAAGCGGTCCATCCAGACGTCAGACACGCCGCGACCAGTGACCCATTCCCAAAGATAATACATCAGGTGCCCACCATCCAAAACCGGCAGCGGGAGTAAATTCAAGACGCCGAGACTCACGCTAACGAGGGCCAAAAACAGCAGATAGGCTGTCCAGCCCAGGCTCACCGACTTTCCGGCGTAGTCCGCGATGGTGAGTGGCCCGCTCAGATTTTTGAGGGAGGCTTCTCCGATCAGCATTCGCCCCATCATCTTGAGCGTGAGCAGAGAAACCTCCCAGGTGCGAACAGCGCCCTGCCACAAGCCATCCAGCGGTCCGTAACGCACCGTCACGAACTCCGGTGGCGCACCGACATAGGCACCGATGCGGACCACCGCCACTCCGCCCTCCTGCTTGAGTTCGGGGGTGACTTGCAGCGTCAAGGGCTGGCCGGCCCGCAGGACTTGCCAGCGCTGCGGCGCCACGGCGGCAGCGCTCCCGCCGGCGGATCGCGCAGAGGTCCGTATGAGTTCGCGCAACTGCTGTCCATCCACAATCACCGCATCGCCCACGCGCTGAACCACATCACCTGCACGCAAACCGGATTTTTCAGCCGCACTCCCCGCCATGATCTCCCCCATCACCGGCGAGGTCCATGGCCCGAGGATGCCAATTGTCCGGAACAACTGCGCGTCGGCTTCGGCCGCACCCAGTTTGCTGAGCTCCAGCACGACCATTCGCGTGGAAGCTTCCGGGTCACCACCCAGCATCAGTTGCACATCGCGGCCATCGAGCGCGCCCTGCGTGAGCCGCCAGCGAAGGTCTTCAAAGGAGCGGACCGGTTGCAGCTCCTCGCCATCGAAAGCCGCCTGCTGGACGGTTTCGCGACCACGCAGGCCGGCCTTCTCGGCCAGCGAACCCGCCACGGGACTGGCCAGAACGGCCTTGGGCTCCTGCAAACCTATCCAGTTGAGCACGGCGTAGATCAGCACGGCCAGAAGCAGGTTGGCCGCAGGCCCCGCAGCCACGACGGCCGCGCGGGATTTAAGGGGCTGGGTGTTGAAGGCCAGATGGCGCTCCGCGGGGTCGACCGGAGCCTCGCGCTCGTCCAGCATCTTGACGTAGCCGCCCAGCGGCAGCATGCCGATGGAAAATTCCGTGGACTTGTTCTTGAGCCGCCAGGTGTAGATGGGCTTGCCAAAGCCGATGGAAAACTTCAACACCTTGATGCCGCAGGCCACCGCCACCCGGTAGTGGCCATACTCGTGCACGGAGATCAGTATGCCCAGCGTCACCGCAAAAGAAACCAGCGTCAGCATGTCAGGTCTCCAGACGTTTTGCGATTTCAGCGGCAACGAGGCGCACCCGCGCATCCAGCGCGAGCAGGCCTTCGATATCGTTCACACCGGAGACCGCCACGGCATCTAAAGTGGCATGGTTGACCTGGTGAATATGGTCAAAGCGGATTCGCTTGTCCAGGAAAGCCGCCACGGCGATTTCATTCGCCGCATTGAGCACTGCCGTGCTGCCCATGGGCGCATTCAACACCTGCCAGGCCAGCGGCAGGCCGGGAAAGCGCGCATCATCCGGCCGCTCAAAAGTCATCGCGGCCAAGGCAGAAAAATCCAGCGCCCTGGCGCCCGAGGTGATCCGGTCCGGCCATGCCAGACCATAGGCGATCGGGCCCCGCATGTCAGGCGTTCCCAGTTGCGCGACGACCGAGGCGTCACGGTACTGCACCATGGAGTGAATGATGCTCTGGGGGTGAATCACCACCTCAATTTGCTGCGGCGCCAGGCCAAACAGGTACTTTGCCTCAATGACCTCCAGGGCCTTGTTCATCATGGTGGCCGAATCCACCGAGATCTTGCGGCCCATTACCCAGTTCGGGTGCGCGCAGGCTTCATCGGGCGTGACATGACGCAGGCTGGCAGGCTCCCGGGTCCGAAACGGGCCGCCCGAGGCGGTCAGTATGATTTTCTCGACCCGCTCCATCCAGGTCGCAGGATCTTCCGGCAAGGACTGAAAAATGGCCGAGTGTTCACTGTCTATGGGCAGCAGCTGCGCAGCGCCGGCGCGCACGGCCCGCATGAACACCTCGCCACCCACCACCAACGCCTCCTTGTTGGCCAGCAACAGGCGCTTTCCCGCCTTGGCCGCCGCCATGCAGGGCGGCAAACCGGCAGCCCCCACAATGGCGGCCATCACGGTGTCCACCAATTCGTGAGACGCTATCATTTCAAGAGCATCAGGCGCCCATAGCACCTGGACAGCCAGCCCATTTGCCTTGATTTTTTCAGCCAGGAGGCGGGCCTGCGGCTCGCTCACCATCACGGCGTACTGCGGCTTGAATTGCGCGCACTGCGCCAGCATCAGGTCGACCTGGGTCGCGGCGCTGAGCGCAAACACCTCGAAACGCTCAGGATGGCGGGCAATGACATCCAGGGTATTGACGCCGATGGAGCCCGTGGAACCCAGAACCGTCACGCGCTGCTTCTTGAAATTCATGCAACAAACCTAGAAAGTGGCCAGCATCAGCGCCAGCGGCAAGGTGGGCAACAAGGCGTCCACGCGGTCCAGCACCCCGCCGTGGCCTGGCAACAGGCCGCTGGAGTCTTTCACGCCCGCGCTGCGTTTGATCAGCGACTCGACCAGATCCCCGACCACGCTCATGGCCGCAAGAAAGATGACCGCCAACAGCATCACCGCGATGCCATGCTGCTCGGCCAGACGCCTGTAAAGCGTCTGTCCCGCCAGAAAGCCGGAGCCGGATCCGCCGAGCGAAACCCAGGCCAGCGAAAGCACGACCACACCGGCCATTCCGCCCCACACACCTTCCCAGCTTTTGCCGGGACTGATGGACGGCGCCAGTTTGCCCTTGCTGAAGCGCCCACCGAAGGCGCGGCCGGCAAAGTAGGCAAAGACATCGGCCACCCAGACCAGCAGCAGCACCGAGAGTAAAAACTCGACCCCCACCACACGCGCCCGCGCAATGGCGAGCCAGGCCAGCCACAAGGCCAGCAGACCGCCGACCACGCGCAGCGCCTTCGGAATGCGGGGCCAACCCGCCACACCGTTGCGCAGCAGCCAGCCACCGGCCAGCACCCAGAGCGCACCCGCGCCAGCCCAGAGCATGGGCAAGGGCTTTGCCAGCCAGCCGCCGTACCAGGACATGCCGCAGGCCATCACGCAAACCACGGCCAGCCCGACAGAGGCGATTTGCCCCAGTTTATTCAGACGCCCCCACTCCCAGCCGCCGGCGGCAATCAACACCAGGGCCACGCCGCAGAAAGGAACCGGCGTCTTGTAAAAAAGCGCCGGCAACAATATGGCCAGCAGGACAATCGCCGTGATCACACGCTGCTTCAGCATCAGGCGGCCTTGTCATTCTGGTTGTGCTTATCCCCGCTGACCTGCGCCGAGGTCTTGCCAAAGCGGCGCTCGCGGGTGCGAAAGACGGCAATCGCTTCGTCCAGCGCCGCCTCGTCAAATTCGGGCCAGAGCTTGTCAGTGAAATGCAGCTCGGAGTACGCCACCTGCCACAGCAAAAAATTGCTGATGCGCAGTTCGCCGCCGGTACGAATCAGTAAATCGGGATCCGGCACATGCGCCAGGGCCATCGCACCATCGAGCGAGCGCTCGGTGATGGCTTCGCCGCGGCTGGCCAGCTTTTGGGCGGCCTGGGCAATATCCCAGCGGCCGCCGTAGTTGAAGCACACGTTGAGAATCAGGCGCCGATTGCCCGCCGTATCGAGTTCTGCCTGTGCCAGACCCGCCTGGACTTTTTCGGAAAGCCGCTGGCGGTCGCCCACGAAGTGAAGCTGCACACCATTGGCATTGAGGCGGGGAACTTCCCTGGACAAGGACAGGACCATGAGCTCCATCAGCCCGAACACTTCGTCCGAGGGGCGGTTCCAGTTTTCAGAGGAGAAGGCAAAGACCGTGAGCACGCCGATGCCGCGCTCCAGGCAGGCCTTGACGCAGCGGCTCAGTGCGTCAACGCCCTGCTTGTGGCCGGCGATGCGCGGCAAAAAGCGTTTGGTCGCCCAGCGGCCATTGCCGTCCATGACGATGGCCACATGGTGCGGGACGAGAGGACGGGGAGTGGTGGCCATGGGTAAGGGTCAGCGCGCGAGCCAGGGCGCGCCGCGCCGGGCCGCCCCAAGCAAGCACGGCCCCCTCGGAGGGCAGCGCAGTACACGAAGTGACAAGCGTGGGGGCACTATGTTTAAACCGCCATGATGTCTTGTTCCTTGCCGGCGACCAGTTTGTCGACCTCGGCAATGAAACGGTCGGTGAACTTCTGGATCTCGTCCTGCGAACGGCGCTCGTCATCTTCGGAGGCCAGCTTGTCCTTGACCAGCTTCTTGACACCGTCATTGGCATCGCGGCGCAGGTTGCGAATGGCCACCTTGGCATGCTCGCCTTCGGCGCGCACGACTTTGGTCAATTCCTTGCGGCGCTCTTCGGTCATGGCCGGCATGGGAACGCGGATCAGGTCGCCCTGCGATGCGGGATTCAGCCCGAGATCGGAATCGCGAATGGCTTTTTCGATTTTGGCGCCCATGCCTTTTTCCCAGGGCGAGACGCTGATGGTGCGGGCATCCAGCAAGGCCACGTTGGCCACCTGGCTGATAGGCACCATGGAGCCGTAATACTCCACCTGCACGGTGTCGAGCAAGCCCGGGTTGGCGCGGCCAGTGCGGATTTTCGTCAGGTTGTGCTTGAACGATTCCACGGACTGCTGCATCTTTTGTTCGGCAAGCTGCTTGACTTCAACAATGCTCATGATCGAATCTCCGGATTTCTAGGTGCAAATAGGGTGCGCAAAAGTGCAGCGCACGGACCATGGCCAAGGTCAGACGTGAACCAGGGTTCCTTCGTCTTCGCCCTGCACCACGCGCTTGAGCGCCCCGTGCTTGAAAATACTGAATACCTTGATGGGCAGCTTCTGGTCACGGCACAGCGCAAAGGCGGTGGCGTCCATGACTTCGAGGTTTTTGCCCATGGCCTCATCAAAAGTGATGCTGCCGTAACGTGTGGCATACGGGTCCTTCTTCGGATCCGCGGTGTACACGCCGTCGACCTTGGTGGCCTTCAGGACGATTTCAGCACCGATTTCAGCGCCGCGCAAAGCGGCCGCCGTGTCGGTGGTGAAAAACGGGTTGCCGGTGCCGGCCGCGAAAATAACGACCTTGCCCTCTTCCAGGTACTGCAGGGCCTTGGGGCGGACATAAGGCTCGACCACGCGCTCGATGCCAATGGCCGACATGACACGGGCGATCAGGCCGGCCTTGTCCATGGTGTCGCCCAAGGCCAGGGCATTCATCACCGTGGCCAGCATTCCCATGTAATCGGCGGTGGCCCTGTCCATGCCGACCGAGCCGCCGGCCACACCGCGGAAGATGTTGCCGCCGCCAATCACCACCGCCACTTCGACACCCATGCGGGTGACGTCGGCAATTTCTTCCACCATGCGCACGATGGTGGCGCGGTTGATGCCAAAGGCATCATCCCCCATCAAGGCCTCACCTGACAGTTTTAACAAGATCCGCTTGTAGGCTGGCATGTGAGGGCTTTCGTGGTTGGGTTGGTTGTAAAGTTTAGCGGCCTTCCGGCTGGACTGAAATGCTTACGCAGACTTGGCTGCGGCGACCTGGGCGGCGACTTCAGCAGCGAAGTCGTCAACCTTTTTCTCAATGCCTTCGCCCACCACGAACAGCGTGAAGGACTTGACCTTGGTGGCCTTCTCTTTAAGCATCTGCTCAACCGTCTGCTTGTCGTTCTTGACGAAAGTCTGGTTGTACAGGCTGACTTCCTTCAGGTACTTCTGAACGCCGCCTTCGATGCGCTTGGCGACGATTTCATCGGACTGGACAGGCTTGCCGGCAGCTTGCGCAACGGCGGCATCTTCAGCGGCCTTGGCGGCAGCCACGGAGCGCTCCTTGGCGACCAGTTCGGCGGGAACTTCAGCGCTGGACAAGGCCACAGGCTTCATCGCTGCCACATGCATGGCGACATCCTTGGCGGCGGTCTCGTCGCCGTCAAACTCCACGACCACACCGATGCGCGTGCCGTGCAGGTAAGAAGCCACGGAGCCACCCGCGAAACGTTTGAAACGGCGAACGCTCATGTTTTCGCCGATCTTGCCGATCAGGCCCTTGCGCACGTCTTCCAGCGTCGGGCCAAAACCTTCCATGGCCAGCGGCAGGCCACCAACGGCAGCCACATCGGCAGGGTTGTGCTTGACGATGCCTTCAGCCACGGCATTGGCAAAAGCCAGGAAGCTGTCGTTCTTGGTGACGAAGTCGGTTTCGCAGTTGATTTCGACCAGCGCGGCGACATCGCCTTCGCGGGCCAGGGCCACCACGCCTTCAGCCGTCACGCGGGAAGCGGCCTTGCCGGCCTTGCTACCCAGTTTCACGCGCAGGATTTCTTCGGCCTTTTCAAAATTGCCCTCGGCTTCGGTCAGTGCCTTTTTGCACTCCATCATGGGGGCGTCGGTCTTGGCGCGCAGTTCAGCGACCATGCTTGCAGTAATAGCCATTTTTTGATTCTCCGTTTGTCGTATTGACTTCGAGCAGATGCAAAGCTCGCACCCGCCCCGCTCTTCGTATCTTCAGGTTGTGAAAAAGGGGCTACGCGAGCCCCTTTTTCGCGTCCGGCGCAGCGCCAAAGCTATCAGGCTGCGGCGTTTTCCACTTCCACAAATTCATCCGAACCTTCAGCCGACACCGCCTTGACGACGTTGTTCATGGCATCGGCACGGCCTTCCAGGATCGCATCGGCGATACCACGGGCATACAGGGCCACGGCCTTGGACGAGTCATCGTTACCGGGGATCACGTAGTCAATGCCGATAGGCGAGTGGTTGGAGTCAACCACGCCAATCAGGGGGATGCCCAGCTTCTTGGCTTCCAGCACCGCGATTTTGTGGAAACCCACGTCGATCACGAAGATGGCATCCGGCAATGCGTTCATGTCCTGAATGCCGCCAATGTCTTTTTCGAGCTTTTCGATTTCGCGCTTGAAGGTCAGCTGTTCCTTCTTGCTGATGGAATCCAGGCCGGCTTCCTGCTGGGCCTTCATTTCCTTCAGGCGCTTGATCGAGGTCTTGACCGTCTTGAAGTTGGTCAGCATACCGCCCAGCCAGCGCTGGTCAACATAAGGCACACCGGCGCGCTGCGCTTCGGCGGCGACGATTTCACGCGCCTGGCGCTTGGTGCCCACCATCAGGATGGTGCCGCGGTTGGCGGACAGCTGTTTCGCGAACTTCATCGCGTCCTGGTACATCGGCAGCGATTTTTCCAGGTTGATGATGTGAATACGGTTGCGATGGCCAAAAATGTAAGGGGCCATCTTGGGATTCCAGAAGCGGGTTTGGTGACCAAAGTGGACGCCAGCTTCCAGCATTTCACGCATGCTTGTCGACATATAAAACTCCAAAGGTTGTGTCTAAAATCAGCGCTTACTGTCCGGAAACATTCCGGGCAGCACCTTGATGAGTGGCTGATTTGCGATTTACCTTGCAAACAACAAAATCGTCATTCACAAAGCCATTCGAGTATAACATCCCCCGCCCATGAGCCAGCTCCCCCCACCCGGCGACCTTCAGGCCACCCGCCAGGCCCTGCAAACCGGCCAGACCAGCCCCGAAGAAATCTTCCAGCGGGCGGCGGCCGTCGCCCAAAGCGACGCTTGCCGCCATGTCTTCATGCCGGGGCCGGCGCAAAGCCCGCTGCTTGAGGCCGAAGTGCCGCCCCCCGCGGCCTTTAGCGACCCCCAACGGCCATTGGCCGGAATTCCGGTCTCGGTCAAGGACCTGTTTGACGTCGCGGGCCAAACCACCCTGGCCGGCTCGACGGTGCTGATCGGCGCGGCCGCAGCCCGTGCGGACTGCCCGGCCGTGGCGCGATTGCGCGCGGCCGGCGCCGTGATCGCCGGGCGCACCAATATGGTGGAGTTTGCCTTTTCCGGCGTCGGCATCAACCCGCATTACGGCACCCCCGCCAACCCGGCCGATCCGGACACCGCGCGGATTCCCGGCGGCTCCTCCTCAGGCGCCGCCGTTTCCGTGGCCACGGGCGCCGCCCTGGTAGGCCTGGGCTCCGACACCGGCGGCTCCATCCGCATCCCCGCCGCGCTGTGCGGCATTGTGGGTTTCAAAAGCACGGCGCGCCTGGTGCCGACCGCAGGCGCCCTGCCGCTGTCCACCAGCCTGGACACCGTCTGCGCCCTGACGCGCTCGGTCCGCGACGCCATCACCGTGCACGAGGTGCTGGCGGCGCGCCGCGTGGAACTCGCGGGCAAGCCCCTGTCATCCTGCCGCTTCGCGGTGGCACGCACGCAAATGCAGGACGGGCTGAGCGTCAGCGTGGCCCAGGCCTTCGAGCGCAGCCTGCGGGTGCTGCGCCAGGCCGGTGCGCGCATCGAGGAAATTGCGCTGGAAGAAATCGGCGATCTGGCCGGGATCAACGCCACCGGCGGCTTGTCGGCCGCCGAGAGCTACGCCTGGCACCGGACCCTGATTGCCAGACACCAGGCCGAATACGACCCCCGGGTGGCGCAACGCATTCTGCGGGGAGCCCGCATGAGCGCCGCCGACTACATCGACTTGCTGGCGGCACGCCAAGCCTGGATGGCGCGCATGGAGGCCCGCCTGAGCGCCTTTGACGCCGTGCTCTCGCCCACCGTGCCCATCGTGGCGCCGTCCATTGCCAGCGTGCTGAAAGATGATGACGAGTTTTTCCGCATCAACGGGCTGCTGCTGCGCAACACCGCCGTGGTGAACATGCTGGACGGCTGCGCGATTTCACTGCCCTGCCACACGCCCGACCAATTGCCCGTGGGCCTGATGCTCTGGCACGCGGCGCTGCGCGACGACACGCTGCTGGACCTGGCCTGCCAGGTGGAAACCGCACTCCACCATTCGCTACAAAATTAATAGCCTGCTGCGCCTTCTACCATTGGGCTGGCAGGCCATTTTATGCACAAATCAAACGAATTGAAACGATGAAGAACCTCATCCCGCCCGACTTCCCACCCGGCACCGCCCCGACCGGGGTCGCCGCATGAGAGTCGCCGTCATTGGCGCCGGCATCATCGGCATCACCACCGCCTATGAACTGGCGGTGGACGGGCACGAAGTCACCGTCTTTGAGCGCCGGAGCGCCGCGGCCGAAGAAAGCAGTTTTGCCAACGCCGGCATCGTCGCGCCCGCCGACGTGACGCCCTGGGCAGCGCCCGGCATGCCCGGCAAGTTGCTCGGCCAGCTCCTTAGCCGCCATGCGCCGCTCAAGCTCGGCCTGCCCCTGTCGGCCCGCGAGCTGGCCTGGATGTGGAAGTGGTTTCACGCCTGCCAGCCGGAAACCTATCTGGCCAACCACGCGCGGCTGCGGCGCCTGGCGTTTTACAGCCGCGAAAGGCTGCACCAGCTGACGGCCGAGCTGCAACTCGACTACGAGCGCAGCCCCGGCTACATGCTGCTGCTGCGTTCGGAAAAGGACGGCCAGCTGATCGAGCCCGGCCTGCAGCGGCTGCGCGACGCCGGCGTGGCCTTCAGGCAGATCAGTCCCGTGGAGGTGCGGCAGATCGAGCCCGCCCTCAACCCCGACACCGAATTTCTGGGCGCCGTGCAGCTGGCCGAGGGCGAAGTGGCCAACTGCCGGCAGTTTGCGCTGCTGCTGAAGAACGAAGCCCAGCGCATCGGCGTCAATTTCCAATTCAATACGACGGTAGCCCAACTGGAACGGGCGCAGCCAGCTAGTATTTTGATAGCAGGCGAAAACCTGCCGCGCGCCTTTGACCGGCTAGTGATGTGTGCCGGCCTGGCCTCGGCCCCACTCCTCAGGCCGCTGGGCCTGAAGATTCCCCTGGCCGCCGTCCATGGCTACTCCCTCAGCGCACCGATTCGCGAACCCTTGAACGCACCGCGCAGCGCCTTGATGGACGAGCGCTACAGGGTGGCCATTTCCCGCCTGGGCAACCGCGTGCGCGTGGCCGGCGGCGCGGAAATCGGCGGCTCGCCGGAACGCAAGCGCGCCGCCGCCATCCAGACCCTGTACAAGGTCCTGCAGGACTGGTTTCCCGGCGCCACGCAGCACGCCAATGCCCACGGCAGCGTGCAGGAGTGGAAAGGCGCGCGCGCCATGCTGCCCGACGGGCCGCCCATCGTCGGCAACAGCGGCATCCCCGGCCTCTGGCTCAACCTCGGCCATGGCGCCAGCGGCTGGGCCCTGAGCTGCGGCAGTGCGCGGGCGCTGGCCGACCTGATGGCGGACAGGCCCGCGGAGATCGACATGGAAGGCCTGGACGCCGGCCGCCTGCGCTGAACGCGCCGCCTCGGCCACACGTTCTTGCTCGCCTTTCTCTTTCTGATGGCACATCAGCTGAAAGTGCCATAAGAGCCCACAATCGTCTGATGCAAAAAATCTCCAGCGCCCTCAGCCTGCCGCTTTACAGCGTGGCCGCAACCCGGCAGATTGAACAGCAGGCCGCGGCCAGCCTGCCGCCGCACACGCTGATGCAGCGGGCCGGTCTTTCCGTGGCGCGCCTGGCGCTGGCGCTCGCGCCCCATGCCCAGCGCATCTGGATCGCCTGCGGGCCCGGCAACAACGGGGGCGATGGTTTTGAGGCCGCGCTGCATTTGCACCAGTGGGGCAAAACGGTGCTCGTGACCTGGACCGGGCTGCCCGGCGGCAAGGCCGAACCGCCGGACGCCCAGGCCGCCCGTGTGCGCGCCCTGGCCGCCGGCGTGACCCTGGCGACCGAGGCGCCGCAGGATTTTGATGTCTGCATAGACGCCCTGCTAGGCATCGGCGCGAGGCTGGACCCCCACCGCGCCGGCAGCGCGCTGATGCGGCAGTGGCTGGCGCTGATGCAGGCCAGCCAGGCGTTGCGGCTGGCGGTGGATGTGCCGACCGGACTGGATGCCGACACGGGTTTTTCGTCTTCAGCAGTCGCTACCAAATCAATAGCTGCTTGTGCCCATCCGGAAAGGGCTGCAGGCATTTTCACCCTAAGCCTGTTGACGCTGAAGGCCGGGCTGTTCACGGCCAGCGGCCGGGACGGCGCTGGCCAGGTGTGGTTCGATGACCTGGGGGTCAAGCCCGCAGCCACGCCGGAGCCTTGCGCCTGGCTGCTGGGCGCGGACCGCGCGGCCCAGCCGCCGCGCCGGAAGGCCGCGCACGCCAGCCACAAAGGCAGTTTTGGCGATGTCGCCGTTCTGGGTGGCCAATCCGGCACCGCGGCCACGACGCACATGACAGGCGCGGCCCTGCTGGCCGCCCGCGCGGCCCTGCATGCCGGCGCGGGCCGGGTGTTTGTGGCCTTGCTCGGCCAGGCCGGTCCGACCGTGGACCTGCTGCAACCCGAACTCATGTTCCGCGCACCCGACGCCCTGGATTTGAAGCGCCAGGTCGTGGTCTGCGGCTGCGGTGGCGGCGAAGCCGTCAAAAGCGTCATCGCCAAGCTGCTGTCAACGGCGGCGCGGGCCGTGCTGGATGCGGACGCCCTCAATGCCATCGCCAACGATACGCAACTGCAAACCCAGCTGAAGGCCCGGCATGGCCGCGCCTACAGCACGGTGCTGACGCCCCATCCGCTGGAGGCCGCGCGACTGCTGGGCAGCACGGCCGCGGCGGTGCAGGCCGACCGCCTGGCGGCCGCCAGAGAGCTGGCGCAACGGTTTCAGTGCGTGGTGGCGCTCAAGGGCTCGGGAACCGTCATCGCCGCCCCGGGCCGCGAAACCATGGTCAACGCCAGCGGTAATGCCTTGCTGGCCACGGCCGGCACCGGCGATGTGCTGGCCGGCATGCTGGGGGCTTATATGGCCGGCGGGCTGGAGGCGTTTGAGGCGGCCTGCGGCGCGGTGTTTGCGCATGGCCGCCGGGCCGATGCGTGGGCGAGCCAGCGGCCCGGACAGGCCCTGACGGCGTCAGCGCTGGCCGCGCTTTAAAAGGCCCTAAACCAGCCCTAGACGAATACCATCATGCCGATTTGCAGCACCACCAGCAGCACCAGCGCCGACAGGTCGACACCGCCCACCGTGGGGATCACGCGGCGCAGTGGCGTCAGCAAGGGCTCGGTCAGGCGGCCCAGCAAGCCATAGGCCGGTGAGCCGGGCTGGACCCAGGACAGGATGGCATAACCCAGCACCAGAATGAACAGGGTTTGCAGCGTCACCCGAACCAGCATCTTCAGGGCAAAGGCCAGCATGGTCAGCAAGGCCGTTGGGGCAAAACTGAAGTCGGCAGCGCCCAGCAGCAGACCAAACAGCAGCCCCCACAACAGGGCATAGGCCAGTGCCAGCAAGACCGCGCCGAACACACTCGCCCAGTCCACCCGCGACTGGGCCAGGGACTTGGGCAGGCGGCGCCGCATCGGCTTGACCAGCCAGTCGGTCAGGGCCATGACAAAGCGCCCCGGCTGCGCGATCATGTTGACCCGCACCCAGTTCATCCAGGCACGCAGCAGCGCCGAGGCAATCAGCACGAAAAAAACAGTCTCCAGCAAAAAGGCCAAAATCCGGGTCAGCATAGCGTCCTGTACTTGCAAATAAAAGGGGAAACAGGCGTCAGGATCATCCTAGCGACGGGGCTTTTTGCCCTGCTTGCGGCTGGCATTGCTGGCTGATTTCTTGACCGCGGCCTTGAGCGCCTGAATCGGCGACCTGGGCGCTCCGTTAGCCGTTCTGTCCTTGCTGGCCGGACTGGCGCTATGACCCTCCAGGCGCGGCTCCGAACGCTTGCCTGCCCCCCTGCCGCCGCCTTTGCCGGCACGCGCACCTGCAGTGCTGCCAGCGCGCTCCTGGGCGGGCAGCTCGGCCGAATGGCCACCGGTCTTGTCCTTCATGGCCCGGCCCAGCAGTGCCTCACCCTCGTTCACCAGACGGAAGTCAATCTTGCGGCCATCGAGGTCAACGCGGCTGACCTGCACCCGGACCCGCGTGCCGATCGCATAGCGGATGCCGGTGCGCTCGCCGCGCAGCTCCTGGCGCGCTTCGTCAAAGCGGAAGTATTCGCCGCCCAGCTCGGTGATGTGCACCAGTCCTTCCACATACATGGCGTCCAGCGTCACAAAGATGCCAAAGCCGGTCGCCGCTGTCACCACGCCGCCAAATTCCTCGCCCAGATGCTCGCGCATGTACTTGCACTTGAGCCAGGCCTCGACGTCCCGGCTGGCCTCGTCGGCGCGGCGCTCGTTGGCGCTGCAATGCAGGCCGGCAGCCTGCCAGGCCAGCTGGTCAGCGCTGGCTTTCCTGGGCTTTTCGCTGGGTTCCTGGACACGGGAGGCCAGCCGCTTGGAGAGCTTGGCTACCGCCTCGCCCGGCGTGGGCAACACCGGCAGCTGGTACTTGGTCTTCTTCAGGATCGCCTTGATGACGCGGTGCACCAGCAGGTCAGGATAACGGCGGATCGGGCTCGTGAAGTGCGTGTAGGCCTCGTAGGACAAACCAAAATGACCGCCGTTCATGGGCGTGTAAATCGCCTGCTGCATGGAGCGCAGCAGCATGGAATGGATTTGCTGCGCGTCCGGCCGGTCTTTGGTGGCCAGGGCAATCCGCTGGAACTCGCCCGGTTGCGGGTCATCGCTGATGGTCATGCCGATGCCGCTTGCCTTGAGGTAGTTGCGCAGCATCTCCATTTTCTCGGGCGTCGGACCTTCGTGCACGCGGAACAGGCCCACATGCTTGCTCTGCGCGATGAAATCGGCCGAGCACACATTGGCCGCCAGCATGGCTTCCTCGATCAGGCGGTGCGCCGCATTGCGGGTGCGCGGCATGATTTTTTCGATACGCCCGGCTTCATCGCAAACAATCTGGGTTTCGGTGGTTTCAAAATCCACCGCACCGCGCTCACCCCGCTCCTTGAGCAGGGCCTGGTAGACATCATGCAGATCCAGCAGATGCGGCACCAGCGCCTTGCGCTGCGCAGCTTCCGGGCCCCGCGTATTGGCCAGTATCGCGGCCACTTCGGTGTAGGTAAAACGCGCCTGGCTGAACATCACGGCCGGGTAGAACTGGTAGGCGTGAATCTCGCCCTTGGCGTTGACCAGCATGTCGCACACCATGCACAGGCGCTCGACATTGGGGTTGAGCGAGCACAGGCCGTTGGAGAGTTTCTCCGGCAGCATGGGGATCACGCGGCGCGGGAAATACACGCTGGTGGCCCGGTCGTAGGCATCGATGTCGATGGCGCTGCCGGTCTCCACGTAATGGCTGACGTCGGCAATGGCCACCAGCAGGCGCCAGCCCTTGCCGCGCCCCACCTTGGCCGGCTCGCAGTACACCGCATCGTCAAAGTCGCGGGCATCTTCACCGTCAATGGTGACCAGCGGCACGTCGGTCAGGTCCACGCGATGTTTCTTGTCGGCGGGCCGCACCGCATCCGGCAAGGTGCGGGCCAGGGCCAGTGCCGCATCGCTGAATTCATGCGGTACGCCGTATTTGCGCACGGCAATTTCAATTTCCATGCCCGGGTCGTCGATTTCACCCAGCACTTCCTTGACGCGGCCCACGGGCTGGCCAAACAGCGCAGGCGGCTCGGTCAGCTGAACCACCACGACCTGGCCGGCCTTGGCGCTGCCGGTCGCGCCTTTCGGAATCAGCACATCCTGGCCGTAGCGTTTGTCCTCGGGTGCAACCAGCCAGACACCGCTTTCCAGCAACAGGCGGCCGATGATGGGGTTGGACGAGCGTTCAATGATCTCGGTCACCCGGCCTTCGGGGCGGTTTTTCCGGTCATGGCGCACGATGCGCGCCTTGACACGGTCCTTGTGCAGCACCGCACGCATTTCGTTGGGCGGCAGATAAATATCAGCCTCGCCGTCATCGCGCAGAACAAAACCATGGCCGTCACGATGGCCGGAAACCGTCCCCTCGAATTCAGCGAGAAGTCCGGACGATACAGCAGAGGTTGAATGAATTGTTTTGATAAGAAGTCTCTTTTCTTGAGATGCCATGAACAACACCTTGTTGAACCACGGACTTGAATATAGGCTATTGGCTCGCCAGGATTCAGTTTTTCAGAAGCATACTGGACCTGATACTAGCCGCGATCAATGAAAACCATGTGTCGCCAATCCATGAGGCCGTTGATGAAGATCCGGATGGTTCGGGGATTTCGGCGCAGGGCCTGCGAGCGCTGTCTCAGCGCATTGAAATTTCGCCAGAAATTTGAAATATTTCAAAGCTCCTCCCCGTAAAGGCGTTCAGGTGATGGTACACTGCATGCATGCCCGGGTGGCGGAATTGGTAGACGCGCACGGTTCAGGTCCGTGTATCGCAAGATGTGGAGATTCGAGTTCTCTCCCGGGCACCAAAAACACTCAGAAGAGATAAAAGGCCACTGTGAAAACAGTGGCCTTTTTGTTTTTCCGCATGCGTTTACAAAAAACGTATTCCATCAAAACAAAAAGGCTTCGCACCGCCCTGTCAAAAATCACAGGGTAGCCGAAGCCTCTTGATTCTCAAAACCTTTAGATGGGCAGCGCCACCAGATCGTGGCCCTGGACGCCGACAATGCGGGCCCGGGTAAATTCACCGACCTTCAGTGTCTTGCTGATTTTCTCGGGCGGCAGCAGCTTGACCACACCATCGATCTCCGGCGCATCGGCATAAGAGCGACCGGTACCGCCTTTTCGGCCCAGCGCCGGAGCGGAATCCACCAGCACCTGCATGGTGGCACCCACGCGCTGCTGCAGCTTCTGGCTGGAGACTGCTTCGGCTACGGCCATGAAGCGGGCACGCCGCTCTTCGCGCAATTCCAGCGGCAACATGCCGGGAATGTCGTTGGCCGTCGCCCCCTCCACCGCGCTATAGGCAAAACAACCGGCACGGTCAATTCTGGCCTCACGCATGAAATCCAGCAGGTGCTCGAACTCGGCTTCGGTCTCTCCCGGAAAGCCGGCAATGAAGGTGCTGCGGATCACAATCTCGGGGCAGATCTCGCGCCAGCGCGCAATGCGCTCCAGGTTTTTTTCGCCACTGGCCGGCCGCTTCATGCGCTTGAGCACATCCGGATGGCTGTGCTGCAAAGGCACATCCAGATAAGGCAACACCTTGCCCGTGGCCATCAGAGGCAATACTTCATCCACGCTCGGGTAGGGATACACATAGTGCAAACGCACCCAGGCGCCGTAGGGCTCGGCAATCTCTCCAAGCGCCTGGACCAGCTCCAGCATACGGGTCTTGACCGGCTTGCCATCCCAGAAACCGGTGCGGTATTTCACATCCACACCGTAGGCAGAAGTATCCTGGCTAATCACCAGCAGTTCCTTGACACCGCCCTCAAACAAGGCACGCGCCTCGTTCAGCACATCGCCGATGGGCCGGGACACCAGGTCGCCGCGCATGGATGGAATGATGCAGAAGGTGCAGCGATGGTTGCAGCCTTCGCTGATCTTCAGGTAGGCATAGTGTTTGGGTGTGAGCTTGATACCGGCAACGCCAAAGGCATTCGGCACCAGATCAATAAACGGGTCATGCGGCTTGGGCAGGTTCAGGTGCACCGCATCCATGACCTCTTGCGTCGCATGCGGGCCGGTCACGGCCAGTACGCTGGGGTGCATCTGACGCACCAGATTGCCGCCACCCTCGCCGGCCTTGGCACCCAGGCAGCCTGTGACGATCACCTTGCCGTTTTCGGCCAGCGCCTCACCAATGGTGTCCAGGCTTTCCTTGACGGCATCATCGATGAAACCGCAGGTATTGACGATCACCAGATCCGCGCCCTCGAAGGTTTTGGAGGTCTGGTAACCCTCGGCGCTGAGTTGCGTAAGGATCAACTCGGAGTCGGTCAGCGCCTTGGGGCAACCCAGGCTGACGAAACCCACGCGCGGCGTGGGTTTTACAGCGGAACCGGGAGAAAGGGGGATCGGGGAAAGAACATCGCTCATAACCCCTATTGTCTCAGAGCAGGCCAGATAAGGGTTGTAAGGCCTTGTATGGCCCTGAACGGGCCTGCGGCCACCAGCCCGTGATCAGCGCTTGAGGCCAAATGCCGACAGAAGCTGCTCGCTTTGCTTTTGCATCTGCTCCTGCATTTGGGTAAAGACATTCTTGGACTGCTCCACATAGTTGCCCATCATGCCCTGCATCATGGGCGACTGCGCATTCATGAACTGCGCCCACATTTCCGGGCTCAAGCCCTTGGACTGTTCGGCCATTTTGACCTGCAGGTCCATGAAGGTCTGGACGTTTTTCTCCAGGTAGGCCCCCATAAAGCCCTGCATCGCATTGCCATAAAACCGGATGATATTGGCCAGCACGGCTTCGGTAAACATCGGTGCGCCACCCGTTTCTTCTTCCAGAATGATCTGCAGCAGGATGCTGCGTGTCAGGTCTTCATTGGTTTTGGCATCGCGCACCACAAACAGCGCGCTGTCCATCACCAGTTGCCGGATCTCGGTGAGCGTGATGTAGGTCGACGTTTCGGTGTCGTAGAGTCGCCGGTTCGGGTACTTTTTGATGATCCGAGGCGCCCCAGCCTTGTCGCCAGAAATGGGACCTACAGGCGGACTGTCTGGCACAGATGACCCGCTGGATTTCGGACGGGTGGATTTGATTTTATGCACGAACTACTCCTCTGAATGACGACCTGCGTCAAAGCGACAGGATTCGATACATTCTAAGAAGTCCGGCTGCACACAAATCCCTTGGTTTACCCTGCGATCAATGAAGGGGAGAAAAGGCACAACGGCCGGGGTGACAGCTGGCTCCATGCCCAACAACCAGGGGGCTTAATGCAGGCAGAATGCCAAAGATTGTGGCGGTCCCTTGATCAACGAATGAGCGCAGAAACAAAAAAGCCTTGAAACCGCAATATTCATGCAGATTTCAAGGCTATGTTTGGTAGGCGCGATTGGACTCGAACCACCCTCCGGGCATCCCCGTACAGAGTGTAGAAGGCCCTTCACAAACCGCCTGGAAACGCCCCATTAGCCCCAGATTTAGCCCCAAAACCGCAGCCAGGCCCGCACTCACGTCAGGCCCGGGATGAATGATTCACCAAGGCGTTTGCGAAAGCCTGTCATCAGGCTCGGCTCGATGGGAAAGTTGTGACAGAAGTACTGTGCGCCGCAGAAGTGTTGCCAGTACGGGCTCTCCACCCAGATGGCCACAACTTCCTCGTCAGACAGATTGCTGCTGTGCTTGAGCAGTTGCAGGCCCACCATCAGGCGAATAGGGTGGCGGGGGCTGCCAATATGGGATCCACGTTTCGAGGCAAGGTCACTCACATTTGCGCGTCCTCTTGTTGAACAGCTCGAATCCCGTGGTGCCAAGGCTTATCTGTTTCATGCAGATACTGTCTCACATCGGGTAACTGCACCTGGAGTTGTGCAGACCATCCCTGACAAACGGTTACCCCAACGACCTATATTCTTACAGCAGGTCAGTGCTATGCTTTCTTCTTAACGCAAAAGCTTTCATATGCACATCATATGGAGGCTTCTTCACACAAACACTCCTCATCTTCATCACCCCTAGGGATGCGGTCGGTCCGCGTGCCTGATGCATTGGAGTGAAAACCCCAATGAACAGGCTTGCGAACAACAATGAATCGAGCGTCCCTATCACCGTCCTCCATCCCCACCGAGGTTTCTGCCCGGACCACTGGCCGTTTGCTGGCCAGTGACATGATGGTCTATTTCATCCTGATCGGGCTGACTTGGGGAGCATGGCGGATTAGCCGCCTGGGTTACTTCGAGTCCGGCGATGACATCGGTTACTGGCTGGGCGTGGCCGGTGGCGTGATGATGTTGCTGCTGTTCAGCTACCCATTGCGCAAGCATTTCCGCTTCGCGCAGGGCTGGGGCCGGGTGAAATGGTGGTTCTGGGTTCACATGGGCTTCGGTGTCTTCGGGCCGCTGCTGATCCTGCTGCATTCCACATTCCAGGCGCGATCGTTGAACGCAGCGGTCGCGCTGTACAGCATGGTCCTCGTGGCGCTGAGCGGCGTGGTCGGTCGCTTCCTCTACGCGCGGGTCAACCGTGGGCTGCACGGCGAGCGGACCAGTCTGCATGACCTGGAAGTCAGCGCGGGACTGCATCAGCGCGAAGCAAGCTCCCTGCTGCGTTTTGCGCCGGCGGTGGCGCAACGGCTGAAGGCCTTTGCCGACGGAGAAATCAGTGTCCGACCGAATGCGCTGACTTGTCTGCGCCGGGTGTTCTGGCTGCCGGTCAAACAGTGGCTCACCTATCGGGCCTGCATGGCCGATATCCGGCCGCCGCTGCGCGGAATGGCCAAGACGGCCGGCTGGGAGCCCAGGAACCTGGCCAAGCGCGAGCGGCTGGCCGGCAAGCTCGTGCGGCGACATTTGACCTCCGTGGTGCGTGTAGCGCAATATACGGCTTATGAGCGCCTGGTTTCGCTGTGGCATGTGGCGCACATTCCGTTTGTTTACTTGCTGGTTATCAGCGTAATCGTGCACGTAGTTGCCGTTCACGCATATTGAGCAGGGGGTGGGTTGAGACGATGGCTGAACTTATGCAGGCTTCTCGCTCTTCAGACGTTACTGTGGTTCTTGGCAACGCTGTCGGGCTGGACGCTCACGCCCGTCGTTTTGGCCCAAGGCATTGAGTCCATCCTTGCGCCGGGCAAGCTCATCCAGCCGCACGCCAAGTGGGAGAACGATTGCGCGCAGTGCCATGTCAAGTTCGACCGCAAGGCCCAGGATGGTTTGTGCATGAGCTGCCACAAGGACATCGGGGCTGACGTCCGCGCCAAAACCGGCTTTCACGGGCGCATCAAGCCCCAGGCCTGCAACACTTGCCATACCGATCACAAGGGCCGCAATGCTCAGATCGTATCGCTGGACAAGAAGCAGTTTGACCACAAGCAGACGGATTTCGCGCTACGCGGCAAACACCAGCAGGTCGAATGCGAAAAATGCCATGGGGCGGGCAAGAAATACCGCGATGCGCCGGCGGATTGCATCGCCTGCCACCGAAAGGACGATGCGCACAAGGGCGCCCTGGGGGCCAAATGCGCCGACTGCCACACCGAGTCCAGCTGGAAGGAAACACGGTTTGACCACGACAAAACCCGTTTTGCGCTGACCGGCAAGCACGCCGATGTCAAGTGCGCCAGTTGCCACCGGAACAACATCTTCAAGGACACGCCGCGCACCTGCATCGCCTGCCACCGCAAGGACGACAAGCACAAGGAATCGCTGGGTCGCGACTGCGGCAGCTGCCATAGCGAACGCGGTTGGAAAGAGGCCGCCAAATTCAACCACGACCAGACCAGCTTTCCGCTGCTAGGCAAGCATCTCCAAGTCGACTGCAAGAACTGCCACAAGAGCACCATGTTCAAGGAGGCGCCCAAGGACTGCATCGCTTGCCACAAAAAGGACGACAGGCACGTGGGAACGCTGGGCACGAACTGCGCGGACTGCCACACCGAGCGCAGCTGGAAAACGACCGCTGGCCGTTTCGACCACGACCGCACCCGATTTTCATTGCGCAACGCCCATTCCGAAAAGCTGCTCAAATGCAGCGCCTGCCACCAGGACCCGCGCAGCTTTCGAAACACGCCATTGGACTGCTACAGCTGCCACAAGAAAAACGACAAGCATGAAGGCCAGCTGGGCAGACGATGCGAGCAGTGCCACAACGACAACAGCTGGAAGGTGGAAAAATTTGACCACAGTCTCACGCGCTTCCCGCTGACCGGGCGCCACCTGACGGTCACATGCAAGAACTGCCACCCCACCACGCGCTTCAAAGAGGCGTCCCGTGATTGCTATGCGTGCCACAAGACAGTTGACAAGCACCAACTGAAGTTCGGCGTGCGCTGCGAAACCTGCCATAACGCGCGCGGCTGGCCGATCTGGGAGTTCGACCACGACAAGCGCACCCCATTCCGACTGGACGGCGCACATCGCAAAGTGGCTTGCGAGCGCTGCCATCAACAGGTAGCGCCCCAGGGCAGGAATGTGGCGCCGACGGGAACGAACTGCAGCGCCTGCCACCGCGGAGACGATGCCCATGATGGGCAGTTCGGCATGCGTTGCGAACAGTGCCATGTGGCGGAGAACTGGAAAAAGATTCGGGGGCGGATCACGCCATCATCCCTTGCGCCGGCCGACCAGTTACCAACGCTAACGGCGGCGCAATGGGGGGAGCGTTACCATGCGAGCCGACGGCCCCCGGAATCGGTGATCCGGGCGCCGGCCGAACGGAGGTTCCCATGAAGCAAGCAATCAGCCGGGCGCGCGTGATGGCGCTGCTGTTCAGCTGGGCAGGGGTCATCGTGTTCGCCTGCGTCGGCCCGCAGGCCCTGGCCCAGAGTCCTCCACGCAACTTTGACCATCTCACGACGGGTTTCCCTCTCGTCGGCATCCATACCGCGCAGCGTTGTGAGTCCTGCCACATCGACGGGGTGTTCAAGGGGACGCCCAAAGACTGCGCCAGCTGCCACACCAGCGGCCTGCGACACGCCCGCTCCAACACCGTCAAGCCGCCGCGCCACATCCCCACCCAGATGAACTGCGACAGCTGTCACAACACCCAGACGTTCACCGGCGCCCGCTTCAACCACAGCGGCGTTGTGGCAGGCACGTGCGCCACCTGCCACAACGGCATCACGGCCCCGGGAAGGCCGGCCAACCACATTCCCTATCAGACGGTGGCGGGTGTGGCCATCACCAACTGCGACACTTGTCACAAGGGAGGCTTCGCCGCGTGGACACCAGCGAGGTTCCACAGCAATGTGCCGGTCAGCACGCAGTGCGCAAGCTGCCACAACGGCAGCTACCCACCGGCCGTCGGCAAGCCGAATACACCTTGGCATGTCGGGGTGACGGCTTGCGAGCTCTGTCACCGGTCCAGTAGCAACTGGCTTGCCGTGCAGTTTACGCACTCGCCCGCGAACGCGGTGGGGACCGGCACCTGCGACACCTGTCACACCGGGACCGGAGCGAGGGGAAAACCTGCCACGCACATTCCGGTGACGACGGGCCTGGCCAGATGCGACGCTTGCCACCGCTCGCAGGCGAGTTTCGCCACCGCCGTCGCCATGAACCACAGCGTGGTGACCACGAGTGCCTGCAAGTCCTGTCACAACGGCAACTACACCACCCAGGGGGTCACCGGGGCTTTGGCCAAGCCGGCCAATCACATCCCTGAATCGCAGCTGCTCAACGGCGCCGGCATGGACTGCAATGCCTGTCATGCCAGCACCGCCAACTGGGCCGGGGTGCGGATGAATCACGGCGCCAGTCTGGGCGGTGGCGCGGGCTGGTGCAAGTCGTGTCACGCCACGGGAAGCAATTACCTGGGCAACATGGAAAGGCAGGCGCTGACGCACAAAACCAAGACGCCGCCGGCCATCGACTGCTCGGAGTCCGGCTGCCACCGACCGGTGGGCAATGTAGGGGCGGCGTTTCGCAACTGGAAATGAGGTTTCATCTCCTTGCCGCGGGCGAGGCCTGACGCAAGGCTGTTCGGGTGCTGCCTGAAACGGGACCACAAGACAAGAACTAGACGACAACAAGATAACCATGAAAGCAATGATTCGACAATACGTAACGGCCAGCTTCCTGCTGTGTCTTTCCGCAGTGGCCAATGCGCAGTTGATCGAGGACGTCGAGTTCCGCCGCGAAGGAGCCCATGCGATTGCCGAGATCCGATTCGTGACGCCGATCCAGTACCGGCGCGTGATCACGGCGCGCGCGGGTGACCTCGCCCAAGCCTTCTACGATGTGCTGCCGTCGCGGGAGCTCTTAAGCCTGATTGCCGGTCAGAAGAAGGTGGTCGGCGGGGATGGCCTGCCGCGGATGGTGATCCTGGACGAAACCGTGGACCCCAGCAATCTGAACCGCAAGCTGGTGATTCGATTCAGCCCGCCCACCCGTTTCCACGTTCGTGCCGGACGCGGAGGCAAGAGCCTGGAGATCGTTCTGGAGGGGCTGGCCGACGCGGTGCCCCCGCCTCCCGTCGTGGCCAGGCTGACTCCTGCGACGGGCGCCGCGCGACGCTACTCCATCACGCTGCAGAGTTCCGCCGAGCCCGGCAAGCCGACAGCCGCCCTGCCCGCCAGTTTGCGGGGCTTTGAGATCTTCACCTCGACCCGTTCCGCAGACGGACAAACCGTTCATGACACCAACCTCGGGTATTTTGCGACCCTGCAGGAAGCCGAAAATGCACGCCGCGTCTTGCTGCGGCGGTTCCCGAAGTCGGTCATCGTGACCGTGCCACCGGCTGCCGGTGCGGCGGCGGGCGAGCCCGGCGCCCTGAGCGCGGCGGAGGTCGACGCCAAGGCGGCAGCGCTGCTGGCGGACGCCGAGTCAGCCCATGACCGTGGCGACCACGCGGCTGCGGTAGAACTGCTGGGCCAGTTGCTCAGCCTGCCTCCCAATGCCTCCTCGCGCAGGGCGCAGGAACTCATTGCCCAATCGCGACTGAAGCTGGGCGACACCGCGCGCGCGCGCGGCGAGCTTGAGCTTTTCCTGACGCTCTACCCGACCGGGCAGGACAGCGACCGTGTCCGCCAACTGCTCGCAACAATTGCGCAGCCGGCCCCCGAGGCGCCGGCCGGCAAGCCGGCCGCAGAGCCCCTGTCCAGCTGGAGCGGCTCCTTGTCTGCCTTTTATTACGGCGGAAAATCAAAGGTTCGCACGCAGGAGTTTCTCGACTCGCCCATCAGCGCTCTGCCCGAGCTGCAAAGCGACAACACCATTTCGGGCACCACCCAGAGCCAGGTACAGACCACGGCCGACCTCAACTGGCGCTACCGTGATGACGAAACCGACATGCGTTTCGTGTTCCGCGACACCCACACCAACGACCTGAGGGCCAACCGGCCCAACAGGAACCGACTGTCCGCCCTGTATTTCGACCGGCGCTCCCTGGTCAACGGCACCAGCTTTCGGGTCGGACGCCAATCCCCTACCGGCGGTGGCGTGCTGTACCGTTTCGACGGCCTGCAGGCCGGCTATCAATTCGCCCCGAAATGGAAAATCAATGCCATGGCCGGTGCGCCCAGCGATGAGTTGCTCGACACACGCAGACGCATGTTCGGCGTCTGGGTCGATGCCGAGCAGTTGACCAGCGAGATCAATGGCAGCCTGTACTTCAACCAGCAGACCATCGATGGCGAAGTGGACCGCCGGGCCATAGGCACCGAGCTGCGGTATTTCAGCGGCGGCGTGTCCGCCTCCGCGCAGATCGACTACGACACCGTCCTGCACGGCATCAACATCGCCACGCTGCAGGGCACCTGGCAGTTGCCCGACAACACGGTGTTCAACTTTCTGTACGACCGGCGTGCCACGCCGGTGCTGTCGCTGGGCAACATCCTGTTT
This sequence comes from Polaromonas jejuensis NBRC 106434, assembly GCF_001598235.1. Taxonomy (GTDB): domain Bacteria; phylum Pseudomonadota; class Gammaproteobacteria; order Burkholderiales; family Burkholderiaceae_C; genus Polaromonas; species Polaromonas jejuensis. Next base: position 33,550 of record NZ_BCYO01000014.1, on the reverse strand, counting down.
TTCCAGGACCCCACCTTGCTCACGCCCGCCCGGCGCCTGCAGGATCTGCTTGCCACGACACCGATCACGACCCTGCGCGACCAGGTCAAGGGCATCACGGCGTACCAGACGCAGGCGCTGGCGGGGGTCACGACACCGGTGAGCCCCAACTGGCAGATTGGCGGCGACATCCGCCTGACCAAGGTGGGAGAGGTCAGGCCGGTCCCGGTTATTTTCCCCAGCGGCAGCCCGAGCACCGGCAATATCTGGAGCGTGGGCGGACAACTGATCGGCACCAACCTGTACTCCGCGCGCGACACGCATGTCTTCAATGCAAGCCATCTGCGGGGACCGACCTTCCGTGGCAACTTGCTGTCCTACAACAACCTGAGCAGTCTGGACGACAAATGGCAGCTGGAGCCTTCGCTGAGGTACTACCGCCAAACCGACAACACTGCCACCACGATTACCCGCTGGACACCGGGACTACGCGTCACTTACCGTGTGCTGCAGAAGGTTTCACTGGAGTCCGAGTTGTCCTATGAGCGATCCAAATCGAGTTCTCGCACCCGCCAGGAGTCTTCGAGCAACGCCTTTTACTCCATCGGGGTCCGCTACGACTTCTGAGCCGCCGGGAGAGCCTCTTCTCAAGGCGGCCGACCTGGCCTGCCGGCGTGGCGGCGAATGGCTTTTCAAAGCGCTCTGCTTTGAAGTCGGGCGCGGGCAGGCACTGTGGCTACGCGGCCCCAACGGCAGCGGCAAAACCAGCCTGCTGCGCATTGTGGCGGGCCTGCTGCAGCCCGACGCGGGCCATGTGATCGCGGCGACACACGGCGATCCGCAGGCGCTGCGGCGGCAACAGGTATATATCGGCCACGCCAACGCCCTCAAGGACGACCTGACGGCCTTCGAGGCGCTTGGTTTTCTCGCTCGCCTGCACGGTCGGGAGAGTTCCCCGGCTGCCGTAATGTCGGCCTTACGCCGGCTGGCCATGGACCACCGGTGCCACGCCATGGTTCGCACCCTGTCGCAGGGCCAGCGCCGCCGTGTGGCACTGGCCCGACTGGCACTGGAGCGGGTGGCAGGGCTTTGGTTGCTCGATGAGCCGTTTGATGCGCTGGATGCCGCCGGGGTGCAAGCTGTCGAAGGACTGCTGGAGGAACACCTCGCGCGAGGCGGCGGCGTGCTGTTGACCTCCCATGTGCCACCGACCTTGCCGGTGCGGCCGGTCCGGCAGCTGGTACTGGACACGGAACGGCGCGCATGAGCGCCGCGCAGAACCGCTTCAAGCAAGCTCGGCCTTGCAGGCCGCACTGCTGCGAGACGCAGCAGTTCTTCGTGCCGTCCAGGCCTGCGCGGGCAGGAGGCTTGGAGCCGCGGCACTCAGCCCCCTTGGGGGGCAGCCCGGCATTATCGGGCGTGGGGGGTCGATGAGCGCCAATGGCCTCTGGCTGGTCACGGCGCGGGATCTGAAGCTGGCCGGGCGACGACGTGTCGAGGCGCTGCTTCCGCTGGCGTTTTTCCTGATCGCCGCCAGCCTGTTTCCGCTCGGCGTGGGAGCGGAACCTTCCATGCTGCGGCAGACCGCGCCGGGTGTGGTGTGGGTCTGCGCGCTGCTGGCAGCGATGTTCTCGCTCAACACCCTTTACGCCACCGATGACGCGGACGGCTCGCTGGACCAGATGCTGCTTTGCGGCCAACCCATCATGCTGATTGCCGCCGGCAAGGCGCTGGCGCACTGGCTGCTGACCGGGCTTCCGCTCGTCGTCGCGAGCCCGGTCCTCGGTCTTTTGTTCGACATGCAGCCGCAGGCCATTGCGATCATGGCGTTGAGCCTGCTCTTGGGCACGCCTGTGCTGAGCCTGCTCGGCAGCGTGGGGGCGGCACTGACGCTGGGCTTGCGGGGCGGCGGTGCATTGATTTTGTTGCTTGTTTTACCTTTGTGCATTCCCGTGCTGATTTTTGGCGCCGGGGCCGTGGTCATGGTCGACGCGGGGCTTTCCGCCCAAGGCCATTTGTCGCTGTTGGCAGCCCTGCTCCTGTTGGCGCTGCTGGCGGCCCCCCCGGCCACGGCGGCGGCCTTGCGTATCTCGACATCGTGATGTACGGTTGACGCTTTGAAGAACCGATCCAGGCATGCCCACCCCGATCCGCTTTTTCGCTTTTGCCGCGCCGTCGCGCTTCTACACGCTCAGCGGCAGGTTGCTGCCTGGGCTGTGGGCGGCTGCCGTCCTGTTTGCGCTGGCGGGACTGTACGTCGGCTTTCTCGTGGCGCCGACCGATGCGACGCAAGGGGAGGCGTACCGGATCATCTTCATTCACGTTCCGGCCGCCTGGATGTCCATGCTCCTGTACCTGGTCATGGCCGGCTGGGCCGTCGTTGGTTGGACGATGAATGCCCGACTCGCGTCCATGGTGGCGCGCGCCATCGCTCCCACGGGCGCGATGTTCACGTTTCTCGCCTTGTGGACAGGCGCGCTGTGGGGCAAGCCGACCTGGGGCACCTGGTGGGTCTGGGATGCCAGGCTGACCTCGGAATTGATCCTGCTGTTCCTGTATGCTGGCTACATGGCGCTGACGGAGTCGATCGACGACGTGCGCAGGGGTGATCATGCCGGGGCTCTGCTGGTTCTGATTGGCGCGATCAACGTGCCCATCATTTATTTCTCGGTGCGCTGGTGGAACACGCTGCACCAGGGGACCACCATCAGCGTGACGGCCGCCCCCAGGATGGCCGATACCATGCTCAACGCCTTGCTGCTCATGGCCGCGGCTTGCTGGGCTTATGCCTTCGCGGTTGTATTCCAGCGAACACGCGCCATAGTTCTGGAACGAGAGGGAGAGGCCGAGTGGGTCGCCAAACTGGGGCGCCAATCCCGGGAGGTGTCGGCATGAACTGGAACAGCGTCGGCGAATTTCTGGCCTTGGGAGGCTACGGGTTGTATGTCTGGGGCGCCTACGCGATGGTCCTGGTGTTGATGGTGTGCGAGCCGCTACTGGCGCTGCGCCGGCACCGGCGGGCCCTGGGTGACACCGGCGGTTCCCATCCAGAGGGGCGCGTGACATGAAACCCCGTCATCGGCGCCTTGCCATCGCCGTTGGCGTGATCACCACCTTGGGCGCAGTGGCAGCGCTGGTATTGAATGCCTTTCAAAGCAACCTGATTTTCTTTTACTCGCCGTCCCAGATCGCTGCGAGTGAAGTCCCCTCGGGGCGGACGTTTCGCGTGGGAGGGCTGGTGGAGGCAGGCAGTGTGAAGCGCGAGGGCGTCGCTGTCAGCTTCGTCGTGACCGATACCGCGAAGTCGGTGCGGGTGCGCTACCAGGGCATCCTTCCGGACCTGTTCAAGGAGGGCAAGGGCGTGGTAGCGCAGGGCCAGCTGCGTGACGGCGTGTTTGAGGCCCGCCAAGTGCTGGCCAAGCATGATGAGAACTACATGCCGCCCGAAGCGGTCGAAGCGCTGCGGCGCGCCACCAAGGTCAACGCCCAGGCGGCGACGGTGACGGAGCCAGGCCGATGATTCCTGAACTCGGCCATTTCCTGCTGTGGCTTGCGCTGGGCGTCGCGGTCATCCTGAGCACTTTGCCTCTGGCGGGAGCGGCCCGCTCGAACGTGGCATGGATGGCATTGGCGCGACCGGCGGCCTACCTGCTATTTACGCTGGTGGTGCTCTCCTTTGCCTGCCTGACGGCTTCGTTTGTGCGGCACGACTTTTCGGTGCTCTATGTCGCCTCCAACTCCAACTCAGCCCTGCCCTTGGCCTACCGCGTCGCGGCCGTCTGGGGCGGACACGAGGGATCCCTGTTGCTGTGGGTGCTGATGCTGTGCACCTGGATGGTGGCGGTGGCGAGTTTCAGCCGCCATCTGCCGCTGCCGGTGCTGGCCCGGACGCTGGCGGTCATGGGACTGGTGGGCGTCGGTTTTCTGCTGTTCACGCTGGCCACATCCAACCCGTTTGAGCGCCTGTTCCCCGTGCCGGCCGACGGCCAGGACCTGAATCCCCTGCTGCAGGATCCGGGCATGGTGTTCCATCCCCCTTTGCTGTACATGGGGTACGTGGGTTTTTCGGTGGCTTTCGCGTTTGCCATCGCGGCCCTGATCGGTGGCAACCTGGACGCGACCTGGGCCCGCTGGACACGTCCCTGGACCACCGTGGCCTGGATGTTTCTGACGATTGGCATCGCCTTGGGCAGCTGGTGGGCCTATTATGTGCTGGGCTGGGGCGGCTGGTGGTTCTGGGACCCGGTGGAGAACGCCTCCTTCATGCCCTGGCTGACCGGTACGGCATTGATCCATTCACTGGCGGTGACGGAGAAGCGCGGGAGCTTCAAATCGTGGACGGTGCTGCTGGCCATCATGGCGTTCTCGCTATCGCTGCTGGGGACGTTCCTCGTTCGCTCGGGGGTGCTGTCGTCGGTCCACGCGTTTGCGACTGATCCCCGGCGGGGGCTCTTCATCCTGTGCTTCCTGACGGTGACCGTGGGGGCCTCGCTGGCGCTGTATGCCTGGCGTGCGCCCAAAGTGGGGCTGGGAGCCCGTTTTGCAGTGGCTTCACGCGAGACGATGCTCCTGGGCAACAACGTGCTGCTGCTGGTGGCCGCTGGGGCCGTTCTGCTCGGAACCCTGTATCCCCTGCTGCTCGATGCGCTGGCCATGGGTAAGATTTCAGTGGGGCCGCCGTATTTCAACTCGGTGTTCATGCCGCTGATGGCGCCCACGGTTTTCCTGATGGGAATTGGTCCCTTGGCACGCTGGAAGCAGGCCGAACTGCCGGATCTGGCTCGACGGCTTCGCTGGGCGGCTGGCGTCAGCGTGGTGGTCGCGCTGGCCACAGGCTGGCTGGCGGGCAGCATCTCGCTGGTGGCCACCCTGGGTTTGTGGATGGCCTTCTGGATCGTCGCCTCAATCCTCACGGATCTGTGGGAGACAGTGAGCCCCACTGGCGGCGCCTTCAAGGATGTGCCGCGCCGCCTCGTCCAGATACCGCGTGCCAGGTGGGGCATGATGCTGGCCCACTTGGGCGTGGCGTTTTTCTGCTTCGGCGTGGTCATGGTCAAGACCTACGAGATGGAGCGCGACGTGAAGATGGACGTGGGCGACAGCACCACGGTCAGCGGCTACACCTTTGTGTTCAGGGGCGTGCGGGAGATCGCCGGGCCCAATTACACGGCCATGCAGGGTCTGGTGGAGGTCAGCCGAAACGGCCACCGGCTCAAGGACATGCGCCCGGAAAAGCGCGTTTACCGGGTGCAACAGAATCCGATGACCGAGGCCGCCATCGCCACCGGCCTGACGCGTGATCTCTACGTCTCGCTGGGCGAACCTGTGGAAGGGGGGGCATGGATTGTGCGGGTCTATGTCAAGCCTTTCGTTGACTGGATCTGGGGCGGTTGTCTGGTGATGGCGATGGGCGGCTTGCTGGCCGCAACCGACCGCCGCTACCGCGCCAAAAAGCGCAGCGAACAGGTGCAGCCGGCTGGGCTGGTGCCGGGGACGAGCGCATGAAAAGTCTGAAGTTCCTCATTCCGCTGGGCATCTTCTTCGGGCTGGTTGCTTTACTGGCAGCCGGACTGAGGCTCGATCCCAAGGAAGTCCCCTCCCCCCTGATTGGCAAGCCCGCCCCCGGTTTTTCGCTCAGCCGGCTGGATGACCCGCATCAGGTCATCCAGCGCAATGACTTGCTGGGCAAGGTCTGGATGCTCAACGTGTGGGCATCCTGGTGCGTGGCCTGCCGCGTGGAGCATCCGCTGCTGGTGGAGTTCGCGGGGCGCAGGCTGCTGCCTGTGTATGGCCTCAATTACAAGGATGGCCGCGCGGCGGGGCAGCAATGGCTGGCGCGTTTCGGCAATCCGTACGAGGCCTCGCTCTTTGACCAGGATGGGCGCGCCGGGATTGACTGGGGGGTATACGGCGTGCCGGAGACCTTCATCATTGACCGCGCGGGGGTGGTGCGCCTCAAACACATCGGGCCCCTGACGCCCGAGGTGATTCGCACCCGCGTCGAACCGCTGGTGAGGCAACTCAATGGCTAAGCTGATTGCGCTGCTGGTCTTGGCCCTTTTCCTTGGCGTTGCCGCGGCCAAGGAGGCGCTGCCGGCTGCTGACAATCCGGTCCTCGAGGCGCGCATGCTGCGGATCGCCGCCGAACTGAGATGCCTTGTCTGCCAGAACCAGACCCTCGCCGACTCCCAGGCCGGCTTGGCCGTGGATTTGCGCGATCAGTTGCGCGAGATGCTCAGGCGCGGCGACAGCGAGCAGCAGGTCATCGACTATATGACGGCACGCTATGGTGATTTTGTTCTTTACCGGCCGCCCTTGAAGGGAGCCACGCTGCTGCTGTGGTTCGGGCCCGCCCTGCTGCTGCTGGGTGGTCTGGCCGCGCTGTTTGCGGTTCTGCGGCGGCGCAGCCGCATGCCCCCCGAGTTGTTCGAGGCCGACGAAACCGACGCCACCGATGAGCCGCCCGGCCCCAGTGCCACGCGCTGACCCCGCGCATTTCAGCTTGTTCCTCATGAACCACAGCATCCTCACCCTCCGACGGCAGCTCCTGCAACTCAAGGAGCTGCATGATGCCGGTGTCTTGCCGGCCCCCCAGTACGAGGAAAGCAAGGCGACGCTGGAGCGCCGACTGCTGGACCTGGTGCTTGCCTCGGACGCCGCGGGCCAGGTTGCCCCCGGCGCAGCGGGAGCGGGCAATCCGCCGGGTCAGCCGCCTGTGCCCGAAAGGCTCCCCCGTCGAACACTGGCCGTTCTGGCCGGGCTGGTGCTGGCGATCGCAGGCGCGGGCTATTGGTGGATGGGCTCGCCTGCCCGGTGGGGCGGGGAGCCGGTCGTTCAGTCGGAGCCGGCCGCGACAAGCCCCGACCCCGACGGCCAGCCGCATCCCATGGATGCGGACCAGATCGCGGCCATGACCGACAAGCTCGCGGCCCGGCTGGAGGCGCAGCCGCAGGACGCGGAGGGCTGGGGCATGCTGGCCCGCTCGTACACGGTACTCGGCCGTCATGCCGAAGCGCTCAACGCCTATCGGCGCGCCGTCGCCTTGCGCGCTGACCATGCCCAACTGCTGGCCGACTATGCCGACGCCTTGGCGGTGATCAACGACCGGTCGCTGGCGGGGGAACCGATGAAATGGGTGGACAAGGCGCTCAAGCTGGACCCGCGCAACCTCAAGGCGCTGTCTCTGGCCGGTACCGATGCGTTCAACCGCAAGGACTACGCCGGCGCCGTCAGGCACTGGGAACAGGTGGTGGCGTTCGGGCCGGGCGACAGCGACCTTGTGCTGCAGGCTCAGTCCAGCCTCGTGCAAGCACGCGAACTGGGTCGCCTCGCGGCCAGCCAGGCCGCAGCCGCCGGGCAGCCTCCCCTGGCGCCGCCAGGCAAGACGGTCAGCGGCACGGTATTTCTCTCGCCTGCCCTGGGCCGCCAGGCCGCGCCTGAGGATACGGTATTCATCTTTGCGCGGGCCGCCGATGGGCGAGGCATGCCGCTGGCGATCCTGCGTAAAAAGGTCAAGGACCTGCCGCTGCATTTCACGCTGGATGACAGCCTCTCCATGTCGCCGGTGGCCCGGTTGTCCGGCGCCACCAGCGTGGTCATTGGTGCCAGGATCAGTAAAACCGGGGAAGCGATGCCCCAGAAAGGTGATTTGTCGGGCGAGGCAGGTCCGGTCAACCTCGGCGCGACCGCCCTGAAGGTCGAAATTTCAAAAATTGTCGCGCAGTAGGGACTGCTTCTGGTTTTCAGGTGAAATTCGAGGGTTTTATCGACACTTCAGCCCAAGATTTCGGAAATTGCTGCACAGTAGCGGCTATTGGCAGGCCCCGTGGGGACTGCCTCATGTTGGGAATGCTTCGTTTTGAAATATATCTACCTTTATGTCGCCGTCGTCGGCGTTTTCATTGTTCTGTACCTGTTGCGGCATCGCCGCATTCACGTAGCGCACGCCGAGGAATTGCAACAGGCCATCGACAGCGGCATGAACGAGCCGCCCTCATTGCATCCCGTCATTGACCCGGCGCGCTGCATGGGGTCGGGCGCTTGCGCCAAGGCTTGTCCCGAGGACGCGCTCGGCATTGTCAACGGGAAGGCCGTTTTGAAGAACGCGGCGGCCTGCATCGGACATGGCGCCTGTCTGGCCGCCTGTCCTGTCGACGCGATCAAGCTGGTGTTCGGCACTGAAAAAAGAGGCATTGACATTCCGAACATCAGCCCGGAGTTTGAGACCAATGTGTCCGGCATCTTCGTGGCGGGCGAACTTGGGGGCATGGGCTTGATCCGCAAGGCTGCGGAACAGGGGCGGCAGGCCATGGAGTCGATCCGCAAGAGAGCCAACGGGCAAGCTGATCACGACGTGGTGATCGTGGGTTGCGGGCCTGCGGGTCTGTCAGCCGGCCTTTCGGCCATGCAGCACAAGCTTCGCTATAAGCTGATCGAGCAGGAAGACTCTCTGGGCGGGGCGGTCTATCACTACCCGCGGCACAAGATCGCCATGACGGCCCCTGTCAAGCTCGCCCTAGTGGGCAACGTGAAGTTCAATGAGGTGCAAAAGGAAAAGCTGCTTGCTTTCTGGCTCGATGTGGTGAAGAAAACCAATCTCCAGATTTCCTTCCGCGAATGCCTGGAGGGCATTGAACGGGATGGCGACAATTTCGTGGTGCGCACGAGCACCGGCCGCCATGTCACGCGCAGCGTCTTGCTGTCCATGGGACGCCGCGGCACGCCGCGCAAGCTGGAAGTGCCCGGCGAAGAGTCCGCCAAGGTGACCTATCGGCTCATTGATCCGGCTCAGTATCAGGGCCAGACGGTGCTGGTGGTCGGCGGAGGCGACAGTGCACTGGAAGCGGCCATCGCACTCTCCGAGCAGGAGGGCACCGATGTGCAGCTGTCCTACCGCAGCGAGGCGTTCTCACGCGTCAAGCAAAAGAACCGCATGCTGTTGGAGCAGCAGCAGAAGGCCGGTCGCATACAAGTGCTGTTGAGTTCCAGAGTGAAGCGCATTGCCGATCACGAGGTGGAGATCGAGCACGACGGCGCCGTTCATCGCTACCGCAATGATGCGGTGATTGTCTGCGCCGGCGGATTGTTGCCAACGCCTTTGCTTCAAAAAGTCGGCATTGAATTCGATACCAAGTTCGGGACGGCCTAACCAGGATGGGCATGGGCTTCGCCATAGGCGCGGCCGTCAACGGCCGGCTGGTCGATTTCAAGTACCTGCGCGACGCGCTGCCCGACTTCGAGAGTGACTACATCGAAGACGGCGCTGGCCATGCAGGCCATCGTAGACGCCCGCCTCGGCCCCACCGTGCGCCACATGCAGGCGCTGGGAGAGGTGTTCGTCGGCATGTGCTCATGCTATGAATTTATCGAGGCATGACCAGCCACGACAAGACAATCTGAGAACTTAGAAACTATGACAGCTTACTGTGACAAACCAGCCCGTTCTAACGCCTTCTAACGCCTCTCTGCATTCGATCAGAGGATGAGCAGCCAACAAAAAACCCTTGTAATTCATTGAATTACAAGGGTTCATTTGGTAGGCGCGATTGGACTCGAACCAACGACCCCCACCATGTCAAGGTGGTGCTCTAACCAGCTGAGCTACGCGCCTAAATACTGTTCGATCCGGCTATTGTAGCAGGGCAAAACGCAGGTCTTGCCCGGCCTGCAAAAATTGTCGCAAATAAACGCATGGCCCTCAGCGTCTTCGGGCCGATCGCACTCCCGGCACGTCGGCGACGATGCCCAGCACCTGATTGAGCCGGCCCGATTGCGCCACTTCCACCGTGAAGGTCATCCACGCCGTGCCGCCACGGTTGTCTTTGACCGACTGCGTCTGCACACCGATCACGTTCATTTTTTCCTTGGTGAAGACCTCGGAAATATCCCGCAGCAAGCCCTGCCGGTCGGCCGCTTCCACAGCCACATCCACGGGGTAGACCGCGCCGTCCGGCGTTTTCGGCGACCCCCACTCCACCTCAATGACCCGGTCGGGGCTGCCGCTGGCCATGTTGCGGAAATTGCTGCAGTCGCTGCGATGAATGCTGACGCCCTTGCCCTTGGTCACAAAGCCGAGGATCTCATCGGGCGGAGCCGGTTTGCAGCATCGGGCCAGCTGGGTCAACAGCGAATCGATGCCCACCACGAGCACATTGCCCTTGCCGCGCTGGCTGGACTTGCCGGGCTGGCGCGCTTTTTTGGCAAGCACATAGTCGTCCTGCGACAGCACGGGCTCGGGCGGCCGCAACATGTTTTCAATGGTGCGCAGGGACAACTCATCCTTGCCCACGACTTCAAACAGGTCGTCCGCCGCCTTGAAGCCCAGCTGTAGCGCCAGGTCATCCAGCTTCATGGCGGTTTTGCCTTCGCGCTGGAGCAGTTTCTCCACCGCTTCACGGCCCTTGGCCACGGTTTGTTCCATGGCCAGGGCGTTGAACCAGGCACGCACCTTGGATTTCGCACGATTGCTGGACAGGAAGCCTAGTTCGGGATTGAGCCAGTCACGCGAAGGCCCCCCTTCCTTGGCCGTGATCACTTCCACCGTCTGGCCGTTTTGCAGCGGCGTATTAAGCGGCACCATGCCCCCATCAATGCGCGCGCCACGGCAGCGGTGTCCCAGGCTGGTGTGCACGCTGTAGGCAAAGTCCACGGCAGTGGCGCCTTGCGGCAGCTCCACGATGGCGGCATCGGGCGTCAACACGTAAATGCGGTCTTCAAACAAGCCCTGCTTGGCCTCGCTCGCTCGCTGCGCCGCCGGGCCCGACAGGTCGCGCTCCCAGGCCAGCAACTGGCGCAGCACGGCAATCTTGGCGTCGTATTCGCTGCTGGCCGAGACGCCGCTGTAGCCCTTGGTGCCGGCTTCCTTGTAGGCCCAGTGCGCCGCCACGCCGTGCTCGGCATGGTCGTGCATGGCCTGTGTGCGGATCTGCACTTCGACCGCCCTGCCCGCTTCATCGCGCACCACGGTGTGCAGGGACTGGTAACCATTGGGCTTGGGCTTGGCGATGTAGTCGTCAAACTCGCCCTCAATCGGCGTGAAGCGCGAATGCACGAAACCAAGCGCGGCATAACAGCCGCTCACATCAGCGGCGATCACGCGCAGGGCGCGGATGTCGAACACCTGCTCAAAGTCCAGCGACTTGCCGCGCATCTTCTTGACGATGCTGTAGATGTGCTTGGGCCGGCCCTGCACCAGGGCGGCAATGCCGTTCTGGTTCAGTTCGCGTTCCAGTTGCGCGCGCAGGGCCTCCATGAAGCCTTCGCGCTCCACGCGCTTTTCATCAAGAAGCCTGGCCGTTTGCTTGTAGGTATCGGGTTCCAGAAAACGGAAGGCCAGGTCTTCCATTTCCCATTTGAGCTGCCAGATGCCCAGGCGGTTGGCCAGCGGCGCAAACACATGCAGCGACTCGTGGGCCAGCGCGGCCGGGGCGGACTGCCGTGTGGCGGCGTAATAGCGCAGGGTCTGCAGGCGCGAGGCCAGCCGCAGCATGACCACCCGCAAATCGCGCGAGAACGCCAGCAGCATCTTGCGCACGTTCTCCGTCTGCGCGGCGGGATCGTCCAGCAGTTGCGCATCGGCGCCTGCCGCGCGGGCCTGGCGCTGCACATAGACCAGCTTGGTGGTTTCGACCGCCAGCGCGGCATAGCTGGCGCCAAAGGCCTTGGCAATCACCTCCTGCGGCTTGTTCAGGTGCTGGCAGGAATGCACCAGGTAGATGGCGGCCTGCATGGCTTCCGAGCCGCCAATCGCCTTGAGGATGCCCACCACCGCGTCGGCGTGGGCCAGGATGTTCTCGCCGGTGTCCAGCGCTTCACTGGCAATCAGCGGCTCGGCAAAAGCCCGCGCCCGCGCCAGCGCATGCGGCTGTTCCGGCAGGCTGTCTGCCGTGGCCGTCACGATGGAGGCGCTAGCGCCCTGAGAGGCCCTTGGGGCGTCTGGCCCCAGCATATTGCTTTTCATGAAAATTCAGTCAAGTTGATCCAGCATCAAGCCAGGAGAAACTCCGTCACGGCCGCGACCTGATCCTTTGCAATCAGCGTGGGCACATGCCCTATGCCTTCAAACTCAATCAGCCGGGCATGCGGGCCGCGCCCTGTCATGGCCCGGGCCGTTTCCGGGCTCAGCAAGTCCGATAGCGCGCCCCGTATCAGCAGGGTCCGGGCGGTGATGTTGTCGTACAGCTGCCAGAGCATGGCCTCGCCCTCACGCGCGGAGGCCTCGGTCGCGAGTTTGAAGGGCACCGCAATCGCCGGGTCGTAGTGCAGCCGCAAGGGGCTGCCAGCGGCTTGCGACACGGGTTTGAGCATGGGGCGCGACAGCGCCAGCCATTGTTCTGGCGTGTGCGGGCCAAAGCCCTGGGAGACGGTCCACATGGCATCCGCCGCCTCCTGCACGGTGTTGAAATTCCCGGACTCCCCCAGGTAGGCGCCAATCCGCAGAATCGCCTGCCACTCGATGGCGGGCCCGACGTCGTTCAGCACCAGCCGGCGCACCGGAACGGGCAGTGGCAAGCCGGGCTGGCCGCACACCGCCATGCCAATCAGCCCGCCCATGCTGGTACCCACCCAGTCCAGCGTGGTGATGGGCGACGCGGCGTGCAACTGCGCCAGCAAAGCCAGTATGTCAGCCACATAGGCCGGCACCTGGTAGCCCATCGGGTCTTTCAGCCAGTCGCTTTCACCCCGGCCGGCGATATCGGGGCAGATCACGCGAATCCCGCCGGGGCCTTGCGCTGACATGCCAGCCTGCTCGCATAAAGCCTGCGCCAGCACGTCAAAATCGCGCCCTTGCCTGGACAGGCCATGCACGCACACCACCACATGGGAACTCTCGGGCTGGCCCCACTGCCAATAGGCCATGCGGTGGCCACCGGCGGCATCCAGACAGTTGACATGGTTCAGGCTGGGTTGGGTCATGGGCAGGTGGTCCGCGTAAAAGACTGGATAAGGCTTGATAATTGCTTGAGATTTTTTGGGGCGCACTCTTTGCAGCGCGCTGATGGCATCGTAAATCATCCGGAGAAACTTCATGCTCAAAGGTAAAACAGCCCTCGTCACCGGCTCGACCAGCGGGATCGGCCTGGGCATCGCCAAGGCGCTGGCCGCACAGGGTGCCAGCATCGTCCTCAACGGCTTTGGCGATGTGGAAGGCCCCAAGGCAGAAATTGAAGCGCTGGGCGTGAAAGTGGCCTACCACGGCGCCGACATGAGCAAGCCGGCCGAGATTGAAGACATGATGAGGTTTGCCGCCGTCCAGTTTGGCCGGGTCGACATTCTGGTCAACAACGCCGGCATCCAGCATGTCGCCCGCATCGAAAGCTTTCCGGTTGAAAAATGGGACGCGGTGATCGCCATCAACCTGAGCAGCGCCTTTCATGCCACCCGCCTGGCCCTGCCCGCCATGCAGTCCGCCGACAACGGCAAGGGCTGGGGCCGCATCATCAACGTTGCCTCGGTGCACGGCCTGGTCGGCTCGGCCGAAAAATCGGCGTATGTGGCCGCCAAGCACGGCATCGTGGGCCTGACCAAGGTCACCGCCCTGGAAAACGCCACCAGCGGCGTGACCTGCAATGCCATCTGCCCGGGCTGGGTGCTGACGCCGATGGTACAAAAACAGCTGGACGCCAAGGTCGCGGCGGGTGGCATCTCCAACGAAGCGGCCACCGCGCAATTGCTCAGTGAAAAAGAGCCTTCGCTGCAATTCACGACGCCCGAGGAACTGGGCGCGCTGGCACTGTTCTTCTGCTCACCGGCCGGCAACAACGTGCGCGGCGTGGCCTGGAACATGGATGGCGGCTGGGTCGCACAGTAAGCGGTTCTTTTTTACAGCAACCGGCTGACGTAATCGCCAATCGCCAGCGAACTGGTCAGGCCCGGCGATTCAATGCCGAAGAGGTTGACCAGCCCGGCCACGCCGTGCTCGGCCGGCCCCTGGATCAGAAAATCCTTGGCCGGCTCGTCGGGCGCCTGGATTTTGGGGCGCATACCCGCATAACCAGGAATCAGGGCTCCGTCCTGCAGCGCAGGCCAGTACTTGCGCACCTCGGCGTAAAAGGCATCGCCACGCGCCGGGTCCACCACCAGGTCGTCGGGCGAGTTGACCCACTGCACGTCGGGGCCGAACTTGGCCTGGCGCCCCAAGTCAATCGTGAGATGAACACCCAGGCCCGCGGCCTCGGGCACCGGGTAGATGAGCCGTGAGAACGGTGAGCGGCCCGACAGGGTGAAGTAATTGCCCTTGGCGTAATGGCTGGGTGGTACAAATTTCGGCGCCAGCCCGGCGAAGCGACTGGCCAGGGCCTGCGCCTGCAGGCCCGCAGCGTTGACCACGGTGCTGGCCTGCAGTTCCGTGCCGTCTTCAGCTATCAAAATAATAGCATCTTGCGCAAATTGCGCCTGGGCCAGTGGCGAATTCAGCACCACAAGACCGCCGGCGTTCTCCAGATCGCCCTGCAGCGCCAGCATCAGGGCATGGCTGTCCACAATGCCCGTACTGGGTGAATGCACCGCCGCCACGCATTCGAGCTGCGGCTCCAGCGCCCTCGCCTCTTCACGCGTGAGCAGCACCAGGTCATGCACGCCGTTGGCGGCGGCCTTGGCGATGATGCCCTGCAGCTGCGCCAGCTGCGCATCGCCGGTGGCCACAATCAGCTTGCCGCAGCGACTGTGGCCTATGCCGCGCGCGGCACAGTAGGCGTAGAGCAGCTCTTTGCCCTCAACACAGAGCCGGGCCTTGAGCGAGCCCTGCGGGTAGTAGATGCCGGCGTGAATGACCTCGCTGTTGCGTGAACTGGTGCCGGTGCCAATCGCATCGGCCGCTTCCAGCACCATGACCTCCCGGCCCTGCAAAGCCAGGGCCCGCGCTACCGCCAGCCCCACCACGCCGGCGCCAATCACCACGCAATCAAGTTTGTCCATTGTGAACCCAAGCCCTCTCAAAACCGCCAAACACATGGACCGCACGGGTCCCCAAGATGTCCCGCAAACACCCCTATTTGCACGGGATGCCGCCGGTCTGAAAACTCAAAGCACGCGCGGGTCGGTTTTCAGCAGCAGATCAACCAGCGAGCGCAAATGCGCCTTGAGCGATTCAAAACCCGGCGTTATCGCCAGCGTCTCTTCGTTCATGTAGAGCTTGCGGTTGACTTCCAGCTGTATGCTGTGCCGCTGCTGGGCCGGATTGCCGTAGCGGCGCACCAACTCCACGCCCTTGTAGGGATGGTTGTAGGCCACCTGGTAGCCCAGTGCGGTCAGATACCCGCAAACCAGTCTGGACAGGGCCACGCTGGCGGTGGAGCCTTCGCGGTCTCCCACCACAAAGTCGGCGTGCTTTTCGCCCGGGAAATCCGTAGCGCTGCTCGAAGCCACGGCCGGCATGGAATGGCAATTGATATGGATGCTGTAGCCATGCGCCAGATGCGCGGCATCAATGGCTTGCGCCACGGCGGCGTGGTAGGGCTCCCAGCATTGCGCAATGCGCGCCTGCACCTCCGCCACGCTGAGCTTGCGATCGTAAATCGGCACGCCATCGTCGGTGGTGCGCCAGATCAGCCCCTTGCCGAGGCGGACCTTGGACAGTATTTTGGGATCGGTCTCCACCGGCCCGGGCCAGGGTTCGTCAAACAGCGTGACGTCCATCTCGGTGGTGTTGCGGTTGGCGTCGAGGTAGCTGCGCGGAAAATGCGCTTCTATCCAGTGCACGCCCAGCGCGGGTGCGAAGTCATAGAGTTTTTCCACATGCGTGTCTTCGGCCTGGCGCAAAGTCGGCATCGCGCAGGCGTATAAAAAATCCGGCGGATAGCTGGTGCCGCTGTGGGGTGAATCGAAGACCAGGGCGCTGCTTCCAGGCAGATGGGTGATGAGCTGCATCACCCGACTTTAGCAGCAGGCTTCGCGCCGGAACAGATGGCCCCTTGCAAGGCGGCACACCCTGCAAAGACACGCATCGCAGAAACGCAATATTTCCGTTTGTCCTACAGGAATTTACTTTTTGCGCTCACAGCCCGGCCAACAGCGGGAACTTAAATTGGGGGCCGGAAGTCCACAGGAAGTCGCACAATAAGAGCGGTCCCTCTGGCTGAGGCATTGTTTTACACATTCAATCCTGAAGGAAGCAGCATGCAATCATTGACCCGAACCCTTTGCGCAAGCGCTCTGGCAATCGCCGCCCTGGCCGCTGCCGCAGGTGCACAGGCTCAAAGCAGCGGCAGCACCATGTCCTGGTACTCACCCGGTGCTGGCTACATTGGCTTCAACGCGGGCCGGTCCGACTACTCACTGAACAGCGGCGTGGGATTTCCGTTTGACAAGCATGACACCGTCTACAACCTTTATGGCGGCAGCTATTTCACCAGCAATCTGGGCCTGGAACTGGGCTATACCAACTTCGGCAAAGTCAGCCGGGCTGGCGGCCAGACCAAGGCCGAAGGTTTCAACCTGAGCCTGGTCGGAAAATTACCGCTCAGCTCGCAGTTCAACCTGTTGGGCAAATTGGGGACCACCTATGGCCGGACCGATGTGTCCGCTGTTCCCGCATCGGGCATCGCTTCCGGCAGTGAGAGCGGCTTTGGCGTGTCCTATGGCCTGGGCGCCGAATATGCGTTCAACCCCCAGCTGTCTGCCGTGCTGCAGTACGACTCGCATGACCTGAAATTTGTCAACAGTGGCCGCGACCGCGTGGGCGCCACCACGGTGGGCCTGCGCTACCGCTTCTGATCGGCCAGGCGCTCAGCGCGCGTGCCAAACCAGGCCTGCAAGTCCCATCGGGTCTGCAGGCCTTTTTTATGGGCCATGCATCCCGCTACAAAATTCATAGCCGACTGCGCCCGCTACGCGCCGGCTGGAAGCAGATTTCCCCTATGAATGCGGCGCTACGGGCGGCGCCAGCATTTCCTGCAGCAGCCAGGTGCCGGCGCGGCCCAGGGGGCGCTGGCGCGACCACACCGCGTCCACCGGAACGCGCCTGGGCCAGCCGCGCGCATCCAGCTCGTGCAGACGGTCCGCGGCGAAGCGTGTGACCATCCAGCGCGGGATGGCGGCCCAGCCAAAGCCCAGCACCGCCATTTCAAGCAGCATGAGGTAGCTGGGTGCCGACCAGGCACGGCGCGCCGAAGGCTGGGCCTGACCGGTACGCGCCAGATAGGTGTCCAGCCGCAATTCGCGGAAATTGGCCAGGACCTCGGGGGTGATGTCTTTCAGGCGGGCCAGCGGGTGCGTGCTGGCCACAAACAGCGTGATCTCCGACTGCTCGGCAATCATGGCCGAACCGACATCGGGCGGGTAAAGGTTTTGCGCAGCCACCACGCCGATCTGCGCGCGCCCGGTCTGCACCAGCGACACCAGGTCGCCATGTTCGGCGATCAGGCATTCAAACTCCAGGTCCGGAAAGCGCTGCTCAAAAGCCATCAGCATCTCTTCAAAGCGGTCGGACTGGTAGGTGTCCGACCACACCACGCTGAGCCTGGCCTCCAGGCCGCCGCTCAGCTGGCTGGCCGAGCGGTCCAGCCGGTCGCTGGCGGCGAGAATTTCCTGCACCTTGCCCAGCACCACCCGGCCCTGCCCGGTCAGCGTCGGCTTGCGGCTGCTGCGGTCGAACAGCGTCAGCCCCAGGTCGATTTCCAGGTTTGCAATCGCACTGCTGACCGTGGACTGGCTTTTGCCCAGTTTGCGGGCGGCGGCCGAGAACGAACCCAGGGTCGCGGCTTCGGCAAAGGCCGTCAGGGCTTCCGGGGAATGGCGCATGGCATGACCTCCTTACTCATCTATTTTTTAGATGGTAATTGATTTCATACCATCCAAAATAACGATAAAAATAGGGCCTTATTCCATTCAAAGCCATGTCATGAGTCTTCAGAAATCAGCCAAGGAACGTTTTTTTCATGCCCTCGGCTTCGAGGTGCTGGCGATTGCCATTTGCGCGCCGCTGGGCGCCTGGCTGCTCGGCTATTCGCTGGGGCACATGGGCTTGCTGACGCTGATGATCTCGCTGGTCGCGATGAGCTGGAACATGGTGTTCAACGCCCTCTTTGACCGGGCCCAGCAGCGCATGGGCTTTCAACGCACCCTGGTGGCCCGCGCGGTGCATTCGGTGCTGTTTGAAGTCGGCCTGCTCCTGGCCGTGGTCCCCCTGGCCGCCTGGTGGCTGGGCATAGGCCAGTGGGAGGCCTTTGTACTGGACATTGGAATTGCGCTGTTTTTTCTGCCCTATACCTTTGTCTTCAACTGGACTTACGACCAGGTGCGCGCCACCGTGGTGGCGCGCAGGGCGCGCCAGGCCACTGCCTGATCTAGCGGTGCTCCCATCGCGTTGACTGCGCCTACTTCATCTGCACGGAGCCGCTGACGTTCACCAGCACCGCGGTCTTGCCGGCTTCGACGGGAACCGGTGCGTCCGACATCTCCGCCTTGGCCTGCATCGCCATCATGCGCGGACGGGGACCGACGCCCTGATCGTTGGCCTGGATGGACACCTCACGCAGGGAATAACCGGCAAAGCCAAAGCCTTTGGCGATCTCGCCGGCCTTGGCCTTGAAGCGCTCAATCGCCAGCGTTTGGGCTTCGCCCTCCACCCTGGCGCGCTGCTCGCGACTCAGGGCAAAGCTGACATGGCCCAGGGTCAGGCTCTGGATCTTGCCGGCCATGCTGGTGATGCGCGGAAAATCCTTGCCTTCCAGCACCAGTTCGGTCGTACCTTGCCAGCCATTGATCTTGCCGTCCTTGCCGTAGCGCGGGTACAGGCTGAAATTGCCGGTGCGCACGTCCATCTGGCCGGGAACGGCCGCCTGTTTGGCCAGCGCCAGCGCGCTATCCAGCGCCTGCTTGAGCTGGGTTTGCACCGTCGCGGCGTCGCTGCCGTCACGTGTGGTGCTCATTGAAATTGACAGCAAATCCTGCTGCACCTCCACCGAGCCGCTGGCGGAGAGCTGGGCCACGTTCTGCAGTGACTCATGCGACATATCTCGCGGCATATTTTGAGCAAACAGACCTGTAGCACAGGCAGCAAGGGCACAAGAAGCTATCAATTTTATAGTACGCATCAAGCGGTTTACCTTTCGGGTAGTCAACAGGAAAAAACAGGAAGAGAAAAAAACAGCGGAAAGACTCAGGCCTTCAGGAAGCTGAACGGCTCAAAGTGTCCGCGTGTGACCGTCTCGGGATTCACACCCCACCAGTCTTTGGCCACCGTGGCATAGAGCTGGCGAAAGTCGGTGGTATAGCGGGCATTTTGCGTGCTGTCCAGCCGGCCCAGGTCGGGCGCCTGCCCATAGAGCCCGCCGCGCACCGCACCGCCGGCCACAAAATGCGGTGCCAGCGTGCCGTGGTCGGTGCCGTTCGACTGGTTCTGATGCGGGCGACGGCCAAACTCCGAGAAGGTCATCACCAGGGTGCGGTCCCAGGCGCCCAGTTCTGTCAGTGCGCCCTTCAGCGCGGCCATGCCTTCGGCCAGCTGCTTCATCAGGTTGGCGTGCGTGCCCAGCTGGTTCTGGTGGGTGTCAAAGCTGCCCAGCGTGAGCGTGATGACGGGCACGCCGCCCCTGCCCTTTTGCGAAGCCACCACCTGGGCCGCGGCCTTCACGCCATTGCCAAAGGCGCCGGGCGGAAACGGGGTGGTGAAATTGTATTTTTCAGCGCGCAAGCCCTGTGCCGCCTGATTGATGTCGCTTTCCACCTGCAGCAGGTATTGCAGTGCCGGATTGCCCTTGGCCAGCGATGTTTCCACGCCCTGGGCCAAACGGGACTGGTTGACGAAGGCTTCCGGGTTGTTCAGGCTCACGGCGCGGGCGCCGGCCAGTGCGCCCAACTCGTTGCCGCCAATCAGCACGCCTTCGGTTGTGAAATTGGCGGCGCCGGCCATGCCTTTCAGGCCGCGCGTCACCCAGCCGTCCGGCAGGTATTCGCTGGATTTGGAACCCGTCTCCCAAATCTCTATGGAGCGGAAATGCGAGAGATTGGGTTGCGGGTAACCCACGCCCTGCACGATGCCCAGCTCGCCCTTTTCCCAGAGCGGCAGCAAGGCCTTGAGTTCCGGATGCAGGCCGGTTTGCGCGTCGAGCCTGATCACTTCCTCGCGCTTGATGGCAATCACCGGGCGCAACTGATAGTAGTTGTTGTCGGCATAGGGCACGACGGTGTTCAGGCCGTCGTTGCCGCCCTTGAGCTCCACCAGAATCAGGATGCGATCTGCCGCGGAAGCCGCGCGCTGGGCCGTCGCCTGGGCCCAGCCCGGTGCATGGGCGGACAGCAGGGCCGCGCCCGTGAGGCTGGAAACCAGGCTGACAAAATGTCGGCGTTGCATGGCGTGCATCCTTTCTTATTTGAGCTGGTAGGCCGGGTCCAGCGTGAGGCTGCGCAGGTAGGCCACCCCGACCGTCCCATTCGCTATCGTTTGTGTAGCTGGCACCGCAAGCAGCGTCTGGGCCAGACGCGCTTTCAGCTCATCAGAAGGTTCCCGGTCGGTGTAGCCCCCGTATTGCGCCAGCCACCGGTCCGGGTCAAAGGTGATTTTGGCCATGCCTTCGGCGACCCGCATGATGCCGTCGCGCCCCAGCAGCCTGAGCGCCTGCTGGTTGCTGCCGCGGCCCGCCTGCCCGCCCGCAAACTCGGCCTGCATCCGCTGCATGGGCCGCTGGGCCGGTATCGCCGAAGATTCCTCTATCAAGCGCCCGCCCGGGCCCATGGCGACGGGCGCCATTTTGGATTCGCCCTTGAGCTCGACCGCGCGAAAGAGCTGCTCGGTAAAGCGCTTGCGCTCCAGCAAAGTCGTGGCATTGATCCAGTCGTTCTGGCCGGGCCAGCCTTTCACATTCGGCGGCACCAGCAGGTTCTGGCCGAGCTGCGCGGCTTTCAGCGCAAAAGGCATCACGTCGGTATAGCTGAAGTCAAACTGCCGCACGGTGCCAACCACCAGGTCGACGGGCGACTTGATCAGGCTGCCGCGGTTGCCCTCGGCCCAGAAGGCATCCGTCAGCAGCAATTCATTCAGGGCCATGCCAATGTCATAGCCGCTGGCGCGAAACCGCCGGGCGATGCGCTCGACCTGCGTGTTGTCAGGCACTGGCGAGACAAACTCCTTCCAGAGTTTGCCCACGATAAAGCGCGCGGCGGCGGGCTGCTCCAGCAGAATATCCAGCGCCGCATCACCGTCAAAATTGCCGCGGCGGCCCAGCACGGTCTTGTCGCCGGTGTCGTGGAATGCGGGCCGGAACTTGAAGCTGAAGTCATCGCGCTCCACGCTCCAGCCGGTGAAAGCCCGGGCTGCCTCCTTGATGTCCTGCTCGGTGTAATTGCCGCCCTGCGTCGCCTCGCCCAGCGTGAACAACTCCATCACCTCGCGCGCAAAGTTTTCATTGGGCGCTTCCTTGCGGCTGTTGGCGCCGTCCAGATAGACCAGCATGGCCGGGTCCTTGGCCACGGCGTGCAGCAGGCTGCGGAAATTGCCGAGCGCCTGCGCGCGCAGCAGCAGGTGCTGCCGCCACATGGCTTGCGAGCTGTTGACCTTTTGCTGCGAGGTGGCGAAATGGTTGTGCCAGAACAGCGTCATGCGCTCCTGCAGCGGCGTGCGGGATTCGATCATCTCGCGCATCCACCAGGTCTTGAGTTCCAGCCCCTCGCGCAGTTGCTGCTGGCGCTGGGCCTGCTGCTCCTCCTTGCTCTTGAGCAGCCGGTACGGAATGGGCGGCGGCTGCGCGCTGAAATCGGGCGGGGGATAAATCGGCCCGGCCGTTTGCGCCTTGCGAATCAAGCCCGAAATGGCCTGCCGGGTGGGCTGCCCTGTCAATGCATCGACCTCGGCATGGTCCGGCGAAAACCCCGTGCGCACCAGCAAATGCCTGGCCTGGGCCGCCGAAAGCTGGACCGGCACAGCCGCCTGGGCGCCTGCCGCAGCCAGCGCCAGCAAACCCGACGCGGTGAACGAAGCGATGTGTTGAAGGAGCTTCATAAAGGCGGTTTTCCTTGTTGTCTGAGGCCGTCCCAGCCCTTCGGCGGCCCATTTTCGGGAGTTTTTCATTCAAGGTTTGTGCTGAACAACGCCGAGAGACTAAACAGGGTGCACATCCGCACTGTGTTTCACTTGCATTGAAGCGCAAATTTTGTAACACTGTGTCAAAGTGAGTGAAAAAAGAGACAACAGGCGATTTCAGCCCTCAAAATGGCCATGTTACAAATTACCTGACGACCATGACTCAAGCTCAAACCACTGCCCGCGCCGACAAAATCCTGATTCTTGACGATGACGCCCGTATTCGCGACCTGTTGCGCCGCTACCTGGCGCAAGAGGGTTTTGAAGTCATCCTCGCCGAAGACAGCAAGGCACTGAACCGCATCATGCTGCGCGACGCGGTCGACCTGATCGTGCTGGACCTCATGATGCCCGGCGAAGACGGCCTCTCGATTTGCCGCCGACTGCGCGCCGCCAATGACCGCACCCCCATCATCATGCTCACCGCCAAGGGCGAAGACGTGGATCGCATCGTCGGCCTGGAAGTCGGTGCCGACGATTACCTGTCCAAGCCCTTCAACCCGCGCGAACTGCTGGCCCGCATCCATGCCGTGCTGCGCCGCCGACCCACTGCCGAGGTACCGGGCGCACCGTCAAGCGACCAGGAAGTGATTACCTTCGGTCCGTTCTCGTTTGACATGGGCCTGCGCACCCTGCACAAAAACGGCGAGGAACTGCCCCTGACCACCGGCGAATTCGCCATGCTCAAAACCCTGGTGCGGCATCCGCGCCAGCCGCTGTCGCGCGAAAAGCTGGCGCAACTGGCGCGCGGCCGCGAGTTCGAGCCCTTTGACCGCAGTCTCGATGTGCAGGTGTCGCGCCTGCGCAAGCTGATTGAGGTGGACGCTGCCGTGCCCCGCTACATCCAGACCGTCTGGGGCATTGGCTATGTCTTTGTGCCGGACGGAACGAACTGAGCCAGGGTCCTGGCCATTCTGCCGGCCGCGCGGTAAGCCTTCCCCTCCAGCTTGTCTAATGACTGGGTAATTGAGCCCCCGCTGAACCAGTGCCCCGCGGCAACCACGTCCATCCTCCCGCCTGTCAGGCCCGCACCTTACTCCTATGGACGCCACCAACCCGATTCCACTTGAAACCGCTCCCGCGCCGCTGGAAATGCGCCCGCGCCGGGGCTTTAACCTGTTCTGGCGGACCTTTTTCTTTCTGGCCCTGCTGCTGTTCGGCTCCATCGTGGCCTGGCTGCAAACCTTCCGTGCACTGGAGTCGGAGCCACGGGCCATCCAGAGCGCGCAGCAACTGGCCTCGCTCGTCAATCTGAGCCGCGCCGCACTGCGCTACTCCGACTCCATCGCCCGCGTATCGCTGATCAAGACCCTGGCCGACGAAGAGCGCGTGCGCATCACGCCGCGCGAACCCAAGGACAAGTTCGAGCTGTTTGAGAGTGATGAACTGGGCGAGCGCATCTCCGCGGAACTCAAGGCCCGGCTGGGCAGTGGCACCGTTGTCGCCAGCGTCGTCAATGGCGAGAGAGGCTTGTGGGTTGGCTTTGCCATTGATGGAGACGCCTACTGGCTGCTGACCGACCCGTCCAAGGTCGGCCCCACGCGCAACAGCACCTGGGTGATCTGGCTCATCACCGCCGCCGCCTTGTCGCTCGCCGGAGCGGCCTTCATCGCGCGCCTGATCAACCGGCCGCTCAAGCAGCTCTCGTTTGCGGCCAGCCGCATGCGTGACGGAGACTTCGACGCCAGCCTGCTGGATGAAAAAGTGGCGACCAGCGAAATTCGCGAGGTCAATATCGGCTTTAACCGCATGGCCGAGCAGCTCTCCAAAATCGAGCAGGACCGGGTCATCATGCTGGCAGGCATTTCGCACGACCTGCGCACGCCGCTGGCCCGGCTGCGCCTGGAAACCGAGATGAGCGTGACAGACGCCGACGCGCGCGAGCACATGGCGGCCGACATCGCCCAGCTCGATGCCATCATCGACAAGTTCCTGGACTATGCCCGGCCCGAGCCGCCGCAGCTTGAGCCCGTGTCGCTCAATGCCGTGGTGGACGCCGCGGTGTACGCCGTGGGCGACTACGAGGACATGCGCGTTGCAGTGAGCATCCCGGATGGCATGATGGTGCTGGCCGATCAGGTCGAACTGTCCCGCGTGATTTCCAATCTGCTTGAAAACGCCAGGCGTTACGGCAAAACGCCCGAAACCGGCGTGGCCCGGGTCGATATCGTCGCCAAGGGCCGCGACCAATGGGTGCTGGTCAAGCTACGCGACCATGGCACGGGCGTGGCACCGGAAGCGCTGTCCAAGCTCACACGCCCGTTTTTCCGCGGCGACACGGCGCGCACGGCAGCCACCGGTGCCGGCCTGGGGCTGGCGATTGTCGAAAAAACCATTCACCGCATGGGCGGCATGTTCAGCCTGGCCAACACCGGCTCGGGCGGGCTGGCGGCCCATATCAAGCTGCGCAGGAGTTAAGGCGTAGGCGTCACCGGAGGGCGCCGCGCCGAGGCGCCGCACCACGCCCCAAACCGGATATTCAGGAAAAACAAGCCCCTGGCCCAGCCGGATCAAGCGCAAGTAGCTATCAAAAACGTAGCGTCAATAGAGCAATACCACGGCACGGGCTTCCATGCTCAGGCCCTGCCCGACCGGGCCCAGCTTCTCGGCGGTCTTGGCTTTCACATTGACCTGGGCCTCATTCAGGCCCAGCGCCCCGGCAATGCGGGCGCGCATCGCCGCAATATGTGGCGCGAGCCTGGGGGCCTGCGCCACGACGGTGCTGTCAATATTGCCGATGCGCAGGCCGCGCTCGGCCAGCAGGCGGCCGACCTCACTGAGCAGCACGACGGAATCCGCGCCCTTGAAGCGCGCATCCGTGTCGGGAAAATGGCTGCCAATATCGCCCAGCCCCGCCGCCCCCAGCAGCGCATCGGTGATCGCATGCAACAGCACATCCGCATCCGAATGCCCGAGCAGGCCCGCGCGGTGCGGAATCTCGACCCCGCCAATGACGAGCTTGCGCCCGGGCACCAGCGCGTGCGTGTCCCAGCCCTCGCCAATACTGAAGGGTGGGCGCTGAAGGGTGGGCTGGACGGCATTCATGACAGGACTTTCGCGTAAATGGGAAGCGTTGTTCGTTATTTTCAGCAGATCGGCGGTATCAGCCCGCGCGGCGCCGGTTCAGCAGGATCGCCTCGGCCAGCGCAAAGTCCTCAGGGTAGGTCACCTTGAAATTTTGCGCGCTGCCCGCCACCAGCTTGGGCGCCAGGCCCAGGGCCTCCATGGCGCTGGATTCATCCGTGACGGCCCCGCCTGCCACCTCCAGGGCCTGCATCAGGGTGCCGATGCGGAACATCTGCGGCGTCTGGGCCAGCCATTTGTCGCTGCGGTCCAGCGTGGCGGCGACACGCCCCTGCCTATCGACTGTGCCTTCGCGCTTGAGCGTATCGGGCAGCTTGTGCGCGAGCAGCCCGCCCACCTCATCGTGTTCGCAGGCCTCAATCAACTGCCGGATTTGCGCGGCGGTGATCAGGCAGCGCGCCGCGTCGTGCACCAGCACCCAGTCATGGCGCTCGGCACCCGCCCGGAGCAATGCGTCAAGTCCATTGCGCACGCTCTCGGCCCGGCTGCCCCCCCCGCAGGCGGCGACATCAAATGATGGATCTGGTAACTGGTCAAAGAAATGATCGCCGGACGCGACCACCACCAGCGTTAGCGACAAGTCAGGAACGTCCTGAAAAGCAGCCAGCGTGTGCAACACCATGGCCTGGCCGGCGATCACCTGGTATTGCTTGGCCAAGGGCGCCCCGGCGCGGCTGCCCTGCCCGGCGCAAGGAATCAAGGCAAAAAAACGGGCATCGGAGCGGATATTGGCGCGGCTTGTCGTCATGACTTGATCATAGATTCTAAAATCAGCCTTTGAGCCGCGAAGGCACCCCACGCCGGATGGTTTGGGGTGCCGGGCTTTTGCCGCACGACTTTCCGAATGGTTTGAGATTGTTCCTCCCTTGACTCGACTCCGATCCGACTCCTGACCGAGCCTCACGGCGCACTGATTAATGCATCTACCCACACTCGTTTCCGGCAAACGCTACACACTGCCGCAGCCTGCCGGTTCCGCCGATGCCCTGCTGCTGGCCCGCCTGGGCCAGCGCGAGAAAGCCGCCGGCAAGCTCACCGCCATCATCACGTCGGACGCCGCCACGGCCCAGCGCCTGATGGAGGAGATCGCTTTTTTTGCGCCTGACCTGCGCTGCGCGCTGTTTCCCGACTGGGAAACCCTGCCCTACGACACCTTCTCGCCGCACCAGGACCTGATCAGCGAACGGCTGGCCACTTTGTGGCGGATCCAGCAGCGCGACAAGGAAACCGGTGCCGACGTCGTCATCGTGCCGGCGACCACGGCGCTGTACCGCCTCGCGCCGCCCGGCTTTCTGGCCGGCTACACCTTCGAGTTCAAGGTCAAGCAAAAGCTGGACGAGGCCAAGCTGAAAGCCCAGCTCACGCTGGCCGGCTACAGCCATGTCACGCAGGTGGTCAGCCCGGGCGAATACGCCGTGCGCGGCGGCCTGATTGATCTGTTTCCCATGGGCTCCCCGGTGCCTTATCGCGTGGATCTTTTTGACGACGAGATCGACAGCATCCGCACCTTTGACCCGGACAGCCAGCGCAGCCTCTACCCCGTACCCGAAGTGCGCCTGCTGCCGGGCCGCGAGTTTCCGATGGACGACGACGCGCGCGCCAAATTCCGCAAGCGCTGGCGCGAACTGCTGGAAGGCGACCCGACCAAAAGCCGCATCTACAAGGACATGGGCAATGGTGTCGCCACGGCCGGCATCGAGTACTACCTGCCGCTGTTTTTCGAAGAAACCGCCAGCGTGTTTGACTACCTGGGCCGACAGGCGATGGTGGTGCTGCATGGTGAGCTGGAGCCGGCCTTCCAGCGCTTCTGGCAGGACACCAGGGACCGCTACCGGCTGGTCAAGGATGCGCCCGACCGCCCCGCCCTGCCGCCCGAAGCGCTGTTTCTGGGCAGCGAGCAGTTTTATGCACGCGCCAACGACTACGCCCAACTGGCGATCCGCAGCACGGTGCAAGACATTGGCGACAACGCACAGTTTCAAAAACTCGGCGAGATGGCCGTGGTGCGCGGCGCCGAAGACCCGCTGGCCCGCTTCAAAAGCCACGTGGGCAATACCGCCCATCGGGTCCTGTTGCTCGCCGAAAGCGATGGCCGCCGCGAAAGCCTGCTCGACTTCCTGCGCGCCAGCAACGTCAGCCCGCCGGCATTTGACTCCCTCGAAGACTTCCAGGCCAGCGAAGAAAAACTCGGCATTGCCACCGCCGCGCTGAACACCGGTTTCAGCTGGCTTGAAGAAGGCCTTGACTTCGTTACCGAGACCGAACTGTTTGCCGCAGGCGTCACCACGCGCCGGCGCAACAAAAAGCAGGAACAGGTCAGCGACGTCGAGGCGCTGATCAAGGATCTCTCCGAACTCAACGTCGGTGACCCGGTGGTCCACAGCGCCCACGGCATAGGCCGCTACCGCGGCCTGATCAACATGGACCTGGGACAGGAGAAGAACGCCGACGGCACGCCCTCGCTGCAAGAATTCTTGCACCTGGAATACGCCGACAAGGCCACGCTGTACGTGCCTGTCAGCCAGCTGCACCTGATCAGCCGCTACACCGGCGTGAGCGCCGAAGAGGCGCCGCTGCACAAGCTGGGCAGCGGCCAGTGGGAGAAAGCCAAGCGCAAGGCCGCCGAGCAGATTCGCGACTCCGCCGCCGAGCTGCTCAACATCTACGCCCGCCGCGCCGCGCGCGAGGGCCATGCCTTCCGCTACTCACCCGGCGACTATGAAGCCTTTGCCAACGACTTCGGCTTTGAGGAAACCGCCGACCAGCGCGCCGCTATCCACGCGGTGATCCAGGACATGATCAGCCCGCGCCCCATGGACCGGCTGGTCTGCGGCGACGTCGGTTTCGGCAAAACCGAAGTCGCCCTGCGCGCCGCCTTCATCGCCATCACCGGCGGCAAGCAGGTCGCCCTGCTGGCGCCGACGACCCTGCTGGCCGAACAGCATTACCAGACGCTGGTGGACCGCTTTGCCAAATGGCCGGTCAAGGTGGCCGAGATGAGCCGCTTCCGTTCGGGCAAGGAAATCAACGCCGCCATCAAGGGCCTGGCCGACGGCAGCGTGGACATCGTGGTGGGCACCCACAAGCTGCTGAGCCAGGACGTGAAGTTTCAGCGCCTGGGCCTCTTGATCATTGACGAGGAGCACCGCTTTGGCGTGCGCCACAAGGAAACCATGAAGGCCATGCGCGCCGAGGTCGATGTGCTCACGCTGACCGCCACGCCGATTCCGCGCACCCTGGGCATGGCGCTGGAAGGCCTGCGCGACCTCAGCGTGATTGCCACCGCGCCGCAGCGCCGCCTGGCCATCAAGACCTTTGTGCGCAGCGAAAGCAACGGCGTGATCCGCGAAGCCGTGCTGCGTGAGCTCAAGCGCGGCGGACAGGTTTACTTCCTCCACAACGAGGTGGAAACCATTGAAAACCGGCGCCAGAAACTCGAGGAAATCCTGCCCGAGGCGCGCATTGCGATTGCCCATGGGCAGATGCCTGAGCGCGAACTGGAACGCGTGATGAAGGACTTTGTGGCCCAGCGCTACAACCTGCTGCTGTGCTCCACCATCATTGAAACCGGCATTGACGTGCCCAGCGCCAACACCATCGTCATGAGCCGCGCCGACAAGTTCGGCCTGGCGCAGCTGCACCAGCTGCGCGGCCGCGTCGGCCGCAGCCACCACCAGGCTTATGCCTACCTGATGGTGCCCGACATCGAAGGCCTGACCAAGCAGGCCGGCCAGCGCCTGGAGGCGATCCAGCAAATGGAGGAACTCGGTTCGGGCTTTTACCTGGCCATGCACGACCTGGAGATTCGCGGCACCGGAGAGGTGCTGGGCGAAAACCAGAGCGGCAACATGCTGGAAGTCGGTTTTCAGCTCTACAACGAGATGCTCAGCGAGGCCGTGGCCTCGCTCAAGGCCGGCCGCGAGCCCGATCTGTTGTCGCCGCTCAGCGTCACCACCGAGATCAACCTGCACGCCCCGGCCCTGCTGCCCAACGACTATTGCGGCGATGTGCATTTGCGCCTCTCCTTCTACAAGAAGCTGGCAACCGCCAGGAAGACCGAGCAAATCGACGACCTGCTCGAAGAAATCGTCGACCGCTTCGGCAAGCTGCCGCCGCAGGCGCAGACGTTGATCGACGTGCACCGCCTGCGCGTGATTGCCAAGCCTTATGGCGTGGTCAAGGTCGATGCCGCTTCAGGGGCGATCAACATCACGTTCAAAAAAGACCCGCCCATCGACTCGATGGCCATCATGCATCTGATCCAGAAAAACCGGCACATCAAACTGGCCGGCAACGACAAGCTGCGCATAGAGCGCGCGCTGGAGAACCCCAAGGACCGCGCGCAAATGGTGCGCGATGTCTTGCGTTCACTCGGACAACCCACCACGGAAACCACTCCCGCATGACTCCTGCTGAAATCTCCCCCGGCCTCGTCGTTAGCGTCGCCACGCCAGACCTGAAACTCAGCGACTTCAAGCTGATTGCCTTTGACATGGACTCCACGCTCATCAACATCGAGTGCGTGGATGAAATCGCCGATGCCGTAGGCCGCAAAGCCGAAGTTGCGGCCATTACCGAGGCCAGCATGCGCGGCGATATCGCCGACTTCAAGGAAAGCCTGCGCCGCCGCGTGGCACTGCTCAAGGGCGTGAGCTTGAGCCAGATGGACGAGGTCTATCACCAGCGCCTCAAGCTCAACCCCGGCGCCGCAGAGCTGGTGCACGCCTGCAAGGCCGTCGGCATGAAGGTGCTGCTGGTCAGTGGCGGCTTCACCTTTTTCGCCGACCGTATCCGCGACGAACTGGGCATCGACTACACCCGCGCCAATGTGCTGGAAATCAGCGACGGCCGGCTCACAGGCAAGCTGGTGGACCAGCCCTGGGGCGACATTTGCGATGGCGAAGAAAAACGCAAGATGCTGCTGGAAACCTGCGGCAAGCTGGGCATCAATCCGCTGCAGGCCATTGCCATGGGCGACGGCGCCAACGACCTGCCCATGATGGGCGTGGCGGGCCTCT
The DNA here is from genome assembly GCF_001598235.1 of Polaromonas jejuensis NBRC 106434. Lineage (GTDB taxonomy): Bacteria > Pseudomonadota > Gammaproteobacteria > Burkholderiales > Burkholderiaceae_C > Polaromonas > Polaromonas jejuensis. Next base: position 3,451 of record NZ_BCYO01000014.1, on the reverse strand, counting down.
CTGTGGCTTATCGCGCCAAGCCCAGGGTGCGCGAGCAGGCCATGGTCGCCATCAATGAGGGCGGGCTCGACCGCCTGCTGGAAGTGCTGAAGTAAGCCCCCGGCCTTTTAGCTTTTAGATCAGGGCGCCGCAGGAGGCAGCAAGGCCTCAGATGAAGGAGGCCCCGCTAGAGGGTCGGTGGCCTTGCGCCTGAGCACCTGTCCCGGTGACGTCGCCGAAGTGGGCACCCGACCGGTCGCGTGTCGCTGGCCATTGCAGACCTCGTGGCTGATGGCCAGGTTCTCCGCGTGGCTGTTGCCGCCCTCACTCAGGGGGCGGATATGCTCCAGGGTCGCCGCCTCAGGCGCCACATGTTCGCCGCACACCCAGCAAGGCACCACTCCGTGAAGCTGCCGCGCCACGGTCTTGTAAATCTTGTCCCGGGTGTGACCCAAGCGGCTCACGACGGCAGCCCCTTGGCAGGAAGACCGGAATCGATGGCCTGCCCTTGCTGGCGGCCCTTTGTAGGGCCACAGGGCGTGCATGGGCGGCCCTTACTCAAGCCGGGCCGGCCGGGTGTCGGCGGGATAGATAAAGGAATCTTCCCAGGGCTTGGCAAACGGGTCCGGCTTGTCCAGGTCCCGAATGGTGCCCGTGCCGTCCGGGTTAAACCCGACGTTGCGGTTTTTGGCCGGCGGAACGGCCTCCTGGTTGTCCCGGTTGAGTTCTTTGAGCGCCGCCTCTCTGGCGGCTTTCATTTTCTGCCTGGTAAAGGCGTCAATTTCCGCGTAAAAACTGGTGTCGACGCCAACGCACGCTTCCTGCACCGTCTGCACCGGCGCCGCCGGAATTTCACCCAGAAAGGCCGCCCGCATGGCGCTGCCGGCGGGCAGGCGATCGCTGCGGACCACGGTGTAGGCGATTGCGCAATCCGACAGCAGCGTTTCCTTCAATTCGCGGTTGGCCCGGCTAAAGCCGCGTTTGGTGGGCACGTCCACGCAGCCCACCACCTTGCCGTCGGTGTTGCAAACCGTGAAGGTCGTGTAAACCCCGTTGAGCAGATCCAGCCACCGCTCACTGCTGTCAGGGCCTCTTTCCCTCTCGATCGGCAGGGTGAAACGCTGGACCGGGATTTTGACCATCACGATATGGTCATAAAAGGTGTCGCGCAGCCAATGCCAGACCAGATGCTCGTCGGTCGTCACCACACCGCGCGCAGCCAGCGGCCATCGAGGGGGGATGAGCAGCTTTTCACGGGCTTTGCGCCGTAACCACCAGGCATTGAGCAGCGCGCCCGCCAGTACGCCAATGGACACACCCAGCACGGTCATCAGCAATGTCATCAGGTTCATGAAGCGTCTTCCCTCCTTCTCTTTGGCTCTTCTTTTTTGGCTTTTCCTTCAGACTTTTTTGGGGGTCTGGCCTCTGTACGGCGCCACTCTCCAGACAGCCACAAGTGAGTCACAGAACAGATATTTTGTCAATTCCACCTTTGTGCAAGTGCCCGGTTCCGTCAGCATTTTCAGGCGCCCGCCTCACACCCGTTCAACATGGGGCTGCCCGGCCTGGACGGTGAAACTGGCCAGGGTTTCAACGGCGGTTTTTGCCTGCCTCACATCGTCTACCACGCGCAGGCGGGTGGTCAGCCCTTTGGGCGTGAACTCCACCACGCCATAGCCCTTGCGCTCGGCATCGGCAAACACGAAATGAGGGTTCTCGGCGAGGCGCTCTGCGGTCTTTTCATGGCCGGCCGAACGCGAGCTGATGCTGGTGCCGCAAAACTCGACGCCTATGCTGGGACTGTCCGCCCGGGCATAGTCGGCCTTGACATGGCCGACCCAGTTCTCATGCACGTCACCGCCCAGCACCACCGGGTTGGCGACGGCATTTTTACGCAATGCGTCTGTCAGGCGTGTGCGTGCGGCGCTGTAACCATCCCAGCCGTCGTTCCAGAGAAGCTGGCCCGGACCGGGCCGGAAATCCCGCTGGCCCATCAGCGACTGCTGCCCCAGCACATTCCATTGCCTGCCGGCTTTGCCGAACTCGGCGTCCAGCCAGCCTTCCTGCTGCGCGCCCAGCAAGCTGCGAGCGGGGTCATTCCAGACGGCGCAGTTGGCCGGGTTCACGGTGCTTGAACCTTTTTTAGCCCCGCGCGTGCACACCTGCGGGTCCTTGTACTGGCGCGCGTCCAGCAGGTAAAACGAGGCCAGCTGGCCATAGTGCAGCCGGCTGTAGATACGCATTTCGGCGCCCGTGGCCAGCCCCGCCAGGGCCTGCGTCAGCACCGAGGCGCGGATAGGCATGTGCTCATAAAAGGCCTGGTAGGCCGCGGCGCGGCGCGCGGCAAAGTCAGGGACGCCGCTTCCGCTGTCGCCCTCCTGCAGGCCCGCATAGTCGTTTTGCACTTCATGGTCGTCCCAGGTCAGCAGCCAGGGGCAGGCCTGGTGCATGGCCTGCAAATCGGGGTCGCTCTTGTGCAGGGCGTAGCGCTCGCGGTAATCATCCAGCGTGAGCACCCAGCCGCCGGTGGCCGGCCGCACCGAAGTCTTGCTGTTCGGGTATTCATAGATGTAGTCGCCGAGAAACAGCACCGCATCGAGGTTTTCATCCTGCATGTGGCGGTAGGCGCTGAAGTAGCCGTGCTGCCAGTTCTGGCACGAGGCATAGGCCAGCCGCATGCGCGCCACCACGGCGTCCGGCGCCGGGAAGGTGCGCGTGCGGCCTATGGCGCTGACGGCGTCGCCCGCCATGAAGCGGTAAAAATACCAGCGGTCCGGTGCCAGGCCCTGCACCTCCACATGCACCGAATGCGCCAGTTCGGCCAGGGCCTGCGCCTGGCCGCTTTGCACGATGCGCTTGAACTGCTCGTCATGCGCGACTTCCCAGCGTACCGTCACGGCTTGGCCCTGCAGGCTGGGCGACATCAGCCGGGTCCAGAGCAGCACCGAGTCCTGCGTGGGCGAGCCGCTGGCAACGCCCAGGGTGAACGGGTGGCGGCTGAAGGGGGCCTGGCTCCAGGCGCGGCGCGGCAGCCACAGGGAGGCGGCGCTGGCGGCGGCCAGCTGCAGAAGCTGGCGACGGCTCGAGGCATCAATGACTCCCATCTCGATACTCAGCGACTGAGCGCTCCTGTGTTGCATTGACAGAGGCTTGCCCGGCAGGCCCTGCGCCTCACTGTAGCCGCACTGCCGAAAGCAGGAATTGCGCCAAAAGATGCCCTGAGATCTGACAATGAAACCGGCTTCAATCCGATCAGCGATGGCGCAAGCAGCTATATTTATCATAGCAAGCGGGCATGACTCTTGCAGGCGCTAAAATTCAGACCTCGACGCTCTTCGTCCCCTGGCGGGACATTTCAAGCGCTTCCCCCTTTAGTTTTTGGATGCACCCCATGAATCTCCTGCACAAAATCGTGGCTTCGGCCGGCTTTCTCACCCTCGCACTGGGCAGCGCCCATGCACAAAACAAGGAA
>NZ_BCYO01000013.1 GCF_001598235.1 Polaromonas jejuensis NBRC 106434 | reverse complement strand
CGCGTCCGCATCTCTTTGTCTTCAGCCCTTTTCGCCCCCTGCGGTACATGGCGCATCAATGGTTCACGAGGCGAGCGTCGCACCGAAGTACGGCATCAGAAAAGCGCTGGGTCCGGCGCCCCCTCCATCGGGATAAGGACAGGGGCATCGGCATGGCCAAGGCCGGCCACACCACAGCCCGCGTATTCGTCCCAGCGAACGCGGCAAGTAGAGGTGATGCAGGTTTTTTTAAAGCTGCGCGGCGCGCTTGTAGGCCTGCGCGGCAGCGGCCTCGTCCTCGCGCTGCTCGGCCAGTACCGCCAGGGCCCGCCAGGCATTGCGGTGCAGCTGCGGGTCCTGCAAGGCCGGGGCGGCCTGCGACAGGAGCTGACGGGCCTTGCCCCAGAGCTGCCGGTTCAGGCAGGCCATGCCCGCCAGGTACTGCAGGTTGGCATCCCGCGGGCGGTTGAGCTGCGCCGCTTCGATGCGGCCCAGCCAGGCGGCATCAATAGAGTCCAGCCCGGCTTCAAGCACGGTGATCAGCTTGATGCGCAGGTTGTCGCCCAGGCTGGAGCCCGGCTGCACCATGCGGTCCCACACCTGCAGCAGCCAGGAACGGGCCATGCCGGCATCGCCGTGCAGCGCCATCAGGCGTGAAGCGGCGTGCACCACCAGCTCGGGCATGGCGCGTTCGCTTTCATCGAGAGAGAACCAGGCTTGCTGCAGCTGCGCCGGATCGCGCGCATCATTGAGCAGCTCCAGCGCCAGGCCGCGCACAATGCTCTGCGCCGCGGGCTGCGAAAAGGCGCGGTGCTTGGCCAGCAGGCGCGCCGTTTCGAGCGCCTGCAAGGTTTGCCGCGCATAGCGGGCGGCGCGCAGCCTCATGCGCAGGGCCAGCGTGCGCCGTGCGGCGCCCTGCGGCAGCTGGGTCAGCCAATCCAGGGCGGCACCGGCATCATGGTCTTCCAGCGCCCAGCGTGCGGCGCGAAACTGCAAGCCCTCGCGCACTTCCTGCGCGCTGCGATGGGCGGAATTCTGCAGGGCCAGCTGCAGGTGCTGGTCGCGCATGGCCCGGTTTTGCAGCGACTGCGCGCTTTCGGCCACCAGCAGGTGCGCCAGCGAACGCAGCTGGTGGGAGCGGCCCAGGCTGTGCCCGGTCGCATGGGTGGATTGATCGACGATCAGCCCCAAGCCTTTTTCCTGCGCCAGCGCGTTCTGCGCCGACTTGGCGGAACGGATGTAGCGCCCGGCCAGCAAATGGGCCAGCGCGTCCATGAGGGCGCCATACATGGCGCGCTCTTTTTGCTGGGCGCGCCAGCGCCTGGCTTCGGCCGGCAGCGAAAACACGGCCGACGCGGCGCGCAAGGCCAGGTACAAAAGCGTGAACAGCCCGGCCAGCAGCAGCACCATCAGGTTGAAGGAAACATCGACGCGGTGCGGCGGCCAGAAGACGGTGACGACCGCCTGGTTGTTGCCCGCAAACAGGGCCACCGCAACGGCCACGCCAAACAGGGCCAGAAGCCAGAGAGCCGCACGCATGATTGCCTTCCTGCCCTTCTGACGTTTAGCGGCCTGCAGCCGCCGTAGCCAGCGCGGCCATGGTTTCATCCAGGCGGGGCAGCTCGCTGGTTTTCAGCTGGCCTTGCACCTGGGCCTGCAACTGGACGGCCGCCTGGGTCCGGCGCGAAGCCGGGTCAAAGTATTTGCCCAGCCAGGCGCTGGCGCTCGCCAGATCGGCGCGCGCGGCTTCGGTCTGGCGCGACAGCAGGGCCAGGCGGGCATTGAGCAGCCTGAGCTTGAGGTTTTCACGCAGGAAAAACGTTTGTTCGGGCGCCAGCAAGGCAGCATCGGGCTGATCGATGCGGCTCACGCGCAGCAGCTTGCGGACTTCCTCACGCAGGTTGTCCAGCGTGCGCTGCGACCAGGCCTGAATCGCCTCCTGGTCAAACACCCGCCACCATTTGCCATGGCCCGAAGAGGTGTCAGGCGCGGAAGCTGCGGCCCGCGGTACAGGGGAATGCGGCGCCGCCGACGGGCGTGGGGCGGTCGCCGCCACCATGGCATTGGCCACCGGCAAATCGTCGACCAGGCGAACCAGTTCGTCGATTTTGAGCATCAGGGCCGGTACATCGGTCAGGGTCGCCGCCTTGATGCGGTCCATGTCCCGGGCCATCGCGCGCTGCAGGGGATTCAGGCGGGGCTGGGCGGCGCGCGACAGGCGCTGGTCGGCCGATTTGAGCGCGGCGAGCAAAGGCTCGGCGCTGCCGGTGAGTTGCGCCTGCTGCTGGGCCAGGCGCAGCGCTGACTCCACATCGACCACCAGGTTTTCATCGCGCGAGCGCGACAGGCTTTGCATCAGTTCTTCGAGCTGGCTGCGCTGCAGGCTGACTTCGCTGATGCGGGTTTCCTGGATCGCCAGCCGCGCCGACAGCTCGCGCGTGCCATCCTGGGCCTGGCGCGCCAGCGTGCGGGCCTCGATGGCCTGCGCGCCGGAATCCATGCTGCGGCGGACCAGTTCTTCCTGGAGGTTGCCGAGCTTTTGCCAGAGCAGGCCGCTGGTCAGCAAGCCACCCGCGGCGAGCACCGTGACCAACAGCACCCATTTGCGCGGCACCAGCCAGGCATCCTGCGGCGCGGCCGGCGGCGGCTCCGCAAGCAGTGCGCGTTCAATCACCGGCTCGCTATCGGGTGCAGGCGTAAGGGGCAGATCGGGGTGGCTGTCGCTCATGGATAGAGTGATTCTATCGAGCGCAGCGTACCCTGGATGTCCTTCAATGCGGGGCGTGACTCCACAACAACACCCCAGCCGGCGGCCCGCACGGCCTCCAGAATGCGCGGGTGCGTAGCCACGGCGCGGGCACGGCTCCAGTCCATCGCCCTCATCGCCGGCAGGCTGAGCAGATTGGCCACGGCCTCGGAGCTGCTGAAGAGCCACACCGACCCGTCGGTGCTGGCGGCGTGTGCGCGCTGGACCTGCGCGTCGGTCAGGCTGGGTGGGCGGCGCTGGTACACCCCCACAAAATCCACCTGCGCACCGGCGGCCGCCCATTGCCGGGCCAGCCAGTCGCGGCCAGTTGAACCGGCATCGCCCCCGGCGCCCACGCTCTGGCCGCGCACCATCAGCACCCGGCGTCCCTGCCAGTCGCGCTGGCCAATGGCCTGCCACAGGGCTTCCGAGTCAAACTGGCGGGAATCCAGAGCCGGCGCATCGATCTGCCCGGCGGGAATGCCCACGGCGACCAGGGCCGCCACCGTGCCCGGCCCGGGCGCCATGCAACGCAGGCCGGGCGGCCATTCGCGCGGCCCGGCATACGCTACGTTATTGATAGCTGATTGCGCTTGCAGCGCCTGGGCTGGCGCCTTGTATTGCTTGAAAAAATGCACCACCGCCTGGCCGCTGACAAACATGCAGGCGGCGTAGCTGTCCAGCGTCTGCCAGGCGCGCTGCAGCGCCTGCACCTCGGCGGGGGCTGACGCGGGCACGATGTCAATCAGCGGCAAGGCCTCGGCCGCAAAGCCGGCCCGCTGCAACTGCAGCACCCAGTGCTGCGCGTCACCCGCCGGCCGGGTCACGATGACGCGGGCCGTCTTTGGCAGGCTGGCGTGCGGCATCAAGGGTGGATGGTCTTGCCGGCCCAGACGGCGCCGCCGGCACGCAATTGCGCTGCCACCGCTTCGCCCAGGGCCTCGGCCTCGGCAAAGTTGCGCACCGGCGCGGTTAGCCCAACCTGCACCAGCGGCGTTAGCGGCGCGCCAGCCGGCGCCTCGGCCGTGGCCGGGTCACCCCAGGCGGCGTTGAGCTGCATGTCGTGGCCCGTGCCTTGCGTCGCCGCACCGCTGGTGAAAGCCGCCAGCGGCATGGAGCAGCTGCCGCCCATGGCGCGCGACACTGTGCGTTCGGCGGTCACCGCCAGCCAGGTCGGCTGATGCGCCAAGGTGGCCAGCGCGGCCATCAGGTCGGCACGGTCCGCCCGCACCTCAATGCCCAAGGCGCCCTGCCCGGCGGCGGGCAGCATGTCCTCAGGGGCAAAGGTATTGCGAATGCGCGATTCCAGGCCCAGTCGCTTCAGGCCGGCGGCGGCCAGCACAATCGCGGCGTACTGGCCTTCATCGAGCTTGCGCAGCCGCGTGTCGAGGTTGCCGCGCAGCGACTGAATGTTGAGGTCGGGCCGCAAGGCCTTGAGCAGCACCAGCCGGCGCAGGCTGGAAGTGCCCACCACCGCACCCTGCGGCAGCTCGGCGAGCGAGGCAAACTGGTTGGAGACAAAGGCGTCGCGCGGGTCTTCACGCTCCAGCACGCAGGCCAGCGCGAAGCCTTCGGGCAGGTCCATGGGCACATCCTTGAGCGAATGCACCGCCAGGTCGGCCCGGCCTTCGCTGAGCGCCACTTCAAGCTCCTTGACGAACAGGCCCTTGCCGCCGACCTTGCTCAGCGAGCGGTCCAGGATCTGGTCGCCCTGGGTGGTCATGCCCAGCAGCTCCACCTGCCAACCCAGACGTGTTTCGAGCAGCGCCTTGACATGCTCGGCCTGCCACAGCGCCAGACGGCTTTCGCGCGTGGCGATCACAATTTTTTTCACGACTTCTTGATGGGTTTGAAACTCTGCAGACACACGTAACCTGTTGGTAATCCTTGGGGGGAAGTGAATGCTAGCATGTGACATTCAGCATCAGGTCAATAACTAGAGGGCAGAGATGGTCACTTCCGCGCGCGCCAAACCCGTCAGAGACAACACCAGAAGCAGCGTCGCCGACGGCGCCGCTGCCAAGCCCGCCGGGCGCTCCCGGGACAACGAACGCCCCCTGGTGGAAGACATACGCCTGCTGGGCCGCATCCTGGGCGACGTGATTCGCGACCAGGAGGGCGTGGCCGCCTACGAGCTGATCGAGCAGATACGCAAGCTGTCGGTCGCCTTCCGGCGCGACGCCGACCAGGAGGCCGACAAGGCGCTCAAAAAGCTGCTCAAGGGCCTGTCGGGCGACCAGACCGTCAGCGTGATCCGCGCCTTCACCTACTTCAGCCACCTGGCCAACCTGGCCGAAGACCGCCACCACATCCGCCGCCGGGCCGTCCACGAGCGTGCCGGCGACACCCAGGAAGGCAGCATAGAAGTGGCGCTGGCCCGCCTGCGCTGGGCGGGGATAGCTCCCAAAACGATAGCAACTACGCTGGCCCACAGCTATGTGTCACCGGTGCTCACCGCCCACCCGACCGAAGTGCAGCGCAAAAGCATTCTGGATGCCGAACGCGACATCGCGCAGCTGCTGACGGCGCGCGACGACATCAAGGCGCTGGCGCAAGTCCACAATGCCGCCAAGGACGCGCTGACGCCGCGCGAGCTGGCGGCCAACGAAGCCCAGTTGCGCGCCCGCGTCATGCAGCTCTGGCAAACGCGGCTGCTGCGCTTTTCCAAGCTCACCGTGGCCGACGAAATCGAGAACGCGCTGAGCTACTACGAAGCCACCTTTCTGCGCGAGATTCCCAAGCTCTACGCCAACCTGGAGCGCGAGCTGGGCAACCAGCCGGTACACAGCTTTTTGCGCATGGGCCAGTGGATAGGCGGCGACCGAGACGGCAACCCCAATGTCAGCGCCGACACGCTCAATTACGCACTGGGCCGGCAGGCCGAAGTGGCGCTGCGCCACTACCTGACCGAGGTGCACTTCCTGGGCGGCGAACTGTCGCTGTCGGCCATGCTGGTGGACTTCAGCCCCGAGATGCGGGCCCTGGCCGAAAGCTCGCCCGACACCAGCGAGCACCGCAAGGACGAGCCCTACCGCCGCGCCCTCACCGGGGTCTACGCGCGGCTGGCCGCCACGCTGAAGGAGCTGACCGGCGGCGAGGCGGCGCGCCATGCCGTGGCGCCGCAAAACGCCTATGCCCGGGCCGAGGACTTTCTGGCCGACCTGCGCACCATCGAAGCCTCGCTCAAGGCGCACCATGGCGAAGCGCTGATTGCCGAGCGCCTGCACCCGCTGATACGCGCGGTGGAGGTGTTTGGCTTTCACCTGGCCACGGTCGACCTGCGCCAAAGCTCCGACAAGCACGAAGAGGTGGTGGCCGAGCTGCTGGCCGTGGCGCGCATAGAGCCGCACTACAGCGAGCTCGACGAAATGGCCAAGCGCGCGCTGCTGATGCGGCTGCTCAATGACGCGCGACCCTTGCGCGTGGTGGGCACCCTGTATTCCGCCCACGCCCGGGGCGAGCTGGCCATCTTTGAAGCCGCCCGCACGGCGCGCGCGCGTTTCGGCAAGGAAGCGATCCGCCACTACATCATCAGCCACACCGAAACCGTGAGCGATTTGCTGGAAGTGCTGCTGCTGCAAAAGGAAGTGGGGCTGGTGCAAGGAACGCTCGACGACAAGGCGGTCAACGACCTGATCGTGGTGCCGCTGTTCGAAACCATTGAAGACCTGCGCAATGCCGCGCCCATCATGCGCGAGTTCTACGCCCTGCCCGGCGTGGCCCAGCTGGTGCAGCGCAGCGGCGCCGAGCAGGACATCATGCTGGGCTATTCCGACAGCAACAAGGACGGCGGCATCTTCACCAGCAACTGGGAGCTGTACCGCGCCGAGATCGCCCTGGTGGAACTGTTCGACCAGCTGGCCAACTCGCACAACATCCAGCTGCGCATGTTCCACGGCCGCGGCGGCACGGTGGGCCGCGGCGGCGGCCCGAGCTACCAGGCCATCCTGGCCCAGCCCCCGGGCACGGTGCGCGGGCAGATCCGCCTGACCGAGCAGGGCGAGGTGATTGGCTCCAAGTACGCCAACCCCGAAATCGGCCGGCGCAACCTGGAAACCCTGGTCGCCGCCACGCTGGAAGCCACCCTGCTGCAACCGACCAAACCGGCGACCAAGGCCTTTTTGCAGGCCGCCGCCGAACTGTCGCAAGCCAGCATGGCGGCCTACCGCGCGCTGGTCTACGAGACCCCCGGTTTCACCGAGTATTTTTTCAGCGCCACGCCGATACGCGAGATCGCCGAGCTCAACATCGGCTCGCGTCCCGCTTCCCGCAAGGCCTCGCAAAAAATCGAAGACCTGCGCGCCATTCCCTGGGGCTTCAGCTGGGGCCAGTGCCGGCTGACGCTGCCTGGCTGGTATGGCTTTGGTGCGGCGATTGAGCAGTGGCTTGCGCAGGGTGGCACGCCCGCCAGCCGCAAGGAAGCGCTGGCGCTGCTGCAAAAAATGTACAAGCAATGGCCCTTCTTTCGCACCCTGCTGAGCAATATGGACATGGTGCTGGCCAAGAGCGACCTGGCGCTGGCCTCGCGTTACGCCGAGCTGGTGGGCGACGCCCGGCTGCGCAAAAAAATCTTCACCGCCATCGAGGCGGAATGGCATCGCACGGCGGAAGCCCTGACGCTGATCACCGGCGAAAAGCAGCGCCTGGCCGGCAACGCCGCGCTGCAGCGCTCCATCCGCCACCGCTTTCCCTATATCGATCCGCTGCACCATTTGCAGGTCGAGCTGGTGCGGCGCTACCGCGAAGGCAAGGCCGACCAGCGGGTGCAAACCGGCATTCACATTTCGATCAATGGGATTGCGGCGGGCTTGCGCAACACCGGGTGATGCCCACGCGGCCAAGACCGGCGGCTGGCGGCGGCTGGGCCGCCTCGCTATGAATTAAATAGCTGCTCGCGCCCGCCCCTTCTGGGAAAGCAGCCAAAAACCCCTAAGCCAGCGGGTCTTTGGCCGGCTCATCGGCCACATAGGCCTCACGCAAGTGCACCGGCTTGCCGGCCTTTCTGCGCACCCGGATGTTGAGCATCTCCACCGCGATGGAAAACGCCATCGCGAAGTAGACATAGCCCTTGGGCACATGGTGGTCAAAACCTTCGGCGATCAGCACCACGCCGACCACGACCAGGAAGGACAGGGCCAGCATCTTGATCGTGGGATGTTCGGAAACAAAGCGGCCGATGGCGGCGGCGAACAGCATCATCAGCCCCACCGACGCCATGACCGCCGCAATCATCACCGCCAGGCGGTCCACCATGCCGACCGCGGTAATGATGGAGTCCAGCGAGAACACCATGTCCACGACCATGATCTGGAGAATCACCGCGCCCAGCGTCGCCTTGACGGCGCTGGAGCCATGGCCTTCCTCGCCTTCGAGCGACTGGTGGATTTCGCCGGTGCTTTTCCAGATCAGGAACAGCCCACCGGCAATCAGGATCAGGTCGCGGCCGGATATTTCCTGTTGCAGGATGCTGAAGAGCGGTGCTGTCAAACCGATGATCCACGACAGCACCAGCAGCAGGCCTATGCGCATGAACATGGCCATGAACAGGCCCAGGCGCCGCGCCAGGTCCTGCTTTGCGCGGGGCAGCTTGTCGACCAGGATCGATATGAAGACGATGTTGTCTATGCCCAGCACCAGCTCCAGCGCGGTCAGCGTGGCAAAGGCCATCCAGGCCTGCGGATCGGTGAGCAGTTCCATCATGGCTTCTCCCTCGGGTGGTGGCCCCGATGGTAGCCGCTGTGAATGACCAGCTGGGCGCCGGATGGGCCGCCGCTCATCAGCCCGCAATGGCCTCCCGCACCGCACCCAGTTGCCGGCGCGACACCGCCAGCAGTTCGTCAATGCCGTTAAGCCGCACCGCCCAGCCTTCGCCCTCCTCCGGATCGAAATGCTTTTCCAGCGCCCGCACGGCGTGCCGTGCAATCAGCGCGTTGCGGTGGATGCGCATGAACTGCGCGGCATGGCGCTCTTCCAGCTCGCTCAAGGAGCCGTCCAGAATGTAGCTGCGGCTGGCGGTGCGCACGGTGATGTACTTGAGCTCGGCCTTCAGATACAGCACCTCGGCCAGCGGCACCCGCTCGGTCCGGCCGCGGTCCTGGATGATCAGCATTTCTTGAGACATATGGGCCTGGGGCACCCGTGCAGCCTGCGCAAGTCGCTCTACTTTTTGTAGCGCCTGCTGCAGGCGCTGCAGCCGCACCGGCTTGGTCAGATAGTCAACGGCTTCCAGCTCGAAGGCCTGCACGGCATGTTCGGCGTGCGCGGTGACAAAAACCACCGCGGGCGGATGGGGCAAGGCGGCCATGGTGCGCGCCAGCGCCATGCCATCGGCGCCCGGCATGCGGATGTCCAGCAACACCGCATCAAAGCTGAGTTGCCGCAAGGCGCTCATGGCCTGCACGGCATCGGCCGCTTCGGCCAGCACCTCTGCCGCCGGCGCCACGCAATCCCCCAGCAGGGTGCGCAGGCGCGATCGGGCCAGCGCTTCATCGTCCACCACCAATACTTTGAGTTTCATGCAGGAATCTCCAGCCTCACCTGAAATACGCCGTCCTTGAACACCGTCCTGAACTGGGCCTGCACATCATGCAGCAAGTACAGGCGTTCGCGCACATTGGCCAGCGCCAGCCCGTGGCCCCGTTCACCCGCACCCGCGGGCGTTGAGTTGGTCACCTTGATCACCACGCGGCCGCCGCGCCTGAGCGTGGATATCTTGAGCTGCGCACCGTGGGCGCTGGGCTCCACGCCATGCTTGACGGCGTTTTCCACCAGCGGCTGCAGCAGCAGCGGCGGCAGTTTGGCCTTGTCGGCGCCCGCATCCAGGCTCCATTGCACCTGCAGGCGCTCGCCAAAGCGGATCTGCTCAATTTCCAGATAGCGCTGGGCCAGCGTGATTTCCTGGCTCAGGGTGACCGACTCGGCCGGGTCGGCCAGCGCATGGCGAAACAGCTCGGCCAAGTCTTCCAGCACCGCCTCGGCCTTGGCCGGTTCAGCGCGCACCAGGGCAATGGCGCTGTTGAGCGTGTTGAACAGAAAGTGCGGCCGGATGCGCGACTGCAATTCGGCCAGGCGCGCGGCCGTGGCCGCCGGTGTGCGGGCCTTGGCGCGCCAGAAAAGGCCGGCCAGCACCATGGCCGACAAAAGCGCCCCCGCGGCGGCGCTGGCCCACCAGGGTGCCGGCTGCAGCAGCCCCATGAGGGCCAGCAGGCCGCAGCCGTACAGCCCGGCAGCCGCGCCCAGCACGATGCCGGCCAGCCATTGGCGTGAACGCTCCAGCCGGCTCAGCCGGGTCTTCAGGGCGCACACGGCGATCAGCCAGGCCAGCGTCGCGGGCAGAACGCCCCCGGTCAGCAGCGAAAAGCGCAGCAGCCAGTCCAGCGGGCTCCCCGCGCCAAACATGGCGCCCACCCCCATGACCGCCTCCACAAACAGCACCGCACGCAACACCACACCCACATGGCAGGCGTCAAACATGCTGGCGCGCGCCGGCGGGCGTGGCGGCGCCTCTTCGTCTGCGTAAATCACGCCGCCCAGCAATGTGGATTCTTCAAACTTCGGGGGGGCGGGCAAGGGCTTCATCGGTTTTTCGGGATGTTGTTGTCGTCTTCAGTCTCTTTGGGCCGCGCGGCACGGTTTCGCAGCGGCGCGCGCAGATAAAATCATCAGGATGAGTATTGCACCGGTCACGCCCTCCCTGCCATGGGTCAATACGCCCTACCAGCAGCGCCCGGCCGGACACCTGCCCAGAATAGCGCACTTGGCCCCTTAAACCCCGCCTGGGGCTTGCATCGCCCCGATCCGTGACTGCCCCAAGAAAGCCTGACGTGAACCAATTCGACAAGAAATCCCAAGCCTGGTCTGCCCTGTTCTCCGAACCCGTGAGCGACCTGGTCAAACGCTACACCTCCAGCGTGTTTTTTGACAAGCGCCTGTGGCAGGCCGACATCGCCGGCTCGCTGGCCCATGCGGAGATGCTGGCGGCGCAAAAAATCATCGCACCGGCTGACCACGCGGCCATCCAGGAAGGCATGGCAAAAATCACCACCGAAATCGAATCCGGCGCCTTCGAATGGAAGCTGGACCTCGAAGACGTGCACCTCAACATCGAGGCGCGCCTGACCCAGCTGGTGGGCGATGCCGGCAAGCGCCTGCACACCGGCCGCAGCCGCAACGACCAGGTCGCCACCGATGTGCGCCTGTGGCTGCGCGGCGAGATTGACCTGATCAGCGGCCTGCTCACCGACCTGCAAAAGGCGCTGGTGGATATCGCCGAGAAGAACGTCGAGGTCATACTGCCCGGTTTCACCCACCTGCAGGTGGCGCAGCCGGTCAGCTTTGGCCACCACATGCTGGCCTATGTCGAAATGTTCAGCCGCGATGCCGAACGCATGGCCGACGTGCGCCGCCGCGTGAACCGCCTGCCGCTGGGCGCCGCGGCCCTGGCCGGCACCAGCTACCCGCTGGACCGCGAGCGCGTGGCCAAAACCCTGGGCATGGATGGCGTCTGCCAGAACAGCATCGACGCGGTCAGCGACCGCGACTTCGCCATTGAATTCAGCGCCGCCGCCAGCCTGTGCATGGTGCACATCAGCCGTTTCAGCGAGGAACTGATTTTGTGGATGAGCCAGAACTTCGGCTTCATCCAGGTGGCCGACCGTTTCACCACGGGCAGCTCCATCATGCCGCAGAAGAAAAACCCCGACGTGCCGGAACTGGCGCGTGGCAAGACCGGCCGCGTGGTCGGCCACCTGATGGGCCTGATCACCCTGATGAAGGGCCAGCCGCTGGCCTACAACAAGGACAACCAGGAAGACAAGGAGCCGCTGTTCGACACCGTCGACACGCTCAAGGACACGCTGCGCATCTTCGCCGACATGGCCGGCGGCATCACCGTGAAACCCGAGGCCATGGAGCGCGCCGCCCTCAAGGGTTATGCCACCGCCACCGACCTGGCCGACTACCTGGTGAAAAAAGGCCTGCCCTTCCGCGATGCCCATGAAACCGTGGCGCATGCGGTCAAGGCCGCCGTCTCGCATGAGGTGGACTTGTCGGAACTGCCGCTGGCGGTGCTGCAGCAGTTCAACCCGACCATCGAGAAAGACGTGTACGACGTGCTCAGCCTGCGCGGCTCGCTCCATGCGCGCAATATCCTGGGCGGCACGGCGCCCGCGCAGGTGCGCGCCCAGATTGCGCGACACCGCGCCCGGCTCGCATAGGGGGGCACAATTTTCCGCAGGGCCGCCCCAAGGAAAATTAGCCCCCTTTTATGATGAAAGGGGCAGCGCAACGCCGAAGGCTCGCGAAGCAACAAGCGTGGGAGCCATTTAAGCCTCGCCTAAGCTGCCACTTGCATACTGTGCAGCTTCAAGGACCTCACGATGCGTTTACTGCTGGTTGAAGACGATGCCATGATCGGTGAGTCAGTTCTGCATGTGCTGCGCACCGAGCACTATGCCGTGGACTGGGTCAGGGACGGCAGCCTGGCGGACGAAGCGCTGCGCAGTGAACAGTACGACCTGGTGCTGCTCGACCTCGGCCTGCCCCGGCGCAATGGCCTGGAGGTATTGCGCGCGCTGCGCGCCCGGCGCAACACGACACCGGTTCTTGTGGCCACGGCACGCGATGCGGTAGAAGACCGCATCGCCGGCCTGGACGCCGGCGCCGACGACTATGTGGTCAAACCCTATGACACCGATGAGCTGCTGGCCCGCATACGCGCCTTGCTGCGCCGCAGCGCCGGACGGGCCGAACCGGTGTTCGAACACAAGGGCGTCAGCCTCAACCCGGCCACGCACGAAGCCACGGTCCATGGCCAGGCGGTGTCGCTGTCGGCCCGCGAGTGGGCCGTGCTCGAGGCCCTGCTGGCCCGCCCCGGCGTGGTGCTCTCACGGGCCCAGCTCGAAGAAAAACTGTTCAGCTGGAAAGACGACGTCAGCAGCAATGCGGTGGAGGTCTATATCCACGGCGTGCGCAAAAAACTCGGCAACGACCTGATCCAGACGGTGCGCGGACTGGGGTATGTGGTGCCTAAATAATGAAGGGGTCAACATCACACTCCCTGCGCAGGCGGCTACTCTGGTTTGTGCTGGTGGCCATTTTTCTGGCTGCGCTGGCGCAAGCCATTACCACCTACCGCGGCGCCGTACAACAGGCCGACGCGCTGTTCGACGAGCATTTGCAGCAGATGGCACGCTCACTGCGCGGCGGCGTTCCGCTGGGGTCGCTGCTGGCGGAAAGCGACGCCGACAGCGGCTTTGATCTCTATGTGCAAATATGGGGACAAGACGGCACCCAGCTATTTCGCTCCACCCGTTCTGCGCTGCCGCCGCGTGCGGTGCTGGGCTTTTCCGATGTGGAAGCCAATGGCAACCGTTACCGGGTCTACACCCTGCAAACGGCTTTTCAAACAGTCCAGATTGCACAAGATCTCGATGCCCGTGCAGCGCGGGCCCGCGTACTGGCCATCCGGGCCGTGCTGCCCTTTGCCTTGCTCACACCCCTGCTGATGCTGGCGGTCTGGTGGGTGATCAGCCGCTCGCTGGCCCCCATAGAGCGCGCGCGCCGCCAGGTGGCGCAGCGCGGCGCGGAAGACTTTTCCCCGCTGGCCGATGAGGGCCTGCCCGACGAGGTCCGCCCGCTGGTCGATGAACTCAACCTGCTGTTCGGCCGGGTGCGCAGCGCTTTCGATGCGCAAAAGAATTTCGTCGCTGATGCCGCGCACGAACTGCGCTCGCCGCTGACGGCGCTGAAGCTTCAGGCACAGGCCCTGCGCCGATCCGACGAAGACCCCGCTGCGCGCGAAGCCGGCATCACCCGGCTGAACCAGGGCATAGACCGCACCATCCGGCTGGTGGAGCAGTTGCTGGTGCTGGCAAGCGAGGAAGCCAGCACGGGACAGACATCAGGCACCGCCGAGCCGGTCGATTTACAAAAGGTCGTCAAGCTGGCCATTGCGGACGTTTTGCCCTTTGCGAGGCACAAGCAGATTGACCTGGGCCTGGCCGACAAGCAGCTGCTAGAGCCCGTGCAGGTCAGTGGCCAGGTTGAGGCCTTGCGCATCTTGCTGCGCAACCTGCTGGACAACGCGATCAAGTACACGCCCGAGACTGGCCGGGTGGACGTGTTCCTTCAATTACACGCAGGCCAGGCGGTGCTGGCAGTAGAAGACAGCGGGCCGGGCATCGCACCCGACGATCGCCCGCGCGTGTTTGACCGCTTCTTTCGCGCCAGCGATGTCGCGCTGGAGCCCGGCAGCGGCCTGGGGCTGGCCATCGTCAAAGTCATCGCCCAGCGGCATGGCGCAGCGATTGCGCTGGACCGGTCCGACCGCCTGGGCGGGCTGAAGGTGGAACTGCGGTTTTCATCTGCAAGGTGAACTCCCGCTCCGCCATCACCGCGTTCACAGGATCGACAACAAGAAATTTGCGGGCCAGGCTCGCGGCGGTGTGCCGTGTAGAAAACATGACCCATGCGCGAAGACATTTTCAGCCATTCAGTGCAAATAGAACCGGACGGGACAGTGTGCGGACTAACGCTCCCGACCCGCTTCCTGGGCCACCTTCTGCACCGGCGACAACAGATACTCCAACACCGTGCGCTGTCCTTGATGAATTTCTACCTGAACCACCATGCCCGGCGAAAGTTTTAGCACCTCGCCATTGGAGGCCTGCAATTCCTGGCTCGCCAGTTTGACGAGTGCCTTGTAGCTTTGCGGACTTTGCCCCAGGGCCGTGGCTTTTTGCGGATCGTTCGCCGACGAGTCGGCACTGATCAGTTCCACTTTGCCTTCGAGCATGCCGTACTTCTGGAACGGGTAGGCCTGGAGCTTGATCTTGACGCTCTGGCCCGGCGCCACAAAGCCCACATCCTCATTGTGAATCGCCACCTCGGCATACAGAGGCTCGTTCCTGGGAACCAGTTTGAGCAGCGCAGCCCCCGGTTGCACCACTGCGCCCGGACTGTAAGTCGCCATGTCTTTGACCGTGCCGTCTTCCGTCGCCTTGAGCGCCAGCAGGCCAGACTTGTAAACCTGCTTTTGCAGCTCGCCATCAGTACGTTGCTGCTGGCTCTGCAACTCAACCCGCTCGTTGAGCAGCTGGCTTTCATAGCCCGACTTGATCTGCGCGAGTTTCTTGCGTGACTGTTCCACCGCAGAGGTCATGGCGCTCATGTTGGCTTCCTGGGTCTTGAGCTCCTGCTCCTTCTCTATCCTCTCGCGGATCTTGTCGTTGGCGCCGAGTTCCGAGACGAAACCTTCCTTGACCAGCTTTTCGTAGGAACCGGCGGATTGCTGGTACAGCGGTACCGTGGCTTGCAGCTTGGCCAGTTGCTGGCGTGCGGCGATCAGGTCATGCTGGGCGCGATCCAGCGTGGCCTGCTCCTGCGCCAGCGCGTCCAGGTAACTCTGGCGTCTGGCCCGGTATTGCGCCAGCACCTGGGTGGCCACTTCAGTAGGATCGCGGGCGTCGACCAGCAGCGGCTGGCCGCGCAGTTCGGCGTCGATACGGCGCAGGCTCAGGGCTTTCAGCGCCGCATCGGCCTTGAGCGTACCCATGTCGGCACTGGCGGTCGTGGCGTCCATGCGCATCAGCACCTGGCCGGCCCTGACTTCGTCGCCATCGCGCACCAGCACCTCGCGCACGATACCGGCTTCGGCGGGCTGCAGCACGCGGCTGTAGTTGCGCGGCACCAGCCGACCTTCGGCGCCGGCAATGATGTCCAGCTTGCCGAAGGTCGCCCAGGCCAGCAGCACGCCGAACAGGCCCACCGTGACATGGCCGACGGTACGGGGCAGCCGCGAGGGCGGCTGCTCCTGGATCGTCAACAGGTCCGGCGTGAAGTCGGCAGTCTCGGTCGCAAACACTCGCATTCAACGGCCTTTCATCACATCAGCCTGACGCTGCCCTGCGCGAGCTGGCTGCGGCTCTTCAGGTTTTGCCAGTCGGTGCCGGCGGCGAGGCTGGACTGCGCGGCGCCCAGGCCGATGCCCGACAGGCGACCCGCCGTGGCGTACTGGTAACTCAAGTCGCCGCCCAGCGCCGCCGTGTTGCTGCCTTGCAGGTGCGCGTCGAGCAGGCTGTTCATGGCGGCCCAGCCGTTGGCGTTGGCCGTGTTGGCCGTACGCGCCGCATCGAACTTCTGCACCAGCTTGGCGAAGTCGAACACCTCGACCTGCTTGTTACGGGTCTTATCGGCGGAATTGGCATCGTAGTCACCGCCGACGGTGACGACTTGCAGCTTGTCGACGTTCTTCGCGTTGTTGCCCAGGTACCAGTTCTTGATGGTCATGCTGTCGCCCTGGCCGACGTTGAGCACCAGGTCGTTGCCGGCCTTGGCCAGGCTCAGGTCGGCGTAGCGGATGCTGCCGCCCAGGCTGATGGTGTCCCTGCCGTTGCCGCTGTTATTGAGGGTGTCGGCCCCGTCGCCGCGGTTGAAGGCGTAGAGGTTGCGGCCATTGCCACCGTCGATCACATCATTGCCCTTGCCGGCGACAATCCAGTCGTCGCTGTTGCCGGTGCCAATGTTGTCGTCACCGGTGCCAGCATCGACCAAATCATTCTCGTTGCCGCTGACGATGACGTCGGAGCCAGCGCCGGTCTGGACAAGGTCACTGCCGTTGTCGGCATAGATGGTGTCGTTGCCTGCACCAGCCATGATGGTGTCGTCGTCGTTGCCGGCGTAGAAGGTGTTGTTGCCCCACAGGTCGATCAGCAGGTCCTTGCCGTTACCACCATCGAGCAGATCGTTACCAGCCTCGCCGTGCAGCTCGTCGTCGCCACTGCCGCCGTACAGCTTGTCGCTGCCACCGCCACCAAACAGGATGTCGTCGCCATTCTCGCCAAACAGCTGGTCATGGCCCGAACCTCCATACAGCACATCCCGGTCGTTGCGACCGAACATAGAGTCGTCATTGCGCCCACCAATCAGTAGATCGGCCCCGTTGGTGCCAGTCAGCGAGGTCGACTGGATCAGCAGGTCACCCCAGCCGTAACTGCTGCCGTCGGCGAACACAAAGTTCTCCAGCGGCGAACCAAGGCGGCCCTGTGCATCGATGGGCATCACGTAGTCAATGCCCTGGTCGGCGATCTCGTTGCCGGTGGCATCGAGCACGCGGATCTGGGCGACCTTCTGGCCGTTGACTGTGGCAATGCGCAAAGCCACGTTCTCCAGGGTGAGGCCCGGGCCGAAGCTCACGGTATCGACGCCGCTGGTGTCAAGAATGGTGTCGAGCCCGCCGCCCACGGTGTAGACGTAGGTGTCGTTGCCGGTTCCACCCGCCAAAGCGTTATTGCCGGCATTGCCGGTCAATATGTTGTCCAATTCGTTGCCGATGGCGCTGATGTCAGCGCTACCCGTCAGCGTCAGGTTCTCGACATTGGCCGACAGGGTGTAGCTGACACTGGACAGGACGGTGTCCTTGCCTTCGCCTGCAAGCTCTTCAACCGTGTCGGCGGTGTTGTCCACGACATAGGTGTCGTTGCCGGCACCTCCCGCCATGGCATCGGCGCCGATGGCGCCATCGAGCAGGTTGTCTTGCGCGTTGCCGGTCAAACGGTTGTCGAGGTCATTACCTGTACCTTGAACCGCTGCGCCGGTCAGCGCCAGGTTCTCGACCTGGCTGCTCAGGGTATAGCTAACGCTGGCTTCGATAGTGTCCACGCCCTCGGCGGCCGCCTCGGTGACGATGTCGAGTACGTCATCGACGATGTAGCGATCATTACCCACACCACCGGCCATCACATCGGCACCCATGCCACCATCGATCAGATTGTTGCCGGTATTGCCCAGAATGACGTTGTTCAGGGTATTGCCGGTGGCGGCCAGATCGGCGGCGCCGGTCAGCGCGAGGTTTTCGACGTTGTCCGACAGGCCATAGCTGACACCGGCCAGGACGGTGTCTTTGCCTTCTGCGGCCAGTTCGACCACGGTGTCGCCGGCGTTGTCCACCACATAGGTGTCATTACCTGCGGCACCAACCAGCTGATCAGCACCGGCATCACCGTCGATCAGGTTGTCGAGAGCGTTGCCATACAATTGGTTGTCCAGCGCGTTGCCGGTTGCCGTGATGGCGTTGCCCGTCAGGCGCAGGTTCTCCACATGCTGCGGCAGCACGTAGTTGATGCCGGCCAGCACGGTGTCCATGCCCGCGGCTAACCACTCGGTCACCATGTCACCGCCATCGTCGACCACATAGGTGTCGTCGCCCGCAGCGCCGGCCATGGCATCGGCACCTAGGCTGCCATCGAGCAAGTTGTTGCCGCCATTGCCCGTCAGCATGTTGTTGAGCGCGTTGCCGGTGGCGTCAATGTCAGCCGCACCGGTCAGGGTCAGGTTCTCGACGTTGCTTGAGAGGGTATAGCTCACCGAGGACAGCACGGTATCAACGCCCTCGCCGGCTTGCTCCGTCACCGTATCGAGCACGTTATCCACCACGTAGGTGTCGTCGCCCGCACCACCAGCCATCGCATCGGCACCAGCCGCACCGTCCAGGGTGTTGGCGCCGATATTGCCGGTCAAGGCGTTGGCCAAATCATTGCCGATGGCATCGATGTCGGCCACGCCCATTAGCGTCAGGTTCTCCACGTTGGTGCTCAGGCTGTAGCTCACGCTGGCGAGCACCGTGTCCATGCCTTCATCGCTTGCCTCGACGACGGTGTCGCCAGCGTTGTCCACCACATAGGTGTCATCGCCTGCGCCGCCTGCCATCACATCGGCGCCCGTGGCACCGTCCAGTGCATTGGCGCCAGCGTTGCCCAGCAGCGTGTTGTCCAGCTCATTGCCGGTGGCGCTGATGTCGGCTGCCCCAGTCAGGGTGAGGTTTTCCACATTGGCGCTCAGGTTGTAGCTCACGCTGGAGAGCACGGTGTCGATGCCCTCGTCGGCGAGTTCCACCACGCTGTCGGCCGCGTTATCGACCACGTAAATGTCGTTGCCGGCACCGCCGCTCAATTGATCGGCACCTGTGCCGCCGTCGATCCTGTTGGCACCGCTGTTGCCGGTGATCACGTTGTCGAGATCGTTGCCAGTGGCATGGGTGTCTGCCGAGCCGGTCAGGGTGAGGTTTTCGACATTGGCGGTTAATGAGTAGCTCACGCTGGCCAGCACCGTATCGCTGCCCTCGTCGGCCAACTCCACCACGCCGTCGCCCACATCGTCGATGACGTAGGTGTCGTCGCCTGCCGAGCCGGCCATCTGGTCCGCGCCGGCCGCCCCATCCAGCCAGTTGGCCCGGGCGTTACCGATCAGCACATTGTTCAGGCTGTTGCCCGTGGCGTTCACGGCATTGCCGGCCAGGGTCAGGTTCTCCAGATGGGTACCGAGGGTGTAATCGATGGTCGAAACCACGGTGTCAATGCCTTCGCCAGCGGCTTCAATCACGGCATCACCAACCTGATCGACATGATAGGTGTCGTCGCCGGCGTTACCCATCATGACGTCGGCACCCGCCGCGCCGTCCAGCACGTTGGCTTGGGCGTTGCCTTGCAGGATGTTGGCCAGCTCATTACCGCTGGCCGCGATGGCATTGCCGGTCAGCGTCAGATTTTCGACATTCGCTGACAGCGTGTAGCTCACCGATGCATGGACGGTATCGGTGCCTTCACCCGCGTTTTCCATCACCATATCGCCAACATCGTCGACGATGTAGAGATCGTTGCCGCGGCCGCCGCGCATCACGTCCGCGCCCGCGCCACCGTCGAGTACGTTGGCAGCGATATTGCCAACCAACACGTTGCCCAGATCGTTGCCCGTACCGTTAATGGCGTTGATGCCGACCAAAGTCAGGTTTTCCGTGTTGGCCGTCAGCGTCGTACTGATGCGACTGCGCACGGTGTCCGTGCCTTCACCGGCAGCCTCAACGATCTGATCACCCGCATGGTCAATCACATAAGTGTCGTCGCCTGTTCCGCCGTACATGAGGTCGGCCCCCAGGCCACCATCGAGCACGTCGTTGCCGCCCATGCCTGTCAGGGTGTTGTTGCCGTCGTTGCCAACCAGTACGTTGTCGGCCGCATTGCCCATTCCACTGAGATTGCCTTGGCCTGCGAGGATGAGGTTTTCCAGCGTATCGGCCAGCGTGTAGCTGATAGAGGCATTCACCGTGTCCAAGCCTTCACCAGCCACTTCGATCACAACATCGCCGGCCGAATCCACTTCGTAAGTGTCATCGCCTGTACCCCCCTCCATGGTGTCGTCTCCGGCCCCACCGAGCAACAAGTCATTTCCCGCTCCACCGTCCAGCAGATCATTGCCGACTCCACCCCACAGTTCATCGTCACCTTTCTGGCCGAACAAGGCATCCCAGCCGTCCTCGCCGAACAGCTTATCGTCGCCGGCGTTGCCGCTGAGCACATCGTTACCCAAGCCGCCACTGACGAAGTCGTTGCCCGCGCCGCCAAAGGCGACGTCGTTACCGTCTTCCATCATGATGAGGTCATCGCCAGCTTCGTTCTCGCCATCACCGAACACCAGGTCGTTGCCGGCACCGGCAAATACCGTGTCGTTGCCAGCCCCTGCCACAACGATGTCGTTGTCTTTGCCGGTATAGATGAGGTCGTTGCCGTCGCCCGCTTCAACCGCGTCGTTGCCGCCATCGTCAACGATCACGTCGTCGCCTTCAAGCATCACGAAATGGTCGCTGCCTTGCGTGCCGAAAACCAGGTCCTTATCCGGCGTGCCGATGAATTCCTGGCCTTTGACGTAGGTGGGAACGCTCGCCGTGCTGGTGGTGGTCGAACCGTCCGGGTTGACCGTGGTCACCAGGGTCTCATTTTTGTAACGCAGGGTCACATCCGCCACCGCCAGCGTGCCACCATCGGCCTTGCTGGCCATGCCCAGGCCATGCACGGTTTGAGCATCAATCACACGGAATTGACCATCATTACTCAGGTTGATGCCGGTGATCCCCATGTCGCTCAGCGTCTTGAACTCGCCCGCGTCGGTCAGGCCGTTGGAATTGGCGTCCTGCCAGACGCCGAAGCTGGTCCATTTTTCGTCATTGGTGTTGAACACCCCGTCATGGTTGGTATCGAACGCTGCTTTCAGCGCCGCCAGGTCGGTCTGCTGATCGGGCGCGTAGGGCACGAAGCTGATCTCGTCGAAGCTCGTGATCTTGCCGTCACCGTCCTTGTCGAAGGCCAGCAAGCCGTCGCCGGGTGAGGTCCAGGCCATGCGGCGTTTCCAGCCGTCGCCGTTGACGTCGAAGAAGACGTTGGAGTCGTCCACATCGGTGAAGTGAAAGCCATTGCCGTCCAGATCGATCGCGATCGGTTTCTTGCCACCCCCAGAGTCGGCGATGGTCGGATGCGGTGGCGGGCCATAGTGAGTCGCGGCGATCTCGACATCCTTGAACGTCTGTCCAGTTGGGTCGGTATTGTCATAGACCCGAACGCTGAAGTAGTCGAGGAACGTGCGCTCATCCGGTGCGTACCTGTTGGAGTCTATGTTGGGATAGCCGTAAAGAGGTGCGTCCCCGACCGAGACAACAGTCCCGTAGATGAGTAAGTCTTGAGCGCCGTCGCCATTCACATCTGGGACCAGGTAGCCCTCGGGCCTTCTGCCGGTGTAGCTCCAGTTACCGGCGCCGTCCAGGCTCGCCGTGCCGTACAGGGGCTGGCCCAGCAACTGGTAAGTGAACGAGCCGCCATCGGGATCGCTCGCAATCACCCGGCCGGTATTGGGCTTGTCGGTAGCAATGACCTCGTAGTGCGGGACGTACTGCTCTTGCGTGTAGCCGATTATTACATTCTCGTAGTATTGATCCTCGCCAGACCATCGCAGTATTCGCTCATAGATGGGAACCGGTGGAATGAGCTCGACATAGGGCTCATACCGCGCCCCGCCGCGAACCGCACCGCTGCGCTGGATTTCCGAGGAGTTTTCTCCCCAGCCAGTGCCCTCCACATACTGGTAACCCAGCGGAAAATAACCATAGATTGCCCGCTCGGGGGAGAAACTATTGGTGACCACCGGCGCGTCGTTGACCGCGGTGATGTCCAGCGTCACGCGCGCCTCCTGGGGTGCAACCACAGCCTGCTGGCCCGGCACCACCACGGTGTAGAAGAACTCCGCCGCACCGTGGTAATTGGACTCCAGCCGTAGACTGATGTCGCCGTCCGCGCGCAGGCTCACGCTGGTGTGGGCGCCGGCGCGCACATGGGTGATGGCGAGTCCCGCACCCACGCCAGCCATGCCGGCCCAGGTATCGTTGGCCAGCAGTTGCGCCGCGCTGATAACGATCTCCCGCTGACCGCCTTGGGTATTGGGGTTGTAGCCGTAGGGCAGGCCGTCTTCATACAGTTCGGCGCCCGGCACGCCAATCGTCTCACCACTGGCAGCGATCTGCAGGCCCTGGTAGACGGCCTGCTCGCTGAGCACCTGGGTGATGACGATCTGCGGCGTGCCATTGCTCAACTCTATCTGGATGCCCGCACCCACCGGCGTGTAGCGCGTGCCTTCGCTCTCGGCCTCCAGTGTCTGGGTTGCGATCTGCCCGTAGCCCACACCGTTAGCACTGGAGGCGCTATTGAACTCATAGCGCCCATTGCCGTAGTCGATGGCGCTGATGCCGGCTTCCTGCAGGCTTTTGAGTTCCTTCTGCCCGCCCGTTTCATCCTGCGCCAGGGCCTGCACGCTGCCGACGGTAATCACCTGGGTGTTGTTGCCGTCCTGGTTCAGGTCCTGCCAGACCTTGAGCTGCTGGTACACCGGGTCATTCTGGTCAATCCGGCCGTCGCCGTTGGCGTCATAGGCCGCCAGGGTGCGCAGGCCCTTACCGGCATCGGCGATCAGCGGGTTGGACAGCAGTTCCTTGGCATTGTCCGCGCTCTGGTTGAAGTTGTGGTCCAGCATCAGAAAGCCGTCTTGCGCGCCTATCCAGCCGGTTTTCTTCTGGTAGCCCTGGCCATCCCAGTCGAAGCTGATGTCGGTTCCTGCGGCGGCGTTCTGGGCGATGCTGCGGGTCTCGATCCTGCCATCGCCATTCAAGTCCAGTCCCACGGCCATGAAGTGGCCCTGGCGCTTGTTCCTGGCTTGGGGGTCGTTGGTGTGGGCGGCGGCATAAGCCGCATCCAGCGGGGCGGCATGGCCGGCCTTGGCGGCACGCTCTTCTTCGGTCAGGCCGGCATTGGGGTCACCGGCTTCCTGCTGCATCCTGGCGGTCTTGACCTCCCACATCGGGGCGATGGCTTGCCGGTCCAGCGCGCTGTTGAGCATGTAGGCCGTGAGCGCGGGCACGTTGCTGGCCCCATCCAGGTAGAGCATGGCGCGTACTTCGGGTGTCATCTGCTCGGGCAAAGCGCCGAACAGCCGGCCCTGGTCGTCAAAGCGCAGGAAGGGCGCGCGCTGGGCACCTGTCAACGCATCGATGTCGGTGACGCTGTAGCCCTTGTCGGCGAACTCTGCGGCCCGGTAGTTCAAGGATGGCAGGCGCTGCGGGATCAGGCCCAGGTGCTGGGTGCTGTCGGGGTTGCTGCTGTTGGCCTGGTTGATGATGCCGTTCAGCGCATCCAGCGTGCCCTGCAGCTGGCCGCGCACGCGCTCGGGGCCGAAGTTTTCGCCGGTGGCGTTGACCTGACTCAGGTAGTTGGTGATGCCGGGGCCGAAGGTCACGTTGGCCACGCCCCAGGCGTCGGGCGGGCTGTCGTCGCTGAAGAGGGACTGGAGAATGCTCGCGCCTATGAGTACCCAGCCCAAAGGGGTCACCGCCCCGGCGCTATACAACAACGCGGGGTTAAACAAGGCTATGGCGCTTTGGGCCATGCCGATGGGGTCTTCGGCCTTGATGGCGCTGATGAGGCCCAGGGCGGGCAAGACGCCGGGGGTGCCGTTGAGCAGCCCGGTACCGTTGAGGGTGGTATTGAGGGCTGTGCTGCCCAGCCCGTTGGAGATCAGGGTCTGGTTGACGAAGTTCAGGCTGTTGAGGGTGGCGCTGGTCTTGGCCAGGCCATCGCCGTATTTCCAGGCGTTGGACAGGCTGTACAGGCTGACAATGCCGCCCAGCACCTGGCCGGTGCCGGCGCTGAACAGCGGCTGGCCGTTTTGGGTGGACAGCTTGTTGAGCAGCACGGCACCGTTGGCGAGCTTGATGGCACCGGGGGCGTTGGTGGCCAGCAGTTGGCCGAACTGGATCAAGTCAACGGCAGTTTGCGCGGCGGTGGCAAACGCGTTGACCGGCTGCTGCACCACCACGGACGTTGTATTGCCGTCAACGTCGCCGGTGATTTTTCTGACGGCTTGCGTGCTACGGTCGATTTCAAGCGCGGTGAACGAACCATCACTGGCGCTTAGTCTTTCTGTGGTGGTCAGCAGGGTGCGCGTGCCATCGCCGTTGACTTGATACAGGTTGGCGGTGGATTCGAAGCTGCTCTTGGCTTGTATCTCGGTAACCTGGATGGCTCTGCGGTCCGAGTCGCGCAAGGTAATCAGGGTCAGGCCGTTGCCAAGTTCGAGGGTGTGCTGGCTGCCGCCGTTGGCGAGGTCAGTGACCATGACTTGGGGAGGGCTCCAACCACTGGCGGCGACGCTTCCGGGGTTCAGGCCCTCGATAAGCCCGGTAGAGCTTGCAGGCAGAGTGCCATTGACTATGTTGCTGAAGGTGAACCCGTAAGCCTCCAGGTCTTGGGGGTCAATGGCGTAGGTATCCGGGGGGAGGTCCAGGCCGTTGATGGAAATAACTTGGTCAATCACGAAAGCATCCGACTCGTCGTCGCCAAGGTCATCCTCATCGCCTGACAAATGCCCCCGCAGGACTGTGTCCGCACCGCCAATGTCAACATGCATTTCGCGTCCATTCACGCCAAGGTGCGAGCCGCTAACCATCTCACCATTCGGTTTGAACGCCACCACAGCCCATTGACTGCCATTTTGAAAAATCATGGCCTCGCTGGTGAAGGCGAAATACTGCTCGCCTTTGCTGGCATAAATGCCATTTTCATCTCGGCTGACTTCATAGCCTTGCACAATCATCTCGGCCTCAAGTTTTGAAGCTGTGTCAATCTGCGCGCCGGGCAGGTAACCTACCTGTGTACCTTGCAAGAGTCGAGATAGGTCAATATCGGCAGGACCAAAATTGTCGCTACCCCAGTTCATCGCAACCTGCTGGGCACTGCTGTCTTTAGTGGGCAAGGGCGCAGGTATTGCGTCGAGCAGGGTGTAGGGATTGACGTTTACCGGTGGTGGGCCAGCGTAGTCGACTGGCAAAACGGGACGGCCAGAGGCGTCATAGCGCTGGCCGTCCTTGATGAACTCTCCCACCGGTTCGCCGGTGGCAATATCTTTTGTGATTTGGCGGGTCTTTATGTTGTCCTTACTCCACTCGACGATGGTCTCCTTGGTCTTGTCGGCGCTTAGCGAACGCTGATACACGGTGCCGTCGGCGCGCCAAATGGCCTCCATGTAAAAATTGGTTCCATTGGTCTCATCCTTGTCGTAGCTGATGCTGACAAGATCGCCTTTTTTGTAGCGCCCGTCCAAGCTGTCGGCTTTGAGCTCGTACTCGTAGGTGGTGCTGCCGTCGGTGTGGTGCGTTGCGGTGCCTGTGCCTGGGTAAAAGGTGTTGACAACAGGGTCTGTGCGCGAACCAGCCACCCCGCCAGTCGGAGCCTCCACGCTTGCGCCAGCCATTCCTGGCGCAAGGGTGCCGCGAAAACTGTCCAAGCGGGACAGAAAGGCGAGTTTTCCCACGTTGTCGAAATCCACAGGGTCATCCAACAGCGCTAACCGCTGCTTCACACCGGTGGGACCGTATTGCCAAGCGGCACCCAGCAAACCCTCTTCCGTGATCAAGTGGCCGCCAATGGTTTTACCTACGCTGTCCATTGCACCGTTCTTGATCAGACCAGCGCGCAGCACATCAACGTAAGCACCTGCAGCCCTTTCTTGCTCGGCGCCGTTGGCCAGAAAATCTGCACGGCTGTTGATACCGTTTTTGCCAAGCCAGTTGCCTTGAGCATCGGTATAGCCTGTTGCTGTCAGTGCGCCACCTTTTTCAAGCATCTGGTACTTTCCAAGCGCGTTGCCGTTTTGAGCGTCGTAAGCTTTTGGCGCGCCACGGCTTTCAATCCAGGCCGTTTGGGTCAGCCAACTGCTGGCGTAACCGCTGGGGTTGGGGTTGCTCGTGGTGGGAAGTGCGGGGGCGGATTCGAGTGGGGGTGGGGTGGAAGTGTCGGTGGAGGAACGCCAAATGTCTTTGTCTCTGTCACTAACAGCGGTAACCCGAGTGAATCCAACAAACTGTTTGCCACCGGTTCCCCAATAGGTCAGGCCATTTTGAGGGGCGGTAGTGAAGGGTGCATCGGTTACGCCGTAGCTGCTGGTGGAGCTGCGGAATATTCCCACGCCGGTTTTGTTGTCGTAAGACACGACGATGCCCACATGACCTTGGAAGTAGACCAAGTCACCTTGCCGGGCTTGATCGGTGTTGATGGTTTGTTGCCACTTGGCTCCCTCGGTAGTCAGGCTGCCATCGGCCTTGACGGTTTGCGCGGTGCTGGTGTAGTTATCGACCTTGTAGCCGCTGTTCTTGACGACGTAGTTCACAAAGCCAGAGCAGTCAAACCCGTAGCGGCCATCTGAAGTGACGGCTCCGACATTGTTCTTGCCGTTGCCGTTCTCAATCCGGGCGGAGTTGGCAGAACTGAAGCGATAGGCGTTATAGAGAAGTTTGTCCATGGCTTGCCTTACTCAAGTTGAAGGTCACTGAAGGGATGGATTGATTCCAGGCGCGATAAGGCATCTAGGAGTTTGGCTATGCGCCATCGGCGTTCGTCATCTTGTCGACGCATTCGTATCAAGTCTTTTTGCAAGGCATCACCAGTAGCTGATGAATCTCTGTCGGACACGCCTCGGCGAAGCAACTCCTCCCCTTCTCGAAGAGATGCAGCAGTTCGCTGGACGGATGCCGCTACAGGATGGTGTCTAGGAAACTGAGGATAGAGTTGATAGGGTGCATCTCGGGCCACACTGACGCGAAATTTGAAGCGCACATAACGTTTGTCGAGGTCAACTGCGATGTAGCCATCGCGCACGCCCTCGGTGCGCGGCACCAGTTCACCCCAGTTTTTGAAGGTCTGCAGGTAGGGTTTTTTGAGAAGGTCTGGAATCCTTTCAAACCGCTTAGTTGCAAAGGAATATTGCTCATACTCGAATTTGCACTGCACCACGCCCTCTTCGTTCTGCCCGAACGGGTAGCCAGTACCTTCGCCGACATCCAGCATGAGCAGCTCTACCCATACGGGCACCACAACCACGCTTTGCTTCTTGTCCTCAAAGTATGGCTCGCGGGTTTGAATTGCACGCATGACGGCGTACATACCGCAGTCAATCACGGGTTGGTCTTTCCAGGTCGGAAATTTGGGCTGACGCTGGAAGAATTGCTGCCCAGGACGGGCATCTTCCTTCAAAAAATCGTCCGCATACTTGCGCGCCGCTTCCAACTTGCTCTGCGGGGTATCGCGGTAGTCTGCTTGGGCACACAGCGTGACACAGAACAACAATATGCCAACTAAACAGCTGTGTATGGATATGCTCACTTTTTGCCTCATGTCGGTTGATAAAGCGTGGTTCATGCGACTAGCAGGCTCAGGCCCAAGACGGTGCGGCGCGTGGCAGCGGTTGCGGTGTAGGCAGTGGCTGGCTTGGACATGGGGTCTCCTTCTTGGTTGAAAAATGAATCTGCAAAATCGGTAGTGGCGTTGCGGTGGGTGACTACTGTGACGATGCGAGCCCTGGCTCCAGGCGGAGCACGAAGTTTTCACCCACCTTTCCATACCCCATCTTGCGCACGAAGCCGCCAACACTGTCCATCTCGGTCAGGCTGTTGATGCCCAGGCTGATTTCCACCACCTTGCGGTTCTTGCCCCATTGTTCAAAAGCCTTGAGCAATCGCACACCGTAACCACCCATGCGGCTTTCAGGCAGCACGTCGTAGTGCATGACGCTGGCAACAAGTTGCTCGCTAAAGATGTGCTGCTCCAGCACTGCCAGCAACACCCCCACCAGACGCTGGGTGCTGTCTTCCGCCACAAGACAGACGTATCGCCCATTTCCTTTTTCGATCGCGGCGCTGAGCGCCTGCGCCACGCGCTCCTCGTTGTACACAAAGCTTTTGAAGCGCGTAATGGCGTGCATGCGCTTACCCAGCGCGACCAGCCCAGGTATGTCGTTCACGGTGGCAAAGCGAATAGGCATAACTCAGTGTTTCGTTGTTGGTGTTGTTGCAAAGAGGACGTCGAGCATTGGGGTATAGAACGCCGGGTGCAACTGTGGGTTGCAATTCATCTCCAGGAAATGGACCTGGCCCGTGCCGTCGACAATGCCGTCCAGGGTGAACGCCACGTTGTGCCTTATGTCGGCAGGTACACAGTTCAGGCAAAGCGCTCCAGCCTGCACGAGTTGATGTTCCAGACTCGTTCCTGCGATTTCAGCGCGGATGTTGTGGTCCACGGTCATGGCAGGGTTTAATTCAGACAGGTAACGGTAATCGGCAACGATGACTTTGCCTTTTGGCAAAACAGCGTCTGCACCCTGCCCCTGAAGCTGAATCAGGTTGGTCAAGACTTCAGGCCATGGCGTACCTTGCGGCAGCCTCCATGTGATCAACTGCCTGGGGGTCGATATTCCATCCCCACAGATCGTGGGCATAGGCGTTGCCTCCACCACACTTGGCACGCCGTTCCAGTACCAGGCCTTGAGCAAGCGGCCAAATACGAACTGCTCACAATATTCGCCTTCGGTTAAAGTCAGGCGCGGCGGCTCGGCTGGCGGAGGTGCCGCCGCGAAGGGGCCGCGTTGCGCGCGTCCGAGCGTGGAATGCCGGTGCTTGATCAGAAACGCGCCTTTAACGGTGGCGAGACTTTGGCTCCACGCCGGCGTTGTCAACCCACTGGCTTGGGCAAAGCGTTTGAACGCCAACTTATCTCGGGACTCTTCCCATCCCTTGCCGAAATAGGGCAACCAGCCCACGAAGCCGCTGACGCCGGGCTGCAATTGCGGAACAAAGCCAATCCCGCCCTGCTGTTCGGCCACGAACTGCGGATAAAACCGCACAGGCTGGCCGTTGTGCTGAATTTCCATGGATAGGCTTCGCGGATCGATGCCGCCCTTGGCCTCGTGCTGCAACATCCAGGCACTGACCGCCAGGGAATGTTGAAGAAAGTTACGCTTGAAGGGCTGCTGCATCAGAGCGCTCCTCCCGCATCTGCTGCCGCTTTCACCATTTGCATTTCATTGGCTCCGTGTTTGCCCATCTGTATGACTGAATCGACGCGCAAGCTTTTAGGCAGCGCGTGTGTAATAAACACCATCGTCACCTTGCCCTTGAGCGCATTGATGGTTTTGGCAAAATGCTCGGCGGTCTCCGCATCCAGCGCGCTGGTGGCTTCATCAAAAATCAGCACCTTGGGCCGCTTGAGCAGCGCGCGTGCAATCGCCAGTCGCTGCTTCTGCCCGCCAGACAGACCCGCACCCCGCTCGCCGATCTGCGTCTGGTAGCCCTGCGGCAGGGCTTCGATGGTGGAATGAATCTCGGCCATCCGGCAGGCCTGCACCACCTGCTCGAAGCTGGCATGCGGGTTAGCCAAGGCCAGGTTGTCGTAAATCGTGCCGCTGAACAGCACCGTCTCCTGCGGCACTACGCCAAAGGTGGCGCGCAGCTCGTTGGCGCTGAGGTGGCGGATGTCGATGCCGTCCAGTCTGATCTGCCCGTTGGTCGGCCAGTAAAAGCCTTGCAGCAGTTTGGCCAGGGTGCTCTTGCCGGTGCCGCTGGGCCCCATCAGCGCAATGGTGCGGCCAGGCTCGATCGTCAGGCTCAGGTTCTCGTAAAGATAAGGCAAGTCATCGGCATAACGGAAGGCAATGCGCTCAATCTCGATGCGGCCTTGCCCGATGCCTTTCCGACCTGGGGTCAGGCTGTACGGCTCCACGGGCGCGTTCATCAGGTCGCCCAGCCGGGCCACGGCTAGGCTGGCTTGCTGGAACTGCTGCCACAGCCCGACCAGGCGCATCATCGGCTGGCTCAGCTTGCCGGCAAACATCTGGAAGGCCACCAGCATGCCTATGGTGAAGACCGCTGCTTTGCCGGTAGCTGCCTCAGCGGACGGATTCATCACGATCCAGGCGCCTACCAGCAGTATGAGCAAGGTCATCAGTTGCTCCAGTGTGGAGGCGATCACGTTGTAGGTGTTGCCTATCTGCTTGGTTTGGAAGCCTGACTGCAGATACGTCGCCAGGTAAGCTGAGTACTTGGCTTTGAGCTGGGGCTCGAACTGCAGGCTCTTGACGGTTTCAAACCCCGCGATGTATTCGGTCAGAAACGCCTGATTGCGGGCGCCCAGCACGAACTGCTCGTTCAACCGCGCCTGAAATACCGGGGCGACCAGCATCGACAACATGCCGATGACGGCCAGAATTCCCAATGCGATCAGCGTGAGCGGCACCGAGTAATAAAGCATCACGGCCACCGCAATCAGCATGAAGGGCAGGTCAAGAATCAATGTGACCGCCACCGAGCTGATGAACTCGCGAATCGTCTCCACCCCATGCAACCGGGCCGCGACCACGCCGGTGGGGCGGTTCTGGAAATAGCGCGGCGGCAATTTGAAGAGATGGTCAAACACCTCGGCCGCCAGCACCGCATCGACCCGGTTGCCGGTGTGCAGCACCAGATATTGCCGCACCCAGGTGAGGACGGCCGTGGCAATCATGAAGATCGTCATGCCAATGGCAATCGCGATCAGGGTGCTCTTGGTCTGGTGAACGATGACCTTGTCGATGATGACCTGGGTGAACAGCGGCAGGCCCAGGGCCAGCAGCTGCAAGACCAGCGAAGCCCACAGCACGTCGCGCCAGACCTTGCGGTGCTTGAGCAGCTCGGGCACAAACCAGCGAAAGCCAAACGAGGCTGAACCCTGTTTAGGCTGGTCGGGGTCGTTGACCGCTTCGACCTGCGGCTGCAACAGCAGGACTTGGCCGCTGTAGCGCGCTTCGAATTCAGCCAAGGGCTGGATGCGGGGTTCGTTCGAGCCACCGGGTATCCACGTCACGGCGTCAGCGTTGGCACTGACCAGCAGGCCTAAGCCGGCCTGGTTTTCGGCGGGTGTGAGCAGGAGGATGGCGGTCGTTGAGAGGCCGACCAATTCAGCCGGGCTTGCTTCGAGCAAGCAGGTTTGAAAGCCCAGGGAGCGAGAGGCAGTGATCAGGGTGGCCGCGGAATACGGCGGCGCATGCTGTTTGAGCAGCAGCTCGGGATCAAACGGTTTGCCATGCAATGCGCAGCACGAACCTAGCGCCCAGACCAACTCCCTCGACTGAATGTCTTGCATTAACTTTATTTTCTCCACCCACAAATTTGCTTGTGAGCCCCCAACTGTTGTCACAAAAGTATATGTTTGAAACATTTAAAAACGGATGCAATTAATGCCCAAAAGGGCATCGACACAACAGTTGCACCTGTCAGAACTGACAGGGGTGAATGCGAAAACAGGTAGGCCTGCCCGCTTTAAGCCCCGTCTAAGACTGCGTCCTCATAGTCGTGGCTATCGGCACCGCTGTGTGCCTCCTACCGAAGGAATCGCTCCATGACATCTGCCGCTTTGAAAAATACCTCGCTGGTTGTTGCCCTGTTGACCGCCGGTGCCATTGGTGGTGCCGGGGTGACAGCCCTGAATGCCATGCATGCAACGGCCACGGCGGCCGCGCCAGGTGCCACAACCAGCCAGCCTGCGGCGGGCGCAGTCAGCACGACTGCGACATTGCCAGACTTCGCCCAGATCACCGAGCGCTACGGCCCGACCGTCGTCAACATCAGCGTGACCGGCACGACCAAGGTGTCCAACGACTCGCCACTGGCCCAGGGCGGAGACGACGAAGACGGCGCATTTTCCAACGATCCTTTCCTTGAATTTTTCCGCCGCTTCCAGCAAGGCCAGCGGCCCGGCAGCGGACGGGACTCACAGCAGGAAATGCCCGTGCGCGGCCAGGGCTCGGGCTTCATCGTCAGCGCCGACGGCATCATCCTGACCAATGCCCACGTGGTGCGCGATGCGAAGGAAGTGACCGTCAAGCTGACCGACCGGCGCGAATACCGCGCCAAGGTGCTGGGCGCGGACCCGAAAACCGACGTGGCCGTGCTGCGCATCGATGCCAAAAACCTGCCCGTGGCCACCCTGGGAAAAACCAGCGACCTCAGGGTCGGCGAGTGGGTGCTGGCGATAGGCTCTCCCTTCGGTTTTGAAAACACCGTGACCGCCGGCGTGGTCAGTGCCAAGGGCCGCTCCTTGCCCGACGACAGCGCCGTGCCCTTCATCCAGACCGACGTGGCGATCAACCCCGGCAATTCCGGCGGGCCGCTCTTCAACACGCGTGGCGAGGTCGTGGGCATCAACTCGCAGATCTACACCCGCAGCGGCGGCTACCAGGGCGTGTCGTTTGCCATTCCAATTGACGTCGCGGCAAAAATCCAGAAGCAGATTGTGGCCACCGGCAAGGTCGAGCATGCCAGGCTGGGCGTGGCCGTGCAGGAGGTGAATCAGGCCTTTGCCGATTCCTTCAAGCTGGACAAGCCAGAAGGTGCCCTGGTCTCCGCGGTCGAAAAAGGCAGCCCGGCCGACAAGGCCGGCCTGCAGTCGGGCGACGTGATTCGCCAGGTCAACGGCCAGCCTATTGTGTCTTCGGGCGACCTGCCGGCACTGATCGGTCTGGCGGCACCCGGCGACACCGTCAAACTGGGCATCTGGCGTCAGGGCTCCCCCAAGGAACTCACGGCACGCCTGGCGAACACCAATGACAAATCGGAGCCGGTGGCCAGCAGGAAAGAGCCGGCCAACCAGGGCAAGCTGGGCCTGGCCTTGCGTCCGCTTCAGCCCGATGAAAGGCAGCAGGTGGGCGTGGACAACGGCCTCGTGGTCCAGCAGGCCAGCGGCCCGGCGGCAATGGCCGGCGTGCAATCCGGCGACGTGCTGATTTCCATCAACGGCGTTCCGGTGAAAAGCGTCGAGCAGGTCCGCTCGGTCGTGGCCAAGTCGGAGAAATCGGTGGCGCTGCTGATCCAGCGCGGCGACAGCAAGATCTTTGTGCCGGTTCGCATCGGCTGACACCCGACAGCCTCAGGCAGCACGCCAGAAGATGTAGTCCGCCGTGCCTTTTTGGGCACGGCGTCCATATAGGCGCTTAGCCAATGTCGTCAGCGGGCAGCGCCGGTCCTGGGGCTGGTGAGTGTTGCCAGATAAGCCACCACATCTTCGCGCTCGCTGGCTTCACCCAGGCTGTAATTCATGCCTTGGCCGGGGATCACTGACTCGGGATCCTTGAGCCAGGCCAGCAGGTTGTCGCGGGTCCAGACCAGCTTGCTGCCGGCCAGCGCCCTGGAGTACGCAAAGCCGGGCGCACTGCCCGCCTTGCGGCCCAGCACGCCCCGGTGCGCCGGGCCAATGCGGTTGGCATCCACGCTGTGGCAGGCCCCGCATCGCGCCTCATAAAGCATCTTGCCGCGCTCGACGGACTGGGCGGCCACATGGACCGGCACAGCCCAGAGCGCGGCAGTCGCGGCGGCCAGCCAGACGACGGCCCCCAAGGGAGTCGTTGCATAGGTCATCGCAATGGCTTGGGCAGATGCCATACGGCTTGGCCTCACCAGGACATCAGGCACCAAACGACAAAGCAGCTGCGGGCAACGGACGTCCCAGCGCATTGGTCAAAAAGGTGTAGTGCATGGTCTCGTCGGCGGCCAGGCGGGCGGCAATCTTGGCCAGGTCTTTGCTGCCAAACGCGGGGATCACACCCAGGTAGGCATTGGTGGCGCCCAGTTCCAGGCGGGCAGCCAAATCCAGCACATCACCCTGGTTACGCAGCGTATCCGCCTTGAGCGCCTTGGCGTATTCGTCGAGCTTCTTCTCCATCACCGGCGTTCCGCCCATTTTCTGGATGGTGGCCATCAATGCGTCGCGGTGCGACTTGTGATGACCCTGAAACTGCACGGCAATATCAAGCACCGGCTTTTGCAGCAAGCCGCTGCCGGCCCCCAACTGGTACGCGTTGATGGCTTCATGCTCCAGGCCGAGCGCCACGTTCAGGATGCCGACGTCCTTGGACATGTCGCCACCCATGCCTTGCGCCAAGGCGCTTTTGCCTGCCAGCAGGGCCACGGCCACAGCGGACAGCGTGCCCGTGCGCCCCATGAAAGTGCGACGTGAAGCGGCAAATGCTGGACTGGTGAGGGTTTGAACAACTGATTTCATGGCGGTCTCCTTTGAGATGGGTTGATGGCGTAGTGCCAGCATCGGAAAAATCGTCCGACGGTTTGAATACGCAAGCTCAAGCCAAACTGGATTCAGTTTGTCCCCACGGCCTGGTCGGACATTGGCATGCGTGAATCCGCCAGCCCGCAGGCGGCGTATCCACTGCATCAAGCCACTCCGGCTGCTACCGGTTGATTTTTATTTTTTCCTCGCCCAGCCCATGTCTTCATTTCACGAGCAGCTATAAATTAGATAGCAAATCGGAACCGCCCAGGCACTTGCCTGCTTCGCGCGGATTCGGGATTTCCGGATTCTTCTTTGCTGCTGCTCTTTCCGCGCGAATCACAGACAATCCCACCATGAACGCTGAAACCACTGACGCCGAGTTGATCGCCCTGCTGGACCGCGTGGCCACGCAGGACCATGCCGCGCTGAAGGCCCTGTACGACCGCTGCTCGCCCAAACTTTTCGGGCTGGCCATTCGCGTGGTTGGCAACCGGGAACGCGCCGAAGACGTGCTGCAGGAAGCCTTTCTCACCATCTGGCGTTCGGGCGGCAGCTACCGTGCGTCCCTGAGCCCACCCATGGCCTGGATGGGCCTGATCGTGCGCAGCCGGGGGCTGGACTTTCTGCGCCGCCGCACCGCCGAGCGCAGCCATGTGACGCAGGAAATCGACGAGGCTCTGGCCGAGACACTGGAGGGTGATTCACCCTGCCCGATGGACACCGCGCAGGCCAGCGAACAGGCCTGGGCGCTGCATCAGTGTCTGGATCAGCTGGAAAACCGCCAGCGCGAGGTGCTTAGCCTGGCCTACATTCGCGATTTGAGCCACAGTGAATTGGCTCAGCAGCTCAAGCTGCCCCTTGGCACCGTCAAGACCTGGATCCGGCGCGGGTTGGACCAGTTGCGCCTGTGCATGGCACGGTTTGCATGAGGGCCACATGAACCCTGTCAAAAACCCCGAGTTGCTGAACCACCTGGCCAGCAGTTATGCATTGGGCACCCTGCGTGGCGGTGCGCGCCGCCGGTTTGAGGCGCTGGCACGCGAGCAGGCACCGGTGCGGGCGGCCGCGCTCATCTGGCAATCCCGCATGGCCAGCATGAACGAGTTGCAGCCTCAGTCAGCGCCCGATCCAGCCGTATGGACGCGCATCGACAAGCTTCTGCAAAACGAAAAGGAGGCGCTCTCGATGCAGGCCACTCGACAGGCCGCGCTGAAAGACACTGCGAGCCCCGGCGAGGGTCTTGGCGGCTGGCTGCGCAGCCTTGCCCTGTGGCGCGGTGCGACCGCAGCCGGGGTGGTTGCCACGGTGGTGGCCGTACTTGTCGGCGTGAACATGCGAGACCAGCTGAGCCAGCAACTCGGCAGCCAGGTGGCCGCCTTGCGAGCGCAGTTGCAGGCGGCTCCGCAAATTGAATACGTGGCCGTGCTGGCCGACGAAAAATCGGCAGCCAGCATGCTGGTGACGTTTGACCCCAAAAACCGCAAGCTGGTTTTGCAACGCGTGGGCGACTACCAGGAGGCCGGCGACAGGTCATTGCAGCTATGGGCGCTCCCCCCCACGGGCGGCCCCAAATCGCTCGGTGTATTGGGCCGTGAAAAGGTGCTGCGCCTGACTGCGGCAGAGGGCGATGTGCGCGAAGTGCCCGCACTGGCCATTAGCCTGGAGCCCAAAGGCGGCGTTCCCGGTGCGGGCGGACCGACCGGGCCGGTGCTGTTCAAGGGTGCATTGATTCAAAAAATACTCTGAAAAAAAGCCTTTCTCGTATTTGTCCAATGCAGCCCCCGGACTCGCTGCCGGCATGAGAAAAATTACACCGGCGCGCCCATTTCCAAAAAACTTTCAACCCGCCAGGCGGCCAAACTGGCTACGATGCGGTTCGAAGAATCAGGAGTTACCGCCTCATGCCCGTCATCACCCACATCGAAGACCTGCGCGTTCTGGCGCAAAAGCGCGTCCCCCGCATGTTTTACGACTATGCCGATTCCGGCTCATGGACCGAAGGCACCTACCGTGCCAATGAAGCCGATTTCCAGAAAATCCTGCTGCGCCAGCGCGTGGCCTGCAACATGGAAGGCCGCACCACCCGCACGCAGATGATCGGCCAGGACGTGGCCATGCCGGTGGCGATTGCGCCGACCGGCATGACGGGCATGCAGCATGCCGACGGCGAGATCCTGGCGGCGCGCGCGGCCAAAAAATTCGGCATTCCCTTCACGCTCTCGACCATGAGCATTTGCTCGATGGAAGACGTGGCCCAGGAGACCGGCAACCACCCGTTCTGGTTCCAGCTCTACCTGATGCGCGACCGTGATTTTTCGGCGCGCCTGATAGACCGCGCCAAGGCGGTGGGCTGCTCGGCGTTGGTGCTGACGCTGGACTTGCAAATTCTGGGACAGCGTCACAAAGACATTCGCAACGGCCTGTCCACGCCGCCCAAGCCGACGCTGGCCAACCTCATCAATCTGGCGACCAAGCCGCGCTGGTGCCTGGGCATGCTGGGCACGCAGCGGCGCAACTTCGGCAACATCTTCGGCCACGTCAAGGGCATAGAAAACATGGGCTCGCTGTCGGAGTGGACGGCCCAGCAGTTTGACCCCACCCTGTCCTGGGCTGATGTGGAGTGGGTGAAGAACCGCTGGGGCGGCAAGCTCATCCTCAAGGGCATTCAGGACGCCGAAGACGCGCAACTCGCGGTCAACACCGGCGCCGACGCCATCATCGTGTCCAACCACGGCGGGCGCCAGCTCGATGGCGCGCCGTCTTCCATCACCGCCCTGCCCGCCATCGTCGATGCCGTGGGCCGCCAGATCGAAGTGCACATGGACGGCGGCATTCGCTCGGGCCAGGATGTGCTCAAGGCCGTTGCCTTGGGCGCCAAGGGCACCTACATTGGCCGCTCCATGCTGTATGCGCTGGGCGCCATGGGTGAGGCCGGTGTGACCAAGGCCCTGGAGATCATCCACAAGGAGCTGGACCTGACCATGGCGTTTTGCGGGCGGACCGACATCAACACCGTCGACAAAAGCATTCTGCTGCCCGGCACTTACCCGGCTTGATGGTAGCGGCTCTTGTCGCGGTACCAAGGGGGTGCTACCAGGCGACTTCCGCAAACGCGGCTGGCTCCGGCAGGCGAGTGACGGCAAGGTGCAACGGCCGCTGCGGGCCGTGCGTCGCGTCGCCTCGCCTGACGCGTCAGAAGAAATGGCGGATGCCCACCTCATAGCCACTGGAGCGGCCACCCAGCGTCGTCCCGGTTGCCGTCAGGCCCTGCACGCCTATCGATTTCTGGGCGCCGGCCTTGTTTCTCAGGTGTGCATAGGTTCCGTAGACCTGCGTCCGCTTGGACAGGTTGTGGCCATAGCCGACGGCGTATTTGTTCCAGTCGGCGTTGCTGTTGGCGGTGTCGTAGCGGCCGTACGTGGCACGCAACTCACCCTGGCCCAAGGGCACCGTCACACCCAGTTGGGTGGCCGTCACTTTCAAAGCCCCGCGCTTTTCAACGGCCCACAGAAAGCTGGGCTTGGCCACGCCAAAGTCGTAGCTCAGCCCCAGGTTGCTGGCGGTCAAGTCGTTGTCGCTGACATCACCTTTGAGCTTGCCAGTTGCCAGCGCGGCGTGCAGCGGCCCCTGGCGGTAGCCCAGCCGCAAACCCCGGTAATCGCCCTGATTTTTGTTGGCAGCATTCGACAGTTGCTCACCCAGCGCCACTTGCGCCTGGCCATAGAAACCGCCCAGGTTCTCCGGCAAAAAGTAGCTCACAGCATTGCTGATCTGGATCGGTGCGCCACCCGCGGCGGTCGCCGCGCCCGGGATACCCAACATGGCGAAGGCCATGGTGCCGCCCACACCATTGGTCAGGAAGGGGTCAAAAACCAGCGTATTCAGGAACGTGGCCGCATCATCGCGGCCCAGGCGCACTTCGCCGATCGGACCGGACAGGCTTACCGTGGAGCGGCGGTTAAAGCTCAGGCCGCCCGCGCCCTTGCCGCTACCGGTGTCGACATCCAGCCCGGCTTCCAGCCAGAAGCTGGCGGCCACGCCACCGCCCAGGTCTTCCGTGCCGCGAAAGCCCCAGCGGCTGATGTTGGCACCACCGGTGGACACGCCGGTCTTGGACACGCCGTCGCCCGTCAGGTGCGCCAAGCCCACGTCGACGACGCCAAACAGCGTGACTGAAGACTGGGCCGATGCACAGCCGGCCGCAGCCACCGCCGCGATGGCGATCAGGGATTTTTTCATGCGTTGCTCCTCCGGCACATGTGCCGCTTATTGGTTGTTGCAAAAGAGTGAAGTGGGTAGGACGGGACCACCCGGCCGAAGATGCGGCCGGCTCCCAAACCCGTCCTGCGGGAAATTCAGAGGTCCGGGCTCAGAGGTCCAGGGCCAGCGAGTCGCTCTTGCAGCCGGAGACGCAAACCATCATGACCTTGTTGGTCGCGCGTTCCTTGGCGCTGAGGATGGAGTCGCGGTGGTCCGGCTCGCCCGCCAGCACGCGGGTCTCGCAGGAACCGCACACGCCTTCGCAGCAGCTGTGATCGACTGCCACTCCGGCGGCGAGCAAGGTGTCCAGAATCGACTTGCCCGGCGTGATGGTGATGATGCGGCCGCTGCGGCGCAGCTCGACGGTGTAAGTCGCATGCGCATTGGGCGATGCCGCCACCTCCACCGCAGAAAAGCGCTCGATGTGGGCGTTCTCGTGCCCGAGTTCCTCGCAGATTTTCTCGAAGGCGTCGAGCATGACCGCCGGGCCGCAGGCGTAGTAATGCGTCTGTACTTCGGGCGCACGGACCGACAGCACTTCGTGTGGGTGGGCCGACAGCAGCGCCTTGAGGTCGGGCGGGCCGCCCTTTTCCTCGTCGAAATGCAGCAACAGCGGCATGCCCAGCGCCTCGAGCTCGGCCACAAAGGCCGCACCCTGGCGTGAGCGCGCGAAATACATCACTTCGAATGAACGCCCTATCGCCTTGAGCCGGCGCGCCATGCACAAGATGGGCGTGACACCGATGCCGCCGGCGATGAGCACGGTGTGTCCGGCCTCTTCGTGCAGCGGGAAGTTGTTGCGCGGCGCGGAGATGGGCAGGCGCATGCCGACACGCAACTGCTCATGCACGCAGCGCGAGCCGCCGCGGCTGGCGCGGTCGCGCAATACGCCCACCACGTAGCGGTT
Organism: Polaromonas jejuensis NBRC 106434; assembly: GCF_001598235.1. Taxonomy (GTDB): domain Bacteria; phylum Pseudomonadota; class Gammaproteobacteria; order Burkholderiales; family Burkholderiaceae_C; genus Polaromonas; species Polaromonas jejuensis. Next base: position 81,380 of record NZ_BCYO01000013.1, on the reverse strand, counting down.
GTGCTCGTCGCAGGAATTGGACAACGAGTAGCTGCGCTCCATGCCGTTGGGCAGGTGCAGGTCGATGTGCGCTCCCGCGGTGAACGCGGGAAACTCCGTTCCGGGCACGGGTCGCAACTCGACGCTGATCACATCGTCGGCCTCATAGCGCAGCGTGTGGACGAAGGCGTTCAGGGTGGTAGTCATGGCTTGGCAACAATCAGGGTGATCAGGCCGGGGCGCCGGCCTTCGCCGCAGCTGCAGCCTCGAGCTGCTCGTCTGCCAGGTTGCGCAGGTGGCGGCGCAGGCGTACCACGCCAATGTCATGCTGGTAGAGGTTTTCGTGCTGGTTCGCGTCGGGCTCCATTTGCTCCAGCATGATGCGGTCCTGCTCAAGCACCGCCCAGTGGCGTGCTTCCAGCCGGTTGCGGTACAAAAACCTCCAGGTGTCTCGCTGCCAGGACGACACTTTGCGGCAACGCCAGAAGAACACCGCCGTCATATTGCCGTCAATCGGGGTGGCACAGGCGACGATGGCAAAGTTGCCGCCGGGGCCGCCGGTCTTCGGATACGGAATTTCCAGCCGCATCCAGTGAACGCCGGTGCTGCCCCATTCCGTCCAGTCGAAGTTGACGCCGCGCTGGCCGGTCTTTTCAAACACAAAACCGGTGTCGGTCGTGCGGATCTGAAACGTGGCCGTGCTGTCACCTTCGGCCATGGAGTGAGACTGCTTGTGCAGGAAGGTGCCATGCATAGGGTCCATCACGTTGTCGAGCGCGTAGCGATAGTCGCCCTTCCACTCGGCATAGCACAGGAAATGCGAATACTCCGGCGAGCTCAGCTCTTCGGGCATGGTCATGGGCGGCGGCGTGTCGATGTTCACGTCGCTGTTGTAGAGGAAGATGGTGCCCCAGGCTTCCTGCACATGGAAAGACAGCGCCGCACGCGTGCCTTCGAGCTTGCAGCCCGGGCTTCCCGGCACCTTGGTCACGGTCCCGTCGCAACGCACTTCGACGCCGTGGTAGGGGCAGGCGAGCCGGTCACCCAGCACCATCCCCTGCGACAGCGGTGCGCCGCGGTGCGGGCAGTGGTCTTCCAGCGCATGCAGCGTGCCGGCCGCGTCACGCCACAGGGCAATCTTCTTGCCCAGCCGGCGCAATGAAACCGGACGCTCGCCGACGAAGCCGGATGGGCAGATGGGGTACCAGAGATCCTTCAGACCGACCTTCAGCAGCGCGTCGACGGGGTCCTGGGTGAGAGTGATGGTGTTCATGATTTCTTCCTTAGGTCCTTAGTTGCCGAGGCGGGCCATCAGGGCCTGGAAGCTCTGCTCCGTCCACGCCTGGCCGTTCTCGCTGGACGGACCGGTACGGTTGAGGCTGGCCACCAGTTCGGGCAGCGTGTGCGCGCCTTCCGCGAAGGCGCGCTCGATCGCATCGCCCAGCAGGTCTTCAAAGGTGGTGGGGGCACGCTTGCGTGCCTGGTGGGGTTCAAGGTAGCGGTCGGTTTGCATCAGGGGTCTCCTTTGATGTCAATCGGGTCAGTCGGCCTGGATGCCGAATTCTTTGATGATCTTGCCAAAGCGTTCGTAGTCGCCAGCGTTGGCCTTGGCCAGCCGCGACGGATCGCCACCGACGGGAAGCGCGCCAAAAGTGGCCATCCTGGCCGCCACATCGGGCATCTTGAGAATCTCGTTGAAATGGCTGTTGAGCGTCTTGGCGATGTCGGCAGGCAGGCCCTTGGGTCCGAACAGTCCCTGCCAGGCACCGACTTCCACGTCCTTGTAGCCCAGCTCGGCCAGCGTCGGCACATTGGGCGCCAGAGGGGAGCGCTGGGCGTCCGCCACGGCCAGCGCCACCACCTTGCCGGTGGCAATGTACGGTGCCACCGGGCCGTAGGTGATGAAGGTCACAGGTACATGGCCACCCAGCAAGTCGTTGAGCGCCGGCGCCACGCCGCGGTAGGGCACGTGCGAAAGCTTCACGCCGGCAGACTTGTTGAACATCTCTCCCAGAATGTGCATCGGTGAACCGCTGCCGGGGCTGGCATAGGACAGCGTCTTGACCTTGGACATGGCGACCAGCGCCTTGACATCCTTGGTGCCTGCGGAGGTGCTGGCCGCAATGAACAGCGGCTGCACCGCCGTTTGCACGATGGGCGTGAAGCCGCCCAGCACGTCGTAGGCCGGGGCTGAGCCCGAGCCAGTCTTGAGCACCAGTTGCGCGATGGAGAACGTGCTGGGCGCGAGCAGCAGCGTGTAGCCGTCCGGCGCGGCCTTGGCCACATGGGTGCTGCCTATGATTCCGCTTGCGCCGGGCTTGTTGTCCACGATCACCGGCTGGCCCAGGCGGGCCTGGAGCTTCTCGGCGAACATGCGCGCCATGGCGTCGGTGTCGCCACCGGCCGGATAGGCCACGACCAGCGTGATGGGCTTGCTGGGATAGGCCTGTGCCATGGCACCGCCCGTGGACAGAACGGCACCCATGCAGGCAGCCAGGGCGAATGCTTGACGACGTGTGAATTTCATAATGGTTTCCTAAAACTACAAATAAAACCCGGCATCACCGGTACTGGGGGCAAAGCTTGGGACTGCGTCGGAACAGCTGGATCGCAATACCGTTATCGGTTCAGTACCGCATGGCGTCATTGGGGTTCGATCTTTCTGCTCTTGATGATGGGCGCCCAGGTCGCGGCCTCCTTGCGGATGAGCTCGCCAAACGCGGGGCCCGTCGTGATCCAGACATACAGGCCCTGCTTCTCGAGCTGGGCTTTTGTGGCCGGGGCGTTGAAGATCTGCGTGATGTCACGCGCCAGTTGCGCCAGCACCGGTGCCGGCGTTTGCCTGGGCGCCACCACGCCGTACCACGAGGTCACGGCCACCCCTGGCACGCCGGCTTCGGCCAGCGTCGGCACATCGGGCAGCGCCGAAGCGCGTGTCGGGTCAGTCACCGCCAGCGGGCGCAGCTTGCCGGACTGGATGTGCGGCAGCAGCGCAGGCAGATTGCCGAGGATCATGGGCACCGTGCCGCCCAGCACATCGTTGAGGCCCGGCGCCGAGCCCTTGTAGGCCACGTGCAGGATGTCGGCGCCGCTTTGCTGCTTGAACAGCTCGCCGGCCAGGTGCAGGCCGCTGCCCACGCCCGGCGAGGCATAGCTGATCGAGTCGGGCTTGGCCCTGGACAAGGCCACCAGTTCCGCCACCGTCCTGGCCGGCACCGACGGGTTGACGGCCAGCACATTGGGCGCCTTGGCGAGCGACGCGACGGTGGCGAAGTCAGCCTCGACGCTGTAGCCGAGTTTGGGCATCAGCGTGGGGTTGATGGTGAGGTTGCCGGCGGGCACCACCAGCAGCGTGTGGCCTGTCGGCGCGGCGCGCTTGACCAGGTCGATGCCGATGTTGCCGCTGGCACCCGCGCGGTTGTCCACCACGGCGGGCTGCTTGTAGCGTTCGGCCAGGCCGGTGGCCAGGATTCGCGAGAGCGTGTCGACTGGGCCGCCGGGCGGGAACGGCGCGACGATGGTGAACGGCTGGGAGGACAGCTGCTTGTCCACCGCGCCTTGCGCGTGGACCGACGGCAGCAGACCCGCGCAGGCCAGGGCCGCGATGATCTTGAGGAAGGAGGTGCGTCGCATGATGTCTTACTTTCGGTCGGTGATGAATTGGCCCTTGGGCGCCTCGGCGCTCTTCTGGCGGCGCGTGTTGCCGTCAATTCCGCCCTCGATCGCCCATTCGGCAAAGACCGTGGGGCCGGGCTCGAAATCGCGCGGCTGCCAGTCGGCGGTGAGCTGGTCTTCGTCGGCGTAATACTCGACGAGTGCACCCGCCGGGTTGCGGAAATACCAGAAGTAGGCCGAGGAGATCGGATGCCGGCCCGGGCCCAACTGGGTTTCCCAGCCGCAGCGCGAGATGTGCATGCCGCCGCCAAACACCTCATGGATGTCGCGCACGGTGAACGCCACATGGTTCAGTGCGGAATCGCCCGCGGGGCGCTGCAGCAGAAAGATGTCGTGGTGGCCGCCCTCGGGTGCACAGCGCAGGAAGGCGCCGCGGCCCGGATAGTGGTCGGAGGCGGCGAAACCGAAGCTCTCGCGATAAAAGCGCTCACAGACCACCACGTCCTTGACGAAGAACACCACGTGACCGACTTCGATCGGCGTGGCGCGCTCGTAGGCCGGGCTGGGCTTGTTGATGCGATGCTTGCTGCTCCAGGTGTTGTGCTCGGCGCACTCCACGTCAATATTGCGCTTGCGCGTGACCTGCAGACGCACCGACAGGCCGTTGGGGTCGGTGCAGCCGATGCGGCCGGCTGCCTGCTCGAAGCCCGGCTGCTGGCGGATGTTGTCGGCATAGCGCGCGAGGTCGGCCTCGTTCTCCACACCCCACACCACCTGGCGCAGCGTCGGCCCCGCTTCCATCGCGGGCGGCAGACCGGCGCGGGTGCTGGCGGCGACGATCACGCGGCAGCCATTAAGGGTTTCAAAAACCAGTTGATCGGCCTCCTCGGTGACCAGGGACAGCCCCCAGTCCAGGAAGAAACGGCGGCAGGTCGGCAGGTCGTCCGCGCCGTAGGTTATTTCGTCGATGCCCAGTACGCTCATGTGATGGCTCCTTGTGTTGCGCGCGGCTTTAGTTGGCCCACGCCAGCGGTTGTTCATTGAGGCCCCAATACAGGCTCTTCTGTTCCATGTATTGCAGGATGCCCAGGCGCCCCTTCTCCCGGCCCAGGCCACTGTCGCGCCAGCCGCCGAACGGCGTCGAGATGGAAAACTGCTTGTAGGTGTTGATCCACACCGTGCCGGCCTGCACCGCGCGGCCTATGCGCCAGGCCCGCTTGTAGTCACGCGTCCAGATGCCGGCAGCCAGGGCGTAAACGCTGTCATTGGCCTGTGCAATCAGGTCTTCTTCGTTGTCAAACGGCATGGCGACCAGCACGGGGCCAAAGATTTCCTGCTGGCAGATCTGGTCGGTGTTCTTCACGCCTTCAAGAATGGTCGGCATGTAGTAATTACCGCGCGCGTACAGCTCGCCTTGTGGGCGTGCGCCGCCGGTGCGCACGCTCGCGCCCTCGCTGCGGCCCAGTTCCACATAGCGCTCGATGGATTCGCGATGCTTGGCGGTGATCAGCGGGCCCATCTGGGTGCGCTCGTCGGCTGGATCGCCTACGCGCAGCGCAGCGGCTCGCACGCTCAGACGCTGCAGGAATTCGTTGTACAGCTTGCGCGCCACAAAGAGGCGCGAGCCGGCGATGCAGGACTCTCCCGACGAGCTGAAGATGCCATACAGCACGCCGTTCACCGCGTGGTCGAGGTCGGCGTCGTCGAGCACCATGGTGGCCGACTTTCCGCCCAGCTCCAGCGAGACCGGCATCATCTTGTCGGCCGCGATGTGGGCAATGTGCTTGCCCGTGCTGGTGCCACCCGTGAACGACACGCGCTTGACCAGCGGGTGCTTGGTGATGGCATCGCCAATGACCGAACCGCGGCCCGGCAGCACGCTGATCAGGCCCTTGGGAACACCGGCCTCTTCACAGATGGCGGCGAGTTCCAGCGCCATGAGCGGCGTGGCCTCGGCCGGCTTGATGACGACTGCGTTGCCCGCGGCGAGGGCCGGAGCCACCTTCTGCGCCTCGCTCGCGATGGGCGAGTTCCACGGCGTGATGGCCGCGACCACGCCCATGGGCTCGTACACGCTCATGGTCATGAAGTCGCCGCGCGACGGGGTGATGGTTTCTTCCAGGGTTTCGCAGGCGCTGGCGAAGAACTGGAAGGTTGCGGCCGCGCTGGCCACCAGGGCGCGCGTTTCATTGATGGGCTTGCCGTTGTCCAGGCGCTGACGCTGGGCCAGCGGCTCGGCGCGCTCGCGGATCAGCGATGCCACGCGGTACAGCACGGCAGCACGTTCATGCGGTTTGCGCTGTGCCCAGCCGCTGGTGCGAAAGGCATGGTCGGCACGCGCGATGGCTTCATCGACGTCGGCCAGGCTGGGCGCACGCAGGCGCGCCACCACTTCACCCGTGGCCGGGTACAGCGTGGCGGATTCGTCGCCGCCGCCCAGGCGCATTTCTCCGCCTATGTTGATGGGAAGCAGGTCTTTCGATTCGGTGATGAGCGACATGGCAGGGTTCCTCAGATGGCCAGTGCGCGGCCGCGGTTGAGCAGCGCACGCACCACGCTGTACACGGTCAGCGCGGAAGTTTTGGGATTGGCCGCCAGCGGCTTGCCGCGCATGGTCAGCTCGAAGCAGCCAAAGGCGCCGTGGGCCTCGACGTGGTGGACGTTCTCGGTCACAGCGGGATCGGCAAACAGCCGCACCCGGGTGCGCTGCAGGCCCAGGCCCGCAAATGACAGCGTTGCCGCCACGTTGGCGTTTTTGGGATAGAGCTGCGCGGCCAGCTCGGCGCTGCCGTCAAAAATGCAGTGCGCCGTGGTGAGGCTGTCGAGGTCGCAGTCAGCCTCGGCCGGCGTACCCTTCCACGCACCGGGCGGTTTGCGGCCGGTGTACAGCACCGCGTCGAGCCCGCCCACGCGGGCAGCGGCTAGCGCGTCGATGCCGCCCATGGCGCCGGACAGCAGTTGCACCTGTGTCTTGCCGCGCCGTGCGGCCTGTTCCAGCAGCTGCGCCATGCCGGGCGCGCTCAGCGCGCCGACGGAAGCGATGACGCAGGGGATGCCGCGCTCCAGCGCCGGCACCACATGCTCGGCAATCGCGCTGTGGCCGGCGCATTCGACGACAAGGTCCGGCGCGTCATCAGCGGCCAGCGCCTCCAGCACCCGGGCCTGCGGGGCCCAGCGTGCAACCGTGGCCTCGGTCCGGGCACGGGCATCGGATGCCGTGACCACGCGGTCCACCACCACGTCGGGGTCACCGTGCAGCAACTCCAGCACGCTGGCGCCAATCGCGCCGCAGCCAATCATCGCAACTTTGAGCATGGCATCAGACCCTTCAGGCACTTACCGCGACCTTGGTCGGCGGGCCGGCAAACGCAGTTTTAAAGCTGCCGATGGAGAGCATGTCGATCTCCAGGATGAAGGGGCCGTCCGCTGCGATGGCCTTGTCGAGACCGGCCCCCAGGTCGGAAAGATTGCTCACGCGGGTATGGCCCAGTTTCAAGGACGCACACAGTTGTGCGTAGTCCGGCGTATGCAGGTCCACGTAGCAGCGGCGACCGCCGTACTGCGCATCCTGGATGTTCTGGATCACGCCATACCGCTGGTCGTTCATGAGCACATACACCACGCTGGCCTTCTCCTGCACGGCCGTGGCGAGTTCGCCCAGGTTCAGAATGAAGCCGCCATCGCCCGACAGGCAGAAGGTTTTCCGGCCTGAGCCGGTGGCGGCCGCACCCACGGCTGCACCCACGCCCATGGCCAGGCCCTGGCCGATGCCGCCGCCCAGCGCATGCACGCCGGCGCGCGGATCGAAAATGTGCAGCTGGCGGTTGCCCCAGGTGCTGTTGGACACCGTGACGTCACGCACCCAGTTGAAGTTGCGGCCGGCGGCCTGCTGCAGCTGGCTCACCAGTTCGGTGTAGGGGCCGAGGCCGTCGAGCAGGCCTTTTTCGGCTGCTGCACGCGCGGCGCGCAGATCAGCCATGAAGGCCGGATCAATCGACAGGCGGCCTTCGAGACGATCGGCCAGGCCTTGCAGCACGAGCTCGGCGTCGCCGTTCACGAAGTAGTCCGTGGCGTAGCAGCGGCCCTCGGCGGCCGGATCGACGTCCACGCGGTACAGCGGGCGCGGCAGCTTGAGTTCGTACTTCAGGGTTTCATTGCCACGCAGGCGCGAACCCACAACCACCATGGCATCGCAGGACTGGTAGAAGTTTTCTACCGGCTTGTGCAGGTTGTAGGCACCGAGCGAGCGGGCATCGTCTTCGGCCACGATGCCACGGCCCTGGGTGCTGGTGACCACGCCCAGGCCCATGGCCATGAGACGGGCCACCGCCGCGCCGGCGTGGCGGGCCCCGCCGCCCAGCCACAGCAGCGGACGGCGGGCCTTGGCCAGGCGGTCGGCAAGCTCGTCCAGCGCGCGCGCCGTCGGCTCCTGCGCTATCACTGGCAGCGGCTTGAGGTCCACCGGCATGGCAATCAGCGCGGCCTGGATGTCGATGGGAATCTCCACGCTGACCGGGCCGGTAGGGGCCGTCAGGGCAGTCTGCACGGCCAGCTTGATGGTGCCCAGCGCGGTCTCGACGCTGCGCACGCGAAACGCGGCCTTGGACACGGCCTTCAGCATGGTGAGCTGATCCGGTGCTTCGTGGATATACGACAGGTTCTGGTCGAGGTAAGGCGTTTCGATCTGGCCCGTGAGGTGCAACAGCGGCGTGCCCGCGGTAAGCGCTTCGACCATGGCGCCCGCAGCGTTGCCCGCGGCAGTGCCGGTGCTCGTCAGGCAGACGCCCAGGCTGCCCGTGGTGCGGGCGTAGGCGTCGGCCATGTTGGTGCCGCCGGCTTCGCCGCGCGCCATCACGAAGCGGATCTTGCCGCGCTCGTTGAAGGCATCCAGGATGGGCATGTTGTGGATGGAAATGACCCCGAAAGCGGCCTTGACGCCGCATTCCTCGAGGAATGCGGCAATGGCGGCACCGACCGTGATTTGATTCGGTATTTGATTGGGACTATGCATGACGGGAAAGGCCTCCAGAGACGTCGATGTGACTGCCGGTTGTGTACGACGACAGCGGGGTTGCTAAAAAGAAAATGGCGCGCGCGGCCTCTTGCGGCAGTCCCAGGCGGCCCAGCGGGATATGTTTGCGGGCGGCGAGCTCGCCGGTCCAGGCCGTCCAGTCGAGCGCGCGGTTCTCACGCGCCTCAAAGCGGCGGCGCCATTGGCCAGACTCGATCAGGCCCACGAGAATGCCGTTCACGCGTACGCCGGTGGGTGCGAATTCGGTGGCCATGGAGAGCACCAAATTCTTGATGCCGGCACGGGCCGCCGAGGTGGCCACCATGTGCGGCTCGGGCTGACTGGCCAGCAAGGAATTGACGCAGACAATGGCCGGACTCTGCTGGCGCTGCAGTTGCGGCAGGAAGGCACGCGTGGGATAGATCACCGAAAAGAATTTCAGTCTCAGCTCTTCCGTCCAGGCGCTGTCTTCGGTGTCGGCAAAGGTTGAGACGCGGCCCTGGCCAGCGTTGTTGACCAGGATGGAGGCAGCGCCCAGTTCGCGTTCGCTGCTCTCGGCAAATCGCTGCATGTCGGCGGCATCCAGCACGTTGCAGCTCGCGGCGAACAGGCGGGCGTCGGGAAACTGCGCACGCAGCTTCGCCTCGGCGTCACGCAGACGTTTTTCATCACGGCCGCAGAAGGCCACGGCCGCGCCGCTTTGCAGCAGCAGCTCCACCGTGGCCAGGCCGATGCCCGACGAGCCGCCGGTGACGACGGCCACGGTATGGTTCAGGTCAATCAGATTCATCGTGGTGGCATTCAGCGCAGGCGCAAGGGGACCACCGTATTGGTGCTGTCGCTGCCGCGCGGTTGGTAATTAAGAAGTCGGGACAGCTCATCGGCCGACATGCGCACACGCCGCACCATGTCGTCGATCAGTCCAGTTTCGATATGGGCCGACGGGATGGTGGTGCCCAGCGCGGCGACGATGCGATTGCTCTCGTCGCGCACCGGGGCCGCAATGGTCGAAATGCTGGCCTCGTAAAAGCCCTCGCCCAACACGTAGCCGCGCTGGCGATCAAGCTCAAGCAGGTTGAACAGATCCAGCACGGTCTTGGGTGTGCTGCCGGAAAACGCTTCCAGGTGATCCTCGGGGTAGAGCGCGCGCAACTCGGGAAGGGTCAGGTCCTGGAGCAGCACCCGGCCCAGTACGGTGGCGTGAGCCGGCAGGCGCGTGCCCACACGTACCGAGCTGGCAAAGGGCGTGGGCGGCGCGACCTTGGCCACATAGACGATGGAGCGCCCATCCCGGACCACCAGATTGCACGAGTAGTGAATCTCGTCGCACAGCCGCGCGAGCAATGGCTGGCCCAGTTCGGTCAGTTCCAGCGAGGACAGGTATTCGAATCCCAGGCGCAATACCGCCATGCCAAGGCGGTATTCGCTGCTGCTGGCAGTCCGCTCGATGAAACCCATGACCTCCAACGTATTGAGCAGGCGAAACACCGTGGAGCGCGGCAGGTCGAGCCGTCGCGCCAACTCGGGCGCGCTCAGCGTGCGGTTGTCGCGGCTGAATTCGCCGAGCAGGCGCAAGCCGCGCTCCAGGGCAGGCACGATGTACTTGTCGTTGTTGTTTTCTTCGGCGATGTTGTCACTCATGTTGCTTGGCTCCGGTTAGTTGCAGCGCGGCGCGCGTGATCAGGCGCGCGACCGCTTCAGGTTGCTCCACAGGACTGGCATGGCCAGCGCCCTTGATCAAGTCAAAGGGCGCAGCATACAAGTCCGCCCAGCCACGGCAGGCGACGGGCGGTGTGACGACATCGGCGTCCCCGCAATGAACTTCGACGGGCATCGCCACACCGCGGCTCTTGCCGAGATCGCTCTGGCACAGCAACTCAACAGCCTGCAGGTAGCCCGCAGGCTGCAAATTCGCGGCATTCCACCGCACCCAGGCGCGCGCCGCGCTGTTTGCCGCCGGCGAGAGCAGGCGCTGCGGGATGCGCTCGGCAAGGCCGTCGACGCCCAGCGTCTGCAGCGCATCGCGGCGCTCACCGCGCACGCGCGCGCTGGTGACGGCCTGCGCAACAGCACCATAGCCGCCCGCCGGACTGATAAGCACCACACGCGTCACACGTTCCGCGCCCAGGTCGCGTGCATAGGCGCAGGCCATCAACGCACCCAGCGAATGGCCGACCAGCACGCAGTGGCGAACGTCCAGCACCAGCAGCAATTCATGCAGGCGCGCGGCGTAGTCGGCGTCAAGGGGGGCATCGCCCGGCAGAGGCGTGGATTCGCCGTAGCCCGGCGCATCCCACGCGATCACATGCAGCTGCTCACCGGCCAGCAGGGCCGCTTGCAGCCACGAGGCGGCCCCGGAACTGATGCCGTGCAGCAGTACCACGGTGGGAGCGTCACCGCGCGCACCGCATTCGCGCAGCGCAACGCATGCGCCCGAAGGCAGCGTCACGATGCGCTGGGGGAAGCGACTATCCAGCAGCGCGAGTGGCGCCTGCAACAGATCGTCAGCAGTGCGGGTTGCGGCATCCATGACGTCAATACTCAGCGCTTGATCTTGGCGAGCGGGTGCTCGGGCGGATAGGTCGGAGTGATGGGCTTCTTGGCGCCCAGCATCACGCACATCAGCGCGTCTTCGTCGCCAATGTTGATTTCCTCGCGGTACACACCTGGCGGCACCGACACCACGTCGCGGTCGGTCAGGATGGTTTCAAAGCGCTCGCCGTCCTTTTCCAGGACCAGTTTGAGCTTGCCGCGAATCAGAAAGAACACCTCTTCGACATCGGTGTGCAGATGCGACGGGCCTTCGTTGCCGGCCGGGATCACCATGGTCGAGAAGGTGAAGTTTTCCGCCGGTATGGTGCTGCTATCGGCCGCAACGCCGGTGCCGCCTGTGCCGATGTAGCGCATCTGGCCGCGGCGGTATTTGGGGTCAAAATCCGCCTGGAACTTCAGCGCGTCGAAGTCGTACTTGCGGGTGGAGAAGCGCGCAACCCGGCTTTCCATCCAGGAGGCGAAGTTCGCACCCTCGGGTTGATCCCAGCTTTTGGGCAGTTGCGGCTGTTCAGACAGATCACTCATTGTGTATTCCTTTGAATTTGCGTTTAACGCATGACGAAGCCGCCGTTGACGGCAAGAACCTGACCGGTGACAAACCGGGCCAAATCGGACAGCGCATACAACACGGCCCCCGACACGTCCTCGGGCATCTGCTCGCGCTGCAGGGCGCGCTGGTCGATGTATTGACGGTGCCGCGACTCGGGCACGTATTGCGTGGCCTCCACCAGCACCAGGCCGGGGGCGATTGCATTGACGGTGATGTTGTCGGGGCCAAGCTCGCGTGCCAGCGAGTGCGTCATGGCAATCACGGCGCCCTTGCTGGCCACATAGGCCAGCAGGTTGGGCGCACCCCACATGGCGGTGTCGGAAGCGAGGTTGACGATGGCACCGCGTCCGCTGGTGCGCAGCGCGGGGCGGCAGGCCCGCGTCATGAGCCAGGTGCCGCGCACGTTGACGTTCATGACCTGATCCCACTTGGCAATCTCGATGTCGTCCATGCCGCGGCCGCCGGAATCGGTCACGGCGGCGTTGTTGACGAGACCGTCCAGGCCTCCGAGCTTGATCACCGCCTGCTCGGCACAGCGCTGGATGGATGCAGGATCTTCGACATCTACCGCGATGCCGTTGACGTCAAAGCCCTGGTCGCGCAGGGTCGAAACGGACTGCTGCAGCAACTCTTCGCGCAGGTCTGCCAGCACCACCCTGGCACCGCTCTCGCACAGCGTGCGGGCGAAGGAGAAACCCAGACCGCGGGCAGCACCTGTGACCAGGATGCGGCGGCCGGCCACGAGACCTGGCTGGCTGGTAGCGACCATCATGCGTCCTTCGCACAGATTTTTGCGAAAGCCTGGCGTCCTGAAATACGAGGACGATTATTGATGCACGTAACTTCAATCATGAGAAAACCCGCTAGAAGTGACCCTATAACGTTTTACAGGTGAAACAACGATTAATATATGAAACGACAAACGAAGCTTAAGCCTGTTTTTTGGGCTCAACATTAGTAAAAACCCTAATCAACCAATACAGGCGAGGAGTCACTCGGGAAGGGTCGCGTCACCCAGTTTTCTGGATGCGGAACTCGACAGGCTGTTGTGGAACACCTTGACGGAGAACCAACGCAGCAGGGCCTGTTGATTGAGCGTGAACGGTGAGATCGCCGTGCAGAAGGACTCTTCGCCTGTCATGGGCCGATGTGGAGTGAGTGAAAAAACCGCTGGAGCAGCAAGCTCATCCTCCAGGGCATTCAGGATGTTGAGGACGCACAACAGGCCGTCAACTCGGGCGCGGATGCCCTCATTGTTTCGACCACGGCGGCCGCACCGACATCAACACCACCGTGGACAAAAGCATTCTGCTGCCGGGCACTTACTGGGACCGGTGCCACGCCTGCCCCGCCGGCAGGCAGGACGGGGCGGGACGGCCCCGCCCGGCTTTCTCAGGCGGGGCGTTTGGCCAGCAGCGCCCACACGCCCGCAGCCGAAAGCAGCGAACCGCCGGCCATGTTGAAGCGGCGCTGCGCGCGCGGCGATGCCAGCAGCCTGCGTGCAGAGCCGGCAAATACCGCATACAAGCTGGCATTGAGTGTGGCCATGGCGACGAATGTGACGGCAAGAATCCATAGCTGCCGCGTCAGGTCTGCACCGGGCCGGATGAACTGCGGCAGGAAGGCGACGAAAAACACAATGCCCTTGGGATTCAGCGCCGTGACCAGATAGGTATTGGCAAACAGACGCCAGCGGGAACCAGGCGTAGCCGGACTGGCCGGCCCGGCAGGCGAAATGCCGGCGCGCAGCAGCTTGATGCCCAGGTAAAGCAGATACAGACCGCCCACCCACTTGACCACGGTAAACCAGAAGGCCGATGTTGCCAGCAGGGCGCCGAGGCCAAGGAGCGAGACCAGCAAGGCCGTTGAGTCGCCAAGCGCCACCGCGGCAACCAGCGGGACATTCGCACGGCGTCCGTGTGCCATGGAGTAGCTGATGACGGTGAGGATGGTCGGGCCCGGAATAATCAGCAGGACCGCGGATGCAGCGACAAAGGCTAGCCAGAGCTGGACAGGCATGGGAAGGTGCTCCTTGAACGGTTGGCATCACTATGCCTGAAAACCCGCCATCGCTGCAGATGCGTTGTGACCCTGCCAGCAGCCTTTTCACCCTTTCAAAAATAGGCACACAAGAGGCCTGGGCGTCCAGCGCATTGAGTTCGCGCAGCGACTCAAAAGGCATCATGGCGGTCGCCGTGGCAGGTGACAAGGAATGATCAATGTCAGGGCCCTGCGCATGCCGGTGGACACGCTGCCTCGGGTAAGGCGGCAAGGCAAAACCCTGGATGCCCGCAGTCTCCTGCTCACCAAGCCTGTGCAAAATAATTCCGCAAAACACACCAATACTGCGCAAAAGGCATAATGGAAAACCCTTATGCGACGCCGCACTTCGATACAAGAAATCTGTTGAGGGCGCTGGACGCCGCTTCACCCAAGCGGCAGTCTTCACAGCCATCCCGACGTTGCTCAATGCACCAAAACAAGCCTTTTCATGACAACACCTCTCTACAGCGCTGAAGAGCGCCGCAAACGAATCTTTGCCATTGTTGGCGCCTCCTCCGGCAACCTGGTGGAATGGTTCGACTTCTACGTGTATGCGTTCTGTGCCATCTATTTCGCGCCGGCATTCTTCCCCTCCAGCGACCCCACCACGCAGTTGCTGAACACGGCCGGCGTCTTTGCCGCCGGCTTCCTGATGCGCCCTATCGGCGGCTGGCTGTTCGGCCGGATCGCCGACAAGCACGGCCGCAAGAACTCGATGCTGATCTCGGTGACCATGATGTGCGCCGGCTCGCTGGTCATTGCCTGCCTGCCCACCTATGCCAGCATTGGCGCCCTTGCCCCCGCGCTGCTGTTGCTGGCGCGCCTGTTTCAGGGCCTGTCGGTCGGCGGTGAATACGGCACGACCGCCACCTACATGAGCGAAGTGGCGCTAAAAGGCCAGCGCGGCTTTTTCTCGTCCTTCCAGTACGTCACGCTGATTGGCGGCCAGCTGCTGGCCGTGCTGGTCGTGGTGATCCTGCAATTCCTGCTGAGCGAGGGCGAGTTGCGCGCCTGGGGCTGGCGCATTCCTTTTGTGATCGGTGCGATGGCCGCCGTCATCGCCATGTTCCTGCGCCGCTCGCTGGAGGAAACCACGACTGCCGCCACGCGCGCCAACAAGGAAGCCGGCAGCCTGGCCAGCCTGTTCAGGCACCACAAGGCGGCGTTTTTCACCGTGCTCGGCTACACCGCCGGCGGCTCGCTGATCTTCTACACCTTCACCACCTACATGCAGAAGTACCTGGTGAATTCGGCCGGCATGTCGGTGAAAACCGCCAGTGCCATCATGACCGGCGCGCTGTTTGTCTACATGCTGATGCAGCCGCTGTTTGGCATGCTGTCCGACCGCATCGGCCGGCGCTCCTCCATGCTGTGGTTTGGCGGCCTCGGCGCCCTGTGCACCGTGCCCATCCTGATGACGCTGCAAGGCGTGAGCAACCCCATCGTGGCCTTCCTGCTGATCATCCTGGCCCTGGCCATCGTGAGCTTTTACACCTCCATCAGCGGCCTGGTCAAAGCCGAGATGTTCCCGCCCGAAGTGCGTGCGCTGGGCGTGGGCCTGTCTTACGCGGTGGCCAACGCCGCGTTCGGTGGTTCGGCTGAATACGTGGCGCTGGGCCTGAAGTCGCTGGGACATCAGGAAACTTTCTACTGGTATGTCACCGGCATGATGGTGATTGCCTTCTTCGTGGCATTCCGCCTGCCGCGCGAAGCCAGTTACCTGCATCACGACCATTGAAGCGGTCCATGAAAGGGCCGGCCACCGCCATGTGTACAGCGCATTGCCATTTACCGATCCCGGCTTCAGGCGCACACGCACCGCAAAGGGCCCGCAGGCAATGGGTGCGGCGCTGTACATCGGCTCCGTCGCAAATCCGCCCAGGCGCTGCCGCATGCTGCTTGCGATGCATCGTCCGGTCTTTCCCCTGTTGGCCTGAGTTGAGGCGTCGGATATCGGCAAACTGTGCCGCGCAGTCCGCATAGCGCAGCGCCTCGTCGGCGGTGACCTTCTCCTCCCAGTCAATGCCAGGTCCGCACGATTCGATAGGCATGATCACGGTTGCAGGTTTCAAATGAGTCATTGAATCCGCCTGACGAAATCAAGCTCATGCGGTGCAGACGCTCGCACGGCGGGAATGCTAGCGTGTAACACCACACTAGCGTTCATGGCGCCTCCTCGACGTTGCGGGTCTGCAGCTCGAGTTGCGTTTGTTCATAAACCGCGAACCAGAGGATGTGGGCCCGCGTGTGCGGCGGGTAGGGGGCTGGCCTGCGCGTGCCCGCCGTAAAGTCCTCAAAGGCAGCCATCATGGCCTCTTTTTGAATGGCCGCCATGGTTGGACGTGAGAGCTGCTTCAGCGGTTGCACCTTGGGTGGCGGCGCTGACGCTGCAGGTGGCGCGTCCGGCACTTGCTCCCGCGATTCGCGCACGTCACTTTCAATGACGGATAAATTGGTTGTGCGGTATTCAGGTGCGTGCTTGACCTCTTGCCAGCGAGTGGACAGCCATGATCCGACAAGAGCGCATGCAAAGGTAAGGACAATGGCCACGATCAGCCAGAGAGTTAAGTTCATTCGCGGTTCTTTCGTGGTGATGTCGTTGTCCGAGGCGCATCAGAATCTGGTCAATGATTGGGAAGACTGCAGGTGCCGTACCGAGCTCGAATTAGTACGACTTCAACAAAGAGGTATCAGAACGCCATGAAAGCGATGGATTAGGACCTGGGCGCAAACCGCAAACCGCAGACGTAGCCGTAGCTATGGCGAGGGTTTGCAATGACGGCATGGATGCGAAGGTGCGCTTTCATGATTCGATATTTCTGGGGCGGAGTACTAGGGGGTGGCGGCGGTGAAGCTGACCTGTCCGTTGTTGTTGCCTGCCGCAAGAGAGGTCAAGGGGAGGTAAGCGAATGTCCAATTGGCATTGCCAATGGTTAGAGGTGTCGTTTTCGGTGGCTTCATTTCCGGGTTGTTCGTGGAGCGCTCATGGTGTTGCCTTCTGGTTGACAGAACGGCTCAAAAAACCGGGCAACGCTTTGCAGTCCGAAGTGACGCGATAGCTCAGGCTGGTCGCATGGTCGCGGCTTTCCACGAAACCGCCAGCTTCCAGCGCATCCATGGCGTGCTGGACGGTGTGCGGTGTGTGGGTCGGCTTCCAGTGATGCGTGAGCATGTCCAGCGTCCACCAACCGCCGTCCTTGCGCAGCCGCAGCCACAATGCGCGCACGTCTTGAGTGATGGGGTCACCTACGGTTGACATCTGATTTCCCTTGTCATTTCATTGCCGTGATGGGTTTCCCTCGTGCAATATGTCACTGGCGGGTACCCGGCAGTGAGGTGTTTTCTGCGGCTGCGCATCGAAAGGAGGTATGGATCTTTCTTCCATTGGCGGCTATCGTTTTTTTTTGCGCAGACACATGCTGGGGAACTGAGCCGGATGTACTCTGGCCTCGCGGTCTGCAATCACTGGCCCAGCAGATCGAGTAACCAAGAGTAACCAGCCTGTGGGGCACTCACAATGGCCTATTGCCTGGCAGCGCAGCCATCATGACCAGAAGTGCAGGCGCATGCCTGTTCAGAGAGGCAAGGCACCCTAAGCGCTTCTTTCCGAAAGGTATCGCAACTCAGTCGGTCAGCTGTTGGACTGTATGAAGAATGAGTCGTGCCGGTGACTGGGCATGCTGCTGGTGGCGCTCTCCCCGTATTCGGGGAAGTCGCTGGGTTTACGCATGCGGCGTTGCTGGACCAGCGTTTGTTTCAGGCTGACGCGGGCGGCTGCCACGGCGGCGGCTTCCTCGCGCTTTGAATCCCGACTTCTTTCAGTCACTTCACCCAAGAATTCATTCCGAATTTCTACCGGGTTTGGCAGCCTGGACGGGTTGAGCACGATGTAGGCAATGCCGCAATGCGCCAGCAAATCTTCTTTCAGGGTTCTGGCCTTTTGGGAGAGTCCAAAAGACTTGGGCACATCGACACAGCCGACAACATGGCCATCCTCGGCACACACTGAAAATGTACAGGTGATGTTCTTGAGCAAGCCATACCAGTACAGGCCGGTTTCGCTGGCGTGGGGTCTGATGAAGCGGGTCACCGCTATCTTGATCATCACATGGTGGTCGTCAAAAGTTTCCGACAGCCAGCGCCAAACCCGCAATTCTTCGCTGTTCACCAGTTCCCTCGCATGCAAGGGCCAGCGCCTTGGGATGCGTCGTTTTTGCCGGGCTACCCACCGCTGCCGCAACCAGTACAACACGCAGAACATCGCCATCAGAGGCAGTGCTGCCAGCAACCATTCCAAGTCTGTGTTCATGTTGCAACCCTGATTTGGTACTAACAATTACCAGATACGCCCAATCTAGGCGGCGTTCCGCAGTCGCTGGACCGGGTCGCGCCGCTCCGCCAGGTTGACCAGAATGTCGGCCTGACGCAGATGGAAAAGCGCCAGGCGCAGCGTGGGTTCGGCCTCGTGCCGCAAAAAGTCGTTGACCTTCGGATCCTTCAGATACATCCGAAGAAGAGTCATCGCCAGCATTGCCTTTTGCTGCCCCTTCTTGCCTTGCGCCCGTGCAAGCTTGCGCAGTTCCTTTCTCATGTCAGTCCGCCCGCAACGCAGTAGTGCTCAATGGCACGCAGACCTTGAATGTGGCCGGCACGCACGGCACGATCAGGACGCCCGCAGCCATTGCTCACCATACTGACGCACACCGCATCGGCCCCATGCGCCCAATAACGCATCCCATGGGCTCTTGTAAATCTCGTTCATTCAACGCGTCCTCGAGTGAGTTGAAATTAAGGGGTAACCGAGAGTAAGTCGGCCTGTGGGGCACTCACAATGGCCTATTGACTGGCAGTGCAGTCATCATGGCCAGGAGTGCAAGCGCATGCCTGTTTGGGGCGGCGAACGGGACGGGCGTTCAGCCCGCCCGCAGCAGCGCCCCCGGCGGCATGCCATAACGGGCGCGAAAGCGCCTGGAGAAGTGGGCTGCGGAACTGAAGCCACAAAGGGCAGCGATCGCGATGACGGTGGTGCTGTGTTGCGGCGCACCTTGCAGCATGGTGTAAGCACGTTGGAGACGGTGCGCCATCAGCTCGGCGCCGAAGCTGGTCCCGTCTTGGGCAAGGCGGGCATGCAAGGTTCGCACTGACACACCCATTTGATGCGCGACGGCGGCCGGGGACAAGGCCGGGTCAGCGTACTGCCGTTCGATCAACTGCTGCACCTTGCGCCGCAGGAAGCGCCGTTCTTTCCTGGCTCCAGCCGAGTCTTCGGTCGCATCCAGCAGCACGGCCTGCAATGTGCTCACCAGCAGGTCCGACACCCGGGCCGATTCGGCAGCTTGCAGTGCATGCGGCCATGTGCTGAGGGTTCGCATCTGGCTGGCCAGCAGCTGGACCGATGCGCGCTCGGG
This sequence comes from Polaromonas jejuensis NBRC 106434, assembly GCF_001598235.1. GTDB lineage: Bacteria > Pseudomonadota > Gammaproteobacteria > Burkholderiales > Burkholderiaceae_C > Polaromonas > Polaromonas jejuensis. The sequence goes on along the minus strand of NZ_BCYO01000013.1, from coordinate 62,221 downwards.
CAGGCGGCGTGCGGTGAGGGCGCTCAGCGCGGGCCCCAGGGCGCCCAGCGCGGCATAGGGCACGCCCAGCACGAGCAGACTCACCGGATTCGGGTGGTTGAGCCTGTATTGCTCACAGCCGTCGATCAGGAAGAGCTCGCCGGGCTTTGCCGTGATCTCACTCCCCGACTGGAGTGCCTGTGTCTGCCCTGACAAGTACAAATTCGCAAACACACACGCAGGCCCACCACGCGCCAGGTCCGCGGCGGTGCGTTCCATGTCGTGGCTGGGGGCCTGCACCTGCACCTGGTTCAGCACCAGATTGTCCAGGCCGCGATGCGTGATCTCGGCCTGGAAATCGTCGAGCCTGGGGATGTGCGGCGTCAGCGGAACGATGGCCTCTTGATTGGCCGAACGCCAGAACTCTGCGCGATGCCGCGGTGCGATGTGCAAGGTGGACCAGCGGTTGTATTTCAAAGTGCACCTCGCAACGAAAGCACTCCATGCTTCAAATACCGCAGCGGATCGAAATGGACTCAACGCGACGGGTATTCGCACTCGTCTTTGGAGAAATGAGCCGATTCCGGAAAAGTCTGCATGACCCCATCACGATAGGAGTTGATCAAATGACCAATGCAGATCGGTAACCAAGAGTAACCAGCTGGTGGGGCACTCACAATGGCCTATTGACCAGCAGTGCAGTCATCATGACCAGGAGTGCAGCCAGGTGTTTGTTAGGGAGGCGGAGCCCCTGGCTTTCAGGCCAAGGCGCCGATGGCGACGAACGGGACGGGCGTTCAACTTTCTCGCAGCAGCGCCCCCGGCGGCATGCCATAACGGGCGCGAAAGCGCCTGGAGAAGTGGGCTGCGGAACTGAAGCCACAAAGGGCAGCGATCGCGATGACGGTGGTGCTGTGTTGCGGCGCACCTTGCAGCATGGTGTAAGCACGTTGGAGACGGTGTGCCATCAGCTCGGCGCCGAAGCTGGTCCCGTCTTGCGCCAGGCGGGCATGCAAGGTGCGCACCGACACGCCCATTTGATACGCCACCACGGCCGGGGACAAGGCCGGGTCGGCGTACTGCCGTTCGATCAACTGCTGCACCTTGCGCCGCAGGAAGCTCCGTTCTTTCCTGGCTCCAGCCGAGTCCTCGGCCGCATCCAGCAGCACGGCCTGCAGCGTGCCTACCAGCAGATCCGACACCCGGGCCGATTCAGCGGCTTGCAGATCATGTGGCCATGCGCTGAGGGCTCGCATCTGGCTGGCCAGCAGCTGGAGCGATGCTCGTTCGGGTAGATGGCTCGCAGTCAGGGCGTTTATCGCGGCCTCGTGGGCACCCAGCGCGGTATAGGGCACCACCAATGCGAGCATGCTCACCGGATTCGGGTGATTGAGCCTGTATTTCTGGCGGCTGTCGATCAGGAACGGTTCGCCAGGTTTTGCGATGATCTTGCGGTCGTGCTGGGATGCGTGTACCTGCCCCGACAAGTACACATCCACAAGAAGACACGGCGGCCCACCGCGCGCCAAGTCGGCGTCGGTCTGCTCAACGTCGTGGCTGGAAGTCAGCACCTGCACCTGGTTGAGCACCACGACATCCAGACTGCGAGTCGTCAGCGTGGCCTCGAAATTGTCTAGCCTGGGAATGTGGGGCGTTATCGGTGTGAGCGCATCCTGGCCCGCTGAGCGCCAGAACTCGGCGCGGTGCCGCGGTGCGATATGCAAAGTAGACCAGCGGTTGTATTTCAAAGTGCACCTTGGTACGAAAGCACTCCACGCTTCAAATGCCGCAGCGGATCGAAATGAATTCCACGCGACGGGTATTCACGCTCGCCTTTGGAAAAAATGAACCGATTCCGGAAAAGTCTGCATGACGCTAGCACGGCATGAGTTGATCAAATCGCTGGTCATGCAGTAGATCGGTAACCAAGAGTAACCAGCCTGTGGACGCCCACAAGAGCACGATTGACTGACAGTGCAGCCAACATGACCAGGAGTGCAGCCAGGTGCCTGTTGGGGGACGCGAAGACCCCTGGCTTTCAGGCCAAGGCGCCGATGGCGGCCTGCCTTGTACCGCCAGAGCGCGCTCAGGGCAGTCGCGCTATGCTTGCCGGGTGAGCGACCTGTCTTCTTCCCACCCGTCCAAAATTCGCCGCATTGCCCACCTCGACATGGACGCGTTTTTCGCGTCGGTCGAGTTGCTGCGCTATCCGCAACTCAAGGGCCTGCCCGTCGTCATCGGCGGTGGCTGGCGCAAGGTCGACGAGGAGTTGCGGGCCGCGCAGGGCGAGCGGGCGCTGCGCTTCATCCCGGTCGAAAGCTTTCCGCTGCTGAAAGACTATGTCGGGCGCGGCGTGATCACCACCGCCACCTATGCCGCGCGCCAGTTTGGCGTCGGTTCTGCCATGGGCATGATGAAGGCCGCCAAGCTCTGCCCGCAGGCCATCGTGCTGCCTGTGGATTTCGAGGAGGTGCGCAAGTACTCGAGGCTTTTCAAGTCCACCATCACCGAGATTGCGCCGCTGATGCAGGACCGCGGCGTGGATGAGGTCTATATCGACTTCACCGAGGTGCCCGGCGGCCAGCGCGAGGGCGGCCGGGTGCTGGCCCGACTGATCCAGAAGGCCATTTTCGAGAAAACCGGCCTGACCTGCTCGATCGGCGTGGCGCCCAACAAGCTGCTGGCCAAGATGGCCAGCGAGTTCAACAAGCCCAACGGCATTTCGATCGTTCATGAGGACGACCTGCAGACCATGATCTGGCCGCTGCACGTACGCAAGATCAACGGCATAGGCCCCAAGGCCGGCGAGAAACTGGCCAGGCTGCACATCCACACCATCGGCGAGCTGGCCGCGCAGGAGCCGCAGTGGCTCATAGACCACTTCGGCAAGGCCACGGGCGCCTGGATGCACGAGGCCGCCTGGGGCCGCGACGACAGTCCGGTGGTGACCGAGAGCGAGCCGGTGAGCATGAGCCGCGAGACCACCTTCGACCGCGACCTGCATGCGGTGCGCGACAAGGCCGAGCTGGGTGCCATCTTCACCGAACTCTGCACCAAGCTGGCTGAGGACTTGCAGCGCAAAGGTTATGTGGGGAAAACCATTGGCATCAAGCTGCGCTACGACAACTTCAAGAGCGTGACGCGTGATCAGACCCTGGACACCTACACGGCTGACGCCCAAACCATACGCCACACCGCGGGCCTGGCCCTCAAGCGCGTGCCGCTGGACAAACGTTTGCGCCTCCTGGGTGTGCGGGTAGGAGGGCTGATCAAGGCCGAAGAACTGAATCCGACTCGAAATCTTGATGGAAAAGTGCCTGCAGCCCCCAACAATCGGCCGCATGACGCTATCGATTCAGTAGCACACACTGACCAGCTGTTCTAAACGTTCAGTGCGCCCACTGACGATCCGGGGACACTGTCACAGAACCAGGTGGCCCCCAAGCCTGGCCGGCCAATGCCTGCAATATCCATACCCCTGAGCCACCTTGCGAACCTCCATGGGTGCTTGATTCTCAGGGTTTATCAGCGACAACCAGTCAGTGTGAGATCGGCGTTCAAATACCGACTCATACCATGACAATTTTCCCATGCCGCATGTCGCATGCCGGTTAGTTGATCATTTGCCAGACGCCATTGGGTTGCCGGCAGGCTGTGCTGGAGACTTGGCGGGTATAGCCGTCAATCACGGCATGGGTCAGGTACTTGCGGCAGTATCGCCCGTCTCGGTTTTTGTACGGTTTGTCGGGCATGAATCAGGGGGTAAAAAAAACAGGTTGCCACATTCGAAGCGCGCAACCTGCTCACTCAGTTATTTACGGGAAGTATGGTGACGAGTGCGCTGATGCCGGTCGGCTGCACGGGCTTTACCCTTGTCTCTGTCAGCGGACTTGATGCCGTTGGAATTGAGTGCTGCTTTTTTTGAGGTCTTGCTGTTTGCCCGGTCAGCCGCGCGCTCCTTTCCGAAGTCGCGGTCCGTGGACTTAGTCCCGTTCGAATTGGCGCTCGCCGCACCCGCTCCGTGTGATGATCCGCCGCCCCCTCCGTGTGATGACCCACCGCCGGAGCCGGCCGCTGTTGCCACACCTGCAGCAGACAAAGTAGCGAGTGAAACCAGTGTTGCGATGAAAAATTTACGCATTTGTATCTTTAGTTAGTTAGTTTGGTATCCCACTACCAGCAACGCACGAACCAACTACTTGCTGACCAACCGCGCGAGATTGCTGGTTAGTTAGAGAGACATTGGCAACCGAGCGTAACTTGCCAGAGAAGTCGCGATAGCGCTTTAGACGAAGACACGGTGACTTATGCTTATATGGTTAGTGTCCGTTCCCTGGGGTTCCCCCCATCAGCGCCAACAGGATGAAACGCCTGTGCAAGCAGTCCATGGACAGAACTGCAGCATCACTGAGACTTCAGGCGCGCAAGCGCGGAGGGCTTTCCTTCCGGCAAACGCCGCGCAAGACGCGCCTTAATTCTTGTCTATCAGCCGCTGCCAAAATGTTCGATACCTGCGGCCCAAGGTCGGACCGGGCGGGGTCAGCACCTGGGTACCGCTGATGGCGCCTTGGTAGGTCTTGCCGCCGATCACGACGGAAATGGGCACGGGCGTCGGGGGATAGCCGCCGCCGGCCCGCATGAAGTAGCGGTCGGCCGTGGTCAAGGTACCGCTCTTGTTCTCGTCAACGGTGGCCGATCCGTTAAGGTAGCTCATCGCATAAAGCCGGGCTTGCCCGAGGTTACCCACGCAGGCATTGTCGGCTACCGCCGTGGGCATGTTGGTGCCGAAATAGACCGTGCCGGCCAGCGTGGTCGAGCCCCCCACGACCTTCTCGCCCGTAGGCGGCTTACCCGGCGTAAACAGGATCACATACCAGCCGCTGGCAGTGGAGAAGGCCGTCTTAGCGGCCGCGACCTGCGTCGACGTTCCCACCTGAATCAGATTGGACGTTGCGTCGTACAGCTGGCCCGCGACGCCGGTGATCGACCCCGCGGTCCCCTCGGTGATCGGCGAGGATCGCGTTGCGGTCAGGCCATGGTCGTCCTTGATCATGTAGTAGCGGTTGATGATGGCCTTGTCAAACGGGTGTTCGCGGTCGCCGGAGCCGAGCAGCAGCGAGTCGAAGTTGTTGGTCGTATCCGCCGGAATGATGTCCAGCGTATAGAGAAACTTGCGGGCATTGGCGCCCGTGCCGCCGAGCGATGCCAGTTGATTGACCGTCCAGTTGGCGGGATTGGCGTCATCGACATTGATGCGCCAGACATTGGCGCCGGTGTCGGCCGCGTAAATGCGGTCTATGTTGCCGTCCCCATCGGAGTCGTACAACGCAACCGTAGCGGGAATGGCATAGCTCATGCCGGCGACGGTTTTGTTGAAGGTGGCACTGGCAGGGGCGGGGCCGGCCTGCCAGATCGGATTGCTAGTCGTCGCATCCAGCACCATCACGCCGCGGCCCATGGTAGCCGTTCCTTGAATGGTCGGGTCGTTGGCCGCAGCGTCGTAGCCCAGGCTGAAAATCAGTACCGGGTTGGTCTGGTAGCGCAGCTTGGCCACCATATCCGACCTGGACTGACCCAGTTCGGCGAACCCGGTATCGGCGTTGCTATGCTTCCAGAGGAATTTCGGCGCCGGCTGGTTATCTCCTCAAATTATCCACTCCATTGGTGGGAGAGGCGCTGGTAGAAGCGGCGCTGCGTGGCGGTTATCCTCGCAAACTTTGTTGCATAAGCGATGTTTGGACTTTCTCAGCGCAGCCTCAAATTCCAAGCGATTTTCTTTTCTGGTCCCAGTCAGCGGATAAAGAGGGCTGTTTTCAACCACGTAGAAGCAGCATTTTCTAATATAGAAATCTGCACCACAATGGAAAAATAGACTCTCATTACTCGGTAACCAGCTCACGCCAAGAAACCCGCTTGGTCGAATTAGTCCCGACTCCGAACCGCAGCTTCACCGGCACCTCCTGACCATTCGACAGCCGATATTTGGCGATCACGGTGCGGTCAGGCAACTGCTCTATTTGTGGCGCCGTAGCAATGCCGGGTCCCAAGACAGCAGCGATGACACCCGTTGTCGTACCGACAGCACCGCCGGTCAAGTAATCCAAAATATAGTCCAATGCCAAGGGGTCGGCGCTGGTCGATGAACCGCATACATCAGATGTTGTCGCGGTTGGCACACTGGTTGAAAATGCTAGCGTACCGGTAACGAGCTTAGGGTCGGTAAAAGCCAACTCTCCAGAAGAGGCTGGAAAATCAACAAACCAACCATTCTTGGTACTCAGACTATCAGCCGATGTTCCATTGTTCTGAGTGACCGTTCTCACTTTCGTGCCCGGATGGCAGATATTGATATCCGTCCCCGCAGGGCAGACACCATCAACTGCGGTCTTGCTGATGAAGGTGGTACTGCTGGCGCGGGGGTTGCCATAACTCGTGGAGCCCAAATTATCTTTAATGGCATAAAACGTTTGTTGAAGAGAGCTTCCCACATCGGAGGTGCCCAGGTAGCGGCCGGTTCCCACGTAAACCAAAGGCAGCCCGTTGTAGGTGGTGACCTGCGGCCTGCTGGTGATAGGCTGTGGGTTGCCTGAGGGATCTTGAAATGTCGCCAGCAGTTGCGCGCTGTAGCCGGCCGACCCGATGGTGAAGCGCCACAGGTTTCCGAGCAGATCGCCGCCATAGACCCGCTTCGTGACGTTGTCCGAGCCGGCTTGGGCGATGATACGCGCCAACCCACTTGGGGTGCTGGTGCTGCCAACCGTGGTAGATATTGCAGCTGTCGAGTTGATTAGAGCACCCGTGGCGGCGTTAAGTACATAAAGGTACCCTTGGCCGTTGCCAGTCGCATTTTTAACGCAACTCGCCGATGCTGTGCGTGGGCAATTGTCATAACCTGATGTCAGCAGCACGACCCAAGTGCCGTCGTCCAATTTGGTGATCTCCGGATTACCGAAGGAATAACCCATATTGACGTCGGTGAACTCCCACAACAAGACGGGCGTCGCAGGGTCGGTAATATCCAGCGCATAGTAGCCCGTGCCGCCACCGTCCAAACCACCGACCAGGATGGTTTTCCATGCGCCGCCAATATAGACATCGCTTGACCTCGGCGTGCCCTCGACAAAATACTGGTGCTTGTCGGAGTATTTTTTGTCGGCCAGTGTGTAAAGTTTCGGCAGCACAAACGAGGGAATGTAAGCCCATTTTTCGTCACCTGTCGTGGCATCGAACGCATGCAGCATTCCGTCGTTGGCGGCCGCGTAGACCACGGCCTGCCGGGACGCTTGGGCCACCTTGAATGCAGCGTATCCGCTATCCGCATAGCTCTTGCTGGGCGGCCCCACATACTGTGGCTGCGCGGACACGATATCGCCTAAAACATGAGCCCGACGCCGAAAAAACTTCGTCGGATCAGTCACCGGACCATCCTCGTTGCTGCGATCCCCCCGCAGGAAATTCACCAAAGCCTCGCCAGCCGCCCCGCCTGTCGCAACCGTCGTATTGGTTTGCGCGGTCGCACTAATGCAATCCGTGCCTGTAGCACAGAACTGGGATAGTCCGGTAATCTGGGTGGGAAATGACGGTGGTGAAGTGCTAATGTTGGGCGTGGTGAAATTGCTCTGCAGACTTGCAGCACCCAAAGCCGCCCATGTGAATGAAATCAGACCCGACGTCCCTTTGGTGTAGATATTGCGGCTGGTATAAGCCTTCGCGTCAAGCGAGGTCTGTGCTGACCAATCGTATTTGGTCGGATCGGGATTCATGTGGTCATAAGTCGGCACGCTGCCGTCACTCAGGCTCATGGTCTGACGGATCAGTTCACCGGACCACTCCACCGACTTGAAGTAGGAACTGAACTGAAAGTTGTTGTTGGAAGTGATCTTCGGGTTAGTGGTAGCCGCCGCGGCTGCGGTGCCGGGTTGCGGCGTGTTAATAATGACATTGAGCGAGCTTGAAAGCGCGTTCGCCAGCGTCGCCGGGTCAGTGGCGCTGAAGTAGTTACCATGTCCATTCACCGCCGCATGCCAAAGGTCGTCAACATTTTCGATCTGATCCGATCCGGGTGTAGGCCAATTACATGGTTTGCCATTAGCACTTTGCCACGAGCAGTTGGTTGATCCGGCAATATTGCCTTTCCACACGTCAAAATAATCACCGGCCGTGTCGGTCAGATAGGACGGCGAAAAAACCATCCTGCCGCGGGCGCCCAATCCCAAGGTAAAGGTGGTCATGTGTTGCCAAGTCGCAGTATCCAGCCCATTTGGGGGCACCTTATTCGCCAAACAAAGATCGTTAGCCGTTGTGGCTGGCGAAATAATCGGCCCTGTGCAGTTGCCTAGTGCACTGGTTCTCAAGTTAGTGTTGTAGTAGTAGGCGGCCACGTCCGCCAGGGTATCTGATGTCCCGCCAGCTGAGGTAACAGTCACGGTGGGCGTCCCCGCTGTCGGTCCCGTCGTCGCCACGACGGTGTAGGCGGGCGTCGTCCCACCGGACGTAGTTGTCGAAGTAATGGCTGGTGTGGTCGTGCCTGCAGCCGGGAGCGAAGCCGTGGCAGTGCAAACGTTGTTCGGGCTGGGGGTGCCTGCAGTCCATGATCCAAAAACATCCGATGTGGCGGGCGTCGTGGTCGTGCTTACGTTGCTTGTCAATGAGAATGTCGGGGTCGTCGGCGTAAGGGCACCTACCGTTCCGGGAACCCCGTTCGTGATGGTTTGAGTGGTGGTCTGAGACGCCGTGTAGCGGTCGACGTTTGTAGTCGTTGAACCTGAAATGGTTTCAGTTTGGGTATATGGTGTGGTTGTCACACTATTTCCGCTCACTGCGGCCGCGCCTGGACAAGCTAGCGGGGTATTGCTGGGGTAACCTGAATCAATTGCCTGCGCAGAAACGCAACTTGCAGCATTGGTATTTCCTGTTGTGCTGCTGACCAAGTACCAGGTAACGCCACTCGCATCGGTAACGGATGCATTTCCAATGGGAGAAACAGGGTTGTTGCTGCTGCTACCCCGACAAAACCAGGGATGAATGGAACTGCTGGACGTGCCGATGGCAATACAACGGTTGGAATCTGGGTTGGAACTGGAGGCTGTTGTTCCCAATCCTAGCAAGTGTGAACCGCTATAGGAGTTCCCGGCGTTTCCTTTGTCTTTGGCGCTGGTAGGGGCGGTAGCAATCAGGTTAGGTGGCGTACCGGAGGAAGTACAGGATGCCCCGATAGTCGTCGTGTACTTGGTCCATGTTCTGGTGGTTGTAGCGCCAGTGGTGACCGTTTTCCGATCCTGCGTGCTGGTGTACGGCGTCACGATGGTACTGGTGGATGTGGCGCCGTCGTTGTACGGTCGCGGCAGGCTCCCGTCCTGGTTGTCCATCGTCGTCGTACCGTCCAGCTTCTTGACGTTGCTGTCCGTGCCGTTCCAGAAACCGTCGGTGGAAAGGATGGTGTAATTCCGCTGGCAAGCGTACTGGACGGGATTGGTTACCGTGGTGCCATTGAGGTTTGTAATCTGTCCCGCGTACATTCTTCCGGCATTGGCAAGAGCCTCGCGCAAAGGTGTGCTGTTATTGGCTACGCTGCTGTAGAGCTTGGTGTACCAATTTGATTTTTGGCTGCTGTCAAAGTCGGCAATATTCAGAAAAGCCGGCGAGGCATTGTTGTCGATGGTCATGAAGCCGACGCGGAAATGACTGTTCAGCGTCTTGAATGCTCGACCAGACGCCGTTTTCATCATTAGCATGCGAGTCCTGTAGTAGCTATACCAGTTGGCGAAATTGGTTCGCTCATCCGTACCGCCCGGTCCCGAAGTTGCGCTTACAGTTTTCTTGGTAAAGAGGGTGTTGACTGCATTTGTGCCGTCGACTTTCGTCGTTGATCCGATAGTGCTGTTGCATTCCTTGTAAAAAATACCGTTGGTGCTGTAGTAATCTTTCTGCTTTGCAGTCGTCTGCGCACCCGAATAGACGTAGTAATACGCAGCCTGGGCTGTATCTATATTGTTGCTATTGATGTCCGCCTTGAAGCTCTTACTCAAATCAGTCGTGCCAGATCCCGTTTTGTATCCGTCTTTCCAAGCCGAGGTAAAACTGGAATTCGAATAACTTGTTCCTGTAGCATCCACCGGCGGGCTATAGGTGATCGCGGGGTTGTAATAAACGCCATTGCATTGGCTGCTCGGGAACCCATATTTTCCGGAGAAGTTGTTGGCATCATCGGGCATGAAGTCCCAGTCCATGCTCCCCGAATCGTCGAGCACAAACATCACGTTCGGTTTGACTTCGGTTGTCGCCGTGGCGTTTGTAAAGATCGGCCCTGTCGCAACGTCGGTCGTAGCCGCCAGTGCATCACCTGTGCCAGGCCAAACCTGCACCAGCCCGAAAAAAAGTAGAGGCAATAGCGTCCGACCGAAATGATTCAATACCCAATGATTTTTCATGTCAATTTCCGGTTGGTCGATCAATTGATGATCCATTTTGGATTTCATCGTGTTGTGCAGCCGACTTCCGTTACATGGAAACGATCGCCTGAACATAACTTGCGGTGTTTCGCGGGCCAACAACGCGCACAGTTATCCGGTAGTAGACCGCCGTGCTGAGCTGGATTGTGTCTTCTCCCGCGCCTTCGTTATTGCCGGCTGGGCTTGCGCCTGGTGGAATCGCGCAAAAAGCGCCGTTTCGGTTGCCGGTGGCGCTACACAAGCGCTGAATCACAAAGCTGATGGTGTTGCCCGACGCGTCCGGGGTGCCAGGCGAGGCACTGCACACCCCCCCGGCCATCGGCAATAGACATACCCCGTTGGCGGACAGGTCGGCCCAGAGTTTTTCACCAAGATGGAACGCAGCGTTGTTTGCCGTTGACGCGGTATAACCCACTGTAGGGAGGTGATTGTCCAAAGAGGCACCGTTGTTTTGAGATTCGAGCCACGCGATGGCAGTCTCGACACCCGCATCGGCAGAGTGTGTCGCTGCTTGCTGGAATGCCATGTTGCCGGCAATTAGGTTTGAGGTATCCATTGAGCGCATCAGCGCCAAGCCGCCTAGCGTCATCACAATTAAAATGATCAAGGCCACGATCATCACCACGCCGGCCTGCGAGCGGCGAGCGGCTAGCATCCAGCCATCCAGGCTACGTTGCGCACCGGCACCACTGTTTGAAATACTTTGTAGCGGTAGTTTTTCCATGTTGCGTTACCTGATAAGACGACGGGGTCGTCAAGCGTGGTGCTGTTGGGAAGAAATGTGCCTTCCCAAACCGGCGCAACCAAAGTTGCCGCTGCAGCCGACTGTGCGCTACGCGCAACCAGTGCCATGCGAACGGCGGAGGTTCTCGACCAAAGACAGGCCGTGTTGGGCGTCGACCGGTCATAGACATCGACTGCGACAAAAGGCGCTGTCGTTTTGCGCCCGTACTGTGCTCGCAGACTGACGATATTGTTGGCGATGGGCACCCATACTGCCGCCGTGTTGTTATTTGCCGCGCTACCGCAATCGTTAATGGTGTAGTCACACATCGTCAGGTTGCCATTGCGAATGGCGTAGGCCACGACTTTGATTGTCTGACCCAAGTTAAAAAGCGTATCCCCTGCAGTCATGACCGCGGCCGATTTCAGGGTCACGGATCCGGCCACGCTGGCAACCTGGTCGAGAGTGAGGCTGCAGGTAGCGCCGTGCGCTGGAGGGGCCTCGACTACCTGGTCGTTGGCGGCGAACGCAGTTGGCGTCTGCACGACATTACCCGCCGCGATAATGGCGTCGCCCTGCGGCGAGCCGTTGCTGTTGCCGTAGAGCACCAGCAAAGTATCGGTATTCGCATCCTGCCCGGTAATGCTGGCATGGTTAATCGTCACCGGCGCCAGGGCAGGCAGCGTTACGCCGGTACGCAAAAGCAGGTCACAGCCAACTACCTTGGTATCGGCAACGCCATAGCCCCCCATGCGAATGTCGCGCTGCACGGCGTAAAGTGCCACCACGCCTTCGCTCATGGCATCGCCGTCGCTGGTCGTGGTGAGCTTGTTTTGCTCGGACAAGGAAAACACCTGCATGATGATGATGACGCCAAACAGCCCAATAGCCAAGGCGACCATGAGCTCAACCAGGCTGAATCCCCTTAAGCGTTGGCGAGTCGGGTTCACGATAGGGAGCATGTCAGCCTCCAATTTGAGCGACAACCACATAGTTGTGGCTGCTCGTCTCGTTGGGCGCTTGCCAGAAAATGGTGATGGTCACCAAACTGCTGGGAAGGCTTGTCGAAACCACCGGTGTGATGGTGACGGTCGGCGGATTGGCTTGCACGCCCGCGCCCGGCAGGGTTTGCAGAACCGTTCCCTTCGCAGATGCCGACCCCAGCCATGCCAGATAGGCGGTACCGTTGGGGCTGGCGAAAGCTGTTTGCAACGTGGCTTGGGTGCGGTCGCTAACCCACATCTTGCCAATCAACTCGTTGGCCAGCAGGGCAGCTTCGCTACGGTACTTGGCGTCGCTCATCGCCTTGACGGCGGACGCCTGCAAGCCAACGATACCGAGGATGCCCACCGAAAAAATGAGCAGGGCGATCAGGACTTCAATAAGCATCGAGCCGGTTTGTTGGCTTGCGCGGGGTAAAGGTGGCGTCATAGTCATTGCCTCAGCAGCCACGGGGATCAGTGCTGGCAAGCGATGGATCGCACATGCGCACCTGGCCATTTGGGGAAACGACGACGCGCAGGCAGCGCATTTTCCCTGCTGCAGCACAGACGCCGCCGGTGGGGTTGGTGATGTTTATGTTGATGTTCGCACCGGGAACGGGGCTCAATCGCCCCATGCCGTTGAAGGTGATCTGTGATTGCCCTGCCGCAACAACCGCATTGCGCGAGCCCTCGGAGGCAGAGCGCATCTGGATGATGCGCGGTGCCGGATTATTCACAGCGTCACTGACAGGAAAGGCTTCATTGATGAATGCGTTGGCGCATAAGCCGGCGGGATTGTCAAAACTGATCACCCAGTTGGGGCCTGCTGCAGAGAGGGCGCAGGTGGCATCGGCCGTGGTAGTCAGCCAAAAGCTAACCTGGGTATTGCGCCGCACCGCTTCAGTTCTCGCCATCTGCAAGCCGTTTTGAATTGCCTCTGCGCTATTGCGGATTTGGGAGTTTTGGATCCAGGTACTGAAGCTCGGTATCGCAATGACGGACAAAATAGCAACGATCACCAGTACGACCACCAGTTCTATCATGGTGACGCCACGCTGCAACAGCTCGGGTTCGGGAAGTGGCCCCATCAAATAGCGCGAACGACCAGCCCCCCCAAGAACACTCGTGCGGCATTTGTTATAACCGCCAACTAACATGTGCCGCCTTTTGATGTCACCCAGCAAGCAGCATTTGCGGTCCATCCGGTGGGCACAGCAGTGGTTGCCTTCACGTTTTGCTGGTTAATGGTGAATACAAAGCCGGTCATCGACTCTTTGCCAACCGCTTGGAGCGTGTAGCTTGTCGCGGTCGCCGCCGACGCGCACGAAAAATCGAAATACTTGCTGGTGGTGGTATCAGCAGTAGTAGGACAAGCAGGAGCGGCCGCATAAGTGCGGTTGTCCTGAAAAAACTGCTCCATCTGTACCCGTCTGGTGGCAAGATTCGAGGTCGCATCAGGAATTCTCCCCCTGATGACATACTGTTGATACGAAGGTAATGCAACCATTGAAAGTATGCCGATGATGGCAACGACAATCATCAGTTCAACGAGGGTGAAACCATTCTGGGAATTCATTGGATATCTCATTTGAGGACGCCTGATTTAAATCGATGGTTGCGATAATAGTCAGCTCCAGTCGACAAATGGTCGATTTCCCAGCATGAACGGTCAAGTCATCGAAGCCACAGCCTCACTCCTTCATTTAGGCCCTTCTGCACTGCAGATGCAATCATGAATTCGGCTTCTGATTTGAAGCGTGTATTTGTCGCGTTGGTGATCTCTTGCCTGCTGCATGCGGCACTCGCTCTGATGCTTTTTCTTGGCGGAAGCAAAAGCGCCTCCAATCCTGATGTGGAGGGTGGGCAGAGACTCAAGCCTTCGCGAGCCTTGAGCGTCACGCTGTTGTCGCAGAAAGGTACCGCGGATCCAGTTGCACCGGCATCCATCAAAGAGGCAAGTCCGGCGGGGAATGACGCCAAGGGGCTCGATCTAATCCCCGTGCCAGAGCCTATGTACTACCCCACAAATCAACTTACAAAACCCCCTAAACCGACTGCTGAAGTCGAGCTGGATACACCAGAAATCAGGTCAATTGTTGCGTCTGGAGCGATCATCCTGAACCTTTGGATTAACGAACTCGGCGAAGTAGTCTTGGTCGATATCGAAAAAAGTGAAGTGCCAGAGCTTGCCTCCGGATTGGCTGTTAAGGCTTTCAGGCATCTTCGCTTCGAGCCAGGCGAGATTAACGGCCGACATGTCGGCAGCTTGATGAAAATCGAGATCACCTACGACGACCGACCGGCATCGCCTTAAACACGGTTGCACGCCAATTCTTACCGCAAAGTAAAGCCTGAATCCGTGACCTCAAACGAAGCTGTCATCCCCTCATTTTGAACATTTACTCACCAATCCGTAATTCAAGCGACAAACAGGAGCTTTCATGAAGCGTGATGGTCTCATGATTCATGAAACGAGACGGCCGCACGCCGGAGCAGGCCACGCTGGAAGAATTTCGCCTGCTTGCACTGCGCCGGGTGCGCGAGGGGGAGAGCCCCTCTGAGGCGATCAAGTCTCTGGGCATGAGCCGAACATCGATCTACCGCTGGCTCAAGGCGGTTTCGGGACGTGGCAAAAGAGCGCATGCGCTGGCCTCGCGCCCTGCCACGGGGCGTACCTGCAAATTGACACCAACCCAGCAAGCCTAGGTCTTTCGTTGGATCAACGGCAAAGACCCGCGCCAGTACGGGCTGGACTTCGGGTTGTGGACGCGGCAGATTGCCGCCACCCTGATCGAGCAGAAGTATGGGCTCAAGCTGGGTGTAACGGCGGTGGGCAGACTGCTTGCGCGCTTGGGGCTGAGCCCGCAAAAGCCCTTGCAACGCGCCTACCAGCGCGACCCGCAAGCCATCGAGCGTTGGCAGCACGAAACCTATCCGGGCATTGCTGCGGCGGCCCGGCAAAGCGGCGCCGAAATCTATTTCTGGGACGAGTCGGGGTTTTGTGCGGATGCCGTGCAAGGCAAGACCTGGGGCGTGCGGGGAAACACGCCGGTCATTGAGCGGCCGGGGCAGAGACAGTCGATCTCGGCGGCCTCGGCGGTCAATGCCAAGGGGGCTTTTGGTTCGCCACCTACCAAGGGGGGCTGACGGCAGAGCTGTTTATAGAGCTGCTCAAGAAAATGATGCGTGGGCGCACCCGTGCGGTTCACCTGATCGTAGGCGGGTTGGCAACCCACAAGAAAGCCCACGTCAAAGAGTACATCGCCAGTACCAAAGGAAAGCTGACGATGCACGTTCTTCCGGGCTACGCGCCAGAATTGCAGCAGGTTTTACGTTGTACTTTCGACACGCAAGCAGATGAACGGTTGACTGGAGGCGATAAGCGGTACTGGCACGACCAGCCCGCTGAACGCTAAGCTTGTCAGCCATGGGACGACGCAAGAGCGCCGAATTCAAAATTCAGAGCCCAAAGCGGCCTCAGCCGATGTTCATCTTGCGCAGTCAGCTATCAATTAGATAGCAGCTACCAACCGGCTGTTTTTAGCAGGCACTATTCAGTGTGGCCAGGCAGGCGATCAGGTCGGCCCGCTCCCGGGCAATCGCGACCTGAAAACCATACCCTGCCCGGCTGGACGGCTCTAGCCATGGCTCGATGCGTAGCCAGGCCCCAGCAATGACCTCCGCCACAACGACACAGGCCTGACATGTCGTGCAGATATAAAACCGAAACTTAATTCTCAAGGATATCGTTCCATGTTCCCTGCCAATCGTCGAGGTTTCGTCATGGGTCTGATGGCTGCGGCATCAGCCACCACAGCCAATGCCCAGGCTCAAGCCTACGCCCGCAAATTGCCCCTTCTGCCCGCAGGCAGTGATGCCCCCCTCGCGACCGACCACTCGTACTGGGCGGCAGTGCAATCGCTTTACACCGTGACGCCCGAAACGGTGAATCTGGAGAACGGCTACTGGGGCATCATGGCCGACCCGGTGCGCAGTGAATACCAGGCCAAGACCGACATGGTGAACCGTGAGAACTCCTACTACGCGCGCTCCCAGTTTGGCAAGGACGCTACCGAAGCCCGGAAACTGCTCGCCACCGCCGTGGGAGCAGCCCCCGAGGAGATTGCCTTCACCCGCGGCGCCACCGAGGCCTTGCAGCTGCTGATAGGCGGCTACAACAAGCTCAAGGCGGACGACAGCGTTCTGTATGCCGACCTGGACTATGACTCCATGCAGTACGCGATGAACTGGCTCAAGGACCGGCGGGGCGTGAATGTGGTCAAGTTCGCCATTCCCGAGCCCGCCACGCGCGAAGCGGTGCTGCAGACCTACCAGCAAGCCCTCACGAACAACCCCAAGGCGAAACTGCTGCTGCTCACCCATGTGAGCCACCGCACGGGGCTGGTGATGCCCGTGGCCGAAATCGCCGCCATGGCCAAGGCACGCGGCGTGGACGTGGTGCTGGATGCAGCGCACTCCTGGGGGCAGATAGACTTCAAGGTGGAGCAACTGGGCGTGGACTTTGTCGGCTTCAACCTGCACAAGTGGATAGGCGCACCGGTGGGCCTGGGCTTCATGTACATCGCCAAGGGGCGTCTGGCCGACATCGACCGCGCCATGGCCGATGAGGACTGGCCCAGCGACGACATCCGCTCACGCGTGCACACCGGCACCTACAACTTTGCGGCCCTCCTGACCTTGCCCCGGGCGCTGGCCTTGCATGCGGAGATCGGCCCCAAGGCCAAGGCGCTTCGTTTGCGCTACCTGCGCGACTACTGGGTCAGCCGCGCCCGCGAACTCAAAGGCGTCGAGATCCTGACGCCGGACCAGCCCGGCATGGCCGCCGGCATCACATCCTTCCGCCTGGCCGGCAAAAGCACGCCGGACGAGAGCAAGGCGCTGGTCGCGCAATTGCGCGACAACTACGGCATCTTCACGGTGCAGCGTACGGGCCTGGCCAAAGGCCCTTGTATCCGCATCTCGCCGGCGCTGTACACCACGGAGGCCCAGCTTGACCGCTTTACCGCCGCCCTGAAAGCCATCACGGCCAGTTAAATCACAACACGGCCTCGGTCCCTTAAAAACCGCTGGAAAAGGCCGTCCGCGCAACCCGGACGGCCTTGGGGATATTGACATAAGCTTTCATGAAACTTACATTGAATCCTCTGTACGGAGGTTTTCATGGCACACCCTCTCAGACCTCATGCGTGGGATCCCCTCACCCTGGCACAGCTGCATCGCCTCAAAAAATGGCACGAGTCCCATGAGCGTACGCAGCCGGTGGAGTTCCATGTCTGGGAATGCGTGCTCACCGTATGGGTCATGGGCTGGATAGGCTGGCTGCCGGCCTTTGCCTTTGAAGCGCCCTGGGCGTATCCGCTGTGCCTGCTGGGCGTGCTGACGCCCCGGCTCTATGTGTCCTGGCGCGCGCGCGCGCATGAGGCCCAGCGTCTCAGGTGTGACTGGCTGGACCTGCTGAGCTGACTGAGAGTGCGGGGATGAACGCCCATGCCGGCCCAGCGACATGGGCTGGCTGCAAAGCGCCGCCTGGCGCGAGCAGCATGTGCGCGAATCCGTGACGGCCCTGAAGGAAAAGCGTGCGGGCGATTTCGCGGCGCTTCTCCCGCTGAAATCCTTCAAGGAAATCGGCCTTTAGCCCACGCACTACGGGCGCAGGAAGCTATTTTTTTGATAGCAAATCCACAGTCGCCAACTGAGCGCCGTCCAAAAGGAGCACTGATTCAGCAAGCAAACCTCGCTTGTGTCACTGCCGCGCAGTACGAATGTTCGCCGGCAGTGCCAGCGGATGGCTGGTGCGAAACGGGTTGATGTCCAGACCGCCGCGGCGCGTGTAGCGCGCATACACCGCCAGCTTGGCCGGCTTGCAGCGCGCCCACACGTCCATGAAGATGCGCTCCACGCACTGCTCATGAAACTCGTTGTGCTTGCGAAAGCTCACCAGGTATTGCAGCAGCCCTTCCTGGTTGATTTGCGGGCCTGAATAGCTGATCTGCACGCTGCCCCAGTCGGGCTGGCCCGTCACCAGGCAATTGCTTTTGAGCAGGTTGCTGGTCAGCACCTCGCTCACCGGCTGCTCGTCAAAGGCGGCCGTCAGCAGCTCGGGCGCGGGCGTGTAGTGCGTGCATTCCACGTCGAGGCGGTCCAGGCTCAGGCCATCGAGCTCGTGCACCGGCTCGCGGTCAAACATCTCGGGCAGCAGCAGTTTCACGCCGACCGACGCCGCCTGCGGCGCGCCGCGCCAGGCGGCTTCGCCGATGTCGGCCCTGAGCCGCGCCTGCACTTCGGCGGCATCCGTGAAAAGCGTGTTGTTGAAACTGTTCAGGTAGAGCTTGAAAGACTTGCTCTCGATGATGTTGGGGGTTTCGCAGGGCACGGTGAAATGCGCCAGCGCCACCTGCGGCTTGCCGCGCCGGTTGAGCCAGCTCAGCTCAAATGCCGTCCACAGGTCGGCGCCGAGAAATGGCGGCGCGCCGGTCACGCCGATTTCGGCGCGCTTGCCGGCCCGCGGAATCGGGAACAGCAGCGAGGCATCGTACTGGTCGGCATAGGCCGAGGCCTTGCCGAGCTGGGAATGTTCAGGGATGGTCATGTGAATTCACTTTCTCTGGCTTGCACTTGCGGCCTGGAAGTGCGGAATCAATAGCGCCAGCAGCCGCTCCACCACGCCGGGTGGCAGGTCATGGCCCATGCCTTCAATGCCGGCCAGCCTGGCGCCGGGAATGCGGCGGGCGGTGTCCTCGCCGCAGGCAAACGGCACCAGGGGGTCGGCCTTGCCGTGCACCACCAGCGTGGGCACCGTGATGCCGGCCAGCGCCGCGGCGCGCGCGCCGTCGGCCACGGTCGCCACCATCTGCCTGAGGATACCCTGCGGGTGAAAGCTGCGCTCGGTGGCGGCCGTCACGCGCTCGCGCAGCATGGCGTCGTCCATCGGGAAACGGGGGCTGCCTATGGCCTTGAAGAGCTTTACCGAATGCTCGATGGCGGCCTGCCTGCCCTTGCCCGCCGGGCGGCTGAGCAGCGCGCGCGTCAACGCGGGCTGGGCCTCGGGCAGGCCCCGCGCCCCGCTGGAACTCATGATGCTGGACAGGCTCAGCACGCGCGCCGGCGCCAGCAGGGCCAGCCGCTGCGCCACCATGCCGCCCATGCTCACGCCCACGGCATGCGCCTGGCCGATCTGCAGCGCGTCGAGCACGCCCAGCGCATCGCGGGCCATGTCCTGCAGGCTGTAGGGCGGCTTGATGCGCAGGCCGATGCGGAATTTGAAGCCTTCCCACAGCAGGTTGCGCGTGCCCAGGTGGTCGAAATGCTGGCTCAGGCCAATGTCGCGGTTGTCAAAACGCACGACGCGAAAGCCGGCATCCACCAGCGCCTGCACCATGGCGGGTGGCCAGGCAATCAGCTGCATGCCCAGCCCCATGATGAGCAGCACCACGGGCCGGCCCATGGCATCGCCCGGGTGGGTGTCTTCAATCTCGATGTCGATGTTGTTGGCTTTGATTTTCATAGTGGATTATGGTCCCCGCGCCGCGATGCAACTCCCACCAGCAGGGGCCGCGGAACTGGCTCTGCCAGGCCGCAGGCGCCGCCCCCTTGAGGGGGGAACAGGCTACACGAAGTGAGCCTGGACGGGCGTGTTACACGAACTCCCGCTCCCGCAGCCATTTGGTGGCAATCCACTTCTCGCCAACCGTCACGGGGTCGCCGCCGTGCAGCGTGAGGCTGCAAGGGTGGGCGCAGCCGTAGCTGAAGAAAACCGCGTGGCCGCGCCGGGGCGCAACCTGCAGGCCAATGTCCGGAAACACGGTGGCGCCCCCCTCCTGGGGCTCCTGCAGGTACATGACCAGGGTGGCCACGCGCTGCCCGCCGCGCTGCAGCAGGTTGGCTGTTCCCGGCTCGGCCGGGTCAAAGTAATCGTAATGTGGCTTGTACTGCGCGCCCTCGCGGTAGCGCAGCACCTGCAGGCCTTCGCCCTTCTGCACGGGCCAGTTCAGCAGCCTGGCAATGCGCGCCTCCACGCGCCGGACCACGGCGTTTTCGCCGCGCGTGAAAAACATGCCCTGGCTGGTGCGGTCGCGGTTGCGCTCTTCGCCGCCGGTCTGGGTGTCCACGGTCAACGAGCGCGACAGCCGCGGCCTGGCCGCTTCCACCAGCGCTTCGCATTCGCCGGCGCTCAGCAAATGGCCCAACACCACGAGGCCGGGATGTTCCAGGCGCTGGAGCACCTCTACCCACTTGTCGCCGGCATCCACCAGCACGCCGGAATCCGCCGGCGCCACGGACGGCACGGCCAGCACAGGCGGCACGGCAGGCGTATCAACGGGCACCACCAGCGAAGACATGGCTTCGGGCGTGAGCCGCAGCGCCCGGCTGGCGGCGGCGTGCTGCCAGCCGGCATCCAGCAGCGCCTGGCAGATCGCCGCCCTCGGGTGACCCAGCGCAGTCTGGGCGGCAATCCAGGCCCGCAACTCGCGGGTGACAGGCTGGACGGCGCCCTGCTGCTTCATACGCGGCCTTGGGTTCAATGGCCTCAGGCGCCCTGCTTGCGCCGGAACACCAGGCGGTCCGGCTCGGACACCGAAGGCTCAAAGCGGTAGCCTTCGGCGTCGAAGCCCTCCAGTTTTTTGACCGTGACCAGTTTCTTTTCAATCGCGTAGCGCACCATCAGGCCGCGCGCGCGCTTGGCATTGAAGCTGATGATCTTGTACTTGCCGCCCTTGAACTCTTCAAACACGCAGCTCACCACGCGGGGTTTCAGCGCCTTGCGGTCCACCGCCCTGAAATACTCTTCGCTGGCCAGGTTGACGACCACCGGCGAGGTGCCGGCCGCGGCACGTTCATTGAGGTAGTCAGAAATTTGCGAACCCCAGAACTGGTAGAGGTTTTTGCCATGCTCGGTGGCCAGCGAGGTGCCCATTTCAAGCCGGTAAGGCTGCATCCGGTCGAGCGGGCGCAGCACGCCGTAAAGCCCGCTCAAAATGCACACATGGTCTTGCGCCCAGGCCAGTTGCTGATCGCTCAGGGTCCTGGCGTCCAGCCCGCCATACACGTCGCCATTGAAGGCCAACACCGCCTGCCTGGAGTTTTTGGCGCTGAATCTGGGCGACCAGGCCTGGTAGCGCGCCACGTTCAGGCCGGACAGCGCATCCGACAGCTTCATCAAAGTGCTGATTTGCTGCGGCGTCTTCGTTTTGAGCACCTCGATCAGGGCGGCGGACTGGCGCGCGAAGAGCGGCTGGGTGTGCGTGTCAATGTGCGGCGGGGTGTCGTAGTCCAGCGCTTTGGCGGGCGAGAGTAAAAACAGCATGAGGTCGAGTGGTCGAGGTAAAGCAAAGGCCTGACTTTACGTCAGCGGCGCACCCGGCGCCCAGCCCACCGCCGGCAAACCCTGGGAAACGCCCGGATCAGCGCAGATCGCCGGCCAGTGAGGCCAGCGTTTCCGCCGGAATCATCACATGCGCGGGATAGTGGGCATGGTCGCAGCCCAGCTTGACGTTGGCGCCGGCCCGGACTGCCGCGCACATGGCCGGGTCGAGCTCAAAGCGCACAAAGTGCACGGCCGAGGTTTTCTCGTCGTTCTCGCGGTCCAGGTCTTCGTCGGCAATCGCGTAGACGCGGGCGTGGCCTTCGACCTCCACAAACACCCGGTCTTCGACCCCGATCAGGCGCGCCAGCTCACGCTTGCGCTCGTTGACGTCGGGGTACTCCAGCAGCAGGGTGGCCTTCCAGTTGCTGCCGTCGGGCACCAGCGGCGCATAGGCCTCGATTTCCTGCGCTATGCCCTCTGCCTCAAAGATTTTTTCGAGACGCAGCATTTCCTGGATCTGGTAGCGAATGCTGGTCTCGCTCTCAAACTGCAGGTTGATGTGCTCGCCCAGATGCACGCTGCGCAGCTGGCGGTGCGCCATGATGGCGAGCTTGTTCTCCTTGCGGTATTTGCTGTAGGCCTCCAGCGTCATCAGGCTGTCGGCGGTAATTTTTCCGGTGATTTTCATGGCTTGTTGCATCCCGTGCGGGTTCATTTCAGGCCGTAGGCCCGGCGTATCAAGGTCAGCGGATGCTGCTGTGGCGGCGCACCCAGTTGGTTGACTTCAAAGCCCTGGGCAATGTGGTGGCCGCCCAGCGGGCAATCGCTGCTGACCACATCGGGCAGGCCGCCGTCCTTGTGGCTGGCCATGGCCTTGAACAGCGGCTTGCCGATTTTCATGGCCTGCTGGTGATAGGGCACTTTCACGCCGAAGGTGCCGGCATGGCCCGAGCAGCGCTCGTGCGTATGCACGCTGGTGCCGGGCACCATCTTGAGCATTTCCTCGGTCTTCTTGCCGATGTTCTGCACCCGGCCATGGCAAGGGATCTGGTAGCTGATCTTGCCCAGCGGCGTGCTGAATTCGGTCTTCAGCAGGCCGTCGCGCTTGCGCGCCATCAGGTATTCAAACGGGTCCCACATGTGCTCCTTGACCAGCTGCACCTCGGCATCATTCGGATACATCAGCGGGATCTCCTGCTTGAACATCAGCGTGCAACTGGGCACCGCGCTCAGGATGGCGTAGCCGTCTCTCGCATACTTCGCCAGCACCGGGATATTGGCCTCCCTGGCTGCGTCCACCGAGTCCAGGTCACCGAGTTCGAGCTTGGGCATGCCGCAGCATTTTTCTTTCTCGACCAGCACGTAGGGCACTTCGTTGTGGTCCAGCACCTTGAGCAGGTCGTGGCCTATGCCGGGCTCGTTGTAGTTGATGTAGCAGGTGGCGTAGATCACCACCTTGCCGGGTGTCTTGGCACCGTCTTTCACCGGGTGCGGCGGCGATTCCAGCGCACCCGAACGAAACTTTCTCGTCGCCAGCTCGGGCAGCCAGGCATTTTTGTCCACGCCCAGCACTTTCTCCATCACGGCGCGCGCCGGTTTGGTCTTGTTGACCGCATTGGCCAGCTGCACCACGATGGGAATGCCGGCGAACTGGCCATGCACATCGGTGGAGGCCAAAAACCGTTCGCCCATGCCCACGCCGCCCTTTTTGAACTTGATGGCCTTGGCGCGCAGCATGGTGTGCGGGAAATCCACGTTCCACGGATGCGGCGGCACATAAGGGCATTTGGTCATGTAGCAGAGGTCGCACATATAGCACTGGTTCACCACTTTCCAGTAATCTTTTTTGTCGACGCCATCAACCTCGCCGGTCTTGCTTTCATCGATCAGGTCGAACAGCGTGGGGAAAGTCCCGCACAGGCTCACGCAGCGCCGGCAGCCATGGCAAATGTCGAAGATGCGCCCCATCTCATGCAGGGTCGCGTCCTCGTTGTAGAACTCCGGGTTTTTCCAGTCGATCGGGTGACGGGTTGGCGCTTGCAGATTGCCTTCTGTGGCCATGCTTTGTCTCTGTAGTTGTGGGTTTGCAAAAAGGCTCACGAAAAGGCTTGCAAGAAGCCCTTTCGCAAGCCGCTACGCCTGTGCGCGGCGTAGCGGGCAAGGCATTAATCCACCAACTCAGCCAAAGCCTTGGTGTAGCGGTTCGCGTGTGATCGCTCCGCCTTGGCCAGGGTTTCAAACCAGTCGGCCACTTCGTCGTGGCCTTCTTCACGGGCGGTTTTGGCCATGCCGGGGTACATGTCGGTGTACTCGTGGGTTTCGCCTGCGATGGCAGATTTGAGGTTGTCGCGGGTCGCACCGAAGGGCATGCCGGTGGCGGGGTCGCCGCACTGTTCCAGCCACTCCAGGTGGCCGTGCGCGTGGCCGGTTTCACCTTCTGCAGTCGAGCGGAACAGTGCTGACACATCGTTCTGGCCTTCAACGTCAGCCTTGTTGGCGAAATACAAATAGCGGCGGTTGGCCTGTGATTCGCCGGCAAATGCGGCTTTCAGGTTCTCTTCCGTCCTGGAGCCTTTGAGAGCAGCCATGGAAATCTCCTTAACAGGTTGATGAGCTAAATCGCCGGTACTGCAAGCCGGAAGTAGCGGAACACCATGAAAGTGATGGATTCCCGCCCAAGGCTTGCAACGCGGCCATGGGTGTGAAAACGCGCTTTCATGTTTCGATATTTTCGGGTTGGCGTACCAGGAGCCTCGAGCAAGGTGGTCGAAGACAGCATCACCATAGCGCTGTTGGCGCAACGCGTCCAGTTGCCGGAATCAATGCGCAGAATTGCCACAAGCTATGCGGGGACGGCAATTAACAATCATTCTCAACTGGATGCCGGCCGCCACAGGGCCCTGGATTTGGCGCTGACCTTGCCCCAGCCCCGCCGGTCTGGCCCGCTGCGGGGCACCGGGGACTTGGGTTCGCTATCTATTCAATAGCGGACTGCGCATATACAGAAATGGCTACAAGGCTAAACCATTCATTAAAACCGGCTGCAGCCATGGCCGCCGGCAGCGCCGCGGCCTGACGCTTGGCCGTGCCCCGGCCCAAGGCGAGGCCCGGGCTGGCAGGAGTGGCCGCCCTCCCCGGCAAGGAATGGCGCGTCGAATAAAATCAGCACAGTTCCATCCAACCCAAGGCGGCATCCCTGCGATGCCGCTTTTCATTGCCCCATGACTGAAGCCGCCATCCCTACCCCCGCCCCTTCCGCCGCCGCTGGCACCGCCAGGGTGTCACCGCCCACACCGGGATTGGACAGCCTGGCCAAGTCGTTCGAGCCGGCCGCCATCGAGAAGCACTGGGGCCCCACCTGGGAGCAAAGCGGCCAGTACGAGCCCACGCTGGATGCCAGCAAGGAGTCGTTCGCCATCCAGCTGCCGCCGCCGAACGTGACCGGCACGCTGCACATGGGCCATGCCTTCAACCAGACCATCATGGACGCGCTGACGCGCTACCACCGCATGAAGGGCGACAACACGCTGTGGGTGCCCGGCACCGACCACGCCGGCATTGCCACGCAAATCGTGGTGGAACGCAAGCTGCAGGGCGAAGGCAAAAGCCGCCATGACCTGGGCCGCAAGAATTTCGTCGCCAAGATATGGGAATGGAAGCAAGAGTCCGGCTCCACCATCACGCGCCAGATGCGCCGCATGGGCGACTCGGTGTCGTGGAAGCACGAGTACTTCACCATGGACCCGAAGATGTCCAAGGTCGTCACCGCCACCTTTGTGCAGCTCTATGAACAGGGCCTGATTTACCGCGGCAAGCGCCTGGTCAACTGGGACCCCATCCTCAAGTCCGCCGTGAGCGACCTGGAGGTCGAGAGCGAAGAGGAAGACGGCTTCCTCTGGCATATCCGCTACCCGCTGGCCGACGGCTCGGGCTCCCTGACCGTGGCCACCACCCGCCCCGAAACCATGCTGGGCGACGTGGCCGTGATGGTGCACCCCGAGGACGAACGCTACCAGCACCTGATCGGCAAGGAAGTCGTGCTGCCGCTGTGTGACCGCAACATCCCCATCATTGCCGACGACTATGTGGACAAGGCGTTCGGCACCGGCGTGGTCAAGGTCACGCCCGCGCACGACACCAACGACTATGCCGTGGGCCAGCGCCACAATCTGCCCATCATCGGCGTGCTGACGCTGGATGCCGCGATCAACGACAACGCGCCCGAGCAGTACCGCGGCCTGAACCGCTTCGATGCCCGCAAGTCGGTGGTGGCCGATCTGCAGGAGCAGGGCTTTCTGGTGGAAGTGAAGAAACACAAGCTCATGGTGCCGCGCTGCGCGCGCACCGGCCAAATCATCGAGCCCATGCTGACCGACCAGTGGTTTGTCGCCATGAGCAAGGTCAGCGAGCAGGACCCGACCGGCAAGTCCATTGCGCAAAAAGCCATCGACGCGGTCGAGAGCGGCGCCGTCAAGTTCGTGCCCGAGCAGTGGGTCAACACCTACAACCAGTGGATGGGCAACATCCAGGACTGGTGCATCTCGCGCCAGCTCTGGTGGGGCCACCAGATTCCGGCCTGGTACGACGAAGACGGCCAGGTCTATGTGGCCACCGACGAGGCCGCCGCCCAGGCCCAGGCGCCCGGCAAAACCCTGCGCCGCGACGAAGACGTGCTGGACACCTGGTACTCCTCGGCGCTGGTGCCCTTCTCGTCCCTGGGCTGGCCAGAGAAAACCAGGGAGCTGGACCTGTTCCTGCCCTCCAGCGTGCTGGTCACCGGCTACGACATCATCTTCTTCTGGGTCGCCCGCATGATCATGATGACCACGCACTTCACCGGCCAGGTGCCCTTCCACCACGTCTACATCCACGGCCTGGTGAAGGACGCCCACGGCAAGAAGATGAGCAAGTCCGAGGGCAATGTACTGGACCCTGTGGATCTGATTGACGGCATCGAACTCGCCCCGCTGCTGGACAAGCGCTCGCAAGGCCTGCGCAAGCCCGAAACCGCGCCGCAGGTGCGCAAGAACACCGAAAAAGAATTCCCGGCCGGCATCCCCGGCTATGGCGCCGACGCGCTGCGTTTTACCTTTGCCTCGCTGGCCAGCCTGGGCCGCAGCATCAACTTCGACAGCAAGCGCTGCGAAGGCTACCGCAACTTCTGCAACAAGCTGTGGAACGCCACGCGCTTCACCCTGATGAACTGCGAAGGCCAGGACTGCGGCCTCGCCGAGCACAGCAAGGAGCAATGCGCGCCCGGCGGCGAATTTGAAAACTACCTGAACTTCTCGCAGGCCGACCGCTGGATTTCATCGACCCTGCAGCGCGTGGAAGCCGACGTGGCCAAGGGCTTTGCCGACTACCGCCTGGACAATGTGGCCGGCAGCATTTACCAGTTCGTCTGGGACGAGTTCTGCGACTGGTACCTGGAAATCGCCAAGGTGCAAATCCAGCTGGGGACCGATGCGCAACAGCGCGCCACGCGCCGCACGCTGATCCGCACGTTGGAAGCCATGCTGCGCCTGGCGCACCCGCTGATTCCCTTTATCACCGAAGAGCTCTGGCAAAAAGTGGCACCGGTTGCCGGCAAGTCGGGCAAGTTCATCGGCATCGCGCCGTATCCGCAAAGCCAGCCCGAAAAGATCGACCCGCAAGCCGAAGCGCATGTGGCCAAGCTCAAGACGCTGGTGGATGCCTGCCGCAATCTGCGCGGTGAAATGAAGGTGTCCCCGGCCACGCGGCTGCCGCTGTTTGTGGTTGGCGACAGCGCCTTCATGACGGGCGTGGCCCCTGTGCTCAAGGCACTGGCCAAGCTCAGCGAAGTCAAGGTGTTCAATGACGAGGCCGCCTGGGCAGCCGCAGCGCAGGCCGCGCCCGTGGCCGTGGTCGGCGAGGCCCGCGTCTGCCTGCACATGGAGATCGATGTGGCCGCCGAAAAAGCGCGCCTGGGCAAGGAGGCCACGCGCCTGGAAGGCGAGCTGGTCAAGGTCAATGCCAAGCTGGCCAACGAAGCCTTTGTGGCCAAGGTGCCGCCCGCCGTGCTGGAGCAGGAACGCAAGCGCCTGGTCGACTTCACGGCCACGCTGGAGAAGATCCGCGACCAGCTGGCGCGCCTGAACCAGGCCTGAGCCGCCAGTGGCTCAAAAATAGACCTTTTTCCCACACAGTCCATGCAAAAAACCACCCTTAAGAAAGCCGTTTTCCCGGTTGCCGGACTGGGGACACGCTTTCTGCCCGCCACCAAGGCCCAGCCCAAGGAAATGCTGCCCGTCGTGGACAAGCCGCTGATCCAGTACGCCGTGGAAGAGGCCTACTCGGCCGGCATTCGCCACATGATTTTCGTGACCGGGCGCAACAAGCGGGCCATTGAAGACCACTTCGACACGGCTTACGAGCTGGAAAACGAGTTGGAAATGGCGCAAAAACATGCGCTGCTGTCGCTGGTGCGCTCCGTTCAACCGGATGACCTGCACTTTGCCTTTGTGCGCCAGCCGCGCTCGCTGGGTTTGGGCCATGCCGTGCTGTGCGCCGAACATCTGGTCGGCAATGAACCCTTTGCCGTCTTGCTGGCCGATGACCTGATGGTCGGTCCGGCGGGCGGCCCCTCGGTGCTGGCGCAAATGGCGGCGCAGTTCGCGCAGCTTCAGCAGTCGGTGCTGGCCGTGCAGGAAGTGCCGCTGGCGCAGACGCGCCGCTATGGCATCGTGGCCGTTGATGCGGCCCAAGCCGCCAACCCAGGGCTGATGAAGGTGCGCAAGATCGTGGAAAAGCCTGCGCCGGAGGTGGCGCCGTCGCGCATGGGCGTGGCCGGCCGCTACATTCTCACGCCGGCGATTTTTGAGCATATCCGCCGCCAAGCCACGGGGGTGGGCGGCGAGATTCAGCTCACCGACGGCATTTCAAGCCTGCTCGGCGAGGAAAGCGTTTACGCCCTGCAATACCAGGGCAAGCGCTACGACTGCGGCAGCAAGGAAGGTTTTCTGGAAGCCACGGTGGAACTGGCGCTGCAACACCCCGAAGTTGGCGAGCATTTCCGCGCCTACCTGAGCCAGCTCCAGCTCGGCTAAACCCGGCGGGCGGCGGCGAACGAGCACGGCCGGGCGAATGGCGCGCCCTTCGGCTTCAGCGCCGTTTCAGCACGTGGATGAAGTCGTCGCCGACCGTCTGCTGCTCCACCAGCTCATTGCCGGTCTGCTTGGCAAAGGCCTGGAAGTCGCGGGTGGAACCGGCGTCGGTGGACACCACGCGCAGCAACTGGCCGCTGAGCATTTCGGCCAGCGCCTTTTTGGCCTTCAGAATGGGCAACGGGCAGTTCAGGCCGCGGGTGTCTAGTTCTTTGTCGATGTGCATGGAAATCCTTGGAATGCCGGCATTTTAAGCAAAGCAAGATGCCGGCCGTGCCGACACGCTTCCCGCCGTGGTTATTCGGCCTTTTTGCCCCACTCTACAAACTGCGGCGCATGGCCGCGCGAGCGCAACCAGTCCGCCAGCGCATACCCGGTGCCTGCCGGCCAGCATTTGACAGCGTCAAGGTCGTAGAGCTGGTACTCCAGCAGTTCGGGCGAGAGCCGGACCTCGCCCGTGCAGACCGCGTGGTAGGCAATGATCACCTGGTTCATGCGCTGGAAATCGTATACGCCGATCAGCGCCAGCGCCTGGGTGTCCAGATTGGTTTCCTCCTTGATTTCGCGCGCAATGCCGCCCAGCGGGGTTTCGCCCGCCTCCATGAAACCGGTGATCAGCGCAAACATCCGGCCCGCCCATGCAGCGTTGCGCGCCAGCAGGACCTGTCCGTGGTATTCAATAACAGCGGCCAGCACGGGGGTGGGATTGTTCCAGTGCGTGTAGTGGCAGGCGGGACAGCGCAGACGCGACTTCTCGCCGCCATCCTCCATCTGCGACACCATGGCCAATGGCGTCGCGCAGCTCGGGCAAAACCTGTAGTCGTGGCTCATGGGTGGTGCGAAAAGGTCAGCGATTCACTATGCTTTTTATAGCTGCATGCGCCCGTTCAACAAGGGCCGCATGCGGTTTTGATTGTGAACCGGAGAAAACTCAGGCCGGAAAGACGCCGGTGGACAGGTAGCGGTCGCCGCGGTCGCAGACGATGAAAACAATCACTGCGTCTTTCACCGTCCTGGCAATTTCCTGCGCCACCCAGCAGGCCCCGGCCGAGGAAATGCCGGCAAAAATGCCTTCCTCACGCGCCATGCGGCGGCACATGTCCTCGGCATCGCCCTGGCTGACCAGCACCAGTTCGTCGACATAGCGCGGGTCATAAATTTTTGGCAAATATTCCTGCGGCCATTTGCGGATGCCCGGAATGCGCGAACCCTCGCTGGGTTGCGCACCTATGACCTTGATGGCCGTATTCTTTTCCTTCAGGTAGCGCGACACGCCGGTAATCGTGCCCGTGGTGCCCATGGCACTGACAAAATGCGTGATTTTTCCGGCCGTATCGCTCCATATTTCCGGCCCGGTTGCTTCGTAATGAACACGCGGATTGTCGGAGTTGGCAAACTGGTCGAGCACCCGGCCCTTGCCCTC
The DNA here is from genome assembly GCF_001598235.1 of Polaromonas jejuensis NBRC 106434. Taxonomy (GTDB): domain Bacteria; phylum Pseudomonadota; class Gammaproteobacteria; order Burkholderiales; family Burkholderiaceae_C; genus Polaromonas; species Polaromonas jejuensis. Next base: position 32,212 of record NZ_BCYO01000013.1, on the reverse strand, counting down.
CTGCTGCATGCGCTCGGCCAGGTCGCGCGAATGCTCGATGCCGGCGCTCTTGGGCGTCAGTATCAGCTCGGCGCCATAAGCCTTCATGGTCTGGGCGCGCTCTATGCTCAGGTCCTCCGGCATGATCAGGATCATGCGGTAACCCTTGATGGCGGCGGCCATGGCCAGCGCAATGCCGGTGTTGCCCGAGGTGGCTTCAATCAGCGTGTCGCCCGGCTTGATGTCGCCGCGCTCTTCGGCGCGCCGGATCATGGACAGCGCGGGGCGGTCCTTCACGGAACCGGCCGGGTTGTTGCCTTCGAGCTTGCCCAGAACGACGTTGCCGCGGGCGGCGTTTTCGCTGGCGTAAATGCGTTGCAAGGCGACCAGTGGCGTTTTGCCGATCGCGTCTTCAATGGTTGGGTAATTCATACGCCACACTGTGCCATAATTTCGTTCTTCGCTTTTATTGCCCGGGTGGTGAAATTGGTAGACGCAGGGGACTCAAAATCCCCCGCCGCAAGGCGTGCCGGTTCGATTCCGGCCCCGGGCACCATAGCTTTCTTGCTATGATTTTTAAGCGAATGAGGCAACTTTTGCCGCAAAGAATTTAGGGGATTTGCCGCAAAGGCAATTACGGCCAGCACTATCGGCGTGCTGGAATCGCCCTGATGGACAGTTATCCGCCTGGAAGCTGGCCCCTGCGGCCTGCAGGCGCTTACCCAACAGCCAAACTATCGGTCAGCTTCTGGCTGTTGAGGGGGAGTCCATATAGGAGGGGTTAGAGCGCACTCTAGACATCTACGGGATAGCCCAGATCAATGTCGCAGACCGCCTGCCCCCCGCGAACGCCGATGTTCTCCGGAGGAAGTTCATGAAGCCGAACGAGGACGCACTGCGGCGGAATCCCAAGGGGTTCGAGCCCTTTCACAATGCCTTGATATAGGCGACGCTTGGCATCGACGGAGCGGCCCGGTAGGACGAAGATGCTGATGTTCGTAAGCCGCTCTGGATCAGGGCAATCGAGCCGCCCCAGGAATCTTGAAGGCTTATGGACCGTGAGCGTGACGTTTCGATGGACGGGAGAAACGCGGAACGCTTCTACCAAGGCGGCGTGGACCGCTTCCATCAGCGCAGCCTCGTCGGCCGGCGTGTACTCTCTTCGAACCTCGATGGTGGTGCTTGGCATCTGGGGATTCTGGCTCAAGTGGCGACCGCAACGGTACGGAGACCGGTGTCGTGCGCTCTAACTTTGGTATATCCCGCAAAAGCGCGGAATAACATGGCAGGCTGCCGGATAACACGGCATGCCGAATTCGAAATAACTGTTTGCTGCCATAAAGTTGCGTCACTATACATGTACGCAAGCACGCGGTTTAACCGGCAGCTGTCGGCCTGTTCGGCGCAGCACCCAGCTTCAAAAACTCTTCGTTGGCCACTTCGGCAGCGTCCCGATGGCCCTGCGTCGGCCACAGTTCGTAAGCCAATTCGAGCAGGTTGTGCTCGTCTGCCTCGCCCTGGACGAGCTCGCAGTACGCATCTGCGAACTGCTGCGCCCAGACGGCGCTCGCGTGGTGTTCCGACCCGTCTTCCATAGCGCAAAGTATGACCGAAATGACCCGCAGGCACGCGACTCAACCAGTAGCCGTTGCCACCAATTGATCAGCCGGGTACCTGCGCAAGGGCTCGCAGGTCTACATTGAAGTCAGCCTGCGCACGCGCAAATGGACCGACCAGAGCGGCGTTGAAAAGTACAGCACCGAAATTCGCGCCGACCAGATGCAGATGCTCGGCAACCGGCAGTCGGGCGGCGATGACGGCCCCAGCGCAGCGCAGCCGCACCGGCAGCACGCCCAGCGCCAGCGCCGCGCCCATCGTCAGGCTTTGACGACATGGATGACGACATTCCGTTCTAAAAAGACGCCAGATCAGTGAGCCAGGGCGGCCACCAGCTGATCTGCGGCCTGAGCGGCCTCATCGCGGGTTGGCCAGGTCCTGTCGCTGTCGTTTAGCGGTGGCAGCGACTCGACGTGAACAACTTCGATGTACCAAGGCCCATCTGGGTAATGGCACAGCTTGGCCATGTAGTTCCGGCCGTTTGCCACGCCTGGGACGAATTCCTCAATCGGTTCTGGTTTTTCTAGTTCCATGTCGGTTTCTTTGTAAATCCCGATTATCCGCAGCCCAACCCGCCCTCCTGGCGGGTTTCTTATTTCCGAGGACAACATGAAAGCAATCGACTTGTTTGCTGGCGCTGGCGGCTTCAGCACTGGCGCCGTGATGGCTGGCTGCGAGGTGGTGTGGGCAGCCAACCACTGGCCCGCCGCGGTGGCCGTCCATGCCGACAACCATCCAGCCAGGGTGCACGCCTGCCAGGACCTGCAGCAAGCCGACTGGACCAGCGTGCCAGCCCACGATCTGCTGATGGCCTCCCCAGCCTGCCAGGGCCACAGCCGCGCCAAGGGCAAGGAACGCCCGCACCACGACGCCATGCGCGCGACAGCGTGGGCCGTCGTGTCGGCAGCAGAATGCCATCGCCCCGCCTCGTTGCTGGTGGAAAACGTCCCTGAGTTCGCGAAGTGTGCGCTCTACCCGGCATGGTGCGCCGCCATGGATGCGCTGGGCTATGCGCTGGCGCCCATGGTGCTGGATGCTCTGCCGACCATGGCGTGGCCCAGCACCGCCGCCGGCTGTTCATTGTTGGTACGCGTTCAAAGCATCCGGTCGAGCTGAGCCTTCCGGCACGCCTGCATGTAGGGAGCGGTCAGATCATCGACTTTGATGCCGGCCGCTGGCCAGTCATCAACAAGCCGGGCCGGGCCATATCAACCCTGTCCCGCATCAGCTCGGGGCGTGCCGCCCACGGCCCACGCTTTGTCACCGCCTACTACGGCAACGAGGCGGGCGGACGCAGCCTGGATCGCCCTGTCGGCACCATCACCACGCGCGACTGCTGGGCCGTCATCGCTAGCAACCGCATGCGCATGCCGAGCGTTCCTGAATGCCGTCGCGCCATGGGCTTCCCCGACAGCTATCGCCTGCCCGAGCGGGCCAAGGATGAATGGCCTTCTGGCCTGGAGCGACGCCCGGATTATGGGCCCCAGGAAACGAATCCGACCGACGCAGCGGTCAATGCCGCAAGCAGCCCGGCCAGTTTTGCGCCTTTCTCTGCCAAAACCATGGCATCCGGCCGAGTTGTCCCGACCAGCATCTCCTGCCATGTTCGGTTGTAGTCCTCGGTTGCTGCGAGCCACGCCTCGGTCGCCTTTTGAAATTCTTCCCGACTTGTCGCCATTGCCGTCTCCTTCGCTTGAAAGCCACAGTATGACTTCAGAAATGTGCGTTCGTCACCAGAATACCGTCGCCAGGGGATGTGGCACGGTAGACCTCTTCGGCAATGGGCGCGATCCGGTCCAGGTTGGCCAACAGCGTCTCCACCGCCGATTCCCGTGTCGCGCCAAACGGGGCCTCAAGGGCCTCAAGGCTAATCCAGCAGATCAGCCGTTCGCCTCCGGGGTAGATCGAAAACTGGACCACGTCGTATGTGTCAAGAAATTCAGCGCTTGGCATGATTTTCCCACCAGTTGAAAGCCGCATACGCTCAGGGCTGCAGCACGAGCTTGACCATCACCGGGACGATTGCGGCTGTGATGGGACGCCTTCGACAAGCAGGCGAACTGGCAACCTTACTTGTGGATCGAACGGGTGCGGGCAGAACTGAGCAAGGAGAAATCATGCAAGTCATCAAAGAGCCTGGGGCATTCCCCATCAAAGCATGGACCGACAGCATCGAGAATTCGGCACTCGTTCAGCTCAAGAACCTCGCGCGGCTGCCCTTCCTGTCAAAGAACGGCGTGGCCGTGATGCCGGATGTGCATGCAGGAATTGGCGCGACAGTGGGCAGCGTCATCGCGGCGCACAGGGCCATCATCCCGGCCGCCGTTGGCGTTGACATTGGATGCGGCATGAACGCGGTTCGGCTGTCGCTCAAAGCAACAGACCTCCCAGATTCTTTGAAGGCCCTGCGCGACCAGATCGAGCACGATGTACCAGTGGGTTTTTCAGCGCATCAGAAGAGTTCAGTTATCGAAAGCAACTGGTCGCAGCGCAATGCGCTGCACCGTCAGTGGATGGCGCTATTCGCTGATTTTCCCGGGCTGAAGGCGAAAAATACCAGCGTGGAAACCCAGCTGGGCACGCTGGGCGGCGGAAACCACTTCCTTGAAATTTGCCTGGACGAGTCGCAGAACGTCTGGATCATGCTGCATTCAGGCAGCCGCGGCACGGGCAATGCCATCGGGCGCTACTTCATCGAAAAGGCCAAGGAGGAATGCGAACGCTGGCACATTAAGCTGCCTGATAACGACCTGGCCTACCTGCCTGAAGGCTCAAAGACTTTTGACGACTATGTACGGGCTGTTGAGTGGGCGCAAACCTACGCACTGGAAAACCGCGCTGTGATGATGGAACTCATACTGAAAGCGCTGCGCAAGCGCCTCCACACCCCATTCGAAGTCACCCAAGAGGCGATCAACTGCCATCACAACTATGTGGCCCGGGAAAACCACTTCGGGCAGGACCTCTGGGTCACGCGCAAGGGGGCCATCCGCGCGCGCGAAGGCGACTTGGGAATCATCCCAGGCTCGATGGGCCAACGCAGCTTCATCGTTCGCGGCAAAGGCAACCTTGAGTCGTACTGCTCTTGCAGCCACGGGGCCGGGCGCGCCATGAGCCGGACCGAAGCCCGCAAGCGATTCAGTCTGTCGGACCTCGTGGCGCAAACGGTCGGCGTTGAATGCCGCAAGGACAAAGATGTCATTGACGAAATCCCTGGTGCCTACAAATCCATTGATGCCGTTATGGATAACCAGCGCGATCTGGTGGAGGTCGTCCACACCCTGAAGCAAGTTCTTTGCGTGAAGGGTTGACCATGGGCACTAAATCTGAAACCGCCCAGCAAGGAGGCGCACTGTGAACGACTTGATGACCAGGGCTGACATTGCCCGCATGGTGAACATCGAGCCCCGCTAGGTGTCTGAGGTGCTGGCGCTGTCCACCCGACTCAAGCGCCGGGCCCGGGATGATGTGCAAAACTGGCTCAACCAGCAGCGTAAAAAGTGCAGGCGATAATGTCGTCAAGGCCTCGACGGCGGCGGAAATTCAAGCTGCCGCCGTCGAAGCCGGAACAAGATTCATCCCGCAAAATATCCCGCAAAATGCCCATGAGCCGCGTCAATGCCAGTCGTTCGATTCCGGCCCCGGGCACCAAATACCAAAAGCCGTCGCCGCTCAACCGGAGACGGCTTTTTTTGCTTCGGACCGCCTGAAAGTCACCACCGATGCCATTGCCATCACCCCATCCCCTACGTTTCGGCCTGGTCGCGCATCGGCGCCACCGCCAGGCTGACAGCGGCCTGGCCCGCTGGATAGCGGCCTGCGAGCCGGCCATCCGCGCGCTGGGTCTGGGCCTGCACGCGGTCGGCGGAACTTACGACGCGCTGGCAGGTTCGGGCCGGCTGGCCGGCTACGCGCCCCTGGTGCGTTATCCCTTCGGCTATGAAGGTGGCCTGATGCGGCTGGTGTCGCATGTGGCGGGCGCTGCCGACCCCAAGGATGCACTGGACGGCGTGATCTACCTGACCGATCCGGTCGATCCGTCCTCGATCTACCCGGAGGCGCTGGCCCTCAAGCGGCAATGCGTGACGCACGGCAAACCCTTTGTGTCCACGGCGGCGGGCGCCATCGAATGGATTGCGGTTGAACTGGCGCACGCGGGCCTGGGCGGCGTCGGCGTCGATGGCGCTGAACGGCTCTTCGCGCTGCAGACACAGACGGTCGCGCTGATCGCCCACGACGCCCTGAAGGATCGCATGGTCGATTTCGCGGCCACGCATTTCGAGCTGCTCTCGCGCTTTGCCGGCCGCGTGGCGACCGGCACCACGGGCAGCCGGCTCAATGACATGGCGTGGGCGCGCGGCTGGCCCAAAGACCAGAACTGGGTTCGGCCCTACCTGAGCGGACCGCTGGGCGGCGATGCGCAAATCGCCGAACTGGTGCTGGACCACCGCTGCCACAAGGTCATTTTTTTCGAAGACCCGCATGTGGCGCGCCAGCACGAGGCCGACATCCAGTTGCTGGAGCGCGCAGTCTGCAGTGCCGGCGTGGAAACCACCTGCTTCAACTCGCCGATGATGGCGCATCGCTGGGCGCAGGCGCTGGGCTTGCGGCCGGCGTAACGGCGCTCCGGGGACGTCGTCGGGCGGGTCATGCGGACCCATGCCCGGAGGCACGCCTTGCGCCCCTTCATGCCTGCGCATACCGGATCAATCATGCAGGGATGGATTGCCCTCCTCAAGCGGGATTTTTTGGCCCTGGCACTTGCAACGGCATTCAATTGAGCGCATTCTTGAATAGCGGCTTTTCACCGGTTCGGGAGTCCGTCATGCGATCATTCCGTCATTGGCTCTACCTCCTTTTTTTGGTGTCAATGCTGTGTGTCGCGACCACTCACGCGGCCACCGTTCAGCCAGCGACCCCGCAGATGATGATCGACGCACTGGCCAAAGCCAGCGCGGCGGTCGTCGGCATCAAGGTCACGGTGGCTGAGGACGCGCGGTCTGCCGAAACCCTGGGTCAGCGGCGCAGCGGCTCGGGGGTGCTGATCGGTCAGGACGGCCTGATCCTGACCATTGGCTATCTGATGCTGGAGGCCGAGCAGGTTGAAATCTTCACGCAAGACAACAAAACCCTGCCGGCGCGTGCCGTGGCCTACGACCAGGCGACCGGTTTCGGGCTGCTGCGGCCTTTGCTGCCGCTGCGCGGCATGAGCGGCGTCACGCTGGGCAACAGCGCGGACCTGAAGCCCGGTGAGCTGCTGATGGCCGTCACCGGTCCGCAAGCCGACGACGATGGCGATGTCCACATGACCTGGCTGATCAGCAAGCGCGCATTTTCAGGCTATTGGGAGTACCACATCGAGACGGCCCTGTTCACCAGCCCGCCCATCGTGGCCAGCGGCGGCAACCACAGCGGCGCGCCGCTGTTCAACCAGAAGGGCGAGCTGATGGGCATCGGCTCGCTGCTGGTATCGGATGTGACCGGGGAAAACCGCCACTTGCCGGGCAATATGTTTGTGCCGGTGGATTTGCTGCGCCCCATCCTCGCCGAACTGCAACAGTCGGGCACCAGCCTGAAAAGCCACCGGCCCTGGCTGGGTCTGATCTCGAACGACCAGGACGGTCGCATCCAGATCATGCGCGTCAACAAGGACAGCCCGGCGCAGTTGGCCGGGCTGCAAACGGGTGATGTGGTGCTGGCCGTGGACGACACCAAAGTCACCACGCTGGAAGAGTTTTACAAAAAGCTGTGGGACCGGTCCGCGCCCGATGCCGAAATCAAGCTCACGGTGCTGCACGGTGCCGACATCAAGACCATTGTGTTCAAGGCGCAAGACCGCATGCTGACACTGAAAAAGCCGTCCGGCATCTAAGACTTGAAGCCGACTCCTTCGGAGTTAAATTTAGCCGCATCCCTTTTCTGGTGGACGTAATAAGCTCCTGTTTTTATAGCATTTTGACTGCGTCACAGGTTCACTGATTCGCCAAACCCTGCACCACCGTCGGGTAGCGCAGCACCAGCTTCAGCTCTTTTTTCAGGCGCTGGTTGTCCAGCTGCCGCGACTCGCTCATGAAGCTCAGCAGCATCAGCGGCAACTGCTGTTGCGCGGTGTCGCGCGCCACGCGCGGCGGCCTTGGCAGCCGATAAAGGTCAGCCGCCAGGTCAAAGTAATCGCCCATCAGCAGCCGGGTGTCGTCACAGGCGTTGGTCACGCGTTGCGGCTTGCCGCGCCACAGGGCCGCCAGGCAGGCGCGCGCCAGGTCGTCGGCATGGATGTGGCTGGTGTAGACGTCGTCTTCGGGGCGCAGCACCGACGTGCCCTTGAGCAGGCGCGCGCGCGGCGTGCCGCCTTCGCGGTCGGGTGCATAAATGCCCGGAATGCGCAGGATGTGCACCGGCGTGCCGGTGGCGCGACCGAACAGGCGCAGATGGTCCTCGGCATGCACACGGCGCTGCGAGCGCGGCGTGCGCGGATTCACGGGCCGCGTTTCGCTCACACGCGCGCCCCCGCAGTCGCCGTAAACCCCGCTGGTCGAGCCGTACACCAGCGACTGCGGCAGGCGGCGCAAACGCAGGATGCGCAGCAGGGCCAGCGTGCGCGGATCGCTGCGCCAGTCCGGGTTGTCGCCGGGTGGCGGCGCCAGATGCACCACGCGGGTGGCCAGGCCGGCGAGCCGGCGCAAGCTGGCGTGCTCATCCAGATTGCCGAGCAAGGGCGTGATGCCCAGCGCACGCAGCGCCGGCACGCGCTCTGCGGACGAGGTCAGGGCCAGCCGCCTGACACGCGAAGGCAGCTGCCGCGCCACGCGCAGGCCGACATCGCCGCAGCCGACGATCAACACACGCTGCCGGCGAAAGCGCGAAGGCAGCGCACCAAGGGGATTTAGGTTTGAGGGCAAAATTAGGGTTTGCTGGACAATCAGCCAGGCCAAATGAGAGATCGTGACAGATCACGCCACAGAACTTGCCAAGGATACAGAAAATATGAGCTTCAACGTGACCGTGCAGCCCAGCGGCCGGGCTTTTACCGCCAATGCCGAGGAGCACCTGCTGGCGGCGGCCATTCGCCAGGGCATTGGCCTGCCTTACGGCTGCAAGGACGGCGCCTGCGGTTCCTGCAAATGCAGGAAACTTGAAGGTACGGTGACTCATGGCACGCACCAGGTCAAGGCCCTGTCGCCCGAGGAAGAGGCCAACGGCTTCATCCTGACCTGCTGCGCCGTGGCGCACAGCGACGTGGTCATCGAATCACGCCAGGTGACCGACGAGAGCGCCTACCCGATCAAGAAAATGCCGGTGCGCGTGAGCGCCATGGCGCGCAGCTCGCACGACGTGATGGTGATCCGCCTGCAGCTGCCGGCCAGCGACACCTTCAAGTACCACGCCGGCCAGTACGTGGAGTTTTTGCTGCGCGACGGCGCCCGCCGCGCCTACTCCATGGGCAACGCACCGCACACCCAGGCCGACAACCCCGGCGTGGAACTGCACATTCGCCACATGCCGGGCGGCAAATTCACCGAGCATGTGTTTGGTGCGATGAAGGAAAAGGAAATCCTGCGCATCGAAGGGCCTTACGGCAGCTTCTTCCTGCGCGAGGACAGCGACAAGCCCCTGGTGCTGCTGGCTTCCGGCACCGGCTTTGCCCCCATCAAGGCGCTGATCGAGCACATGCAGCACAAGGGCATCACGCGCCCCGCCGTGCTGTACTGGGGCGGCCGCCGGCCGGCCGACCTGTACATGAACGACTGGATGCTGGCCAAGGTCGCCGAGATGCCCAACCTGCGCTACGTGCCGGTGATCTCCAACGCCCTGCCCGAAGACCTGTGGACCGGCCGCACCGGCTTTGTCCATAAGTCGGTGCTGGAGGACTTTCCCGATCTCTCTGGCCACCAGGTTTATGCCTGCGGCGCGCCGATTGTGGTGGAATCGGCCCGCAGCGAATACAGCGCAGTGGCCGGCTTGCCGGCCGAAGAATTTTTCTCCGACCCATTCACCACCGAGGCCGACAAGGCCCAGGCGGTCTGAGGCAAGGACCGAAGAAACTATCAAATTGATAGCTGAAAGCGCTTGCGGCTTGAGGGCTGCAGGCGCTTTTTTACTTGAGTCTCAAAAAGCCGTCGTCCCCTGTACCGGCAGGCCTCGGGGTGAGCTTGCCGAATCCTTGTAACAATATGAGCATGAACACCCGACACCTTCTGCCTTTCCTCGCCAAAATCCTGGCGCTCATTTCCATCGCCACCCTGGGCTTTTCCGCCACGCTGGCGCAGGCCCAGCCCAAGGTCATGCGCATCATCGTGCCCTATGCATCCGGCGGCCCGATTGATGCGACCGCCCGCCTGATGGCCGAACGCGTCAAGGATTCACTGGGCACCGTGATCATCGAAAACCGCCCCGGCGCCGGCGGCAACATCGGCGTGGACGCGATTGCCAAGGCCGCCCCCGACGGGCTGACCATTGGCATCGCGGCCGTGGCCACGCATGCCATCAACCCTTGGCTCTTCAGCAAGATGCCCTATAACGCGGCCACCGACTTTGCGCCCATCACGCAAATGGTGCGCGTACCCAATGTGCTGGTGATGAATGCCGAAACGGCCCAACGCCTGCACATCAACACCCTGGCCGACCTCATCCAGTACGCCAAGGCCCATCCCGGCAAGCTCAACTACGCCAGCGGCGGCAATGGCAGCGCGGGCCACCTGGCCGGCGAGATGTTCAAGTCACAGGCCGGCATCTATGCGCTGCACATTCCCTACAACGGCGGCAACCCGGCGCAGCTCGCGTTGCTGGCCGGCCAGGTTGACTTCAACTTTGACAACCTCGCCACCGCCTCGGCCAACATCAAGGCCGGCAAGCTCAAGGCGCTGGCCGTGACCACCGCCAGGCGCAGCGCCATGCTGCCCGAGGTACCCGCCGTGGCCGAAACCCTCAAGGGCTTTGAGATCGACACCTGGTGGGGACTGGTGGCCCCCGCAGGCACGCCCAAGGACGTGCTTGCCAAGCTCAGCCAGGCCTACATCGCCGCCTTGCAAGCGCCTGAAACCAGAGCCCGCTTTGCCACGCTGATGGCCGAGCCGGTGGGCAGCAGCCCGGAACAGTTTGGCGCCTTCATGAAAAGCGAGTTGCGCAAGTATGAAAAAGTGGTGAAGGCTTCCGGGGCTCGGGTGGATTGAGTTTTCAAGCGTTTTAGTGCTCTAGCCCAGGTAGTATGGGCGCAGGCAGCTACTGAATTGATAGCTATTTCCCTTTGCTGCCAAGCCGGGTCTCGCCCCGGCGGGCGAGTTACTTTTTGAACACCAAACCTAACGAAAAGAAAGGCGACCCTGCTGTCTGCGACCCTTCGCTGCGCTACGGGCACCCTGTGGTGCTCGGTCCAGCCGGGGTCTCGTGCAAACTCGCCTGCGGCTCAAACAAGCACGAGCCCTGATCCGTCTGGCCCTGCGCTCCTCAGCGCATACAGAAGGGGGTGGGGAAACAAATACCAACAGCCACGCTCCGCAGAACGCGCTTTGCGCGTTCTGCTCCCCGATTCCGATTTCTTTTCCCCAACCCGTCCTGGCTGGGCTGAGCAGCGCAGGAGGGGACGGATTAAAAATTTCAGATGTCCGAAGGCTGCGCAGCAGACAAGTTTCTGAAATTTCCGTCCCCTCCGAGCAGCGCAAGGAACCGCGAAGCGGCCCAGACTGCGGGTCGCCTTTTCTTTGGGTACTTTCTTTTGGCGAAGCAAAAGTAAAGTGCCTCGCCTGCCGGGGCGAGTCCCGGCCTGGTAGTGAAGAGCACCCGCTATCAATTCAGTAGCTTCCTACGCCCGCTTCACAAGGGCCGGAGCACCAAAAGGCTTAGATTATTCGCCCAGATAGGCCGCCCTGACCCGAGGATCATTGAGCAGCGCTTTCGCATCCCCACTCATGGAGATGTTGCCCGACTCCATGACATAGCCCCGGTTGGCAATGCCGAGCGCGCGGCTGGCGTTCTGCTCGACCAGCAAAATGGTCACGCCGCGCGCGGACACGTCGCGCACCACCTCGAAAATCTTGTCCACCATGATGGGCGACAGGCCCATGGAGGGCTCATCGAGCAGCAGCACCTTGGGCCGGCTCATCAGCGCACGGCCCATGGCCAGCATCTGCTGCTCGCCGCCCGACAGGGTACCGGCCAGCTGGTCCTTGCGCTCGCGCAGCCGCGGGAACAGCTCGAACATCTTCTCGATGTCGGCGGCGATTTCGGCCTTGTCGTTGCGGATGTAGGCGCCCATCTGCAGGTTCTCGGTGATGCTCATGCGGGCGAACACGCCGCGGCCCTCGGGCACCATGGCCAGGCCCTCTTTGACCATATCCCAGGCACCCCGGCCGCGTATGCTTTTTCCCATGTATTCGATGTCGCCATCCAGCATGGGCTGCGTGCCGGTGATGGCCTTCATGGTGGTGGTCTTGCCGGCACCGTTGGAGCCGATCAGCGTCACCAGCTCGCCATCGTTGACTTCAAGGTCAACGCCCTTGACCGCCTGGATGCCGCCATAAGCCACTTTGAGGCCGGTCACTTTAAGAAGAGTGTTTGCCATATTTATTTCCTTGCGGGACTGATCTTTAGCTCTGTCCCCAACTGTTTAAGGCTCAATGACCCGTGCCCAGATAGGCGGTGATCACTTTTTCGTTTTTCTGCACCTCGGCGGGCGCGCCTTCGGCGATCTGCTTGCCGTAATCGAGCACCGTGACCCGGTCGCACAGGCCCATGACCAGCTTCACGTCGTGCTCAATCAGCAAGATGGTGCGGTTGTCCTTGCGGATCTGGTCGATCAGCTCGCGCAGATGCACTTTTTCGGTGGCGTTCATGCCGGCGGCCGGCTCGTCCAGCGCAATCAGCTGCGGATCGGTGGCCAGCGCGCGGGCGATCTCCAGACGCCGCTGGTCGCCGTAGCTCAGCGTGCGCGCCTTGAAGTCGGCGTACTTGCTGATGCCCACGTACTCCAGCAACTCCCGGGAACGCTTGGCAATGGCGGCCTCTTCCTGCTTGAAGCCCGGCGTGCGAAAGACCGCGCCCAAGAGGCCGGATTTGGTGCGGCTGTGGCGGCCAACCATCACGTTCTCCAGGGCCGTCATCTCGGGAAACAGGCGGATGTTCTGAAAGGTGCGGGCAATGCCGGCCTTGGCCACCTCGTGCACCGCCGTGGGCGTGTAGGGCTTGCCGGCCAGCTCGAAGGTGCCGCTGTCCGGCTTGTACAGACCGGTCAGCACATTGAAGAAGGTGGTTTTTCCGGCGCCGTTGGGGCCAATCAGGCCGTAGACCTGACCGCGCTCGATATGGATGCCGACATCGCTGAGGGCCTGCAGCCCGCCAAAGCGCTTGGAAACACCGGCAACTTTAAGAATGGTTTCACTCATGTCGCAATCTCCTTACGCTTTGGCCGGTTTGGACGGCGACTTGCCGTGCTCCGGCGAGGGCCAGAGACCGCGCGGGCGCATCAGCATGATGACAATCATGGCCAGCGCAATCAGCAGCTGGCGCAGGATGGCGGAATCCAGCCGGCCCTCGGTCATGGCCTGCAGCGGCCCGGCCACATGGCGCAGTATTTCTGGCAGCGAGGCCAGCAGCAAGGCCCCCAGAATCACGCCGGGCAAATAACCGATGCCGCCCAGCACCACCATGGCCACCATCATGATCGACTCCATCAGGCTGAAGGACTCCGGCGAGACAAAGCCCTGGAAGGCGGCAAACATCGAACCCGACACGCCGCCAAACGTGGCGCCCATCGCGAAGGCCAGCAGCTTCATGTTGCGGGTGTTGATGCCCATGGCCTTGGCGGCAATCTCGTCTTCGCGAATAGCCATCCAGGCGCGGCCTATGCGCGAATTTTCCAGCCGGTGGCAAATGAGCACCGAAAACATGACCAGCACCAGAAAAAGGTAGTAATACATGGACACCGAGTTGACCTGGAAGCCGAAAAGATCATGCGTCTTGCCCAGATCGAAACCAAAAAACTTCATGGAGTCGATCTGGTTGATGCCTTTGGGCCCATTGGTCAGGTTGAGGGGGCGGTCCAGGTTGTTCAGGAACACCCGGATGATTTCGCCAAAACCCAGCGTCACGATGGCCAGGTAGTCACCACGCAGCTTGAGCGTGGGCGCGCCCAGGAGGACGCCAAAGAAACCCGCGAGCGCGGCCGCCGCCGGAATGGTGGCCCAGATCGGCAGGTGCAGGCCGCTGGGGAAGGCGGCGGCAATCGCCGGAAAGGCCTCCGCCAGATGCGGCGAGCCGAGCAGCGCAAACATATAGGCACCGACCGCAAAAAAGGCCACGTAGCCGAGGTCCAGCAGGCCGGCAAAGCCGACCACAATATTGAGCCCCAGGGCCAGCAGCACATACAGCAGCGTCATGTCGACAATGCGGACCCAGGCGTTGCCGCCCTGCTGCAGAATCAGCGGCAGCACCAGCAGTGCCACCGCGGCAATCAGAAAAATCACCAGTTTGTTGGATTTCATCAGAATTTCTCCTTGTGGTTCGGCTTGGATAGCGCGGGCTCAAGCCCGGTCCGCGACCCGTTCACCCAGCAAGCCTGAGGGCCGCAGCGTCAGGATAAAAATCAGCACGATAAAGGCAAAAATATCCGAGTACTGGCTGCCCAGCACGCCGCCCGTCAGCGGGCCGATGTAGCCCGCACCAATGGATTCGATCAGCCCCAGCAAAATGCCGCCCAGCACCGCCCCGCCCAGATTGCCGATGCCGCCAAACACGGCGGCGGTAAAGGCCTTGAGACCGGGCAAAAAGCCCATGGTGTGCTGGACCGTGCCGTAGTTGGAGGCGTACATGACACCGGCCAGCGCGGCCAGGATGGCGCCAATGATGAAGGTGGCCGAAATCACCGTATCCGGGTGCACCCCCATCAGCGCGGCCACGCGCGGGTTTTCGGCGGTGGCCCGCATGGCCCGGCCCAGCCGGGTGTAGTGCACCAGCCACATCAGCACCGACAGCGACACCGCGGTGGCGCCCAGGATGAACAGCTGCGTCACGGTGATCACGGCACCGCCGAACTGGAAGGGCTCGCTGGGCAGCAGCGTGGGATAGGGCTTGTAGTTGGGCTTCCAGATGATCATGGCCAGCGTCTGCAGCAGCAGCGACATGCCGATGGCGGTGATCAGCGGCGCCAGCTTGGGCGAGTTGCGCAGCGGCCGGTAGGCAATTTTTTCGATGGTGAAATTCAGTGCCCCGCACACCACGAAGGCGATCAGCAGCGAGATCAGCAAGATCAGCCAGCCCGGTGTTCCCGGCATGGCTTCCTGCATCCAGCGGATGATGGTCCAGCTGGTGAGTGCGCCCACCATCAGGACCTCGCCATGCGCAAAATTGATGAGGTTGATGATGCCGTACACCATGGTGTAACCCAGGGCAATCAGGGCATACATGCTGCCCACGACCAGACCATTGATGATCTGCTGAAGGAATACTTCCATTCTCACTCTCCCGTTTGATTGAGATCGCCAATCCAGCTCGTACCGCGAACCCCTGGGATCACCACGAGGACGCATGAGCTAACAAAAAGCCCGCCTATCAAAACCAGGTGACTGGGTTGGGTGGCGAGCTAATTCACAAATTGTAGCCACGGGGCTCTAGCGAGAATCGGGCCAAGAGGGCCGTTTTTGCGGGGTTTACCCTTGAGAGTATTTATTTTTTTGAGCGCACCAGGGTTTATCAGAGGGTTTGGCGCCACATCAGTTTTTCTGATTGTTCTTTAGTTTCAGCTCGTTCAATTTATCGGCAATCCGGATCTCCAGGCCCCGGTTGACGGGCCGGTAAAAGCCGGGCGCCGCCATGCCGTCGGGAAAATAATTTTCACCGGCGGCGAAGCCGTCTTCCTCGTCGTGGGCGTAGCGGTAGTTCTTGCCGTAGTCCAGCTCCTTCATGAGCCGCGTGGGCGCATTGCGCAGATGCAGCGGCACCGGGCGCGTGCCGTCTTGCCTGATGAAGGCCTTGGCCTCATTGAAGGCCTTGTACACGGCATTGGACTTGGGCGCCACCGCCAGGTAAACCACGCACTGGGCCAGCGCCAGCTCGCCCTCCGGCGAGCCCAGCCGTTCATAGACCTCGGCCGCGTCGAGCGCCAGCCGCAACGCCCGCGGGTCCGCCAGGCCGATATCTTCGCTGGCCATGCGGACCAGGCGGCGCGCCATGTAGCGCGGTTCGGCACCACCGTCGAGCATGCGCATGAACCAGTAGAGTGCAGCGTCGGGGTCGGAGCCGCGCACGGATTTGTGCAGCGCCGAAATGGTGTCGTAAAACTGCTCGCCGCCCTTGTCGTAGCGGCGCAGGCGCTCGCCCAGCACCTTGAGCAGCCAGGCGTCGCTCACGCCGGTGACCTTCTCGGCCCTCGCCGCCACGCTGAGCGACTCCAGCGTATTGAGCAGGCGCCGGGCGTCGCCGTCGGCGTAGGCTATGAGGCGATCGGCCGCCTCATCCGCTATGGTTTCAATAGCTGGCAGCGCCCGTTCCTCAAGGACCCTGGCGACGATTTGCTTGAGATCGGTCTCGCCAAGAGGCTGTAGCACATAGACCACGGCGCGTGACAGCAAGGCTGAATTCACCTCGAACGAGGGGTTTTCGGTGGTGGCCCCGATAAAGGTGAACAGGCCGCTTTCCACATGCGGCAAGAAGGCGTCCTGCTGGCTTTTGTTGAAGCGGTGCACCTCGTCGACAAACACGATGGTGCGCCGGCCGCCCTGCGCTTGCCAGATGCTCGCCTGCTCGACCGCTTCGCGAATGTCCTTGACGCCGCCCAGCACCGCCGAAATGGTGATGAAATGCGCGTCGAAACTGCTGGCCATCAGCCGGGCGATGGTGGTTTTTCCGACGCCGGGCGGGCCCCAGAGAATGCAGCTGTGCGGCTGGCCGGACTCAAACGCAATGCGCAGCGGCATGCCCTCGCCCAGCAAATGCTGCTGGCCTATGACTTCACCGAGGTTTTGAGGGCGCAGGCGCTCGGCCAGGGGCTGGTGGGTTGCGGAGGTCGCCATGGTCTGCTTGCGCTGCGCCGTCATGCGGCCAGCGGACGGGGGTGGAAAACCGGGGCGTCCATCATGGACGCTGCGCCCGGGCGGCGACCGGCTTGATGGCCTGAAGGGGTAGCGGTACTATGCATCGTCATCAAGTTTATCGGACACGGGTTCGAGGTGGCCGGAAGAGTTTGAGGTCTGCCGGACCTTGCCAGCGGCAGGCCTGCAAAACCAGCCCCGCCCGCATCGCCAGCAAGAGCAATCCGCCCGTGGCGCAACAAACGCCTGGAACCATCAACGCCCAACGCGATTGGAGGCCGTGATGTCTGACTTGTCCATACGCCGGGCCCGGCCGGAAGACGTTCCAGGCATCACCGCTTGCGTGTGTGCCGCCTACCTTCACTACATCGAGCGCATCGGCAGGCAACCGGGACCCATGCTCAAAGACTATGCCGACACCGTGAGGCAATGCCAGGTTCACGTCGCCGTTCAAGACCATGCGGTGGCTGGCGTCATCGTGCTGCAACTCACCGACGAAGGCTTCTACCTGGACAACGTCGCCGTTCACCCGTCGGTCAAGGGCAGCGGTATCGGTCGCCGGTTGCTGGAACTGGCCGAATTGGAGGCCCGCCGCCAGGGCTACGCATCGATCTATCTGGCCACCCACGAGCTGATGACGGAAAACCGCGCGCTCTACTTGCGCATCGGCTACGTCGAATACGATCATCGCGTCGTCAACGGGTTCCCACGGGTGTTCTTCCGGAAGTCCTTGTCATAAGACAGGAACGCGCCCCTTCGGCAGTAGGGACTCGGCTGGCAAGGACGCCAGAGGCCGGATTACTGCCGGATCACGTCCGCGCCCTTGGGCGGCTTGAACTGGAAGGTGTCTGAAGGCAGGTTCGGGTTGACCTCCACCTTGCTGAAGCTCAGCACCGAACGCTGGCCGAAGCTGTCGAGGATTTCCAGCGCAGCCAGCCCGCTTGACTTCTCGCCGGCGCGAAAGCCCACGCGCACGGCTTGCAGCTGGCCGTCCCTGGCCTTGGGCGTGGCGACCACCCATTGCAGGCCATCCTTGTCGGGGGCTGCGGCCAGCGTGAAATCCGCCTGCAGGGCGCGCAGATCGGGCGCGGCTGCAATCAGGGCGGCGGGGGTGGAGCCCAGTGCGCTGGACTGCTTGCGCGCGGTGACCTGGTTCAGGTCCACGTCGTACAGCCACAGCGTCTGGCCGTCGGCGACTATGCTTTGTTCAAAGGGCTTTTTGTAGACGAACTTGAAGCGGTTGGGCCGGGAAAACTCGAAGGTACCGCTGGAGGTCTTGCTGCGCGCGGTTTGCCCTTCCTTGGCCGGGGCCGTGACCACCTGGCTGAACTCGGCGCGGCCGCTGCTCACCGTCCTGACGAAATTTTCAAGGCTTTCCAGGCCATTTGCCCTTGCGGACAGGGCGCAAGTAGCTATCAAAAAAGTAGCGACCAGAGTTTTCATGAAGCTCACTCCGCCCGTGTGGGCACCAGGATGTCGCGCTGGCCACTGCCACTCATGGCGCTGACCAGCCCGGCATTTTCCATGTCTTCGACCAGTCGCGCGGCGCGGTTGTAGCCGATCTTGAGGTGGCGCTGCACCAGCGAAATGCTGGCCTTGCGGTTTTTCAGCACCACTTCCACGGCCTGGTCGTACATTGGGTCCTTCTCGCCGCCACCGCCTGCCTCGCCCAGCATGCCTTCGCCCTCGCCATCGACCGTGCCGCCTTCGAGCACGCCGTCTATGTAGTTGGGCTCGCCCTGCTGCTTGAGGTAGGCGACCACGCGGTGCACCTCGTCATCGCTCACAAAGGCGCCGTGCACGCGGATCGGAAAGCCCGTGCCGCTGGGCATGTAAAGCATGTCGCCCATGCCCAGCAGGGCTTCGGCGCCCATCTGGTCGAGGATGGTGCGGCTGTCGATCTTGCTGCTGACCTGGAAGGACAACCGCGTCGGGATGTTGGCCTTGATCAGGCCGGTGATCACGTCGACGCTGGGACGCTGCGTGGCCAGCACCAGGTGAATGCCGGCGGCGCGGGCCTTTTGCGCCAGGCGCGCAATCAGCTCCTCGATCTTCTTGCCGACCACCATCATCAGGTCGGCCAGCTCATCGATCACCACCACGATGTAGGGCAGGCGCTCCAGTGGTTCGGGCTGCTCGGGGGTCAGGCTGAAGGGGTTGTAAATGAACTCCCCGCTCGCCTTGGCTTCGTCGATCTTGACGTTGTAGCCGGCCAGGTTGCGCACGCCCAGCTTGCTCATCAGCTTGTAGCGCTTTTCCATTTCGGCGACGCACCAGTTCAGCCCGTGCGCGGCCTGCTTCATGTCGGTCACCACGGGCGCCAGCAGGTGGGGAATGCCCTCGTAGACGCTCATCTCCAGCATCTTGGGGTCTATCAGCAGCAGGCGCACATCGCGCGCATCGGCCTTGTAGAGCAGGCTCAGGATCATGGCGTTGATGCCCACGGATTTACCCGAGCCGGTGGTGCCGGCCACCAGGCAGTGCGGCATTTTGGCCAGATCGGCCACCACGGCGTGGCCGCCTATGTCCTTGCCCAGGCCGATGGTGAGCAGGGACTTGGCCTCGTTGTAGGCCTGGGAGCCCAGAATCTCGCTGAGCTTGATCGACTGCCGCTTGGCGTTGGGCAACTCCAGCGCCATGTAGTTCTTGCCGGGAATGGTCTCGATCACGCGTATGGACACCAGGCTCAGGGCCCGCGCCAGGTCCTTGGCCAGGTTGACGACCTGCGAGCCCTTCACGCCCGTGGCCGGCTCGATCTCATAGCGCGTGATGACCGGCCCCGGCGCGGCGGCCACCACCCGCACTTCCACGCCAAAGTCCTTGAGCTTTTTCTCGATCAGCCGCGAGGTCATCTCCAGGGTCTCGGGCGCCACGCCTTCCTGCCGCAGCAGGGCACCGTCGAGCAGGTCGACCTGCGGCAGCTTGGAGTCGGGCATTTCGCTGAAGAGCGGCTTTTGCTTTTCCTTGATGACGCGCGCGCTTTTTGGAATGTCCATCAGCGTCGGCTCGATCAAAACCGGCACCGGGTGATGCTCTTCAATTTCGATGCGCTCGTCGATCAGTGTTTCCTCACGCTCACGCGCGGCGCGTTTTCCAACGGCCAGGTCTTCGGCCATTTCACGTTTTTCGCGACGCGAGGCTATGAGGTTGTCAATCCAGGCACCCAGCGCCAAGGCCACACGAGCCCAGGAAAAACTGAACACGACCGACACGGCAATCACGCCCAGCGCGATAAAGACCAAGCCGGAACCGGCAAAGCCCAGCCATTTGACGCCCAAGGCGCCAACCAGATAACCCAGCACACCGCCGGCATGGCCTGGCAGCCTGGCTTCAAAACGATAAAGGCGCGACCACTCGAGCGCCGTACTGGCCAGCAGCAAGAGCAGCAGGCCCAGCCAGAAGCGGATGCGACGGGCCTGTTGGGATTTTCCCGAGGCCAGCGCTTCGCTGCGCAGCCCGCGTGCCAGTGATGACAGCCAGACCTGAGCGCCTGCCGCCAGCGCCCACCAGACGGAAAAACCCAGCAAAAAGTAGCTGGCGTCCGCCAGCCAGGCGCCCAGACGGCCGCCCCAATTTCTGGCGGCAAGCTGTGCGCCGCTCACGACCTCGACATTGCCGGAGGTCGACCAGGCGGCGTCCAGCGGCGAATAGCTGAGCAGGGCTGCCAGCCAGAAGATCAGGCCGAGCAGGCCCAAGATCAGGCTGACTTCGTGAGTGAAGCGTTTCATGCCGCCGGGCGCAGGCGCGGCAGAGGTATTTCTGGAGTTCAGGGTATCGAGTGAGTAAGTCATGGCCCGACGCAGAGCTTACCGCAGTTGGGTAAGGCCCCGAAAGCCGCTGCGAGTGTCAAAACGGTCGGCAGCAGCCGTCAACCCAGCGAATGAATGTGCTCTTTCACCAGAACGGAGCCGTCCTCGCGGGTTTCGATGAAGCCCCGCTCCTCAAGGTCCTTCATGACCCGGCTGACCATCTCGCGGGAGGCACCCACCATCTTGGCCAGATCCTGGCGCGACACCTTGTCGCGTATCACGGCGTTGCCTGCGCCACCCTGGCCGGCAAACTCCAGCAGTGCACGGGCCACACGGCCGTACACATCCATCAGCGCCAGCGATTCAATTTGGCGGTCGGCGTGGCGCAGCCGCTGCACCAGGCCTTTCAGCACCGCATAGGTCATGGAGCTGTTCTCGGGCATGCAGCGCGCAAACTCCTGCCGGCCGAGGACGAGCGCGTCCGTCTGAATCTCCGCGCGCACCGTGGCCGAATGCGGCTCGTTGTCGATCAGGCTCATCTCGCCCACATAGTCGCCGGGGTGCATGGTGGCCAAAATGACCTCGCGACCCCGGACATCGGTGGTGACGACGCGCGCACGGCCCGTCAGGATGATGGACAGGGCATCTGATTTCTTACCCTGCTCCACAATAGGTTCGCCACGCTTGAAACGGCGCTTCGCCACGGCATCAGCCACAGACTCCGCCTGGCTGGCCGTCAGCATGGAAAAAAGCGGTACCCGGCGAATCAATTCCAGGTTGGACACCATTGTTGCCATAGCAGCTTACTCCTAACCTCACAACCGACTCGGGCGGCATGAGTTCATACAATGGTCAGTATTTTGCAAGAAAACGGATACCGTCAAAGTTTTACCTTCTGCAGCACTTTTGTGCCCACTTTGGTGCCACTTGACTCTACCTGAGTTCCAACTCTTTCCCAACCAGTTTTTTCATCATGAAACATTCCAAAGTTCTCATCCTCGGTTCAGGACCCGCGGGCTATACCGCAGCGGTGTATGCGGCGCGCGCCAACCTCAACCCCGTGCTGATCACCGGCATCGCCCAGGGCGGCCAGCTCATGACCACCACCGACGTTGACAACTGGCCGGCAGATGTTGACGGCGTGCAGGGGCCGGATCTGATGCAGCGCTTCCTGGCCCATGCGGAGCGTTTCAAGACCGAGATTATTTTTGACCACATCAACAAAGTCGATTTCAGCCAGCGCCCTTTCACCTTGACGGGCGACAGCGGAAGCTACACCTGCGACACCCTGATCATCGCCACCGGCGCATCGGCCAAATACCTGGGACTGGAGTCGGAATCCGCCTTCATGGGACGCGGCGTTTCCGGCTGCGCCACCTGCGACGGATTCTTTTACCGTGAGCAGGAGGTCTGCGTGGTGGGCGGCGGCAACACCGCCGTCGAAGAAGCGTTGTACCTGTCCAACATTGCCAGCAAGGTCACGCTGGTGCACCGCCGCGATCAATTCAGGGCCGAAGCCATCCTGATCGACAAACTCCACGAGAAAGTTGCGGCGGGCAAGATTGAACTCAAACTGCACCACACGCTGGACCAGGTACTCGGCGACGCCTCGGGCGTGACCGGCGTGCGGCTCAAAAGCACGCGGGATGACTCCACCAGGGACATCGCGCTCAAGGGTTGCTTTATTGCCATTGGCCACCAGCCCAACACCGAGATTTTTGCCGGCCAGCTGGAGATGAAAGACGGCTACATCATCACCAAAACCGGCCTGCAGGGCTTTGCCACCATGACCAGCGTGCCTGGCATTTTTGCCGCCGGCGACGTGCAGGACCACGTGTATCGCCAGGCGATTACCAGCGCGGGCACGGGCTGCATGGCGGCACTGGATGCACAGCGTTTTCTGGAGCAGGCGCAGTAAGCGCAAAATCCCTTATAATTAAAGGCTTTGCCAAATCTGGCCCTTAAAGGCTAGTCTTGGCAACTCCGGGTTACCGCCACCCTTTCCTGGCGAGGTGAGGCAGAAATGACGACAGGCGCCTAGCGCTTGGACGATGTGACTGCTGTTAAAAATATTGGAGTGCTCATGGCACGCGTATGTGAAGTAACGGGCAAGCGCCCGATGGTGGGCAACAATGTCTCCCACGCCAACAACAAAACCAAACGCAGGTTTCTGGTGAATCTGCAGTACCGCCGTTTCTGGGTCGAAAGCGAAAACCGCTGGGTTCGCCTGCGCGTTTCCAGCGCAGCCCTGCGCCTGATCGACAAAAACGGTATTGATGCTGTGCTCGCAGACCTGCGCGCACGCGGCCAAGCTTAAGGAGCACCATCATGGCTAAAGGCGCACGCGAAAAAATCAAGCTGGAATCCACTGCCGGCACCGGTCACTTCTACACGACCACCAAGAACAAGAAAACCACGCCCGACAAAATGCTGATCATGAAATTTGATCCCAAGGCACGCAAGCACGTGGAATACAAGGAAATCAAGCTGAAGTAATTCAGCCTGATGCCTGCAACACCCTGTGTTGCCAAAAAACCCGCTGCATCCCAGCGGGTTTTTTTATGCTTCTTCGCTTCTTCTTTTCTGTCCCCTGCCCCCTCCTGCCCCATCAACCATCCCACCTCCGTGTCAGCCAGGTTTTCCGGCCGGCCACAAGACACCCGGCCAAGCAAGGCCCATAAAAAAGCCGCCCCAGCGACATATCGCTGAGGCGGCTTTGATGATTTCAATTCAGATCAGATCCATCCGAACCATTCCATCGGGTCAGGTGCGTGCGGCACGCAATTTCATCGAGAACTCGCGAAGTGCGGCAATGCCACTTTCTTCGGCGCGGTGGCACCAGGCCTGCAGATCAGTCGCGAGTTGTTCGCGCGAAGCCGATGTGCTGAGCCACATCTGACGCAACTCTTCACGCATGGTGACCATCTTGTCCAGCACCGGGTGCTCGGCGCGAACCTGGGCGATTTGCGGCTTGGCGGCTGCCGGCACCTTGTCATCGTCTCGGTGCAACCAGCGGTTGGCCGTGCGCAACATGGACACGTCGGCTTTTTGGGCTTCCAGCGTCGCGATCTCGGCCTTGCCGGCGCGGCGCAGTTCACGCGCGAAACTGGCCATCACCTCGTAGCGATGGGCAATCAGGGCTTCCAGCGTTTTCTCGTCAGCCACGGGCTGGATCGCGCCCAGCTGAAGCTTGGGCGGCACCTTTTTCACGGTCGCCAGGCCCACTTTTTCCATGGCGCGTATATAGGCCCAGCCAATGTCGAATTCGTAGGGCTTGACCGAGAACTTGGCCGACGTGGGATAGGTGTGGTGGTTGTTATGCAACTCTTCACCGCCAATGATGATGCCCCAGGGCGAAATATTGGTACTGGCGTCAGGCGCTTCAAAGTTGCGGTAGCCCCAGTAGTGGGCAATGCCATTGATGATGCCGGCAGCGGTCAGGGGAATCCAGACCATTTGAACCGCCCAGACCGTCAAACCAGCCGCACCGAACAGCGCCAGGTTGATGATCATCATCAAACCGACACCCTGCCAGCTGTAACGCGTGTAGACATTGCGCTCCACCCAGTCATTGGGCGTGCCATGGCCAAACTTGGCCAGGGTTTCCTTGTTTTTGCTTTCCGCGCGATACAGCTCGGCACCTTTCCAGAAGACGGTTTCAATGCCGCGCGTCTGGGGGCTGTGGGGATCTTCGGCAGTTTCGCATTTGGCGTGGTGCTTGCGGTGAACCGACACCCACTCCTTGGTGACCTGACCGGTACCCAGCCAGAGCCAGAAGCGGAAGAAATGTGAGGGGATGGCGTGCAAATCCATGGCACGATGCGCCTGATGGCGGTGCAGATAAATCGTCACGCTGGCAATCGTGATGTGGGTCGTCACCAGGGTGTACAACACGATTTGCCACCAGCTGGCAGCGAGCAGACCATTCGCCAGCCAGTCAATGGCGGCATCAAAAAAAATCATAAAAGTCCTCTAAACAATCTGCACCAGCTAAGACTTAAAAAGATACGCATCTATACGGCTGCACCAGATAACCCTAGATTGTATGCCGACAGGTCTGAAATGCCAAGACCCTTTTCAGACCCCAACAAAGCCAGAAAAGTTCACAAAATCACAGATAGTCCGGCAAAAAGCATCTACACCATACCTTTTGCCGCCAAATTATTGGGCTTTTTGCCAGACAGCAGCGAAGAAACCATCTGTTTCATGCCGGTAAGGCCAGAGGCGAAGGTAGGGCCCGCTGCCAAGCTTTTCGGCATGCTCCACCCCTAACTGGCTTAGCAATGGCGCTGTTTCAAGGACATTGAACTCTTTATTGGCTGCGCTGAAGGCCTCGGCAATCGCTTCATTTTCATCGCGCAGGACGCTGCAGGTGGCGTAAACCAGGCGCCCGCCGGGCTTCAGAAGGCGTGCCGCGCTTTGCAAAATGGCGGTTTGCTTGGCGGTCAGCTCCTGAATCGCCTTGGGACTCTGCCGCCACTTCAGGTCAGGATTGCGCCGCAAGGTGCCCAGCCCCGAGCAGGGCGCGTCCACCAGCACCCGGTCTATCTTGCCGGCCAGCCGCTTGATGCGGTCATCGCGCTCATGCGCAATCGCCACCGGATGGACGTTGGACAGGCCGCTGCGTGCCAGCCTGGGCTTGAGCGCATCCAGCCGGTGGCCGGAGGTGTCGAAAGCGTACAGGCGCCCGGTGTTGCGCATGGAAGCGCCAATGGCCAGCGTCTTGCCGCCGGCGCCGGCGCAAAAGTCCACCACCATTTCGCCGCGCTTGGCATCGAGCAGCAGGGCCAGCAGCTGCGAGCCCTCGTCCTGCACTTCAATCGCACCGCGCGTGAAGGCATCCAGCCTGGCCAGCTGCGGCTTGTCCGCCAGCCGCAGGCCCCAGGGAGAATACGGTGTCGCTACTGTTTTAATAGCTTCCTTCGCAAGCTCCTTCTGCACTTCAGCCCTTTTATCCTTCAAGGTATTGACACGCAAGTCCAGCCCCGCGGGGGCGTTGAGGCTTTCGACCAGCGGCCAGAAATCATCACCCAACTGGGCTTTCAGCGGCTCGACCAGCCACTGCGGCAGGTTGTGGCGGTGCAGCTCCATCAGGTCCGAGGGCTTGACCTGGTCGCAGCGGGCCAGCCAGTCCTTTTCCTGGTCGCTCAATGCGCTCAGCAGGTAGTCGCGTTCGGCGGCAAAACCCAGAATCGCCAGACGGCGCTCCACGGGGCCGCTGCCATGCTGGGCGAGGTAGGTGTAAAGATTTTTTTTGCGCAACACGCCGTAAACCGTCTCGGCCAAGGTGGCGCGCTCGCGGGGGCCCAGGCGCAGCTCGCGGAAATAGCGCGACACCACCATGTCGGCGGGGTGGTCAAATTTGAGAACCTGCTTGATGAGCTCGGAACAACTGTCGAGTAAGGCTTTAGGATGCATAGCCCCTATTGTCCCATTGCGGCCCTCTGGGCCACTTTTTGAGTCCTGATTGACCATGTCCGACGCCCTTCCCCCGCTGATCACCACGCCGCCCGGCCTGTACCGCCATTACAAGGGCATGCTGTATGAGGTGCTGGGCACGGTCCGCCACAGCGAAACACTGGAGCCCATGACGCTGTACCGGGCGCTCTACGGCGAAAAAGGCCTGTGGGTGCGGCCGGCCGCCATGTTCAATGAAGAGGTCGTGATCGACGGCATCCGGCAAGCACGCTTCACCCGGGAGGCCAAATAGGCGCAGATGGCGGCGGGCCAGCGCCGTCACCGATAATTGAGGGTTATGTCCGAAACCACCGATATCGCCAAACAGGTCAAGCGCCGCCGCACGTTTGCCATCATTTCCCACCCCGACGCCGGCAAGACCACGCTGACTGAAAAGCTGCTGCTGTTCTCGGGCGCCATCCAGATCGCCGGCAGCGTGAAGGCCCGCAAGGCCGCGCGCCACGCCACATCCGACTGGATGGAAATTGAAAAGCAGCGCGGCATCTCGGTGGCCAGCTCGGTCATGCAGATGGAATACCGCGACTGCGTCATCAACCTGCTCGACACCCCCGGCCACCAGGACTTCTCGGAAGACACCTACCGCGTGCTGACGGCCGTGGACGCCGCGCTGATGGTGATTGATGCGGCCAATGGCGTCGAGCCGCAGACGCGCCGCCTGCTGCAGGTCTGCCGCGCCCGCAACACGCCCATCCTCACGTTCGTCAACAAAATGGACCGCGAGGTGCAGGACCCGATGAGCGTGATGGACGAGATCGAGCAGGAACTGGGCATGACGGTCGTGCCCTTCACCTGGCCGGTCGGCATGGGCAAGCTGTTCCACGGCGTTTATGACCGGCGCGAAAAACGCATGCGCGTCTTCAGCCCCGGCGAAGACAAGGCCGGCGGCGACGATGAAATTCTGGCCGGCCTGGACAACGCCGAGGCGGCCAAACGCTTTGGCGCCGAATTCACGCAGGCGCAGGACGAGCTGGAGCTGCTGGAGGGCGCATCGCCCGAATTCAACCGCGAAGACTTCCTAAGCGGCAAGCAAACGCCCATGTTTTTCGGCTCTGCCATCAACAACTTCGGCGTGCAGGAAGTGCTGGACGCGCTGGTCGATCTGGCCCCGGCACCGGCCGAACGCCCGGCCATGCAGCGCGTGGTGCAACCGCAGGAAAAGAAATTCTCCGGCGTGGTGTTCAAGATCCAGGCCAATATGGACCCGGCGCACCGCGACCGCATCGCCTTCCTGCGCGTGGCCAGCGGCGAGTTCTCGCGCGGCATGCGCCTGAAGGTGGTGCGCAGCGGCAAGGAGCTGCGGCCCAACACGGTGGTGAGCTTCATGAGCCAGCGCCGCGAACTGCTGGACACCGCCTTTGCCGGCGACATCATAGGCATTCCCAACCACGGCGTGCTACAGCTGGGCGACACGCTGACCGAGGGCGAGGCGCTGCAGTTCACCGGCCTGCCCTTCTTCGCGCCGGAAATGTTCCGCGCCGTGGAAGTGGCCGACCCGCTGCGCAGCAAGCAGCTGCGCGCCGGCCTCACGCAGCTGGGTGAGGAAGGTGCGATCCAGGTGTTTCGCCCCATCGCCGGCTCGCTGCTGCTGCTGGGCGCGGTTGGCCAGCTGCAGTTTGAAGTGGTGGCGCACCGGCTGGAGCATGAGTACGGCGTGAAGGCCCGCATCATGGGCAGCAACTTCAACCTGGCGCGCTGGGTTACTTCAGATGACACCCACGAGCTGAAAAAATTCATGGATGCCAACGCGCACCGCGTGGCCCTCGATGCCGTCGATGCGCCCACCCTGCTGGTCGATCACAGCGCCACCTTGCGCGCGGTGGAGCAGCAGTGGCCCAAGATCAAGTTCCATGCGCTGCGCGAGCACGCCGGGCTGGTTTTTCAGGCGAAGATGTAGTGATTTAGGGCTCTAGCCCACGATGTACGGGCGCAAGCAGCTACTTTTTTTGTAGCAGAAATAATGAAGAAAAAGGCGGATGCTGGCGACGGCCACGCATCCGCCCCAGCGCTTTAGTTCGCCTTCAGCAAATCGCCGACTTCCAGCAACACCAGCTCGTTGTCGTCGGCCTTGTTGGGCTCACGGCTGCTGGAGAACGGCAGGTTGTTGTCGTTGCCGACCACGATGTGCGTGGCGTCCACCACATCGACGTTTTCAATCGTGAAGAAGGGAAAGGTCAGCACGCCGTTGTTGAGCGGCTTGCGCGCCAGCTTGGCCGGGTCGGCGATAGCCATCAGATCGATGTAGCCGATCTTGCGCAGCGCACCGCCCACGTTGGCATCGCTTAGCTCCACCTTGTAGACACGTTTGAACTTGGCGATGTCGTGAAAGCAATCGGTACGTTTC
Organism: Polaromonas jejuensis NBRC 106434; assembly: GCF_001598235.1. GTDB lineage: Bacteria > Pseudomonadota > Gammaproteobacteria > Burkholderiales > Burkholderiaceae_C > Polaromonas > Polaromonas jejuensis. The sequence continues at coordinate 4,028 of NZ_BCYO01000013.1, read as the reverse complement.
TGGCCTTCCGGGCAGGCCTTGTCGGCCGTGCCTTCGCCGTTGTCGCGCTCAATGATGAGGCCGGTCGTACCGTCGATCATGTTGAAGTCGCCAATCGCGTGGCCGTTGTTCTCCAGCACATACTTCCAGTGGCGGCCGGTCCAGGTTTCGCGCTTCACATCGAACTCGAGCACGCGCAGGTAGTCTTTGTCGTTCAGCTTCTCGTTGGCCTTGGCAGACGCATCCCACAACGCGCCTTCCAGCAGCGCATAGAGCTTGCTGCCGTCTTTGGACACCGCCATGCCTTCAAAGCCCTTGGAACGGCGCACCTGGAAATCCACCGCACCGCCGGGCACGGCCGGCGTGGTCACAGCCGGATGATCGGGCGAGCGCACCACCTTGCCGTCGACCAGCGTCTCAAACACGGCCAGCACTTTGCCCTTCAGGTCGGTCTTGATCAGGAAGGGGCCGAACTCGTCGCCAATCCACAGGGCACCGCCGGCAAACTGGAAGCTCTCGGTGTCGAAGTCGCTGCCCGTCAGGTAGCGCTGCCGTGTGCCTTCATGGACGATGCGAAACGGCACTTTTTTGTCCGGATCATGCAGGAAAATCGTTTCCAGGCGCTTCATGCTGCCGCCCTTGAAGTCGATGCGGTAGCGGTTGAGGTACAGCATCGAATCGGGCGAGTTGGCCTTGGAACCAAAGCCGTTGTCGGTCAGGATCCAGAAACTGCCGTCGGGCATTTTCTTGATGCCGGAGTGACCCTGCAATGGCTGACCCTTGAAGGGCAGGGACACGCCGGTGGGGCGGCCGGCCGACAAGCCTTCGACCGTGCCGACGGCCTCCACGCGCTTGCCCGTGGTGAATTTGGCGCTGATCTGCAGGTCTTGCGGCGCGTCCTTGGGCGCTGCGATAAAGGACTTTGCGGGCATCACCACATGGCCGGCCAGGGTGGCGGAATAGGCGGGAACAGCGGTCTGCGCGTAAAGCGGTGATGAAGCCAGGGCGGCAGCAGCCGCAGCAATAAGAGCGAGCGCCAGCGCCCCCAGCGGCAGCATGGGGGCCGTGGCCAGAAACTTCAGGGCTGTGCGTCGGGTGGGGTGGGTAGGATGAGCCAGGTCGGGCATTTTTTTGATTCCAAGGGTTAGGCGCAGGCCGTGGAAGAGCCCGCGCTGCTGGAATCATAAAAACCGTGCGTGACAGTTTTTTGAAAGGATTTTGAAAGGAGCGTCGTTCTGTGGGTGAAGCAAGCGCAGGCGGCGCTTGAAAATTCAAGGAATCATCACGAGCTAGGCAACGGCACGTCAAAATGACCTCGCGTGGAATTTCCCCAAAAGGCAGCCCATGATGACCTCACTCAACATCGACTTGGTGTCCGACGTTTCCTGCCCCTGGTGCGTGATTGGCCTGAAGTCGCTGGATCAGGCGCTTGCGCGGGTGGACCAGGATATCAAGGCCGAGCTGCTGCTGGGCACGGTGGGCCAGCTGCAGTTTGAAGTGGTGGCGCACCGGCTGGAACATGAGTACGGCGTCAAGGCCCGCATCATGGGCAGCAACTTCAACTGGCGCGCTGGGTCACCTCCGACGACGCCAACGAGCTGAAAAAATTCATGGACGCCAACTCGCACCGCGTGGCCCTCGATGCCGTCGATGCACCCACCCTGCTGGTGGACCACAGCGCCACCCTGCGTGCGGTGGAGCAGCAGTGGCCCAAGATCAAGTTCCATGCGCTGCGCGAGCACGCCGGGCTGGTTTTCCAGTCGAAGATGTAGGCGATTTAGCCTTCAAGCCCAATCAATATGGGCGCAGGAAGCTACATTTTTCATAGCAAAATCGTTCGGGACAGTATGCCGACGGTACGAGTTGCAACGCCGGCTTCAGCACACGGGCATTCAAAAGCGGATGGCGGCATAGACCGCATCCGCCGTCCTCTCCCCATCCACCATCAAGACCTCAGATACAGGAAAGATCCTTCCATCGGCCAAGTGAGTCTGACGCGTGGGTGACTTGCACCAGGCTGGCAACGGGCTCATCACCCAATGTCAGCGCCAGGACCACGGTGTGCACCGCCGGATCCTCCAGCGCCGCACGCAGCATTCCCGTGCCGGCTTCACTGCCCGGCGCTGCCGTGCGGAGCAAATCGAGCAGGCGGGCGCCGAGCACCGGGTCCAGCGCGGCGGGCAAATCCATGGTCAGCCGTTGCGAAACAGGAAACTGTAGGCATTGAGGGCCGGCACGCCGCCCAGGTGCGCATAAAGCACGCGCGAGCCGGCCGGGAATTCGCCAAGGCGGACCTTGTCGATCATGCCCTGCATGGACTTGCCTTCGTACACCGGGTCGGTCAGCATGCCCTCCTGCCGTGCGCACAGGCGGATCGCCTCCAGCGTGCCTTCGGACGGCAGGCCGTATTCGGGGCCGCCATAGCGGGTGTCCAGCACAACATCCTTCTCGGTGATGTCACGATCCAACTCGACCAGCCTGGCGGTGTTCTGTGCAATGCGCAGGATTTGCGCCCTGGTTTGCGCGGGCTTGGCGGAGGCATCGATGCCGATGACCCGATCGGCCCGACCGTCCGCGGCAAAGCCGACCACCATGCCGGCCTGGGTACTGCCGGTGACCGAGCAGACAACGATGTAATCGAATTTGAAGCCAAGCTCGGCCTCCTGCGCCCGCACTTCTTCGGCAAAGCCGACAAAGCCCAGGCCGCCATAAGGATGCTCGGAGCAGCCGGCCGGAATGGGAAAGGGCTTGCCGCCGGCTTTGCGCACATCGTCCATCGCCTGCTCCCAGCTCGGGCGAATGCCGATATCGAAACCGGCCGCATCCAGGCGCACGTCGGCGCCCATGATGCGCGACATCTCGATATTGCCAACGCGGTCGTACACCGCATCGGAATAGTTCACCCAGTTCTCCTGCACCAGCACGCACTTCATGCCCAGATGCGCCGCCACGGCCGCCACCTGGCGCGTCTGGTTGGACTGGATGCCGCCGATGGAGACCAGCGTGTCGCAGCCTTGCGCCAGCGCCTCGGGAATCAGGTATTCGAGCTTGCGGGTCTTGTTGCCGCCGAAGGCCAGGCCGCTGTTGCAGTCCTCGCGCTTGGCATACAGCTCGACCTTGCCGCCCAGGTGGGCGCTCAGGCGCTTGAGCGGCTGGATGGGCGTGGGGCCGAAGGTCAGCGAATGTCTGGGAAACTTTTTGAGATTGAGCGTGAGTGGCATGGATCGTGGTTCCGGTGAAAGCCCCATTGCGTGGACTGTGATGGCCGCAAAAAAGGAGGGCATGGCTGGCTCTAAGGTGTTGAACAGTCGTGCATAAATCGTAGCCAGACATGGCAGAAATTAATTGCATACTCTTGATGACAAAGCTATGCATTCATCTTCTTTCGGGATTTGAATAAAATTAATTTTGATATTTTTTGAATTCATGCAATATTTATCCAATACATCTATGGAAATCACACTCGACCGGATTGACCGCAAGCTCCTGAAGCTGCTGCAGCAGGACGCCTCCCTGCCCAACATCGAATTGGCTGAAAAAACCAACCTCAGCCCGCCCGCCTGCTCGCGGCGCATTGCCAAGCTCAGGGAGCTGGGGCTGATCCGCAAAACCGTGGCGCTGGTGAACCCGCGGGCGCTGGGCTACAACGGCCTGGTCATCATTGGCGTGGTGTTGGACCGCTCGACCACCGACTCCTTTGCCGCCTTTGAAAAGGCGGCCGCCGGCCTGACGGGCTGTCTGGAAGTGCAACTGGTGACCGGTGAATTTGATTACTTTGTGAAGCTGCGCATTCAGAGCATCGACTCCTTCAACGAATTGCATGCGGCGCAGTTGATAGGTCTGCCGGGCGTGAGGCAGATTCGCACCTTTGTGTGTTTGAAAGAGGTGTTTGAGACTACGGCGATTCCTGTTTGAGCCCAATGAATATGAGCGAAAACAGCTATTGAATTGATAGCCAATTCGGTCGGCCGCGTTGATGTTGGGGCTGTGGGTTTTCACTACCAGGCCGGGCCTCGCCCCGGCGGGCGACTCACTTTCTCTTGCTTCGC
>NZ_BCYO01000012.1 GCF_001598235.1 Polaromonas jejuensis NBRC 106434 | reverse complement strand
TTGCCGGCGCCGGCGGCGTCAAGGGCTTTGTCGAGTTCATCAACAAGGGCAAGACGGTCCTGCACCCCAATGTGTTCAACGCCATGGGCGACCGCCAGAGCGACCAGGGCACCAACATCGGCGTCGAAGTCGCCATGCAGTGGAACAGCGGTTACAGCGAGCAAGTCCTCTGTTTTACCAACAACATTCCCCAGCGCGACGGCGGCACCCACCTGACCGGCCTGCGCGCCGCCATGACGCGCGTGATCAACAAGTACATCGACGACAGCGAGCTGGCCAAAAAGGCCAAGGTTGAAGTCACCGGCGACGACATGCGCGAAGGCCTGTGCTGCGTGCTCAGCGTGAAGGTGCCCGAGCCCAAGTTCTCCAGCCAGACCAAGGACAAGCTGGTCTCCAGCGAAGTGCGCGGCCCGGTCGAAGACATCGTGAGCCGCCTGCTGAACGACTACCTGCAGGAGCGTCCCAACGACGCCAAGATCATCGTCGGCAAGATCATCGAGGCCGCCCGCGCCCGCGAAGCCGCCCGCAAGGCGCGCGACATGACGCGCCGCAAGGGCGTGCTCGACGGCATGGGCCTGCCCGGCAAACTGGCCGACTGCCAGGAAAAAGACCCGGCCCTCTGCGAAATCTACCTGGTCGAGGGTGACTCCGCCGGTGGTTCTGCCAAGCAGGGCCGCGACCGTAAATTCCAGGCCATCCTGCCGCTGCGCGGCAAGATTTTGAACGTCGAAAAAGCCCGCTACGAAAAGCTGCTGACCAGCAACGAAATCCTGACGCTGATCACCGCACTGGGGACCGGCATTGGCAAGGGCGGCGGCGTGGGCGGAACGGCAGGTGCCGACGACTTCAACGTGGCCAAGCTGCGCTACCACCGCATCATCATCATGACCGACGCCGACGTGGACGGCGCGCACATCCGCACGCTGCTGCTGACTTTCTTTTACCGCCAGATGCCCGAGCTGGTGGAGCGTGGCCACATCTACATTGCGCAGCCACCGCTGTACAAGGTCAAGGCCGGCAAGGAAGAGCAGTACCTCAAGGACACCGCGGCGCTAGACGGCTTCCTGCTGCGCATTGCGCTGAAAGACGCGGTGGTGCAAACCGGCGCCGACGAAAGCACGGCGCTCACCGGTGACACCCTGGCCGAGCTGGCGCGCAAACACCAGCTGGCCGAATCCGTGATTGCCCGCCTGAGCGGTTTTATGGACGCGGAAGCCCTGCGCGCCATTGCCGATGGCGTGTCGCTGAATCTGGAAACCGTGGCCGATGCAGAAGCCTCCGCTGTGGCGCTGCAGGCCAAGCTGCGCGAACTGAACCTGAGCGGCGAACCCGCCGAAGTGGCCGGCGAGTTTGACGTCCGCAGCGACAAACCCATTTTGCGCATCAGCCGCCGGCATCACGGCAATGTGAAGAGCAGCGTGCTGACACAGGATTTTGTGAATGGTGCGGACTACGGAACCCTGTCTGAGGCGGCCGAGACCTTCAAGGGCCTGATTGGCGACGGCGCCAAAGTCATGCGCGGCGAGGGCGAGCGCAAAAAAGAGGAAAAAATCGGCGACTTCCGCCAGGCCATGCGCTGGCTGATCGGCCAGGCCGAAAACGCCACCGCACGTCAGCGCTACAAAGGCCTGGGTGAGATGAACCCCGCCCAGCTCTGGGAAACGACGATGGACCCCACCGTGCGCCGCCTGCTCAAGGTGCAGATTGACGACGCGATTGAAGCCGACCGTGTGTTCACCATGCTGATGGGCGACGAGGTTGAGCCGCGCCGGGATTTCATTGAGACGAATGCGCTGCGGGCTGCGAATATTGATGTTTGAGTTCCACAGTTCCTCTTTTCATTCCCATGAACGACGCCACGCAACTTCCTCCTTTGCCCGACCATCTTTCAGCTGACGCGCGCAACCCCCATCACGTCGCTGCCGTGTTTGAACACGACATTGGTATTCGCTTCAATGACAAGGAGCGTTCCGATGTGGAGGAATACTGCATCAGCGAAGGCTGGATCAAAGTGCCCGTAGGCAAGAAGGTGGATCGCAAGGGTTATCCGCTGATGATCAAGTTGAAGGGCAAGGTCGAGGCGTTTTATCGGTAGGTGACTTGGGCCCAATACGGTTCAGTTAAGTTATTCGCCCTGAGTCGGAATGATCAAAACGTCGACTTGTCATTGCGGCCCCGGATGAAGTCCGGGGTTTCAGCACCCCGCAATCCATGGATACCGGATCAGAGCTTGCCCCGAACTTGATCCGGGGTCCGGGATGACAAACCAGGGGCATGGGCTTAACTGAACCGTGTTGGGCTGAGGCCCGAATCGGGCACTGAAACGCCACCGTCACCAGCACTACAAAGGCTCGGACGATAGCTTCAGTTTTTTCATTACCATGAAAATCCACCATGAAATGTTCGAATTTCATGGTTTTTGGTTATCATGGGCAGATGATTGAACGCAGCGTCCTTAAATCGCGACTTCGCCATCTGCTGGATTCGTTCAGAGCCGTCGAGTTGGTCGGTCCCCGCCAAGTCGGCAAAACCACGCTGGCGCGAGAGTTCATCTCCACCGACTCCCCTAATTACTTTGACCTGGAGGACGAGGCGTCCCGGCGCCGTCTGACCTACCCCATGGAGGCACTTGCAGACCTGCAGGGACTGGTGGTCATTGATGAAGTCCAGCACCAACCGCAGCTGTTTGAAGCGCTTCGTGTGTTGATCGATCGCCCGACCCACATCCACCGCAATGGGCAATACCTGTTGCTGGGCAGTGCGTCACCGCGGATCACGCACCGACAGGAATCATTGCTGGGCCGTGCAGTAACTCTGGAAGTGGCGGGATTCGACCTCAGCGAGATTGGCTCCAGCCGGGAGAACGTCAACCACCTGTGGCTGCGCGGCGGCTTTCCCGGAGCATATCTTCCGCAGACAGACGATGTCAGCGCCACCTGGCGTAGGGACGCCATCAACCGCTACCTGTACAGCGACTTGCCCCAGTTGGGCATGAACGTGGCTGCCCCCTTGATGATGCGTTTCTGGCAGATGGTGGCCCACTACCATGGGCAAATCTGGAACGCCGCCGAGCCGGCGCGGTCACTGGGCATCGGCGAGACTACGGTGCGCCGGTACCTGGACTACCTGACCCAAACCTTTATGGTGCGACAACTGCAACCCTGGCACGAGAACCTTGGCAAGCGCCAGGTCAAGGCGCCCAAGATCTACTTTCGTGATACGGGTCTTCTGCACTCGCTCATGGGCGTCAAGACCCTCCCGCAGCTGCTCGCCCACCCCCAAAGCGGGGCCAGTTGGGAAGGCTTTGCCCTGGAGCAGGTTTTGCGCATTGCGCAGCCCGATCAGGCGTACTTTTGGGCCACGCATCAGGGTGCCGAGCTCGACCTGCTGATGTTCAAGGGTAGCCAGCGGGTAGGCGTCGAATTCAAGCGCGCCGACGCGCCTCGGGTCACCACCAGCATGCGTATTGCCATGAACGACCTGAAGCTGGACGCGCTCTATGTGGTCTATCCGGGCCTGCACCGCTTCAAACTTGCTGACGGCATGGAAGCCGTGCCGCTTTGGGCCATGTTGCCTGGCGGGGGGCGTAATAGGGGCGTGGATGCAACACGGATGAGAGTTGGCGGCAAAGATTGACGACCTGCTCAATACGCCACAGTTTCAGCGGCGCGAGGTGGTTCAGGCTGCGATTCGCCGGTTCAGGGCCAGCAGCGGTCGCAAAGCGGGCTTGGTGGATGCGCTTATCGCTGAAATTGCTCACAGCGAAGGCGGTACGGCCACGATGTACTTGACTGGTTTACCAACGCACCGGACGACGCCCTGTTTTTTAAGCGCCTTGATGCTGGGCGAAATTCGCAAAAGGGTCGAGAAGCTGGCAGACACGCAGCGTCGCCAGAAGCTGGGCCTCTGGCTGGAACACGACTTGCGTGACTGGTTTTGCCCGCGCATTTTACCCATTGGACCGGACGTGGCCGACCACTGAGGCCGGCTGATCGCGTCGGCAACGCTGCCGGAAACCTAAACGCGTTGGTTACGCCAAGAATTGAATTCGCTAGGCAGTAGATTGATCAGACTGCTTGATGGACACTCTGCCAAGTCGTATGTCAATTCCAACTGCCTGAGCACGCTGGAATACCTTCGCGGTGATCCGGCACCTTTGCCACCAGCGCCGCGCTTCGGCTTTTGTGTCTCGGGATTGAAGTAAAGCTCATATGCAGCTCTCACAACGGACGAACTGCCAAACAGCTCTTGATACCCGCCAATCTGTTCTGCAAGATCAGTCCGCACTCCGCGTCCACTCGATAGCAGCAGAACCTTCGCCGCTTCGTCGTGCATACGGACAGCCTGCCACGGTGTCCTGACCAGATGTCTGTAGTACCGCCGGAAATTGAATTCCGGCTGAAGAACGTAAAGATCGTCCTGCAAGGGTTTTCGTAGACCGTCAGCGTTTTTCGGGCACAAGAAATCGAAGAAGAACAGTGCGAGCCACGACCACAGACCGTGATTACGCGAAATAACGCGAGCCTCGCAAGTAGCCAGAGCGGAAACCAAGTACTCTCCAAAGACGAAAGCATTGTCGAAATCTCGCTGTTCGATCGACAGGGCATCATCCATAGGGTCCGAGTAGCGGCCATCATCCAGGAGGTTCCAAGGCACTTCGCCAGCCGGGTGCTCACGAAGTCTGGCAAGAAACTTCGAGAATTCCACGATCCCCTCTCCATTCAGAACGCGAACGTCAACCATTTAGCTACTCCCAAAAAGAACGGCGGACGCACGATTCGCAAAGCGCTGCTTTCGTGAAAAGCACGCAGCCACTTCGTCTGCCACGTTTCTGATCGCCTCGTTATCTCCCTCAAGAGGGGAACCCGCCACTTCTTCAGGCGAACGTCCAAGTTGCTCGACAAACCATGCTTTCCAGTTCGTGACCCACTGTTCTTCTGAGTCAGCTTCGTCTGAATAAACGAACTCCACCAGTTTGCGCGTCACCTCGGGAAAGATCGCCCCCTGCAATAACGGATCTCTCGTCAACCTGTCCGCAATATCTGCAATCCGGTTATTCAGTGTCAGCCGTGCGCCGGTGTCACGGTCAATACTAAGACTCCAGACCTCTTCACCCAAGTCCGCCGTCGCCAGGGGAAGAAGTGATGTTCTGTCCTGTCCCGGTACATCAGACTCTGGATGGATTCCATTGGCCACAGCGAGGATTCGACCGACATGAGCAGACTCATCAATCACCTTCACCCGAAACATGGGCTGCGTGCCGGTATCGACCTCGATCAGGCTCCGATCAGGTGGCACCAATGGAATCCCAATCGTTCCAAATGGAAAGCGCATCACCGAGCTTTTTACATACGCCTCAACGTAGACTTTTGCGTCGGCCGCAAGGCCTAGCTTGTCAAGCCGGAGATCCGCTTCGAATGAGGACGGCATGCCATCCTTCTTTTCCACCAGCCTGAAACTCAGGCACTCCATCGGTATCTTTTTCCTGCCTGTGGAATTGATTCGCAAAGTCATTACACCACCCTTGGATCAACTATCAGGTCACGATTTGGATCAAAACCGATGACCTCAACCTCAAAGTCTTTGCTTGCTATTTCCAGCTCGATGACGTTGGCGGCAGTACAACTAACCTGCGCGCCAGCTGCCTTGATGGATCTGTTTGGCCGCGTCAGATCGAAGTCGTAGGGACTGTGCTTGCTGAATGGATTTCCCGAGCGCACATCGTAGGCCACGCGAACATGCAGGGTTAACGGCAACGCCTCTTCCGTGATGCCCGGTCCCGGACGTATGTTGAATCCGCCGATCTGCCGGTTCAGCCGATAGACCTTCGGTGCCTGCGGCGGCACAGTGATGACAGGCGGGCGAACAATTGGACCCGGTGGCCGCGCTTTCTTCCCACCCTCCTCTGACTTTGAAGAAAAGAAGGATGCCAGCGCGTCGTTATCGACCGTCTCCACTGCACTGGTCAACACGTTGTATACACGCTGTAGGGACTCCCGAATTTCCTTCAGGCGGGTTTGGGGGTTGCGCCAATTCTTGCTCAGCTTCTCAGCAGTCGCCGACCAACTGGTGTGCGCTGGATTCTCTGCATCCCCCAGAAAGGCGCAGAGATCACGATCATCGGCCACCAGCGCCGCGTAAATATGCCGCCCCCTGAAATACCTGGCTTCCCCGGGCAGGGTGATCGAATCGCGGACAAAGAGCGCTTCCGATTGGTCCTCCGGTGCCCGCAACAGGAACATGTCGAAGTGCGTTCGAACTTCTTCGCCGTTTTTTCGTTTCAGCAGTAGTTGTGCTCGGAGGAATATCAACTCGCCGTTCATCAAACGCTTGCGTTGCTCGGCCAAATGCTCAGTACCTATTGCTCGTTCGATGTCCTTCGGCCAGTCGGGCGTCAGGACCAAGGGAATCTGTGACCCGCCGCGGCGTGCCGTATCAACTGTCTGAATGAACTCTGCCAGCTTGCCTTGCGTGAAGCGCGGTCCGCCTAACCGTTTCGCAAGTTCCGGAAACGTCTCCGTATTGATCTCGGCGTCACCAACGGTGACCCGCAAGCGGCCAAAGAGGATTGGGAAAAAATAGTTTCGAACTACGAACTCCACTATGCGGTCGTGTGTCACTGCTGGCTCGGGAAACGGGACCACTACAGACAAACCCGTTTCGCTGCTTCGCTTCAATCCACATACAGCAGAAAACTTTGCGATGAATGCCGCATCCACCACCGGCAGCTGCAGATCATCTTCCCCCCTGACGCCAAAAAAGGCGTGGGAATCGAACCGACGCTTATCCTCGAGCTTGTGATGGGTTAGCACCGCCTGACCCATCAGCAACGGATGTCCGCGCAAGTCTGCAGGCACGGTCAAACCAAGGAATGAACGGATTCTGGAGACGCTGGAAAAAACCAACTTACCAAGACCCCACCGCCCCAAAGAGCGCCCCCCCTTGTGGGACAGCCCCATGCGTCGCCAAAAATCACAAAACGGGTCGTCATCCCAAGCGTCCCATCGACCCGTCAATCCAGACGTGCCAAAGTCCTCAATCGTCAACAACTTGAGATCGTGAAAATTGACAGGATCAATCTCACACGCCCGAAGGTGCTGCTCTAACTCATCAAGCCGCAGCGTTGCCTTGAGCCAGGCTCTGTCTTCTTCACCGGGTTCCACAATTCTGAGACATACATGGACGCAGTCTGCCGATTCCAATCTCGCGTCGAGGGAGTTTTGCAGTGACTCTCTGACAAGGGCTTCCGCCAGTTCAACGTCATCGTTGTTGAACTGATCTCGTTGCGTTGGTGGTCGCTCCATTTCGCCACCGGACAAAGCCCGGAACATCAACTCCATTTCTACCCCCTTTTTTCTAGCTTAATCAGAGCGAAAAGTCTCCCTCACCGCCGCTCATTTCTCCGCTGAATCGCACCTTGAGCAGATCAAGCTCCTTCTGTAGTGCGCGCACGATCTTCCGGGCATCTTCGTCTGAATACTCATATGCAGACCTGTTCGAAAGATTGCCTATAAGTCTTATGTCTTTGATAGTTCTGTTGACCCTGTTGTTCGCCAGCTCTACGAATTTTGCTCTTCTGTCTCGCATATATGCTTTCCATAGCCAACATTATCGAAATATATTGAAAATGTTGAATTTTTGCAAGACCGAACAGCCTCCAATCTTCTAGGTACCGGCCAATATCGCGCGGCAAATGCGTGCGATCTGATTTGCCAACAAGGAAGGGACTGCATTGCCAACCTGGTGGTACTGCTGTGTGCGGTTGCCCTGGAAAAAGTAGTTGTCAGGGAATGTCTGCAACCGGGCTGCTTCTCGAACCGTCAGACTGCGGCATTGCCTAGGGTCGGGATGAATGAAGTAGTGCCCGTCCTTGGAGATATGGCTGGTCACAGTAGTGCTTGGTGAGTTGTAGCGTTGCACCCGGAAGCGATCTGCAAACTTGCCGGTTTTCCAATTGGCATGCGCTGGTGCTAAGCCCCTTAATGCAAACTCTTTGTGGCCTTTGGGTGAATAGCCGTGCTGTTGAGTAAACACTGCGGCATACAGGTAGCGACCCAAGTCGCTCTTCATATGCGATCGGGTTTCGTGGTTTAACCAGACGTTTAGGCTGTGGTCACGCACCCAGTTCTGATACGTTGTCAAACTTGGTGGAACCGGCTTTGTGTGTGGGTAGCGAAGCGCTCCGGTGTCCAGATTGCTGCGCAGGGTTGCGGCAACGGTCTCCAGTCGTAGCCCTATTTCTGGTATTTCTTTTAAAAGCGCATCCGTGGATAGTTCACGACCGAGTTGTGCAACGGTGTCACGCCATTCTTCAGGACTGTCATCGCGACCCAATTTGCTTCGGAGTCTGGGAAGATCTTTTAGTGCATTCCTTACGGTCAACTGCGGCACCTCTGTGAGCATGTGCCGACCGTCATACTTCATGTCCTCGCGCACTCCCAAGAGTATTACGCGGTGGCGGGCTTGCGGAATTCCGTAACGCTCAGCATGAATGATGAAATCTTTGGCATCGATACTTTCGGGGTCCATATCTGGCTTGAAGGTGGCAGATGTGACCAGCGAATGAATTGTGTAGCGAATGCCGCGGCCCTCACCCAAAGCTATCCCTGGATCGGTCAGATCGCGAAGAATGTCATGAAAAATCAGCTCCCCGTCAATTTTTGCGGAGAGGATGCCTTTCACGTTCTCCATGACGAAAACAGCCGGCTTCGCTTTGTGAAGGATGCGAAGGTATTCACGGTACAAAAAATGCCTGTGGTCTTCTTCCGCAACATAGTCAGTCTTGCCCATGTTGCGGGAGCGCCCAACAAGTGAGTAGGCTTGGCATGGTGGGCCACCGATTAGTACCGTGTCGTCTTCCTTCAGCTTCTTGTCCTTGATGATCTTGTCTAGTGTTGCGTTGTGCTCGTCTTTTCCAAGGGTGAGTTGTTTTGCTTCGTCGGTCGCCTTGGCCCACGCCGCAGAGAAAATATATCGAGGGTGCGACGCATTTTCAGAATTGCAGAAGTTGTAGTAAGCGGCTAGCGCTTTGGAGTCGCCTTGCACATGCCTGAAGAAGCTCCGCAAAGTTAACGTTTGATGGGCACTGGTTTCCATTTCTGCAGAGACCGCAATGCTGAAGGTATTACCTTCATCTAAGGCGGAAAAACCTTCCCCAAGTCCACCGGGTCCGGCGAACAAATCGATTACTTTGAATTTCATGTGGTTGTACTGATGTCGGCTACCGGACTGATAAAGCCGGAAAGTTGGAGGCTGCTATTTCAAGAGTTGGTGATTTTGCCTGGTCACGAATCCAAGCCGCAAGCCTGTCAAACAGTTCGGGGAGGTTATCGACGGCAGTCTTTCCCCGAGTGGCGCATTCCCAGACAGTCGCGACACGCCATCCAGCCTCGGCAAGTTGTTGCTTCAAGAGGTCATCCCGACGCTGATTCGCGGCCAGCTTGGAATCCCAGAAGGCTGCATTGGTTGTCGGCATCTTGGACAGGGAACACCCGTGTCGATGCCAAAAGCAGCCATGTACAAATATGACCACGCGCCATTTGGGCATGACGATGTCTGGCTTGCCAGAGATGTTTTTTGGGTGCAGGGAGTAACGAAACCCTCTGGCATGCAGGCCCTTTCGGATGATCGTCTCGGGCTTGGTATTCCTTGACTGGATGCCTGCCATCATGCGGCTGCGTGTGGCCTTATCAACTACATCAGCCATACATCGTTTTAAATGCACTTCGTTCTGCGTATGTGTGGAACGTCTTGCTAAGTACCTCAAAGGCCAAGCCGTGAAGTTCGTCCCCATGCTTTCCAAATAAACGGTTCAGGATTTGGGTAATCTCCTGGGCCTCTTCGGTTGAGAATGTTTGCGAACCGTCAGCGATAGTCACGATATCTTGTGGTTTGTCATCAAGACAGAACAGCAGTCCGGCCTTGTGCAACGCCGTGAGCCACGCAAAAGCCGCCTTTTTTGATGTGCCAGCAAGTGGAGGAATGCGGGATTCGGCCATGTTTCATGCTCCTTATTTACTGGGAGCGGTGTATTGCCAGGTTAACAGGTCCATGATCACCTTGCAATTGTGAGGTATGGGTGGGAATTTCCTGAGTTCTGGGTGCAGGTGCCACATGATGGTGGCAAGGCGGCAGTAGGTAATGGCACGCACTTTGGCGTTCTGGCCACCTCGCGCGAGCAGGTGAATTGCTTTTTTATGCCAAGGCGCTGGAGATGGGCGGCCAGGGCGATGGGGCGCGGGCGCATTATGGGCCGCAGTATGACGGGGCCCTTGTGCGTGACCCAATCGGTTGTTTACCCAATTACCCTGGACGCAAGCCGCAGATGAATTTGTAACGGATCGGCGCCCAGCCCGCGCGCTGCCGCGCCCGCATAAGTGCTGCCTGACATAGGGCAAGCACGCGCGCTAAAAAAGGAGTAATTTGCTCAGAGGGGCAAGCCCGGCCTCGCTGCCGATGCCTGACCCCTTCGCTCTTCATTACAAGGAGTGCACCATGAGCAGCAGCAAACAGAACCCGCGTGACAAACAGCTTGGCCAGACCGGCAAGGTCGCAAACGACCACAACAAGCTTGGCCAGCAAGCGATTACCCAGAAGAATGAGGGCCAGCGCACCCCCGATAGCCGCACTGACCGCGAGGCGCACCTGGGCAGCAGCAACCAGACGCAGTCGCGACGGGGCAATATGGGGCACTGAACTGCCCCGGGGCATCAGTCGAGGTGATCCACAGATCAATATAGCCTTTAACCCAAACAACACGGGCGCTAGCAGCTGCTGAATTCATAGCAGTCGTGGCCGCCGCAAGCCATACGGCCCGGCTCTCTGCGCGCCGGCCGCGGCAATTGCTTACAAAACTCAACACGCCAGACGCAGGCGTGTCATCTTGGCGGCGCAACATCGCCCCTTTGCTGCCAAGGAGACCTGCATGAAGAAGCTTGCGAACTTTCTGCTCCGCCCGCGTTACCTGCGGGCCATTCCTTCGCTGGTGGTGCTGACCACGGCCATGGCCTGGGGTGTGGCGCCCGATTCGGATGCGATGGATAGCGTGCAGAAGAAGGCCGGCGTGACGCTGTCGCTCAACCACGCTGCCGCAGGCGCCAGCCCCGAAGACAAACCCGACACCGATGTGGCTGCCGGCGGCTCGCTGGCTGGTTGATGGCGGCGCCCGTGGGGCGTTTTTTTGGCTATTCTTTAAGAAAAAATGGCCTGAAGCCTAGGTAGATCATGCGCAAGAAGCTATTAATTCAATAGCATCGCCTCGCCTTCATACACCCGCACGCCGGGCACTGCCGCATAATCGCCGCAACCATACTTCGGAGGGGTTCACATGGCGATATTGATCCTGGGTCTTGTCCTGTTTCTGGGCGTGCACTCCACGCGCATCGTGGCCGACGGCTGGCGCACGCAGATGATGGCTCGGCTGGGCGAGAAGCCGTGGAAGGGTGTTTACACGCTGCTGTCCATTGCCGGCTTTGTGTTGCTGGTGTGGGGCTATGGCCTGGCGCGTCGGGACCTGGTGCAGCTGTGGACACCGCCCGTGGGCATGCGGCATGTGGCGGCGTTGCTGATGCTGCTCTCCTTCATCCTGCTGGTGGCCACCTATGTGCCGCGCAACGCCATCAAGGCAAAACTGCATCACCCCATGGTGCTGTCGGTGAAGGTGTGGGCCCTGGCGCACCTGCTGGCCAACGGCTCGCTGGCGGACGTGGTGCTGTTCGGCGCCTTTCTGGTGTGGGCGGTGTTCTGCTTCAGGGCGGCGCGGGCGCGGGACCGCGCGGCGCAGACCGTGTATCCGCCGGGCACGGTGGCCGGCACGGCCATCACGGTGGGGGTGGGCATTGTGGCCTGGGCGGTGTTTGCGTTCTGGGCCCATGGCGTGCTGATCGGCGTGCGGCCGCTGGGTTGATGACGGCTGTGCAACCCATCGCCGTCATCGACTTCGAAACCACCGGCCTGTCGCCCGCCATGGGCGATCGCGCCACCGAGGTGGCCATCGTGCTGGTGGAGGGCGACCAGGTGGTGGATCGCTTCCAGAGCCTGATGAATGCGGGCGTGCGCATCTCGGCCTTTATCGAGGCCTACACCGGCATCAGCAACGCGATGATCGCCGCCGCCCCGAGCGCGCAGGCGGTGATGGCCGAGGCCAGCCGCTTCGTGGGCGACGCGCCCATGGTGGCGCACAACGCCTCGTTCGACCGGCGCTTCTGGGCGGCGGAGCTGCAGCGCGTGGGGCATGAGGCCAAGCAGCCGTTTGCCTGCACGATGCTGTTGTCACGCCGGCTGTATCCGCAGGCGCCCAACCACAAGCTGGGCTCATTGGCGAGCTTTCACCGCTTGCCAAGCTCAGGCCGCGCCCACCGGGCACTGGCCGATGCGGAGATGGCGGCGGCCTTGCTGGGGCAGATCCAGAGCGACCTGCGCTGCCGCTTTGGCGTGGCGCAGCCCGGGCATGATTTGCTGATGAGCTTGCAGGCCTGCGCCAGGCACGCGGTGCCCGCGGCCATCAAGCGCTACCTGGGCTGAAACGCGATACGCCATCAAGTTGCCGCGATGATTTGGCGCGATAAGTGGCCGCAGCCCTTGCTGCAAGGGCGCAGGCAGCTATGGATTGGATAGCGACCGACGGCCTTGGGCGCTTTTGGGCCAGCTCAAGCATCAGAAGGGCCGCAGGCCCAACAAGAGCAGGTGCCAGCCGCTACAAAAATAGTAGCTGCCGTCCAGGAGGCCAGCTCGCTCAAGGCATCCGTGAGGCGATGGCGGCGAGGTATAAGACATTTCGGGATTCCCTATTTCACGGTGATGCGCAACACTGGCATTCCAGGCCGGACGCGGTGTCCGGCCTCAACGCCAAGGAGTTAGCACCATGCTGAACTGGGTTGAGTACCGCAGGGAACTGATGGGCCGCATCGGCGAGATCGGCACACTGAGCCCCGACACCCTCAAGGGCTACCAGACGCTGTCGGGCGCGGGCCTGAAGACCGGCCACCTGGATGCCAAAACGCACGAGCTGATCGCGCTGGCCGTGGCGGTGACCACGCGCTGCGATGGCTGCATCACCGTGCATACGGCACAGGCCCTCAAGAGCGGCGCCACGCGCGAGGAAATTGCCGAAGCGCTGGGCGTGGCCGTGGCCCTGAACGCCGGTGCCGCCATGGTGTATTCGGCGCGCGTGATGGACGCCGTTCACGCGCACCAGGGCAGTTGATCGTTGCTGCAGGGCGGGTTGCCCGCCGGGTTTGCGCGCGCGGACAGGCCTTTCTACAATGGCGCGATGAACACCACCACGCCGCCATCCGCCGCCAGCCCCCAGGAGCCAACAGTGCAGGCCCTGCTGGCCAGCGAACCCGAGCGCGCCGCCTACCGCGACTACGCGCAGCCCGGCCTGGACCGGGTGCGCGCCTTTTACCGCAACAACCACCAGCACCAGACTTACGACTTTGTGCGGGGCAAAAAGGCGCAGTGGCTGGGCTTTGCGCAGCGCGAGATGACGCCCTGGGCGGCGCTGGAGTTCCTCAACACGCTGGTCGATGAGTCGGACCCGGACATCGAGCTGCCGCAGATCAGCCATTTGCTGCAAACCGCCGAGGCCATCCGCGCCGATGGCCACCCCGACTGGTTTGTGCTGACCGGCTTTATCCACGACCTGGGCAAGGTGCTGTGCCTGTTTGGCGAGCCGCAGTGGGCGGTGGTGGGTGACACCTTTCCGGTGGGCTGCCGCTTTTCGGAGCGCATTGTCTATCCCGAATACTTTGCGCTGAACCCCGACAGCCGCGACGACCGCTACAACAGTGAATACGGCGTCTACACGCCGGGCTGCGGGCTGGATGCGGTGCACATGTCGTGGGGGCATGACGAGTACCTGTACCAGCTCATGAAGGCCCACCTGCCGCTGCCGGCGCTGTACATGATTCGCTACCACTCGTTTTACGCCTGGCACCGCGAGGGGCAGTACGGCCATCTCACGGATGCCCAGGACAGGGCGCATCTGGAATGGGTGCGCAAGTTCAACCCCTACGACCTGTATTCCAAGAACGACAGGCCGCCGGTGCTGGCCGAGCTCAAGCCTTATTACGACGGGCTGATGGCCAAATACCTGCCGGCCAGCCTCAAGCTGTAGCCCTGATTTGCCGCGAATGGCCTCCTGTGGCCCCCAGTGGCTGTGGGGGCGGTTGCGGCTGCTGACATGCGATACACAATCGCCGCCGGGCGCGTTTCGCGTCGCGAGAATACGGCCTCATGCAAGCGCACACTTGCTTAAAAAGGCCCGTGAAGCGGGGATTGTGCATCGACTTACAAAGTCAACGAAGCCGACACCTCAAGCACAAATGGGCGGGAGAAGATGAAGTCTTGTTCAACCACAGGAGCTTCAATGTCCCGAATTCAGAACACCCTCTCACAGCAACCCGGCATTCCTTCCCGCGTGGCCCGTCCACGGTTTTTGCGGGCCGTTCCTTCCGTGGTGATCCTCACCACCGCCATGGCCTGGGGTGCTGCATCGCAGGCCGGCGTACTGGGCCTTGACGGCACCTTGCGCAGCAATGCCGGTGTGACGGTGGCCGCCGGCCCCGGAATGGGCGGCAGCGTGGGGGCTGGTGTCGCTGTGGGCCTGGGTGCCGCGACCGGCGTGGGCGCCGGCAGTGGTTCGGCCGGTTCCAGCGCGGGCCTTGATGCCGGTGTGCGCGCCGGCGCCAACAGCCATGTCACCGCTGACGAGCGTGCGGCGGCCGGGGCGCAGGTCGGCGGCGGCGTTGATGCCTCGGGCGCCGTCAATGGCGCCGTCAATGGCGCCACCAGCGGCGTAATGGATGGCGCAGGCCGGGTGCTGGGCGGTGTGCGTGATACGGGTCAAGCCGTGGGCAGCGCTGCCGCGCGCACTGGCAAGCGTGTGATGAACGGCGTGAAAAGTGGTGTGCAGGGCGCTGGTAATGCCGGCGCCGGTGTGGAAGCGG
Organism: Polaromonas jejuensis NBRC 106434; assembly: GCF_001598235.1. GTDB lineage: Bacteria > Pseudomonadota > Gammaproteobacteria > Burkholderiales > Burkholderiaceae_C > Polaromonas > Polaromonas jejuensis. The sequence continues at coordinate 106,428 of NZ_BCYO01000012.1, read as the reverse complement.
GGGCCAACGCGAATGCGGGCGCCGGCATCCAGGGCGCCGTCCCCAGCCGCTAAGCGCTCTTGAGGGGCCGCTGGCCAAGGCAGCATCCGCCGAAAGGCGGGTGCTGCTTTTCTTTGTGCCGGCTTGCCAGCCAAATCAGCCTGCAGTCCATGCGAAACAAGGGTGGTTAGCTATTAAAAAAATAGCGCCCGGGCGGGCTACTTCTTGTCGGGCAGTTCGATCTTCACTTCCAGCACATCCAGGTTGTCCTGCCGCTCAAGGTGGAGCTTGATGTCGTCGGGATTGATGTGGATGTATTTGGCGATGACGGCGATCAGGTCGCGCTGCAGCGCCGGCAGGTAGTCGGGTTCATGGCTGCTGCGGCCGGAGCGTTCGTGCGCCAGGATGATCTGCAGCCGCTCTTTGGCGACGCTGGCGGTTTTTTTCTTTTCGCCGAGCAGGAAGGAGAGGAATGAAGCCATGGCGTGTTACTTCCCTCCAAACAGGCGTTTGAGAAAGCCGGCTTTCTGCGCGTCGATAAAGCGCATGGGCCGGTCCTTGTCGCCCAGGAAGCGTGCGATCACGTCCTTGTAGGCCTCCGACACATCGCTGCCTTCCATGTGCACGGCGGGCACGCCCTGGTTGGAGGCCTGCAGCACGGCCTCGGACTCGGGGATCACGCCGATGAGCTTGATGCGCAGGATGTCCTGGATGTCTTCGAGCGAGAGCATTTGCCCCTGGTCGACCCGGCTGGGGTTGTAGCGGGTGATGAGCAGGTGTTCCTTGATCGGGTCGCCGCCGTCGATGGCGCGCTGGGTCTTGCTGGAGAGCATGCCCAGGATGCGGTCGGAGTCGCGCACCGACGACACCTCGGGGTTGGTCACCACCAGCGCCTCGTCGGCGAAGTGCATGGCCATCAGGGCGCCGGTTTCAATGCCGGCGGGCGAATCGCAGACGATGTACTCAAAGTCCATCGCGGCGAGGTCTTTCAGGATTTTCTCCACGCCGTCCTTGGTCAGCGCGTCCTTGTCGCGGGTTTGCGAGGCGGCCAGCACAAACAGGTGGGGGCACTGCTTGTCCTTGATGAGCGCCTGGTTGAGCGTGGCCTCGCCATGGATGACGTTGACCAGGTCATAGACCACGCGGCGCTCGCAGCCCATGATGAGGTCGAGGTTGCGCAGGCCGACGTCGAAGTCGATGACGGCGGTTTTGTGGCCGCGCAGGGCCAGGCCGGTTGCAAAGCTGGCGCTGGTGGTGGTTTTGCCCACACCGCCCTTGCCAGAGGTGACCACAATGATTTTTGCCATGCGTAAGAGTCCTTTTGAAACGGTAGGGGTGTAGCTCAGGTCGGCGTTGCTGCGTGGTGACAAGTATCGGGGTTCATTGCAACACGCTCATGACCAGCTTGTCGCCGTCTGCGCCGGGCAGCAGCCGCACCTGCGTGGGCTTGCCCGCCACGTCGGGCGGCAGCGGGTTTTCACTGGTGCGGTAGACACCGGCGATCGATAGCAGCTCGGCCTCCAGCGCCAGCGAAAAAATGCGCGCCTCGGTGTTGCCGCGCGCGCCGGCCATGGCCTTGCCGCGCAGCGGTGCGTAGACATGGATGTGGCCGTCGGCAATGACTTCGGCGCCGGCGTTGACCATGGCCAGCACCACCAGATCGCGCCCGCGCGCGTACACCTGCTGGCCCGAGCGCAGGGGCCGGTCTATGACCAGGGCGCCCAGGGGCGAAGCCGGTGCAGCTGGGGCTGGCTGTCCGGCGGGTGCCGGAGCCGGCCGGCTGTTCACCAGGTGGGAGTCGGGTGCCGGCAGCAGGCCGGCTTGCAGCGCGGCGGCCATTTGCGCCGGGCTGCCGCCCTTGACGGTGATGGGCACCAGCTGGTAGCTGCCCAGCAGGCTGATGAGCGCGGGGAAGTCGATGTCCTCGTTGGCCGATGCCGTCGCCTGAAGCGGCGACAGGTCGATCATCATGGCGTCCTGGTCAAAGAAATCCGGAATGTCGCCGAAGCGCGATGCCAGTTCACGCGACAGGGCCGCGAGGTCTGTGGATTTGAGCAGCAACGCGACCAGCGGCAGGTTGGCGCTCTTGATTTCAAAGGTGGCGTGGGTGGTCGCCGGGATGGCAACGGTCATGGGCGAACAATGGGCTGGCAGTACATGGGGGCATGGCCGGTAACACGACATGCCGAGGGTATCGTGAGAAGCCGCAAATTGGCGTGCACGGGTTGTCTCATTTGTGAAGGGATGAAACGTGGCGCTTTCGCGGCGCGAGGCATTGAATGCATGCGGGTTGCGCCCATATGAAAAGGTAAAGGATAAAGGGCCTGTGCCCCTTGGAACTTCATGAACTTCTTGCCACTGGCCATTGTAGCTGCGCTGCTCCACGCTTATATCGGCACCCGCGTGCTGCCTGGGCTGGCGGGTTTTCCCACGGTCCAGCTGTGGATGGCCGGCGGCCTGGTGCTGTCGGCCTTGCTCATGCCGCTGGGGTTGATGGCGCACCGCGTGGCCAAATCGTCGCTGGCCGATGGGTTGAGCTGGATAGGCCTGCTGCTCATGGGTTTGTTTTCCTCGCTGCTGGTGCTCACCCTGCTGCGCGACGCGGCCTTGCTGGGGCTATGGCTGGTGGATGGGCTGGCGCCCGGCTGGCTGCCGCTGGCGTCTTTGCGCGCGGCATCGGCGCAGGCCGTGCCGGTGCTGGGCCTGCTCGCGACGCTGCTGGGCTTTCTGAATGCCAGGCGCACGGCGGCGGTGGTGCGGGTGGATGTGCCCATCCAGGGCCTGCCCGCCGCCTGGCAGGGCTTTACCGTGGCCCAGATCAGCGATATCCATGTGGGGCCCACCATCAAGCAGGGCTATCTGCGCCGCATTGTGGACAAGGTCAATGCACTGGAGGCCGACATGGTCGCCGTGACGGGCGATCTGGTGGATGGCCGGGTCAGCCAGCTGGCCGCGCATGTGGCGCCGCTGGCCGGGTTGCGGTCGCGCCACGGCACGTTTTTTGTGACCGGCAACCACGAGTACTACTCGGGCGCGCACGCGTGGATTGACGAGTTGCGGCGCCTGGGCCTGACCGTGCTGCTCAACCAGCATGTGGTGATTCGCCAGCCCGGTGCTGCGGGCGAGGGCGGCATGCCGCTGGTGCTGGCCGGCGTGACCGATTACGGCGCCGGCCATTTTGACGTCGCGCACCGCAGCGACCCGGAGGCCGCGCTGAAGGGCGCGCCGCCAGATGCCGTGCGCCTGCTGCTGGCGCACCAGCCGCGCAGCGCGGCGGCGGCGGCCAGGGCCGGCTTTGACCTGCAGCTGTCTGGCCACACCCATGGCGGGCAGTTTTTCCCCTGGAACCTGTTTGTGCGCCTTCAGCAGCCCTACACGGCGGGCTTGCACAAGCTGCAAAACCTGTGGGTGTATACCAGTCGCGGCACCGGTTACTGGGGCCCGCCCAAACGCTTTGGGGCGCCCTCGGAGATTACCCACCTGCGCCTGGTGGCGGCTTGAGGAAAAGACCGGAAAAGGCAGCCATCGCCTGAGTTGCCGCCATTATTCGTCTACCCTTGCGCCTACTTCCCAGCCGGAGAACCCCATGAACCCCACGCACAGCGATCCGGCGACCCAGGTGCTGCGCCTTCAACCCGGCGAGGACTTGCGCGGCGCACTGGCGGCGGCCTTCGATGAATGGCATGCCGAGGGCGGTGGCCGGGCCGGCTGCGTCATCTCTGCCGTGGGCAGCCTGTCGCAAGCCGTGCTGCGTTATGCGGCCGAGCCCCAGGGCACGCTGCTGGCGGAGCCGCTGGAGCTGATCAGCTTGTCGGGCACCCTGAGCCCGGATGGCCTGCACCTGCATGCGAGCGTGGCCGATGCCCGCGGGCAGCTGCGCGCCGGCCATGTGATGCCGGGCTGCACGGTGCGCACCACGGCCGAAATTGTGCTGGCCTGGCTGCCGGGCTGGGCCTTCAGCCGCGAGCATGATGCGCAAACCGGCTCCAAGGAACTGGTGGCGACCCCGCTCCGGCGCTGAGTGCTGCGGGGCCATTGGGTTTTTGCCGGGATGGGCGTAGAGTGAGTCCTAACTTGCGCAGGAGGTCTTCATGCAGAAACATTTCCTTGCGGGCCTACTCGGCTTGGCGCTGGGCCTGGCAGGCGGGTGGGCAGCCGCGCAGACGGCTGCGCCCGACAAGGCGCTGCCCACGAAGCCATCCGGCACGGACCCAAAGGCCGGCGGGCAGGGCAAGCCTTCCGGCGCGGACCAGACCGTGCCGCTGAAAAATCCGGTCAACCGCAACCCGGCCCGCCGCCAGCGGGCGCCCGACAGCGCCATGCCGCCAGCGCCCGATCCGCGGGATTCGACCACCCGCCCGGTGGCGCCACCGGGCGACGACGGGCGCGACGCGGTGCCGCCAGAGCCGGATATGGCGCAGGCGCCGTCCAGCTGACACCTGCCCTGTCAGCTGCGGATGCGCTCCGGCCCAACATCAGGCCTTGAGCTGCCGTTGCCGGCTTTGCGCCTCGCCGTTTTCACAACTCAATTTCCGCCGCCAGCGGCGCATGGTCCGACAGATGCGACCAGGGCCTGTTGGGCAGCACGACCGGGGCGTGGCCAATGGCATTGCGCACGTAGATGCGGTCCAGCCGCAGCAGCGGCAAGCGCGCGGGAAAGGTGCGCGCGGCATGGCCATGGGCCTGCACAAACACCTCGTGCAGGTCCGCGCCATGCGCCAGCAGCGCATGGGCGCGATGACGCCAGTCGTTGAAATCGCCGGCCACGACCACAGGCGCCTGGGCGGGAATCCCGCTGCGCACGAGGTCGCACAACATGGTCATCTGCTGAAGCCGGTGCGCCTCGATCAGGCCCAGGTGCACGCAGATGGCGTGCACATTCATGCGGCGGCCCGGCATCTGCAGTTCGCAATGCAACAGGCCGCGCCGCTCGGGGCCGCTGATGGAGACATCGTGGTTTTCGAAACGCACGATGGGAAACTTGGACAGCACCGCGTTGCCGTGGTGGCCGTTGGTGTAGACCGCGTTGCGGCCATAGGCAAACTGCGGCCAGATTTCGTCGGCCAGGAATTCGTAGTGCGGCGCCTCGGGGTAGTTGTCGTACTTGTCCTGGTGCTTGGCGTTGTCGCCAGTCACTTCCTGCAAGAACACCACGTCGGCGCCCACGCTGCGCACCGCCTCGCGCAGTTCGGGCAGGATGAACTTGCGGTTGAAAAAGGTGAAGCCCTTGTGGATGTTGACCGTGAGGACCTTGAAGGAAAACGAAGAGTCGCGGCTGGCCGCGGCCAGCGCCGCCTGCGTATCGGCTTCCACCGCGGCCATGTCGATGGCCGTATCGGCTTGAGGTGTGGACGCCGATGCCGAAGCAGGCGAGGTCCCGGATGTGCGGCGCGTGGAAGAAAGGGGCATGGAAGGCAGCATATAAATGAAAAACAGGCATAAGCGGCCTGTTGTCCTATTGTTGATCTGCGGGTGCGGGGCTGCTGTAGGACAGCAACTTATTTGCAGCGGGTCGCCACGCCCGGCATGAAAATCCAGCCCGCCCACCCGCGCCGCAGAGGCATCAAAACCAAGCTGAAAGACTGACTGTTGGGTGACGATACACCAGAGCCAATCCTGGTCAAGAGTTAGTTGTGTCTTGCAGGGGGCGGGCCGCTCCGCGCTCCGATAAGCCAGGCGGAGGGGCGCGTTAAATTGAATACAGCCTCAGCCCTTGTGAAATGGCGGGCGCCTGGCTTTTCTCAAGTTTGCGTTAGTGCCTGGCCGGTTGAAGAGTCAAAGAAATGCAGTGTGTCCGGGTTTAACGCCACCTCCAGCCGGCCGCCTTGCGCGGGGCGAACTGCGTTGGGAAACCGGCCAATCAGGTCAAAGGTGCCCAGGGCCATATGCACCACGTTCTCTGCGCCTAGCGGCTCCACCAGCGTGACTTCGAGCGACAGCGTTTTCCACAAAGGATGGCCGGCGTTGTCGCTGACCACGAGGTTTTCGGGGCGGACCCCGAGCACCACGGCCTGCGAGCTGGCATTTAAGCTCAGGGCTTCCTGAGCGGCCGTCAGTGTCAGCTCTGTGCCGTCAGGCAGCGCCAGGGCGCAGATCCCATTTTTCCGAAGCAGTGTGACCTCCATGAGGTTCATCGGCGGTGATCCGGTGAACTCAGCCACAAAGCGGTGTTTGGGCCGGTGGTAAATCTCGTCGGGCGTACCCGACTGCACGATGCGGCCTGCCTGCAACACGACGATGCGATCGGCCAGTGTCATGGCTTCGACCTGATCGTGCGTGACATAGACGACCGTACCGCCTTCGCGTTGGTGCAGTTTCTTGATTTCGGCGCGGACCTGGTTGCGCAGCAGTGCATCGAGGTTGGACAGCGGCTCGTCGAATAGAAATACCTTCGGCTTTCGCACCATGGCCCGACCCATGGCGACACGCTGGCGCTGCCCGCCCGAGAGGGCCTTGGGCAGGCGCTCCAGCAAATGCGTGATCTGCAGGGTCTCTGCAGCCTTTCCGACGCGCTGATTGATTTCATCCTGCGGCGTCTTGCGGATGCGCAGGCCGAAGGCCATGTTTTCGAACACGGTTTTGTTCGGATAGAGGGCGTAGTCCTGGAAAACCATGGCGATGTCGCGGTCGCGCGGCGGCAGGTCATTGACCACCCGGTCGCCGATGGAAATCTCGCCGCCACTGATATCTTCCAGCCCCGCAATCATGCGCATCAGCGTGCTCTTGCCGCAACCCGACGGGCCGACGAAGACCACAAATTCGCCGCTGTTGATTTCCAGGTCGACGCCGTGGATGATGGGGATCGTCCCGTAGTTTTTCTTGACCTGGCGCAGGCTTAGTTCAGACATGATGGCTTTCCTTGGTAAGACGGGTCACGCTCAGCGATGGGACAGTGCGATGGTTTTTCCGGGGTTCGCGATGCCTTCCAGCATGGCTTCCAGCACCTGCATCGCTAGCACGCCGTCGTCAATCGTGGGAAGGTCGGTGGCCTTGCCGTCGAGTGCATCAAAGTAGGCGGCAAACAGGGCGTTGTAGCCCTTGAAGTCTTCATTCGCCGCGGCGGTGAAATTGGGTTTCCACGACAGCGTGTCGACCCCGTCGGTGAGGCTGGCGGCCGGGTCGTCGGCCTTGAACGGCGGGTTGCGGAAGTAGTTGACTTCAATCACGCCATCGACTTCAACGCGGCGCTGGTCGCCCATGACCTGAATGCGTTCGACCGGCGTGCCGCGCGACTGTATCGTGCCCATGACCACGGTGCCTATGGCACCGTTTTCAAACCCGAAATGCACATGCAGCACCTGTTTGCCGGGCGAGATTTCGTTGCGGAACACGGTGACGCTGGTCACCGGCGCCACGTAGTAGCGCACCAGGTCCATGTAGTGCACGCAGTGGTGCAGGTAGAAGCCGGTGTAGTCGACGTTGCCGGTGAAGTAGGTGGGCGCGGTCATGTACTCGCCGAAGAAGGCGGACACCTTGCCGAATTCGGGCGACTTGACGACGTTGTAGGCCATGCGGTTGCCGGTGGAGTAGCGTTTCATGAAGCCGACGCCTACCGTTTTGCCTGCCGCGCGGGCCGCCGCCTGAATCGCCTTCGCGTCTGCCGCCGTGGCGCCGCACGGCTTTTCCATGAAGACGTTGATTCCGCGGTTCAGGGCGGCGATCGAGATATCACGGTGCTGCACCGGGCCCGCGGCCATTCCGACCACATCGATGCTGGGCAAGGCCAGCAGTTCCTTGTAGTCCGTGGCCACATGCTGGACGCCGTAGCGCCGTGCGACCATCTCGGCCGCGGCCAGGTTGATGTCGCAGACGCCCACCAGTTCGATGTCATGGCGGGACAGCTGCGGCAGCAGCATTTGTTCGGCGTGGCGGCCGCAGCCTACCCATACAACACGGCGCGTCATACCCGGCCTCCATTCAACGTGATCAGGTTTTTAATGAATGAGCAGGCGGCGCCCAGCTGGACTTGCTCGTCATGTGAAGGGGCTTTCCATTGCGCAAATGGAATGCCGATGCGTTCGTCGGTGCGGCGGAAAGGCTCCAGCGAAATCGTGCCGGTGTAGCCTATGTCAGCCAGGGCGCGGATGACGGGAGTCCACTCGATATGGCCGGTGCCGAGGTAACCGCGGTGGTTCTCGTTGGCCTGGAAATGAATCATGTGCTTGCCGGCCTCACGGATGGCACCAGGGATGTCATCGTCTTCCATATTCATATGGAAGGTGTCGAGTACCAGGCCGACGGCGGGATGGTCCACCATCTTTGCCAGCGCGATGCCCTGGCGGGTGGTGTTGAGAATGTCGGTTTCAAAACGGTTGAGCGGCTCGACGCCGAAACGTACCCCGGCCTGGGCGGCGACAACGGCGCCTTTCTTCAGGCCGTCAACGGCCCGGTCGACGCGCTGCAGGCGCAGGCTCTCGTCCACCGGGTGCGGGGCGCGACCGGCAAAAACCAGCGGGTTGCCATACAGCGGACCGCCGACGATGGACGCGCCAAGTTTGCTGGCTGCCTCCACGCAGTAGTGCAGGTAGTCCACGCCAGCCTGGCGCTTGCTTGCGTCGTCCGAGCAAAGATTGCGGTCCAGGTTGACGCGCGCGGCCAGAACGACACCGAGCCCTTCGTCGGCCAGTGCTTTGCCTGCCACGCCCAGATCAATTTCGCCGGCTTCCGGCACCAGCATTTCGACGAAGTCGTAGCCGGCTGATTTCCAGCGGGCCAACTGGGGAAGTTCCTTCGCTGTGAAGGGACGTTGATGCTGCATCGAAATGATGCCTATCGGATTGCTCATGTTGTCATTTCCTTGCTAGTGATGCCAGTACGGACTGGCGGGAGTAAATGCGGATGAATGTTTTCCTGGCGTTGGGTTCAATGCTGCCTAGCCCTTGACCGCGCCCTGCGTCATGCCGGAGATCAGTCGTTTCTGGATCAGCATGAAAAGCAGCGTGACGGGCAGGGCGCCGACCACGCCACCGGCGGTCAGCAAACCCCAGGCGATCTCGTACTCGCCAATCAGCGTCTGCACCGCGACCGTGAGCGTGCGTACTTCCTGACCGGCCAATACCTGGGCATAAAGAAATTCGTTCCATGAGGTGATGAAGATATAGATGCCGGTGGCAATGACCCCCGGCAGCGTCAGCGGCAGGACCACGCGGAACATGGCGCCGAGCGCGCTGCAGCCGTCGACCATGGCCGCTTCATCGAGGCTGCGTGGAATGGCATTGAAGTAGCTGATCATCATCCAGGTGGCAAAGGGCACCGAGAAGGTCGAGTGGGCCAGGATCAGCGCCAGATGGGTGTCCAGCAGGTTGAGCTGACGCATGATGATGAACAGCGGAATGATCAGCAGGATCAGCGGAAACATGTTGACCAGCAGAAATTTCATCATCAACAGCCTGCGCCCGGGGAAGCGAAAGCGTGAGAAGGCATAGGCGGCCGTCAGGCTCAAGGACAGTCCCAGCGCGACGGTGCCGAGCGCCACGATCAGGCTGTGGCCCACATTGGTCAGGAAGGATGTTTTGGTGAGCAGGCGGACATAGTTCTCCAGCGTGTAGACCTGCGGAAGCAGGGCGCGTTGCGGGCTGAAGAGTTCGGACTCCGGCTTGACTGAAGTCAGCAGCATCCAGAGGTAGGGGCCGAGTGCGAATAGCACGATCAGGGCCATCGGCAGGTGCAGCGTGAGCAGGCGAAGTAGCCACGCCTTGTTGGAATTTCGCATTATTCGAGGTCCTTGCCCGCACGGCGCAGGTAGAGCACGATCAGGCCCAGCAAAAGGATGGAGAAGCTCACGGCAAGAGCGGTGCCGTAACCCAGGTCCATGCTGGCGTAGGTTCGCTTGAAAGCGTAAAGCGGCAGCGTCTGCGACGCATAGCCCGGGCCGCCACCCGTCATCACATAGATCACGTCAATGGAATTGGCCACCCAGATCAGGCGCAGCATCACGGCGGTGACCAGCACGCCCTTGAGGCCGGGCAATGTGATGGCGCAGAACTTTTGCCACGTGGTGGCGCCGTCAATCGATGCGGCTTCATACAGGTTGGAAGGAATCGTCTGCAGGCCCGCCAGGATCATGATGGCGAAGAAGGGAAAGCCCTGCCAGATCAGCGCCACCATGATGGAGTACAGCGCGGTGTCGGGGCCAGCCAGCCAGGGAATGGCGGCCTGCAGCAGGCCGAGGCGCAGTGCCAGGTCATTGAGCACGCCGACCTGGGGGTGGTAAATCCACGACCACATCAGGCCGATGATCACGCTGGGCAAGGCCCACGGAATCAGGATCAGGCTGCGGGCCAGGCCGCGCCAGCGAAATTGCTGGTTGAGCAGCAGGGCGGTGACCAGACCGAGCAGCAGTTGCAGGGGAACAGTCACGCCGATCCAGATGACGGTGCGTCCCAGCGATGACCAGGCGACAGGGTCGTGCAGGATGGCCCAATAGTTGTCGAACCAGATGAAGGCCACATCACGCGGCTTCCAGAGCACATTGCGGTAAAGGCTGGTGATCGCCGCCTGAAGCATGGGGTAGAACACCAGGATCAGCGTGGCGAGAACGGCCGGGGACAGCAGCGCATAGGGCAATACATTGCCCTTGAAACCTCTTGGCATCTCGGATTCCCGTGTTGGAGTGTCGATAAGGTGGACCCCAGCGTCAGCGTGTGTTTAGCCGCGCCGAGGTCCTGTCAATCGGAACGCAATTGGGGGCGGGCTGTATGCCTTTCCCCGGGGCGTCGATCAGCGCGGAGAGAAGTGCTTGGCGACGTTGTCCATCATTTGGGCCGAGGTGATTTCACCCGCCATGGCGCGCTGCATGTTGGTTGGCCACACGGTGGAGACGAAATCAGCAGTTTCCGGCACGGCTGGCAGCGGCTTGGCAAAGGGCAGGGAATTGGCCGTGGCCGTGATGAAGCGCGCTGGCGCCTGAACCTTGCCGGCCGCGCTCTTCGTGATGGTCATCTGGCCGGTGGCCTGCACGAACTTGGCGTTGTTGCCGCCTTCGCTCAAAAATGCCATCCACTTCCAGGCGGCATCCTTGACCTTGGACGTCTTGAACAAGGCCGTCGACTCATCCCCGAAATAGGTCCAGCGCTGGCCACCGCAGGCAGGGACCGGCACGGCCGAGACCTTGTCGCCCAGCGTGGCGACCAGGCTGTTGGCCGAGCCCAGGTGGTGGAACATCATCGCGGTCTGGCCGGATTTGAACGCGCTGATGATTTCGTTGAACCCGTCGTTGGGGGCTGAGGGCGGGGACACCTTGTGGGTGCGGAACAGGTCGATGTACCAGTTGTTGGCCGCAACCACCTTGGGCTTGACCATGTCCGTGCCGTTCAGGTTGCCCTGTGACAGGACAAAGGGCCCCCAGTTGTCCTGTCCGCCTTTGCCGCCGCGCATGCCGAATCCGTATTGCGGAACGCCGCCGTTGGCCGAGGCCGGCAGGGTGAGCTTTTTAGCGGCGTCAAGAAATTGCTCGCAGGTCTCGGGTGCGGAAAGCTTGGCTTTGGCAAAGAGGTCGGCGCGGTAGTAGAGGTAGACCACCACGTACTGAAGCGGCAGGTAGTACTGCTTGCCGTTGGCCGCCTTGTTGATTTCAAACAGGTTGGGCGCGACGTCGGCCTTGCCCGACCAGCTGTTGATCTGGCGATCGATAGGCTCCAGGGCGTCCATTTCAACCAGCTGCGGCTGTTGTGCCAGTTTGACCATGGCGACATCGGGCGACTTGCCGCCAACGACCGAGGTAAAGAGCTTGTCGTAGTAGCTGTTCCACGGCACGTTTTGGGCATTGATGGTGATGCCCTTGTTCTTTGTCTGAAAGTCGTTGACGAGCCCGTCCATGATTTTGGTCTGCTCGGGATTGTCGAAGTGGTACCAGAAGACCACATTCTGGGGCGTCTGGGCATGGGCGAGGCCGCCGCCGAGTGCCAGGGTGATGCTGGTCAGAAGCAGGCGTCTTGTTTTGTTGAATCGCATGATTTGTCTCCTAGTGGTTATGAATTCCCGCTTACCGGGCTTGTTGGCGCGCACGCAGGAAGGCCGCCGCGTCGTTAAAGGCTTGCAGGGCCTGGGGGAGTTCCGAGCTCATTTGCATGAAGCCGTGAATGACGCCTTCGTAGTTGTGGAACTCGAATGGTGTGCTGGTCAGCGCCAGCCTTTGAACCAGTGCGGTGGTGTCGTCGTGCAGCGGGTCCAGCCCTGCGGCGTTGAGAAAGAGCGGAGGCAGGCCCGACAAGTCGCCGCGCAGGGGCGAGACGCGCGGGTCTTCCGGATCGCGGCGACTGCCTGACAGGTACTGTTTGCGGTACCAGTCCATGCGTTCGCTTGACAGGCCAAAACTGCCTGTGCCGCAGGATCGATGCGACGGCGTGCTGTGGTCGGCCGCGTAAACGCCATAAAACAGCAAGGCTGCGTCGGGCAACACTTCACCCAGATTGCGCAGGTCAAACATCATGGCCAGCGCCAGGTTGGCGCCTGCCGAGTCGCCCGCCACGTACCAGGGCGCCGCGCCGCCGGACTGCATGCGCAGCCAGCGCCAGGCCCAAGTGCAATCGTTCAGCCCGGCGGGGAAGGGGGCATCAGGGGCCAGGCCGTAGTCCACGCCGATCACCGTGCATTGCGTCAGTTCGGCCAGCCGTGCCATGGCGCCCAGATGGGTTTCGTTGTTGCCAAATGTCCAGCCGCCGCCATGGATATGAAAAATGGTGCCGCAGGCCGCGTTGTGGTTCTTGATGTGTTCGATGCGCAGGGCGCCTATGCCCTGGTGTCCCTGTGCATTGCGGCCTTGCTGCGCGGGCGCTGGAATGGTGAAACGCTCAATTCGGAAGTCGTCTTCAGCGATGCGGTTCCATCGCGCGTTGACGTGGGCAAACTGCGCGTGGGCCTGCTCGCGGCCCAGCGTGGTGATCACCGGGAGGTGCCCGTCTTCCTTCTGCAGGCGGTCAAAAATGGCCTGTTGCTCCGGTGCCATGCACAGTGGCGCGCTGGTCGAGGCCGGCGCACGGGCGTTGTCCATGCCCACCACACTTTGGATGTGATGGCGCAGCACACGCTCGACTTCTGCCGCGTCGCGTGTTTGCAGGGCCTCCACGATGGCCCAGTGGCGCGACGCGGTTTCCTGCAAGGTGCGCGGGGCATTCACCAGCGAGATCTTGTTGCGGTGGTTGTAAAGCGAGCAGCGAATCAGGACCGGGACCAGCGCCGGCATATTGGCCACCTGGAACAAGGTGATATGAAATTGCTGGTCCAGCTCGAACAGGCTGTACTCGTCGCCTTGTCCGGCGACCCGTTCCATCTCCCGCACGATGCCCGACAGTTTCTCGATATGTTCCGCACGGATATTGGGCACGGAATACACCACCGCCTGGGATTCGAGTTGGGCTCGCAGATTGAGAAACGCCTGGGCTTCATTGGGGGAAATGGGAGATACCACGCTGCCGCGGTAGCCCTGGCGCACGATCAGGCCTTCTTCCTGCAGACGCAGCAGGGCTTCACGCACGGTGCCCTGGCTGCAACCCATGGTGCTGGCGACTTCCAGTTCGACGATCGGCTGTCCGTCCTTGATGGAGGACAGGATGATCTGCTTGCGCAACCAGCTGTAAACCTCCTCACCCTTGCGAGGTGCTGTGGTTGGCTGCGGCTTTGGCGTGACGGCTTGATCCATGGGCTTAATGTATCGATATCGATAATTAATCACAAGAACTTTGGATTAGGGTTTTCACCAACATGCAACTGAAATTTCATCTCATGACAACTATTGTGCTGACCGTCAACGGGTAATTATTTCTTATAACTAATTGTTTATAAACGGAATTATTGGAATTTCATGGCTTGCATCGTTGCTGGGCGATGGAAAAAACAGGATGACTGGCCATGATGATGGATCTGGTGTCTGGCTTCTCGACCGAACAAATAAAGCATGGCATCAATCATTATCGATATTTAATGATGGACAAACCAGGCCGACAGAACAGCTCAGGCGGCGCCGGAGTATCCAGATGCACGGATCACCCATGACAGACGGCAGACAATATGGCCTGAAAAAAGAAGGCCTGCACCGGCGCCCCTTGATGGAGCGAAGTGCAGGCCTTGTGGCCGTGTTCAGCCACAAGCAGCGGCTGGGGGGCAGTTCAACGCATCAGCTCAGCCCTTTTTCGGTTCATGGTCGTCGTGATGGCGGGGGCCGCCACGGCCTCCGTACGGACCGTGTTTCTTGAGTTCGGCGTCAAAGGTTTTTTGCTGCTCGGGGCTCAGGGTCGCATAAAAGGCCTTGGTGGCCTCGCCGCGCTTGTCCATGGCCGCGCTCATTTCGGCCATGCGCTGGGTGCGCAGGGCGCGCATCTTGTCGATGCGCTCGGGGGTGGTGAGCTTGTCGAACTCGGCGCGTTGTTCGGCCGTGAGGCGCTCGCCCATGCGGGCAGGCGGCTTCATGGCCTCGGTGTAGGTGGTCCAGGCGCCCTCTTGCGACGCCGTGATCTTGAGCTTGGCTTTCAGCTCGGCCTGGCGCTTGGCCATCCAGGCCTGCATTTTGGCCGGGTCATGGCGACCCATCCTGTGATCGCCATCGTGTGGTGCTGCCGGTTTCGTGGCGGCGGCGGGGGCCGCTGCGGGCGCGGCGGGCGTACCCTGTGCCATGGCGCCGGCGCCCGCGGTCGCCAGCAGGCCGGCGAGGACGAGGCCGTTGAGGGCGGCCAGGGGTTTGAGAGCGAATTGCATGAAAACTTCCTTTCGGGAAAAGAGAGAGAAGGCGCCTGTGACCGCCACCTGAGATCAGGTGCTGGCTGCAGGTTGAAGGCCAGTGTGGCGGGCGCGTGTATATGCGCCATTGCGCCGCCGTGATGGTTTGTAAAGTTTGGTGAAAGTTGCGTGGTGCGGGCAACCGGGCTGGACTGGCCGTTGCCACGGACCGGTGCCGTGCTTACAATGGCCCAGCTTGTCGGGGTGCCAAGGATGTTTCCAAAAGGATTCTTCTGAGGCTGAGATCGCAGAATGCGAGACCCGCTGAACCTGATCGGGATCATCCCCGCGTAGGAAACAACGCACTTTGGCTCCGGTACCCCGCAACGACACCCTTCACAGGTGTTTTCGGCGACATCTCCGGCTCCCCAGGCAGGCACCCCCACCTTCTGGAGATAGCCATGGCCAAAACCCGCCTTACCGTTGACACCAACGACCTCGCCAGCCGCATCACGCGCGCGCCTTTTCCCGGTTCCCGCAAGATTTATATCGAAGGCTCGCGCCCCGATGTCCGCGTGCCTTTTCGCGAGGTCACGCTGACCGACACACTGGTGCACGAGGGTGCCGGCGAGCCGCGCCGCGAAGCCAACCCGCCGCTGCGCCTGTATGACGCCTCGGGTGTCTACACCGACCCGGCCGCGACTATCGACATCACGCGCGGCCTCGCCCCGCTGCGCGGCGCGTGGATTGCCGACCGCGGCGACACCGAGGCGCTGCCCGGCATCAGTAGCGCCTATGGCCGCGAACGCCTGAACGACCCGGCGCTCGCCGCGCTGCGCATGGCGCATGCGCCCGTGCCGCGCCGCGCCAAGGCGGGCGCCAATGTCTCGCAGATGCACTACGCGCGCAAAGGCATCATCACGCCGGAGATGGAATACATCGCCGTGCGCGAGAACCTGGTGCGCGCACAGCTGGCCGAGCGCCTGGCGACCGAGCGCATGCCCAAGGCGGGCCATTCCTTCAACGCATCGATTCCCAAGGAAATCACGGCGGAATTCGTGCGCGACGAAGTGGCGCGCGGCCGTGCCGTGATCCCGAACAACATCAACCACCCCGAGAGCGAGCCGATGATCATTGGCCGCAACTTTTTGATCAAGGTCAACGCCAACATCGGCAACTCGGCCGTGACCTCGTCGATTGAAGAGGAAGTGGACAAGCTGGTCTGGTCCATCCGCTGGGGCGCCGACACGGTGATGGACCTCTCGACCGGCGAGAACATCCATGAAACCCGCGAATGGATTTTGCGCAACTCGCCGGTGCCGATTGGCACGGTGCCGATTTACCAGGCGCTGGAAAAGGTCAACGGCAAGGCCGAAGACCTGACCTGGGAAATCTTCCGCGACACGCTGATCGAGCAGGCCGAGCAGGGCGTGGACTACTTCACCATCCATGCCGGCGTGCGCCTGGCCTATGTGCCGCTGACGGCGAACCGCCTGACCGGCATCGTCTCGCGCGGCGGCTCCATCATGGCCAAGTGGTGTCTGTCGCATCACAAGGAAAGCTTTTTGTACGAGCGCTTCGACGAGATCTGCGAGATCATGAAGGCCTACGACGTCTGCTTCTCGCTGGGCGACGGCCTGCGCCCCGGCTCGATCGCCGACGCCAACGACGAAGCGCAGTTTGCCGAGCTGCACACGCTGGGCGAGCTGACGCAGATTGCCTGGAAGCACGACGTGCAGGTGATGATTGAAGGCCCGGGCCATGTGCCGCTGCAGCTGGTGAAGGAAAACGTCGACAAGCAGCTCGAGGCCTGCTTCGAGGCGCCGTTCTACACCCTGGGCCCGCTGATCACCGACATCTCGCCGGGCTACGACCATATTTCCTCGGCCATGGGCGCGGCCAACATCGGCTGGTATGGCACGGCCATGCTGTGCTACGTGACGCCCAAGGAGCACCTGGGCCTGCCTAACCGCGACGACGTGAAGCAGGGCCTGATCGCCTACAAGATTGCGGCACACGCGGGCGACCTGGCCAAGGGCTACCCCGGTGCGCAGATGTGGGACAACGCAGTGTCGAAAGCGCGCTTTGAATTCCGCTGGGAAGACCAGTTCCGCCTGGCGATCGATCCCGACACGGCCATGGCCTATCACGACGAAACCCTGCCGAAAGAGAACGCCAAGGTGGCGCATTTCTGCTCGATGTGCGGGCCCAAGTTCTGCTCGATGAAGATCTCGCAGGAGGTGCGCGAGTTTGCGCGGCTCAACCCAGAGACGACCACGCTGGCCGCGCCCGGCGTGATTGCGATCAAGCAGATCCCCGCCGACATTGAAACGGGGTTTGAGGAGAAAGCCGAGGAGTTCCGCAAGGGCGGCAACGAAATTTACTCCTGACATGAGCACCCTGCACATCGGCATCGCGGGCGCCGGCCTGGCCGGGCGCACGCTGGCCTGGCGCCTGCTGCGCGCCGGCTGCCGCGTCAGCCTGTTCGATGCGCGCAGCCGGGACGACCTGGCCACGGCCTCCATGACGGCGGCGGCCATGCTCTCGCCGCTGGCCGAGCTGGCGGTGTCTGACGACGTGGTGTTTGCGCTGGGCCAACGGTCCATGCAGCTGTGGCCGCAGTGGATTGCCGAGATTGAAGAACGCGCAGGCAAAGTGTATTTCCGGCGGGAAGGCACGCTGGTGGTTGCGCATACGCCCGACCAGTCGTCGCTGGAGCATTTCACGCGCCTGCTGCATCACAAGCTACCCGAGGCCTGCCGTGCCCAGGTGCAGACGCTCGATGGCGCGGCCCTGGCCCGGTACGAGCCCGCGCTGGCGGGCCGCTTCGGCGGTGGCCTGTTTTTGGAGGGCGAAGGCCAGCTCGCCAATGACCAGTGGATGGCGGCGCTGGCGACCGAGATAGACAGGCTGGGTGCGCGCTGGCATGAAGGCAAGGCCGTTGACCGCGTGGAAGAACAGCGCATCCTGTGCGCGGGTGAAGTGCATGCGTTCGACGTCACGGTGGACACGCGCGGTGTCGGCAGCAAGCCGCAGTGGCCTCTTGAGAGTCCTTTGCGCGGCGTGCGCGGCGAGGTGCTGACGGTGGAATGCCAGGGCGTGACCCTGCGGCGGCCCGTGCGCCTGATGCACCCGCGCTACCAGCTCTATGTGGCGCCGCGGCCCGATCACCGCTTTGTGGTCGGCGCGACCGAGCTGGAGTCGGAAGACACCGGCCCCGTGACCCTGCGCTCCACCCTGGAGTTGGGCAGCGCCTTGTACAGCCTGCACCCGGCCTTTGGCGAGGCGCGCGTGCTGCGCCTGGCCGCCGCCCTGCGTCCGGCGCTGGACGACCACCGGCCTGTCGTGGTGCGGCGCGCGGGCGTGTGGCACCTCAACGGCTTATACCGGCACGGTTATCTGTGCGCGCCGGCACTGGTCGATGAACTGGCCCGTCAACTGTTGGGAACCAGCGCTGAGAAAGTGACATGACGATGCTTGAAATTTCATTGAATGGCGAGCGCCTTGAAACGCAGGCGGCCACCCTGCAGGCTTTGTTGCTGGCGCGCGGCTATGCGCTACAGGGCGCGTTCGCCTGTGCCATCAACAAGGCCTTTGTGCCGCGTTCGCAGTGGCCCGAACGCAGGCTGCAAAACGGCGACTGCATTGATGTGATCACACCGATTCAAGGAGGCTGAAATGGACATTGATTTGACGGCCCGGACGGTCGCCCACGGCGAGCCGTGGCGCGTGGCCGGCACGACCCTGGCGAGCCGCTTTTTTCTGGGCACCTCGCATTACCCCTCGCCGCAAATCCTGAGCGATGCGGTGCGCGCCAGCGCTACCCAGGTGCTGACGGTCGGCCTGCGCCGCCTGCAGCCCGAAAGCGGCGGCGGCAACAGTTTCTGGCAGCGCATCCAGGCGCTGGGCTGCCACATCCTGCCGAACACGGCAGGCTGCCACAGCGCGCAGGAAGCCATCACGCTGGCGCAGATGGCGCGCGAGATTTTTGGCACGGCGTGGATCAAGCTGGAGGTGATAGGCGACGACTACACCTTGCAGCCCGACACCCTGGCCACGCTGGAGGCGGCGACCACGCTGGCGAAGGACGGTTTTGCGGTGTTTGCCTACACCACCGATGACCTGGTGATGGCGCAGCGCCTGCACGGCGCCGGCTGCGCGGCCGTGATGCCCTGGGCGGCACCGATTGGCACCGGCCGCGGGCCGCTGAACCCTTACGCGCTGGAGACCATGCGCCGCCGCCTGCCGGATGCGGTGCTCATCGTGGATGCGGGCCTGGGCCGGCCCTCGCATGCCGCGCAGGTGATGGAGCTGGGCTTTGATGCGGTGCTGCTGAACACGGCGGTGGCGCAGGCCGGCGACCCGGTGCGCATGGCGCGCGCCTTTGCCGACGGCGTGGCCGCGGGCCGCGCGGCCTATGAGTCCACCCCCATGCCCGAGCGCGCCGCCGCGCAGGCCTCCACCCCCACCGTGGGCATGCCGTTCTGGCATGCGCCTTGAATGACTGCCATGAATCCCATCAACGCTTTCCCGTCCCTCACCGGCCCCATCGGCTTTTACCCCGTGGTGCCCGATGCCGCCTGGGTGCAGCGCCTGCTGGGCTGGGGTGTGCGCACCATCCAGCTGCGCTTCAAGGCCGCCGGCCACACGCCTGCCGAGATTGAGCAGGAGGTGCGCGCCGCCGTGGCGGCCGGGCGTGCCGTGCCGGGCGCCCAGGTGTTCATCAACGACCACTGGCAGCTGGCGCTGAGCGCCGGTGCCTACGGCGTGCACCTGGGCCAGGAAGACCTGGACAGCGCCGACCTGAACGCGTTGCGCAGCGCCGGCTTGCGGCTGGGCCTGAGCACCCACACGCCGGCCGAGCTGGCGCGCGCGCATGCGGTGCGGCCTTCCTACCTGGCGATTGGCCCTGTCTACCCGACCACGCTGAAGGTCATGCCTTACGAGCCGGTCGGGCTGGAGCGGCTGAAGGCCTGGGCCGCGCAGGCGGCGCTGCAACCGGCGCTTCCGGTGGTGGCGATTGGCGGCATCTCGCTGGACCGCATCCCCGGCGTGATGGCCTGTGGCGTGGCCGGCGTGGCGGTGGTCAGTGCCGTGACGCAGGCGGCGGACCCGCAGCAGGCCGCACGCAGTGGCCTGTTGCTGGCGGCTCCCTGAAACGGGGCTGATAACGGGCTGTGAAGCCTGAAAGCGCCTTCCAGCCCTTGCCGCACGGGCGCTATAAGCTATTTATTTGATAGCGTCGGATAGTCGGTGTAGCCCTCGGCGCCGCCGCCGTAAAAGGTGGCCTTGTCCGGCTCGTTGAGCGGGGCGTTGCGGAACAGGCGCTCCACCAGGTCGGGGTTGGCGATGTAGGGCTTGCCAAAGGCGACCAGGTCGGCGCCGCCCTTCACGGCCTGTTCGGCCAGGGCCTTGTCGTAGCCGTTGTTGACCATCCAGGCGCCCCTGCCGCCGGCGGCGCGGTAGGCGGCCTTGAGCGCGGCATAGTCAAACGGGCGCTCGGCCAGCTCGCGCGGGCCGCCGGTGGCGCCCTCGATGATGTGGATGTAGGCCAGGTTCAGCGGAGCGAGCTGGCGCACCACGTAGTCAAACAGCGGCTGCGGGTCGCTGTCGTGCACATCGTTGGCGGGCGTGACGGGGGACAGGCGTATGCCGGTGCGGCCGCCGCCAATCGAGTCGGCGATGGCGCGTGTCACTTCCAGCAGCAGGCGCGCACGGTTCTTGATGCTGCCGCCGTAGTCGTCGCTGCGCTGGTTGGCGCCGTTCTTCAGGAACTGGTCGAGCAGGTAGCCGTTGGCGCCGTGAATTTCCACGCCGTCAAAGCCGGCGGTTTCCACCGCATTGCGTGCGGCCGCCTGGTAGGTGTGCACGATGTCGGGCAGTTCTTCGAGCCGCAGCGCGCGTGGCGCGGAGGTGTCCACAAACGTGGGCACGCCGTCCCTGATCAGCACGGTCTTGGTCTTGGCGGTGATGGCCGAGGGCGCCACCGGCTGGCCGCCGCCCGGCTGCAATTCGCGGTGCGAGACGCGGCCCACATGCCAGAGCTGCACCACGATTTTTCCACCCTCCTCATGCACGGCCTCGGTGACCTGTTTCCAGCCATCGAGCTGTTCGCTGCCGTAGAGGCCGGGCACGTCGGCATAGCCCTGGCCCTGCTGGCTGATGGCGGTGGCTTCGGTGATCATGAGGCCGGCGCTGGCGCGCTGGGCGTAGTACTCGGCCATGAGGGGCGTCGGAATCGCGTCGGGCGCGCGGTTGCGCGTCAGCGGCGCCAGCACGATGCGATTGGCGAGTTGCAGGTCGCCGGCCTGGACGGAGTCGAATAAGGAAGGCATGAAATGTCCGCGGTGAATAAAGGGCGTTGAAAAACAGCCTCCAGTGTGTGCCCGGATGAATGGGCGTGTGCAACACGGGCTGCTGCAATCATGCTAATGGGCTGCGCTGCATGCGCCCGGCGCGTTTAACCGAGCAGGCCTTCCTCCTGCATCGCCTTCTGCACGGCGGGGCGGGCGGCCACGCGGGCGCGGAAGGCGGCGAGGTTGGCAAGGCCGGAAATATCCACCCCCACCACGGGCGCCCAGTTGGTCACGGTGAAGAGGTAGGGGTCGGCCACGCTGAAGCTGTCGCCCATCAGGTAGGACTTGCCGGCGAGCTGGCCATCGACCCATTTCAGGCGCGACTGCAGCTTCTCTACCATCATGGTCTTGTACTCGGCCGGGGTGGCCGGGTTGAACAGCGGGCTGAAGTTCTTGTGGACTTCGGTGGCTATGAAGTGGAGCCAGGACTGCAGCTGGGCGCGCGCCACCGTGCCGTTGGCCGGGGCCAGCTTTTTGTCGGGCACCTGGTCGGCGATGTACTGCACGATGGCCGGGCCTTCCGTCAGGCGCGTGCCGTCGTCCAGCTCCAGCAGGGGCACATAGCCCAGCGGGTTGATGCTGTAGTAGTCGGTGCCGTCGGGCAGCTGGTGGGTTTTGGTGGGGGCCAGCACATGCTCAAACTGCAGGCCAGACTCATGCAGCGTGATGTGGGGAGACAGGGAGCAGGCGCCGGGAGAGTAGTAAAGCTTCATGGGTTTGTCCTTGGTAAGGCGTTGAGGGAGATGGAAACGGCGAAACCGTGAATTAGTCAGGAAAGCCAGTCCTCCATGCTAGCCGGACGGCAGGTTTTCTGCTGTGCACAGGGTCTGAAGTTGCCACAATTAGCAGATGGAAAAGGTTTTCAAATGGCTGGTCTGGCTGGCGCTCGGCCTGATGGTGCTGCTGGCGGCGGTGGCGTTCACGCTGCACCGCTGGATCGCCACGGGCGGCTTCAGGCTGCGCGTTGAGCGCGAGGCCTCGGCGGCGCTGAGCGTGCCGGTCACCTTGGGCGGCGTGGCCGTCGATGTGTGGCCGCTGCCGGCCGTGGCCCTGAGCGGCATCGTGGTGCAGAGCAACCCGCCGCTCACCCTGGGGCGGGTGGCGTTGCGGCCGCTGTGGCAGCCGCTGCTGCACGGGCAGCTGGCCGTGGCCACGCTGCTGGTACACCGGGCGGTCTTGCCGCAGCAAGGCATTGACGCGCTGCTGCTGTCGCTACAAAAAAAGGAGCTGGCAGCGCCCGTTCAGCCCGGGCCGCAGCCAAAAAATGTTTCAAGTTTTACGCTGAAGAAGGGGACCCTGCCGGGCTTGCCGCGCCGCACCGTGCTGGACGATGTGACCTGGATCAGCGCCAGCGGTGCGCGCACCACGCTGGAGGGCGAGGCCAGGCTGGGCGCGGATGGCCTGCCCGACAGCGCGCAGCTATTACTGCTCAAGGGCCATTTGCAGGGCCTGCGCGCCAGTCTCAAGCGCGCGCCAGCGGAGACGAATGAAGTGCCCGCCGCCGGGGACCAGTGGACGCTGCGCATCGAGGTGGGCGGCGGCGAAGTCCAGGGCCGGCTGGGCCTGAAACAGGCGGCCGCCGCAGCCTCACCGGCCCGGGCCGGTGAGGCGCCGCCACCCGCCTGGGTCATGACCGGCCAGCTGCAGACCAAGGGCGTGGAAGTCTCGGCGCTGACCGCGCCCAGCGCGGCGCTGGCCGGCCGGCTGGAGGCCACGACCACGCTGAATGCGCGGGCCACCACCACCGGCGCGCTGGTCGATGCATTGCAAAGCCACACCACCTTCATGGTGCGCCATGCGGTGCTCAACGGCCTGGACCTGGCCAGGGCCGTGCAAACCGCGGGCCCGAGCCGCGGCGGCCAGACGCCGCTGGACACCTTGGCCGGGCAGGTCAGCACGCGGGGCCGCGCCGCGCAGCTGAGCAACCTGGTGGCCAGCTCGGGCGTGCTGAGCGCCGCCGGCAATGTCGCCATTTCGCCGGCCCGGGCCCTGAGCGGCAAGCTCACCGTGATGCTGGCCGGCGACAGCCGGATCGGCAGTGCCATTGGCGGGGCGGTGGGCGTGCCGCTGACGGTGGGCGGCACGCTGGACAAGCCCGAGCTCACGCTGTCGCGGTCGGCCCTGCTGGGGGCGGCGATTGGCACGGCGCTGCTGCCCGGCGTGGGCACGGGAGCCGGCGCCAAGCTGGGCGACCGGCTCGGGGACGGGCTGCGCAACCTGTTTGGCAAGTAGCGGCGGCGATGGCGTGCCGTTTGGCTGGGCCGCGCGCACCCTGATCTCACCCCTGCCGGGCGCGTCCTACAGCGCGCATCCCGACGTTCACCTGGCGCTGCAGAAGGACACCGGAGCGTGGGTCTTGTCCTACAGGCAGGTGCGGGCGCGGCCGAGGCGTGAACTTCGTGCGGACTTTTAGCATCTGACGATCACCACAAGCCTTTTCATGGCGGTGTGTCCATCGCTTCATCCTGCGAGGTGAAGCTTTGCATGGGAGAACTTGATGTTCAAGTACGCGATTATTTTTGCGCTGATCGCGGTGCTGGCGGCTGCCCTCGGTTATAGCGGCGTGGCAGCCGGCGCTGCCGGCATCGCCAAGGTGCTGTTCGGCCTGTTCCTGATTCTGGCGCTCATCTTTGTGGTGCTGGCGGCCCTGGGCGTGGGCGCTGTCAACAAGGTGATGAAGTAAACAATGAAATCTCCCCTTCCCGAGCCATCGGGCAAGCTGGCGTCGCGGCTCAAGGCCCGCTTTTTTCAACCGCAATCGCCCCCCGGGCCAGATGAGGCCGCACCGTCACGGGAAGTGACGACTGCGCCCCGGCGTGCGGTGGGCTTTCCGGCGAGCATTGCCGAATTTCTGCTGGTCTTCCGTCTGCGTCTGCGTGTGCGCCGGCGTTCGGCGCTCTCCGCCGAGATGCTGGAGCGCGCAGTGCGCATGGTGATGGTGACCTGCCAGAACTGGTTTGCCCCCAGGGACAAGCCGAAAAGCGGGCCGCGCCAGGACGCCTGAATCGGGTCCGCCGGCCTGCTTGCCAGTGGCCGCCTGTGTCAGGACTTGTAGCTGTCGTCCAGCCGGTCCAGCTTGCGGATGAGGGCGGGCCAGACAAAGGCGCCGCCCAGGCCGCCGGTCTGCACGCGCATGGCTTCGGCCACGCCTTTGACGATCAGCGGGTTGACTTCGGTCAGTTCGCCGCCGGTGTATCCGCCTGATTGGGCATCGAGCTGGATGCGGCAGGTGTTCTCAAAGGTGTACATGCTGAGAAACGCGTCGGCAATCGTCTGGCCCACCACCAGCAGGCCGTGGTTGCGCAGCATCAGGAAATTGGCCTGTCCCAGGTCGGCCTGCAGGCGCGGTTTTTCCTCGTCGCGAAAGGCCACGCCTTCGTAGCCGTGGTAGGCCAGCGAGGCCAGCACAAAGGTGGACTGCTGGCTGATGGGCAGCACGCCGCATGTCTGCGCGCTCACGGCCACGCCGGCACGCGTGTGGGTGTGCAGCACACAGCCGGCGTCGGCGCGGGCCTCGTGCACGGCGCTGTGGATCACAAAGCCGGCCGGGTTGACGGGAAAAGGCGACTCAATGACCTTGTTGCATTGCCCGTCGATCTTGACCAGGCTGGATGCCGTGATCTCGTCGAACATCAGGCCGTAGGGGTTGATCAGGAAGTGGTGGGCGCCGGGGCCGGAAACCGACTCGGGCAGCTTGGCGCTGATGTGGGTGAAGACCAGGTCGCTCCAGCCGTAAAGCGCCACCAGCCGGTAGCAGGCGGCCAGGTCGCAGCGCAGCTGCCATTCGTCGGCGCTGACGGCTGCCTTGAGGGAAGGGATGTGCATGGTGTGTCTCCAGGGTGGTTTTAAAAAGTGGACTCAACCGCACGATACGTCGCTGCTTGACGGGCAACTGTCAAAAATTTGACAATTGACACCATGCCTGCCGCCTCCGAGACACCACCCTCCCTGCTGTCCCGCATGTCGGCCAACCCGTGGTTTGGCGCGCTGCCGCTGGCCGACCGGCAGGCCTTGCTGGGGTCCGCCGAACTGCTGCGCCTGCGGCCCGGCGAGATGCTGTTTCGCCAGGGCGATGCCCCCGGTGGTTTTTACGGCCTGCTCAGCGGCCAGCTGAAGATTTCCTCGCTGCGCGAAGACGGGCGCGAAGCCATTCTCGTGGTGCTGGAGGCGGGCAACTGGATAGGCGAGATCTCGCTGATCGACCGCCAGCCGCGCACCCACGACGCCACGGCGCTGGTGGCGGCCGAGGTGCTGGTGGTGCCGCAGCCTGCCTTTGCGGCGCTGATGGAGGGCGCCGCCTTTGCGCAGGCGATTGCCGGCCTGCTGGCTGCCCGCGTGCGCTCGCTGTACGGCATGGTGGAAGACGCGGCCTTGCGCTCAACCCGCGCGCGCGTGGTGCGGCGCCTGCTGCTGCTGGCGCGCGGCGACGCCACGATGGCACTGAATGCGCGGCCCGTGGTGCCGGTGTCGCAGGAGGCGCTGGCCATGATGCTGGGCATCACCCGGCAGACGCTGTCCAAGGAACTCAAGGCGCTGGTGGCGCTGGGCGCGGTGGTGCTGCACTACCGGCGCATCGAGATCCGCTCGGCGGCACGGCTGCTGGCGCTTAGCAATACCTCGCGCTAGGCGCTTGCTATAAAAATAATAGCTATTGGCATAAGCGCAGCCTGGGCTTGAACCCGATTCATCTGGTTGCCGGGCCGCAGCCGGCGCAGGCGTGAAGCCGCTGGTCAGGCCGCGAGGCGCTGGGCCGCAAACAACACCTGGTCAATCACCGCCTGCACATTCTTGCGGTGCGCGTCATTGACCAGCTGGCCTTGCGCGTCGAACGCGTCGCCCGCGTGGCCCAGTGCGAAGTTGCGCGGCGCGACCCAGCATTGCACGTTGAGCAGCAGCGGCGCGAGGTGGCTTTGCGAGCGCAGGCCGCCCAGTGCACCGGGTGAGGCACTCAGAATGCCGACCACCTTGCCGCGCGAGAACTTGAATTCGTCGGTCCAGTCCGGGTCCGACTTGACCGGGCTGGAGGCCCAGTCGATGGTGTTCTTGAGCAGGGCGGAGTAGCTGGCGTTGTACTCGGGCGAGCAGATGATCCAGGCCGGGTGCTCGTACATCAGCTGCTTGAGCCGCATCACGTCGGCCGGCGTGCCGCGGGCTTCGAGGTCGGCGTTGTACATCGGGATGTCGAAGTCGGCCAGTTCGATGTGCGTGACCTCGGCGCCGCTGTCCTGGGCCAGTTGCGCGGCCACACGGGCCAGCTTGCGGTTGAAGGAGTGCTGGCGAGTGCTGCCGGCGAAGATCAGGAGTTTCATGGGTGGATGAGCGTGGGGAGTGGGAAGGGGTTCAGCGCTCGGACAGCGCCAGGCGCGCGGCCAGGCCGAGGAAGACGCTGCCGGCCGCCCAGTTCAGGGCGCGCTGGGCGCGTGCCGAGCGCTGGAAGGCCTGGCCCAGCGAGGCGGCAAACCAGGCGATGGCGCCAAAGGTGAGCAGGGTGGCCAGGATGAAGACGAGGCCCAGGCCGAGAATCTGCAGGCCCACGCTGCCGCGCGCGGGGTTCACGAACTGCGGCAGAAAGGCCAGAAAGAAGATCACCACCTTGGGGTTGCTCAGGTTCATGACGACGCCGCGGCGGTACATCTGCGCGTTGCTCAGGGCCGGGACCCCAGTGCTCGCCGCGCCGCCCACCGGGGCGCGAAAGGCCTGCCAGGCCATGTAGGCGAGGTAGGCCGCACCGGCCAGCTTCAGCACGGTGAAGGCCGTGGCCGAGGCGGCAAACACTGTCGCCAGGCCCAGCGCCACGGCCGCGGTGTGAAACAGCAGGCCGGTGCACAGACCCAGCACCACGAAGAAGCCGGCGCGCCGCCCCTGCAGCGCGGATTGCAGCAAGACAAACAGATTGTCCGGGCCGGGCGAGAGGCCTAGCAGCACGGACACGCCAAAGAAGGCCAGCAGGGTTTCAGGGGTGGGCATGGGCTTGGTAATTGATAAGGGTTGGCGGGCGGCAAGGGACTGGCTGCCCGCCATTCTGACCGGATTCCGGCGCGATGCCACGCCGCCGTGTGGCCGGCTTGCCTGGTTTCAGGTGTTTTATGCCGCCAGCCCCCGCTGCTATTGCGCAACATGCTATTGAAAGTATAGCTAATGATTGACGCGCGGCGGGCGTTGGCGGCCCCACCGCGTAGCACCTCCAAGCCCGAGGGGATAGCCGGCACCGGTAAAATGTACAGATTGGAGAGATTTGTACATATGCATACCCTGTCTTTGAGTGAATTCCGCGCCAATGCGTCTGCCATGCTGGATCTGGTGGAGCAGGGGCAAAGCGTGCGGATTCTGCGCCACGGCAAGGCCGTGGCCGAGCTGGTGCCGCCAAGCGCCGAGGCCAGCGCCCGCGTGCCGAGCTGGAAGCGCGAAATTGAACCGCTGCGCATCGTGCGGCCCGATGGCAAGACCGGCGCCCAGCTGATGGTGCAAGAGCGTCTGCAAGAAGACAGGGGGAGCGCTTGATGCGCGTGCTGTTTGACAGCTCGGCGCTCTACAAGCGCTACAACGCCGAGGCCGGCCGCGAGCAGGTGCTGGCCGCCGGCGCGCGCGCCAGTGAAGTGGTGGTGGCGGCGCACTGCAAGTCCGAGATTGCTTCGGCCTTGAGCCGCCAGCGCCATGAAGGCCTGGTCGGCGCGCAAGACTACGCCCGCATCATGCAGATCGTGCAGCGCGACTTTGCCGACTTCACCGCCGTGCCGCTGGATGGCCGGGTGGAGGCCCATTCGCTCGCGGCCATGGAAGCCAGCCGCCTGCCGGCCATGGACGCGCTGCACATCGGCGCGGCCCAGGCGGCGCGCGTGGACCTGTTTGTCACCGCCGACCGGCGCCAGGCCTTGGCGGCCCAGGCCGCCGGCCTGAAAACTGAATTAATCGTAGAGGCTTGAAATGATGTACCTCCACGTTCGCGGCGTAGCCGCTTCTCTGCCCCCCGAAGGGGCGCAAGCCGTCCTTGGGGCGGCCCTACAGAAGGCTTGACATGTTTTACCCCCAGGAATTTGACGTCATCGTGGTCGGCGGAGGCCATGCCGGCACCGAGGCCGCGCTGGCCGCCGCCCGCATGGGCTGCAAGACCCTGCTGCTGACGCACAACATCGAGACGCTGGGCCAGATGAGCTGCAACCCGTCCATAGGCGGCATTGGCAAGGGCCATCTGGTCAAGGAAGTGGACGCCATGGGCGGCGCCATGGCGCTGGCCACCGACGAGGGCGGCATACAGTTCCGCATCCTGAACAGCTCCAAGGGCCCGGCCGTGCGCGCCACGCGGGCCCAGGCGGACCGCATTCTGTACAAGGCCGCCATACGCCGCCGGCTGGAGAACCAGCCCAACCTGTGGCTGTTCCAGCAGGCCGTCGATGACCTGATGGTCGAAGGTGAGCGCGTGGTCGGTGCCGTGACGCAGGTCGGCATCAGGTTTCGCGCGCGCACCGTGGTGCTGACGGCCGGCACCTTCCTGGACGGCAAGATCCATGTCGGCCTGAACAACTACGCGGCCGGGCGGGCGGGCGATCCGCCGGCGCTGTCGCTGAGCGCGCGCCTGAAGGAACTCAAGCTGCCGCAAGGCCGGCTGAAGACCGGCACGCCGCCGCGCATTGATGGCCGCTCGATTGACTTCAGTAAGTGCACGGTGCAGCCGGGCGACGGCATGCCCGGCGGCACCGAAGGCCCGGTGCCGGTGTTCAGCTTCATGGGCGGCCAGATCGCGCATCCGCAGCAAATGCCGTGCTGGATCACCCACACGAATGAGCGCACGCACGACATCATCCGCTCCGGCTTTGACCGCAGTCCGATGTTCACCGGCAAGATAGACGGCGTGGGCCCGCGCTACTGCCCGAGCGTGGAAGACAAGATCAACCGCTTTGCCGACAAGGACAGCCACCAGATTTTCCTGGAGCCCGAAGGCCTGACCACGCACGAGATTTACCCCAACGGCATCTCGACCAGCCTGCCGTTTGACATCCAGTACGACCTGGTGCGCTCCATGGCCGGCATGGAAAACGCCCATATCCTGCGGCCCGGCTATGCCATCGAGTACGACTACTTTGACCCGCGCTCGCTGAAAAGCAACTTTGAAACCCGCGCCATAGGCGGCCTGTTCTTCGCCGGCCAGATCAATGGCACCACAGGTTACGAAGAGGCGGCGGCCCAGGGTATGTTCGCCGGCATCAATGCGGCGCTGCAATGTCAGGGCAAGGAAGCGTGGTGCCCCAAGCGCGACGAGGCCTACCTGGGCGTGCTGGTGGACGACCTGATCACCAAGGGCGTGACCGAGCCTTACCGCATGTTCACCAGCCGGGCCGAGTTCCGCCTGATGCTGCGTGAAGACAATGCCGACGCGCGCCTGACCGAAAAGGGCAGGGAGCTGGGCCTGGTGGACGATGCACGCTGGGATGCCTTCAACCGAAAGCGCGACGCTGTTTCACGTGAAACACAGCGTCTGCAGTCCATCTGGGTCAATCCCAACAGCCTGCCGGTGGCCGAGGCCGAGCGCGTGCTGGGCAAGGCGATTGAACGCGAATACAACCTGGCGGACTTGTTGCGCCGGCCCGATGTGAATTACGCCGGCCTGATGTCTATGAATGAAGGCCAGTATGCCAACGCCGAAATTCCAACCGGGCAGAACCATGCTGCGGAAGAGGGTGTTTCACGTGAAACATCCGGGGGTGCCTTGCCGGCGGACCTGATCAAAAGCGTGATCGAGCAGATCGAAATCACGGCCAAGTACGCGGGCTACATCAACCTGCAGAAGGAAGAGGTGGAGCGTGCCTCGCACTATGAAAACCTCAAGCTGCCGGCCGATCTGGATTATCTGCAGGTCTCGGCCCTGAGTTTTGAGGCGCGCCAGACCCTGGCCAAGCACCGGCCTGAAACGCTGGGCATGGCCTCGCGCATCTCGGGTATCACGCCCGCCACGGTGTCCCTGCTGCTGGTGCACTTGAAAAAGAACCTGTGGAAAAACACGCTTCCCGTCAAAACCACCGAGCAGGTGAATACCTGATGCGCGGCGCCGAACAGGAATTGCGCGCCGGTCTGAAGGCTTTGCGGCTGGATTTGAGCGACCAGCAGGTGGCCCAGCTGCTGGACTACCAGGCCTTGATTGGCAAGTGGACCAAGGTCTACAACCTCACGGCGGTGCGCGACCCGGCCGAGATGATGACGCATCACCTGCTGGACAGTCTGGCCGCCGTGGCGCCCTTGCAGCGCCATTTGCAAAAGGCCGGCCTAGAGCAGGGCAGCCGCCTGCTGGATGTCGGCTCGGGCGCCGGCTTGCCGGGCGTGGTGATCGCCATTTGCTGCCCCGCGGTGGCGGTGACCTGCGTGGACACGGTGGCCAAGAAGGCGGCTTTCATCAAGCAGGCGGCGTTGGCGCTGAAGCTGCCCAATCTCACGGGCCTGCATGCGCGTGTGGAAAGCATTGCCCAGCCATTCGATGTGATCTGCTCGCGCGCCTTTGCCTCGCTGCATGACTTCACCCAATGGTCTGTTGGCGCGCTGGCGCCGCAGGGTGCCTGGATGGCCATGAAGGGCAAGTACCCCGCCGACGAGTTGGCGGTGCTGCCGCCCAATGTCCAAGTGTTTCACGTGGAACAGTTGCAGGTGCCGGGGTTGGATGCCGAGCGCTGCATACTCTGGATGCGGCGCAAAACCTGAGGCGAGGCCTCCATCCGGCCCGAAAATGGCTGGATAGGGAGGCGCTGCTGCTGCGTGCGGACCACAAAAGCCGCGTTTGCCACCGCGCCTTGCACACCCTGTCGTAAACTCAGGCCACTCACTTCTGGGGACCTCCATGCTCGGCTCGTTTGTCGGCGTTGCCGACTATGGCGCTTTTGTCGCCGCCATCATTATTTTTCTGCTCATTCCCGGTCCCGGCAACCTCGCGCTGATCACCTCCACCGGCAAGGGCGGTATTCCCGGTGGCCTGGGCGCGACCCTTGGCGTGATTGCGGGCGATCAGGTTTTGCTTTGGGCCGCGGTGGCCGGCGTGTCGGCGGTGATGGCGGCTTACCCCACGGCCTTTCATGCCGTGCAGTGGCTGGGCGCGGCCTACCTGGCTTGGCTGGGCGCCAGGATGCTGCTGGCCAAGCCCGGTGATGCGCCGCTTTTGCAGATCAGGCCGCGCCATTACTTTCGCCAGGCCTTGCTGATCACGCTGCTCAACCCCAAGGCGATTGTGTTTTACATGGCCTTTTTCCCGCTCTTCATCGATCCGGCCCAGCACCAGGGCATGAAGACTTTTGGCGT
Organism: Polaromonas jejuensis NBRC 106434; assembly: GCF_001598235.1. Classification (GTDB taxonomy): domain Bacteria; phylum Pseudomonadota; class Gammaproteobacteria; order Burkholderiales; family Burkholderiaceae_C; genus Polaromonas; species Polaromonas jejuensis. The sequence continues at coordinate 75,163 of NZ_BCYO01000012.1, read as the reverse complement.
GATGGCCGTGACCATTGCCGCGCTGACCTTTTTGTATGGCTTGGTGGCCGTGCTGCTGACTTACTTCCTGGCCGAGCGGATTCGGGCCAGCCCGAAAATCTCCGCCGTGCTGGCAAAAGCCGCCGGCATATTCCTGATCGCCTTTGGCGTCAAGCTGGCGGTTTCCAGGTAAGCCGGCAAGGTCGCTGCACTATTTCCTGCCCCGTTTTCCACCCCAACAGAACAAGAACGACACCCACTCATGGCCAAAATTTTCTGCGTTGCCAACCAAAAAGGCGGGGTCGGCAAGACCACCACCACGGTCAATCTGTCGGCCGGCCTGGCCAAGGTCGGCCAGCGCGTGCTGATGATAGACCTGGACCCGCAAGGCAATGCGACCATGGGTTCCGGCGTGGACAAGCGCCAGCTTGAACTCACCATTTACGACGTGCTGCTCGAATCGGCATCGATCGCCGAAGCCCGCGTGCGCAGCGAGAAATGCGGCTACGACGTGCTGGGCGCCAACCGCGAGCTGGCCGGTGCCGAGGTCGAGATGGTGTCCTTGGAGCGCCGCGAAAAGCGCCTCAAGCTGGCCCTGGCCGAGGTCGAGAGAAACTATGACTTCGTGCTGATAGATTGCCCGCCCTCGCTGTCCATGCTCACGCTCAACGGCCTGTGCTGCGCCCACGGCGTGATCGTGCCCATGCAGTGCGAGTACTTTGCGCTGGAAGGCCTGACCGACCTGGTCAACACCATCAAGCAGGTGCATGCCAACCTCAACAAGGACCTGCAGATCATCGGCCTCCTGCGCGTGATGTTCGACCCGCGCATCACCCTGCAGCAGCAGGTGAGCGAGCAGCTCAAGGAGCATTTTGGCGACAAGGTGTTCAACACCGTGATCCCACGCAATGTGCGGCTGGCCGAAGCGCCCAGCTATGGCCTGCCCGGTGTGGTGTTTGACCCGTCCTCCAAGGGGGCGCAGTCCTTCGTGGCCTTTGCCGAAGAAATGGTCGAACGCATCAAGAACATGTGAGCCGGCAGTTTTATTGATGAAATCACCATCCAGCCCTTATTTCATGAGCGTATCTAGCTATCAAAAACATAGCGAAACCGGCTCGCCAGTGACCTGATTGACCGAACGCATGAAAGCCCGCAACGTCCTGATTCTTCCCGGCTGGCAAAACAGCGGCCCCGGGCACTGGCAAAGCCGCTGGGAGCACGCCCATGGCTACACGCGTGTGGAGCAGCACGACTGGCTGCGGCCGCTGCGTGGCGACTGGATTGCGCGGCTGGAAGACGTGCTGCTGTCCTGCGACGAACCCGCCGTGCTGGTCGCCCACAGCCTGGGCTGCGTGCATGTGGCGGCCTGGGCGGCACATTCCAGAAATACCCACCGTGTCAAGGGCGCGCTGCTGGTGGCGCCGCCCGATGTGGAGCGTGAAGATGTGCGCCCCCTACTGCCCAGCTGGTCGCCGGTCCCCTTGCAGGCGCTGCCCTTCAAAAGCGTGCTCTTCACCAGCGGTGACGACCCCTTTTGCGCGCCGGAGCGGGCGCTGCAGTTTGCCAGCGCCTGGGGCGCGGAACCGGTCGATGCCGGCCTGCGCGGCCACCTCAATGCCGAGAGCGGCCTGGGCGACTGGCCCGAGGCGCACGCCCATCTGCAGCGCCTGCAAGGCCTGCCGGTGGCGGCCACCACACAGACGGTTTGAGGATGCGCCTGCGACAGCTTCTTTTTCGCGCTGCGCTGCTGTTGCTGGCGCTTGCCGGCACGTCGGCACGCGCCGAGCCAGACGAAGAGCTGCTTGGCAAGGCACGCAACTATCCATTGGGCACGGCCGGCACCTGGTACGGCAATCCCTTTCGTGTCGGCTCCTGGTCGGCACTCGACAAGGTGCCCGGCATACAGACCCGGCTGGTGTCACGCCCGGTAGCGGCCAGCCCCTTGCCGCGTGCGGCCCAGCCGGCGGCCATTGCCTATCGCTACCGCAACCTCAGCTACACGCTGGCCGACTACCTGCAGCGCCAGCGCGCCACCGGCCTGCTGGTGCTTAAAAACGGCGAGATCGTGGCCGAGCATTACCGCTACGGGCGCCGGGACGATGCACGCTTTCTGTCGTTTTCCATGGCCAAGAGCGTGACCGCGCTGCTCATGGGCCAGGCGCATGCGCTGGGCCTGGTCGCGTCGCTCGACGACCCGGCGGAAAAATACGTCAAGGCGCTGGCCGGCAGCCCCTATGGCGCCAGCAGTATTCGCCAGCTGCTGCGCATGAGCTCGGGCCTGACCTTTACCGAACGCTACGACGGCCAGGACGACATTGCCCGGCTCGCGCGCGCCAGCGCCGGTGCGGCGGGCGCCGGCTCACCCGTTGATGTGCTGCGCAGCATCACGCAGCGCCATACGGCCCCCGGTGAAAAATTTGTCTACGCCAGCGCCGAGACCGATGTGCTGGGCCGCGTGCTGACGGCGGCCACCGGCAAAAACATGGCCGAGCTCACCACCGAGTGGCTGTGGAAACCCATGGGGGCCGAGCACGACGCGTTCTGGCGCCTCGCCAGCGACGGGCAGGAGCAATCCTTCGGCGGCTTCAATGCCAGCCTGCGTGACTGGGCCCGTCTGGGCCTGCTGCTGGCGAACGACGGGAAGGCCGGCTCGCAGCAAGTGCTGCCGCGCGACTACCTGCTCGACGCCACCGATCCCGCGCGCCAGCCGCCGGCTTTCCGGCCGCGCAAGGCCACGCCTTATTTCGGCTACGGCTACCAGTTCTGGCTGCTGCCGCTGCGCGAACGCAGTTTCGCCATGCAGGGCATCCACGGCCAGACCGTCTACGTGCAGCCCTCATCCGGCCTGGTGCTGGTGCTGACCTCGGTCTGGGAAAGCGCCAGCGGCAAGCAAAACCCCCAGCCCTACGAAGAACGCGACGCGCTGTGGCGCGGTGTATTGCAGTCGCTGGGCGGCAGCACGGCCGAATAAACAGCTACCGATTAGATATCAAGAAGGAAACCATGGTCACGAAAAAACCAAAGGGCCTGGGCCGCGGGCTGGAAGCCCTGCTCGGTCCCAAAGTCAGCGAATCAGCGGACGCGGACAACGCCAACAGCAGCGCCACCAGCCCGGGGCTGCCGGCCTCGCTGCGATTGGCCGATATGGTGGCCGGCCAGTACCAGCCGCGTACCCGCATGGACGAGGGCGCGCTCTACGAGCTGGCCGAATCCATCAAGATGCAGGGCATCATGCAGCCCATACTGGTGCGGCGCCTGAACCACGGGGCCCATGACGGCAAGTACGAGATCATTGCCGGAGAGCGCCGCTTCCGTGCCGCCAAAATTGCCGGCCTGGACAGCGTGCCGGTGCTGGTGCGCGACGTGCCCGACGAGTCGGCCGCGGCCATGGCCCTGATTGAAAACATCCAGCGCGAGGACCTCAACCCGCTGGAAGAGGCCCATGGTTTGCAACGGCTGGTGAGAGAGTTCGGGCTCACTCACGAACTTGCTGCGCAGGCCGTGGGGCGCTCGCGCAGCGCCGCCTCCAACCTGCTGCGCCTGCTGAATCTGGCCGACCCGGTGCAGACCATGCTGATGGCCGGCGACCTGGACATGGGCCATGCGCGCGCCCTGCTGACCCTGGACCGCGCCACGCAAATCACCGCGGCCAACCAGATCAGCGCCAAGAAAATGTCGGTGCGCGAGGCCGAAAGCCTGGTCAAAAAGCTCAGCGCCGAGTTCTCGCTGAAGCCGCAAAAGGTCGCCAAGGAAAAGTCGCGCGACACCCGCCGCGTCGAAGAAGAGCTGGCCGACCTGCTGATGGCCGAGGTGGAAGTGCGCGTCAAAAAGCAGGTCAAACGCAATGGCCGGCGCGAAGACATGGGCGAGGTGGCGATCCAGTTCTCGTCCATGGACGAACTCAATGGGCTGATAGAGCGGCTGCGCGGCTGAAGACCGCTGGCGCCTGAACACAGAAAAGCCTCCCGATGGGAGGCTCTTTCATGCCCTCCGCCATGCCCGGCGCAAGCCTGGACAGGTGCGCTCAGAACGCTCAGAAGGGGCAGGGCAGGCTTATAGCGTAAAAATCTTGCCCGGGTTCATGATGTTCTTAGGGTCGAGGGCGCGCTTGATGGTGCGCATCACTTCCACCGCGCCGTCGCCGGTCTCGCTCAGCAAAAAATCCATTTTGCCCAGGCCTATGCCGTGCTCGCCGGTGCAAGTGCCTTCCAGGCTCAGGGCGCGGGCCACCAGCTTGTGGTTCAGGTCTTCGGCGGTTTCGCGTTCCTCGGGCTTGTCGGGATCGATCAGGTAGCCAAAGTGGAAGTTGCCGTCGCCCACATGGCCGACGAGGAAATAGGGGATGCCGCTAGCGTCGACCTCGGCCACCGACGCCAGCAGGCAGTCGGCCAGGCGCGAAATCGGCACGCAGGTGTCGGTCGAAATGGCGCGGCAGCCGGGGCGTGACTGGATGGCGGCGAAGTAGGCGTTGTGGCGCGCCGTCCAGAGCCGCGTGCGCTCTTCCGGCGTGCTGGCCCATTCAAAGGCCTGGCCGCCATGGCCGCTGGCCAGTTCCTGGACCAGTTCGGCCTGTTCCTTCACGCTGCTGGGCGTGCCGTGAAATTCCATCAGCAGCATGGGTTCCTCGCGCAGGCCGAGCTTGCTGTGCGCATTGACCATGCGCACGGTGTTCACGTCGATCAGTTCCACGCGGGCAATCGGCACGCCGACCTGAATGACCTCGATGGTGGTGCGCACCGCCGCTTCAATGCTGGGGAAGGAGCAGATCGCGGCCGAGATGGCTTCGGGCAAGGGGTAGAGCTTCACCGTGACTTCGGTGATCACGCCCAGCGTGCCTTCGCTGCCCACCATGAGGCGCGTCAGGTCGTAGCCGGCCGATGATTTTTTGGCCCGGGTGCCGGTACGTATCACCTCACCGCTGGCGAGGACCACTTCCAGCGCCAGCACGTTTTCGCGCATGGTGCCGTAGCGCACGGCGTTGGTGCCGCTGGCGCGTGTGGCGCTCATGCCGCCCAGCGTCGCGTCGGCACCCGGGTCAATCGGGAAGAACAGGCCGGTGCTCTTGATCTCCTCATTGAGCTGCTTGCGCGTCACGCCGGGCTGCACCGTCACGGTCAGGTCTTCGGCGTTGACGGACAGCACCCGGTTCATGCGGCTGACGTCTATGCTGATGCCGCCCTGCACGGCCAGCAAATGGCCTTCCAGCGAGGAGCCGACGCCAAACGGAATGACAGGCACCTTGTACTGGCTGGCCAGCTTCACGGCATCGGCCACGTCGGCCGTGCTTTCCGCAAAGATCACCGCGGCCGGCGGCGGCGCGGCAAACGAGGATTCGTCGCGGCCGTGCTGCTCACGCACCACCAGGGCGGTGGAGCAGCGCTCGGCAAAGCGGGTCTTCAGAGCGTCGATTAGCGCCGCAGGCGTCTCGCGCTGGTGGATTTCGGGAATCAGGTGCTGGGGAATCGGTGCGTTCATGGGTGTCTCCGGGGTCGGAGACACAGTTTACGACGTATGGGTGCCTGAACGTCTGATGCCGGCGCCTGGCGTGGGGCTGACGTGCGCCCAGGGGATGCTTCAGAAGCCGGAGCCTGCGGCCCGATGGAAGTCCTCGCGCGAGAGAAAGCCCTTGTGGTTTGTGTCGAACTCGTCGAAGTGCGGCGCCAGGGCCGGGAAATGCTCGGCCTCCTGGCGGCTCAGTTTGCCGTCGTGGTTGGTATCGGCCCGGTCGAAGGCGGCGTCCAGATCCTTGGCGGTGGTCCGGTTGTGAGGGATGGCATCTGTTGTGCCTGCGGACGTCAGCTGGGCGGCTGGACGCGGGGGGCTGGCGGTCGCGGTGGCGGGGGTCTGGGCCCTGGCGCTCATGATGCCGCCCGCCACCACCAGAGCGGCAAAAAGCACCGCACTGCGTACTTCAAGGTTCGGAATAGAATGTTTTTTCACGGTCATCAGTACGCGCATGCGGAGGTCTCTCAAGTTTGAACAAGGCGCCCATTGCAACTCATCAGGCGGCCATCTGCCAGCAGTTTTGCAGGGTGTTTCCTCACTCACATGAGGGCCTACGACGAAACATTTCTTTGCCTGGCGTAACGCCCGCGCAGGTTTACACAGGTTTGATGCACCCGGCGCGTCGGCAAGGCCATTGATTAACCCAACCCATTGCGCCCAGCGCACTTCAACACCATGGCCAACAGACTTTCACAGATTGCCACGCGCACCGGCGACAACGGCACCACCGGACTGGGTGACAACACCCGCGTTTCCAAGGACAGCCTGCGGGTGCATGCCATGGGCGATGTCGATGAACTGAACTCGCATATCGGCGTGCTGCTCTGCGAAGAGCTGCCCGCGGGCGTGCGCGAGCTGCTGGTGGAGGTGCAGCACCAGCTCTTCAACCTGGGCGGAGAGCTGTCGATTCCGGGCTATGAGCTGATCAAGCCGGAAGCCGTGGCGCAGCTCGATGCAGCGCTGGCGGAACACAACGCCCAGCTGCCGCGCCTGGCGGAATTCATTTTGCCGGCCGGCTCGCGCGCCGCCTCGCTGGCGCATGTGTGCCGCACCGTGGCGCGCCGCGCCGAACGCGCCGTGGTGGCGCTGGGTGCGGCCGAGCAGATCAAGGATGCACCGCGCCAGTACCTGAATCGCCTGAGCGATTTGCTGTTCGTGCTGTCGCGCGTGCTCAACCGCATGAACGGCGGCGACGATGTGTACTGGAAAAGCGAGCGTATGGTGCGCATGGCACAGGAATAGTGGCCGGCCTGCAACGCAGCGCCGCGCGGCCTTGCTTTTTGCCGGTCACCGTAGCAATCTCTGGGCCGCGGAGGTTGGCATGACGACAGGTGCGGCTGGAATGAGCAAAGGCAGGATTGAGGCGTTCAGCGATGGCGTGATCGCCATCATCATTACCATCATGGTGCTGGAGTTGAAGGTGCCGCATGGCGAGAGCCTGGACGCGCTGGCGCCCCTGGGCCCGGTGTTTCTAAGCTATGTGCTGAGCTTTGTCTACGTCGGCATCTACTGGAACAACCACCACCACATGCTGAATGCCGTTCATACGGTGACCGGGCCCATGCTGTGGGCCAACCTGTACCTGTTGTTCTGGCTGTCGCTGTTTCCCTTTGCGACAGGCTGGGTGGGGGAGAACCATTTTGCCGCCGTACCCTCCGCCATCTATGGTGTCGTGTTGTTGATGGCGGCGATCGCCTACTGGATACTGCAGCAAATCATCATTACGTCGCAAGGGCGTGACTCCCTCTTGAGGAAGGCAGTCGGCAGCGACTGGAAGGGCAAGGTATCTCCCGTCCTTTACCTGGCGGGTATTGCCACGGCGTTCTGGTCGCACTGGGTGTCCCAGGGGTGCTACGTCTTTGTGGCGCTGATGTGGCTGGTGCCGGATAGGCGCATAGAGAAGGCGCTTGCCAGCAGGGAGTCGTAAGCTCGAACGGGCGGCGCCTGTTGTAGCCCGGTGTCGTCGCCGGGCGTCGATCCGCTCGTGGTCATGGGCGCGCCCCAGAGGGCTATTGGCGCTGACCGGGGCCTGGCCAGCGCTCTGGTTCGCGGGTGATCCAGGGCTTTGCGTTGCACGCGGTTTACAGACCGCTGGCGGGTTCCTAATGTGCATAGATTTGTCTGCAGTAAAAAGGGAGGATGTTCATGAATACCGCAAAAATAGGCAGCTGGGTGGATCAGGCCCAGCCCATTCTGGTGGCCTTTGGCCTCAAGGCGCTTGGCGCGATTGTCGTTTTCATCGTGGGCCGCTGGCTCATAGGGCTGGTGACCCGCCTGGTAGGGGCGGGAATGACCCGGCAGGAAATCGACCCGACGGTGCAACGCTATCTGGTCAGCTTCATCACTGTTGCATTGAACATCATTCTTGTCGTTGCCATCCTGGGCTATTTTGGTGTGGAAACCACCAGCTTTGCGGCCCTGGTCGCCGGTGCGGGCGTGGCCATTGGCGCCGCCTGGAGCGGTTTGCTCGGCAATTTTGCCTCCGGCATTTTCCTGCTGGTGCTGCGTCCCTATCTGGTCGGCGACTATGTCACTGCCGGGGGAGTTGAAGGCACGGTGCTGGAGATTGGCCTGTTTGGAAGCACCATCAACACGCCGGACAACGTCAGGACCATCGTCGGCAACGCCAAGATCATGGGTGGCGACATCAAGAACTACACCGCCCATCCCTATCGCCGCGTCGAACTGGTTGCGCAATTGGCTGGCAGCGCCGACGTGCACAAGGCCATCGCGCTGCTCAAGGAGTCGGTCTCCGGGGTCGCCAACATCAGCAAGGATCCGGCGGTGGATGTCGAGATTCTGGAGTTCAACGAATTCGGCCCCAAGCTCGCCGTGCGTCCCTATTGCCACACCAACCATTACTGGCAGGTCTATTTCGACACCAACAAGGCCATTGCCGACACCCTGGGCGCGGCCGGCTTCCCGGTGGCGACGCGGCCGGTGAAGGTGTACCCGGTTTGATGTGGCTATAAAAACAATAGCTGCATTCGCCCGTCCTGTATGGGTGGGAGCCCTGAAGCCAACGAGTCCGCCCTGCAAAATTCATCCTGCTGCGCCAGTCACGCGCGACGAGTGCGCGAAGCGCGTAACGCCGGCCGATTGGATGATGCGGGAGAGCGTCACGCGCAGCGCCAACAGGCGCAATAACAGGCCCTTGAGCCCCAGGCGGGTGATGGCACGCAGCAGCCATCGGATGTTGTAACCGGCTGAGCACAGCACCAATCCGGCCGGTCGCGGCGCGCCTTCAAGGCAATACTTGGCGTCGACGATGCCGGAGTTCGGGAACAGGCTGACGTAAAACGCCGCCGCGTCCTCGGCCTGATGGTCGAACCAGAGGCATGTGCCGAGTTTCCGCATGGGCGACTCCTTGGTGGGCAATGAGGTCAAGCGCCGGCGCCTGATCGGCGCCACCGGTACTGCGTCGCGGCAATCCTTCAGGCGGGTACGCATCGCCTTGGTCGCTGTTCCAATGTGCGGGGCCACCTCTGCCGGCGCAGGCAAGCACGAGTGGAGGTGAGTTGGGTGGCGCTTGCACTGGGTCCGGTGGAATGATGGGTTGAGCGTCTATTGTCCATACACACGGCTATCGATTTCATTCTCGAGCCAGTCACCGAACTTCTCGACCTGCTCAATTGCCGTAGCAAGTTTCTCTGCGCTAACGTGAATAGTCGGTGGCATGAACCAAGCACTTTCGGCTTCGTCGACATCTGCAAGCAGGTCTCGCTCGCGTTCATTAACGAAAAAGGGGTATGCAAGTTTCCCAAGATCACTGCTCGAATAGGGGGTGCGGTGGCCTGCTATGGACTCAGGATGTTGAACTCGATTTCTTGCAAGCACCACTTCTTCAAGAACTTCAAGATTGGCCGGGCAATCCTCGAAGCGAATACCGAGGTGGTGCGCAAAATAAGCTCTATAGCCACTCAGCCAGCTCTTCTTGAATTTCGGCTTGAGCGAGTCATCAAGGTGAAAGTGGAGCAGTTTTTCAAATGTCTTCAGGTAGAGATGGTGAGATGCTGCAAGCATTGATATGCATGAGTACGCCAGAACATGGAGAGATTCATCGGCTTCGATCCACTCCCGAAGGAAGGGTGGTTCGCCATCTTCGCTGTACGGAGGCATGAACGGTTCTTGACCAGATCATGCGCGCCGGCGGCGTCGGCCTGGCACGCCATCTGTATGCGCGCCTCGGATCGGCCGAGGACCGTCCCGCTTAGGAGTTGGCCTGTGCGCATGCCTGGATTCCAGCGGGCAGTTCTCTGTTTTGAGATGGGTCTTAGGCATACGGCACCGTTCTGGCTTCAGATGCGGAGTAGGATTACATCCAAAATAAGGTATAAATCATTTACACCAATTTAGGACTTTTCCCATGATTAACCCCAGCGCGACCAACAGAAAAATCGTTGCCACGCCTGCCGGCGCCCCCGACTTAGCAGTGGTCAAGTCTTCCACCCAGCCACGGGCAACGGCGCCGACGACCGTTGCAGCGCCGGAACTGCCATCGAGCCCGCCTGAAGTGGCACCGGAGGCACGCAAAGAGCCGGTGATGAAGAAAGCATCGGTGCGTAAGCCCGAGCCCAAAGTGGCCGCAACGAAACAAGCGACCGTCAAGAAGGCCGCGCAGCGGAAGGGCAAGGCGGCGAAGCCGCCAGCGAAAAATGCATCAGCGGGCAAGAAGCTGGCGGCAGACAAAGCCCTCCCCAAAGGCGCCACGCCCAAAAAGACGGCGGCGAAGAAAACCGGACCTCTAAAGGCCCATGCGAAGAAGGCCGTCGCCGCGCCGCCTCAGCGCAAGCGCTCTACTGCGCGCGGGGTGGTATTGAAAAAGCCCGTCGAGCCAGCTGCGGTAGCCGCCGTGTGGGATGTGTCCAAGCCAAAGGCCAAACTCGTGCGTGACAGCTTCACGATGCCACAGCACGACTTCGGGCTGATTGCCGCGCTCAAATACCAAGCGCTAGGTTTCAAGCGCCCAACCAAGAAGAGTGAGCTTTTACGGGCGGGGTTGCATGCGCTTGCCAAACTCAGCAACACCGAACTGCGCAGCGCCCTTGATTCGTTGACACCATTGAAGGCTGGCCGTCCGAAGAAAAAAGCCAGCTAGGCGTTGGCGCGGCCGAAGCCTCAGGCCATCCACACTCGTTCACTCGCGGCGCGGCACCGATGTTGAAAACATTGCCCATCTATCGGCGGATTTGTAGATGAATACCCATAGTTAGGCCCTAACTTCGGTACTTATTTGCCCTAACTGTGAATATGCCCATCAGCGCCGAAAATCGCCCGCGTTCAACAGCATGTCCAGCTCGTCGAACGGGTCGAATTGCCGGGCCGCGCTGGTTTGCTCCGTGAGCCAGCGCTTGAATTCGGCGTCGTCCTGCACCCGCTGCAGATCCCGGTTCATGTGCGCGATGTCCTGTTCCAGCTGCTGGCGCTGCTGGGCCAGCGTGCGCGCCAGGCTGGTGGCGGTGACGGCGCCATACGGGGGCAGGCCGAATTCGCCGCGTGCCTGCATCTGCACCGCGTACAGGTCTTGCTCCAGCGCCGCCACCTGGTCCTTCAGCAGCAGGTTCAGGGCGGCGACCTTGTCCTCGGCCATGCGCGCGCGCCCGGCTCGGCCTGTTCGACGCGCAGCTGCAGCGTCAGCAGGGCCGTCAGGTCGCGGCGCCGGTAGGCCGCATTGGCCTCGGCCATCAGGGCGGATTTGCGTTCGCGCTCCTGCGGGTCGGTTTCGCGGTCCGGGTGCAGCGCGCTGGCCAGTCGCCGAAACAGGGTGCGCAACGCGCTCTGGGCATCGGTTTGCTGCTGTTCGGCCTGCTGTTGGCGGGCGGTCTTGGCCTTCCTGGAGCGGCGCGCCGCCTGCTGCGCCTCGCGCTGCGCGTGCGCCGCTTGGGCCTGCTCGTCCATCTCTTTCATGGCGGCGTGCAGCAGGGCCTCCAGATCGTCGGCCTCGCCTGCCGCATCGAGCGGCTTGCCCAGCACCTCCTCCAGCATGTCCTTCATGCCTTGCACGCTGGCGCCCTGCTTGGCGTCCAGGTCATCGGGGCTGTGGCGGTCGTGCAGCGCCTGCATCTGCGCATCGCCCTGTACCGCCAGGGCCTCGCTCAATGAAATCAGAATTTCGGTCGCCATGCGCTTTTGCGCCGCTGTCAGGCCCTTGGCGCGCAGCCGCTCGTCCAGCCACAGCGCCATGCGCTGCATCAGCGCGCCGTGCCGCTGCTCCAGCTCGGCCAGCTCCCGGGCCTGCCGCGGCCGGTGCGCATCGACCGCTTGGCGTGTGGCCTCGATCTGGCCGGTCAGCGCCTCCACCCGCGCCAGCAGCCGGTTGAAGCGCTGCTGCGCGGGCGACAGGCGGCCGGTCTTGGGACCCGCGTCGATCTTGAGCGCACGCACGGTGATCGGCGCGGCCGGCTGGTTGTCGGGGGCGAACAGGTCAGGCTGGCGTTTCATGGCGGCAGGGCGGGGCGGGGAATGGGTCAGGGTATTTTCCGCGAATTGCGCGCCAGCGGCCGCCGCGGCTGCGGATTGCTATGCTATTAATAGCGAAAAATGACAACTGGCTATGGGCTGCAGCCCGATTCGACTGCTATTTCGGCGTCAGCATGGCCATCGTGATGCGCGACACACAGGTCAGCTCGCCGGCCTCGTTGGTGAGCTCGATTTGCCAGACCTGGGTGCTGCGGCCAATGTGCACCGGGCGCGTGATGCCCGTGACCCAGCCGCTGGTCGCGCCCCGCAGGTGGTTGGCATTGATGTCCAGCCCGACCGCGCGGTGGCCCTCGGGGGCCGCGTAGGCGGCGCCGCAGGAACCCAGCGTTTCGGCCAGCACCACCGACACGCCGCCGTGCAGCAGGCCGTAAGGCTGGCGTGTCCGGGTGTTGACCGGCACGCGGGCGCGTATGAAGTCATCACCGACTTCGAGAAACTCGATGCCCAGATGCGCCACGGCCGTGTCCTTGTGGATGGCGGTGAGCTCTTCGAGCGAGATGGGTTTTTTCCAGACGCGCATGGTGGCTCCAGTGTGGGGGAGTGATGTGAGCGTGACTATATCGATTGATTTGTTATATCGCGCGTCCACGCCTATAGTGGGCCGGTTCTGCATCGTGTGCATAGACCTGGGAGGCGGCGATGAAACCATTGGGATTGATCATGGGACTTTGGGGCGCCGGCATGCTGCTGGCCGCGGGCGCTGCGGCGCAGGTTCCACAGGCGCTGGGTGAGAAGCTCAAGGCCATGGGCCGAGTGATTGCTCCACCGGCCACTTCGGCGCTCTATGCGCCACTTGTCCTTGAGTCGGAACCTTATGCCGGCGTCAGGGTGGAGCGGGATATTCGCTATGGCGAGGCCGAGCGTCACTTGCTGGACGTTTTTTCGCCGCAGATGCCTTCCGCAAAAGCGTTCCCCGTGCTGATCTTCGTGCACGGCGGGGGATTTGTCGCCGGCAATCGGCGCGCCAGTGCCAGCAGCCCGTTCTACGACAACATCATGCTCTGGGCCGTCCGCAATGGCATGGTGGGCGTCAACATGACTTACCGTTTGTCGCCCCAAAACCCGTGGCCGGCCGGTCCGGCGGATGTGGGGCAGGGCGTGAGCTGGGTGCATGAGCAGATTGTGGCGCGCGGCGGCGACCCCTCCCGCATCTATCTGCTGGGACATTCGGCGGGCGCGACGCATGTGGCGGCCTATGTGGCGCAGGAGCGCTTCCACAAGGTCCGCGGCTCGGGTCTGGCTGGCGCGCTGCTGTTGTCGGGCGTGTACCGGGTCACGGCGGAACTGGTGGCGGTGTCGCCTACCTATCCGGGCTATTACGGCACCGACGCATCCGAGTACCCGGCACGCTCCGCGCTGGACGGTTTGATCGCCACCCGGGTGCCGCTGTGGGTCGGTGGCGCCGAACTGGACCCGCCGGATTTCGAGTCACAGATGACGCTGCTCAACGACAGCCTGTGCAAGGCCGGACGCTGCCCCGCTTTCGTCAGGTTCCCGGGACACAGCCACATGTCGGAAATCTATTCCGTCCACACCGACGACCGCTCGGTGAGCGACGCCATGCTGGCCTTCATCAAGCCGCGGTAAGCGGCCCGGGTGCGCGGCGCGAGCCGGCCTCAGCGCTGGCGATTCAGCAGGGCATACAGCAGGATGGCGCCGAAGGTGGCGGTGCCTATGCCGCCCAGCGCGAACTGGCCGAACTTCAGGGTGAAGTCGCCGGTGCCCAGCACCAGGGTGATGGCGGCGACCAGCAGGTTCTTGTTGTCCGAGAAGTCCACCTGGTTGGCGACCCAGATCTTGGCGCCGGCAATCGCAATCAGGCCGAACACCACAATGCTCACGCCGCCCATCACCGGCAGCGGAATGGCCTGGATCAACGCGCCGAACTTGGGGCTGAAACCCAGCACCACGGCAATCAGCGCCGCCACCACGAACACGGCGGTGGAGTAGATCTTGGTCGCCGCCATCACGCCGATGTTTTCGGCGTAGGTGGTGACGCCGGTGCCGCCGGCGCTGCCCGAGACCATGGTGGCCAGGCCGTCGCCGATGAAGGCGCGGCCCATGTAGACATCCAGGTTTTTGCCGGTCATGGCCGTCACGGCCTTGATGTGGCCCAGGTTTTCCGCCACCAGAATGATCACCACCGGCACGATCAGCAGCATGGCGTTGGCCGTGAACACCGGCGCCGCGAGGCTGGGCAGGCCGAGCCAGGTGGCCTGGGCGATGCCCGACACGTCTATAGGCTTGCCCCAGCCCAGGCCGTTGGTGAGCAGCGCATAAATCGCGCTGGCCACGATCAGGCCGGCCAGGATCAAGAGGCGCTGCAGCATGCCGCGCGTCATCACGGCGACCAGGGCCACGCTGACAAAGGTCACCACCTGCATCCATGAGTCAAAGTTGCTGCCCGCCATGTTCTTGACCGGAATGCCGGCCAGGTTCAGGCCTATCACCGCAACCACGGCGCCGGTCACCACGGGCGGCATGAAGCGCTCAATCCAGTGGGTGCCGGCCGACTGCACGATGGCGCCTATGACGGTGTACACCGCGCCGCAGGCGATGATGCCGCCCAGCGCCACGCCGATGTTCGCGTTCGGCCCCTTGCCGGCGTAGGCGGTGGCGGCAATCACCACGCCGATGAAGGAAAAACTGGAGCCGAGGTAGCTGGGCACCTTGCCGCCGGTGATGACGAAGAAAATCAGCGTGCCTATGCCGCTCATCAAGATCGCGACGTTGGGATCGAAGCCCATCAGCAGCGGGGCCAGCACCGTGGAGCCGAACATCGCGATCACATGCTGCACCCCCATCGCCGAGGTCAGCGGCCAGGGCAGGCGCTCATCAGGCCCTATCACCCCGCCTTGTTGCAGCACCGCGCTGCTTTTTTCCGTCCAGTCCAGCATTCCCATCACTCACTCCTCGTTATAAAAGTGCCGCAATGCTAGGGGCAATGGGCACCTCGCACAAGAAAAAGAAGGCTCGGGCTGGCGATGCGGCCGTGTCAGGCCAGGAAGGACGTGATGTGCTGCAGCACCGCGGCGTCCTTGAGTATGCGGCTGTGCCCCAGCCCCTCGGTGGCCAGCAGGTGTGCGCCGTCTATCGCCTGGCGGTAGGCCAGGCCATCGGCAAAGCGGTTGATGCCGTCCCCGCGGTCATGCACCAGCAGCGTGGGCAGGTGGATGCGCGGGCCGACCATGGCCGGCTCGAACTGCGTCATCACAATCCCTTCGCGCGCCTCTATGCGCCGCTGCATGGCCGCTCGCGTGGCTTCGCTGAGGCCAAACACCCGCGCAAAGAGGCGGGTGTACGCCAGGGGCGACGCTGGCGGCGCCAGCAACACCAGCCGCTGCGCGCCAAGTCCGCGGCTGACGGCATGGGCGCCGGCATTGGCCGCCAGTGAATGCGCCACCAGCGCATGCAGCGTGTGGCCTTGCTGCTGCAGCCGGGCGCTCACATATTCCAGCGCGCGGGCAAACTGCGGCAAGTTGCTGGTCGTGCCCTGGCTGCGGCCGTGCGCGGGCATCTCCACGATGACGGCTTGCAAGCCTTGCGCCGCCAGCGTGTCGGCTAGCGCCAGCATCTGCCCGGCGTGCCCGCCCCAGCCATGCGCCAGCAAAACCAGCGGGCCGTCTGCAGAGGCCGGGTGGCGGTACAGCGTCAGGCTGGCGTCTTCAAACGGCCAGGCCTCGATGCGCCAGTCGGGGCGCCAGCGTCGGCGCCGGCTCAGCCACTTGGGCGGCAGCGGTGTGCCGAACAGCCGGCAGGCCAAGCGCACGCCGAGTGCCGGCCAGAGGCGTTGCGCGGCGCCCAGTCCGAAGCGCGCCAGCCGCATGAGGGCGCTGGCCGGGTCCTTGTAGTAGGCCGGGGTGGCCTGCAGGGTGGTGTGTGTCATGGCGGCTCCGTTTTCAGTGTGTCAGTACCAGATCCAGTCTTCATTGCTGCGCGGCAGGCCGCGCAGCGAAGCCAGGGCGGCCATCACGCCGCGCACCAGCAGAAAACCAGCGACAGAAAAAATAACGATCAACATGGCATCTTCCTTTCTTCGCACAATCGTGCGAAATTTGGGCAAACACAAACAGGCAAAAGCACAGGGGCCTCCCTCGACAATCAGGTTTTGTAGCTGTTGATCAGGCGCGTCCACGAGGCCTGGGCACGTTCTGCGGCGTGGCTGTCGCGCAGAAAGCGGGCATCGTGCAACAGCCCCATCGTCAGGCCGGAGATTTCGGCCACCAGCTGTTCGGCATCGGTATCGGCCCGTAGATGGCCGGCCTCCACCGCCTGCAGCACGGTGCGCCGCAGGGCGGCACGCCAGCGCGTCACCTCCTGCAGCAGGGTGTCGCGCAGCTCGCCCTCGCGGTCATCGAGTTCAAAGGCGCCGGCGGTGTAGATGCAGCCCGACTTCGCCTCGACATCGCGCATGCGCACAATCCAGCGCTGCACAATCATGTCCAGCCGCGGCAGGCCCTTGGGCTGCTGCATGGCGGGCACGAACACATCGGCCAGAAAGCGCCGGCCAAACTCTTCGATCACCGCCTTCTGCAGGGCCTCGCGCGAGCCAATGCGCGAAAACACCCCGCTCTTGGACAGGCCGATGCGGTCCGCCACCGCCTGCAGCGTGATGGCCTCCAGGCCTTCGGCCGAGGCAAGGTCAATCCCCGCGCCAATGATGGCGGTGCGGGTCATCTCGCTCTTCTGGGTTTTGGCATCCATGCGGCGCATATTAGCACAATCGTGCTAAAGTGCAAATGCCCCTCTTTTCAGCGGGCAATCCCGCAGGCCAGGCAGGGGCCTGCGCGGTTAAGCTGATGCCATGAGTGCCCCCCACATTCCCCAAATCCGCCTTTACCAAAACTGGCTGCGCGAGACCCGCGGCCTGAACTTTGACTCGTATGACGCGCTGTGGCGCTGGTCCACCACGGATCTGGAGGCCTTCTGGCAAAGCATCTGGGACTATTTCGAGCTGCAGTCGCCAACGCCGCACAGCGCCGTGCTGGCAGAGCGCCGCATGCCCGGTGCCCAGTGGTTTCCCGGTGCGCAGGTCAATTACGCGCAGCAGGTGTTCCGCCATGTGGACCCGGCCCACGCCGCCGGCTTTCCGGCCGTGGTCAGCCACAACGAAACAAGCCTGGCCGGCGGCCAGCCGCGCGAGCTGAGCTGGCCCGCATTGCGCCAGCAGGTCGCGTCACTGGCGCTGCATTTGCAGGACCAGGGCGTGCAGCCGGGCGACCGCGTGGCCGCCTACCTGCCGAATATTCCCGAGGCCATGATCGCCTTCCTGGCCGTGGTCAGCCTGGGCGCGGTCTGGAGCATCTGCGCGCCCGACATGGGCACCCACGCCGTGCTCGATCGCTTCAAGCAGATCGAGCCCAAGGTGCTGATTGCCTGCGACGGCGTGCGCTATGGCGGGCGCGACCTTGACCGTAGCGCCGAGGTGAACGAGATGCGCGCGGCCCTGCCCAGCGTGCAGCACGTCATCGTCCACAATAATCTGAATGCTACTGATTCGATAGCTGACTGCGCCCGGTTCGAAAGGGCTACGGCCCGAAATGATGCACAAACAGCGGCGTTTGAACCACGCTGGCTGCCGTTTGACCATCCGCTGTGGATTGTCTATTCCAGCGGCACCACCGGCCTGCCCAAGCCCATAGTCCATGGCCACGGCGGCACCTTGCTGGTGGCGCTGGCGCTCAAGAGCCTGCACAACGACGTGGGCTGCAGCTATGAGGCCAACAGCTGGGGCGAGCGTTTCCACTGGTACAGCTCGACCGGCTGGGTGATGTGGAACGTGCAGTTGAGCGGCCTGCTCAATGGCACCACATGCGTGATCTTCGACGGCAACCCCGGCGGCGGCAAGGACAAGCCCGACTGGACCACGCTGTGGCGCTTTGCGGCGCAAACCGGCGTGAGCTTTTTCGGCGCCGGCGCGGCCTTCTTTGCCAACTGCATGAAGGCGGGGGTTGACTTGACGCAACTGCCCGGCCTCAAGAGCGTGCGCGCCCTGGGCAGCACCGGCTCCCCGCTGTCGCCCGAAGCGCAGAACTGGGGTACGCAGCAGTTTGAAAAAATTGGAACACCTGACATCTGGTGGTGCAACATCTCGGGCGGTACCGACTTTGCGGGCGCCTTCATAGGCGGCAACCGCGAGCTGCCGCTGGTGCCCGGCGAAATGCAGTGCCGCCTGCTGGGTTGCGCCGTCGAGGCCTGGAACGAATCGGGCCAGCCGGTCATCAACGAAGTGGGTGAGCTGGTCTGCACGCAGCCCATTCCGTCCATGCCGCTGTACTTCTGGGGCGACGCCGGCGGGCAGCGTTACCTCTCCAGCTACTTCGACATGTACCCGAATGTCTGGCGCCACGGCGACTGGCTCAAGGTGACGACCTCGGGCGGCTGCATCATTTACGGCCGCAGCGATGCCACCATCAACCGCCATGGCCTGCGCATGGGCACCAGCGAGCTTTACAGCGCGATTGAGGCGCTGCCCGAGGTGCTCGATTCGATGGTGGTGGACCTGGAATACCTGGGCCGCGACAGCTATATGCCGCTGTTCGTTGTGCTGCGTGAGGGTGTGGCGCTCGACGATGCCATGAAGGCCAAACTCAACAACGCCATCAAGACGGCCTTGTCGCCGCGCTTTGTGCCCAACGACATCTTCCAGGTGCCCGAGATTCCGCGGACGCTGTCGGGCAAGAAGCAGGAACTGCCGATCAAGAAGCTGCTGCTGGGCCAGCCGCTGGAGAAGGTGCTCAACCGGGACGCGATGGCGAATCCGGACTGCCTCGCATGGTATGTTCAGTTTTCAGAAAACTACCTGAGCCAACAGGGCAAGAGGACTGCATGAAACGACGAATGATGACGATGGCCGCGCTTGCTGCGCTGGGCTTGCTGACGGCCTGCGCAACCGGCCCGGCCTCCCCGCCAGCTGCTGAACCGGCACCGGCCGCCGCTTCCGGGCTGCGCGTCAGTGGCAGCATTGCCTATCTGCAGCGCGTCGCCCTGCCGCCCGATAGCGAGATCATCGTGCAGTTGCGCGATGTCTCGCGCATGGACGCCAAGGCCGGCATCCTGGCCGAACAGCGCTTCACCACGCGCAGCCAGGTGCCGCTGCCGTTTGAGCTGTGGGTGGACCCCGCCAAAGTCGACCCGCGCATGCGCTGTACCGTGGCCGCCCGCATCGAGCTGGGTGGCAAGCTGCTGTTCATCAACGACAAGCTCTACCCGGTGCTGACGCAAGGCCATGGCAACAAGGTCGAGATGGTCCTGCACATGGTGGCCAAGCCCTGAGTCCATTTCGACTTCAACACGACAGCTTTTTGCATGCCCCGTCGCTGGCGTCGCCAGACGCCGGGCTGCGCCCCGCCTGCAGGCCTGCGGCGCATGACATAGGCAGGGAATGAGCGGGACCGCGCCGGTGACCCGCTGCCTGCGGTTGGCGGTCATTGAACTATCAGGGTTTTCACCCTCTTAAAGTTTTCCGCAAACGTTCGTTAAGCAGATGCAGGCATACGCAACGGCATGACGTTGCCGTTCCCCGGCACGCGTGCCGGGGTGGGCGTGCGCCAGCCGTGTTATCCAAAGGAGTGCGCATGCACGAAAAACCAGACAACCCCTACGCCACAGCGGCAGCGCCCACCAGGGCGCTGGAATACCTGTCCTTCACGCTGAGCCAGGAAGAGTACGGCATCGACATCCAGAAAGTGCAGGAGCTGCGCGGCTATGACGCGGTGACGCGCATCGCCAATGCGCCCGAGCACATCAAGGGGGTGGTGAACCTGCGCGGCATCATCGCGCCCATCGTCGACATGCGCATCAAGTTCAATCTGGGCACACCCAGCTACGACCAGTTCACGGTGGTGATCATCCTCAACATTGGCAACCGCGTCATGGGCATGGTGGTGGACAGCGTCTCGGACGTGATCACCTTGACGCCGGAGCAAATCAAGCCGGCCCCCGAGATGGGCGCGGTGCTGGACACCGAATACCTGATCGGCCTGGGAACGCTGGACGAGCGCATGCTGATCCTGGTGGATCTCGAAAAACTCATGTCGAGTGACGAAATGGGCCTGATCGAAAAAATCGCGGCCTGACGGCTATCTGTGCCAACTGAAATGAATTGAATCAACAGGCAAGACAATGAATCTCGCAAATTTAAAAATCGGCACCCGGTTGGGCATGGGTTTTGCCTTGGTGCTTTTGCTCCTGACCGTCATTGCGGGGCTCGGCGTGTGGCGCCTCCAAAATGTGGGAGATGCCACTCAGGAGATGGTCAAAGAGGCGCTGGTCAAGGAGCGGCTCGCGGCCCACTGGCTGGTGGCAACAGGGACCAACAGTGTGCGCACCTTTGCGCTGGTCAAAAGCACTGACCTGGAAGATCAAAAATATTTCCAGAAAGGCATCACACAAACCAGTCTGGGCATTACCGAGAATTCGAAAAAGCTCGTCAGCATGCTTGATACACCCGAGGAAAAGAGCTTGTATGAAGAAAGTATGGCCAAGCGAGCCGCGTACATCGATTTGCGGACCGCTGCATTGAAACTGAAGGCCGATGGCCAGCATGCACAGGCAGTGCAGCTTGCCGATGCGAAGCTGGTACCGGCCCTGGAAGCTTACGACGCGAGCATCAGGAATATGCTGCTTCACCAGGAAGCCAATATCGACCAGACGGCAAGCGCTATTGACGCGCTGTATCGGTCTGGTCGGTTCAGTTTGATAGCGCTGACCCTGATTGCTTTGGCTATGGGGGGCATGCTGGCGTGGTGGCTGACAATCGGCATCACGAGCCCCCTGAAGCAGGCAGTGCAGGTGGCGCAGACAGTCGCAAGCGGCGACCTGACGTCACACATCGAATCGACGGCCCGGGACGAAACCGGTCAGCTGATGCAGGCCCTCAAGGCCATGAACGACAGCCTGGTCGGGATCGTCGGCCAGGTGCGCCAGGGCACGGACACCATGGCCACGGCGTCCAGCCAGATTGCCGCCGGCAACCAGGACCTGTCGTCCCGTACCGAAGAGCAGGCCAGCTCCCTGGAGGAGACCGCCGCCTCCATGGAGGAGCTGACGAGTACGGTCAAGCAGAACGCCGACAACGCCCGCCAGGCCAACCAGCTGGCCGTCTCCGCCTCCAGCGTCGCGCTCAAGGGCGGCAGCGTCGTCGCCCAGGTGGTGGACACCATGGGCGCCATCAATGCCTCGTCCAGGAAGATCGTCGACATCATCGGCGTCATCGACGGCATCGCCTTCCAGACCAACATCCTGGCCTTGAACGCGGCGGTCGAAGCCGCCCGGGCCGGCGAGCAGGGCCGCGGCTTTGCCGTGGTCGCCGCAGAAGTCAGGAACCTGGCCCAGCGCTCAGCGGCGGCGGCCAAGGAGATCAAGGTCTTGATCGACGACTCGGTGGGCAAGGTCGAGGAAGGCAGCCAGCAGGTCAGCCAGGCCGGCAAGACCATGGACGAGATCGTGGACAGCGTCAAGCGCGTGACCGACATCATGGCCGAGATCACGGCGGCCAGCCAGGAGCAGACCGCGGGCATCGAGCAGATCAACCAGGCGATCACGCAGATGGACCAGGTGACGCAGCAAAACGCCGCGCTGGTGGAGGAGGCCGCCGCGGCCGCGCAGTCCCTGCAGGAGCAGGCCAGCGGGCTGTCCCGGGTGGTGAGCGTGTTCAAGCTCGATCACGCGCAGCAGATGCATGTGGCCCCGGCCAAGCCGGCGATTGCCGCGCCCAGGCGTGCCCAGCCCGCCGGGCAGCTGGCCGCAGCTGCCTAGCTTGTCCCGCCAAGCCGCGCTACGCGCGGCTTGCGGTTGACCATCACGATGCCCAGCGCCACGGTGGCCAGCGCCGCCAGCAGGCCCGGCGTCACGCTTTCGCGCAGCCACAGCGCGCCCAGCAGCAGGGCAAACAGCGGCGTGAAAAAAACGAAGACGGACACCTTGGTGACGGGGTAGCGACCCAAGAGCCACATCCAGGTCAGGTAGCTCACAAAAGCGCCCACCACGGTCTGCAGCGCCAGCGAGGTGATGGCAAAGGCGCTGAACTGCCAGCGCCAGACCTCGCCCAGGCCCAGCGACAAAACCGGCGCCACCAGGGCGCTCACGGCCAATTGGTAGAAAAGCAGTTTCTCGGCGGAGAGCTTGGACAGGCCGGTGGCCCGGATCACCACCGTGGTCAGGCCCCAGAACATGCCGGCCACCAGTGCCAGCAGGTCGCCGCGTGCCGTCACCGCCTGGCCGCCGGCAAGGCCCTCGCGCAGCGCGAAGGCCACCGCGACAAAGGCACACAACAGCCCCAGCCATTGCGGGCCGCGCAGCCTTTCGGACCTGACCCAGAAGGGCGTCAGCACGGCGACCCAGAAGGGCGAGGTGTAGAGGAACACGGTCAGCCGCGACGCGCTGGTGTACTGCATGCCAATGTAGATGCAAAGAAACTCGATCGTGAACAATGCTCCGGCCAGCAAGCCGGCGGGCAGCGAGCCGTCGCGTTCAAACAGGGGAATGCCGCGCCAGAGACACCACAGCCAGAGCAGGGCGGTGGCGCCCACCAGGCGCAGGGACGCCTGGAACAGCGGCGGGATTTCCGGGAGGGTGAGCTTGATCAGTACCTGCTGCAGGCCCCAGAACAGGCAGCAGCCCAGCAGCAGGGAAATGGCGAGGGTGTCGAGGTGGTCTTTGCGTGCGGTCATGGCTTGAGATGGTAGTGGCGAGGCGGCTTGTCTGCTGGCGGCGCGGGTACGGATAACATGGCAGGCACTTTTGGCGACAGGGGATAGGCGTGGATCACAAATGGCTGGAAGACTTCATTGCGCTGGCGCGGGAACGCAGTTTCTCGCGCGCCGCGGAGCTTCGCCATGTGACGCAGCCGCAGTTCTCGCGGCGCATTCGCGCGCTGGAGCTGTGGGCGGGGGCGGACCTGATCAATCGCGCCGGCATGCCCCTGGGCCTGACGGCCGCCGGTGAAGAGCTTTTGCCGGTGGCCCACCGCGCGGTGGCCAGCCTCAACGAAGCGCGCGCCCGCATCCGGCATGCGCGCGGCGGGCTGGACTGGGTCACGCTGGCGACCGGCCGCACGCTGTCGCGCACCGCGGTGCCCGCCTGGCTGGCCCGCGTGAAGCGCAGCACCGGCGAATTTCGCCTGCGCATCCTGACCGGCTCCATCCATGAAGGCGCCACCGCGCTGGAGCAGGGTGCCGCCGACTTTTTGTTGTCGTTCACGCATCCGCGCCTGCCGCTGGTGCTGGATGATCAGCTGTTCGAATACCTGACCCTGGGCACGGACGAGCTGGTGGCCGTGAGCGCGCCGCGCGCCGATGGGCAGCCGCTGCATGCCTTGCCCGGCACGGCGCGCCACCCGGTGCCGGTGCTCGGCTATGCGCCCACGCTGGCGCTCAGCCAGATTCTTCACGATGGTCTGGGCCGCAGCACCCGTGAGTTGCATCTGCACACCGTCACCGAGTCGGACTTTGCCGAATCGCTGCACGAGCAGGCGCTGCAGGGCGTGGGGCTGGCGTGGCTGCCGCGCGGGCTGGTCGGCGTCGATTTGCGCAATGGCCGGCTGGTCGAAGCCGACCGCGAGGGCGCGCCCGTGCGTTTTGAAATTCGCCTGTACCGCCCGCGCAACCCGCGCACGGACCTGGTGCGGCAAATTTGGGCGGCCAGCACAGGTACCTGACCCGTGTTCGCATAGGCCCATGCGTGATGCGCATGGGTGGCGCCCGTACGACTTCTAGACTGCTTCCATTCACACCTGGAGCCTTCTTCATGCCTACCCCGTTTACCCTTCGCCGCCGCAGCGTGGCCCGCACGCTGGTTTTGGCCGCCGCCGGACTGCTGAGCGTTTCCGCCGCGCTGGCGCAGTCCTGGCCGACCGCCAAGCCCATCACGCTGGTGGTGGGTTATCCCCCCGGCGGCAGTGTGGACCTGGTGGCGCGCATCGTCGCCGAGCCGCTGGCCAAACGTCTGGGAACGCCGGTGGTCGTAGAAAACGTGGGCGGTGCCGGCGGCACCATCGGTGCGCAGCGGGTGGTGGGCGCCGCCCCCAACGGCTACACGCTGCTGCTGGGCTCCGGCAGCGAGGTGTCGATTGCGCGGCTGTTCAACCCGGCCGTCAAGTACAACGGCGAAACCGACCTGACCGCCGTCAGCCTGATCGGTGTCACGCCCATGGTGTTTGTGACCAACCCCAAGACCGGTGTGAAAACCATCGACGAGGCGATCGCCAAGTCCAGGCGCGAGCCCAACCAGCTGAGCTTTGCTTCTTCCGGCATTGGCACCCCTTTGCATGTGTCGGGCGAACTCATCAACCTGCTGGGCGGAAGCAGCTTCCGTCATGTGCCCTATCGCGGCGCGGGGCAACAGGTGCAGGATCTTTTGGGCGGCAACGTCGATTTCAGCGTCTCGGTGCTGTCTTCGGCCCTGCCGTACATCGAGTCGGGCAAGATGGTGGCCCTGGGCGTGACCACGCCCACGCGCTCGCGCGCCGCACCGCAGATTCCGGCGCTCGGTGAAAGCCCGCGCCTGAAGGGCTACGACATGAATGTCTGGTTTGGCCTGTTCGGACCGGCAAAACTGCCGGCCCCCATGGTGGCGCGCCTGAACAAGGAACTCAACGACGTGCTGCGCGAGGAAGCCGTGTGGCAAAAGCTGCAGAAGGCCGGCATTTCCAACGAGGGCGGCACGCCGCAGGCGCTCAGCGCCTTCATCAAGGCCGAAACCCAGCGCGTGCGCAGCGTGGGCAAGGCCGTGAGCAGCGGATCGGCATCGTGAGCGGCCAGCCCTTCAAGGCGCATGCGGTATCGCTGACGCCGCCCGAGTTGTCCGGCTGGGCGGCCTCCGCCACGGGCGTGGCGCATGTGCAGGAGCGCAGCGCGGCGGCGTCGGGCCCCGAAGTGCTGGTGACGGCCCTGGTGCATGGCAACGAGTATTCCGGCGCGCTGGCGCTCGATGAATTCCTGCGCAGCGGCCTGCGGCCCAGGTGCGGGCGCATCACGGCGGTGTTTTGCAACACCGCGGCCTTTGCGCGATTTGACGCGAGCCAGCCCGACGCGTCGCGCTTTGTCGATGAAGACTTCAACCGCGTCTGGTCACCGGAGCGGCTCGACGGGGCGCGCCAGAGCACCGAGTTGGCCCGCGCCCGCGAAATTCGTCCCTTCGTCGAGCGCGCCACGCATTTGCTCGACCTGCATTCCATGCACGAGCCCTGTGAGCCGCTGCTGGTCACCGGCCTGCTGCCGCGCAACATCGCGTTTGCGCAAGGCCTGGGCACCGCCGGCCAGGTGATCGTGGATGCCGGCCATGCCGATGGCGTGCGCATGCGCGACTACGGGCCGTTCGGCGAGGCCGGGGGCGCCCGCCTGGCGTTGCTGCTGGAGGCCGGGCAGCACTGGGCGTCTTCATCGCTGGACGCGGCGCGCAACGTGCTCATGCGTTTTCTGGTGGCCTCTGGCGCACTGGCGCGCGGCGACGTGCCCGAGGGCTGGCTGCTGCCCGATGTGCTGCCGCCGCCGCCCATCACCGTCACCGATCGCGTGGTTGCGAAATCCATGGACTTCGCTTTTGTGCAGGATTTCCGCGGCGGTGAAACCATTCCCCAGGCCGGCACAGTGATTGCGCACGACGCCGGCGAGCCGGTGGTGACGCCCTATGACGACTGCGTGCTGGTCATGCCCTCGGTGCGCCAGCTGCGCCTGGGGGTGACCACCGTGCGGCTGGGCCGGCGCGCCGGCTGAGCGGAGACGGCATGGCCCGAGCTGCCGGGTTTGATTGGCCCGGCTTGATGGCCAGTGCTGGCCTACAAGGGGTGCTCGGTATAAAACCTGCCGCCGTGAAACAGCAGCGGCGCGGCACCGGCGCGGTGGCTGCAGCGCTCCACCTCGCCGACAAAAATCACATGGTCGCCCTCTTCATAGCGGCTGCGGTTAAAGCATTCAAAGGTCGCGGCCGCGCCCTTTAGCAGCGGGGAGCCGGTAGTGCCTTCGGTGAACAGCACGTCCTTCCAGCGGTCTTCGCGCTTGCTGGCAAAGCGTTCCGCCAGGTCTTTCTGGTCGGCCGCCAGGATGTTGATGGCGTAGTGCGAGCCCGCACTCAGCGCCGCCATCGAGCCCGCGGCCTGCGACAGGCTCCACAGCACCAGCGGCGGGTTCAGTGACACGGAATTGAAGGAGTTGGCCGTCAGGCCGACCAGCTCACCGGTGGGGGTGCGCGCGGTGACGATGGTGACGCCGGTGGCAAACATGGCCAGCGAGGCCCGGAATTCCCGCGGCGAAAAGCTGGGGCTTTTCGCCCGACGGGGAGGGAGGGGAGACAGCATAGAGAGGATCATTGAGCGGCGGCCGATACACGCGCCTGCCGCGGGATTTGCCTGCCCCCATTTTGCGCCACCGGCAAGGTTTTTCGCGCACTCATGGCATGGCGCCTGCCGGTGGCGGCAGGGTTGCTTTCATTTGCTATTGTATTGATAGCTTATAACGCTTGATCGGCAAGGGCTGGCGCCGGATTTCATCAGATATCCGTGAATTCGGCCGTGAGCGCCGGCCTGCGGCGCTTCAAGGTTTTTTGCCGGCGCGGTCCATCGCGGGGGCCTGTGCTGGCGTCACGACCGCTGCGCGCGTGGCGCCTTGCTTCAGGGAGCTTGCCGCCCCCATCAGCAGCAGCACCGGCCCCAGCCAGAGCCCGGCGCTCAGTGAACCGGTGGCGTCTGAAATCCATCCGCCCAGCAGCGGGCCTATGGACTGCCCCAGGGAAAAGGCCGCCGTGAGCAGCGCCAGGCCCCAGGTCAGCGAGGCGCCGGGCAGCAGCCGTTGGGCGACCACGCTCACCGCCGCCGGCCCGGCCATGAAGCTGGCGCCGAAAATCAGCGCGGAGGCAATCACGGCCCACGGCGCCGGCCAGATCAATGCCGGCACGGTGCCCACGGCCACCATGGCGCTGACCAGCGCAAAGCCGCGCCCGGTGGGCAGGCGGCCCAGCACCCGGCCCCAGAGCGGGCTGGCCAGCAGGGAGGCGCCGCCAATCAGGGCAAAAAACACCATGGTGAGGGCGGTTGCAAAACCCAGGCGCTTGAGCAGCGCAATCATGAAGGTCATGTAGCCCACGTAGCCCGCGCCATACAGCAGGTTGGCCAGCAGGCTGGGACCTAAAGGGACCCAGACCGGCACCGCCGGTCCCGGCACGCTGGCGCGGGACTGCCGCATGGACAGGCGGGCCGCATGCCAGGCCAGCGCGGACGCGAGCAGCGACACCAGGCCCATCAGCAGCCACGCCTGCCGCCAGTCGATGGCGCTGCCATTCGCATGCGCCAGGGGAATCAGCGTGCCGGCCAGCACCACGCCCAGCCCCGAGCCGGCAAAGTAGATGGACAGCGCGGCGGCCGGCCGGCCCGGCATGGCGCCGGCGGCCAGGGACGTGCCCAGCACGAAAGCCACGGCCGTGGCCAGCCCGCCCGCGGCACGCACCCCTAGCAGCAATGCGAAACTGGAGGGCCAGGCGCTGGCCAGGAGCGCCAGGGCGCTGGCCACCATGGCCCAGGTGAAGGTCTGGAGCTTGCCGAAGCGCTGGCCCAGCCAGGCGGCCAGCAGGGCCCCCGCGAGGTAGCCGATGGCGTTGCTGGTGTTGAGCGCGCCGGCCGCGGTAAAGCTCCAGCCGAACTCGCTTTGCATGGGCGGCAGCAGCAGGGCGTAGGCAAAGCGCGTAAAGCCCAGCGCCACCAGCGGCGACAGCGACAGGCCGAGGGCCGCGCCCAGGCCTTGCCAGCGCGTAGTGACCGTGAGGGCCGTGGGGGCCTCCTGCTTGGCAGACATCCGAAAGCTCAAAGCGGCTGGGAGAACAGCGCGACGAGATCAATCTCGGGCGCGCTGTGGTCGCGCTGCAGCTTGACCTCGGCGCCGTGCAGGTGTGCACCCATCAGGGTGCAGGCCTGCTCGCCGTCACCGTTTTCCAGGGCCTTGAGTATCTCGTTGTGCTCGTCAAACGAGCAGACATTGCTGCCCACGGAGTCATACAGCGCAATCATCAGGGTGGTCCGGGCAATCAGGCTGCGCAAAATGTCTTCGAGCTCGGTATTGCCCAGCAGCCGGGCCACCTGCAGGTGGTATTCGCCGGACAGGCGCACCCATTTGGACCATTCGCCGGCCTTGTAGGCGGCATGCTCCTGCGTGATCAGCTCGCGCACGGCGGCCAGTGATTCCGGCGTGGCTTTCTTGCCGAGCTCGCGGATGATGCCGTTTTCAATCAGCCGCCGGGCTTCAAACACCTGGCGCATTTCTTCCGGGCCGGGCTGCGCAATGATGGCGCCCTTGTTGTGCTGCAGCTCGATGACCTTGTCGCCGGCCAGCCGCACAAAGACCCGGCGCAGCAGCGTGCGGTTGACGCCGAAGGCCTCGCACAAGCGGGTTTCCACCAGCCGCGTGCCCGGTGGAAGGCGGTGCGACAGCACCGCTTCGACGATGGCATGGCGGACCCGGTTTTCCTCGGCCAGCTCGGCCTGGGAGGCCTCTGAATGGGTTTCCCGTTCGTGGTTTGCGGTGATAGGTGTGCGGGGGCTGGCCATGGCTGTTGTCTCTATTAAGGAGCATATGGTGCCACAAGATTTTCTTGACTGCCACGATTCATTTAATTATTGTGACAATAACAAAACATGATGTTGCAATTTATTTCGAAAAATCTCGAAATTTCAAGAAAAACTCATGGTTTTCCCTCTGAAGTTAAGTGGTTCAAGATTGTGACAATCAATAAAGCATGAAACTACAACTGATCAATCCGAATACGACGGCCGCCATGACCGACAAGATGGCCGTGGCGGCTCGCCAGGTCGTTTCCGTGGGTACGCAGATCCTGGCCGTGCAGTCGGCCACCGGGCCGGCATCGATCGAGACTGCCGTTGACGAGGCGCTGGCGCTGCCCGGCCTGCTGGCGCAGATCAAGGCCGGTGAAGCGGCGGGCGTGGATGCCCATGTGATTGCCTGCTTTGGCGACCCGGGGCTGCGCGCCGCACGCGAGCTGGCGACGGCGCCCGTGATAGGGATCGCCGAGGCGGCTATGCAGATGGCCTGCCTCGTGGCCTCGTCATTCAGCGTGGTGACCACGCTGGCGCGCACGGTCCCCACGGCGCAGCGCTTGCTGGTGGACTACGGCATGACGTCGCGTTGCCGGCGGGTGCGTGCCACCGGCATCGCCGTGCTGGAACTGGAAGCGCAGACCAGCGATCTGCTGCGAAAAAAAATCGGCGACGAATGCCGGCTGGCGCTGGCCGAAGACGGCGTGGGCGCCATCGTGCTGGGTTGCGCCGGCATGGCCGACCTGTGCACCGAACTGACCCAGGCCTTGGGCGTTCCGGTGATCGATGGCGTGACGGCCGCCGTCAAGCTGGCCGAAGCGCTGGCCGGACTCGGGCTGCGCACCAGCAAACAGGGCGATTACGCCCGGCCTGGCGCCAAGCCCTATGTCGGCGTGATGGCGCAGTTTGCGCCAGCGGCATGAACTTTGCCGCCCACTGTTTCCCTCAAGTCTCCCCGCTCACCACTTTCAACCCATGAAGGACATACGATGAAGCTCTCAACACTCAGGCGCACGGCGATTGGTTTTGCCGCTTGCGCCGTCATGGCCACGGCCGGCGCCGCCAGTTTCACCTGGTCCTCCAACCTCGATGCGCTGTCCATGGATCCGCATTCGACCAACAACAGCTTTACCAACGCCTTTGTCAGCAACATCTATGAGTCGCTGGTGCGCTTCAATGAGAAGCTGGAGATCGAGCCCGCACTGGCCACGTCCTGGAAGCTCGTCAGCCCCACGGTCTGGCGCTACACCCTGCGCCAGGGCGTCAAGTTTCACAATGGCGAAAGCTTCGGTGCCGACGATGTCGTGTTTTCCTGGCAGCGCGTCAACACGCCGGGTTCGCTGGTCAAGGGCAACCTCAGCGACCTCAAGGACGTGCGCAAGGTAGACGCCTACACCGTGGAGGTGGAAACCAATTCACCGCTGCCCACGCTGAACAACGAGCTGGTACAGCTGCTCATCATGAACAAGGGCTGGTCCGAGCAGAACCGTGCCGTCGAAGCCAGCGACCTGGGGCATCAAAAGGAAAATTTCGCCAACCGCAATGCAAACGGCACCGGCCCCTTCAAGCTGGTTTCGCGCGAGGTTGACACCCGCACGGTGCTGGCGGCCAACACCGGCTGGTGGGACAAGCCCAAACACAACCTGACCCAGGTCATGTTCACGCCCATCAAGTCGGACGCCACCCGCACGTCTTCGTTGATCAGCGGCGGCATCGATGC
Organism: Polaromonas jejuensis NBRC 106434; assembly: GCF_001598235.1. Taxonomy (GTDB): domain Bacteria; phylum Pseudomonadota; class Gammaproteobacteria; order Burkholderiales; family Burkholderiaceae_C; genus Polaromonas; species Polaromonas jejuensis. The sequence continues at coordinate 44,939 of NZ_BCYO01000012.1, read as the reverse complement.
CTCCATCAGCGTGCCGCTGCAGGACGTGCCGCGCCTGAAATCCGTCCCCACCCTGGAGGTGGTGCAGGGCCCGGAGCTGCGCACCATCTTCATGGGCATGGACCAGAGCCGCGACGAGCTGCTGTACAGCGACGTCAAGGGCAAGAACCCGTTCAAGGACCTGCGCGTTCGCAAGGCCGTGTACCAGGCGATCGATGTGGAGGCGCTCAAGCGTTCGGTGATGCGCGGGGCCTCGTGGCCGGCCGGCAATCTGCTCTCGCCTTACCTCCACGGTTCACCGGTGGCCTTGAACAAGCGGCTGCTGCCTTTCAACCCGGAAGCTTCCAAAGCCCTGCTCAAGGAAGCCGGTTATCCGAATGGCTTCACGGTGGGCATGCAGTGCCCGAACGATCGCTACGTCTATGACGAGGCCCTGTGCCTGGCCATGTCCTCGATGCTGGCCAAGGTCGGCATCAAGACCAACCTGATGATAGAGCCCACCGTCAAGTGGAGCGTGCGCCTGAACGCGGCCGATGTGTCGCTGTACATGGTGGGCCATGCCGGCCTGCCCATGGCCGATGTCTATGGCCTGCTCAAGGATGTGGTGGCCACCCGCACCGGCAAGGAAGGTTCGCTCAACGCGGGCAAATACTCCAATCCGAAGTTCGATGCCTACATGCCCAGGATTGCCAGCGAAATCGATCCGGCCAAGCGTGCCAGGCTGATTGAGGAGGCCGTGGCCATCGAACGTGACGATGTGTCCCATATCCCCCTTCACCAGCAGCCCGTGACCTGGGCGGCTCGCAAGGGCATTGCGTTGTCGCAGGCGCCCGACAACCAGATGCGCCTGTGGCTGGTGCATGTGAACGGCAAGTGATGCGACGGGGTGCCGTTGATTCTGTCGTGCCGCACGGCACCCTTGCATGGGAGAAGCACTGATGTTGCGCTTTCTTTTAGGACGCCTGGCCAACGGGGCCATCGTGATGGTGCTGGTATCCATGCTGTCGTTTTCCCTCTTCAACTTCATCGGCGATCCGGTGAGCAACCTGGTGGGGGAAACCGCCACGGTGAATGAGCGCGATGCCATGCGCCGTTCACTGGGGCTGGACCAGCCGCTGCCGGTGCAATACCTGAAGTTTGTCGGGCGCGCGGTGCAGGGTGAGTTCGGCGTGTCGTACCGGAACATCGAGCCGGTCTCGCGGGTGATTGCCAGCCGGCTGCCGGCCACACTGGAGCTGAGCCTGATTGCTGCCATTCTGGCCCTGGGGGTCGGGATTCCCATGGGGGTCTATGCCGGGCTCAAGCCGCGTTCTCTGGGGACGCGCATCCTGCAGGTGGTATCGCTGATCGGCATTTCCGTGCCGTCTTTTGTGACCGGCATCATCCTGATCCTGATCTTCTCGATCTACCTGAACTGGCTGCCGTCCTTCGGCCGGGGCGACACCGTCATGCTGGGCGCGTGGAGCACCGGCCTGCTGACGGCCAGCGGCTGGAAGTCGCTGGTGATGCCCGCCATCACGCTGGCGCTGTTCCAGCTCACGCTCTTCATGCGGCTGACGCGCACGCAGATGATGGAAGTGCTGCGCAGCGAGTACATCAAGTTTGCAAGAGCCCGCGGCCTGCGTGAGCGCTCCATCAATTTCCGCCATGCGCTGCGCAACACGCTGATCCCCATCATCACGGTGGCCGGCCTGCAGCTGGGCTCCATGATCGCGTTTTCCATCATCACGGAAACCGTCTTCCAGTGGCCAGGCCTGGGCCTGCTGATCATCCAGGCCATCAGCTTCGGCGATGTGCCTGTCATTGCCGCCTACCTGTTGTTGATCGCCCTGCTGTTTGTGCTGATCAACATGGTGGTGGACCTTCTGTATTTTGCGGTGGACCCGCGCCTGCGCGCGCAACGCTGAGGAGCCGGCCATGAAAACCATGATGTTGACCCTGCGCCGCTGGCGCGAATCCGATCTGGCCTGGAGCCTGGGCCGTTCCCCCGAGGCCTGGATCTCCGCCCTGGTCCTGCTGCTGTACCTGGCCATGGCCTTGCTGGCGCCGCTGCTGGCGCCACAAAATCCGTTCGATGTCGCGGCGCTGGACCTGCTGGACGCGCGCCTGCCGCCGGCCTGGACAGAGGGCGGCCAGCTGAAATACCTGTTTGGCACGGATGGACAAGGCCGCGACATGGTTTCCGTCATGCTCTACGGGCTGCGCGTCTCGCTGCTGGTGGGGGTGGCCTCCACCCTGCTGTCGCTGGTGGTGGGCGTGACCCTGGGCCTGATTGCGGGCTATGCCGGCGGCCGCATTGACAACATCATCATGCGTGCCGCCGATGTGCAGCTGAGCTTTCCCGCCATCCTGGTGGCCTTGCTGATCGATGGCCTGTCACGCACCGTGCTGCCGCGCGCCGTGCATGAGCAGCTGTCGCTGCTGATCGTGGTGGTGGCGATTGCGCTGGCCAACTGGGTGCAGTACGCCCGAACGGTGCGCGGCGTGACCATGATTGAAAAAGACAAGGACTATGTGAACGCGGTCCGGCTGATAGGCATGGGCCGGGCGCGCATTCTGTTTCGCCACGTGCTGCCCAACATCCTGAGCCCGGTGCTGGTCATCGCCACCTTGTCCATCGGCCTGGCCGTGCTGACGGAGGCCACGCTGAGCTTCCTGGGCCTGGGCGTGCCGGCCACTTCGCCGTCCTTGGGCACGCTGATACGGCTGGGCAACGAGGTGCTGTTTTCCGGCGAATGGTGGATCACGGTGCTGCCTGGCCTGTTGCTGATTGGCCTGGTGCTCAGTGTCAACCTGTTCGGTGACTGGCTGCGTGATGCGCTCAACCCGCGATTGAAATAACCATGACCACTTCCAATGCCTACTCCGCGGCGGCACCCCTGCTGTCCGTACGTGGCCTGCGCGTGCAGATACCGACACGGCACGGCGCCCTGACCGCCCTCGACGACGTGAGCTTTGACATTGCCCGCGGAGAAATCCTCGGCTTCGTCGGCGAATCGGGCGCCGGCAAATCACTGACCGGCATGGCGGTGCTGGGCCTGCTGGATGCACCGGCGCACATTGCGGCCGGTGAAATCATCTTTGACGGCCAGCCCATCCACCAGCTGCCGGCAGCACAGATGCGCAAGCTGCGCGGCCGGCGCATAGGCGCGATTTTCCAGGACCCGCTGCTCAGCCTCAACCCCTTGCTGACGGTCGGCTACCAGCTCACCGAGACCATGCGCACCCACCTGCCCCTGAGCGCCGAGGAGGCGCGCCTGCGTGCCATCGAATGGCTGCGCCAGGTCGGCATTCCGTCGCCCACCGAGCGCGTGGATGCCTATCCGCACCAGTTTTCCGGCGGCATGCGCCAGCGCATCGTGATTGCACTGGCCCTGTGCGCCGAACCCGATCTGGTGATTGCCGACGAACCGACCACGGCGCTGGATGTGTCGGTGCAGGCGCAGGTGCTGGAGCTGCTGCGCACGCAGTGCCGCGAACGCGGCACGGCCGTGCTGCTGGTGACGCATGACATGGGCGTGATTTCCGAGAATGCCGACCGGGTCGCCGTCATGTACGCCGGCCACATTGCCGAAACCGGTCCGGTGGGCCAGATCGTGAACCGGCCGCGCCATCCGTATACGCGCGGCCTGATGGGCTCCATCCCCCCGGTGGACCAGGATGTCCAGTGGCTGCAGCAAATTGACGGCGCCATGCCCAGGCTGTCGGCCAGGCCCACAGGCTGCCCCTTTCACCCGCGCTGCAAGCACGCGACCGAGCAGTGCGTCACCACGAGGCCGCTGCCGCACCCCGAAGGCGTGGCGCTGGTGGCCTGCTGGCATCCGCAGCAAGGTCCGGCCATGGCCGGCGTAGCGGAGGTGGCAGCATGAGCGTTCCCTACCTCAGTGTCAAAAGCCTGTCGCGTGAGTTCAAGGCGCAGGGCCGCACGGTGCGTGCCGTGGACAACGTCAGTTTTGAAATTCCTGTCGGCACGACCTTCAGCCTGGTGGGCGAATCGGGCTGCGGCAAAACCACGCTGGCGCGTGTGATTGCCGGGCTGGACAAACCCAGCGCGGGCTCCATGCTGTTCGGCGCACCGCTTGACGGCCGCGTGCACCGCACCCAGATGATTTTTCAGGACCCTTATGCCTCGCTGAACCCGCGCTGGCGTGTCGGTGATGCGATAGCCGAGCCGATCACCTTCCAGAACCTGCGTCCGCGTCCAACGGTCGCGGGGCGTGTGGAAGAACTGCTCACCCGCGTGGGCCTGGCGGCCGCTGACACGGCCAAGTTTCCGCACGAATTTTCAGGCGGCCAGCGCCAGCGCGTGTCGATCGCGCGCGCCCTGGCCGGTGAGCCGAGCTTTCTGGTGTGCGACGAGCCCACCTCGGCGCTGGATGTGTCGGTGCAGGCGCAAATCCTGAACCTGCTCAAGCGCCTGGAAAAAGAGGAGGGCCTGACCAGCCTCTTCATCAGCCACAACCTGGCCGTGGTGCGTTTTGTTTCCTCCATGATTGGCGTGATGTATCTGGGCCGCCTGGTGGAGGTCGCTCCCACGGCCGAGCTGTTTGCGGCGCCGCGCCACCCTTACACCCAGCTCCTGCTGGACGCCATTCCGCGCATCGGCCAGGGTCGCCGCACCGTGAGCCTGCCCGCTGGCGAGCTGCCCAGCCCGCTGGCGCCGCCGCCAGGCTGCACTTTCCATCCGCGCTGCCCGGCGGCCATGGACATCTGCCGCCGCGAAGCACCCGCGCTGCGCACGCTGGACAACGGTGTTTCGGTGGCCTGCCATGCCGTCGGCAGCGGCGGCCAGCCCGTGCGCTTCATGCCGGGCGCTGCCCATCCCGCTTCTTCCTTTTCCCTTTCCTGAGCTGCCCCATGATTGAAAACATAGACCTTTTGATAGAGCACGGCACCGTCATCAGCATGGACGCCGAGCGCCGCGTCATTGAAGACGGCGCCGTGGCGGTGAAGGCCGACCGCATTGTGGCCGTCGGCAGCACGGCTGAACTGCGCGCGCGCTACACGGCGACCAAGACCATCAACGCCTACCGCAAGGCGGTGCTGCCGGGCCTGATCGACAGCCATGCCCATGCCGGGCACGGCATGCTGCGCACCATGGGCGCGGGCGACCCCAATGCCTGGATGGACGCCTGCGCCGTGATCTACACCTCGGCCTCGGATGAGCAGTTCTGGCGCGCCGAATCGGCCATGACTTCGCTGGAACGCCTCAAGGCGGGCGTGACCACGGGCGTGTCGCTGTTTGGCGGCGGCGACTCCGTCATGCGCGTGGACGATCCCAAATACGCCAGGGCGCATTGCGATGCGGTGGCGCGCGCCGGCACGCGTTCGGTGGTGGCCGTCGGCCCCTCGCGGCCCGGAGGGCCCAAGCGCTATGTGGACTGGGCCAGCGAACCGCCCAGCTCGCGCGACATCGATGCAGCCACCATGCTGGAGGTCTGGAAGCAGATCATCGATGAGAACCACGGCCGCGCCGACGGCCGGCTGAACATCGCCGTGACCCTGCCGGTGTTTGCGCCCATGCACGAGCCGGATCATGTCCTGCTGCGCGAGGAGTTTCACCGTCAGGCCAGGGATTATTTCGGCCTGGCCAGGCAGCGCGGCCTGACCTTCACGCAGGACGGCCACCGCAGCGGCACGCTGGCGCTGGCGCACAGCGAACTGGGCCTGCTGGGCCCCACGTCCTTCATGTCGCACAGCATTGACCTGACCGAAGAAGACATTGCCGTGACCAAGGGTACCGACACCCGCATCGTGCACAACCCCAGCGCCATCATGTCGATACGCGGCCGCTGCCCGGTGCCTGAGCTGATTGATGCGGGTGTAGTCGTGGCGATGGGCTCCGATGGTTCGGCCCCCGACCGCGGCTACGACATGTTCCGCCACATGTCCCAGTGCATGCATTACCACCGCCGGCATTTCCGCGACGCCGGTGTGCTGCCGCATGGCAAGGTGCTGGAGATGGTGACGATTGACGCTGCCCGTGCGCTGTCCATGGCGCATGAGATTGGCTCGCTGGAAGCCGGCAAGAAGGCCGACATCATCCTGGTGGACCTGTTCAAGCCGCATCTGATGCCGCTCAACATGCCGGTCTACCGCGTGACCTGTTTTGCCAACGCCGCCGATGTGAGCACCACCATCGTCAATGGCCGCATCCTGATGGAAGACCGCCAGCTGCTGAGCGTCAACGAGAGCGAGATTCTGGAAGAGGTGAATGAGGCCGCCGAGCGCATGCTGGACCGCAGCGGGCTGCGCCACCTGACCGAGTCGCCCGCCCGCCTGTGGGGCGCCAGCCATTATTGAAGGATTGGCTATGCAAGATCTGCTGATACGGGGCGCTCGCCCCTGGGGCGGCCAGACCGCCGATATTGTTGTGAGGGATGGCCGCATCGCCGCAATAGGCCCCGATCTTCCGGCCGCACCGGGGGCGGAGATTGTGGACGCCCGTGGCTGCCTCGCCATTCCCGGCCTGGTGGATGCGCACGCCCATATCGACAAGACGCTCTGGGGAACGCCCTGGCATCCGCATCAGGCCGGCCCCAGCCTGATGGACAAGATCAACAACGAGCGGCAGGTGCTTGCCGGTCTCGGTCTGTCACCCGAAGTCCAGAGCGCCCGGCTGCTCAGGCGCCTGGTCGCCTGCGGCACCACCCATGTGCGCACCCATGTCGATGTGGGGCCCGACGTCGGTCTGACGCACCTGCACGGCGTCCAGGCGATGCGCGACAAGCATAGAGACTGGATAGACATTGACATCGTGGCCTTCCCGCAAACCGGCGTGATGATACGGCCCGGCACCCTCGACCTGCTGGAGCAGGCCGCACGCGACGGCGCCGAAGTGATAGGCGGACTCGATCCCGTGGGCGTCGACCGCGACCCCAAGGGCCAGCTCGACGGGATCTTCGCCATTGCCGGCCGGCACGGTTGCGGCGTCGACATCCACCTGCATGACCGCGGCGATCTGGGGGCGGTGACGGTGGAAATGATTGCCGAGCGTACCCGCAGCCTGGGTCTGGCCGGCAAGGTCGCGATCAGCCACGCGTTCTGCCTGGGCGGCGTAGAGCCTGCGCGCCTGGAATCCCTCATCGCACTGCTGCTGGAAAACGACATCGCGATCATGACCCACGCGCCGGCGGGTCCCACCCCCTTCCCGCCGATACGCCTGCTGCACGAACGCGGTGTGCGGCTGTTCTCGGGTTCGGACGGCATTCGCGATACCTGGAGTCCACTCAACAACGGCGACATGCTGGAGCGCGCCTTCCTGCTGGCCTACCGCAGCGGATTCCGCGACGACCCGGGCATTGAAGTCGCCCTGCGCATGGCCACCTATGGCGGCGCGCAGGTGATGAGCGTGGCGGACTATGGCCTGACGGTCGGATCGGCCGCCGACCTGGTGCTGGTCGAGGCCGAGACCGCTTCCGAGGCCGTCGCCTACCATCCGCCGCGCCGGCTGGTGCTCAAGCGCGGCCGCGTGGTCGCCCGTGACGGGCGCGCCCTGTTGCCCGACAGCGAGTGACCCGGCAAATCGAGCCACCCGCTTCTCCATTTATCTCCACACTCACGCCAACCTGAAAGGCATTTCGTGTCATCTGCGTCATCTCTTGTTCAATCCAAACGTCACGTGCTGATCCGCGCCTGCGCGCTCGCGACCCTGACGGTCGTCCCGGCTCTGACCGGCCTGTCCCACGCGCAGCAATGGCCGGGCCAGAAGCCCATCACCATGGTGGTGGGTTTCCCTGCCGGCGGCAGCGCCGACATGATTGCGCGCACCATTGCCGAGCCGCTGGGCAAGCGCCTGGGCACGCCGGTCGTGATCGACAACGTCAGCGGTGCGGGCGGTACCATCGCCGGCCAGAAGGTGGTCAATGCCGCACCCGACGGCTACACCCTGTTCATGGCCTCGGGCAGCGAGGTGTCGATTGCCCGCTTGTTCAACCCGGCCGTCAAATACAACGGCGAGACCGACTTCACGGCCATAGGCCTGGTGGGCGATGTGCCGCTGGTGCTGGTGGCCAGCCCCAGGTCCGGCCTCAAGACCGCGCAGGAGGCGCTGGCGAAGGCCAAGCGTGACCCGGGCGCGCTGAGCTATGCCTCCTCCGGTGTTGGCACCGTGCTGCATGTGGCCGGCGAGTTGTTCAACCAGAAAGCGGGAACCCGCATCACGCATGTGCCTTACCGCGGTGCTTCACAGATGGCGATCGACGTGGCCGGCGGCAGCATAGAACTGGCGTATTTCATGACGCCCACGGCCTTGCCGCACATCGAGACCGGCAAGATGGTGGCGCTGGGCGTGACCACCCCGGGCCGTTCCCGCGCGGCGCCGCAGATTCCCTCGCTGTCGGAAACCCCGGCGCTCAAGGGCTTTGACATCAGCCTGTGGAACGGCCTGTTTGGCCCCGCCAAAATGCCGCCTGCCATCACGGCGCGCCTGAACAAGGAGCTCAATGAGGTCTTGCGCGAACCTGCCGTCTGGCAGAAGTTGCAAAAAGCCGGCGTTGAAACCCAGGGCGGCACGCCCCAGGCGCTGACGCAGCGCATCCGCGACGAAGTCAAGCGGGTGCAGGGCATCGCCCCCGCGGCCATGAAGGGCAGCAGCTAAAAGCGGGGCTTGCCGCTGCAGCGACGGAGCGCGTAACAAGCGCTCTATCCACGAGCACCAAAGGGAAGGCCGCTGTATGCGGCCTTCGTTTTTTTGGCTGATTTTTTAATAAAACAAGCCTCTAGCCCAATGAGGGCGGGTACAGATGGCTATAAAAATTATAGCTAATGGCGTGTCGACCAGCACGCCTGGACTGGCCACCGCGGCGCGGCGTCAGCGCAGCATGCTCGACATGGCCGACAGGCAGTTGAGCATGCGCACGGCGGCCTCCACCGTGGGCGCGGCAAAGCCGACTGCGTCGCCGCCCAGGCGCTCCAGGCTGGGCCACTGGCAGAACAGGTCGGCCAGCGCCGGCGTCTGGGTCTGCAGGCGCACGCTGATGGGGCCGGGCAGCACCAAGGGGCGGACGCTGCCGCGCTCGGCCAGCGCTGCCGCCACGCCAGCGCGGATGGCGCTGCAGGCCTGCGCCGGCGACAGGCTGATGCCGCTGGTCTGGCCGGTGGCGCGCTTGGTCTGCACAAAGGTGGTGTGCGGGAACAGGGGCCGGTGTTCTGCTATGAACACATCATCGCCGCTGGCCATGACCACCGGCACGCCATATTCGCCGGCCAGCGCGCCATAGATGCCGGCCTCGCCCAGCTCCTGCTCATTGAAGTAGACGCGCGTAAAGGCAAAGCTGTTGATGGTGTGCGCCAGAATGCCGCGGCCCTGGGCCCGCGAGTGGTAGCCAATCATGCAGACGGCATCCACGCCCTGATCGACGCCGGCCATCATGCTCAGGTAGCGGGGCTTGCCCATGACGGCCTGGGCGCGCGCATCCAGAAGCTCGGCCGGCATGTTGCGAAAGCCGCCGTGCGAATCGTTCACCAACACTTCGCTGGCACCGGCCTCGAAGGCGCCGGCGATCGCGGCATTGGCCTCGTGCGTCATCAACAGGCGGGCGCGCTCGTACTCGGGGTTGCCGGCGCGTACCTGCTCATGGTGGAAAACGCCGGCAACGCCTTCGATATCGGTGGAAATCAGGATCTTCATGGTGTATTCGTCGTGGGTTGAGGGACGGCGCCTGGCCAGTCGGGCAGCAGGTCGGCCAGCGCGCGGCGCTGGTGGCCGTTGCGGCCGGTCACGGCGCGGGCGCGGCACAGGGCGTGAACAATCGCCTGCTCGGTGCTGTCGGCCACGGCCTGAAACAGCCCGTCGATCAGGCCGTCATGCAGCATGGCCAAGGCCGGCATGGGGGCGTCGGCTTGTTGCGGAATCGTGTACGCGGTGGAAAAGGCCAGCGCAATATCGCCGCTGCCGTGGCCGAACACCGAACCGGTGCGGGCCAGGCCGGCGCCGGCGCGCAGCGCCAGCCGGCGCAACTGGCGCGCATCGAGCGGCGCATCGGTGGCGATCAGCAAAATGATGGAGCCTTTTTCGGCCTCGTCGGCGTCCGGGCCCGATGTCTCGGCCAGCCTGTCGGCCAGTTGGGCGCCCAGCGCCTGGCCGGCCAGGCGCAGCTGCGGCAGCTTGCCGTAATTGGCCAGCACCAGCGCGCCCACCGTGTGTTCGCCGCCGCTGGCGGCGGGGACGCGGCGCGAGGCCGTGCCTATGCCGCCCTTGAGGCCAAAGCTGGACATGCCGCGCCCGGCGCCTACCGAGCCTTCCTCCACATCGACGCCGGCCTGCGCGCAGGCCTGCAGGTAATGCTGCCCGGTGATGGCCAGGCGCTGGATGTCGTTGAGAAAACCGTCGTTGCATTCAAACACCAGCGGATTGACGGTGGGCAGGCTGCGGCCGGTTTCGGGGTTGGCGACGATGCACTGGCGGATTTGCGCCGTGGCTACGCTGGCGACCGAAAAGGTGTTGGTCAGCGCAATCGGCGTTTCCAGAACGCCCAGTTCTTCGACCTGCACCAGTCCCACACTCTTGCCGAAGCCGTTGAGCACGACCGCGGCCGCCGGCACCCGGTCACGAAACAGGTCGCCGCCATGCGGGCGGACCACCGTCACGCCGGTCTGCACCTCTTGCGCATCCAGCGTGCAATGGCCCACGGTCACGCCGGCCACGTCGGTGATGGCATTGCGCGGCCCTGGCGGCAGGCCGCCGATGTGGGGCAGCAGAGGGCGGGGAATCATGAAGCGGCTTTCCTGTTACAGGCGGTCAATCTTGGGATCCAGCGCATCGCGCAGGCCGTCGCCCAGCAGGTTGAAGGCCAGCACCGTCAGGAAAATCGCCAGGCTGGGAAACAGCGCCACATGCGGCGCGTTGACCATGTCGGCGCGCGCTTCGTTGAGCATGGCGCCCCATTCGGGCGTGGGCGGCTGCGCCCCCATGCCGAGGAAGGACAGGCTGGCCGCCGTGATGATGGAGGTGCCCACGCGCATGGTGAAGTACACGACGATGGACGAGATCGTGCCCGGCAGGATGTGGCGCGTGATGATGGTCCAGTCGTTCGCGCCGATGCTCTGCGCCGATTCGATGTACGTCATGCGCTTGAGCACCAGCGTGTTGCCGCGCACCAGCCGCGCGAAGGCCGGCACGCTGAACACTGCCACGGCGACGACCACGTTGGTCATGCTGCTGCCCAGGATGGCCACCACGCCCAGCGCCAACAGGATGCCGGGAAAGGCGAGCAGCACGTCGGACATGCGCATCACGATGCGGTCCCACCAGCCTTCGTAGTAGCCCGCCATCAGGCCCAGCGACGTGCCGATGACGCAGCCGATCAGCACCGAGAAGAAGCCCGCGGCCAGCGAGATGCGCGCACCCATCAGGATGCGGCTGAAGATGTCGCGCCCGAGCGGGTCCACGCCGAACCAGTGCAGGGCCGACGGGCTTTCGTTGAGGCGGTCGTAGTCGAAGTAGTTCTCGGCGTCGAAGGGCACGAGAACCGGCGCCAGCACGGCCACCAGCACCAGCAGCACCACGAACACCAGCGCGGCCACCGCCACGTGCTGCTTCTTGAACTTGCGCCAGAACTCGCGCCAGGGCGTGCGCACCGCGTCCGGCGCGGTGGCGGCAACAGCGGCGGGGGAGGAGAGGGAAGGTGTGGTCATGCGGCGTTCACTTGTAGCGGATGGTGGGATTGATGAAGCCGTAGAGCACGTCCACCACCAGGTTGATGAGGATGAACTCCAGCGAGAACAGCAGCACCAGCGCCTGGATCACCGGGTAGTCGCGCATGGTCACCGCGTCCACCAGCAGACGGCCGAGGCCCGGCCAGTTGAAGACCGCCTCCACCACGATGGAGCCGCCCAGCAGAAAGCCGAACTGCAGGCCCATCATCGTGATCACCGGGATCAGCGCGTTGCGCAGGCAGTGCTTGAGCACCACCACCCGCTCGTTCAGCCCCTTGGCGCGCGCGGTGCGCACGAAGTCCTCTTGCACCACCTCGACGAACGAGGCGCGGGTGAAGCGTGCCATCACCGCCGCCACCGCGGCGCCCAGCGTGATGGAGGGCAGGATGTAGTGGATCCAGCTCGACGCGCCCACCGTCGGCAGCCAGCCCAGCTGCACCGAGAAGATCTGCATCAGCACCATGCCGAGCGCGAACGCGGGAAACGAGATGCCGGACACCGCCAGCGTCATGCCCAGCCGGTCCGGCCACCGGTTGCGGTACACGGCCGAGATGATGCCGATGCCCATCCCGGCGACGACCGACCAGGCCATGCTGGTGAGAGTGAGCAGCAGCGTGGGCATGAAGCGTTCACTGATCTCCGCCGACACCGGGCGGCTCGTGCGGATCGACTTGCCGAAGTCGCCCTGCACCATGCGCGAGAAGAAATGCACGAACTGCTCGGGCAGCGGCTTGTCCAGGCCCAGCTCCTGGCGCACCAACGCCACCGTGGTCTCGTCGGCGTCCTGCCCCGCCGCCAGGCGCGCGGGGTCGCCGGGCAGCATGTGGACAAACAGGAACACCAGTACCGCAACGATCAGCAGGGTGGGCAGGAGCCCCAGCAGTCGTTTGAGAAAGTAGTTCAGCATGGGTGTAGGGTGTAGGGTGTAGGGTGTCGGGTGTCGGGGGATTCGCTCCCTCTCCCACCTGTGGGAGAGGGCTGGGGTGAGGGCAACGCCTTACTTCAGCGCGATTTCGTCGCTGTTGATGTTGCCGTCGGGCATCACGTAAACGCCGGACAGGCGCTTGGCGTGGGCGTAGAGCACGTCCTCCGTCACCAGCGGAATGCGCGGCAGGTCCTTGGCGAGCTGCTCCTGCGCGGTCTTGTAGAGCGCAGCGCGCTCGGCGCCGTTGGTGGTCAACAGCGCCTTGGCGATGGATTGATCCACAACCGGGTTGCTGTAGAAGGCATAGTTCGCCAGCTTGGGAGCCCAGGACTCGGTGGAGAACAGCGGGCGCAGCGCCCAGTCGGCTTCGCCGGTGGAGGACGACCAGCCGATGTAGTACAGGCGCGCCTTGGCGGTTTTCGGGTCGGGCCAGGCGTCAACCATTTCGGTGCGCTGGCCTGGCTCCAGCGCTTGCACCGACACCTTGATGCCGACCTGCTGCAGTTGCTGCTGGATGAACTGGATCACCTTCTGACTGGTGGTGTTGTTGTAGCCGCTCCACAGCGTGGACTCGAAGCCGTTGGGGTAACCCGCTTCCTTCAGCAGCTCCTTAGCCTTCTGTACGTTGTAGGGGATGGGCTGCATCTTCACCGCGTATTCCACGCCCTGCGGCACAAAGCCCTGGGCCGCGAAGGCATGGCCGCTGAAAGCCACCTTGGCCAGCGCATCCTTGTTGATGGCGTAGCCGATGGCTTCGCGCACCTTGGGGTTGTCGAAGGGCTTCTGCAGCATGTTGAACGTCAGGAAGCGCTGGATGATGGATGGCGCGGACACCACCTCCACCTTATCGCTCTTCTTGAGCGTGTCGATCTGCTCGTAGGGCAGCGTGAAGGCGAAGTCGGCCTCGCCCGTCTGCAGCATGGCGGCGCGGGTGTTGTTCTCCGTCACCGGCTTCCAGGTGACCTGGTCAACCTTGGGGTAGCCCTTCTTCCAGTAGCCGGCGAACTTCTTGCCGACAATGGCTTCGGTCTGCTTCCACTCGACGAACTCGAAGGGGCCGGTACCCACGGGGTGGAAGGCGATGTCCTTGCTGCCCCACTTCTGCAGCGCGGCGGGCGAGATGATGGCGGCCGATGCGTGGGCCAGTGCGTTGACGAAGGGGCCGAAGGGCTCCTTGAGCGTGATGCGCAGCGTCTGCGCGTTCACCGCCTCGACCTTGGCGACGCGGTTGAACTGGTTGGCGCGCAGCAGGCGGTTGGCCGGGTCCATCACGCGGTCCAGGTTGGCCTTGGCCGCGGTGGCGTTGAAGTCGGTGCCGTCGTGGAACTTGACGCCCTGGCGCAGCTTGAAGGTGTAGACCAGGCCGTCCTTGGACACTTCGTAGCTCTCGGCCAGCACGTTCTTGACTTTCATGTCCTTGTCGAACGCAAACAGGCCTTCGTAGAAGCTCTTGGTCACAGCCGTGGTGATGGTCGTGTTGGTGTTGTAGGGGTCCAGCGTTTCGGGCTGCTGGTAGATGGCCAGTACGGCATTGCCCGCAGCCAGCACGGAGCCGGATGCGGCGATGGCGGCCAGCGCCAGCAGGCTCTGCGCAATGCGGCGGGTGGATGGACGGGTGGAAGCTGTTGTCTTCATGGGTGAACTCCTGGTTGAGAAAAAAGGCTGGGAAATCAGGCGGCCTGCGGCGCCACGAAATGCTCGGGCCCTACCTGCACCATCGGCGGCACCACGGGCTCGTCGCCCACGGCGCGGATGGGGCTGGGGATTTCGCCTTCCAGCAAGGCGCGCTTGAGGTGCCGGCGTGCCGGATCGGCAATCGGCACGGCAGCCATGAGCTTTCGGGTGTAGGGGTGCTGCGGGTTTTCGAAGAGGGCGCGGCGTGGCCCGATCTCGACGATGCGGCCCAGGTACATCACGGCCACGCGGTGGCTGATGCGCTCGACCACGGCCATGTCGTGCGAGATGAAGAGGAAGGCCACGCCCAGCTCGCGCTGCAGGTCGAGCATCAGGTTGACGATCTGCGCCTGGATGGACACGTCCAGCGCCGACACCGATTCGTCGGCCACCACCACCTTGGGGTTGAGCACCAGCGCGCGGGCGATGGCGATGCGCTGGCGTTGGCCGCCCGAGAACTCGTGCGGGTAGCGCTGCGCATGCTCGCGCGGCAGGCCGACTTTTTCCAGCAGCCAGTCCACGCGGGCCTGCGCCTCTTCGCGCGTGCCGATCTTGTGCACCAGCAGCGGCTCCATGATCGAGAAGCCCACGGTCAGGCGCGGATCCAGCGACGCGAACGGGTCCTGGAAGATGAACTGGATGTCGCGGCGCAGCGACTGCACTTCGCTGCGCGGCAATTCGAGGATGTTGCGGCCGCCGAATTCAATCGCACCGCTCTGGCTCTCGACCAGACGCAGCAGCGAGCGGCCGGTGGTGGACTTGCCGCAGCCCGACTCGCCCACCAGCGCCAGCGTTTCGCCGGGGTAGAGGTCGAAGCTCACCTGCTCCACCGCATGCACGCGGCGCGTGACCTTGTTGAGCAGGCCCGAGCGCAGGTCGAAGCGCGTGACCAGGTTCTTCACCCGCAGAATGGGTTGCGCCCCGGCGGGGCGGGTATCGACCGGCGTGGATTCGGCCGCCAGGGTGCTGCCATCGATGCGCAGCAGCTCGAAGGGGCGCGGCAGGTCGGTGCCCTGCATGGCGCCCAGCTTGGGCACGGCCGAGAGCAGTGCGCGCGTGTAGGCGTGCTGCGGCGCAGCGAAGACCTGGTCGGACAGCCCTTCCTCCACCTTGTCGCCGCGGTACATCACCAGCACGCGGTCGGCCACTTCGGCCACCACGCCCATGTCGTGGGTGATGAACATGACGCCCATGTGCATCTCGTCCTGCAGCTGGCGGATAAGCTGCAGGATCTGCGCCTGGATGGTCACGTCCAGCGCCGTGGTGGGCTCGTCGGCGATCAGCAGTTGCGGCTTGCACGACAGCGCCATGGCGATCATCACGCGCTGGCGCATGCCGCCCGAGAGCTGGTGCGGGAAACGGTCGAGCACGTTGCGCGCTTCGGGAATGCGCACCAGCTCCAGCATGCGCAGGGCTTCGGCGCGGGCGGCCGTGCGGTCCATGCCCTGGTGCTCGCGGATGGACTCGGCGATCTGGTCGCCCGCGGTGAACACCGGGTTCAGCGAGGTCATGGGCTCCTGGAAGATCATGGCCACGTCGGCACCGCGCATGGACCGAAGGGTGGCGTTGTTGGCCTTCACCACGTCCAGTACCTGACCGTTGCGGCGACGCAGCGCCACCGAGCCGCCCACGATCTTGCCGCCGCCATGCTCCACCAAGCGCATCAGCGCCAGCGAGGTGACGGACTTGCCCGAGCCCGATTCGCCCACGATGGCCAGCGTTTCACCGCGGTCCACATGGAAGGAGAGCTTGCGCACCGCATCGACCGTGCGCTCGGAGGTGGTAAAGCGCACCGACAGATCGTTGACGGCCACGACCCGGTTGTCGGGCAGGTACAGGGCGCTGGGTTGAGAGGCTTCGGCCACGATGGATTGCATTGCGCTGCGCTTTGTGTGTGGAGGTGTGTAGAGGTGCGTAGAAAAGGCAAGGACTGTGCCGCAGACGGCGATCAGCGAAAAATCGCGGTATGCGCGGCTTCGCCGACGCGGGCCCAGCCGCGGTACATGCCTTCGGTGTTGAAGGGCAGGCTGAGGTTGCCCTGGGCATCGACGGCGATCAGGCCGCCCCGGCCATTGAGGGTGGGCAGCACGTCCATCACCACCTGCTGCGCCGCCGCCTTCAGCGACTGGCCGCCGTAGGCCATGCGCGCGCAGAGGTCGTAGGCGGCTGCCGTGCGTATGAACATTTCGCCGGTGCCGGTGCAGGACACGGCGGCCGTGCGGTTGTCGGCATAGGTGCCGGCGCCTATCAGCGGCGTGTCGCCGACGCGGCCGGGCCGTTTGTTGGTCATGCCGCCGGTGGAGGTGGCGGCGGCCAGGTTGCCGTGCGCATCGAGTGCGACCGCGCCCACGGTGCCGAATTTGCGGCCCTCATCGAGCGGCGCCGCGTCGGCTGTGGACTGCTGAAACACCAGGGCCGCGCCATCGTGGTCCAGCAGCGCCTTGTCGCTGGCCAGCGCGCGGTGCAGCTGCGCGCGGCGGGCCTCGGTGGAAAAGTAGTCGGGCGAGACCATTTCCAGCCCCTGGCCCTGGGCGAAGGCTTCGGCCCCGGCGCCCACCAGCAGCACATGCTCGCTGTGCTCCATCACGGCACGGGCGGCGCGCAAGGGGCGGCGCACGCGGCTCACGCAGGCGACCGCGCCGGCGCGCAGGCTGGCGCCGTCCATCACGGCGGCATCCAGCTCATGGGTTTCGTCATGGGTAAAGACAGAACCATGGCCGGCATTGAAGAGCGGGCAGTCTTCCAGCAGGTCAACCGCCAGGCTGACGGCATCCAGCGCGCTGCCGCCATCGGCCAGCAATTGCTGGGCGGGCAACAGGATGCTTTGCAGGGCGGCATGGTAGGCCGCGTCCTGCTCGGCGCTGATGTGGCTGCGGCTCATGGTGCCGGCGCCGCCGTGGATGGCGATGAGGGGAAGTGGCCTGGATGGTGTCATTGGGGGGTCTTGGGGGCTTTGGATGCTTTGGAAGTGGCGCGGTCCTGGCGGGACACCGTCGCCGCGTCATCAGGCAAGGCGCGCAGCCGGTCGGAGTGGTTGCCGTGCAGCCAGGGCAGCACCGATTCGGCCAGTTGCGCCGCCGCCTTGAGCGATCCCTTGGCGCGGTGGGCGACCGCGCTGCACAAGGCTTCGATCAGCGCCAGCACCGTGGCCTCGGAGTTGGCGAAATACTGGCTCTCGGTTTGGGCGTAGAGGGCGACGCTGGCCAGCGGCGCCAGCGGCGACGTCACGCGGTCGGTCAGCGCCAGCACCGGCACACCGGCGTCGCGCGCGCGGCCCGCCAGCAAAACGGTGTCGGCAACATAGCGCGGGTAGGCAATGGCGATCAGCAGGTCCGTGGGCTGCAGGCGCGTCAGGACGCGTGCACCGTAGGACGAGCTCTCTATGCTGGCCAGCAGCTGGACGTTGTCGCAATACAGGTCCAGGGTGCGCTGCAGCAAGCCGCCCAGCCAGCTGCTGGCGCCATAGCCAATGATGCAGATGCGACGCGCCTTCAGGATGGCCTCGACGGCCTGCTCGCAGCTGTGGGCGTCGAGCGACTGCCGCGTCAGCTCGATGTTGCGCTGGCTTTCCGCCAGGGCGCTGGCAAAGACGTCGGCGGCGGTGGCCGGGTGCTCCAGCTTGCTGCGCAGTTTTTCGACCGGCGCCAGCGTGGTTTCAAAGCCCCGCACCAGCGCCGCGCGGAACTGCGGATAACCGTCAAATTCCAGCGCCCGGGCAAAACGGTTGGCCGTGGCGATCGACACGCCCAGGGTGGCGGCCAGCTCGTCAATCGGCATGGTGGCCGCCTGCAGCGGATGCGCCAGCACGTAGTCGGCCATTTGCCGGTGCGAACGCGTCAGCGTCGGCAGCAGACGTGCAATGCGCTGCGCCATCGAGGGGTTGCCGGGAAATGTCGCCATGGCTTGTTGAACAGGGTTAAGGAAATTGCAATGTATAAAAATTTACAAAGTAATTCATGATAGCGAAATATTTAATCATTTTGGCGGTTTATCCGACACGGGATGTAGGTACTAACCAGCGGATGGCGCCTGCTGCGGCAGGGTTTTTTGGGGCGATGAGGGCCGTCCTGGGGTGTTGGCGCGCGCCTTGCCGGCGCCGCTTCCGGATGGCTGGATCGAGGGTGAAAAGAGGCGCTTTGCCTTATGAAGTGGTCGTAAATGGCTATCAAAGTAATAGCAATCTGCCGCTGCGGGATGATCTGCGGCGCGGTCCGGCGAGCGCGCCGGGCTTGCCTCAGGCGCTCAAAAAGGCCGCGACATGCCAGAATTATTGGCCTTCATTCCCCTTCATGCGCGGAGCCGCCTTTCACCATGATCCAGATTCGCGAGATTGATCACATCGTCCTTCGCGTGGTGGACTTGCCGCGCATGCTGCGCTTTTACACGGCGGTGCTGGGTTGCACGCTGGAGCGCCGGCAGGACGAGATCGGCCTGGTGCAGCTGCGCGCCGGGCGTTCGCTGCTGGACCTGGTGCCGGTGGACGGCCCGCTCGGGCGCGCCGGCGGTGCGGCGCCCGGCAGGCAAGGGCGCAACGTGGATCATTTTTGCTTTCGCGTCGAGCCCTTCGATGCCGGGGCGATCCATAGGCATCTGGCGGCTGCGGGCGTGACGGCCGGCCCGGTGGCGTCCCGCTACGGCGCCGAAGGCGAGGGGCCGTCTATCTACCTCGAGGACCCCGAGGGCAATACCGTGGAGCTGAAGGGCCCGGCCGGGCCGGTCGTCTGAGCAAGCCCCTCAGGCGGCCTGGATTTTCAGCCGGCCCTGGGGGCGGTCTATCCCGTAAAAACCGAAGTTCATGGCCGGGGTTTCGCCGCTGATCAGCTCGGCCATGGCCTTGCCCGAGCCAGCGCCATGGGTCCAGCCCAGGGTGCCATGGCCGGCGTTGACCCACAGGCGGCCGACTTTCGTGCGGCCGATGTAGGGGATGTTGGTCGGCGTGGCGGGCCTGAGGCCGGTCCAGAAATTGGGCGTGCCGCCTTCTTCTTCGAGCCGGGTGTCGCAGACGCCAGGCAGCACGCTTTCAATGCGCTCGGCCAGCATCTTGCAGCGGGCCCTGGCCAGCGGCGTGTCCAGCGACAGGTTGTAGCCGCCTATCTCTATGGTGCCGGCCACGCGCAGGGTGTTGCCGAGCCGGCTCATGGCGCACTTGACCTCGTCGTCAATGGTGCTGACGAAGGGGGCGAGCTCGGGCTGCAGCAGCTTGAAGGTCGCGCTGTAGCCCTTGCCCGGGTAAATCGGCAGGTTGACGCCGACGCTGCGCAGCAGCGGTGCGCTGTACGAACCGCAGGCCACCACCACCTGGTCCGCCTTCAGGCGCGTGAGTGGGGCTTGATTTTGGTCTCCAGCCCTTTCAGCACGGGCGCGGACAGCTATTGATTCAATAGCGCCTCCGACTTGCTCCAGGCGCTCGATATCGTGGTTGTACAGAAAGCGGGCACCGCGTTCGGCGCAGCGCCGGGCCAGCGCCTGCGTGAAGGTGCGGGCATCGCCGCTTTCGTCGCTGGCGGTGTAGGTGCCGCCGACGATGCGGTGGGCAAAGGACTTGAAGGCGGGCTCTATGGCCAGCAGTTCGGCCGTGCTGACCACGCGGCGCGCCACGCCATACTTGCGCATCAGGGCGGCCGCGTCGCCGGCCGTGTCAAACGATTTCTGGTCGGTGTAGTAGTGCGCAATGCCGCGCTCGAGCCGGTTGTATTCGATGCCGGTGGCGCTGACCACCTCCTTGAGGGCGGTGTGGCTGTATGCCCCGAGCGCCACGATTTGCTGCACATTGCGCTCAAACGCGGCGTCATTGCACTGGCCCAGGAACTGCAGGCTCCAGCGCCATTGCTGCCAGTCCAGCTGGGGCCGGAACAGCAGCGGCGCCTGCTTGTCGAACATCCATTTCAGGGCCTTCAGCGGCGCGTCCCGGTTGGCCCAGGGTTCGCAATAGCTGACGGAAATCTGGGCGGCGTTGGCAAAGCTGGTTTCCTGCGCCGCGTCGGGTTGCCGGTCCACGATGGTGACCTCATGGCCGCGCTCCAGCAGATGCCAGGCGGTGCTCACGCCAATAATGCCCGCGCCCAAAACAACAACTTTCATGGCAGTCCCTTTCTAGGGGCCAGTGTGCGGGATGTTGCGCGCGATGAATAGAGAAATTAAACTGTTTGTGAAATCATCAGTAAAGCTAATACAAGGAGAGCCCGCATGAGCAGCTACGATCCTGACGCGCTCGAGTGCCTGGCAGCCATTGTGGAAGAGGGCGGTTTCGAGCGCGCGGCGCGGCGCCTGTCGATCACGCAGTCGGCGGTGTCGCAGCGTTTGCGGGCGCTGGAGTCTCAGGTCGGCACCGTGCTGATCGTGCGCAGCCGGCCGCTCAGGCCCACTTCCGCCGGGCAATTGCTGCTCAAGCACACCAAGATGCTGCGCCTGCTGCGCGTCGACCTGGAGCGCGACCTGAAAGAGCTGGCCCCCAGTTCTCTGGGCGGGGTTAGGGAGGACGAGCGCATCTCGATCGCCATCAATGCCGACAGCATCGCCACCTGGGCCATGCCGGCCCTGACCGGACTGGCGCAGCAAGGCCTGCCGCTGGAGATCATTGCCGACGACCAGGATTTCACCCATGAGTGGCTGCGTGAAGGCCAGGTGCTGGGCTGCGTGACCACGCTCAAGCAGGCCCTGCGCGGCTGCAAGGTGGTGGCCCTGGGCGCCATGGAGTATGTCGCGGTGGCGGCGCCGGCGCTGGTGGCGGACCGGCTGGCTTCGGCCGTGCTGACGGCGCACAACTTCCGCGAGCTGCCTTTTGTGGCCTTCAACCGCAAGGATGATCTGCAAAGCGAGTTTGTCGGCAAGGCGGTGGGGCTCAAGCGGGTGACGCTCAACCAGCTGTTTGTGCCTTCGTCCGAAGGCCAGGTGCGTGCCGTCCTTGCCGGGTGGGGCGCCAGCGTGGTGCCCCGGGTGCTGGTCCAGCCCCTGGTTGACGAGGGCCGCTTGCTCAATCTGGCGCCGGCCTGCGTCCTGCCGGTGCAGCTGTACTGGCATTGCTGGAACCTGGAGTCCGAAGTGCTGGACGCGCTGACGGCGGCGCTCAAGCAATCTTCGGCACGCTCACTGTTGACCTGATTCCATTTCTACTTCAACGCGACGGGTCGCCGCCCCGCCTGGCCGTGCTGCAGCCTTCAGTGTTTGAGGGCCTCCATCGAGACATACAGCGTGATCTCGTCGCTGATCAGCGGCACATATTTGGCCAGGGCGAAGTCGCTGCGCCTGATCTTTCCGGTGGCATTGAGGCCGCAGGCCGGCTTTTGCAGCAGCGGATGCATCATGCATTTGAAGTGGGTCACTTTCAGGGTCAGGGGTTTGGTGATGCCCTTGATGGTCAGGTCCCCCTCGGCGGCCGTGACGTTGTCCAGCAGGTCAAAACTGAGGCGCTCCGACTTGAAGCGGATGAGCGGAAACTGGTTGGCGTCAAAAAACGCTTCGCTCTGCAGGATCTGGTTGAAAAAGCGGGAGCCGGTGCTGACCGACTTGACATCAACGCTGACCTCCACGCTGCCGACCCGCTGCGCTAGGTCCAGGCTGACGGTGGCGCTCACCTTGTCGAAACGGTCGCGCTGAAAGCTGTAGCCGATGTGGTTGAACTCGAAAAAGGCAAAGGTGTGATCGGGATCGGATTCGTACACATCGGCCGCCAGTGCCGTGCCCAGGGACAGGCTGCAGAGGAGCAAGGCTGAGCATTGTTTTTTCATGGCTTGTTCCTGTTGTTCGCCCCGCCTACGGGCTCAGCACCAGATGAAACTGCACCGTGACCTCGTTGGCCACCACGCCGACATCGCCCCACAGGCCTTCGCCGACCTTGAAATCCAGGCGCTTGAGCACAAAACTGCCCTCCATCACGGCCTGCCTGCCGCTGGCCTTGAGCAGCGTGCCGAAGGCCATGGGCTGGCTGCTGCCCTTGATGCTCATCACGCCGCTGACCTGGAAGCGGCCCGTGCCCAGGGGCTGGATCTGGCGCAGCTCGAACCGGGCCTCGGGATGGCGCTTGACGTCGAACCATTGCGCGCCCACGGCCTCCTCGTTGGCCTCCCGCAGGCCGGTGTCTATGCTGGACAGGGCGATGCGCAGCTGGCCCCTGGCCTGGGCCGGCGCCTCGGGGTTGAAGGCCAGGCTGGCGTCAAAGCTGCGGAACTCGCCATCCACCGGAACGCCCATTTGCCGCGAGGTGAAATGGATGTAGCTGCCGGTCCGGTCCATCTGCCGGTATTCGGTGGCCTGCACGCCTGTCCCCGGCAGCAACAGCCAGGGCAGGACCAGGGCAAGGGGGGCAGGGGTTTTCATGCGTCGCCCCCGGTGAGCCGGAACATCCGGCCCAGCAGGCCGTCGCGGTCTATGAACTGGTGCTTGAGCGCGGCCGCCACATGCAGGCCCACCAGGCCCAGCAGGGCATAGTTCAGGAGGCGGTGCAGCGCTTCCAGCAAGCTTCCCAGGGCTTCGTTTCTGGCCACCGCGTCGGGCAGAGGCCACAGGCCCAGGAAGACCGTCGTGACGCCCTTGGCCGAACTCATCAGCCAGCCCGACACCGGGACGGCGGCCATGAGCAGATACAGCAGCAGATGATTGGCGTGCGCCGCGGCCTGCTCCCAGGCCGGCGTGCCGGCGGGCAGGCGCGGCGGCGCATGCAGGCAGCGCCAGACGATGCGGGGCAGCAGCAGCGCCGCGACCGTGACCCCTATCCACTTGTGATAGGAATAAAGGCGCAGCTTGAAGGGACTGAGCGGCAGGCCCACCATGTAGAGCCCGAGGGAGAAGCCGGCCACCATGAGCAGGGCCATGGCCCCGTGCAGGATCATGGCGGTACGGGTGTAACCGGTTGGCTGCAAGCTGCTCTCCAGGGGCCTGTGTGACCCGCAATCTGCATTGTGGTTCCACTTTTGCGGCCAAGGCAAGCCCATTTACAATGCGTGCCTGTCCTCGCCCTCCGTCGGGCCGATGTGTGCATGACGCTGCATCGCAGTGAAAGGCACAAGGTCTTGAAATGCTGAGTTGGCTGGGGCTTCGTTCCCGTTTGGTTTTACTGGTGCTGCTTGCCTTGCTGCCGGTATTTGGCCTGCTTGCCTACTCTGCGTCGCAAAGCCGGAAAACCGCTTTTCAGCTGGCGGAGTCCAGCCTCCAGTCGCAGGCCCTGCTGGTGGCGGCGCACCAGCAGCGGCTGGTGGACATGACCCACGAACTCCTCAATGGCGTCGCCAGCGCGACTTATGTCAAGAGCGTAGCCCCGGCTTTGTGCGGGCAGCATCTGAAAAACCTGCTCGCGGAGCACCCTGAGTTCACTAATCTGGGCGTGGCCGGGCTGGACGGTCAATTGGTCTGCGATGCGCGCGGAATAGGCCGCCAGGCCCAGGTCGGGGACAGGCTTTATTTCCGGCAGGTGCTGGAGGGGCGAAGTTTTGCGGTCGGCCGGTATGCCGCCGAGCCTCGCAGTGGGCTGCCCGGACTCGGCTTTGCCGTGCCGGTGCACAACCCTGCCGGTCAATTGGGCGGGGTGGCATTTGCCGTGCTGGGGCTCCCGGGGTTGAGCACCCCCCTGGGGAGTCTGCCCATCAGCCTGCCGGGCCTGGACCTGGCCGTGCTGGACGGCCAGGGCACGGTGCTGGCCGCTCACCCCGCGCAACCCTCCTGGCTGGGCCGGCCGCATCCGGACGCGGCCGTGCAGCGGGCCGTGCAAATGCGGCAGCCGGGCGTACTGAATGCCGAAGACGCCGAGGCGGTTCAACGCATCTACGCCTTTGCGCCGGTCCCGGGCGGTGAAGGCCAGGGGCTGTTTGCGGCCCTCCGCATGCCGCACGAGCTGGTGGCTGCGCAAAGCCGCGACACCCTGGCCATTGAGTTGCTGGCCCTGCTGGGCATGATGCTGTTTGGCGTGGCCTGCGCCTGGTGGATGGGTAACCGCCTGATCGTCAATCCCGCCAGGGCGATTTTGAAAGAGGCCAACGAGGTCGCCGCGGGCAATCTGGCGGCGCGCATCAGGCTGGGTCCCTTGTACCAGGGCGAATTCGGCGAGATCGGGCGGTCCTTCAACCGCATGGCCGGGTCCCTGCAGGCGCGGCAGGACGAGCTGGATGCGGCCCTGCGCCATGCCTGCAAGGAGCAGGCGTGGCTGGACCTGATCCTCAACAGCATGAGCGAAGGCGTGATCGCCACCGACGCCGAGGGGCGCATTCAGCTGTTCAACGCCAGCGCCCGCCAGCTCTATGTCGCCCCCGAGATCGGCTCATTGCTGGAGGACTGGCGCGGGAACCATGAACTGCGCAGGCTGGACGGAAGCCCTCTTCATCCGGGTTCGGCCCGGCCCCTGCAAAAGGCCCTGCGCGGCACCCGCATCGATAACCAGGAGGTGCTGCTCTGCCGGCCCGGCGCCGAAGACCGGATTTTGAGCATGAGTACCCGGCCGTTGCGCGATGCCGACCAGCAGGTGCTCGGAGGCGTGGCGGTCTTCAATGACATCACCGAGCGCAAGGCGGCAGAAAGTTTTGCCCTGGCGCAGGAGCAGGTGCTGACCTTGATTGCGGGCGGTGGGCCCTTGTCGCAGTCCCTTGACGCCATTGGGCGGCTGATAGAACAAAGCACGCCGCTCAATCTGTGTTCGATCCTGCTGGTGGACGGGCAGCAATTGCGCCATGGTGCAGCGCCCAGCCTGCCGGAGCGTATTGTCCAGGCGCTTGACGGGTTGCCGATTGGCGATGGTGCGGGCGCCTGCGGCACGGCCGCGTTCCGCAAGGCGCCAGTGGTGGTTGAAGACAGCGAGTGCGATCCCCTGATGCGGGATGACCGGGAACTGCTCAGAGAACACGATCTGCGCGCCTGCTGGTCCGCCCCCGTGATAGCCGGCGACGGCGAAGTGCTGGCCACGTTCGCGATGTACCGCCGCCATCCCGGCAAGCCCGAGGCCAGGGATCTGGCGCTGATCGCCACCGCGACGCGCCTGGCCCGCATTGCGCTGGAGCGCGCGCGCGCCGAGGCGGCGCTGGTCCGCACCCATAGGGCCCTGCAAATGCTGAGCCGCTCCAGCATGGCGATGAACCGCATGGAAGACGAAGCCCGCCTGCTGGCCGAAGTTTGCCGTGTGGCCGTTGAGGTGGGGGGCTATCGCCTGGCCTGGGTCGGTTATGCGCGGGACGATGCGCGCAAGAGCATCGAGCCCATGGCCCATGCGGGCGACGAGCGAGGCTACCTGGCGGCCCTCCAGTTGAGCTGGCGGGAAGATCCCGAGACCGGCCTGGGCCCGGCGGGGCGAGCCATTCGCACTGGCGAGCCACAGCATATCGGCGACGTCAGCCGCGGCGACCGCCATTTTCACCGGCCCGAGCTGGCCCTGCAGCGGGGCTTCCGGCGTGCCATCTGTCTGCCCTTGCGCGAGGGCTCCAGCAGCTTTGGCGTGCTGTATCTTTACGCGGGGGAAATGCAGCATTTCCATGCCGATGAAGTCAAGCTCCTGCAGGAGCTTGCCGACAACCTGGCGTTTGGCATCAGCAGCCTGCGCGCCCGGGGCGAGCGCCACCGGAGCCGGGAGGCGGCGCGTCTTGCGGCCATCAAGCTGGGTGAACAGGCTTCGCTGCTCGACCGGGCCCAGGACGCCATCATGGTGCGCAACCTGGACGGCACCCTGCGTTTCTGGAATCGCGGCGCCGAGCGCCTGTACGGCTGGACGGCCGAAGAGGTGCTGGGCAAAACCATGGCGGAGGCGATGTACCGCGATCCGCAGGAGCTCACCGCCGCCATGCGCCAGACCCTGGGCAATGACTGGACCGGCGAGCGGGAGCAGCTGGCCCGGGACGGCTCGGTCGTGTTTGTCGAGATGCGGTCTACCGCGGTGCGTGATGAGCAGGGGCAGGTCAACGGCGTGATGAGCATCAACACCGACATTCGGGAGCGCAAACGGGCGCACGAAGAAATCCTGAGCCTCAACGCCGGCCTCGAAGAGCGGGTGAGGCAGCGCACGGCGCAGCTGGAGTTTGCCAACAAGCAGCTGGAGTCTTTTTCCTATTCGGTGTCGCACGATTTGCGCACGCCGCTCAGCGCCATTGACGGATTCAGCGACCTGCTTGAAAAGACCATGGCCAAGGCCGACCCGGGTCCGCTGGTGGAGCGCGGCCGGCATTACCTCGCGCGCATACGCGCCGGGGTGTCGCAAATGGGCGAGCTGATTGACGCCATGCTCTCGCTGGCGCAAGTCTCGCGCTCCAGTCTGCGCTGGGAGCCGGTAGACCTCAGCGCGCAGGCCGCAGCCCTGCTGAGCGCCTACCAGGAGCGCGAGCCCGGCCGGTTGGTCAGGCTGCATGTCGAGGCCGGACTGGTGGCGCAAGGCGATCCGCGGCTGCTCCATCTGGTGCTCGACAACCTGCTGGGCAATGCCTGGAAATTCAGCGCCGGGCAGGACTGTGCCGAGATCAGCCTGGCGCATGAAACGGGCAGCGCCGGCGAAACGATTTTTTTCGTCCGGGACAACGGCGCGGGCTTTGACATGGCCTATGCCGAAAAGCTGTTCGGACCCTTCCAGCGCCTGCATTCACAGTCTGAATTCGCCGGCACCGGGATAGGGCTGGCCACGGTGCACCGGATTATTGAGCGGCACGGCGGCCGGATCTGGTCCGAATCCGCCCCGGGCAAGGGCGCGACGTTCTACTTCACCCTGGGGCTGAGCCGGCTTTAAAAAAGCAGCTGCCGCGCGGCTGCACGGCGCGCAAGGCGGCTAAAAATGGTGGGCCTGCAGCGTCTCCCGCAGGGTTTGCGCCTTGGCCGGGTCAAACTGTCCCTCCACCCGGGCCAGCACCTCCCCCTGGCGGTTGACCACCACGACAGAGACCTGGTCCGTGCCGTTCAGTCCTGCCGAGCGCACAAAGTCGGCGCGATCCGTGAACACCGGCATCAGCCTGGCGCGCTCGGCATCGGCGGGATAGTGCTCTCGCAACTTGTTCTCCAGCGCGCTGCGACCCGTTGGCGTGCCCGGATCGTTGCGCACAAACAGGCGCACCCAGTCAATGTTCGGGTCATTTCTCAGGTTGAGGCCCTCAATCCAGCTTTCAATCTGGGCACGCTGGCCCCGCTGGAAGGTGATCAGCGCGAGGATGCGGTCGGAAGGCAGACCTTCGGGCACGGCCACGGTCTGGCGCGTCAGGGTTTGCGACATGAAGGCAGGCAGGCGGCCCATCACGCTGGAGTCATTGGGCGCCACCAGGGCCAGGGCCACCGCCAGAGCGGCCGCTGCTAGCCAGGCGCCAAAGCCAAGGAATGACAGATTGTTTTTCATGATGCGCTCCTGAGGGACACCGAAAAATGCCACGCTGCTTTGGCCCCAGATATACACCCAAGCCGAATCGGACGCAACCAGCCATTGGCGCAATGTGTGATGGGCGTTTGGCCGCCCGGGCGCGCTGGGGCTCAGAAGCGGTTTCAGTGGGCTGAACGAATGCTATGCTTTTGGTAGCTTCTTGCGCCTATCCAGCATGGGCTAGGGATTGATTTCGATGAGGAGTTCGGGCCTGAAGCCGTCCTGCTCGCCCTTGCGGGCATAGCCCAGGGGGTTGGCCAGCACCCGGCAGCCCTGCTTCACATAGTCGACGTGGCAGTGCAAATGGCCGTGCAGCCACAGCCTGGCCTTGGGCAGCAGCTCGTCGAGCGAATTGCAAAATCCCGCGGTGCCCGGCGTGAGGCCGTAGCGCGGGTCGGCGCTCAGCAGGCTGGGCGCAAAATGCGTCACCACCACGGTGGGTCCGTCAAACGGGACGGCCAGCGCCTGCCGCAGCCAGGCCTGGCTTTTCAGGCCCTCCTCGCGCACGGCATCGGCCAGCAGGGGCTGGCCCTGGCGGAATGAATGGTTTTTGCCCAGGTAGAAGTTGGCGGCGCGAAAGGCCTTGTCACGGGCCTTGAGCTGCTCGCCCAGCGTGATCCCGCCATGGCGCGCCTGCTCGGTGCTCAGCGCATCAAAGTCGGCCCACAGCGTGCAGCCGACAAAGCGCAGGCCGGCCATTAGCACGCTTTCACGCTCCAGCCAGACCATGCCCAGCCGCTCGCAGGTCTCGCGCAGCCGCCCATGGGTCGCGTCAAAGTCCAGCCCGTCGTACTCGTGGTTGCCGGGCAGAAACAGCACCGGCGTTGGCCAGCCCGCGCCGCCGCGTTCCACCGGCAGGGGCGAAAACCGCGCCAGGCCGAAATCGGGGATGCCCAGCTCGGTCAGCTGGGAGCCGCTCTGGTAGGAGCCGATGTCGCCAGCCAGCACCAGCAGGTCTGCGCCGGGCAGGGGGCGGGCCTGGAAATGCGGGTTGGATTCAAGGTGCAGGTCGGACAGGAGCTGGATGTTCACCCCTTGATTGTCGCCGGAGCACAGGCGCGTTATCCATGGCCGCCGGCAGCTGTTGAAAAATAGCGGGATGCGGCGTTTTCGCGCCGGCCATGTTCGCCCATGGCGCCAACTATGCATGTTTTGCATGGCTTTGCGTCGCTTGGGGGCTTGAAGATACTAGGGTAAACCTTACTCTTGCTTCATCGCAACTTTTCACCGCTTGTGTGGTGATCCTGACATGTACAGCCTGATTTCCCGAATCGCCAGTTTTCTGCTTTTGGCCAAGGGTTTTGCCCCCGTCAACGGCGTGGCGCACAACCTGATGGAACGCGCCCAAGCCCGTGCTGGCCGCAACCCGCGCCAGGCCCAGGAACTGCGCAGCGCCGCCCGCGCCTACCTGAGCGTCGTTCGCTAAGTTCCCGTTCCCCGCTACCCTGGGGGACACATCCATCCCGCCAGGGATCGGGTTTTCATCAGGGGCGTCGCGCTATCAATAAAATAGCTGTTGACGCAGATAACTACTGGGCTGGCGCCGCCAGCAAACCCTCTCCAGGCCATCCTCAGGTCGAAAACGCCTTGTCGGCCGCGCGGCTGACGGCCTGCCTGAGCCACACGTGGGCGCTCTGCTGCTCGGAGCGCCGGTGCCAGACTGCATCGACATGCACCGGCGCCACATCAAAGGGCAGGGGCCGCAGCACCAGCTGCTCGGCGATGCCGGTGACGCGTACAAAGTGGCGCGGTAGCACCGTCAGCAGGTTGGAGTTGGCTACCACCCGCCCGGCGGTAAAAAACTGGTTCACCGTCAGCACCACGCGGCGCTGGCGTCCTAGCGAGGCCAGTGACTCGTCAATAAAGCCGTAAGGCCGGCCCGAAAAGCTCACCAGCATGTGGCGCGCGGCGCAAAAACGGTTGAGCGTGAGCGGGCCGCTGGCCAGCGGGTGGTCCTTGCGCATCACGCAGACGTATTCGCCGTCATACAGCCGCTGGTAGAAAAAAGGCGTGGGCTCGCCGCTCTGGGCGCGTGCCGTCAGGTCGGCCACCAACGGGGGGAAATAGCCGACCGCCAGATCGCAGCTTTCCTCGTCCAGCAGGCGCCGCGGGTCGCGCGTGGTGAGTGGCACCACGCGCATGCCCACGCCCGGCGCTTCATGCTCCAGCGTGTCCGTCAGGCCAGGCATGAGTTCGGCCGCCGTCGCATCGGCCATGGCCAGCACAAAGGTGTTGCTGGCCTGGCCGGGCACGAATTCGTTGGGAATCAGCGACGCTTCGAGCTGATGCAGGGCTTCGCGCACGGCCGGCCAGATGGCCACGGCGCGGGGCGTGGGGGCCATGCCCTGGCCGCTGCGCTGCACCAGCTCGTCGCCCAGCGTTTCGCGCAGGCGGCGCAAGGCATTGCTGACGGCGGGCTGGGTCAGCGACAGATTGCGCGCGGCGCGTGTGAGGCTGCGCTCGGCCATCACCTCGTCAAAAACGCGAAGCAGGTTGAGGTCCAGCGTGCGGAAATTGAGAGCATTCACCGAATGGCCGCCTTGGGGGGTGATAGGAAGGGAAGCGCTAGGTTATCACCGTTGTGAATGGCATGCATCATAAAGATAAAGTTGAGTAACGTAGGTGAAAACCCTAGTATTGCCTTACCCGCCGCAATTCCGATTGGCGGTGACAGATCGCTAAAGAAGGGGAGTTCATCATGAGCAGTTTCATCAATTCCAACCATTCCACCCAGCATTCGGGCCTGGAGCGCATGACCTCGGGCATGGGCGTCATCGGACAGCTGTACCGCGGCATTTCTGGCACGCGCGCGCTGGCCACACTGATGCTGTCGGCCCTGGCGGCGGCCATTCTGGTGGTGGCTTACCAGGTGATGGACAGCGTGGCCGAAGGCCACATGCTGGTGCTGTGGATTGCCATGTGGGCCGTGGCTTTTGTGGTGCTCGCCCTTTTTGCCGGCACCGTGCGCAATCTGGCCACCCGCCTGGGCGCCGGGCTGGATGGCTGGTCGCGCAGCCTCGCCGAAGCCCGCGCCGACCAACGCCTCTGGGCCGCCGCCAAGAACGACCCGCGCGTGATGGCCGACCTGCAGATGGCCATTTCGCGTGAAGACGCCAAGGCACAAGCCCTGGAAGCGCAATATGACGACGTGCGCGCCATCCCTGCGCCGCATCGTATGGCAGAGCGTTCACTGAAGTTTGGCAGCAAGGTGCTGCGTGCCTATCAGCGCAACTACATCGCCTGAATGCCTCTTGCCGGCCCGCCCTCGCGGCGCGCCATCAAAAAAGCCACCTCAGCGGTGGCTTTTTTTTGTCCGGGCGGCTGGCCCGCGACCTCACTCGGGGACGCCGTGCAGTTCGTGCGCTGCGCCCCCCGCAGGCCGGTGGCCGCTCAGGCAGCCAGACGGCGCTCCAGTGCGGCCTTGGTCTCTTTCAGTTCCTTGGGCAGGTGGTGCTCAAGCTGCTTGAACAATTCCGCGTGCAGTTCCAGCTCCTTGAGCCAGGCGGCCTTGTCGATGCTGGTCACGGTGTTGAACTGCTCGGCCGTGAAGTCCAGGCCGGTCCAGTTCAGGTCTTCGTAGCCGGGGCTGATGCCGGTGATGTGTTCCTGGCCCTGGCCAGTGCCTTCAATGCGGTCAATCATCCACTTCAGCACGCGCATGTTTTCGCCGTAGCCAGGCCAGACGAACTTGCCGTCCTCGCCCTTGCGGAACCAGTTGGTGGTGTAGATCCTGGGCAGCCTGGCGCCGGTGGCTTCGAGCTTTTTGCCGAGGTCCAGCCAGTGCTGGAAGTAGTCGGCCATGTTGTAGCCGGCAAAGGGCAGCATGGCAAACGGGTCACGGCGCACCACGCCGGCCTGGCCGGTGGCGGCGGCGGTGGTTTCCGAGCCCATGGTCGCCGCCATGTACACGCCTTCGACCCAGTTGCGCGCCTCGGTCACCAGCGGCACGGTGGTGGAGCGGCGGCCGCCGAAGATGAAGGCGTCGATCACCACGCCCTTGGGGTCGTCCCAGGCGCTGTCCAGCGCCGGGTTGTTGAGCGCGGCCACGGTAAAGCGGGCGTTGGGGTGAGCCGCCTTGGCGCCGGTCTGTTTGGCGATCTCGGGCGTCCAGTCCTTGCCTTGCCAGTCGATCAGGTGCGCCGGCAGGCCGCCCGTGTCTTTTTCCATGCCTTCCCACCACACGTCGCCGTCGTCGGTCAGCGCGACGTTGGTGAAGATCACGTTCTTGTCCAGGCTGGCCATGCAGTTCGGGTTGGTGTGGAAGTTGGTGCCCGGGGCCACGCCGAAGTAGCCGGCTTCGGGGTTGATGGCGCGCAGCGAGCCATCGGCCTGGGGCTTGATCCAGGCGATGTCGTCGCCAATGGTGGTGACCTTCCAGCCCTCAAAACCGGCGGGCGGCACCAGCATGGAGAAATTGGTCTTGCCGCAGGCCGACGGGAAGGCTGCGGCCACATGGTATTTCTTGCCCTGCGGATTGGTCACGCCCAGGATCAGCATGTGCTCGGCCAGCCAGCCTTCGTCGCGGCCCATGTTGGAGGCGATGCGCAGCGCAAAGCATTTCTTGCCCAGCAGCGCGTTGCCGCCGTAGCCGGAGCCGTAAGACCAGATCTCGCGCGTCTCGGGGTAATGCACGATGTACTTGGTTTTGTTGCAGGGCCACTTCACGTCGGCCTGACCGGGTTGCAGCGGCGCGCCCACGGTGTGCACGCAGGGCACGAAGTCGCCTTCCACGCCCAGCACTTCAAACACCGCCTGGCCCATGCGCGTCATGGTCTTCATATTGACGGCCACATAGGGGCTGTCGGAGAGTTCGATGCCGATGTGCGCAATCGGCGAGCCCAGCGGGCCCATGCTGAAGGGCACCACATACATGGTGCGGCCCTTCATGCAGCCGTCAAACAGCGGTTGCAAGGTGGCGCGCATTTCGTTGGGGGCCATCCAGTTGTTGGTCGGGCCGGCGTCTTCCTTCTGGGCCGAGCAGATGTAGGTGCGGTCTTCCACGCGCGCCACGTCGCTCGGGTCGCTGCAGGCCAGAAAGCTGTTGGGGCGCTTGGCTTCGTTGAGCTTTTTGAAGGTGCCGGCGTCGACCAGCTGCTGGCACAGGCGCTGGTATTCGGCGTCGCTGCCGTCGCACCAGTAGATGGTTTCGGGCTTGCACAAGGCCACCATGTCGGCGACCCAGGCGATCAGCTTCGCATTCTTGACGTAGGAGGGCGTATTGAGCTTGAGCCCTTGCATCACAGGTTGGTTCATCGAAAAAACTCCAAGGTTAAAAAGCGTGATTTCGATAAACGTCGGGCGGCGACAGTCCTGAATGCAACTGTGACGTCGGGACGTTTGTCGAAATGAGGCTTGGGGCTGTTTCAGGGGAGGCCCCTGGCGGGCGTCAACAAAGCAGCAAGTACCATCGGACAAGTCCCGGTCGGCGGGTGGGGCCGCAACCTGATGTGTCGCGGCGCAAAGGTGGAAAAGCAAATTGTTGCTTGCTGTTCGGGCTCCACGGGTCGGCCAGAAAGTTCATTTTAAGAACATAGACAGCGGTTACCTTACAGTTACAGGTAAAAGATATGCAAAACATGCATGACGTTATGCTAGTTATTTGTTCGGGTTCCGGCGGTCATGACCGCCGGGTTTATGTGTTCAATGGGGATTTTTGACATGTCGCACTTTCTCCTGAATCTGTCCCGGCTTTGCGGCGGCTGCACGTCGCGCCGCTGGCTTGCGGGCGCCGCGCTGCCCTTGGCGCTTATGCTGAGCCTGGCCTGGCCCGCCCAAGCCCAGACGGCCGCGCCCGCCGCGGCGCCCAGGCCCGCGCTGGTGGCCGCCGCGGCCAACCTGCAGCAGGTGCTGGCGGAACTGGTGCCGCTGTTTGAGCGCACGCAGCAGGGCCGGCTCAGCCTCAATATCGGCTCGTCGGCCAATCTGGTGCGGCAGATCCAGCAGGGTTTGCCGGCCGAGCTTTTTCTGTCGGCCGACGAAGACTTTGCGCTGCGCCTGGCCGATGCCGGCCTGAGCCTTGACCGCGGCGTGGTCTACGCCACCGGGCGCATCGTCCTGCTGGTGCCCGCGGCTTCGGCGCTGGAGCTGGACCCGCAATTCAAGGGGCTGAAGGCCGGCTTGCCGCAGCTGCGCAAATTCGCCATCGCCAACCCCGAGCTGGCGCCCTATGGCAAGGCCGCCGTGCAGGCCTTGCAGAAGCTGGCGCTGTGGCCCGCGCTGCAAGGGAAAATCGTGCTCGGGGACAACATCGCCCAGACCACGCAGTACGTCAGCACCGGCGCCGCCGACGCCGGCATCACCGCCCTGTCGCTGGTGCTGGCGCCCGAAGCGGCGGCGCGCGTGCGTTATGTGCTGATACCCGACGACCTGCACGCACCGCTGCGCCAGCGCATGGTGCTGCTGAAAAATGCCGGCCCCACGGCCCGCGCGTTCTACGATTTCCTGCAGTCGCCCGCGGCCAAGGCGGTGCTGAGCCGTTACGGCTACCTGTGACGCCATGCCAGCCAACCGGCCCGAAGTTCAAGGCCATTTGAATTTGGGATAGACAATAGCCCGCTATGGATTGGCAAGCCGCGCGCGTTTCCCTGCTTCTGGCTGTCTGCACGGCCGCCGTGCTGTTGCCCCTGGGCGTGTGGCTGGCGCGCTGGCTCGCCATCACGCCCTGGCGCGGCCGGCCGGTGGTGGAGGCCTTGCTGACGCTGCCCCTGCTGCTGCCGCCCACGGTGATAGGTTTTTACCTGCTGATCACGCTGGGCCAGGGCTCGCCCGTGGGGGGCTGGCTGGCGGCGCATCTCCAGCTGCGGCTGGTGTTCAGCTTCGAGGGCCTGCTGCTGTCCAGTGTGCTGGTGAACCTGCCTTTCATGGTTCAGCCCTTGCAGCGCGCCTTTGCGGCGATTCCCGGCAGCCTGCGCGAAGCCGCCTGGGTCTGCGGCCTGAGCAACTGGCGCGCCTTCTGGAAGATCGAGCTGCCGCTGGCCTGGCCGGGTGTGCTCGCCGGCGTGGCCCTGACCATGGCGCACACCCTGGGCGAGTTTGGCGTGGTGCTGATGGTGGGCGGCAGCATAGGCGGCGAAACCAAGACCCTGTCGATTGCGATTTACGACCGCGTGCAGGCCTTTGACATGGCCGCCGCCCACATCATGGCGCTGGCGCTGGTCGCTTGTTCGCTGCTGGCGCTGGTGTTTGTATTTGCCGCCGACAAGGCCAATCCGCTACAGGAAAGATAGCGCGCTGCGCTTGTCCCCATTGCCCATGCTGCAGGTTTTACTCAAAAACGAAGGTCCGGTCCGGCTCCATGCCGAGTTTGGCTGCGCGCCTGGCGAGCTGCTGGCGCTGGTCGGCCCCTCGGGCAGCGGCAAGACCAGCGTGCTGCGCGCGATCGCGGGTTTGCTGAAAAGCCCGCAGCTGCAGGGCCGGGTCACGGTCGGCGACCGGGCCGAAGAGGTCTGGTTCGACAGCGCCCGCGGCATACGCCAGGCGCCGCAGCAGCGCCGCGTCGGGCTGGTGTTTCAGCATTACGCGCTGTTCCCGCATTTGACTGCTATTGAAAACGTAGCTATTGCCGCCCATCCCGAAAGGGCGGGGGCCTATTTTGAGGCGCTTTTTGAGCGCATGGGCCTGGCGGGCCTGCAAGGCCGCCGGCCGTCGCAGCTCTCGGGCGGCCAGCAGCAGCGCGTGGCGCTGGCGCGGGCCTTGGCGCGCGAACCCCAGGTGCTGCTGCTGGACGAGCCTTTTTCGGCCGTCGATGCGCCGACGCGCCAGACCCTGTACCACGAGCTGGCGGCGCTGCGCCAGAGCGTGGCGATGCCCATGGTGCTGGTGACGCATGACCTGCACGAAGCGCGCCGGCTGGCCGACCGCGTGGTGATTCTGGATGCCGGCGAGTCGCTGCAGATCGGGCCGCCCGCCAGGGTGTTTGCCAGCCCGCGCAACGCCCGCGTGGCCGAGCTGGTGGGCATACAAAACCATTTCCGGGGGCGGTTTTTCGCCAACGGTCCGCTTGACGCGCCCGGCTTTGGCCGCCTGCTGTGGCAGGCCGGCGGCCAGGGGCGGGCGGACGCGCCGCCAGTCACCCTGAAGGTGCTGGACAAGGGCAGGCTGGACGACGGCGCGGAGGTTTCCTGGGTCGTGGCCGGCGAATTGCTGGACCTGTCGGCGTCGCCAGTTCCAGGCGTGACGCCCGCGGCCAACACCCTGGCCTGCACCCTGAGGGAGGTGCTGCCGCTGGGCGAGATCAGCCTGTGCACGCTGGTGCCCGCGCCGCTGCCGTCCCAGTGCATCACCCTTAACCTCTCGACCGCCGCCTTGCGGCAACTGGGGACGGCGCCAGGGGCGGTGCTGCATCTGCACATACCGCCCGAGTCGGTGCACATCATGCCGGTGCGGCAGGGCTGAGGGCCGCGTCACGCGCCGTGCCCGGTATTTGCGTGCCAAATTGGCCTGCAACCCCTTTGTTGCGGGCGCCTGTAGCTATCAAATAAGGAGCGTTTCAGGTTTCACAGCGCCAGCTCAATCACCTGGGCCAGCGGCACGCTCTCGGGCGCCACATAGTCGGCCACCACCCAGGCCCGGTTCGGGTGCCGCGCCGCTTCGGCCAGTACGCCCAGCAAATAGGCGATGGAGGGCCGGTCCAGCGCCATGAAGGGTTGGTCGAGCAGGGTCACGCTGGCCTGGCTGGCCAGTGCGGCGGCCATCAACACCTTGCGCCGGGTGCCGCTGGACAGCGCCAACAGCGGTTTGTCCAGATGCGGCGCCAGGCTCAGGCCGTCGATGTGCGTCTGCAGCGCGTCCGCGTCATGGCCGGGGTGGCGCTGGGGCAGGGTGTTGAAGATCTGACTGGCCGTGCGTTCGTCCAGCGCCGGGTCGCGCGGGTCGAACCAGCTCACCTGCCGGCGGTAGGCGTCCGGCTGGTCGGCCAGGCGCAGCCCGCGGATTTGCAGCTCCCCCGTCGTCAAGGGCAGAACCCCGGCCAGCAACCGGAGCAAGGTGGTTTTGCCGACGCCCTCATCGCCGCACACCAGGGTCACGCCGGAGGGCAAAAGGACAGACAGATGTGCAAACAGCGTGCCGTGGCCATGGCCAAAAGAAAGACCATCAGCCTGCAAAACGGGGGTGGTGTGGGGCATGGTGAAAGCAGGGAAAGTGGCGGCCGCCGGGCGGCGCGGCCTGATTCAGCGCCAGCGCCGGACAAAAAAAAGTCCGCAACATGCGGACCGGGGTGTTTCAGCGCGAGGCGTTTCAGGCGATGAAAACGGCGATGAAGGCCAGCAGGAACATCAGCACGCCGCCGACCATGGGCAAAACGATGGGCATCATCGGCACGATGGCTTCAACCGCATCCTGCTCATATTCCTGGGCAGGCGCGGGGCTGCCGTGTGCGGCGCGGGGGGTAGGGACGGCTGGACTGGACATGGTGGTTCCTGAAAGGCTTGATATCAGCGGGGATTTTACCTGCTTGCACCGTGCAGCGGCAAGCCGGGTCCGCCGGCGCTTTTGCGCTACCCTTTCAGCTGCTTATTTGTGGATGGAATGCATGAAATCTTCAGCCAAAATTTTTGCGGTGGGCGCCACTTCGGCGGCGCTGCTCCTGCTCTCGGCCTGCGCCAGCAGCGGGCCCAACAGCGGCTCGGCCAGGCCGGTGCTGTACCCCAACGCCACGCTCAACCGCGTGGGCCCGGCCCAGGGCCAGCAGGAGGCCGATGCCTGCATGTCGCGCGCCCAGGCCGCAGGCCTTGCGCCCACGCAAAGCGGCAACGAAGTCGGCCGCCGCGCCGGTGAGGGCGCGGCCACCGTCGGCGTGGCCTCGGCCGTGGGGGCGCTGATCACGGGCCGTGGCGGCGAGGGCGTGTTTCGCGCCGGTGCCGCGGGCGCCGCCGTCGGCGGCTCGGCCGGTGCGGTGTCGGGCGCCTTTCACAATGACCGGCCCAACGGCACCTACCGCAACTTTGTCCAGCGCTGCCTGGGCGAAAAGGGCTTTGAGGTGATTGGCTGGAATTGATTCCATCTCGACTTCAACGCGACAGGTCGTTGCCCCGCCTGGCCGTGCTGCGGCACTGTCTGCGGCGCGGCGCCTACTCTCGCATTGGATTCGAAATGGAACCGAGTCCCCTGGCCCGCCAGCACCGGCACCGAACGGCTTGAACCGCTTCAGTGCTGCTCGGAGGCTTCAAACCCGGCCGCGCTCAGCGTCGCCAGCACCTGCGCGATATGCTCACGCCCGCGCGTCTGGATCACCAGCTCAATCTCCACGTTCTGGGCCGACAGCATGGTGAAGGCGCGCTGGTGGTGCACCTCTTCGATGTTGGCCCCGGCACCGGCCACCGTGGCGGTGATTTTGGCCAGCGAGCCGGGAATGTCGCGCGCACTGACCTTGATGCGGGCCAGGCGCCCGGCACGCACCATGCCGCGCTCGATGATGGCGGCCAGCAGCAGCGGGTCGATATTGCCGCCGCACAGCACCAGCCCGACTTTTTTGCCGGCAAAGCGCTCCGGGTATTTGAGCAGCGCCGCCAGGCCGGCCGCGCCCGCGCCCTCGACCAGGGTTTTTTCAATTTCAAGCAGCATGACCATGGCCTGCTCGATATCGCCCTCATCCACCAGCACCAGGTCGTCCACCAGTTTCGCAATGATGGCCTGCGGGATGACGCCGGGCGTGCCGACCGCAATGCCCTCGGCAATCGTGCTCAGGCCCTGCGGGTAGTGCGTGCCCTTGATGGCGTTGACCATGCCCGGAAAGCGCGAGGTTTGCACGCCAATGATTTCAATGTCGGGCTTGAGTGCCTTGGCGGCCGTCGCCATGCCCGCGATCAGGCCGCCGCCGCCCACGGCGATGACCAGCGTGTCCAGGTCCGGCACGGCGCGCAGCATTTCCAGCCCCACGGTGCCCTGGCCGGCCACGATGGCTTCGTCGTCATAGGGGTGCACAAACACCAGGCCTTCGCGCTCGGCCAGCATCAGGGCATGGGCGCGCGATTCGTCCAGCGTGTCGCCATGCAGCACCACCTCGGCGCCAAAGCCGCGGGTGCGCTCGATTTTCACGCCCGGGGTAAAGCGCGGCATCACGATGACGGCGCGCAGGCCCAGGCGCTGCGCGTGATAGGCCACGCCCTGGGCATGGTTGCCGGCGCTCATGGCAATCACGCCGCGGCGCCGTTCGTCGTCCGAGAGTTGTGCGAGTTTGTTACAGGCGCCGCGCTCCTTGAAGGAGGCGGTGTACTGCAGGTTTTCAAACTTCAGGTAAATCTGCGCGCCGGTCAGCTGCGACAGCGTCTTCGACTCGACGCAGGGCGTGTCCAGCAAATGCCCCTGCAGGCGCAGGGCGGCTTGTTCGATATCGGTCAGATTGAGCATGGAGTTCCTTCTTGGCAATGGGTTCTGCTGGCAGGCATTTTCCGCGTCTTCCGGGCAGATCTTGCGACGCCTTCACGCGGCCTAATCCCCGTAGTGTCTTCCATGATGCTTCAAGCTGCGTTATGGTGGAGCTTTCCGGAGCCGGGGGCATGCGCCCGCGGTGTCTTTGCCAACTGGAGGTTTGTCCATGAACAAGCGTTCCGCCATTGCGCATCCGCAGCCCTCGCTGTTGTCCCCAGGGCTGAAGGAAGCCCCGGTGCTGGACCTGATGTGCTCGCACTTCGTGCTGACGCTGGCGGCGCGCCAGGGCGCCAAGTTCAACGTGCGGCGCGACCTGAACAGCCTGCTTTCGCTCTCGGGCCGCCATCTGGTCTGGCCCCTGCCGGCGCTGCAGCGCCTGCGCGAATTCCTGGGGCGCCGCTGCAAGGACAACGAACTCTGGCGCGGCCATGAAGCCCTGAGCGACGCCGAGTTCATGGCCCGTCACGGCGCCTGGCGCGGCCCCTATGAGGAAGGCACGCTGTTTTTCTATCTCGACGAACACGCCAAGGACCAGCCCAAGGACTTGCTCTCGGTGCTGTCCGCCACCGGCGACTGGCTGACCCACGCGCTGAAAAAGCAGTCCACGCTGGTGGAGAAAAACATAGACGCGCTGGCCAGCCTGCTGCAGCTCAACCAGGCCGAGCGCGCGCTGCTGTTGTACGGCACGCTGGCGCGCTACCAGCGCGACCTGCGCTCGCTGCTGGTGGAGTTCAAGGTCAACAACGCCCCCGAGGCCTATGCCGCGATTGCCGATGTGGCCGGCGTCAAGGCGCCTGAGGTCGCCGAAGCGCTGCGCGCCGGCTCGCGGCTGGAGCGCATAGGCATGGTCGAAAACCTGATCTCCGAGCACAACATCACCGATCTGGCCGACCTGATGAAGGTCAGCGAGCGGCTGCCGCCCGTGCTGATGCGCGAATACCGCGACCAGAACGAGCTGATGGCCGTCTTCACGCGGCCCGCCGCGCGCAGCAGCCTGGGCCTGGCGGATTTTGCCTTTGTGGAAGAAGACGCGAAGGTGCTGGTGGCCTTGCTGCGCAATGCGGTGAGCAGCAGGGAGCAGGGCGTCAATGTGCTGCTCTACGGCCCCCCCGGCACCGGCAAGACCGAGCTGGCCAAGGTGGTGGCGCAGGCCGCCGGGCTGGACCTGTTTGAAGTCGAATACGCCGACCGCGATGGCAACTCCCTGAGTGGACGCGACCGCTACCGTTCCCTGCAGATTGCGCAGGTCTTCCTCAAGGGCAGCACGCATTCGGCGCTGCTGTTTGACGAGGTGGAAGACGTGTTTCCGCCCATCTCCAGCGAAGCCGCGCAGCTGATGGCGCGCTCCGAGCAGTTGCCGGTGCCGGCCAGCGCTTCGGTCAACGGCAAGGCCTGGGTGAACCAGATACTGGAATCCAACACCGTGCCCACGCTCTGGGTCACCAACCGCATCGAGCAGATCGACCCGGCCTTTCGCCGGCGTTTTGCCTACCACCTGGAGCTGCGCTCGCCGCCGCCCGGCGCGCGCGAGAGTCTGGTGCGCAAGACGCTGGATGGCGTGCAGGTCAGCGCTGAATTTGTCGCCAAACTTACCGCGCGCAAGGGCCTGACGCCGGCGCAGATACGCACGGCCGTGCGTTTTGCCTGCCTGGCCAGCGCACCGCCGGACAGGATGGACGCCGAGCTGGACAGCCAGGGGTTGCAGGCGACCCTCGCGGGCGGCAGGCCTGCGCTCATGGAGTCGCTGATCGAGCGCCAGCTCATGAATGCGGATGTGGCGCTGGGCAACAAGGTCGAGGCATCGGGGCGCCGCTGCGTGACCACTTACGACCTGGCGATGCTCCATGTCGAATCGCGTTTTGAGGTGCCGCGCATTGTGCAGGCGCTCAAAAGCCGCGGCCACGGCACCTTGTGCTTTTACGGTCCGCCCGGCACCGGCAAGACCGCGCTGGCCGAGCACATCGCCAGGGCGCTGGACCAGCCGCTGCTCATCAAGCAGGCCAGTGACCTGATGAGCAAATACGTGGGCGAGACCGAGCAGAACATGGCCGCCATGTTCCGCGAGGCCGAACTGGAGAAGGCCGTGCTGCTGCTCGACGAGGCGGACAGCTTTTTGCAGGACAGGCGCGGCGCCCAGCGCAGCTACGAGGTGACCGAGGTCAACGAGATGCTGCAGGGCATGGAGCGCCATGCCGGCATCTTCATCTGCACCACCAATCTGCTGGAGAGCCTGGACCAGGCGGCGCTGCGGCGCTTTACCTTCAAGATCAAGTTCATGCCGCTGACGCGCGAGCAGCGCGAAAAGATGTTCGTCACCGAGGCGCTGGCCGGCAACACGGCCTTGCTGACCAGCGCCTTGCAGGCGCGTCTGGCCAAATTAACGCAGCTGTGCCCC
Organism: Polaromonas jejuensis NBRC 106434; assembly: GCF_001598235.1. Taxonomy (GTDB): domain Bacteria; phylum Pseudomonadota; class Gammaproteobacteria; order Burkholderiales; family Burkholderiaceae_C; genus Polaromonas; species Polaromonas jejuensis. The sequence continues at coordinate 3,632 of NZ_BCYO01000012.1, read as the reverse complement.
GGAGATTTTGCGGCGGTCAAGCGCCAGGTGACCATTTTGGCGGCCGAGTTGTCGGCGGAAGAGTTTCTGGCGCAGCTGGAGGCCGAGCACCGCATCAAGCCCGAGGTGAGGGACGGGCGGGCCATGGGGTTTCTGCACTAGCCGCGCGGCCGGACGCGCTCAGACCGTGGCGCGTTTTTTCGACCGTGTCAGCGAGGGAACGCTGGACAGGAAATGGCGCACGGCAGGGTTGGAGCTGTCCGGGCGATGCACCAGGGCGATGCCGATCGACTCGCCCCTGGGCAGGTCATTCAATGGGCGATAGACCACATTGGCCGTGTAGTAGCGCGTGTTGGCCGAAGGGACGAGCGCAAGGCCCAGGCCGCTGCCAACCAAGCCGATCACGGTAGCGACCTGGACAGCCTCTTGGGTGATGTGGGGGGCCACATCGGCCTTTTGCAGCAAGCTGGTGGCGGCCGCATGCAAGCCCCCGACAGGCGAGGGCACGTAGCCGACGAAATCCTGATCCGCGAGGTCGCGCAGCGACAGCGCTGCTTTCCCCGCGAGTGGATGGTCCGGGTGCAGCGCGACACACAGCACATCCCTTTCCAGCACCTCGAAATGCACGCCCGGAGGGCGGCTGGTGGGCACGCGCACAAACCCCAGGTCCAATTGCTGCGCCTGCACCAGTGACAGCAGTTGCTGGTTGGTCATTTCCTGCAGTGTCAGGCGCACTTCCGGGTAGCGGCGGCTGAAGGCCTGTATGGCTCGCGGCAGCAAACCGAAGGTGGCCGAGCCGGTGAAGCCGATGCGCAGGTGGCCCGTCTCGCCGCCCGCTGCCGCGCGCGCCGCCGTGGCGACGTCCTGAGCGCCCGCCAGGCATTTGCGGGCTGCGACCAGCGCGCTTTCGCCAGCGGCCGTCAGCCGCACACCGCGCGCGCTGCGCTCGAACAGCGGCGTGCCGATCTCTTCCTCCAGCTTGCGGATGGCGACCGACAGGGGGGGCTGGGCCATGAACAGGCGCTCCGCCGCGCGCCGGAAACTCTGCGCTTCGGCCACGGTCACGAATTGATGCAGTTGGCGAAGATCCATGGTGATATATGAAATGTATCGAATCCTGCACCGAAAGTATTGGATTAAGTATATCCATCTGTTTACGATGCAAACGCCTTCCCGATGTGCCGTCGTCTCGGCGCGGGATCTATATCAGGAGACAAGCAATGAAATTCGTGACACGTCGCGCGGCCGCCGGCATGGTGCTGGCCTTGGCGGCGCTGGCCACTGCCGGTGCCGCCACAGCGCAGGGCTTCCCTTCCCGCGCCGTCAAGATCGTCGTGCCCTACCCGCCGGGCGGCACCAACGACAGCGTGGCGCGCGTGCTCGCGCAGCGCCTGGGCGACCGGCTGGGCCAGCTCTTCATCGTCGAGAACAAGGCCGGCGCCTCGGGCAACCTGGGCGCCGAGTTCGTGGCGCGCGCGCCGGCCGACGGCTACACGCTGATCCTCGTGACCATGGGGCACACGATCCACCCGTCGCTGTACAAGAACCTGCGCTACAACATCCGCACCGATCTCGCGCCCATTACCTCGCTGACCAGCGGCCCCGCGCTGCTGATGGTCAATCCGTCGCTCGGCATCAACAGCCTGAAGGACCTGATCGCGCGCGCCAAGGCCAAGCCGGGCGAGCTGAACTTTTCGTCGGCCGGCAACGGTTCCTCCACGCACCTGGCCACCGAGTACCTGAGTTCGCAGGCGGGCGTGAAGATGACGCACATCCCGTTCAACGGCAGCGCTCCGGCGATGATGGACGTGATCGCGGGCAACTCGCAGGTGGTGATGGACATGATGTTCTCCGCCACGCCGCAGGTGAAGGGCGGCAAGCTCAAGGCCATCGCGCAGACCGGCGCCAGGCGCTCGCCCGCCATGCCCGACGTGCCCACGGTGGCCGAGTCGGGCCTGCCGGGCTTCGACGTGTCGGTGTGGAACGGGCTGATGGCGCCTGCCGGCACGCCCAAGGACGTGATCGCCAAGCTCAACGCCGAGATCAAGCGCGAGCTGGAGAGCCCCGAGTTCAAGGAGCGCCTGGCCGCGCAGGGCTACGAGCCCGCCTGGTCCACCCCCGAGCAGTTCGGCAAGCTCATCGCCTCCGACATCGAACGCTGGGCCAGGGTGGTCAAGACCTCGGGCGCCAAGGCCGAATAACCCTTTCCCGATACCTCCAGACATGACCATGAACAACGCGCTCGGCCGCCTGCTGCACCCCCGTTCCGTCGCCGTGATCGGCGCGTCCGACGACGCGCTGCGCATCGGCGGGCGGCCCATCGCCTACATGCGCTCGCAGGGCTACCAGGGCCGGCTGCTGCCGGTGAACCCCAATTGGCCACAGATCCAGGGCCTGCCCGCCTTCGCCAGCGTGGCGGCGCTGCCCGAGACGCCCGATGTCGCCATCGTCGCCGTGGCCGCCAAGCTCGCACCACAGGTGGTGGCCGACCTGGGCGCGCGCGGCACGGCGGCGGCCATCGTGTTTTCCGCCGGCTTCGCCGAAATGGGCGAGGAGGGCACGCAGCTGCAGCAGCGCATGCTGGACGCGGCGCGCGCCAGCGGCATCCGGCTGCTGGGCCCCAATTCGCTCGGCGTTCTCAACCCACGCATAGGCTTCTACGGCAGCTTCACCTCGGTGGTGGAGATGGGCTTTCCGGGCGCGGGCCGCGTCGGCATCGCGAGCCAGTCGGGCGCCTATGGCAGCCACATCCTGGGACTGGCGCGCGAGTTCGGCATCGGCGTGTCGTCCTGCGTGATGAGCGGCAACGAGTGCGACATCAGCCTGGGCGAGCTCGTTCACGCCTTTGTGGAAGACGGGGACACCGATGTCATCACCGTGTACTCCGAGGGCATCCGCGACGGCGACCGCCTGCTGGCCGCGCTCGAGGCTGCCCGCCATGCCCGCAAGCCCGTGGTGATGATGAAGGTCGGCACCAGCGCGGTCGGCAGCGCGGCGGCCCAGTCGCACACCGCCTCCATCGCCGGCAACGACGCGGTGACCGACGCCGTGCTGGCCGAGTTCGGCGTGGTCCGTGCGCGCTCCACCGAGCACATGCTGGACGTGGCGCGCCTGGCCACGCGGCGCATCTACCCCGCGAACAACACGCTCGGCGTGATCACCGTGAGCGGCGGCGCGGGCGTGATCGTCTCGGACGCGGCCGAAACCGCGGGCCTGCCCATGCCCGAGATGCCGGCCGCCGCGCAAAAGCACCTCAAGGAACTGATTCCCTTCGCTGCGCCGCGCAACCCGGTGGATTGCACCGCGCAGTTCATGAACGACCTGTCCATCGCCGGCCGCTTCACCGAGGCGGTGGTGGACGAGGGCGGCTACCAATCGGTGCTGGGCTTCTTCACCTACACGGTGGGGGCCGACTCCATCGCCGAAGGCCTGCGCGCGCAGCTCAAGGCCGTGCGCGACAAGCACCCGGACCGGCTCTTCGTGCTCTCCATCCTGGCGTCGAAGGAGCGTGTGCGCCAGTACGAGGATGACGGCTTCACCGTCTTCGAGGACCCGGCGCGCGCCGTGGCGGCGATCGAGGCCATGGGCCGCTTCGGCCAGGCCTTCGCGCGCGAGCGCGCTTTGCTGCCGCCGCCCGTGCCGCCGGTCGCGCT
>NZ_BCYO01000011.1 GCF_001598235.1 Polaromonas jejuensis NBRC 106434 | reverse complement strand
CACCTTGCCGTTGGGCAATAGCGTCGCCGTGTGTGTATTACGTGCCGTGGCGAGGTTGCCCGCCGGGAAAAAACCTCCCCGCGCCAGCAGCCCGCAAAACACGTTCACGTTAGTCACGTTGGTATCGCTCACCGTCCCCGCACCATAGGTGCTGGTGCAAGGCTGGTTTGCCGGGAGTGTGGCGATGGTCACGTCGTAGGGGGCACCCGTGGCGAACACCGGGGCAAAGGTAAAGGGGCCGTCGGCACTCAGGGTCAAATCGTTCGCACCATTATTGCGGAGCGCAATGAGCGAGCCAGAAGCAAGGCCCGTCAGCGTGCCGCCGATGGTGAAAGTCTCAGATGCCGGCGCGGTCCCAGTTCCACCACCACCTCCTCCTCCGCCACCACCACCACCACCACCACCACACCCAGCAAGCATAAAAACAAGCGCGAGAAATAAAATCACAAGACGATAGGCGGCGCTATTCATCTTCGTCACCCCTCTTGAATCGTGGGTGAGCAGGGCGGCATTGGGGGAATGCCCGGTACCCGGGCCGGCGGGGGAGACCATAGGGGCTCTCGCGGCGTGCGGAAGCGAAGCCACGGGGGCGATTGCCATTCCGGACATAAAAGAAGGAGTTCGGTCCATTTTCTTCTCCCACTAATCGGCGGCTTGCTGTCACTCTTGCTGTCACTCTAGATCAAACAGGGGTCTCATAAACAGATGGCTATAGCCGGATTTGGCTTGAACAGTGCTTACCCTATGGGGTTAATAGGGACACCCCTACGTCATAGGGCTCGCCCTACCTGGATGCGCGCCAGACCCGCGCCTGCGTGGAACTGCTGCGCCGCCGGCAAGGTTAGTAGCACGGTTGCTGTCACCGGCATTGATTGGCTTGCGCCGCTTCAAAAAGTCGATTTGATTCCCGCAGCTGCCGAGTCATCGCCGGATTTAGGATGAGGCCGTATGTCGAGCTGTTGGTCACAAATAAAAACTGGCGCAAGGTGTATGCGGACTACGCCAAATTCCGCGGCGACCAGAACCTGTGGCTCCGCTTCACGGAAGCCACGTTTGACCGCTTCATGCAAGGCCAGGAGCTTTGAGCACCACCTCTTTCAAGGTCTTTCACCCTCTCCCAGCGGGAGAGGGGGCAAAACCAAAACCTTGAAAGGGGTAGCTTTGAGAACCTGGAACCGGCCTGCCGCCGTCAGCTGCCGAGGTAGGCTTCCTGCACCTTGGGATTGACCAGCAACTCGCGGCCGGTTCCGCTCAGGACGATGCTGCCGGTCTCGATGACGTAGGCGCGGTCGGCAATTTTCAGGGCCTGGCGGACGTTTTGCTCGACCAGAAAAATGGTCAGGCCGGCCTGGTTGATGTTGCGCAAGGTGCGAAAGATGTCCTGCACGATGATGGGCGCCAGTCCCATGGAAGGCTCGTCCAGCAACAGTACGCGCGGCTTGGCCATGAGGGCACGGCCAATCGCCAGCATTTGCTGCTCACCCCCTGAGAGATTGCCCGCCAGGCCGCCGGCGCGCTCCTTGAGGACGGGAAACAGGCCATAGACATAGTCCAGGTCACGGGCCCGGCTATCGCGGTCACGGCGGGTGTAGGCGCCGAGTTCGAGATTTTCCCGCACCGTCAGGGTCGTCAGCGTGGCACGGCCCTCCGCCACCTGCACGACACCGCTTGATACGATCTTGTGCGGCGCCATTTTGGTCAGGTCCTTGCCATCCAGCGTGACACGGCCGGCGGCTTTTTTGACCAGGCCCGAGAGTGCCAGCAGAGTGGTCGATTTACCGGCGCCGTTGGCGCCAACCAGCGTGGTGATCTGGCCTTCGTGGAGTTCCAGGTCAATGCCCTTGACGGCTTCAATATGGCCGTAGGCGACTTTCAGGCCATTGACTTGCAGCAAGGGCGCGCTCATGCCGCCGCCCCCGTGGCATCAAGCGTCACTTCATCGTCTTCGCGGCCCAGATAGGCCTCGATCACCTGCGGGTCGTTGCGTATCGCGTCGGGGCTGCCGCGCGCGATGATGCGCCCAAAATTCAGGACGGCGATGTCCCCACACAGGCCCATCACAAAACGCATATCGTGTTCAATCATGAAAATCGTGTAGCCGCGTTCGCTGATGTTGCGGATTTCAATCATCAGCTCGACTTTTTCGCTGCTGTTCATGCCGGCCACCGGCTCGTCCAGCAGCAGCAGTTTGGGATTTGTGGCGAGCGCTCGCGCCAGTTCCAGTTTGCGCTGCTCGCCATAAGAGAGGTTGTCGGCCTTGTCCGTCGCCTTGTGGTCGAGTTTGACCCAGGACAGCAGTTCGTGGGCGCGCTCGCGGGCACGGCGTTCCTCGCTGCGAAACAGCCCGGAACTGGCCAGCAGGCCGAGCGAGTCATATTTCAGCTGCGCATGCAGGCCGACCATCACGTTCTCCAGCAGCGACATTTCCTTGAAGATGCGGATGTTCTGGAAGGTGCGGGCAATGCCCAGGCGCGTGATCTCGTGCGGTTGGTAGCCCGCCAGGTTTTGGCCATTGAATTCAATACGCCCGCCGGTGGGCGGCAGCAGACCGGTGATCAGGTTGAAGACGGTTGTTTTGCCGGCCCCGTTGGGCCCGATCAGGCCGAAGATGCCGCCTTGTGGAATCTCCAGGTTGACGTCTTGCAGGACCTTGAGGCCGCCGAAGTGGCGCGACAGCGAATCCAGCTTCAGTGCGGTGCTCATGCCCGGCTCCCTTTCCTGCCAAACCACTGTGTGAAGCGCGCAGGGTCCCAGATGCCCTTGGGCAGGAACAGCACGATCAGCACCAGGATGAAGCCGTTGACGACCAGCCGGAAGTCCTTGAACGAGCGCAGCAGTTCCGGCAGCAGCGTGAGGATCACGGCACCGATTACCGGGCCGGTGAGGTTGCCAATACCGCCGAGGATGGCCATGGTGAGGATGTCCACCGCACGGTCAAAGCCGTATTCGCTGGGGCCGATGAAGAAGGTCAGGTGGGCGTTGAGCGTTCCGGCCAGACCTGCAATGGCCGCGCCCAGCACAAACGCCAGCATCTTGTGTGCCGCCACGTCGATGCCCATCAGGCCCGCCGCTGTCTCGTCTTCCTTGATCGACTCGAAGGCGCGTCCGACCTTCGAGCGATTCAGGCGCCAGAGCAGGGCCAGCGTGAGGGCCAGGGCCAGCGCCACGTGCCACCACTGGGTGGATTGCGGGATGCCGTTGAGCCCCAGCGCGCCGCCCGTGAGGGATTCGGTGTTGAGCAGGGCAATGCGCACCACCTCGCCAAAGGCCAGGGTCGCCATGGCCAGGTACACCCCCGAAAGGCGCAGGGTGGGCTTGCCGATCACGAAAGCCATGAACGCCGGAGCGGCCATGCCGGCCAGCAGCACGAGCGGGAACGGCAGTCCATAGTTCATGGTCAGCAGGGCCGAGGTGTAGGCCCCTATGCCCATGAAGGCCGCATTGGCGATGGCCAGCATGCCGCAGGAGAGGGTCAGGTAGATGGAGAGTGCCAGCAGGGCATTGGTGCCCAGCGTGAGCACCAGATTGCTGTAGACCGACCAGAAGTTGTCAAACCATTCCATATTTCAGTTGTCCCACAATGCTGCGCCTGCCTCAGGGTGCATGAACTCGATGAGATGTTTTTTCGCGGAACACCGCGGAACCGGCTTTGCCGGGCCGCTGGTGTTGCCCCCTTGAGGGGGGAGGCTGCTACACGAAGTGAGCAAGCAACGGGGGAGTTTCATGTCAGACCTTGCGTTCTTGCAGGGTGCCGAACAGCCCCTTGGGCCGCACCAGCAGGATGAGGAAAAGCAGGCCGAAGGCCACGGCATCGCGCATGCTGGAACCGATATAGGCGACCGACAGCACCTCGGCAAAGCCCAGGAACAGGCCACCGATCAGCGCGCCGCGGATGTCGCCCATGCCCCCCAGGATGATCACGGCAATGCCCTTGTGCAGCATGGGCTGACCCATCAGCGGAAACAGCGCATTGGAATACAGGCCGATCAGCACGCCGGCGACACCGCCCAGCCCGGCGGCGGCAAAGGAGGTGAGGTAGAACAGGCCTTCGACGTTGATGCCCAGCAGGTAAGCGGCCTTGGGCGATTCGGCAATGGCCCGCAGCGCGCGGCCGAGCTGGGTTTTCTTGAGGGCTACCAGGAGCACGGCCATCAGCACGAATGACAGCAGGATGATGCCGAGTTCGATAGCCGTCAGGTGCAGGCCCCCCAGGCTCAGGGAGTCGTCCGACACCAGACCCGATGGAAAGCGCAGGTTCTGCGCGCCAAAGATGCCCTGGATGCCGTTGTTGAGGATGATGGCCACGCCTATCGTGGCGATCATCGGAATCAGGTGCGGCGCATTGCGGGCGCGCAGCGGCCGCAGCACGAGAAAATCGATGAGCAGCCCAAGCCCGCCGCTGAACAGGAAGGCGAACAGCAGTGCGCTCCACAGCGGCAAGGCGAAGTGCGCAACGGCCTGTTCTGCCGCGTAGGCGCCGACCATGAAGACCGCGCCGTGGGACAGGTTGATGACGCCCAGGACGCCAAAAATAAGGGTGAAGCCCAGCGCAAACAGGGCGTAGACGCACCCGAGCGACAAGGCATTGACTAACTGCTGTTCCAGCACGATGGGTGTCCCGAATAAAGCGCGGTGATGCGCTGGCAAGAAAAAAGACGGCGCGACCAGGCGCTCCGTCCGACGGACAGTTATTTCTCGATCGAGAACTTGCCACCCTTCGTCACGCTGACGATGGCGGTCTGCTGGGCATCGTAGCCGGCGGGTTTGCCGGCCTTGTCGGTGGCGCGGCGGAAGCTGAAGGCGCCGGTCGCGCCTACATGCTTCACAGCCGGCAGCGCCTCGCGCAGCGCGGTGCGATTGGCCGCCAGATCGCCGCCGAGCTTGATCTTGCGCAGCGCCTGGGTGGCGATGTTCATCGCGTCATAGGCCTGGGCCGCGAACTGGTCGGGCGCGGTCTTGAACTTGGCGGTGTAAGCCACCACGAACTTGCGGTTCGCATCGGACTGGTTCTCGATCGACCAGGGGCTGCCCACATACAGGCCGTCCGACTTGTCCTTGGCCAGCTCGAACACCTTGACCGAGTTCATGCCGTTGCCGCCGATGAAGGGCATGTTCAGCCCGATCTGGCGGGCCTGCACCATGATGGGCGCGCCTTCGGCCAGCAGGGCCGACAGCACGATGGCGTCGGGGTTGCCGGCCTTGATCTTGGTCAGCTGGGCCTTGAAGTCGACGTCGCCCTTGGCGAAGGTTTCGGTCGTCGTGACCGGAATCTTCAGGTCTTCCAGCGCCTTCTTGAAGTTGTCGTAGCCGCTCTTGGTGAACACGTCATCATTGCCATACATCACGGCGACCTTCTTGACGCCGGATTTCTTGACGGCCATCTTGATGGTCTCGGGCAGCACGTCGGCTTCGGTCACCGAATTGCGGAACACATGGTCGCCGATGGAGGTGATGCCGTCGGCCGTGTTGGAGGTGCCAAAGGCCACGGTCTTGGCGGCCTGGGCGATCGGGTCGGCGGCCTGGGCCGAGTTCGACAGGGTGGGGCCAAACACCATCAGCACCTTGTCCTGGAAAATCAGTTTCTTGAAGACGTTGATGGCCTCTTCCTTTTTGCCCTGTTCGTCTTCGATGATCAGCTGCAGCTTGTCGCCGTTGACGCCGCCGGCGGCGTTGATCTCATCGGCGGCGAGCTGAAAGCCATTGCGAATGGATACCCCGTATTGGGCTGCACCGCCTGACAGCGCCTCGGCCACACCGATCTTGATATCGGCGGCGCTGGCACCGGCGCTAAACGTCGCGGCGATCGCCAGTGCGAGGAGGGAAGCGGTGAACGTTTTTTGTCTCATTGGGGAATCCTCTTGAAGGTACGTTGAAAGGCCGGTCTCTGATTTTACATCTCGCAACAGCGTTCCCCTCCTGCGGGTCAGGCGCTGGGCAAGCGCCTCAAAGGACAGCCAGCCCCGCACCCGGCACCATTTGTCCGATGACCGCAGCGCGCGCAAAGCCGGCCTTGATAAAAATGTCCAGCACCTGATCGGCCTGCTCAGGCGCGCAAGCCACCAGCAGGCCGCCGCTGGTCTGCGGATCGCTCAGCAGGGCTTTGTGCGCCGGGCTGATGTCTGCGGGCAGGACGACTTCTGCGCCGTAGCTGTCCCAGTTGCGTCCCGAGGCGCCCGTGATCATGCCTTGAGTGGCAAGTTCGAGCACGCCGGGCAGCAGCGGGATCTGGTCCAGCTGAAGCTGCATTTTGAGCTGGGCGCCGCGCGCCAGTTCCAGCCCATGGCCGAGCAGGCCAAAGCCCGTCACGTCGGTGAGTGCATGCACGCCGTCGAGTTTCGCCAGCTCAATGCCGGGCTTGTTCAGCTGCGTGGCGATGGCGACCATGCAGGCATAGCCTTGGTCGCCAAGCGCTTCCTTTTTGAGCGCGGCCGACAGGATGCCGACCCCCAGCGGCTTGCCCAGAATCAGCACGTCGCCGGCCCTGGCGCCCGAGTTTTTCTTGACGCGCGAGGGATGCACCAGCCCCAGCACCACCAGGCCGTAAATCGGCTCCACGGAGTCAATGGTGTGGCCGCCGGCGATAGGAATGCCGGCGTCGCGGCAGACATCCTGGCCGCCGCGCAGGATCGCGCCTATGGTCTCCAGCGGCAGCACGTTGATGGGCATGCCCACCAGGCCCAGCGCCATGATGGGCGTGCCGCCCATGGCATACACGTCGCTGATGGCGTTGGTGGCGGCGATGCGGCCGAAGTCATAGGGGTCATCGACGATGGGCATGAAGAAGTCGGTGGTGGCGATCAGGGCCTGCTCGTCGTTGAGCAGGTAGACCGCGGCATCGTCGGCGGTTTCAATGCCCACCAGCAGTTGTGCAGGGATGGGCAGATTGCTGGAGTTTTTCAGGATTTCGCTCAGCACGCCCGGCGCAATCTTGCAGCCGCAGCCGCCGCCGTGGGACAGGCTGGTGAGTCGCGGCGCGGCAGGCGCCTTGGTGGGGATATTTGGGGTAGTCATGGGCAGCTTTCTGGGTCGGTACGGCGGGGCAACAGCGCATGGGAAGTTGCCGCGACAGCCCACCTTTTTGGGGTGCGGCATCAAGCCTGATTATGACAAGCACGCCGGCCGCCGAGATGTCCGCGCCGGGTCTGGTGTTAGAGGCCTGATGTCACAATGACCCGACAGAAACAGCACCCGGCCATGTGTCCGGGCCCCGGCCCCTGGCGGGGTCTGGCAAGCGCCGGGTTTGACAGGATTTTTTGTGCCGACAGATCCCGACTCTCATGCCCCCGGCCTTCCCGGCTCCCACGCGGCCGCCGCCGGATTGACCGATTCGTCCCTGATACGCAGGGCGGGTCGTGCGCTGCTGTCCCTGGCGCTGATGGATGCGCGCAACCACACCCTGCACCTGTTCGGCCAGTACCAGCTGGCCCTGGAGGATGTGGGTTTCGAAGTGCCCCCATTCACCACGCTGAGTCCCCCTTTGTGGGAGCTGGGCCATATAGGCTGGTTTCAGGAGCGCTGGATAGGCCGCAACCTGCAGCGGGCCTTGGGCACGCGCTGCGAGGCGGGGCATGCGCTGCTGGCATCGATGGAGCCGAATGCCGACCGCTGGTGGGATGCCGAGCAGGTGTCGCATGAAAGCCGCTGGGCGCTGGATTTGCCGGACCTGGCCCATTGCCGTGGCTATCTTCTGGACACGCTGGAGAGCACGCTGGAGCTGCTTGAAAAGGCCGGCGACGATGACGAGGCCCTGTACTTTTACCGCCTCTGCCTGTTTCACGAGGACATGCGGGGCGAAGCGCTGGCCTGCAACGCCCAGACCCTGGGCTTGCCGCTGGACAAGCCCCTGCAGGAGGCTTTCACGCCGGCGCCCATGGCGCTGCGCGAGCCCCTGCTGATCCCGGCCACGGTGTGGCAGATGGGCAGTGCCCCGGACAGCGGATTCGTCTTCGACAACGAAAAGGCGCAGCACGCCATCAGCGTTCCCGAGTTTGAAATCGATGCCCAGCCTGTCACCTGGGCGCAGTATGTGGAGTTTGTCGGCGATGGCGGCTATGACCGCCCGGAGTTCTGGCATCCGGTGGGTTGGCACTGGCTGCAGAAGCTGGCCGCGGGCGAGGGCCGAAGAGGGCCGCGCTATGTGGACCAGATCGGCGTGGCCAGCGGCGCCGTCATGCAGACCCGCTTTGGCCGGGCCATGCGCATGCTGGGCCATCAGCCGGCCATGCACATGAGCTGGTGGGAGGCCGACGCCTGGTGCCGCTGGGCCGGGCGCCGCTTGCCGGCCGAGGTGGAATGGGAAGTGGCCGCCCACACGGCAGCGAGCCGGGGCTTTCGCTGGGGCGATGTCTGGGAGTGGATGGGCACGACCTTCCGCCCCTACCCGGGCTTTTCGCCCGACCCTTGTCAAGCCTGGTCGCAACCCTGGTTTGGCACGCACAAGGTGTTGCGCGGGGCCTCGTTTGCCACCCGGGCGCGCCTGAAACATCCGAAGCTGCGCAATTTCCATTTGCCAGAGCGCGACGACATCTTCTGCGGATTCCGATCCTGCTCGCTATAAAAAATATAGCTTCTTGCGCCCGTTGTAAAAGGGCTGGCGATACTAAAGGCTTGTTTTTTTGATTTTTGGCGTGCGGTAGTTCCACCAAGGCAAGGCCGCCCGCAGCGACAGCACCTTGCCGCTTTGCGCCAGCCGGCCACTGTAACCCGGCAGCCCGTCCAGCGTGGTTTGCCAGTCGCGGCTTTGCAGCTGCTGGAGCAGGGCCTGCACCGGCGGCGAGGGCAGCTCGGACTTCAGGCACACCAGGTGGTAGCGCTCCTGCACCAGCGGCACAAAGCCCAAGCCTTTTTCGCGTGCGGCGGCCTCAATGCCCAGGCCCGCATCGGCCGCGTGGCTGGCAATGGCCTGGGCCACCGCCGTGTGCGAAGGCTCCTGGCTCTGGTAGCCCTGAATGTCCGCAGCGGCCATGCCGGCCTTGAGCAGCAATTCGTCCAGCAGCACGCGGGTGCCGGTGCCCTCCGCGCGGTTGATGTAGCGAAGACCCGGCCGCCGCAAATCCATGAGGCCGGCAATGCCCAGCGGGTTATTCTTCGCCACGATCAGGCCCTGCTGGCGATGCGCAAAACCGATCAGTTTGTGCAGGCCGGGCTTGAGCAGGCTGCGGTAGCTCCTGGCCGACACCGACTGCGCGCCCGGCTGGTCCAGCGTGTGAAAGCCGGCCATCATGCAGCGCCCCGCATTCAGCGCGGCAATCGCATCGACGCTGCCCATGAAGCGGATGTCCAGGTGCAGGCCATGCGCGCCGGCCTGCTCGCGCAGGGCAGAGAGTGCCGCGTCGTGGCTGGCGTACAGCGTCAGCACATGGGCTTCGTCGTCAAAGGCGGTGGAAAAAGCGCGCTCGATGTCGCTGCTCAGGGCCTCGATCTGCGGCGCCAGCCTGGCCTGGGCCTGGCGCTCGGCCCACAGCAGCTTTTCGCCAAACTCGGTGAGGCGGGCGCGCTGGCCCTTGTCCCAGACGATGAGGGTGCGCCCCAGCGTCTGCTCCCAGTCCTTGAGTGCGCCCCATACATGCCGGTAGGACAGGTCCAGCACCTTGGCCGCCCTGGAGATGGAGCCCTGCTCACGCACCGCATGCAGCATGTCCATCAAGGGGTTGCGTATCAGCGCGTCCTTGCGCCGCTCCGGCGTCAGCAGGTAGGAGAGTTCGACGTTGTGCATGGTGGGCAAGGTGCGTCGATTATGAGGGCAGGGACTGGCCGGCACGGAGCGGCGCCAGGCGCTGCAAGCCGCTGAATTGGCTATGCAAATGATTTCATAGCGATGAATCCCTATGCGCAGCGCAGGCCATGCGGCCTAGGATAAAGTCCCGCAAGACTTCTGGCATGAACTCCTTTTCAGACAGTGCCGTCACGGCCTTTTCCCTCATCACCTCGCTCGATCCCCTGTTTGCCAGCATTGTTGGCCGATCGCTGGCCGTCAGCGCCTGCGCCTGCCTGATCGCCTGCGGCGGCGGGCTGCTGTTTGGCGCCTGGCTGGGGGTGTCGCATTTCAGGGGCCGTGCGGCGTTGCTGGCCTTGCTCAATACCGCCCTGGCCCTGCCCTCGGTGGTGGTCGGGCTGGTGGTCTATTTGCTGCTGTCGCGCAGCGGGCCGCTGGGCTTTCTGGGCTGGCTGTTTTCCTTCAAGGCCATGGTGCTGGCGCAGGCGGTGCTGGTGTTGCCCATCGTCAGCGCGCTGGTCCGCCAGACCATTGAAGACGCCGACCGCAGCCACGGTGAGCAGCTGCAGTCGCTGGGGGCTCGCCGCCTCATGCGCGGCCTGATTTTGTTGTGGGACGAGCGCTATGCCTTGCTGACGGTGCTGATTGCAGCCTTTGGCCGCGCGATCTCGGAAGTCGGCGCGGTGATGGTGGTGGGCGGCAATATTGAGGGCTTCACGCGCGTGATGACCACCTCGATTGCGCTGGAAACCAGCAAGGGCGACCTGCCGCTGGCGCTGGCGCTGGGCCTGGTGCTGCTCGGCGTGGTGCTGCTGCTCAATATCCTCATCGCGCTGCTGCGCCGCTGGCGCGAGCAGCTTGATGACCAGATGCTGGATGTGGAGCCCGCCATGGCCGCCCAGGGCACGCCGCCATGAGCCTGATTTTCAATCTGCAATCCCTGGGGGTGCAGTTTGGGCGCATCCGCGCACTCAAGGCCTGCACTCTGCGCATCGCTGCGGGCGAGCGCGTGGCGCTGGTGGGCTCCAATGGCAGCGGCAAGAGCACGCTGCTGCGCGCGCTGCATGGGCTGGTCCCGCCCGCGGCAGGCAGTCTTTGGGCTGACGCGCAGGCACGCCAGGCCATGCTGTTTCAGCGTCCCTATATGTTGCGTGCCAGCGTTTTGCATAACGTGGCCCTGGGCTTGTGGCTGAACGGCGCGCCCTGGCAGCCCGCCAGGGAACAGGCCCGGCAGGCGCTGGAGCGGGTGGGGCTGGCGGAGCTGGCCGGGCGCAATGCCAGGGTCCTGTCGGGCGGCCAGCAGCAACGCGTGGCGCTGGCGCGGGCCTGGGCCTTGAGGCCGCAGGTCCTGCTGCTCGATGAGCCCACCGCCAGCCTGGACCCGACCGCCAAGCGCGAGGTGGAACGGCTGATGGCTGAATTCGCCGACACCGGCATGACGCTGGTTTTCAGCAGCCACAACCTGGGCCAGGTCAAACGCCTGGCCAGCCGCGTGATCTATCTGGAGCAGGGGCAGCTCATTGCCGATTTGCCGACCCCGGCTTTTTTCAAGGGGCCGCTGCCTGCCGCGGCCGAGAATTTTTTAAAAGGAGAGCTGGCATGAACGGTTTCAGCACGATGACCACGACTTTGCAATCTTTCAAGGCGCTAGCCCTTGTCTCACTTGCGCTGTCGGCTACGCTTTCGATAGCGCAAGCGCCCGCCATCGTGGTCGCCTCCACCACCTCCACCGAGCAGTCCGGACTGTTCCCCTACCTGCTGCCCGAGTTCAAGAAGGCCACCGGCATTGATGTGAAGGTGGTGGCCGTCGGCACCGGCCAGGCCATAGACATGGGCCGCCGCGGCGATGCCGATGTGCTGTTTGTGCACGACCAGGTGGCCGAAGAAAAAGTGGTCGCCGAAGGCCATGCCGTGAAGCGCTTTCCGGTGATGTACAACGACTTCATCCTCGTCGGGCCCGCCGCCGATCCGGCCGGCGCCAAGGGCAGGGACATTGTCGAGGCGCTGAAGAAGCTCGGCGCCGCCAACGCCAATTTCGTCTCGCGCGGCGACCGCAGCGGCACGCACGCGGCCGAGTTGCGTTACTGGAAAACCGCAGGGATTGAGACACCGGCCAGCGCACCTGCATTTGCCAACTACAAAGCCTGCGGCTGTGGCATGGGGCCGGCCCTCAACATCGCCGCCAGCACCGGCGGCTATGTGCTGGCAGACCGCGGCACCTGGCTGTCGTTCAAGAACCGCGCCGACCTGACGATCCTGGTCGAAGGCGATACGCGCCTCTTCAACCAGTACGGCGTGATGCTGGTCAACCCGGCCAAACATCCGCAAACCAGGGCGGTTGAAGGCCAGAAGTTTGTCGACTGGGTGATTTCCCCCGCCGGCCAGGCCGCGATCGCCGGCTACAAGATCAACGGCCAGCAGCTGTTCTTCCCGAACGCCACGAAGTAGGGGTAGGCCGCTCCCAAGGGGCGGGTGCACCCTCTCAATAAAGGAGCAGGGCGGGCCGTATTCCAGCGGGATGCGGTACTTATAATTTCGCCGTGCGCTCACACCCATCCTCCGTTTTGCCGCTGACCCTGTGGAAACGCCTTGCCGTCTGGCTGAGCTTTCTCGCCGTGCTGTCGGCGCTGCTGGCGCCGGTGTCCATGCTGGCCGAAGAGGTGCGCACCGGCAAGCTCGGTGGGCTGTGCAGCGTCAACACGCTCTCGGCGAGTCATGCGGATTCCGGCTCCGGCGACGTCGCGCCGACCGGCTCGCACTGCGATTGGTGCGCCTCCTTGGGGCTGGCGCCGCCGCCGCTGCCTGTCATTGCCATTCCCTGTTTCCCCGGCCAGCGCGTGGCCGCTGTGCACCTCCCGGCGGCTGCCGATGCCGCCATACCCGGGCTGCCCTTCAGCCGCGGGCCGCCTGCACTTTGAACTGAGCCGCCTCTGCAGAGGTTTGTTGCGTGTTGACCTGGTGGTCAGCACGTCTTTTGCTGTATTTTTCAAAGTCTGGATTAATCATGACACGCTCAATTGCTATAAAAATAATAGCTGCTAGCGCAGTTTGCATGCTGGCTTCACCCTCTTTTTCTCATATTGTTCTGGAGAGTAAGAGTGCCCCGGCCGGGAGCATGTACAAAGCTGTTTTTCAGGTCGGCCATGGCTGCGAGGGCTCGGCCACCACCGGCATCTCGGTGCAGATTCCGGCCGGCTTTCAGGGCGCCAGGCCTTACCCCAAGGCCGGCTGGACCTTGACGACCAAGCTGGGAAAACTCGCCAAACCCTATGACAACCACGGCAAGCAGGTGACTGAAGACGTGACAGTCGTGAGCTGGACGGCGGCCAGCAAGGAGGCGGCGCTGCAGGACGCCCATTTCGACGAGTTCATGCTGCGCGGCAAGCTGCCCGAGACGGCCGGGCCCCTGTGGTTCAAGGTGCTGCAGACCTGTGAAAGCGGCAGCATGGACTGGAGCGAAGTGCCCGCGTCGGGCACCTCGGCCAAAGGCCTGAAATCGCCCGCCGCCTTGCTGGAAGTGACGGGCGCCGCACGGGTGGCAGACTCGGGCCAGCCGGTGGATGTGCAGGGGGCCTGGGTGCGCAGCACGGTGGCCGGCCAGAAGGGCAGCGGCGCTTTCATGACCGTCACGGCCAGGACCGCGACGCGCCTGGTGGGCGTGTCCTCCCCGGTGGCCGGTGTGGCCGAAGTGCATGAAATGAAACTGGAAGGCGATGTCATGAAAATGCGCCGGGTGGCGGGTATTGACTTGCCCGCCGGTAAACCGGTGGAACTCAAGTTAGGCGCTTACCATGTGATGCTGATGGACCTCAAGCAGCCGCTGGCCGCAGGCAGCACGGTGCCCATGACCCTGACATTCAAGGACGCGAAAGGGCTGGAAAGCCGGGTCGAGTTGAAGGTGCCGGTCGCGGCTTCGGCGCCGGGCGCATCGGCGCTTGCCACCAACGCCGGCGAGCAGGATCACAGCGCCCATCAACACTGAACCGCATCAGGCCGGTGTTACATAGTCCGGCTATTTTTTAATCCTGTCTACCGGAGAACACCATGAAATTCAAATTGTTGGCGGCCCTAATGGCCCTGGCCTGCGGCACCCTGTATGCACAAACTGTCGAAGTCAGGGATGCCTGGGTGCGCAGCACCGTGGCGGGGCAAAAGGGCACGGGGGCTTTCATGAAGATCACCAGCAGGGAGCGCGCGCAATTGGTGGGCATCTCCTCGCCCGTGGCGGGCGTGGCCGAGGTCCATGAAATGAAGATGACGGCTGACGTCATGACCATGCGCGCTCTGCCGGTGCTCGATTTGCCGGCCGGTCAAACGGTGGAACTCAAGTCCGGCGGCTACCACGTGATGCTGATGGATCTGAAGCAGCCCCTGCCCAAGGGCAGCCAGGTGCCGCTGACCCTGCGCTTCAGGGACGCCAAAGGCACTGAAAGCAAGCTTGAGCTAACCGTGCCGGTCAGCACGGTGGCGCCCGGCGCTGCTGCCACTGGGGGCCAGGCTCAGGGCAAAAGCGCGTCCGCAGCGCACCAGCACTAAAGCCTGCAAGCGCAGGTCGGGGTGCAGCAGGGACGCCGAAGCCGACCTCTCAGCGTGCGGTGTTGCATCAGGATCAGGGCGCATCGAAGCTGAGCGCCGGTTCCGGCTTTTCCCGTTGGCCAGGCAGCGCTGCCAGGAGCGTTCAATCCACGGGTTGGCGCAGGCGCCAGGCAGGCTTTGGCCCTCTTGCAGCACCGCCTGACGGGCTCGCGCGATCTGCTGGAGGCGTTGTTCGGAAGACGGCGGGAGGACGGACACCCTGCGTGTGAGATCCGGTGGATGCGGGGCGCATGCACTGTTGCAGACCTGGCATCGATGCGCTGGGAGGGGTGTCACTGATTGTTTCATTTTGAGAGCTTCAGCGGGGCTTGGCAAACATCCTAGGGTTTAACCTAGGGCAGCGTGAGGTCGTCAATTCAACAATGGATCTGTTCTGTCCGTAGCCCAAAGCCAACAGGAGACAAGCCCATGCAAGTTCAGCTCAAAGTCAACGGGAAATCCGCCAGCGTTGAGACACCCCCCAACACGCTGCTGGTGCAGGTGCTGCGCGAGCAACTCCAGCTCACCGGGACCCATGTCGGCTGCGATACTGCCCAGTGCGGCGCTTGCACGGTCCTCATGAATGGGCGGGCCGTCAAGTCCTGCAACATCCTGGCCGCCCAGGCGATAGGCGCCGACATCACCACCATCGAAGGCCTGGCCCGGGCGGACGGCACGCTGCACCCGATGCAGGCGGCGTTCAAGGAATGCCACGGCCTGCAGTGCGGCTTCTGCACCACCGGCATGGTGATGAGCGCGGTCGACCTTTGCCAGCATCACCCCAAGGCGACCGAGGGCGAAATCCGCGAACAGCTGGAAGGCAACATTTGCCGCTGCACCGGCTACCAGAACATTGTCAAGGCCGTGCAGCAGGGGGCTGCCGCCATGGCGGCCTAGCTTGCCGCCGTCCGTCGCCGTCTGCTGCCGCTGTCCAAATGCGCTGCCGGCGCGCGAGCCGCTGTGAACCGGGTGATTTAATTTCTCAGGAGTA
The DNA here is from genome assembly GCF_001598235.1 of Polaromonas jejuensis NBRC 106434. Classification (GTDB taxonomy): domain Bacteria; phylum Pseudomonadota; class Gammaproteobacteria; order Burkholderiales; family Burkholderiaceae_C; genus Polaromonas; species Polaromonas jejuensis. Next base: position 119,034 of record NZ_BCYO01000011.1, on the reverse strand, counting down.
CAGACATGGGTGCATCCGATTTTGTCAACCTGCCCAATATTGGCGCTTCCGTCCTTCGCAAGGAAGACTACCGCTTTCTCACCGGTGGTGGGCAGTACACCGATGACATCACGCTGGCCAACCAGAGCTACGCGGTGTTTGTGCGTTCGCCGCATGCGCACGCCAGCATCAAAAGCATCAACACCGCCCCCGCCAAGGCGGCCCCGGGCGTGCTGGGTGTGTTTGTCGGCGCGGATGTGGCGGCCGACAAGATCAACGGCCTGCCTTGCGGCTGGCTGATCACCTCTACCTCCGGCACGCCGATGAAGGAGCCGCCGCACCCGATCCTGGCGCAGGGCAAGGTGCGCTATGTCGGCGACCATGTGGCCATGGTGGTGGCCGAGACGCTGGAGCAGGCCAAAAACGCCGCCGAGCTGGTGGAGGTGGACTACGAGGTGCTGAGCGCCGTCGTCAAGGTGACCGATGCCGCCAAGGCTGCGACCCTGCACGATGTCGCCCCCGACAACCATTGCTTCAAATGGGCGATAGGCGACAAGGCGCAGGTCGACGCGGCTTTTGCCGGGGCCGCGCATGTGACCCAACTTGATTTGATCAACAACCGTCTCGTTCCCAATGCCATGGAGCCGCGCGCCGTGATCGGCTCCTATAGCCGCGCCACCGACGAATACACGTTGTACGTGGCCAACCAGAATCCGCACGTCGAGCGCCTGCTGCTGACGGCGTTTGTGATGGGCCTGCCCGAACACAAGGTGCGCGTGATTGCGCCCGATGTGGGCGGCGGCTTCGGCTCCAAGATTTATCTTTATGCCGAAGACGTGTGCCTGACCTGGGCCTCGAAAAAGCTCAACCGCAACATCAAGTGGACGGCCGACCGCAGCGAAGCCTTTGTCTGCGATGCCCATGGCCGCGACCATGCCAGCCATGCCGAAATGGCGCTTGGCAAAGACGGCAAGTTCCTCGCGCTGCGCGTGCACACCGACGCCAACATGGGCGCTTACCTGTCGACCTTTGCGCCGGCCATTCCGACCATTTTGTACGCGACCCTGCTGGCCGGCCAGTACACTACGCCGCAGATTTATGTCGAGGTCGATGCCTGGTTCACCAACACCGCACCGGTCGATGCCTACCGCGGCGCCGGCCGCCCCGAAGCAACCTACCTGCTGGAGCGGCTGGTGACACGCGCCGGCTGGGAGCTGGGCTTGGCGCAGGACGAAATCCGCCGGCGCAACATGGTGACGCAGTTCCCCTACCAGACGCCGGTGGCGCTGCAGTACGACGTCGGCGACTTCCGCGCCCTGCTGGCGCGGGCCAATGAGCTGGCTGACGTGGCCGGATTTGCGCAGCGCAGGGCGGCGACCGAAGCCGCGGGTAAAAAGCGCGGCATCGGCTACTCCAGCTACATCGAAGCCTGCGGCCTGGCGCCTAGCAACATTGCCGGCGCGCTGGGTGCACGCGCCGGTTTGTTCGAGTGCGGCGAGGTGCGGGTGCATCCCACCGGTAGCGTCACCGTGTTCACCGGTTCGCACAGCCACGGGCAGGGGCATGAAACCACCTTTGCCCAGGTCGTGGCCGCGCGTCTGGGCATTTCGGTCGATCAGGTGGACGTGGTGCACGGCGATACCGGGCGTGTGCCTTTCGGCATGGGCACCTACGGCTCGCGCTCGCTGGCGGTCGGCGGCACGGCCATCATGAAGGCGCTCGACAAGATAGAGGCCAAGGCCAGGAAAATCGCCGCCCACTTGATGGAGGCCAGCGACGCCGACGTGGAGTTTGCCAACGGCGAATTCACCATCAAGGGCACCGACAAGAAAGTCAGCTTCGGCCAGGTCGCGCTGACGGCCTACGTGCCGCACAACTACCCGCTCGACAAGCTGGAGCCCGGCCTGAACGAGACGGCGTTTTACGACCCGACCAACTTCACCTTCCCGGCCGGCACCTACATCTGCGAAGTGGAGATCGATCCGGCCACCGGCGAAGTGCGGGTGGACCGCTTCACCGCCGTGGACGACTTCGGCAACATCATCAACCCGATGATTGTCGAAGGGCAGGTGCATGGCGGCCTGGTGCAGGGCATCGGGCAGGCGCTGCTGGAACGCTGCGTGTACGACGAGGAGTCCGGCCAGCTGCTGACCGGCTCCCTGATGGACTACGCGCTGCCGCGCGCCGACGACCTGCCCCACTTCACGCTGGCCACGCTGTGCACGCCCTGCAGCCACAACCCGCTGGGCGCCAAGGGCTGCGGCGAGGCCGGCGCCATCGGCTCGCCGCCGGCGGTGATCAATGCCGTGCTCGATGCCCTCAAGCCGCTGGGCGTGACCGACTTCGACATGCCCGCTTCGCCCGGCCGCGTCTGGGAAGCCATCCAGGCTGCCAAACCCTGAAACCTTCCAAGGAGCAACCGCCATGTATGCATTCACCCTGGAACGCCCCGCCACCCTGGCCGATGCCGCCAAGCTGGCCGCCGCCGGCGCCAAGCCGCTGGCCGGCGGCCAGACCCTGCTGGCGTCGATGAAGATGCGCCTTTCCAGCCCTGAGCAGCTGGTCGACCTGAGCGGCATCAAGGAACTCAGCGGCATCCGGCGCGAGGGCAATGCCTTCGTGATCGGTGCCATGACGCGCCACGCCGATGTGGCCGACAACGCCGAACTGAAGGCGGCCTTACCCGCGCTGGCCGACATGGCAGCGCACATCGGCGACCGGCAGGTGCGCGCGATGGGCACGCTGGGCGGCTCCGTGGCCAACAACGACCCGGCCGCCTGTTACCCGAGCGCGGTGCTGGGGCTGGGCGCGACCCTTCACACGACCGCGCGCCAGATTGCCGCCGACGACTTTTTCCTCGGCATGTTTGCCACCGCGCTGAACGAGGGCGAGCTGATCACCGCCATCAGCTTTCCCATCCCCAAGCGCGCGGCCTACATGAAGTTCAAGCAGCCGGCCTCGCGTTTTGCGCTGGTTGGTGTGTTCATTGCGCAGTTTGATGCCGGTGTGCGCGTGGCCATCACCGGCGCGGCCAACGGCGTGTTCCGCCACCAGGCGCTGGAAGATGCCTTGAGCAAAAGCTTCACGCCGGAAGCGGCAGCGGCCGTCACGATCGATGCGGCTGACCTCAACAGCGACATCCATGCCACGGCGGCTTACCGCGCCAACCTGATCAGCGTGCAGGCGCAGCGCGGCGTGGCCAAGGCGCTGGCTTGATCCGGGCTGCAGGCGCTGTTTTGCTGGTATTTGCAAGCGTTTTATGCCTGTAGCCCTTTAGGGTTGGGTGCAAGCAGCTACTGAATTGATAGCGACAGAAGAATGGCCAAGCGATTTGATGACACCTTTCCCAAGCATTGATGCGTTGACGCAGGCGCTGCAGGGCGCCGGTTACTTTGCCGATCGCCGCCTTGCCACGGCGGTATTCCTCGCGCTCAAGCTGCAGCGCCCGCTGCTGCTGGAGGGCGAGCCTGGCGTCGGCAAGACCGAGCTGGCCAAGGCGTTGGCCGTGGCGCTGCAGCGGCAATTGCTACGCCTGCAGTGCTATGACGGGCTGGAGCAGCGGGAGGCGCTCTATGAGTGGAACTACGCCGCCCAGCTGCTGCACATGCGGGCCGTCGAAGGCCACAGCGATGCCGCCGACGTGGAGCGCGAGGTCTACCAGGACCGCTACCTGATCCGCCGGCCCCTGCTGCAGGCGCTGCAGACGCCGGCGCCGGGCGCGGTGCTGCTGATCGACGAGGTCGACCGGGCCGATGAGCCCTTCGAAGCCTTTTTGCTGGAGTACCTGGGCGAGTACCAGGTCAGCATTCCGGAAATCGGCACGGTGCGCGCCGAAGCGACGCCGGTGACCATTCTCACCAGCAACCGTACGCGCGAACTCAACGACGCCGTCAAGCGGCGCTGCCTCTACCACTGGCTCGACTACCCCGACCGTGAGCGCGAACTGGCAATTGTGCGGAGCCAGGTGCCGCAGGCCGGCGAGCTGCTGTCGGCCCAGGTCGCCGGCTTTGTAGACCGGCTGCGCCGCTCGCCGTTTGGCAATGCCTTCCAGCGCGCGCCTGGCATCGCCGAAAGCGTTGAATGGGCAAAGGCCCTGGTGGCGCTGGACACGCTGGTGGTGGACCCCGAGGTGGTGGCCGATACCGCAGGCATTTTGTTCAAACAGCGCGAAGACGTGGCGGCGCTGACGCACGAGATGGCGGTGGAATTGCTCAAGCCCCACGAAGAGACCGCGTGAGATGCTGACCGTGAGCGCCACGCAATTTCCCGCCGGGCCGCCCCAAGGGAAATTAGCCCCCTCGGGGGGCAGCGAAGTACGCGAAGCGACAAGCGTGGGGGCTCCATGTTGCTAGGTGACGCGCGCAGCGGCAAACTGGCCGACAACATCACCGGTTTTGGCCGGGCGCTGCGCCGCGCCGGCGTAAAAATCGACAGCCAGCGCATTGCGCTGGCCAAAGAGGCGGCGCTGGTGGTGGGTGTCGCGGACAAAGAAGACTTGAGCGCGGCCTTTGAAGCCGTCATGGTCAGCCGCGAGCAGGACCGCCTGGTGTTTCGCGAGCTGTTCGATGTGTATTTCCAGGACCCGAAAGTGGCCAACAAGCTGCTGGCCCAGCTGCTGCCCAGCGCCGAAGGCCAAGCCGAGGCAAGCAAACGCCGGCCGCGCGTGCGCGAGGCGCTGGCACCGAAAAAAGCTTTCGGCCAGCAGGCCAAACCAGTTGCCGAAGACCAGAAGGTCGAGTTTGACGCGGCCATGACGGCCAGCGATATTGAGCGCCTGCAGCACGCCGACTTCAACGCGCTGTCCGCCACCGAATACCGCTTGGTCGAGCGGCTGGCGCGCGACATCAAATTGCCCTTGCCCATGTTTACCTCGCGCCGCAGCCGCCCTGCAGTCTTGGGTGCACGCATCCACTGGCCGGGCGTGATGCACCGGGCCGCGCGCACCGGTGGCGAGCTGATGCAGCTGCCGCGCCTGCAGCGGCGCGAGCAGGCGCTGCCCTTGCTGGTGCTGGTCGATGTATCGGGCTCGATGGAGCGTTATGCCCGTTTGCTGCTGGCTTTTTTGCACGCGGCCACGCGGCGCCACCCGCAGCGCGATGTGTTTGCCTTCGGCATGCACCTGACCGACTTGACCCCGGCGTTTCGCCAGGCCGACACCGACGAGATGCTGGCGCATGCCAGCCTGGCTATTGAAGACTTTGCCGGCGGCACCCAGCTGGGCGCTTCGCTGGCCAGCTTGCGCGAGCACCATGCGCGCCGCCTGGTCGGTCGCCGCACCATTGTGCTGGTCATCACCGACGGCCTGGACACCGGTGAGCCGGCCGATCTGGCACAGGAGCTGGCCTGGCTGCGCCGGCGCAGCCGCCGTTTGCTCTGGCTCAACCCCTTGTTACGTTTTGACGGCTACGCGCCGCTGGCGCGCGGCGCAGCGGTGCTGCATGCCCACGCGCACGGCATGCTGGCGGTACACAATTTGGCCAAGCTCGAAGAACTGGCGGCCAGCCTGGCGGCCTTGATGAAAACTTGAGCCTGCAACTCCCCAACTCCCCATTAACCGAAAATGAAAAAAGGACAGCGCCATGGACATGCAAGCAAGCCGTGAACTGGCCGTGACCCAGCAGCAAGCCTGGGATGCGCTGAACGACCCGGCGGTGCTGAAAACCTGCATACCGGGCTGCGACAAGGTGGAGGCCGTCGGTGAGAACCAGTACGCCATCGGCATGGCGCTGAAAATCGGGCCGGTCTCGGCCAAGTTCTCCGGCAAGATTGCGCTCAGCGACATCAACCCGCCGGCCAGCTACAAGCTGTCGTTTGACGGGCAGGGTGGCCCCGCCGGTTTCGGAAAAGGCAGCGCCGAGGTCAGGCTGCTGCCCAATGAGGATGGCTGCGAGCTGTCGTACACCGTGCATGCCTCGGTCGGCGGCAAGGTCGCGCAGCTCGGGCAGCGGCTGATTGACGGCGCCGCCAAGTCCATGGCGGAGGATTTTTTCAAGCGCTTTGACGAAGAAATGCAGCGCCAGCATCCCGAGAGCTATGCCGCCAAAATGGTGAAGGGTGAGGTGGAGACGGAACCGGAGGCTGGCGCTCGGAGTCAGGGTGTTCCGATGTGGGTCTGGATTGCCGGCGCCGCGGCGCTGGCGCTGGTGGTATGGCTGGCAAGCTGATGCGTCTGCAAGGGCCGGCGGAAAGGAAAGCTGATGGAAAACCTTGATGTCATGGTGCTGCGCACGCTGCGCGACTGGCGTACGGCGGGCAAACGCGCTTTGCTGGCCACGGTGGTGCGCACCTGGGGCTCGTCGCCGCGGCCGGTCGGCTCCATCATGGCGCTGTGCGAAGACGGCGCTGTCGTCGGTTCGGTATCCGGCGGCTGCATTGAAGACGACCTGATTTACCGGCACACGCAAGCCTATGCGTCGCAGCCCGCCCAGGGCAGCGGCCAGGCCGGGAGCAAGGAAATCCCGTCGGGCCCGCCCGCGTTTGTCAAATATGGTGTCACCGCCGACGAAGCACACCGCTTCGGCCTGCCCTGCGGCGGCACGCTGGAGCTGTTGCTGGAGTACGACCCCGAGGCCACGGCCCTGGCACAGCTGGTGACGGCCCTCGAAGCCGGGCAGCTGATGCAGCGCCATGTGCACCTGCTAGACGGCGCGGTGACGATCGCGCAGGCCTCGGCACCGGCCATGCTCAGCCTCTCGGCCACCGAACTCGTCAACACCTTTGGCCCCGAATACCGCATGCTGCTGATCGGCGCGGGCCAGTTGACCGAATACCTGGCCACCATGGCCTTGTTCAGCGGTTTTGCCGTCACGGTGTGCGACCCGCGCGAAGAGTACCGCAGCGCCTGGTCGGTGGCGGGCGCCACCGTGCTCAGGGATATGCCGGACGACGTGGTCATCGCCTTCAAGCCGGACCGGCGCAGCTGCGTGATTGCGCTCACGCATGACCCCAAGCTCGATGACCTGGCCCTGCTCGAAGCGCTCAAGACCGAGGCTTTCTATGTGGGCGCCATCGGCTCACGCCGCAACAATGACGCGCGCCATGCCCGCATGATCGAGTATTTCGAGCAGACCGAGGAATCGCTCGCCCGGCTGCGCGGTCCCATCGGCATTTACATAGGCAGCAAGACCCCGCCGGAAATCGCCGTCAGTGTGATGGCGGAAGTGCTGGCCGTGAAAAACGGCGTGGTGCTGCCGCGCGACATGGAAGTGGCGCAGGCCAAAAACGAGCGCGCCGTGGTGGGCAACGATGCGGGCGATCTGGTGTGTGGGGTGCCGCAGGTGTAGTCCTGAAGGGTTTGTGCTTGGGTTTTTGATGGAAATCAGTCTGTAGCCTGCGTCCAGACTGCATAAATCGCTATAGAAAACATAGCTGTTTTAACGCCCACCGCCGTCATGAGCAAGGCGCCCAGCACATGCGGCACGGCAGTGATGAGGGTTAAGCCGTAACGCTGCAAGAATATGAGCCCCTTGTCTTGACAGGCAACCGCGCTGTGCGCGGCCCATTGGTAGGGCGGCTCCTGCCGCCCTACCAATGGGGTTCCGGCCAGAGCGCATATCCCAATCGTCTAGACTCCAGCGTGACTCACGACTCAGGCACGAACACCTGGCCGTCCATCAGACGGCGAGCGCTACGACTCATGATGGCTTTCGTGACTGTCCAGGCGCCCTGAACCTTCTCAGCCGTGGCGCCTACCGACAGCGTTCCAGAAGGATGACCGAAGCGCACCACAGGCAAGGAACCCGCTGGCAAGCTCCGGCTGACGAGCGTGCCGGGAATTGAGGCCGCGACGGCAATCGCCACGGCGCCCGTTCCGGTCATAGCGTGGTGTAGCTTACCCATAGACATGATTCGTGCCAGGATGTCGATGTCTATCGCGGCGACGGATTTACCACTCGAAGCAATGTAGTCAAGTGGCTTGCTGACGAATGCAAGCTTGGGTGTGTGAGGCCGCTTCGCAGTTGCCTCTTCTGCTGTAGCCGACAAACCCATCGCGACCGCGCATTGCGAACGGATCGCTTCGCAACGAGCCAGAAACTCTGCATCTGAGTTGACCGCATCCTGCAGCTCGTTGCCTTTCAAACCCACAGTCGCGGCATCAATGAAGATGGTGGGATTGCCCGCGTTGATCAGTGTTGCTTCGATTGTGCCGACGCCGGGAATCTCAACCCGGTCAATCATGTGGCCCGTCGGGAACATGGCGCCGCCTTCACTGTCCTCATCGGCGCCGGGGTCGAGAAACTCCAGCTTGATCTCGGCGGCGGGAAATGTCACGCCGTCCAACTCGAAATCACCCACTTCCTGGACCTCACCGCCAGCTATTGGCACGTGGGCCACAATCTTTTTTCCGATGTTGGCTTGCCAAATCCGAACGACGGCCACACCACCGTCTTGAGGCGCCGCTACGAGTCCGCGGGCAATCGCAAAGGGGCCCACGGCCGAGGTCAGGTTGCCGCAGTTTCCGCTCCAGTCCACCACGGGCGTATCGATTGACACAGCCCCAAACAAATAGTCCACGTCGCAGTCCGGCCGGGTGCTTGGGCTGACCAGGACGACTTTGCTGGTGCTGGATGTAGCGCCGCCCATCCCGTCAATTTGTTTGACGTAGGGGTCCGGGCTTCCTATGACTCGCAGCAGGATGGCGTCACGTAACTTGACATCTTTTTGAGCCGAAGCAGGCAGGTCCTCTGGAACGAAGAAAACGCCCTTGCTGGTGCCCCCCCGCATGTAGGTGGCTTTAATTCCGATTTGTCTCTGTGACTTCATTGCTATGCTTTCTTGAAAATAACGCAAACCGGGCTTTCGGTTTGGATGAATGGTTGAAACGTCAGCGGTGCTGGGTGATTGGCGTCCAGTCGCGCAATCGCCAGGTTGTCGGCGTCCTCGTTGGCCGCCAGCAGAAAATCGCCGTCTGGTGTGCCACTTATGAAGCGGGGAGTAGCACCACCCGTCGGTGCCCACATAGGGTCAAGCAATGCGCCTGTGTCTGCATTGACGGGAAAGGATGCAACACTGTCGTGGCCCCGATTGGAAACATGCAAAGACTGCCCCTTGCCTGTGATGATGATGCCTGCGGCTGAACCAGACTCGACACCGGGAGGCACGGTACGTGTTGTGCTCAGCAGATCGAGTTCGCCAGTCGCGGGGTTGAGCCGGCAGGTGGCAACCGTGCGGTCCAGCTCGCCCACTACGTAGGTTCTTGGCAGTCTCGGGTGCATCACCATGTGGCGCGGACCAGTGCCCGGCGGATGTCCCAATTTGCTGACAAGTTTGAGCTCACCCGTTCCTTCGTGCAGGGATAAGGTGAACACCTTGTCCAGGCCCTTATCAGGAACAAAGAGCCATCGGCCCATGAGGTCCACACAGATCTGATGTGGGTGAGCTCCCTTTTGCTGGAGGTGCGGGCCAGGGATCCCTGGCAGACTCAGCGAGCTGGCCAGCCGACCCAGGGCGCCGTCAGGCTGAACGGGGAGCGACACAACATTGCCGGTCGCGTAGTTGGCGACAAGAAGCCACCGTTGCGACCGGGAGAGCGCCAGGTGAACCGGGTTATTCCCGCCAACGTCCTGCTCGCTGGTTTGGCGCACTGTGCCTTCGCGCGCGTCGACGTCGAAAGAACTGACATGGCTTTGATCTCCATGAACGGCATAGATAGCGCTCTCCGAGTGTGCCAGGCACAGAAAAGAAGGATTGACTAAGCCTTCTACTTGCTGAACCAGTTCCCACTGGCCATCTGCATGAACACCATAGACGGACAGTCCCTTTCCGCGGGCATTGCGTTCACGCGTGGTTCGACAACCGACATACGCAAACCAGCGATAGCAAGAACCAGCCATCAAACCGCCGCCTTCATGAACTCCATCTCAATGCGCTGCAGGAGACCTCCGGCTGCAAATATCTGCCGCTCCTCTTCGGTGTCGATCCGGCAGACGACGGGAACGCGCGCGACGGACCCACTCGTGCGATGAATGACCAATGTCAACTGAGAGTCCGGCCCAGGAGACACCCCTTCAACGCCCTCGACGTCAAATGTCTCGGTGCCGTCAATATCCAAGGACTTGCGCGTCACCCCGGCGGGAAATTCAAGTGGAAGTACGCCCATCCCCACAAGATTCGTGCGGTGGATTCGCTCGAAGTTCTCGCAAACCACAACCTTGACCCCGATCAGGCGCACGCCCTTGGCGGCCCAATCCCGTGACGACCCCGATCCGTAGTTCTTGCCGGCAACGATGATGAGCGGCTGGCCTCGCTGCATATAGGTCTCAGCGGCATCAAAAAGCCTCATCACCACGCCCTCGGGTTGGAGGCAGGTGAGCGAGCCTTCGCGGCCGGCCATTTCATTCTTCAAGCGGTTGTTGGCAAAAGTAGCTCGAATTGCTGCAACGTGATTGCCTCGGCGGGTGCCGTACGAGTTGAAATCGACTGGTGCAACTCCACGCGACTGCAGGAACTCGCCAGCGGCGCTGTCGGGAAGAATGGCTCCAGAGGGTGACAGGTGGTCGGTGGTCACGTTGTCACTGAGAACAGCGAGCGGGCGCAAGCCCGCGAAATTTCCTACCGAGGTGAACTCGTCCTCCCAATACGGCGGCCGGCGGATGTATGTGCTGTCCTCCCGCCAGGCGAACCGCACCGGGACGTCTCCCTCCGTCCCTGGCGCATCGGCTGCGCCGCGCCGGAACATCGGGTCATAGACGCTGGTGAACTGTTCCGGCTTGACGCTCGCCTGCAGTGCCTCGTCAATCTCGGCATCCGAAGGCCACAGCTGCGACAGCAGAACGTTTGTGCCTTCCGAATCTGTGGCCAACACTCCCGACTCCACATCGACGCGGATGGAGCCTGCGATGGCGTAGGCAACGACCAGCGCAGGCGAAGCCAGGAACGCTTCCTTCACATGGGGATGTACCCGGCCATCGAAATTTCTATTGCCAGACAGGACGGCGGTGGTATGCACCTTGCGGGAAAGAACTTCACTTTCGATGGCCGGCGCCAGCGGGCCCGACATGCCATTGCACGATGTGCACCCGAAACCGATGATTCCGAAGCCCAATTGCTTGAGTGGTTCCAGCAGACCCGCCGAAGCCAGGTACAGTTCAACAGCCTTGGAACCGGGCGCCAACGACGTTTTCACCCAGGGTTTGCGTGTCAGCCCTCGTTCGATGGCTTTACGGGCCAACAGCCCTGCGGCGATCATGCTGCGTGGGTTGGACGTGTTGGTGCAACTCGTGATGGCCGCAATCAGCACGGCGCCATCGGGTATCGGGCCGGTTGTCGGCACATCCGGGGATTCCAGGGCAATACCCTTGGTTTTGAGGCTCGCCAGCGAAATTCGCTGATGCGGGTCGCTGGGTCCCGCTAACGATCGAACGACGATTCCCAGGTCAAACGCCAGCGTGCGGTCGAACTGCGCTTGCGCGAACTGATCGGCCCACAGGCCTTGCGCCTTGGCGTAGGCGCGGGTCAGGTCAACTTGAGCCCTGGTACGCCCCGTCAACAGCATGTAGTCGAGCGTGCGTTCGTCGATGGCAAACATTGCTGCCGTGGCGCCGAACTCCGGTGCCATGTTCGAAATGGTGGCCCGATCAGCCAGTGGAAGGGCCGCGGCGCCGGGACCGTGAAACTCAAGAATTGCGCCGACGACGTTTTGCCCGCGCAAAAACTCGGCCAGCGCAAGCACCACATCTGTTGCGAGCACGCCAGGGCGGACGCTCCCATCAAGCTGCACTCTTACGAGTTGGGGCAGGCGCATCCAGATGGCGCGGCCGAGCATGACCGACTCAGCCTCAAGGCCGCCGACACCCCAACCCACGACGCCCAGGGCATCGATCATCGTCGTGTGGCTGTCGGTACCAACCAGGGTATCCGGATAGGCAATGCCTTCGTTCACCTGAATCACCGGAGACATGCGCTCGATGTTGATCTGGTGAAGGATGCCGCTGCCTGGCATCAGGACATCCAGATTGGTGAAAGCCTTCTTGCACCAGGCGAGGAACTCGAAACGCTCAGCGTTCTTCCGCTGCTCGGTTTCCATGTTCCTGCTCATGGCGTCTGCTTCCGAGCCCGCCACTTCAACGTTGAGCGAATGATCGACGACCAGTTGCGTTGGAACGATAGGATTCACTCGGCGCGGGTCACCGCCGGCTTCTGCAACCGCATCGCGCATCCCCGCCAAATCAACCAGCGCCGGCGTTCCCAGCAGATCCTGCAGCACAACGCGGGCTGGATAGAAGGGGAAATCCTTGTCGTGGCTTCGTGTGACCAGTGCAATCAGGATTGCGGGCAAACCGTCCTTCAAGACTTGCGCAGTGCTTTTCCGCAAAAGGTTCTCAGCGAACACCCGGGACGCGTAGGGCATCTTTGCGAATGCGCCCGGAACCACGGCTTCAACCGCGGATTGAACGTCGTAGTACGAAAGGCTGGAGCCGGGCAGTGAAATGGGCGAGATGGATGTCATGGTTTATCCGGATAGGGCGTCTGAAAGTAAATGTTGATCTTTTCTAAATTGAATTTTATGATCAGATAAAACAAACGTCAATCGACATACTTAATTTTGGAAACACCATGTCCCCCATAGACCGCAGAGTCCTTCTCAAAGCCATGTCCGGCGCGGCACTGCCCGCGCTTGCCGGGCTTCTACCCTTGGTGGCCGGCGCGCAGGGCCGTTATCCCACCAAGCTCATTACTCTCATCGTTCCGCAACCCGCCGGGGGCGATGCGGATGCCGTGTGCCGGACCCTCCAAACGAAAATGCAGGAACTGCTCGGACAGCCGGTCATCATCGATAACCGCGGCGGCGCTGCGGGGAACATCGGAACCGCCCTCGGGGCCAAGGCCGCGCCCGATGGCTACACCGTGACTTTTGTCAATCAAGGCACGATGGCACTCAATCCGTACCTGTATCCCAATCCGGGTTTCACTGTCGGCCAGTTCGAACCTGTAACGCAGCTCGCTTCGATTGACCTGGTGATTTGCGCGAACTCCACGGTTCCTGTTAATACATTGAAGGAATTGCTTGAGCTGGCCCGCAAGGAGCCCGGCCGGTTCACGTATGGCACAGCCGGCAATGGCAGCGCCAATCACCTCGCCGGCGAGATGCTCAAGGCGATGGCCAAGCTTGACTTAACCCACGTTCCCTACAGGGGCGGCAGTCCGGCCATCATTGGTGCCCTGGGCGGCGAGACGAACCTGGTGGTCGCCTTCCCTCTGGCGGCGCTTCCGCACATAAAGGCCGGAAAGCTCAAGGCATTGGCGGTGACGGGCAGCAAGCGTTCCAAGGCGCTCCCCAACGTTCCGACGGTGGCCGAGAGCGGCGTGAAAGGCTATGAGTTTGCTTCCTGGTTCGGCTTGGTTGTTCCCAAGGGTACGCCGCAAGAAGCAATTTCGCGGCTTAACTTCGCAGCGAATGGCGCGCTCAAGACGCCGGAGATCAGTGAGAGGCTGCAATCCGGCATGACCGAGCCGGTCGGCTCCAGCCAGCAGGACTTTGCGCGGCTGATCGCCCAGGAGAACGCGCGCTGGTCCAAGCTTATCAAGCAGTTCAACATGAAGATTGACTGAGTCACCGCCACACCAGCGACGGGCTAGACTATGCTGATGCGCATTTCATCACCCAGCGAACTCACCCCCCTGCAGACCAAGGTGGCCAGGGAAATTGTCGCGCTTGTGCGCCGGGAGGGGCGGCGGGCCGGTGAGCACTTGCCCGAGGTGCAGTTGTCCGAGCAAATTGGGACCTCCCGATCGCCGGTGCAAGCGGCGTTGCGGCACTTGTCCAGCCTTGGAGTCCTGCAGCAGGATCTCAACCGTGGCTACTTCCTGGTACAGGATGCCAAAGATTGGGGCGCGGTGGCAGCCAGGTTCTCGAGTCTTCCTGACGATCCGCTGTATCTCGCCATCGCCGAGGATCGCCAGGCAGGCAAGCTACCCGATGAAGTCACGGAAGCTGAACTGATGCGCCGCTTCGATGTTGCGCGCAGCACCCTGCGCAAGGTTCTGGCGCGCATCAGCGAAGAAGGCTGGATCGAGCAGCGCGTGGGGCACGGATGGTGCTTCAGCTCGATGATTGACTCGCCCGAGGCATATGAGGAGAGCTATCTGTTCCGGCAGGCCGTAGAACCGATGGGCTTGCTCGGTCCCTCATTCCGGTTCGACGCTCTTCAACTGAAGGAGCTCCGCCGGGAGCAGCAACGCATCGTCGATGGCGGCTTCAAGAGCATGACGGCCATTGAGCTGTTCGAAGCCAACAGCCGGTTTCACGAGACGCTGGCGCAATGGTCAAACAATCGCTTCGTCCTGCAGTCCGTCAAGCGGATCAATCAGCTTCGCCGGCTGGTGGAGTATCGGCAAGCGTCGCAGCGCGGTGCGCGTCAAACGCAAGCACAGGAGCATTTGGGCATTCTCGATGCAATCAGCCAGCACGAATTCGTGCTCGCCGCGTCTCTGATGCGGGCACATCTCGATGGTGCCCGCCGCGGCAAAGTCCACGGCAAGGACGTCTTCACTCGTTAAGCATTAGTTCTACCTCAGTTCAATAAACACGCCCTTTAATGTCTAAAGTGACTACTTAATACAATTTAACGAGCTCTCATCCTGACTCTTCTGCCCTTTCTTTTTCGCAACAAACCATAGGAGACAAGCATGTTCCCCACGATTAAAACCCTGTCGCGAGCCACTATCTCAGTAGTGGCGGCGGTCGCAATAGCAATGCCGGCTTATGCGCTGGATACCCGATCGAGTTCATTTCAGGCCAACGCTCCATCTCTAATTTTGTCGAACTTTTCGTCATCGGCCAGAGCGGCCGTCTGAACCAGTAGAAGCGTGCTTCCAGGAAATCCAATGACCATCAAAGATCTTTCCAGCCTTCGCAATGCCTTGGCTCCTAATGGGCGCATTCGCTACTCAATCAACCTTGGAAATCCGATCCTGGCAGGTCGCGACGCCTCTACTGGCCAGCTGTTTGGCGTGTCTGTGGACCTCGCCCGCCTTTTTGCTGAAAGGCTGGGCGTTGAAGTCGAACTCGTCGCGTTCGACGCCGCTGGTGAGGCGGTCAAGGCGCTCAGGGAACAACACGTCGATATTGGCTTCTTTGCAATTGACCCGGCTCGAAGCGAAGGCATTCGATTCACGCCGCCATACGTGCAAATCGAGGGATGCTACATGGTGCGAATCGACTCGCCAATCCACATCAACACCCAGGTGGATGTACCCGGTCGTAAGGTCGTCGTAGGCGCTGGCAGCGCCTACGACCTTTTCCTCACGCGTGAACTGAAGAACGCGCAGATTCTGAGGGCTGCAACTTCGCCTACGGTGGTCGAGGTCTTACTCGAACAAAGCATCGACGTAGCGGCAGGTGTGAAACAACAGCTGGAAGCCGATGCACGGCGGTTCCCGGGTGTGCGGTTGTTGCCCGAACGATTCATGGTGATCCATCAAGCCATGGGTATTCCGTCCAGCCGGAATGACCATGCTTTCGACTTCCTCAAATCCTTCGTGGAAGAGATGAAGGCATCTGGATTTATCGCAAACGCGTTGGCGGCACATCGAATCGAAGGCGCCACGGTAGCACCTGCTGGGTACCCGCCAGCCAGCCCATAGCGCTTTCAAACCAGGAAGTACCTCCGCCCCCCCCATCATTTAGAGAAAGAGAAACCTACATGTCCTCACAGCAAAAAATCGGTCGTCGCAAGCTCGTAGCAGCACTTATCGCCAGCTCGGCTTTGGGCATCACCGCCCAGGCTGGTGCCCAAGCTGCCTATCCTGGCAGGCCGGTCAAGATCGTCGTCGCATTCGCTCCCGGAGGTGGCTCGGACTTCATCGCACGCCTATTGGCCGTGAAACTTGGCGACAGGCTGGGCCAACCCGTCATCGTGGAGAACCGGCCCGGTGCCGGCGGAAATCTTGGGGCAGAGTTGGCATTGAAGGCGCCCGCGGATGGTTATACGTTGTTCCTGGCGGCCGCCAGCTACACCGTCAACCCCAGTCTTTACAAGCTGTCATTCGATTCTGTCAAGGACATCACTCCCATCGCGCAGCTGGCACGCGGACCGTTCATTGTGGCGGTGAATCCTAAAGTCCCGGTTAACAGCCTCAAAGAATTGGTGGACATGGCGAAGAAACAGCCTGGAAAACTGACTTACGGATCTGCTGGCAACGGTAGCATTGTTCACATGGCAACTGAGTATTTTCTGGATACTGCGGGCGTGGACATAGTTCATGCACCCTATAAGGGTACCTCGCCGGCCCTGACGGACGCCATCGCAGGCCACATTCAACTGGTCTTCGGCACCGTAGCTTCTACTTTGCCATTTGTGAAATCCGGGCAGCTGAAGGCATTGGCGGTTACTACTCCGAAGCGATTGGCGGCCTTGCCTGAGGTTCCGACGGTGATCGAGGCGGGATTCCCCACCTACCAGGTCATTAACTGGCACGGCTTGATCGCCCCAAAGGGAATTCCGAAGGAAATTCAGGCCAAGCTCAACAAGGCAGTGAATGAAGCATTGACGGCGCCCGGCATGGAGGCTGGTATGGCGCAAGATGGATTAACGGCTGCTGGGGGCAAGCCCGAGGAGTTTGGCGCGCTGCTCAAGAGCGAGGTTGACCGCTGGGGCGCATTGGCCAAGAAGCGTGGCATCAAGGCGGAGTGATGGGAGGCAAACCGCATCGCGGTCGGTAAGGGAAGTGCTTACGACCTGTTCTTGACGCGTGAGTTCGCAAGCGCCGAAAGCGTTCGTGCGGCAACTTCGCCAGCGGTGGTGGACACCTTTATTGAGCAAAAACTCGACGTGGCTCGGGTGTCAGGCAACAGCTCGAAGCCGATGTCCAGCGGGTTTTCGGCATCCGGATTCTTCCAGGGCGTTTCATGGTCATTCACCAGGCCGTGGGCCTCCCGGTCTCTCGAAGCATCGAAGCCCTGGAATATCTCCAATCGTATGTTGAAGAAATGAAATCCTCCGGTTTTATTTCACAAGCGCTGCTCAGACATCGCATTGATGGCGCTGTTGTGGCCCCTGCAGCCTGGCTCCGCGAGGGCGACCCCGGCCGCTTCTCTTCAAGTTTGCACCAACTCCAAGAGACTGAACTTTTCATGAGCAAAATGTCCCGATCCGGACGTCGTTCCGTGACTGCCTGCCTGCTGGCAGCAGCATGCCTGTGCCTTTCAACAATGTCACATGCACAGTCGGACTACCCGAGCAAACCAGTCAAAATCATGGTGGCTTTTGCTCGCGGTGGTGGCTCCGACTTCATCGCGCGCCTCTTGGCGGTGAAGCTGGGCGAAAAACTTGGCCAACCTGTGATCGTCGAGGCCTGGGCAGATGTGAGTGGAAACCTCGGGGCCGAGTTGGCATTGAAAGCGCCTCCCGATGGGTACACACTGTTCCTCGCGGCGGCCAGCTATACAGTGAACCCGAGTATTTACAGGCTGTCTTTCGATCCTCTCAAGGACATCACTCCGATCGCACAGCTGACACGCGGCCCGTTCATCGTTGCCATCAATCCAAAGGTTCCGGCAAACAACCTGAAAGAGCTGGTGGATCTGGCAAAAAGACAGCCTGGAAAACTGACTTATGGTTCAGCCGGTAACGGAAGTATTGTTCATATGGTGTCCGAGTATTTCCTGGACACTACAGGCATAGATATCGTCCATGCGCCCTACCGGGGTACCTCACCTACTTTGACCGATGCCATTGCGGGACACATCCAGGTGGTTTTCGGTACTGTGGCGTCAACCCTGCCTTTTGTGAAGTCGGGCCAATTGAAAGCTTTGGCGGTCACCACCTCCAAACGCCTGCTCGCGCTGCCAGACATCCCAACCGTGATGGAAGCTGGGTTCCCCAGCTATCAAGTGACGAACTGGCATGGTCTTGTGGCGCCGAAAGGACTTCCAAAAGACATCCAGGCCAGGCTCGGCAAAGCAGTCAACGAAGCGCTGACCATGCCGGAAATGGATAGCTGCATGGCGCAGGATGGTCTGACGGCCGTAGGTGGCCGTCCCGAGGAATTCGATGCCTTGCTCAGACGCGAGATCCGGCAGTGGGGCGCATTGGCCAAGAAGCGTGGCATTAAAGCGGAATGAAGGGAAGCAGGTGGCACTCAAGATTGCCACCTCTTTCCCTATCCCGTTCAATCCATCTATGCGCTCTGGACGCTAACAAGCTGAAAGATGCACCAAATGGAAAGCCGCTATATGCGGCTTTCGTTTTTTCTGATGCCAAATAGATCTTCAGCCCTTTTCTACTGGGCGCGGGAAGCTATAAAAAATATAGCAGTTTTAACGCCCGCCGCCGTCATGAGCAGGGCGCCCAGCACATGCAGCAGGGCGGTGAACAGGGCCAGGCCGTAGCGCGCTTCCATCAGGTAAATCACGACCTCTGCCGAAAACGTGGAGAAGGTGGTGAGCCCGCCCAGGAATCCGGTCACCAGCAGCAGTTTCCAAAACGGATCCAGCTGGGGCATGGACTGGAACACCGCGATGCAGATGCCGATCAGGTAGCCGCCGACCAGGTTGGCGGCCAGGGTGCCCCAGGGAATCAGGCCGCCGGGCGTCAGCCACAAGGCCAAACCCCAGCGGGACAATGCGCCCAGGGAGGCGCCCAGGCAGATGGCAATAACAGCTTGCATGACGAGGTAGGATTTGTTGGCGGGAAAATGCAGGCATCACTTTAACCGCAGGGTGATTTGGGGCGCGGCCATGCGGCTGCGCGTGCGGCCGTATGCCTTGAAGGACTCCGATGAAAAAACGCTGGCAATTCTGGATAGACCGCGGTGGCACGTTCACCGACATCGTGGCCAAAACGCCAGACGGTGGCTTGCTCACGCACAAGGTGCTGAGCGACAACCCCGAGCAGTACAGCGATGCGGCGGTGGCCGGTATCCGGCATCTGCTGGGGCTTCAGCCCGGTGAGCCCATCAGTGCCGACCTGGTGGATTGCGTGAAGATGGGCACCACGGTGGCCACCAATGCGCTGCTGGAGCGCAAGGGCGAACCCACGCTGCTGGTCACCACGCGCGGCTTTCGCGATGCGCTGCGCATTGCCTACCAGAACCGCCCGCGGCTGTTTGACCGCCACATCGTGCTGCCCGAGCTGCTGTACAGCGCCGTGGTCGAAGCGCAGGAGCGCGTCAGTGCGCAGGGCGAGGTGCTACAGGCGCTCGATGAAATGCTATTGAAAGAGGAGCTGCTTGCGCACTACCAGCAAGGGCTGCGAAGTATTGCGATTGTTTTCATGCACGGCTACCGCTTTACCGCGCACGAACAGGCCGCCAGCCGCCTGGCGCGGGAAGTCGGCTTCACGCAGATCAGCACCTCGCATGAAACCAGCCCGATGATGAAGTTCGTCAGCCGCGGCGACACCACCGTGGTCGATGCCTACCTCTCGCCGATTCTGCGCCGCTATGTCGAGCAGGTGGCCGGCGACATGCCGGGCGTGAAGCTGTTTTTCATGCAGTCCTCGGGTGGCCTGACCGATGCGCAGGTGTTCCAGGGCAAGGACGCCATCCTGAGCGGCCCGGCCGGCGGCATTGTCGGCATGGCGCGCACGGCGGCCATCGCCGGCCTGCAGAAGGTGATTGGCTTCGACATGGGCGGCACCTCCACCGACGTGTCGCACTTTGCCGGTGAGTTCGAGCGCGAGTTTGAAACCCAGGTCGCCGGGGTGCGCATGCGCGCGCCCATGATGAGCATTCACACGGTGGCGGCGGGTGGCGGCTCCATCCTGAAATTTGACGGCGAGCGTTTTCGGGTCGGGCCGCAAAGCGCTGGCGCCAACCCCGGCCCCGCCAGCTACCGGCGCGGCGGCCCGCTGGCGGTGACCGATGCCAATGTGATGCTGGGCAAGCTCCAGCCGCGTTACTTTCCCCGGGTGTTCGGCCCGAACGCCGACGAGCCGCTGAGCCATGAGGCGGCCGAGGCCCAGTTCGGCGAGCTGGCCGGGCAGACCGGCCGCAGCGCCGAAGAGGTGGCCGAAGGCTTCATCCACATCGCGGTGCAGCAGATGGCCAATGCCATCAAGAAGATTTCGGTGGCGCGCGGCTACGACGTGACGCGCTACACGCTGCAGTGCTTTGGCGGCGCCGGCGGCCAACATGCCTGCCTGGTGGCCGATGCGCTGGGCATGACGCGGGTGCTGGTGCATCCGCTGGCCGGTGTGCTGAGCGCCTACGGCATGGGCCTGGCCGACCAGAACGTGATTCGCGAGCGCGCGGTGGAGCTCAAGCTCTCGGAGGCCGCGCTGCCCGAAATTGCCGGCAAGCTGGATGGGCTGGCCGCCACCGCCGAAGCCGAGCTGCAACGCCAGCAGTTCAGCCTGGGGCCCATCACCACGCATCGCCGCGTGCATGTGCGCTACGAAGGCAGCGACTCGGCGCTCATAGTCCCTTTTATCGGTACGGGCAGTCTGGCGCAGATCGAGGCCGGGTTTGAGGCTGCCTACCGGCAGCGCTATTCCTTCCTGATGCAGGGCAAGGCGCTGGTGGTGGAAGCGGTGTCGGTCGAAACCGTGGTCGCCGGCGATGCGCCGGTCGAGCCGCGCCATGCCCTGCACGCCGCACGCGAAGTGCCGCGCCGCCCGGAAGTGGGGAATGGCGTGCGCATGTACTCGGGCGGCCAGTGGCACGACGCGGCGCTGGTGGTGCGTGAAGACCTGCGGCCCGGCGACGTCATTGCCGGGCCGGCCATCATTGCCGAGAAAAACGCCACCACCGTGGTGGAGCCCGGCTGGGCCGCTTCTTTAACGGAATTTGATCATCTTGTCCTTGATCGGCGTTCGCAGCGTGCGATCAAATTCGCAGCAGGAACGACGGTGGACCCGGTGCTGCTGGAAGTCTTCAACAACCTCTTCATGAACATTGCCGAACAGATGGGCCTGCAGCTGCAGAACACCGCCTACTCGGTCAACATCAAGGAGCGCCTGGATTTCAGCTGCGCGCTGTTCGACACCGCGGGCAACCTGATCGCCAACGCGCCGCACATGCCGGTGCACCTGGGCTCCATGGGGGAAAGCATCAAGACCGTGATCCGCGAGAACGCCGGCAAGATGCGGCCGGGCGATGTCTATGTGCTGAACGACCCCTACCACGGCGGCACGCATCTGCCGGACATCACGGTGATCACGCCGGTGTACTTGAGCGGCCAGCCCTCACCCCAACCCTCTCCCGGAGGGAGAGGGGGGCATTCGAATTCACTCCCTCTCCCCCTGGGAGAGGGTTGGGGTGAGGGCGGCCCCCGCCCCCTCTTTTACGTCGGCTCGCGCGGCCATCACGCCGACATTGGTGGCATTTCGCCGGGCTCCATGCCGCCGTTCTCCACGCGTATCGAGGAAGAGGGCGTGCAGATCAACAACTTCCTGCTGGTGGAACGCGGCGTTCTGCGCGAGGCTGAGATGATGGCGCTGCTGAAAAGTGGTGAATACCCCAGCCGCAACCCGCAGCAGAACATGGCCGATTTGAAGGCGCAGATTGCCGCCAATGAAAAAGGCGTGCAGGAACTGCGCAAGATGGTGGAGCAGTTCAGTCTCGAAGTGGTGCTGGCCTATATGCGCCATGTGCAGGACAACGCCGAGGAATCGGTGCGCCGCGTGATCACGCGCCTGAAAGACGGCGAGTTCACCTTGCCGCTGGACAACGGCGCGCAGATCAGGGTGGCGATTCGGGTGGATGCGCAGAGCCGCAGCGCCGCAATCGACTTCAGCGGCACGTCAGCGCAGCAGAGCAACAACTTCAACGCGCCGACGGCGGTGTGCATGGCCGCCGTGCTGTATGTGTTCCGTACCCTGGTGGATGACGACATTCCGCTCAATGCCGGCTGCCTGAAGCCGCTCAAGGTGATCATCCCGCCGGGCTCCATGCTCAATCCGAATCCGCCGGCCTCGGTGGTGGCCGGGAACGTGGAGACCTCCACCTGCATCACCAACGCGCTGTATGGCGCGCTGGGCGTGATGGCGGCCAGCCAGTGCACCATGAACAACTTCACCTTCGGCAATGCGCGCCACCAGTACTACGAAACCATTTCGGGGGGCTCCGGTGCCGGCGAGGGCTTCAACGGCACGAGCGTGGTGCAGACGCACATGACCAACTCGCGACTGACCGACCCCGAGGTGCTGGAGTTCCGTTTTCCGGTGCGGCTGGAGAGCTACGAGATCCGCCAGGATTCGGGCGGCGCGGGGCGCTGGGTGGGTGGCAATGGCGGCGTGCGTCGCGTCAGGTTTCTGGAAACCATGACGGCCAGCATCCTGTCCAACGGCCGCAAGCAGGGCGCTTTCGGCATGGCCGGCGGCCAGCCGGGGCAGGTCGGGAAAAACCTCGTGCTGCGCGCCAATGGCCAGGTCGAGGCGCTGGACCATATCGGACAGGCGGACATGCAGCCGGGCGACATGTTTGAAATCCACACGCCGGGCGGCGGTGGTTTTGGCCCGGCCTGATGCGGGGAGTGTGCGTAAAAATGGCTTGCAGCCCAATGCAGATGGGCGCTAGAAGCTATCAATTCAGGAGTTTTCATGGCCGATGCATTCACTGAGAATTGCCGTTTCCAGGCCCGCTACAACCGCTGGATCAACCAGCGGCTCTACGACGCCTGCGAAACCTTGAGCGATGCGGAACGCAAACGCGACTGCGGCGCTTTTTTCGGCTCCATTCACGGCACGCTCAGTCATTTGATCGTGGCGGATCCGATCTGGCTCAAGCGCTTTGCGCAGTGTGGCCAGGCGCACGGCATCCAGTTTCCGTCGCTGCACGCCGGGATGCTGGACCTGCCCGAGGCCTGCGCGCTGGACACGGTGCTGTTTGAAAACTGGCCGGAGCTGCGGGCCAGGCGCGCGCAGCTCGACCTCGCCATCGAAGCCTGGGCGGCCGAGCTGCCCGAGGGTTTTGCCCTGCTCACCATGCGCTACAGCAACTCCAAGGGGCTGGCGCGTGCGCATCCGGCCTGGCAGGCCATCACGCACTTTTTCAACCACCAGACCCACCACCGCGGCCAGGCCACCACCCTGCTCACGCAGGCGGGGGTGGAGGTGGGCGTGACGGACCTGATCGCGCTGGCGTGATGCTATTTAATCAATAGCTGATGGCGACCGCCACACAAGGGCTGGAGGGCTAAAAGGCTTGAGAGCCGGCAAGCCCGGCCGTCGCTGGCGCCTGTGCGCCCCGAACCGCTGACAGCTTCAGAGGTCCCGTGTGACGGGGGGCGCGACGCGGCTGACGCTGGGCGGCACATCCTTGCTGCTCTGCCGCGCGCGGAACAGGGCGGCGCGCATCAGAAAGATGGTGGTTACCGGCACCGTGATGGCGAGGAACACCGCAATCAGCAGCGTGTAGAGGGCCAGGCCGCTGCGCTGCAGCGAGAAGTACAGCAGCGAGGCATGCATGATGCACCAGCAGCCCATGGTGGCAATGATGGAGGGCGCATGCACGCGCTGGAAAAACGTGGGCAGACGCAGCAGGCCGAACGAACCCACCAGGGACAGGCCGGCACCGGCGAGCACCAGCGCGGCGACGATGATTTCGACCCAGAGGGGGAGCGCGGCGCTGGTCATTCGATTACCTCGCCGCGCAGCAGGAACTTGGCCATGGCCGTGGAGCCGACAAAGCCGAAAAGCGCAATCAGCAGCGCCGCTTCAAAGTAATGGCTGCTGCCGTAGATCAGCCCCAGCACCAGCATGGCAAGCATGCCGTTGAGGTACATGCAGTCCAGCGCCAGAATGCGGTCCTGGGCGGTCGGGCCCTTGAGCAGGCGAAGCAGGGCGCAGGCCATGGCCAGCACCAGCATGAACAGGGCCAGGGGCAAGGCCCAGGAAAGCACGGGATTCATTCAAAAATCTCCATCAGGGGACGCTCATAACGGTGCTTGATGTGCGCGGCAATCGCATCGGCATCGTCCAGTTCCAGAACATGGATCAGCAAGGTGGCGCGGTCCAGGGACAACTCGGCCCAGGCCGTGCCTGGGGTGATGCAGACAATCATGGCCAATGCGGCCAGGGCATTGGGATCGCGCAGTTCGAGCGGCACCTGCACAAAGCCGGCCGGGTGGCGCGGCGGGCCGGGCGACAGCAGCAGCCGCGCGACGGCGATGTTGGAGCGAATGGTGTCCACCACGATGCTCAGGCCCAGTCGCAGCACGGTGCCGGGCCGGCGAATCCGCACGGGCAGCGGCCGCAGGCCGGCCGTGAGCACCGGAATGAGCAAAGCCAACACCAGGGCGAGCAGCACATGGCCGATGTCCAGCGTGCGGTTGAGCAGCAGCCAGAGGGCAAACAGGCCAACGGAAAGCAGGGGTGCAGGCAGCAGGCGCTTCATGGTGCCTCCCTGGTGCTGGTGTTGCCCGATGGGACTGCCGCCGGTGGGGGGACGGGCGCGGCCGACATCACGGCCTCAATGTAGCGGCCGGGGGTGTGCAGCGCATCGGCCGTGGCCTGCGCGTAGTGCATGGCCGGGCCCGCCTGCACGGTCAGGGCGACGCAGGCCAGCAGCAGACCTGCGATGGGCAAGCCTTCGAGGACGCGCAAGGCGGGCGTGGCCCGCCCATGCGCGGCCCAGAAGTGGCGGATGCCGGCGCGTGTCAGTGCGATCAGGGCCATCAGTCCGGAGGCAATCAGCAAGCCCAGCAGCATCCACCCCGCGGCGCCGGGCTGGTAGCCTTGCGACGCGCCCAGGCCCTGGGGGTTCAGCAGGGCCGTGAGCATGGCGAACTTCCCGACAAAACCCGACAGGGGCGGCAGGCCCGTGATGAGGAGCGTGCATGCCATGAAGGCCAGCCCCAGGAAAGCCGCTGCCGCCGGTATCACCTGGCCGATCAGGACTTCCTCGTCGTCGTCGAGGTTCAGCCCTTCCGTGGGCACCAGCTGGGCGTTCAGAAAGGGCGCATCGTCGCCCTGTTCGTACGGCGCCAGGCTGGCACCGTCATTGCGCCAGCGCTCTATCAGGTCGGTCAGCAGAAACAGGGCGCTGACGGCCAGCGTGGAACTGGGCAGGTAGTACAGCAGGCCGGCCGTGAGCGGGTTCTGCCCGAAGCCGGCAGCGGCCAGCAGCGTGCCCGAGGACAGGATGGCGCTGAAGCCGGCCAGATGGCCCAGCCGCTGCGAGCCCAGCATGCCGATGGCGCCGAACGCCATCGTCACCATGCCGCCGCCCACCAGCCACAGGCTGCCGAAGTGCGCGGAAGCACCGGCCTCAACGCTGAACAGCAGGGTCCACAGGCGCAGGATCGCATAGATGCCGACCTTGGTCATGATCGCAAACAGCGCCCCCACCGGTGCCGTGGCCGCGCTGTAGGCCGGCACCAGCCAGAAGTTCAGCGGCCACATCGCCGCCTTGATCAAAAAGGCCGTGGCCAGGATGCCCGCGGCCGCGTGCAGCAGGCCGCGGTCTGCGTCGGCGATGTGCGGAATGCTTTGCGCCAGGTCGGCCATGTTCAGCGTGCCGGTAATGCCATAGAGCATGGACACGCCAATCAGGAACAGCGACGACGCCGCCAGGTTGATGGCAATGAAGTGCAGCCCCGCCTGTACCCGCGGGCGCCCCGAGCCATGCAGCAGCATGCCGTAGGAGGCGGCCAGCATGATTTCGAAAAACACGAACAGGTTGAACAGGTCGGCGGTGAGGAAGGCGCCGCACAGGCCCATGAGCTGCAGCTGGAACAGCGGGTGAAAGTGCACGCCGGCGCGGTGCCAGCGGGCGGCGGCGAACAGCACCGAAGCCAGTGCCACGGTGCTGGTGAGTACCAGCATCATGGCCGACAGCCGGTCCAGTGCCAGCACGATGCCGTAGGGGGCGGGCCAGTTGCCGGCCAGGTACACGCCCATGGTGGAGGGGCCGCTCGGCACGCTCGCCCACAAAAGCAGAGCGATCGAAATCACCAGTCCCAACAGGGTAGCGCCGATGTTGAGGGCAAGCTTGACGCGCTGCCGTTCTTCGCGCAGCAGCAGCATCAGGGCAGCCGTCAGCAGGGGCAGCAGGATGGGCGCCAGCATCAGGTGCGGCATCAGCGCCGCAGTGAACTGGGTCATGGCATTTCCTGGGTGTCTTTGGCCTGGGCGCCATCCACATGGTCGGTGCCGGACATGCCACGCGAGGCCAGCAGCACCACCAGGAACAGCGCGGTCATGGCAAAGCCGATGACGATGGCGGTGAGGGCCAGCGCCTGCGGCATGGGATCGGCATAGTGCGCCAGATCCTGCGGCACGCCAGGCTGCAGCACGGGTACCTTATGAATGGCGAGCCCCAGGCGCCCCATACTGAAGATGAACAGGTTGACGGCATACGACAGCAGCGCCAGCCCCATGATGACCTGGAAGGTGCGGGGCCGCAGCAGCAGCCATACGCCAGAACCGGTGAGCACGCCGATGGCGACGGCAATGACGATTTCCATCAACGATCTCCCTGTGATGCGGCGACGGCTTCTTCGGCTTCTTCGGCCTCTTCGGCCTCTTCGGCCTCTTCGAGCATACGGGCGTGGTAACGGTGGCCGCGTACCGACTGGTGGGCAATGGCGGTGAGGATCAGCAGCGTGGCGCCCACCACCAGGGTGAAGACGCCGATGTCGAAAAACAGGGCGCTGGCCACGTGGATCTCACCGAGCAGGGGCAGACTGACATGGAAGGTATGGCTGGTCAGAAAAGGAAAGCCCCACACCAGCGAGCCCAGGCCCGTGGCCAGCGCAAACAGCAAGCCCGTGCCTATCCAGCGGCGCGGATACAGCGGCAGGTGGGCCTCCACCCAGTGCGTGCCCGAGATCACATACTGCAGCAGCAGGGCCACCGACAGCACCAGGCCGGCGACGAAGCCACCGCCCGGTTCATTGTGGCCGCGCAGAAAAAAGTAAAACGCCGCCATGGCGGCAAAGGGCAGCAGCAGCCGCACCAGCACGGCAGGCACCATGAGGTAGCCCACGGCCGTGTCCGGGGCCTGGCGCGGGTTCGGCAGGTCGCTGGCCAGGTCGGCCGGCACGGCGCGTTGCTGCTCGGGCAGGTCCATGGCTTCGCGGGCGGGGCGGAAGCGCCGCAGCAGCGCATAGACCGTGAGCGCCACAATGCCCAGCACCACGATCTCGCCAAAGGTGTCAAAGCCGCGGAAGTCCACCAGCATGACGTTGACCACGTTGCTGCCGCCGCCCTCGGTGAGTGCGCGCTCCAGGAAGAAGGTGGAGGTGCTTTCCGGGAAGGGGCGGCTCATCATTGCGAACGCCAGCAGCGCCGCGCCGCCGCCGGCGGCGATGGTCAGCGCCATGTCCCGCAGGCGCCGCAGACGCGCGCTGTGCCCGCCCGCCAGGGAGGCGTACAGCCGCAGGCTTTCATCGCGCCTGGGCAGCCAGCGCAGGCCCAGCAGAATCAGCACCGTGGTCACGACTTCCACCACGAGCTGGGTCAGCGCCAGGTCGGGTGCGGAAAACCAGAGAAAGGTCAGGCAGGTGCAGAGCCCGGCCCCGCCCATCAGCGTGAGGGCTGCCAGCCGGTGGTATTTGGCCTGCCAGGCGGCACCCATGGCGCAAACCATTCCCAGCAGCCACAGCATGGCGAAAGCCGGCGACATGGCGAGCGGTGTTCTGTGGCCCACGCGCAGGCCTTGCGCCCACAGGGGCAGGGTGCCGGCCGCCAGGGCCGCGCTCACCAGCCACATCATTTGCCACTGCAGGCGCTGGGTGCCCAGAAGGCGTCGGCCATTGCGGCCGGCCAGTGTCAGCAGGGCCAGCGTGGCATCAAACAGGCGCTGGCCGTTGATACGGTGCATCAGCACGGGCGCATCCACGCGACCGAGCGCGCGCTGCCGGCGCAGCAGCAGGTAGAGCAGTATGCCGCCCCCCATGGCCACCAGGCTCATCACGAAGGGCGTGTTCAGGCCGTGCCAGACGGCCAGGCTGAAGCCGGGCAGCTCGCCGCCCACCACGGGGCGCGCCGCGGCATGCAGGAACTGCCCCACGGACCAGGCGGGGACCATGCCCACCACCAGGCAGGCCAGCACCAGCAGCTCCACCGGCACGCGCATCCAGTGCGGCGGCTCGTGCGGCGGGTGCGGCAGGTCGGTGGCCTTGGGGCCCCAGAACACATCGACCGTAAAGCGCAGTGAATAGGCCACGCTGAACATGCCCGCCACGGTGGCGGCAATGGGCAGCAGCGTTGACACCATGGGCGTGCTGTTGATGAAAACCGTCTCGGCGAAGAACATTTCCTTGGACAGGAAGCCATTGAGCAGGGGCACGCCCGCCATCGCGGCGCTGGCCACCATCGCCAGCGTGGCGGTGACGGGCATCATCTTGCGCAGGCCGGAGAGACGCCGGATATCCCGCGTGCCGCTTTCGTGGTCGACGATGCCGGTGGCCATGAAGAGGGATGCCTTGAAGGTGGCGTGGTTCATGATGTGGAACACGGCGGCCACGGCGGCGAGCGGGCTGTTCAGGCCCAGCAGCAAGGTAATCAGGCCCAGGTGCGAAATCGTCGAGTAGGCGAGCAGTCCCTTGAGGTCGTGCTGGAACATGGCGGCATAGCCGCCTATCAGCAGCGTGCACATGCCCGCCCCGCCCACCAGCCAGAACCAGGGCTCGGTGCCGCCCAGCACCGGCCATAGGCGGGCCAGCAAAAACACGCCGGCCTTCACCATGGTGGCCGAATGCAGGTAGGCCGACACGGGCGTGGGCGCGGCCATGGCGTGCGGCAGCCAGAAGTGGAAGGGGAACTGCGCGCTCTTGGTGAAGGCGCCCAGCAGCACCAGCACCAGGGTGGTCAGGTACAGCGGGTGCTCGCGTACCCGCTGGCCGGCGGCCAGCACCTGGTCCAGGTCGTAGCTGCCGACGATGTGGCCCAGCACCAGCATGCCGGCCAGCATGCACAGCCCGCCGGTGCCGGTCACGGTCAGCGCCATGCGGGCGCCGCGCCGCGCATCCTTGCGATGATGCCAGTAGCCGATCAGCAGGAAGGAAAAGAGGCTGGTCAGCTCCCAGAAAAAAGCCAGCTGGATGATGTTGCCCGAGAGCACCACGCCAACCATCGCGCCCATGAAGGCCAGAAAGAACGCAAAAAAGCGCGGCACCGGATCGGCCGGCGACATGTAGTAGCGCGCATACAGCACCACCAGCGAGCCTATGCCCAGCACCAGCATGCTGAACATCCAGGAGAAGCCGTCCATGCGCACCACGAAGTTCAGCCCCAGTGCCGGCAACCATTCGATCTCCTGGCGCAGTACGCCGCCATCGGCAACTTCTGGAAAGTACAGGGCCGCCTGCACGGTACAAAACAAGGCAATCAGGCCGGCCAGGGTGGACTCGGTGTTGCGCGCATTTGCAGGCAAAACGGCCGCCATGAGGCTGCCGATGAAGGGAAGAAGAATGAGGTAAATCAGGGGCATGCCCGAATGATTTTACGGGGACGTCTTCTTTTGCCCCATCACGAAACCCCAGGGACTCCATGTTCCCCGGCAAGGGCCGACTCGGCGGAGGAACAAAAAACCCGCCGAAGCGGGTTGCTGTAAAAAGCGATGAGACTGTTATTTCGCGGCGCTTGCAGCCGGCTTGGCGGCATCAGCCTTGCCGTTGCTTTTGGCTTTCTTGGCATCGGCTTTGGCGGCCTTGTCAGCGTCGGCCTTCATCTTGGCTTCTTCAGCTTTTTTCTTCTTTTCGTCAGCCTTGGCCTTTTTGTCGGCGTCTTTTTTGGCCTTGGCCTCATCGGCCTTCATCTTGGCTTCAGCCTTGGGGTCCTTTTTCTCTTCCTTGGCCATTGATGCCGCGGCGGCGGGTGCGGCGGCTACTGCGGCGGCGGCAGGCTTGGTTTCAGGTTTTTTCTCTTCAGCCTTGGCCGCTGTCTTTTCGTCCTTCTTGGCTGCAGCAGGTGCTGCCGCACCTTTGTAGGTAGCGCCGTTGACCGTCAGACCGCTGTCCGACAGGGCTGCAGATTTTTTGTCTTTGATACCGGAAACGCGTTTCTCCAAGTCAGCCCAGTCCTTAAAATCACCTTTTTTGCGTTCTTCCACAATCTTGCTCGAGATAACGGGGCCAATGCCCTTGACGCCGTCGAGTTCGGCCGGGGTGGCCTTGTTGACGTCTACAGCAGCGAAAGACACGGCCATGTACATGGCGGCGATAAATGCCAGAAATTTCTTGAACATCAGAAAGCTCCTCAAAGTTGGGATTGAACCAGGCATGTAAACATCCCGCTGAATCGGAATGTACGTTCTAACAACGGCCCGGCTTCCAACTGGTTGACTTCATAGTCCGGCTTTTGGGTAGGAATACCCTAGCTTTTCACGCGGTTCAGCCATTCCATGTAGGCCGTCACACCGGTTTGAACGTCAGCAAACGCATGCTGGCAACCCGCTGCGCGCAGGGCGCTCAGGTCGGCCTGGGTGTAGCTTTGGTACTTGCCGACCAGCGCCTCCGGGAAGGCGATGTAGTCAATCAGGCCGCCATGTGCGGCATCTTCAAGGCTCAGCGGGGCCTCGTTGCGGGCCTTGCGCAAGGTGTTGACGACGGTGATGGCGACGTCATTGAAGGGCTGGGCCCGGCCGGTGCCAAGGTTGAAAATGCCGGATTTTTCAGGGTGGTCCAGAAACCAGAGGTTGACGGCCACGACGTCGTCAATGAAGACGAAGTCACGCATCTGGCCACCGGCGCCATAACCGCCGTATTCACCAAACAGCTTGACCTTGTCCTCGGCCTGGAACTGGTTGAACTGGTGAAACGCCACGCTGGCCATGCGGCCCTTGTGTTGTTCGCGCGGGCCATAGACATTGAAGTAGCGAAAGCCGGCAACCTGGGTGCTGGCCTTTTCAAACTGGGTGCCCAGCTCGCGCCGCATGCGCTGGTCAAACAGCAGCTTGGAGTAGCCGTAGACATTGAGCGGCGCTTCGAACTCGGGTGATTCGCGGAAGGTGGCCGAGCCGCCGTAAGTGGCGGCCGATGAGGCGTACAGCAGACGCGTGCCCTGATCCTGGCAGGCGTGAAACAGTTCACAGGACAGAGTGTAGTTGTTGTCCATCATGTACTTGCCGTCAAGCTCCATGGTGTCGCTGCAAGCGCCCTCGTGGAACACGGCCTCGACCTGGCCATAGGCCCCTTCGGCAAACAGGTCGTAAAAGTCGTCGGCATCGACGTAGTCCGCAATCTTCAGGTCGGCGAGGTTGCGGAATTTGTCGCCATGCGTCAGGTCATCGACGGCAATGATGTCGTCAATGCCGCGGGCGTTAAGCCCCTTGATCAAATTGCTGCCGATAAAACCCGCAGCGCCCGTAACAACGATTTTCATGATTGGCTCCTGCGGGTTTCAGAGGAGGCTGACTTGCCCTGGCAAGTTATGCCGGAGCTAAAGCCGGCGGCGCCGGTGACTACGATTTTCATGGGGAATTCCTTGGGTTGCGGTGAGCCGTTCGCTTCAGGCGGCGAAGAGTTCGTTGTAGTTGACCGTGGCGGTGCCGAACTTGCCCACCACGATGCCGCCGGCGCGGTTGGCAATCGGCACGGCATCGCGCAGGCTCATGCCGGTGGCGCTCATGGTCGCCAGCGTCGCGATCACGGTGTCGCCGGCGCCGGTGACATCAAACACTTCACGGGCCACGGCGGGGACGTGCAGTTCGCCCTGGGCATCAAACAGGGTCATGCCTTCTTCGCTGCGGGTCAGCAGCAGAGCCTCCAGATTGAGGGTGGTCCGCAGGTTGTGGGCCTTGGTGCACAGGTCGGCCTCATCGCGCCAGGGACCAATCACATGTTCCAGCTCGGCACGGTTGGGGGTGAGGACGCTGGCATTTTTGTAGCGGGCATAGTCCGAGCCTTTGGGATCGACCAGCACCACCTGGCCGGCGGCGCGTGCCTGGGCAATCATGGACACGATGTGGGCCAGGCCGCCCTTGCCGTAATCTGAAAACAGCACTGCGTCGTGCAGGGGGTGCAGTTTTTCAAAGGTGGCGGATTGCGAGGCGAGCACTTCGTTTTCGGGCGTGTTCTCGAAATCAAGGCGCAGCAACTGCTGCTGGCGCCCGATCACGCGCAGCTTGACGGTCGTTTTGAGCTGCGCGTCGCGGCCGAAGTAGGGGGTGATGCCGGTCTTGGCCACCAGGGCCTCCAGCTGGTGGCTGGCCTCATCATCGCCGACCACGCTCAGCAGTGAAGCCTGGGCGCCGAGCGTCACGATGTTGTAGGCCACGTTGGCGGCGGCACCAATGCGCTCCTCGGTACGCGTCACGCGAACCACGGGAACCGGCGCCTCGGGTGAGATGCGGTCCACCGCACCGTACCAGTAGCGGTCCAGCATGGCGTCGCCCACCACCAGCACGCGAGCCTTGGCAATCTGTTCAGGGGATAAGGTTAAAAGTGTTGTCATGTCTGCTTGTTCTAAAACGGATCAGCGCTGCGGTACCGCTTTATCTGTTCCAGTGGGCACCGCGGAACCGGCTTCGCCGGGCCGCAGGTGTCGCCCCCTGCAAGGGGGGAGGCGGAGCGAAGCGCAGCCACGGGGGTGTTCATACTCACAGCTCTTCAATGCGGCGTGTCGGGTAGCTGTCCCAGGCCTGGCAGCCCGGGCAGTGCCAGAAATGCTGGGTGGCCTCAAAGCCGCAGGCCGCGCAGCGGTAGCGCATCAGGGGTTTGGTGGCCTGGTCCAGGGCGCGCTGCACCAGCGCGTGATGGTGTTCATCTTCCAGCTTTTCGCCGGCAATCCATTTGCTGGCCGCGACCAGGGAGGTGTGGCGCTCCAGATGCTGCACATACCATTGCCGGGCTGCGGCGGGATCTTTTTCAAGCTTGACGATGGCCTCGATCACATCAATCGAGGGGCTTTGCGCATAGCTGGCCTTCAAGAGGTCCTGCGCGGTTTGCTGCTGGCCACTGCTCTGGGCCAGGTTGGCCAGCAGGCCGGCGGCCAGCGGCAGGCCCTGTGGCGCCACTTCTTTCAGTTTGAGCAAGGTCTGCAACGCGTCCTGGGGCTGTCCCAACTGGTTTTGCAGCTTGGCCAGGTCAATCAGCGGGCGGGTTGCCGCGGGCGCCATGGCAGCGGCTTCGCGCAGGGTGTTCAGCGCCTTGGCGGTATCGCCCGCAGCGGCAGCGGCGCTGGCCTGCTCGCACAGGTAGTGGGCCTGGCGGGTGCTGAAGCTGCCATGGCTGGAGCTGCCCAGCCTCGCTGCAATTTCGGTGGCATTGGCCCAGTCGCGGGAGCGCTCGTAAATGGACAGCAGCGCAAGCCGGGCTTCTTCTTCAAAGGACGTGCCTTCGAGTTTGCGCAGCGCGGTCTCGGCGCGGTCCAGCAGTCCGGCCTTGAGAAAGTCCAGCGCCAGCGCATGCTGGGCACGGTCGCGTTCGGGCTGGGTCAGGTCGCCGCGTGACATCAGATGCTCGTGCACCCTGACGGCGCGCTCGTATTCGCCGCGGCGGCGAAACAGGTTGCCCAGCGCGAAATGCAGTTCGGAGGTGTCGGGATCGTTCTGGACGGCTTCAATAAAGGCGTCGATGGCCTGGTCCTGCTGCTCGTTGAGCAGGAAGTTCAGGCCCTTGAAGTAAGCCTTGGGCGCCTGACGGTTTTCTATGCGCAGTTGCCGCAGGTCCAGCCGAGAGGCCAGCCAGCCCAGCGTGAAGGCGATCGGAAACCCGAGCAGAACCCAGGTGAAGTCAAATTCCATTGTGAAGCGAGGAGGGGTTGTCAGACAGGGGCGTAGGCGCGCCGGACGGGTGGTGTTGTGCCGCTTTGCGCTTTTTCCACCAGCGCGGCATCATGACTAAAACACCCAGCGCCAGCCCGCAGGCGAAAGCCGCCAGAACAACCAGCACCAGAGGCGCTTGCCACAAGGTGCCAAAAAAGAAATACACCGCAACCGTTTGCTGGTTGTTCAGTGCAAAGGCAAAGAGTGTAAAAAAAATGGCTGCTTTGAGCAGCCACATCAGGTATTTCACGGGCAATCCCCCTAGTGGTCAGGCGATTGTAGCCAGCCCATAGAGGGACGCCTGAAGGCCTTATTTGGGGTCCGTGACCGCCAGCAATTCCTGGGTACGTGCATCGACGGCTTCCCGCAATGCCTTGCCCGGTTTGAAATGAGGCACCCGCTTTTCAGGGATGGCGACACTTTCTCCGGACCGGGGGTTCCGGCCCATGCGGGGCGGACGCCGGTTGATGGAGAAGCTGCCAAAACCCCTGATTTCAATCCGGTGGCCACGCACCAATGCGTTGCCCATGGCATCAAGAATGGTCTTGACGGCATATTCGGCATCGCGGTGCGTCAGCTGGCTGAATCGGGCTGCCAGTTCTTCGACAAGATCGCTTCGGGTCATGGATCAATAACGGGACAGCGGTGCAATCCGCCCGGAGGCGAGGCGCACCGCTGCGTGGTTACTTTACTTCTCGTTGTTGTCCAGCTTGGCGCGCAGCAGGGCGCCCAGGTTGGTCAGGCCGGCGTTTTCACGCGAGGACTGCTGGCTCAGGTTGGCCATGGCTTCCTGCTGGTCGGCGTTGTCCTTGGCTTTCACCGAGAGCTGGATGTTGCGGGTCTTGCGATCCACGTTCACCACGACGGCAGACACTTCGTCGCCTTCCTTCAGCACGTTGCGTGCGTCTTCAACGCGGTCGCGGCTGATTTCGCTGGCGCGCAGGTAGCCAATGATGTCTTCGCCCAGATCGATCTCGGCGCCCTTGGCGTCAACCGTCTTGACCTTGCCGGTCACAATCGCGCCCTTGTCGTTGATCGACACGAAGGTGGTGAACGGGTCGGAATCGAGCTGCTTGATGCCCAGGGAGATGCGCTCGCGGTCGACGTCGACAGCCAGCACAATCGCCTCGACTTCCTGGCCCTTCTTGTAGTTGCGAACGGCGGCTTCGCCGGGTTCGTTCCACGAGAGGTCGGACAGGTGCACCAGGCCGTCGATACCGGCAGCCAGACCCACGAACACGCCGAAGTCGGTGATCGACTTGATCGGGCCCTTGACGCGGTCGCCGCGCTTGGTTTCCTGGGCAAATTCCTGCCAGGGGTTGGCCTTGCACTGCTTCATGCCCAGGCTGATGCGGCGCTTGTCTTCGTCGATTTCCAGAACCATGACTTCGACTTCGTCGCCCAGGGCCACGAGCTTGCTTGGCGCGACGTTCTTGTTGGTCCAGTCCATTTCAGACACGTGCACCAGGCCTTCGATGCCGGGCTCGAGTTCCACAAACGCGCCGTAGTCGGCGATGTTGGTGATCTTGCCGAACAGGCGCGTGCCTTGCGGGTAGCGGCGGTTCACGCCCATCCATGGGTCGTCGCCCATTTGCTTCAGGCCCAGGGACACGCGGTTTTTCTCGGTGTCGAACTTCAGGATCTTGGCCACGATTTCCTGGCCAGCGGTCACCACTTCGGATGGGTGACGCACGCGGCGCCATGCCATGTCGGTGATGTGCAGCAGGCCGTCAATACCGCCGAGGTCAACGAAGGCACCGTATTCGGTGATGTTCTTGACGACGCCCTTGACGGCTGAGCCTTCCTTCAGGGTTTCCATCAGCTTGGCGCGTTCTTCGCCCATGCTGGCTTCCACCACGGCGCGGCGGCTCAGCACCACGTTGTTGCGCTTGCGGTCGAGCTTGATGACCTTGAATTCCATGGTCTTGTTCTCGTAGGGAGACAAGTCCTTGATGGGGCGGGTGTCGATGAGCGAGCCGGGCAGGAAGGCGCGGATGCCGTTGACGAGGACGGTCAGGCCGCCCTTGACCTTGCCGCTGGTCTGGCCGGTGACGAATTCGCCGGATTCCAGGGCTTTTTCCAGGCTCATCCACGATGCCAGGCGCTTGGCCTTGTCGCGGGAGAGCAGGGTGTCGCCATAGCCGTTTTCAACGGAGTCGATGGCCACGGAAACAAAATCGCCAACCTGGACTTCGAGTTCGCCCTGGTCGTTTTTGAATTCTTCGAGGGGGACATAAGCCTCGGATTTGAGTCCGGCGTTGACGACCACATGGTTGTGGTCAATGCGAACGACTTCAGCGGTAATGACTTCACCGGAACGCATTTCAGAGCGTTGCAGCGATTCGTTAAACAGGTCGGCAAAAGATTCAGACATGATTTTCCTAATCCACAGAACAGGGTTCCAATAGCGAAATTGCTATTGTTTTTATAGCTGCTTGCGGCGGTTTTGTGCGGGCAAACGAGTGATAAGACCGCGGGTTACGTTAGGGAACCTGCTGACCCAAGCGCAGGGTGCGCGTCGGGGGTCAGAAGGGCCGGGTGCCTTGCCACCAGCCAATCACCTGGTCGGCCGATTCTTCAATCGACAAATCAGAGTTGTCCAGCAGGCGGGCGTCATCAGCAGGTTTCAGAGGAGCGACTGGCCTGGACATGTCGCGGGCATCCCTGGCCTCTAGATCTTGCTGAATCCTCACAATTGTAGTCGAATTTCCCTTTGAAATCAATTGCTTATGCCGGCGTTCGGCGCGGTGCCGGGCGCTCGCTGTCAGGTATATTTTGAGCGGGGCATCGGGAAATACGATGGTTCCCATGTCCCGGCCGTCGGCCACCAGGCCAGGCAGTTGGCGGAACCCGTGCTGGAGCGCCAGCAAGGCAGCCCGAACCTCGGGGTGGGCTGATACTTTTGAGGCGGCCATACCCCCGGCTTCGGTACGGATGGCCTCTGAAACGTCTTCGTCCGCCAGGAAAACGCGGTCACCCTCGAACTGGACCGGCAGGGCGCGTGCAATCCGTGCCACACCGGCAGCATCATCCAGCGAAACGCCGGCACGCGTCGCGGCAAAGGCGCTGACGCGGTACAGGGCGCCTGAATCGAGAAAGTGGTAACCGAGTCGCTGGGCGGTCAAGGCGGCAAGGCTGCCCTTGCCGGAAGCCGTCGGGCCGTCCACGCAAATCACGGGAATGCACGCGGTGTCGGCTTCGGTCACAGCAAACAGGGCTTCGAAGTAGTCCGGGAAGGTCTTGGCGACGCACTTGGGATCAAGAAGCCGGACCGGCAACTGCGCCGGGTTGAAGGCCGCCAGCGAGAAGCACATGGCCACCCGGTGGTCGTCGTAGGTGTGAATCGGGGCGGTTTTCCAGTCGGCGCGCTGCGCCGGCGGCGTGATCTTGAGGTAATCCGCCCCCTCTTCCACCGTGGCGCCCAGTTTTTGCAGCTCGCAGGCCATCGCGGCGATGCGGTCGGTTTCCTTGACGCGCCAGCTGGCGATATTGCGCAAGGTGGTGGTGCCGTCGGCGTAAAGCGCCATCACGGCCAGGGTCATGGCCGCATCGGGGATGTGGTTGCAGTCCAGATCGATGGCCTTGAGCGGCCATCCCTGGCCCGGCTTGCCGCGCGAAATGCGCAGCGAGTTGGGGCTGCTGTCGATCTGCGCGCCCATCAAACGGGCGGCTTCCACGAAGCGGATATCGCCCTGAATGGAGTCTGCGCCCACACCCAGGATTTCTATGCTATTTTGGCCTGCAGCGCTCTCTGCAATTGCGCCAAGTGCTATGAAATAGCTAGCAGAAGAGGCGTCGCCTTCGACGTGGATTTCCCCCGGCGACTGGTAGCGGCTGCCGGCCGGAATGGTAAAGCGCTGCCAGCTGTCTGCACCCGCCGGGCGCTGGACATGGATGCCGAAGCGTTTGAGCAGGTTGAGCGTGATCTCGATGTAGGGGCGGGAAATCAGTTCGCCCACCACGTCGATTTGAATGTCGCGGCTGGCCACCAGCGGCAGCGCCATCAGCAGGGCCGTCAGAAACTGGCTTGAAACATCGCCGCGCACCTGAATTGGCGCATCCAGTTTCAGCTGTCCGGGACGCAGGCGCAGTGGCGGAAAGCCTTCGTTGCCGATGTAGTCGATGGCACAGCCGAGTTGCCTGAGCGCATCGACCAGGTCGCCGATAGGGCGCTCGTGCATGCGCGGCACACCCGACAGTTCGAATTCTCCGCCCAGCAGGGCCAGCGCGGCGGTCAGCGGCCGCATGGCCGTGCCGGCATTGCCCATGAACAGCGTGGCCTTGCGCTGCACGAGCCGGCCACCGAGTCCGCCAATCACCGCGGTATCGCCGTCCTGCCTGACGCTGCAGCCCAGCCGCTTTAGCGCCGTCAGCATCACGGCCGTGTCGTCGGAGGCCAGCAGGTCATGCACCGTGGTTTCGCCCTCGCTCAGGGCGGCCAGCAGCAGGACGCGGTTGGAAATGCTTTTGGAGCCAGGCAGCCGTACCGTGCCTCCTGCCCTGGCCAGCGGTGGAATATCCAGGAATTCAGTATCGAACATGGGCCGTGGCTTACTTTTGTGATTTGTGCGAGGACATGCGCCAGTGGGCGCGCGACTCACTGGCTTGCTCGATCAGGACCTCCAGCACATCACCGCTGCCGCTGGAAATCAGCTGTTCGAGGGACTGCAGGGTTTGCTGGAAAATTTTGGACTGCGCCAGCAGTTCTTCGCGGTTGGCGATCAGGATGTCGCGCCACATCTGCGGATCGCTGGCCGCAATGCGGGTGAAGTCACGAAAGCCGGGACCGGCCAGCGACATGTAGTCTTTGCCATGGTCCTGGCCCATGATGCCGTTGATCAGGGCGAACGCAATCAGGTGCGGCAGGTGACTGACCGCTGCGTAGGCCGCATCGTGTGCCTGCGGCGACATCTTGATCACGTGGCAGCCCAGGGCTGTCCATACATCGCTGGCCTTTTGCAGCTGCGCGGTGAGGGTGCGCTCAATGGGTGTCAGGATGACCTGCTTGCCGGTGTAAAGATCCACGTCGGCGTGTTCGACGCCGGAGACCTCCTTGCCGGTGATGGGGTGACATGGCACAAAGGAACCGACGCTGTCGCGCAGGACGCGCCTGGCTGCATCGACGACATCGCGTTTGGTGGAGCCCACATCCATGACCAGCGTGTTGGGCCCCACCAGGTGGCGGATGGCCTTGAAGGTGGCTTCGGTGGCCGACACCGGCACGGCCAGCAGCACGATATCGGCACCCGAAACCGCCAGCAGGGCGGAGGGCGCTTCCACGTCGATCACGCCCATCTGGCGGGCGCGTTCCGTGGTGGAGGGCGACTTGCTGTAACCGACGATGCGTTTGACCAGGCCGGCTCGCTTGAGCGCCAGTGCAAATGAGCCACCCATCAGGCCGCACCCAATGAGACCTAATTGTTCAAACATGAAGTGATCTGATGTTGTTGTAATCGTTGCATGAAGCCGACATTTCCGGATCAACCCGCATCAATCGCTGACGGGATAGACCCCCAGGACTTTGTAAAACGCGCAAAGCTGCTGCAGATCAGCCAGCGCCGCTTTGACGTGGCCCTGCGATGGATGGCCTTGCAGGTCGATATAAAAATAGTATTCCCACTGGCCGGAGCGGGCCGGACGCGATTCGAAGCGGGTCATGGAAACGCCGTGGGTCTTGAGCGGAACCAGCAGGTCGTGCACGGCGCCCGGACGGTTGGGCACAGACACCACCAGGCTGATGCAATCCTTGCCCGAGGCGGGTGGCGTTGGCAGCGTCTGCGGCAGGCAGATGACGGCAAAGCGCGTGCGGTTGAAGGCATCGTCCTGAATGGCGGGGGCGGCCACGTGCAGGCTGAACAGGTTGGCCGCGCGCTCACTGGCGATGCCGGCCCAGGCGGGGTTCGTCGTGGCCAGGCGGGCGCCTTCAGCGTTGCTCGATGCTGCCCGGCGTTCCGCATGGGGCAGGTGCTTGCTCAGCCAGCCCTGGCATTGCGCCAAGGCTTGGGGATGTGCATACACCGCCTCGATGCCCTCCAGGGAGTCGGACTGACGCAACAGATTGTGCTTGATCATCAGGCTGACTTCGCCCACGATGTGCAGCGGCGTGTTCAGCAGCAGGTCCAGTGAGCGCGCGACCACGCCCTCATTGGAGTTTTCCAGAGGCACCACGCCATAAGAGGCGCTACCGGCTGCGGTAGCACGAAACACTTCATCGATGCTGGGGCAGGCCACATGCTCGATGCTGGCGCCGAAAAACTGCAGAACGGCCTCTTCGCTGAAGGTGCCTGCCGGGCCCAAATAGGCCACACGCATCGGTGCTTCAAGCGCCAGGCAGGCCGACATGATTTCACGCCAGACGGCCGCCACATGTTCATTTTTCAGCGGGCCCTGGTTGGCCTGCTGAATCTTCTCGATCACCTGAGCGACCCGGTCGGGGCGGAAGAAGGACGAACCTTCATGCTTTTTCACTTCGCCGACCTGCTCGGCGACCTGCGCGCGGCGGTTCAGGAGGGTTAGCAGTTCTTTGTCCAGGGCGTCAATCCGGGCGCGCAAATCGGCAAGTTTGGCAGTCATTTCAGGCGAGTTTTTGTTCGAATTCTTGCATGTAGTCAATCAGCGCCTCGACGCCCGCCATCGGCATGGCGTTGTAGATGCTGGCGCGCATGCCGCCGACGGATTTGTGGCCCTTGAGCTGCAACAGGCCGCGCATTTTTGCACCAGCGAGGAAGGCCTCATTGCGCGATTC
The DNA here is from genome assembly GCF_001598235.1 of Polaromonas jejuensis NBRC 106434. Classification (GTDB taxonomy): domain Bacteria; phylum Pseudomonadota; class Gammaproteobacteria; order Burkholderiales; family Burkholderiaceae_C; genus Polaromonas; species Polaromonas jejuensis. The sequence continues at coordinate 78,719 of NZ_BCYO01000011.1, read as the reverse complement.
GTCACGCAGGAAAAAGGGCACGTTCATGCGTGAGCGGCATTCCTTGTCGACCTTGTTCACATAGAACTGGGACTGGTCGATGGCCTCATAAAGTCGCTGTGCCTTGGTCTGGTTGCGCTGTTCCATGGCGGCGATGCCTGCCAACTCGCCTTCCTTCTGGCGCTTGAGCCATTGAAAGGTGAGGCCGGCGATATAGATGGCATACGTCGGCGGCGTGTTGTACATGGATTCGCTGTCGGCCACGATTTTGTAGTTGAAGGCGCTGGGGCATGCGGGCAGCGCATGGCCGAGCAAATCTTCACGCACAACCACCAGGGTCACCCCGGCAGGCCCCAGGTTTTTCTGCGCGCCGCCAAAAGCCAGGCCAACCCTGGACCAGTCGACCGGCCTGGATGCCACATGGGAGGAGAAATCGATGACCAGCGGCGCATCGCTTCCCAGGGCCTTCAGGTCAGGCAGGGCATGAAACTCCACGCCGTGTATGGTTTCGTTGGTGCAAACGTGCACATAGCTGGCCTCGCGCCGCAGCTGCCAGGTGGCTGCAGCCGGCAGGCTGGTGTGGCCGCTGCTTTCATTGGTGGCGGCAACCTGCACGTCGCAGTATTTGCGCGCTTCCTTTTGCGACTTGTCGCTCCAGCTGCCGGTCACGATGAAGTCCGCCGAAGCGCCGCGTGAAAGATTGAGCGGAACAATCGCATTTTCTGCGAGCCCGCCGCCCTGCATGAACAGGATCTTGAAGTTGTTCGGGACGGCCATCAGCGACCGAAAATCGGCCTCTGCATTTTCGTAAATGGAGATGAATTCCTTGCCGCGGTGGCTCATCTCCATGACGCCCATGCCGCTGCCGTGCCAGTCCAGCATTTCGGCGGCCGCCTGCTGTAAAACCTCCTCAGGCAAATTGGCGGGGCCGGCCGAAAAATTGAAAGGCCGGGTCATTTCTTGGCCGGCTTGCCCGCCGCGGGTGCCGCAGGAGCGCTGCCGACAATTTTGAGCGCCGCGTCATCGAACTGCTTGGCGCGCGCCTGCACATCGGCGCGCGACGCGTCGATCAGTTTCTGGATGAAGACATTGCCAAGTTCTGGCGCCGTGGTCTGGTATTTCTTGATGGCCGGGGATTCAAAAAACGCGGCGATCTGTTTGAGCTCTTCCAGGGTGAAGCGCTCTGCATACGCCGGTACCAGCACGTCTGTGCTCACTTTTTTGACCTGCTTGCCAATCAGCTGGTTGGTGTCCTGGGTATATTTCTTGAGCTCGACATTCAGTTCTTCCGAGGCCTTTTGCTGTTTGGCCTTGGGCACATTCGCTTCGAGTTTCGGGCCCCAATTGGCGATCAGGTCCTGGGTTGTGCTGCCTGCAAGTTGGGCCACCAGCCGGTCAAGTTCAGGACCCTGTTGAAGGGCGACAACTTTCGTTGCCCATTCGGTTTTTGCATCTGGCGTCTGCGCATGAAGCGCGGTGGAACTGGCAAGGCCAGCAAGAGCCGTGATTGCCATCGTGGTGATCAGTTTTTTCATGAATTGCTTTCCGGGTTGGAGGCGTCTTTGCCGGCGTCGGTTTCGGTGTCGTCGAGCGTGGCGTCATTCTCGACGATGCGCTGGAGGCCACTCAATTGTGAGCCTTCGTCGAGGCCAATGAGCGTCACGCCCTGGGTGGCCCTGCCCATCTCGCGGATTTCGCTGACGCGCGTACGAACCAGCACACCCTTGTCGGTGATGAGCATGATTTCATCGTCGGTGTGAACCAGCGTCGCCGCAACGACCTTGCCATTGCGCTCGCTTTGCTGGATGGCGATCATGCCCTTGGTGCCGCGGCCATGGCGCGTGTATTCGGTGATGGAGGTGCGCTTGCCATAACCATTCTGGGTGGCTGTCAACACACTTTGCTGCTCATCTTCTGCCACCAGCATGGCGATGACACCCTGGCCCTCTTCCAGCATCATGCCGCGTACGCCCCGGGCGTTACGGCCCATGGGCCGCACATCATTTTCATCAAAACGTACGGCCTTGCCGCCATCGCTGAACAGCATTACGTCGTGCTGGCCATCGGTGAGGGCCGCACCGATCAGATAGTCTCCATCGTCCAGGTCCACGGCAATGATGCCGGCCTTGCGGGGATTGCTGAATTCGTTCAGTGTTGTCTTCTTGACGGTGCCCATGGAGGTCGCCATGAACACATATTGATCCGCCGGGAAGCTGCGCTTCTCGCCGGTCAGTGGCAGCACCACCGTGATTTTTTCACCCTCCTGCAAGGGGAACATATTGACAATCGGCCGGCCGCGCGAACCGCGCGAGCCCGCAGGAACTTCCCATACCTTGAGCCAGTAGAGCCGGCCCCGGTTGGAAAAGCACAGGATGTAATCGTGCGTGTTGGCGATGAACAGCTGGTCGACCCAGTCGTCGTCCTTGGTCGCCGTCGCCTGTTTGCCTCGGCCCCCGCGCTTTTGGGCGCGGTATTCCGAGAGGGGCTGGCTCTTGATGTAGCCGGTGTGCGAGAGCGTCACCACCATGTCGGTAGGGGTGATCAGGTCTTCCGTGCTGAGGTCAAACGAGCTGTGTTCAATCTGGCTGCGCCGCGCGCCCAGCTTGGTTTGGCCAAATTCGAGCTTGATGGCCGTGAGCTCTTCTCCAATGATGATGGACACCCGCTCCGGCTTGGCCAGGATGTCGAGCAGGTCGTCGATCTCGGCCATGACTTCCTTGTATTCGGCCACGATCTTGTCCTGCTCCAGGCCCGTCAGGCGCTGCAGGCGCATCTGCAGAATTTCCTGGGTCTGCGTGTCGGAGAGCCTGTAGAGGCCATCGCTGCCCATGCCAAATTCTTTTTCGAGCCCATCGGGGCGGTAGTCGTCGGCATTCACCACGCCGCCGTCGGCGCGGGTACGGGTGAGCATCTCACGCACCAGCTTGCTGTCCCAGGTGCGATTCATCAGCTCGGCTTTCGCCACCGGTGGTGTGGGCGCATTGCGGATGATGGCGATGAATTCGTCGATATTGCCCAGCGCGATCGCCAGGCCTTCCAGCACATGGCCGCGTTCACGCGCTTTGCGCAGAATGAAGATCGTGCGGCGTGTTACTACTTCGCGGCGGTGCCACAGAAAGACCTGAATCAGGTCTTTCAGGTTGCACAGTTTGGGCTGGCCGTTGATCAGCGCCACCATGTTGATGCCGAATGTGTCTTGCAGCTGGGTCTGTTTGTACAGGTTGTTCAGCACCACTTCGGGCACTTCGCCACGCTTGAGATCGATGACCAGGCGCATGCCGGACTTGTCGCTCTCATCCTGAATGTGGCTGATGCCCTCGATTTTTTTCTCGTGGACGAGCTCGGCCATGCGCTCCTGAAGCGTCTTTTTGTTGACCTGGTAAGGCAGTTCATCAACGATGATGGACTGGCGCTGGCCCTTGTCGATGTCCTCGAAGTGGCATTTGGCGCGCATCACCACCTTGCCACGGCCTGTGCGGTAGCCATCCTTGACGCCGTTGATGCCGTAAATGATGCCGCCGGTGGGGAAGTCCGGTGCCGGGATGATCTCCATCAGTTCATCGATGGAAGCTTCGGGGTTCTTCAGCAGGTAGAGGCAGGCATCCACCGCTTCATTCAGGTTGTGCGGCGGAATGTTGGTGGCCATACCCACAGCGATACCGCTGGAGCCGTTGACCAGCAGGTTGGGCAGCCGGGTCGGCATGACCAGCGGTTCCTGCTCGCTGCCATCGTAGTTGGGGCCGAAGTCGACGGTTTCCTTGTCGAGGTCCGCCAGCAATTCGTGGGCAATTTTGGCGAGACGGATTTCCGTGTACCGCATCGCCGCGGCGCCGTCGCCATCGACCGAGCCGAAGTTACCCTGGCCATCCACCAGCATATGGCGCAGCGAGAAGTCCTGGGCCATGCGCACGATGGTGTCATACACCGCGCTGTCGCCATGCGGGTGGTATTTACCTATCACGTCGCCAACGATACGGGCGGATTTTTTGTACGGCCGGTTCCAGTCGTTGTTCAGTTCGTGCATGGCAAACAGCACGCGCCGATGCACCGGCTTGAGGCCATCCCGCGCATCGGGCAACGCTCGGCCGACGATCACGCTCATCGCGTAATCGAGATAGCTTCTTCGCATTTCCTCTTCAAGACTGATGGGCAGGGTTTCTTTGGCGAACTGGGTCATGAGAGGCCTGGTTGGGATTTTCAAGATTTCTTGAGGGAAGCCAATGATTTTAAGGCTTGAGTTAAAAGTGCCACTTTGTGGCTATGTAGCAACAAATGATAAAGAATCTTGAATCTCTGTCAGACGAAGTCGCTAGCGTCTTTGATGCCCCATGAGGCTATGGCACAATTGATGTAACGCTTTGAGTGATGGTCACTTACGGCGTGTAAATTACTAATCGCAGCAAGTCTGCGGCTTTTCTCTAGAGGAGAACCATGAAGAAACTCAACAAAGTGGCAATGTTGTTTGCTTCCGCAGCGCTTGTTACCGCCGCTGGTGCACAAACTATCGACAACTGGAAAAACGGCAGCAATGAGTTGGTCTGGAAAAACGGTACCAATGAATTGTGCTGGCGCGATGCCAACTGGACGCCTGCTACCGCAGCTCCAGGTTGCGATGGTGCAATTGCTCCTGTCGTAGCAGCTCCTGCTCCTGCCGCCGCCGCTCCTGCAGCCGCCGCTCCAGCGCCTGCCCCAGTTGCTCCTCCTGCCGCAACCAAAGTTACCTACGCTGCTGACGCTTTCTTTGACTTCGACAAGTCCGTGATCAAGCCAGAAGGCAAAGCCAAGCTGGACGATCTGGTTGGCAAGATCAAGGACATCAACCTGGAAGTGATCATTGCCGTGGGTCATACCGATTCCGTCGGTAGCGATTCCTACAACCAGAAGTTGTCGGTTCGCCGCTCGGAAGCCGTCAAGGCTTATCTGGTGTCCAAGGGCATCGAGAAAAACCGCGTTTACACCGAAGGCAAGGGCAAGAAGCAGCCTGTTGCTGACAACAAGACCGCTGAAGGCCGTGCGAAAAACCGTCGCGTGGAAATCGAAGTGGTTGGTACCCGCGCCAACAAGTAATCCTCTCGGGATCGCTTAAAAACCGCGCCTTGGCGCGGTTTTTTTATGCCCGAACGATAATTGCTCTCATGTCTACGACCGATAACTTCGACCCCGCCGAACTGGCGAAATTTTCTGATCTCGCCCATCGATGGTGGGATACGGAAAGCGAATTCCGTCCCTTGCACCAGATCAACCCGCTTAGGCTCGGCTGGATAGACAGCCTGGCGCCATTAAGCGGAAAGCGGGTGCTGGATGTGGGGTGTGGCGGCGGCATTCTGGCCGACTCCATGGCTCGCAAAGGCGCCGATGTCTTGGGCATCGATCTGGCTACAAAGGCCCTGAAGGTCGCCCAGCTTCACGCGCTTGAAGCTTGCACTGAAGGCGTTCAGTACCGGGAAGTGAGTGCCGAGGCGCTGGCTGTCGAGCAGCCCGGCAGTTTTGATGTGGTCACTTGCATGGAAATGCTGGAGCATGTGCCTGACCCCTCTTCAGTCGTCAAAGCCTGCGCTGCGCTGGTCAAGCCTGGTGGATATGTTTTCTTTTCCACCATCAACCGCAACGCCAAAGCCTTTCTGTTTGCCATCGTTGGGGCGGAATACGTTCTTAATATGCTGCCCCGCGGCACCCATGAATACGCCAAATTGATCAGACCGAGCGAGCTGGCGGCATACTGCCGCGCTGCGGGCCTGAATCTGCAGCTGACCCGGGGGATGGAATATAACCCGCTGACGCGCCACTATTGGCTCAGCGCCGACACCAGCGTGAATTACCTGCTCGCTACCCAGAAGTACTGAGACGACTGAATACCTTATTTCCGCTTTTGCCGCTTTCCACTATGTTCAAAAACATCGACGCCGTGTTGTTCGACCTCGACGGCACCCTGATCGACAGTGCCCCCGACCTGGGTGCGGCGGCCGACAAGATGCGTACCGATCGCGGTCTGTCGTCGCTTCCCTTGTGGCACTACCGACCCATGGCCGGTGCCGGCGCCCGCGGAATGATTGCTGTGGCCTTTGGCTTGACACCCGACGATGCCGACTTTGGTGCGCTGAAAGAAGAGTTTTTTTCCAATTACGAAGCCCGCATGACCGAGCAAACCTATGTGTTTGACGGCGTGGCGGACCTGATAGCCCGGATTGATCAGGCCGGTCTCAAGTGGGGCGTGGTGACCAATAAATCCGCCCGCTTCACGGTGCCGCTGACCAGGGCCATGGCCTTGTTCAGTACCGCCCGGACGATCGTCAGTGGGGATACGACGCCGCACGCCAAACCGCATCCTGCCCCTTTGCTGGAGGCTGCGCGCCAACTCGAGCTGGCGCCAGGGCGATGCGTTTACGTGGGGGATGATGAGCGGGACATTGTTGCCGGGCGCGCTGCCGGCATGCCTACGGTGGCGGCTGCCTACGGCTATCTGGGCGCGACGGCCGATACCCGGGACTGGAAGGCGGATGCCACTATTGTTTCTCCGGCATCACTCTTGAATTTGCTGCAGATGGCTTAAACTATCGGGTATGGGGCTGCATTGGTTTCGACGTGGGTTCGGACGCGATGTGGTGCATGTCGAGCTTAGTGTGCTCGTAAAACTGACTAAAACAAACTAACTGCAAACGACGAACGTTTCGCACTCGCTGCTTAATTGCCAGTGAGCTTTACAACAGCAGGCCGATAGGCTGGGCAAGGGGTCTTTAGCGCAAGTTAGGGGCTCCCGGCTGTAAAGATAATTTTATCGGCTGGCTCCGGGCTGGGTACCTTAACCCGGGGCGAGAAAATAGGGTGCTGGCGTCCTGTGTAGCGTGCGACTGCGCGACACAGGTGGCGAGACTTAAAACAGACCGCTAAACATGTAGATCTGCTCGAAAAAGGCTTGCGGACGGGGGTTCAAATCCCCCCAGCTCCACCATAAAAGACCATCACCGCCAATGAAAGACCATTGGCGGTGATTCGGTTAAACCGCCTCAAATTGGCGTTTATTGGCGTTCGTTTCGCACGTGAATCGCACGCAAATTCAGTTATTCCCGACAACCCGCCGCTGCACCTTCGGCTTCTGGTAGTCCTGCGGAATGAATTCCCCGTAAATTTTAAAAACCATCTGCACATCGACGTGGCCGAGTTGCCGCGCCACGTGCCAGGGATTGGTGCCGGCCTTTAGCAGGGCGGTGGCGAAGGTGTGCCGCACCTGATACGGATCGCGAATCCCCTGGTAGCGGATCGTTTTATCGGCACTCGCCATGTTGATCATTTGATCCGCTCGTAAAGCCGTAATGCGGAGCGCTTGCTCCATGCATTGCGCCTTTACGTTTTTTTTACGGCCGGTGGGCAAATCTCATCCCCGTTTTTACGCGCCAAAACCTACGCTTCTTCCATCGTTGTTACGTTGGAGAAGGTTCATGGATATTCCCTTTGTCTTGGGTGGCGCCCTGCTGTGGGGCCTGATGGTCTTGCTGGTCTGGGGCTTTCAAAAGCTCGAAAAACCGGAAGGAGGCCGTTCATGATCAGCCTCGAAGTTTTGTATGGCTTCGGTGGCGTTTGCGCCGTCATGCTGCTGGCCTACCTGGTCTATGCGCTGATCTGCGCCGAGGAGTTTTGATGAACGCCGCGCAGAACCGCTTCAAGCAAGCTCAGCCTTGCAGGCCGCCATGCTGCAGGACGCCGCATTTCTGCATGCCGTCCCAGCCTGCGCAGGCAGGCTCGGAGCCGCGGCACTCAGCCCCCTTGGGGGCAGCGTAGCGGCCTTGGCCGCAAGCGTGGGGGCCTTATGACCAACTCCTCGTGGGGCCTGTTGGCTCTCTACCTCGGCATTTTGGGCGTCGCCGCCTGGCCGCTGGGCATCTGGCTGGCACGCCTTTGTTCCGGCCAGTTGCCGGGCTGGATGTTGCGCGTTGAGGCGCCGCTGTACCGCCTGGCAGGCACCTATGCCGAGGAATCCATGCACTGGTCGCACTACGCGCTGGCTTTGCTGGCCTTCAATGCGCTCGGCATGGTGGCTGTTTACGCGCTGCAGCGGCTGCAGGTGTGGCTGCCGCTCAACCCGGCCGGCATGACGGCCGTGTCGCCGGACTCGGCTTTCAACACCGCCATCAGTTTTGTGACCAACACCGACTGGCAGGGCTACACCCCCGAGTCCACCATGAGCTATCTCACGCAGATGCTGGCGCTGTCGGTGCAGAACTTTTTCTCTGCGGCGACGGCCATTGCCGTTGTGTTTGCGCTGTTTCGCGGGTTTGCCGCAGGCTCCAGCCGCGTGATCGGCAATTTCTGGGTGGACGTCACGCGCATCACGGCCTGGCTGCTGGTGCCGCTGTCGCTGGTGTTTGCCGTGTTCCTGGTGGGGCAGGGCGTGATCCAGAATTTCGATGCTTATAAAGACGTGAGCACACTGGAGGTCACCAACTACCAGCAGCCTAAAAACGGCCCCGACGGCCAGGCGCTGAAAGACGACAAGGGCAACCCGGTCATGGAAGACGCCAGGACCGACAAGCAGACGCTGGCCATGGGCCCGGTCGCGTCGCAGGAAGCCATCAAGATGCTGGGCACCAACGGCGGCGGTTTCTTCAATGCCAACTCGGCCCACCCGTACGAAAACCCGACGGCGCTGAGCAATTTCTTCCAGATGCTGTCCATCTTTTTGATCCCGGCCGCGCTGTGCTTTGCATTCGGCCGTGCGGTGGGCGACATGCGCCAGGGCTGGGCCGTGCTGGCCGCCATGACCGTGATGTTTGTCATTGCCGTCGTGGCCATCATTCCGGCCGAGCAGGCGGGCAACCCCTTGCTGGCGCCGCTGGGCGTTGACCAGGCGCAAAGCGCGCTGCAATCCGGCGGCAACATGGAGGGCAAGGAACTGCGCTACGGCATCAATGCCTCCAGCCTGTTTGCCGTGATCACGACCGCCGCCTCCTGCGGTGCCGTGAATGCCATGCACGACTCCTTCACGCCGCTGGGCGGCATGGTGCCCCTGGTGATGATGCAGCTCGGTGAAGTCGTGTTCGGCGGCGTCGGCAGCGGCCTCTACGGCATGCTGATTTTTGCCATCCTGGCGGTGTTCATCGCCGGCCTGATGATTGGCCGCACACCCGAGTACCTGGGCAAGAAGATCGAGTCGCATGAGATGAAGCTGACTTCGATCGCCATTCTGGTCACGCCCATCCTGGTGCTGGCCGGCGCGGCGTTTGCCGTGCTCGCGGGCGCCGGCAAGGCGGGGATTGCCAATCCTGGTGCGCACGGGTTTTCCGAAGTCCTTTATGCGCTGACCTCGGCGGGCAACAACAACGGCAGCGCCTTTGCGGGCCTGTCTGCCAACACGCCGTTCTACAACACCCTGCTGGGCGCCGTCATGTGGCTGGGCCGCTTCGGGGTGATCGTGCCGGTGCTGGCCATTGCAGGTAGCCTGGCCGCCAAAAAACGCCTGCCCGTGACCGCGGGCACCATGCCTACCCATGGCCCGCTGTTCGTGACGCTGCTGATCGGCACCGTGCTGCTGGTGGGCCTGCTCAATTACGTGCCGGCCCTCGCCCTGGGACCCATGGTCGAGCACCTGATGCTGTGGCCAGCCCATTAAGCCGCAAGGCAAAAGAGTCATGACTATGAATACCCAAAAATCTTCCGCATTGCAGGACACTGCGTCGCTCAAGCCGGCTGTCGCGGATCCCGTGACCAGGCAGAGCTTGCGCAAGTCTTTCGTGTTGCTGGATCCTGTGCTGCTCAAACCGGCCATCGTGGCGTCATTTGCCAAGCTGAGTCCGCGCGTGCAATGGCGCAACCCGGTGATGTTTGTTGTCTATATCGGCAGCATCCTGACAACCTTGCTGGGTCTGCAGGCCTTGCAGGGCAAGGGTGAAGCGCCGGCGGGCTTTATCTTTGCCGTGGCGATATGGCTCTGGTTCACCGTGCTGTTCGCCAACTTCGCCGAAGCGCTGGCGGAGGGCCGCAGCAAGGCGCAGGCCGCCTCGCTGCGCGGCTTGAAAAAGAGCGCCTGGGCCAAGAAGCTCAAGGAACCCCATCGCGGCGAGCGTTTTGCCGCCGGGCCGCCCCAAGGCAAAACAGCCCCCTCGGGGGGCAGCGCAGCACACGCAGTGGCAAGCGTGGGGGCCAACAGGTCCTGGTTGCCGGAGCAGGCTGAAAACTTGCGCAAGGGCGATGTGGTGCTGATCGAGGCCGGCGACACGGTTCCGCTGGATGGCGAAGTGATCGAAGGCGTCGCCTCGGTCGATGAGAGCGCCATCACAGGCGAATCGGCCCCCGTCGTGCGCGAGTCGGGCGGCGACTTCTCGGCGGTGACCGGCGGCACGCGCGTGCTGTCCGACTGGCTGGTGGCGCGCATCACGGTCAATCCGGGCGAGTCCTTTCTGGACCGCATGATCAGCATGGTCGAGGGCGCCAAGCGCCAGAAGACGCCGAATGAAATTGCGCTGACCATTTTGCTGGTGGCCCTGACCATCGTGTTCCTGGTCGTGACCGTCACGCTGCTGCCGTATTCGATTTTCAGCGTGGAGGCCGTGAAGGCCGGCACGGCGGTGAGCATGACCGCGCTGGTGGCCCTGCTGGTGTGCCTGATTCCCACCACCATAGGCGGCCTGCTGTCGGCCATAGGCGTGGCGGGCATGAGCCGCATGATGCAGGCCAACGTGATCGCCACCTCGGGCCGGGCGGTCGAAGCGGCCGGCGATGTGGACGTGCTGCTGCTCGACAAGACCGGCACCATCACGCTCGGCAATCGCCAGGCCTCGGCCTTCCTGCCCGCGTTGGGCGTGAAGGAGAGCGAACTCGCCGACACCGCGCAACTCGCGTCGCTGGCCGACGAGACGCCCGAGGGCCGCAGCATCGTCGTGCTCGCCAAGCAGAAGTTCAACCTGCGCGAGCGCGACCTGCAAAGCCTGGGCGCGCACTTCGTTCACTTCTCGGCGCAAACGCGCATGAGCGGCGTGGACATCGTCAAGGGTGGCGAAGCCGAGTTGGGCGACGGCGGCGTGGCCACGGCGGTCGAGGTGCGCCAGGTGCGCAAGGGCGCGGCCGACGCGATCCGCAAGCATGTCGAATCGCTGGGCGGCAGCTTCCCGCCGGCAGTGCAGCTGACCGTCGACAGCGTCGCGCGCCGCGGCAGTACGCCGCTGGTGGTCAGCGACGCGACCCGCGTGCTCGGCGTGATCGAGCTCAAGGACATCGTCAAGGGCGGCATCAAGGAACGCTTTGGCGAGTTGCGCCGCATGGGCATCAAGACCGTCATGATCACCGGCGACAACAAGCTGACGGCCGCCGCCATCGCCGCCGAGGCCGGCGTCGACGACTTCCTGGCCGAGGCCACGCCTGAAGACAAGCTCAAGCTGATTCGCCAGTACCAGGCCGAAGGCCGGCTGGTGGCCATGACCGGCGATGGCACCAACGATGCACCCGCATTGGCGCAGGCCGATGTGGCGGTGGCGATGAACAGCGGCACCCAAGCCGCCAGGGAAGCCGGCAACATGGTCGATCTCGATTCCAACCCGACCAAGCTGCTCGAAGTGGTGGAAACCGGCAAGGCCTTGCTGATGACGCGCGGCTCGCTCACCACCTTCTCGATTGCCAACGACGTGGCCAAGTACTTCGCCATCATTCCGGCGATTTTCGTGACCACCTATCCGCAGCTGGCGGCCCTCAACGTGATGCGCCTGGGCAGTCCTTCGTCGGCCATTTTGTCGGCCGTGATTTTCAACGCGTTGATCATCATGTTCCTGATTCCGCTGGCGCTCAAGGGCGTGAAGTACCGGGCCGTGGGTGCTGCCGCGCTGCTGCGCCGCAACCTGTTGATTTACGGCCTGGGCGGGCTGCTTGTGCCGTTCATCGGCATCAAGGCCATCGATCTGTTGCTGGTGGCCATGAACTTCGTTTAAGGAACATCCATGAAAAACATTCTTCGTCCCGTACTGGTGCTATTTGTCGTGCTGACCCTCATTACCGGCGTGGCCTATCCGCTTGTCGTCACGGGTGTGGCCCAGGCCTTGTTTCCGGACCAGGCGGCCGGCGGCCTGATCCTGCGCGATGGCAAGCCGGTGGGCGCCAGCCTGATCGGGCAAAACTTCAGCGATCCCAAACACTTCTGGGGCCGGCCGTCGGCCACCGGGCCCATGCCTTACAACGCCGCAGCGTCCAGCGGCTCCAATCTGGGCCCGCTGAACCCCGCGTTGGTCGATGCTGTCAAGGGCCGTGTGGAAGCCTTGCGGGCAGCCGATCCGGGCAACACGGCGCCGGTGCCCGTCGACCTGGTCACGGCCTCGGCGAGCGGGCTGGATCCGCATATCAGCCCGGCCGCCGCCCGCTACCAGGCCGCCCGCGTGGCCAAGGCGCGTGGACTGGCTCCTGAAAAAGTGCTGGCGCTCGTCGAGCAGCAAACCGAAAAGCCCCTGGCCGGTTTCCTGGGCGAGTCACGGGTCAATGTGCTCAAGCTCAATCTGGCGCTGGAGACGCTTCGCTAAGAGGTCCGCCATGGCTTATGCCGCTTACTGCGAATCGTTTGGCGCCATCGTTCCCGCTGCTCCGTCGCCTGCCCGCCTGAAATGGAGGGTGCTCGATGTGACGGTTCAAAGCCTGCACGCCTTGCTGGTGCGCCGTGCGCTGGTCAACTGCCCCGGCACCGGCATCCTTCGTTGTATTCCCCGGCAGGAGGAGCACCTGGTCCGGCTGGAGATCCGGCTGCCGGCGCACAGGGCGGACGAGGTGATGCACCGCATCATGACTTGTGTGCCGGATGGCGAGATCGGCCACCTGACATTGTGGCGATGCCACCTGCAGCGGCATGGGCTGACCCATGAACCTGGACTCTGACCTGCTGCGCGCCCTGTGCGCGCTGGCCATGCTGGGCTTGCCGTTTGGTGTGGCCTGGTGGATCGCGGGCCGCGATGTGAAGCCCAAGCGGCGCCGGGGCGACGAGCCCACCCTGGATGACCCGAAAGAAGCTACCCCGGTGGTACCCTTTAGGCGCGACCTTTGAAAGACCGATAACAATGACACGGCATGGCTAGTTTTCCCGACTCACGGCCCGACCCGGACCAGCTTCTTGAGCAGCTCCGGGGCGAGGCGGAGCGCGCACGCCGCGGCAAGCTGCGCATTTACTTTGGTGCCTGCGCCGGTGTCGGCAAAACCTTTGCCATGCTCAGCGCGGCCCAGCGCGAGCGCCAGGACGGGCGCCAGGCGCTGGTCGGGATTGTCGAGACCCATGGGCGCGGCGAAACCGAAGAGCTGCTGGCGGGCCTGGAGCGGTTGCCGCTGCGCGATGTTCCCTACCGGGGCCGGACTCTCAAGGAGTTTGATCTGGACGCGGCGCTGCTGCGCAAGCCGCAAGTGCTGCTGGTCGACGAACTGGCGCACAGCAATGTAGAAGGCTCGCGCCATGCCAAGCGCTGGCAGGATGTGCAGGAGTTGCTGGAGGCGGGCATTGATGTCTGGTCGACGCTCAATGTGCAGCATCTTGAAAGCCTCAACGGCGTCGTAGGCGCCATCACGGGTATTCGCATTCATGAAACGGTGCCCGACACCGTGATTGATGGCGCCGAAGAAATCATCCTGGTCGATGTGACGCCCGACGAGCTGCTCAGCCGGCTGAAGGCCGGCAAGGTGTATGTGCCCCAGCAGGCCGAGCGGGCCGCGCAGAATTTTTTCCGCAAGGGCAACCTGATTGCCCTGCGCGAGATTGCGCTGCGGCGCACCGCCGAGCATGTGGAAGACGACGTGCGCAGCTACCGGGTGGAAAAATCCATTGCCCCGGTCTGGAACACCGAAGGCGCCATTTTGGCCTGCATCGGTCCGCGCGAAGGCGCCGAGCAGACCGTGCGCATGGCCGCGCGGCTGGCCGGCCAGCTCAATGTGCGCTGGCATGCGGCCTACGTGGAAACGCCGCGGCTGCAGCGCCTTGGCGTGGCCGAGCGCGACAGGATCCTGGCGGTGATCAAGCTGGCCGAGGAATTGGGGGCCGCTGCCGCCGTGCTGACCGGCAGCGATGCCGCCGCCGAACTGGTAGCGCAGGCGCAGCGGCTCAACTGCGCCACGCTGGTGGTCGGGCGCCCGCAGCTCGCGGGTTGGTCGGTTCTGTGGAGCGCCCGCACCATGACGCGTCGGCTGGCCACGTTGGCGCCCACGCTGGACATTGTGGAAGTGGGCCAGGCCAACAGCGCGCGGCGGCTGGCGCGCGCCGTGCAGCGTGCGTCCGACGAGGAGGACGCCCCGGCATGGCGTGGCAGCCTGCCGCGCTATGCCTGGGCTGTCGTGGCCAGCGCGCTGGTCACTGTGCTGGCTTTGCCGCTGCTCCGGTTTTTCGATCTCGCCAACATTGTCATGCTGTTCCTGCTTGCGACGGTGCTGGTGGCGGTGAAGTTCGGGCGCGGTCCGGCCGCGCTGGCGGCCTTTTTCAATGTGGCTGCCTTTGACTATTTTTTTGTCCCTCCGCGCATGTCGTTTGCCGTGAGTGATGTGCAGTATTTACTGACCTTTGCCGTCATGCTGGTGGTGGGTTTGCTGACCGGGCAGCTCACGGCGGGCCTGCGCTTTCAGGCGCGCATTTCGTCCAGCCGGGAGCGCCGCGCGCAACTGCTGTTCGAGCTCACCCGCGACCTGTCGGCTGCGCTCTTGAGTTCGCAGGTCTGCGAGCTGGGCGAGGCGGCGGTGCGGCGCAATTTCGGCGGCCAGGCGCTGGTGTTGGCGACCAATGCCGATGACCAGCTGGTGGTGCCTGCCGCGGATGTGCCGCCTGACTTCGATGCCAGCGTGGCCGACTGGGCGTTTCGCAACGAGCAGGCGGCGGGCCTGGCCACCGCCACCCTGTCGGCGCAGACCTGGCATTACGTGCCGCTCAAGGCGCCGATGCGGGTGCGCGGCGTGCTGGCGCTCAAGCCGGCCCAGCCGCGCTGGCTGCTGATCCCGGAACAGTTGCAGCAGCTGGACACGCTGGCCCGGCAAGTCGCGATTGCGCTGGAGCGCGTGCATTACGTCGAGGTGGCGCAGCAGGCGCTGGTGGAGATGGAGTCCGAAAAGCTGCGCAATGTGCTGCTGGCGGCCATTTCGCACGATGTGCGCACGCCGCTGACGGCGCTGATCGGCCTGGCCGATGCGCTTCAGCGAGGCGCGCCGCCACTGAGCGGCGAACAGGCCCAGGCCGCCCGCGCCATCGGCGACGAAGCGCGCCACCTGAGTGCGCTGGTGAACAACCTGCTGGACATGGCGCGGCTGCAAAGCGGTGCCGTCAACCTCAAAAGCGACTGGCAGTCGGTGGAGGAAATTGTCGGCTCGGCGATTCGCCAGGCCCGGCCTGCGCTGGCCGGCAAGCCCGTCAAGACCTCGCTGCCGGCTGATCTGCCGCTGGTGGAATTTGACGCGGTGCTGATGGAGCGGGTGCTGGTCAACCTGCTGGAGAACGCGGCCAAGTACGGCGGCAAAGAGAAAGAGGGTGGAGAGTGCGATGCGCCCATTGAGGTCAGTGCGCACGTGACGGATGGGGAGCTGGTGTTGACCGTGCGCGACCATGGGCCGGGCCTGCCCGCCGCGCTGCGGGGCCGCGAACACGCGCTGTTCGACAAGTTCACGCGGGGCGAAACCGAGTCGGCCACACCGGGCGTTGGGCTGGGCCTGGCCATTTGCAAGGCGGTGGTGGATGCGCACCACGGGCAGATCACCGCCACGAATGTCACTGGTGGGGCCGCGGGCGGTGGTGCAGAATTCACCGTGAGCCTGCCGCGTCGCCCGCCACCGCAGGATCTGCCTGAAGCCGCCTGAAATCGTCCGAATCCGGAACCCCTGAACCCATGTCCCACCCCATGCCCGTTGTTGTTGTGATTGAAGACGAGCCGCAGATCCGCCGTTTCGTGCGCACCGCGCTCGAAGGCGAGGGCTGGCAGGTGCATGAGGCCGATACGGCAAAAAAAGGCCTGATCGAAGCGGGCACCCGAAAGCCCGACCTGCTGGTGCTTGATCTGGGCCTGCCCGATGGCGACGGGCTCGATGTGATCCGCGATCTGCGCGGCTGGTCTGGCGTGCCCATCATCGTGCTGTCGGCGCGTGCGGATGAAACCGACAAGATCGCCGCGCTCGACGCCGGCGCCGACGACTACCTCACCAAGCCGTTTGGCGTGGGGGAATTGCTGGCCAGGGTGCGCGCCAACCTGCGCCGGCCGCGCAACACACCGGGCGACGGAACGCCAGAGACTTCGGCCGAGGCCCATCCCGTCTTTCACTTTGGCGACATCGAAGTGGACCGCCAGGCCCGCATCGTGCGCCGCAGCGGCGCCGAAGTTCACCTGACCCCGATCGAATACCGACTGTTGACGGTGCTGATTGCCAACGTGGGCCGGGTGCTCACGCACCGTCAGCTGCTGCGCGAGGTCTGGGGCCCATCGTACGCGGACCAGAGCCATTACCTGCGGATTTACATGGGCCACCTGCGCCAAAAACTGGAAGCAGACCCGACCCAGCCCAGGCATTTTCTGACCGAAACGGCGGTGGGCTACCGGCTGCTTCGTGAGCCCTGAATATCTGGACATTGCGGCGCCGTGTTGCTTGGTCACGGCCCGTGATCTCTGGTGTGCGGGTCGCCATGAATCATCGCCGGCTGATGCCGCTGCACGCTTGACGCCCCGGGTGAACTTGCGCGGTCGATGGCGCGCGGCATCTGCTGGCGCGCAAGTAGCCGCAACGGGGCTTGACCCCTTGCGGAGGTTCGGCGGAAGGGATTGAACCGCGTGCGCTCAGCGCAGTTCGCCGCGCCGGCTGTCCAGCGGCGCAATAAAGGAGTTGTGCTGCTGCCAACCGCCCGAGCAAAAATCGCTGTCGGGCAGCAGGCTTTCCGGACCGGAGTGTGAACTGGGGCCGTTGACGGACGAGCCGAAATCGCTGTGGCGGTTGTGGCGCTGGCGGTCAATGACGGCGCGCAGCTTCTGGCGCGCCGCGGTAATGATGGCTTCGTCCTTGTCGTTGCTATTTGGCATGGGCGCCACCTCCCCCAGAAACTCGGTACGGATTTCAGCCAGCGTCGGCAGGTTGTTGGATTTGATGACCCAGTAAGCAATGCCGCACTGTGACAGCAGGTTCAGCTTGAGTTTCCGGTTGCTCCTGGTAATGCCGTTGCGTCCGGGCACATCCACGCAGCCGACCACATGGCCGTCGGGCGCACATACCGTGAAGGTGCAATACACGCCGCTCAGCAAGCGGTACCAGTGTGCGCCGTTTTCCTTGGTGCGCGGCAGGGTAAAGCGTGTCACCGGGACCTTGATCATGATGTGATGGTCGAAGAACACCCGGTTCAGCCAGCGCCAGACCTTGCATTCCTCGGTGTTGGCCATCATGCGTGGGTCGATCGGCCAATGCTTGGGAAGGCGCTTGCGCGCCCTGGCGATGCGGCGCGACCACCACAGGCTCACGAGAATGCCTGCAAGCAGGCCGGCAATGGCTGCCAGCACTGTCAATGTCCACTCTGGCGTCTGATTCATGACTGCCCCCCCTTGGTTGCCGTTACCCAATGTAACTAGTGCGAACCAAAATTCCTAGGGACTTAATTCACAAAAACACGACTTTTAGCGACTTTTGAATACCAAAGTACCAAATTCGGCGTCTTCACGGCCGCTGTCGCCTGCCAAGTGCCAGTTTGGCCTGTTTGGCAGGGTTTTGAGGCTGTAGCCCTCGTGCATCAAGCGGAGTCAGCTATTGAATTCATAGCGAATGACGAGGGTATGTGAGAGGCCTGGAACACGGCCGCCTCCTCACCACGGGGAATCCAGCCGCACGGCCGGCCGCCACATCGGCTTTTTCGCTCCCCGGGGCCGACGCGGCCAGACCGCGCGGTTCACTGGACGGGCGAGGCGCTCTCAGGCGGGCATCCGGCGGCCGGGCTTGCCGGGCGACAATAAGCGCATGGCAAAAACACATATGCAATTGCAGGAAATACTTTTTTCCCAGGGCTTTGGCACGCGGCGCGTCTGTGCCGGCCTGGTTCAACAGGGTTTTGTGACGGTAGCCGGCGTCCCCTGTGCGGAACCAGCTACGGAATTTGTAGCGGATGGCCTGCACTTCACCGTCCAGGGCGTGGCCTGGGAGTACCACGAAAAAGCCTATCTGATGCTGCACAAGCCCGCCGGCTATGAGTGCTCGCAAAAACCCAGTACCTACCCCAGCATTTACACCTTGTTGCCAGCGCCGATTCGCCAGCGCGGCGGTGGCGCCGCCGCGGGCGTGCAGGCGGTGGGACGGCTGGACCAGGACACGACAGGCTTGCTGCTGCTGTCGGACGACGGCAAGTTCATTCACCGCATGAGTTCGCCCAAACACCATGTGCCCAAGGTGTACGAGGTGACGGCCAAGCACCCGATGGATGACAGGCAGATCCAGAAGCTGCTGGCCGGCGTGGTGCTGGACGATGATCCCAAGCCGGTGCGGGCCGCCGCCTGCGCACAAACCGGCGAGCTGCAGCTGAGCCTGACCCTGACCGAGGGCAAGTACCACCAGGTCAAACGCATGATTGCCGCCGTGGGCAACCGGGTCGAGGGGCTGCACCGCTCGTGCATCGGTTCGCTGGCGCTGCCGGCTGACTTGAAACCGGGCGAGTGGCGCTGGTTGACGGCGCAGGATCTGGCCAGCATTTCAGCCCTGCCGTGACGTCAGCGTGAACCCAGCCGGGAAAGACCTGAGCCGGCCGGCGCGTGGACGGGTTACGCTGCTTTATTTTTGAAACACGCCAAAAACAAGGAGGATGTCATGAACAAACGCCGCCAATTTCTGGGCGCCACCGCGCTGGGTACGCTGGCTATGCCATCGCTGGTGCTGGCCCAGACTGCGCCCAAGGCGTCCCGCAGCCCCACCCTGCTCACGGTCAGCGGGCGCATCGGCGCCGGCAACCGCGGGCCGCTCGATCCGGTGCTGGACCAGATGATGGCCAAGCAGAAAATCAAGTTCGACAAGGCGCAGGCCTTCGATTTTGCCGCCATCACGGCGCTGCCGGCCGTCACAATCCGGCCGACGCTGGAGTACGACGGCAAGCCGCACACCCTCAAAGGGCCCTTGCTGGTGGATGTGATCAAGGCCTGCGGCGTGAAGGCCACCGACAAGACGACGCTGTTCCTGCGCGCCGTGGATGGTTACGCGGCACAGGTGTCTGTCGCTGATGCCCACAAATACCGTTTCATCGTGGCCACCCACCTCGATGGCCAGCCCATGGCCTTGGGCGGGCTGGGCCCGCTCTGGGCGGTTTACGAGGCCGACCGCTTCCCCGACATGGCGGCCAAGCCCTTGCCGGCCCGCTTTGAAAGCTGCCCCTGGGCGACCTACCACATCGAAGTGAAAGAGGGCTAAGCCGCCGGGTCCCGGGCTGGCAGCCGGAAATTCAGGAGAAATCGGCCTTTAGCCCAAACAGGACGGTCGGGTGCAGCTACAAAATCAGTAGCGATCAGGCGGCGGTGTGCAGAAAACCGGTGATCGCTTCAACGGTTTTTTCGGGCTGGTCGCGCTGCGGCGAGTGCCCGCAAGCGGCCAGCCGGAGCTGCTGCGCGTGCGGCGCCGCCAGGGCGATCTCGTCGAGCTGCAGCAGGCTGCCGTACTCGTCGTCCAGGCCCTGGATCAGCAGCAGCGGCGCCAGAATGCGCGCGCAGTCGGGCCGGATGTCAAAGCCGCGAAACGCCGGCGACAGCCAGACCTCGTTCCATTGCCAGAAAGCGCCATCCACATCGGCGTGGTACCTGGCCAGGCGATCCCGCAGATCGCCGGACTCAAACGCCAGCTTCGCCTGGGCAATCGACTGGACCGAGATGTCTTCCACCAGCACATGGGGCGCCATGGCGATGCAGGCCGCCACGGGAAAGCGGCTGGCATGGAGCAGGGCGATCGTGGCGCCGTCGGAATGGCCCAGCAGCACCGGCCTTTCAATCTGTAGTGCCTGCAGCAGGGCCGGCAGCACCTCCCAGGCTTCGCGGTGCATGTAGTCGGGCCGCAGGCGGCCGCTGCGCCGGCCATCGTGCTCTACAGGTTCGCCGCGCACGTTAGGCACGGGATCGGACTGCCCGTAGCCCTGCCTTGAATACACCACGCCGGCGCGGCCGGTGGCCGTGCAGACGGCTTGCGGCCAGTCCAGGCCGCGCTGCGTCCACAGGCTGACCGATCCCAGGCCTTCATGCAGAAAAACAAGGGGCGCCAGGTGGGCGGACCCGGCCAACTGGCGAACCTCGAGTGCGCAGCCTTCGATGTCGATCAAACTCATTGCAATATCGTAAGGGATGTAAACGAATCCGGCCGTTTGGCCTTGTTTGGCGACGTTCCGGCCCTTGCCGGCCAGTACACTAGCGGTCTGATCCCGAAAGATTTTTTGTGAATGTTACTGCCCGTTTTTTAGCCGCCTGGCTGAGTGTTTTCGCCGGCGTATTGCCCGGCGTGCTGTGTTTCCCGGTGATGGCGCAGACGGCTGCGGCAGGGCCCGCGCCTTCTGCCGCGGCCTACCCCGTGTTTGTGCTCAATTCGCTGGGCGACAGCGTCAGCGTGATCAATCCCGTCAACTGGACCGAGATCAAGCGCATCGACACCGGCAAGCAGCCGCACCACCTGTACCTCACTCCGGATGAAAAATCGCTGATTGTGGCCAATGCCCTGTCCGATTCGCTGACCTTCATCGATCCCAAAACCGCCGAGGTGCAGCGCACCGTGCGCGGCATCATGGACCCCTACCAGCTGCGCTTTTCGCCCGACATGAAGTGGTTTGTGACGGCCGCCAACCGTCTCAACCACATCGACATCTACCGCTGGGACGGCAAGGACATCACGCTGGTCAAGCGCGTGGCCACGGGCAAAACCCCCAGCCACCTGTGGATTGACAGCAAAAGCACCACGATTTACTCCACCATGCAGGACAGCGACGAGCTGATTGCGGTGGATCTGGCCAGCCAGACCATCAAGTGGCGCACCCCCACCGGATCGGTTCCTGCCGATGTGTTCGGCACGCCGGATGACAAGTTCATTCTGGTCGGCCTGACCGGTGGCGATGCGGTCGAGGTCTATGACGTGAGCGGCAAGGCGCCGCAGCGCACCAAGGTCATCAAGACGGCGGCCGGCGCCCATGCCTTCCGTTCCTGGGGCGACAAGCGGCATGTGCTGGTCAGCAACCGCGTGGCCAACAGCATCAGCAAGATTGACCTGCAGACGCTGGAGGTGGTGGACAACTACCCGGCGCCCGGCGGGCCGGATTGCATCGATGTGAGCCGCGACGGCAAGCAGATTCTGGTGACCTCGCGCTGGGCCAAAAAGCTCACCGTGATCGACGTCGCCAGCCGCAAGATCGCGCACCAGGTCAACGTTGGCAGGAGTCCCCATGGGGTCTGGACGCTGGATCACGCGCCGAGGTAGTTGGCCCCCACGCCGGTTTTTGGGGTCAGAGCCCAAATTCGCCAAGCCTCTGGCTTGCCCGAAGGGTGCGGTGCTTCGCACCGCTGCGAAATTGGTGTCTGACCCCAATAACCAGCTGCCCCCCGAGGGGGCCGCTGCGCCTGCGGCCCGGCTGAGCCGGTTCCGCGGCCCCTGCTTGACTGTAGGTTCGCTACGGCCGCTCCTTGCTATTGTTTTAGTAGCTGCTTATGCGCATCCTGCATGGGCTACAGGCCAGAATGATGCGAAAAAAGCGACGCAAAATTCCGCACAAAGCGCGGTGCAGCCCGTTGCAGCCGCCTGCAAGCCGGTCTACCTGACCCTGGACACCGGCCACATGGCGGTGGCCCCGCTGATCGCGGAGGTGCTGAAAAAACACCAGGTCAGGGTGACCTTTTTTGCCGCCAACGAGCGCACCCAGACCGGCGACGGCAGCCTGGGCACGTACTGGGCCGGGTGGTGGAAGGCGCGCGCCGCCGAAGGCCACGAGTTTGCCTCGCACACCTGGGACCACAGCTACTGGCGCGCCGACGTTCCCGGCGCGCCGCCGCAGTTCCGTATTCGCCCTTCGGCCGGGCCCTCGGAAGGCAAGGAATTCACCTGGACAGCCAGGCAGTACTGTGAAGAGATCGGCAAATCCAGCGCCCGGCTGGAAGAAATCACCGGCAAAAAGCCACTGCCGCTGTTTCGCGCGCCGGGCGGCAAAACCTCGCCGCAGTTGCTGGCGGCCGCCAGGTCCTGTGGTTACGAGCATGTGGGCTGGTCACCGGCCGGCTTTTTGGGCGACGAATTGCCCAGTGACAAATACCCCAACGACATGCTGCTGAAAAAGGCCTTGCGTGACATCCAGCCCGGCGACATCTTGCTGGCGCACCTGGGCATCTGGTCGCGCAAGGACGCCTGGGCGCCGGCCGTGCTGGAGCCGCTGATCAGCGGCCTGCAGTCGCGCGGCTTTTGCTTCCAGACCCTGCGCGAACACCCCCAGTACCAGGCCTGGATTGAAGCGCACACCAGCCGTGTGCCGGCACAGCCTGCAAAATAGGACTTATGGACGGATTCACTCATATTTACGCGATGGTGCAGCAGTGGTTGTTTGAAACCGCCGTGCAGCCGGCGATGTTTGCGCTCGGCATGGGCAGCCTGCTGGAAGACGCTTACGAGGCCACGGCCTGGTTCATGGCGGGCGTGATCCAGATCATCATCCTGCTGGCCGTCATCGGCCCGCTGCAGCGCTGGCGCCCGGTGGAAGCGGTGAAGGACCGCGCCACCATCCGCACCGATGTGCTTTACACCCTGATTCACCGGCTGGGCCTGTTCCGCATCGCGCTGTTTTTCACGCTGGACCCCTGGTTTGACGAGGCCTTTGGCGCGCTGCGCACCGCCGGCTACGGCACTTTTCACCTCGACCAGATCTGGCCCGGCGTGACCGACAACGCGCTGGTCAGCTTTGCGATCTACCTGGTGGTTTTTGACTTCGTGGCCTACTGGACGCACCGCGGCCAGCACCAGCTGCAGTGGTGGTGGCGCCTGCATTCGCTGCACCACGCCCAGCGGCAAATGACGATGTGGAGCGACAACCGCAACCACCTGCTCGATGACATCCTGCTGGACTCCATCGTCGTGCTGGTGGCGCAGTTCATCGGCGTGGCGCCCGGCCAGTTCGTTGCCATCGTGGCCTTCACCCAGCTCAGCGAAAGCTTTCAGCACGCCAACGTGCGGCTGTGGTTTGGCTCCATCGGGGAGCGCCTGTGGGTCAGCCCGCGCTTTCACCGGCTGCATCACAGCATCGGGATTGGGCACGAGAGCCACGGCCCCAAAACCCTGGGTGGGCATAACTTTGGGATTTTGCTGCCCTGGTGGGACATGCTGTTCGGGACGGCCAATTTTGAACAGCGCTATGACCCCACCGGCGTGCGTGACCAGGTCGAGCCGGATGCCGACGGGCGGGTGCGCAACTACGGAGACGGATTCTGGATGCAGCAGTGGCTGGGCGTGAAGCGGCTGGCGGGCAGGCGCTGACCGTCCGGTGGCGTGGACACCGCCCCGGCGCACCGACAGCAGACAAGGAACAGTCCCGTCGCCTCATGCCTTGCCCGGCGGCTCCATCCACAGGATGTATTGGGCGATCTGCTGCGGGTTCATCAGCGCCGGGCAGGCGCCCCAGCGGTCGAGTGCCTCGTTTCCATAGCGCAGCATGCCGGTGTGCTGGGTCTTGTCGGCGTCCACCACCGGGTCCAGGTCGACGTAGCCCAGCTTGCGGCGCAGCAGTTCGATGTCTGCGGGCTTGCCGGTGAGCAGCCAGAATCCCGGCTTGATGCCGAACGCCTGCGCGTAACGCTGAAGCATTTTCGGGGTGTCCAGTTCGGGCTGCAGCGTGATCGAGTAGATGAAGATCTCGCGGCCCACGCTTTCGCCCAGGAGTTTCTGGACCTGCACCAGGTTGTGGGTCTGCAGTGGACACAGTCCGTCGGTGCAGAGCGCCACCATGAAGCTCAGCACGACGATTTTGCCGTGGATGAGATCGTCATAGAAGCGCACCGGCTGGTTGTCGTGGGTGCGCAGCGTCACATTGGGAAAGAAGTCGGCGCGCGGCCCGCGGGCGGCAGCAGCGGCGAACGGTTTCGGTGTGGCCGCGCTGAGCCCGCCCACTGCGCCCGAAACCAGACTCCAGGTCAGCGCTGTTCGCCTGTCCATCATTCAACTCCTTTCATCGCCGTGCGCCAATGCGACGCGCCGGTTTAGTCGATGTCGAAGCGGGTCATCATCGCGTGGTCCTCGTGCAGGACGTTGTGGCAGTGCGCCACATAGCGGCCCGTGAAGTCGCGAAACTGGATGAAAAACCTGACTTCGGCGTTCGGGTCGAGGCGGACCATGTCCTTGCGGCCGCTCTCGATCGGGATCGGCGGCCGGCCGTTGTACGAGAGGATGCGGCCCTCCTCGAAGTGGATGTGATTCGGGTGTGACCAGCCGCCGCCCCCGTTCTTCATGGTCCAGACCTCTGGCACACCTTGCTGCACCGTGAACGCCGGCTGACAGACATTGAAGATCTGGCCGTTGATGGTCCACATGCCCCTGTCGCGATTCAGTACCACCGTACGTTGCGGCAGCCGGTCGGGAAACCTGGGCAGAGGCGGCAGCGGCCGCAAGGTCTCGGGAACCTGGCTTGGATCGCTGGCCGCACGGTCCACGATGAGCTTGAGGATCCTGTCCCCGGGATTGAGCAGTTTGTCGGTCGGGCCACGCCCGTCAAGCTGTTGGAGCCGGTTCACCAGATAGAACGCATCACCCATCTTGCCCCCGGATCGCTTCAGCACTTCATCGAAATCCACGATGATGTCCATGCGCTCGGCGACGGCGAGCTTGACACTCGTGACGGTGACGGGCGCCGGCAGCAGGTTGCCGTCGTTGGCGATGACGGTGAACGGCAGTTCCTTCCCGTTGCTGTCGGTAAGGAACAGCTGGTAGAAGCGCGACGGTCCCGTGTTCAGCACGCGCAAGCGGTACTTGCGGCGCGCCACCCGGAAGAAGGGCTGGATCTTGCCATTGACCGTGAACTTGTCTCCGAGAATGCCGCCGAAGTTGAACATGTCGAAGAACAGTTGGCCATCCTGGTCGAACGCCTTGTCGGCAAGAACCACCGGCACGTCATACAGCTGCCGCGGGTTGCGGTAGTCTCCGGCAGGCAGGCGCAGCGGCGCGAGCTGCCTGCCGTCGGGCAGACGCAAGCCGGGACCCGTGTCGTTTTCGTCGCCCGAATCGAGCGCATCGAACAACAGGTACATGCCGGCCAGCCCCTTGTAGGTGTTCTGCGCGGTGAAGTCCATACGGTGGTCGTGGTACCACAGCGTGCCCAGGGCTTGGCGCGGATCGCCTCCGGTTTCCGGAAACTGGTCGTAACCGGCATAGATATTGGGGTAGTGGTGGTCGTACCACAAAGCGTTGGGCGTGGCCTTGGACGGCCCGCAGCCGTCGGGCAGCGTGCTGAAGATGGGGAAAAAATCGCCCGGGAAGCCGTCGCTCTCGGACGGTGTGTGCCCATTGTGCAGATGGGTGCTCGTTGAAGGCATGCCGAAACCCCTGTGGTCCTGCGGCAGGTCATTGTGAATGCGTACCAAAATCGGCTTGCCATAGCGCGCCAGGAACAACGGCCCCGGGAAGACGCCATCGAAGCCCCAGATCTTGTTCAATGGCAAGTCCCGATGGAAGCTCCAGTCCGCCTCGCGCTCGTGCAGCTCGTAAAAGCGTTGAGGGGGGAACTCATTGAAGCGCTGGTGCGTGCGAGTGCGGCCTTCGACCGGTTCATTCGGAAAACGCTGCGGGTGGCCTCCCAGTTCGTTGTTCGGTTCGATCGTGGGCGGCCTGTCCGTCGGCGTGAGTTGCGCACGATCGATCGGCTCCTTGACCCTGGGGATGGGCATTTCCTCGACGAAGGGCTGAGTGAATGGACTGGCAAGCTGGCCGCCGCCATCGGCGCGCGCACTGAGTCCCTTCGCGGCGATCAGCATGCCGCCGGCGGTCAACAACCCCAGCTGCAACAGTTCGTGCCTGGTGAGCTTTGCCTCGAGAATTGCGCGCCGCAAACGGGTCGCGGCTTCGACTTGTTTGTTTGTGGCCATGGCTATGCTCCTGGGTGTCATTGGGCGCGCGCCATAAACCGATGGCGGCTGCGATTTGTTTGCCCCGCTGGCTCACATTACTCCATGCGGCCGGAATGCCAGCCCTACTTTTTTCAAGGGAAGCCCCCTAAAAAAGACACCGCTGGGTCTGCACGTCAATTTGACAAAACCATCGTGAGCTCAGTGGCCGTTTCAAGCGTGAGTACAAGCCGCTTGACAGCCGGGTGATCGGGTTATGCTTGTCGCATGAATCTGCTCCTCGACTCCTTCTGGCGGGCGGCGATGTACTGCCTGCATCCCCGCGTCATCGCCCTGTCCGTCCTGCCCCTCATCATCATGGCGGCGCTTTCGCTGGGCCTGGGTTATTTTTTCTGGGAAGACGCGCTGGCCATGGTGCGCAGCAATCTGGAAAGCTACGAACTGGTGGGCGCCATGGTGCACTGGCTGGAAGGGCTGGGGCTGAGCAGCCTGCGCCTGGTGCTGGCGCCTGCGCTGCTGCTGTTTCTGGCGATTCCGGTGATCGTGATTGCCTCGCTGCTGTTTGTCGCAGTGTTCATGACGCCGGCCATGGTGGCCCTGGTGGCCGAGCGGCGCTTTGCGGGGCTGGAGCGCAAAAAAGGCGGCTCGCTGCTGACCAGCCTGTTCTGGTCGCTCGGCTCGACCGCGCTGGCCATTGTTGCGCTGCTGGTGTCGATTCCGCTGTGGCTGGTGCCGCCGCTGATTCTGGTCCTGCCGCCCCTGATCTGGGGCTGGCTCACCTACCGTGTCATGTCCTATGACGCGCTGGTGGAACATGCGAGCGCTGAGGAGCGGCGCCGGATTTTCAAGGAGAACCGCGTGCCGCTGCTGATCATTGGCGTGCTCAGCGGTTACCTGGGTGCGGCCCCCAGCCTGATCTGGGCGTCGGGCGCCATGTTTGTGGCCATGGCGCCGATTCTTGTGCCGGTGGCGATCTGGATCTACACCCTGGTGTTTGCCTTTTCCTCGCTTTGGTTTACCCATTACACGCTGGCCGCGCTGGAGCAGCTGCGCAAGGAAAATGGCGGCCTTGTGTCCGATCCGCTTGCGCAGGATGCTATAAATTCAATAGCGAATGAGCCGGCGCCGCGTTTCGGTTCGCTGGACGGCAAGCCCGATCCGCGGCCCTAGTCCACCAAGCTATCAGGACTGACCTTATGAGCACACATTTTGGCCTCATCATCATCGGCGACGAAATCCTCTCGGGCAAACGTGCCGACAAGCACCTGCCAAAGGCCATTGAACTGCTGGGCGCGCGCGGCCTGTCGCTGGCCTATGCCGACTATGTGGGCGACGATCCGGCCCGCATCACCGCCACCTTGGCGCGGGCCTTTGCGGCGGCGCGTGAATCGGGCGATGTGGTGTTTTCCTGCGGCGGCATAGGCGCCACGCCGGATGACCATACGCGCCAGTGCGCGGCCCAGGCGCTGGGGCTTGAACTGGTGCTGCACCCCGAGGCCGAGGCGCTGATCCATGAGCGCATGCAGGATGTGGCCAAGGAGCAGGGCATGCCTTACGAGCCCGACCGCCATGACAACATCCATCGCCTGAACATGGGCGTGTTTCCGCTGGGCGCCGCCATCATTCCCAACCCCTACAACAAGATTCCCGGCTTTAGCTGCTACGCCGGGGCTGGCGCGGTGCATTTCGTGCCGGGTTTTCCGGTCATGGCCTGGCCCATGATGGCGTGGGTACTCGACAAGCACTACGCCCATTTGCACCAAAAGCTGGCCTACGCCGAAAAGTCGGTGATCATTTTTGGTTCCATGGAGGCCATGCTGACACCGCTGATGCTCGAAATTGAGGCGGCCCATTCGGGTGTCAAGGTGTTCAGCCTGCCGAGCGTGGACCACCCTGAATTTGGCCGTCACATCGAGCTGGGCGTGAAAGGCGCACCAGAAGCCGTCAACCAGGCCTATCCGGCCTTGCTGGCGGGGCTGCGCCGATTCGATCTCAAATTTGGCCCTGAATTGGTGCGATAACTCATTGCACCTGAATGGTGCATATATGGATTTGCACTATCATGGGGCGTTCTGCGGCCGGCTCTTTTCAATGTTTGCATGAAAGCACGAAATGGCGTCCGGATCGCGACACAATAGCGGCACAATCGAGGGTTGGGTCGCAAACTGACGGGCCTTGGGCTTTGGCACAAAAAGTGCATTCAGCAGACCTGCAAACAATTTCTCATTCAACCAACCATCCAGCAACAGGAGATTCTGATGGCTAAGACCGTCGCAGACGTCATGAAAATGGTCAAGGAAAACGAAGTCAAGTTTGTTGACTTCCGTTTTACCGACACCCGGGGCAAGGAGCAGCACGTGACCGTGCCTGTGTCCCACTTTGACGAAGACAAGTTCACTTCGGGCCACGCGTTTGACGGCTCATCGATTGCGGGCTGGAAGGGCATTGAAGCTTCCGACATGCAGCTGATGCCTGATCCCAACACCGCCAACATCGATCCTTTCTATGAAGAAACGACGCTGTTCCTGAGCTGCGACGTGGTGGAGCCCAGCGATGGCAAAGCCTATGACCGCGATCCACGCTCCGTCGCCAAGCGCGCTGAAGCCTACCTCAAGGCTTCCGGTCTGGGCGACACCGCCTACTTCGGCCCCGAGCCTGAATTCTTCATCTTTGACGACGTGCGCTGGAACACCGACATGTCGGGCACCTTTTTCAAGATCGAAGAGTACGAAGCCCCCTGGAATTCGGGCGCCAAGCTCGATGGCGGCAACCGCGGCCACCGTCCCACCGTCAAGGGCGGCTACTTCCCCGTGCCTCCGGTTGACAGCATGCAGGACATGCGCGCCGAAATGGCCCTGATCCTCGAATCACTGGGCATTCCCGTTGAAGTGTTCCACCACGAGGTGGCCGGTGCGGGCCAGAACGAGATCGGCACCAAGTTCAGCACGCTGGTGGAACGCGCCGACTGGACGCAGGTCCTGAAGTACGTGGTGCAGAACGTGGCCCATGCCTACGGCAAGACCGCCACCTTCATGCCCAAGCCCGTCGTGGGCGACAACGGCTCCGGCATGCACGTGCACCAGTCCATCTGGAAAGACGGCAAGAACCTGTTCGCCGGTGACGGCTATGCCGGCCTGTCCGATTTCGCCCTCTACTATGTCGGCGGCATCATCAAGCATGCGCGTGCCCTGAACGCCATCACCAACCCCGGCACCAACAGCTACAAGCGCCTGGTTCCTGGCTACGAAGCACCGGTCAAGCTGGCTTACTCGGCCAAAAACCGCTCGGCTTCCATCCGCATTCCTTATGTAGCCAACCCCAAGGGCCGCCGCATTGAAGCGCGTTTCCCCGATCCCCTGATGAACCCTTACCTCGGCTTCGCGGCCCTGATGATGGCCGGTCTGGACGGCGTGGAAAACAAGATCCATCCGGGCGAAGCCGCCACCAAGGACCTGTACCATCTGCCACCCGAGGAAGATGCCAAAGTGCCAACCGTCTGCCACAGCCTGGACCAGGCCCTGGAAGCCCTCGACGTGGGCCGCGGCTTCCTGACCAAGGGTGGCGTGTTCTCCGACAGCATGCTGGACGCTTACATTGAGCTGAAGATGGGCGAAGTGACGCGCTTGCGCCAGGCCACGCACCCCATCGAGTTCGACATGTACTACTCCCTGTAACCAGCGCGTAGTTCCAGGGTGTAACCCGCGGCTGCTTACTGTTGTTTACAGTTAGTGGTCAAAAAAGGACGGCATTTGCCGTCTTTTTTTATGGGCATGCGGCTGATGGGTTTTGGCTTTGTATATTTGAGGCTTTGCCGCATACTGATAGACCACTTTGATAGATCACTTCGCTCTTGCAGTTTCCCCAGATTCCCTATGAAAAACACCTTATTGCTGCCCCTTGTGTCCCTGCTGCTGGCCGGTGCCGCGGGGTCGGCCGGGGCGCAGCAGGTTTACCGCTGCGTCTCGGCCAACGGCGGTGCGCCCGAGTACATCAACAACGCCAAGGATGCCCAGAATCGCAACTGCAAGCTGCTGTCGGGCGGCAATGTCACCGTGATGCAGGGCACGGTCGTGCCCAAGGCACCTGCTCGCACGGCAACCCCGCCTTCCGGTGGCGCGCGCGCTGATGGCCCCGAACAGCGCGCCCGCGACAGCGACTCGCGCGCCATTCTGGAGGCCGAGCTGAAGAAGGCAGAAGCCAGGCTGGCCGAGCAGCAAAAAGAGTACAACAACGGCGAGCCCGAAAAGCAGGGCATCGAAGGGCGCAACTACCAGCGCTACCTGGACCGCGTGGCGGAACTCAAGGACAGCATTGCGCGCAGCCAGAGCGATATTGCCGGCCTCAAACGCGAGATTTCCCGCCTGCCGGCCCAAAACTAGGCATAAGCCAGGCATAAGCGTCACTGCTTCTGAGCCAAAATGGATGGCTTGAACAAGCCAAAACCCCCCCTCGTTTCAGCCGCTTCCACGGTTTCGGGCTCGCCCCGCTTTCAATCGTTTGACCTTCTGGCCACGCTGGTGGCGGTGGTCAGCACCGATGGCTGCGTGGTGTTCGCCAATGCGGCGCTGGAAGATGCGCTGGGCACCTCCAGGCGCACCATCGAAGGCTCGCAGTTTCCGGAGTTTTTTACCGAGCCGCTGATTCTGCAAAATGCGCTCGAGGGCGCGAACAGCAACGAATTTGCCGCCCTGCGCTATGACGCCTGGCTCAAGCGCATCAACCACGAACCCCTGCCGGTGCATGTGGTGGTGGCCCAAACCGATACGCCGGGCGAGGTGATTGTGGAAATGCTGCCGCTGGAGCAGCAGGCCAAGCAGGAGCGCGAAGAGCGCCTGATCGACCAGGCCCAGGCCAACAAGGAGTTGATCCGCAATCTGGCGCACGAAATCAAGAACCCGCTGGGCGGCATTCGCGGCGCGGCGCAGCTGCTGCAGATGGAAATCGACAAGGACCTCACCGAGTACACGCAGGTCATCATCCACGAGGCCGACCGCCTGCAGACCCTGGTGGACCGCCTGCTGGCGCCGCACCGCCGGCCGCACCTGGTGGGCGATGTGAATATCCACGAAGTCTGCGAGCGCGTACGCTCGCTGATACTCGCCGAGTTTCCCAAAGGCTTGCGCGTGAGACGCGACTACGACATCTCGATTCCCGATTTCCGCGGCGATCGTGAGCAGCTGATCCAGGCGGTGCTGAACATCGCCCACAACGCGGCACAGGCGCTGGCCGAGCGCGTGGCGGCCGGCGATGCGCAGATCACTTTCCGCACGCGAATTGCCCGACAGGTTACTTTTGGCAAGCAGCGCTATCGCCTGGCACTGGAATTGCATGTTATTGACAATGGACCGGGTGTGCCGGACTCCATCAAAGACCGCATCTTCTCTCCGCTGATCTCGGGGCGTGACGGTGGTTCGGGGCTGGGGCTGACATTGGCGCAAACTTTTGTCCAGCAACACCACGGTTTGATTGAGTGCGACAGCGTGCCGGGCCGTACAGATTTCAAGCTGCTGATACCGCTGCCTTGAAGTGTGTTCTCTTCATGAATTGATCAATAACGCCATCAGTGCGAACGGCACTGAACGCAAGAAAGGGACCGCACAACATGAAACCGATCTGGATCGTTGACGATGACCAATCCATCCGGTTTGTACTGGAAAAGGCCCTGCTGCGCGAGGATCTTCCGACGCGCAGCTTCACCAACCCCCGCGAAGTGCTCGCGGCGCTTGAAACCGCCACTGAAGAAGACGGGCCGCAAATCCTCGTGAGCGACATCCGCATGCCAGGCGGCTCGGGCCTGGACCTGCTGGAGAAGGTCAAGGAGAAACTGCCCGGCCTGCCGGTCATCATCATGACGGCGTTCTCGGACCTGGACAGTGCCGTGGCCGCCTTTCAGGGCGGTGCCTTTGAATACCTGCCCAAACCGTTTGACCTGCCTAAGGCGGTGGAGCTGATCCGCCGCGCGGTCGAAGAAAGCCAGCGCGAGGAAGTGGCCGAAGAGCGCATGGCGGCGGCCCCGGAAATGCTGGGCCAGGCGCCCGCCATGCAGGACGTCTTCCGCGCGATTGGCCGGCTGAGCCAGAGCATGGTGACGGTGATGATCACCGGTGAATCGGGCTCCGGCAAGGAACTGGTGGCGCGCGCGCTGCACAAGCATTCGCCACGCGCCAACGGGCCCTTTGTGGCCATCAACACGGCGGCCATCCCCAAGGACCTGCTGGAGAGCGAGCTGTTCGGCCACGAGCGCGGCGCCTTCACCGGCGCGCAGAGCATGCGGCGTGGGCGCTTTGAGCAGGCCGAGGGCGGCACGCTGTTTCTCGATGAAATCGGCGACATGCCGTTTGACCTGCAGACCCGCCTGCTGCGTGTGCTCAGCGACGGGCATTTTTACCGCGTCGGCGGCCACAACGCCGTCAAGGCCAATGTGCGCGTGATTGCTGCCACCCACCAGGACCTGGAGCAACGCGTCAAGGAAGGCGGTTTCCGCGAAGACCTGTTTCACCGCCTCAACGTGATTCGCCTGCGCCTGCCCGCCCTGCGCGAGCGGCGCGAGGATGTGTTCATGCTGGCCCGGCATTTCCTGCAGCAAAGCGCCAAGCAGCTGGGCGTGGAGCCCAAGCGCATTTCAGACACGGCCCTGCAGCTGCTGAGCAATTTCAGTTTTCCCGGCAATGTGCGCCAGCTCGAGAACATCTGCCACTGGCTCACCGTGATGGCGCCCGCGCAGGTGATTGAGCCCAAAGACCTGCCGCCTGAAGTATTGGATAGCGTGTCGGAGATGTTCAAGGCCGTGGCGCCGCTTGAAAAAATGGAGGCCGCCAAGCCCGAGGCGGGCGGGGCGCTTGAGCCGGTGCCGGCTGCGCCGCTGCCCGAAGCGTTTGCCCCGGTGGCAGCGCTTCCAGTGGGCGCTGCGTCCGGCTGGGAGAGCGGGCTGGAAGCCGAGGCGCTGGCCTTGCTGGCCGCTGGGCGCCACGATATCTGGGACGTGCTGACACGCCGCTTTGAGTCCAGGCTGATCCAGACCGCGCTGACCAACACGCGCGGGCGCCGGATTGAGGCGGCGCAAAAACTCGGGATTGGCCGCAACACCATCACGCGCAAGATTCAGGAATTGAATCTTGAGTGAATCTGGGCTGTAGCTCTTGTACTACGGTCGAAAGAAGCTATTGTTTTTATAGCTAGGTGAACTCGGCGATCACCGGTGCGTGATCGCTAGGTTGCTTGTTCTTGCGCGGAACGCGGTCAATGACGCAGGCCTTGACGAGCGGCTTGAGGGCGTCGCTCACGAGTATATGGTCGATGCGCAGGCCGCGGTTCTTCTGGAAGCCGAGCATGCGGTAGTCCCACCACGAGTAGCTCTTCGCGGGCTGCTCGAACAGCCGGAAGGCGTCAATCAGGCCCAGCCCCAGCAGCGCCTTGAAGTGGTCGCGCTCCTGCGTCGTGTGATGAATGGTTTCGCGCAGGCCCTCGGGATCGTAGGAATCGCGGTCTTCAGGTGCGACGTTGAAGTCGCCCAGCAGCACCAGCCTCGGATGCGCCGCGAGCTCCGCGCGCACCTGCTCGCGCAGCGCGTCCAGCCAGCGCATCTTGTAGGCGAACTTCTCGCTGCCCGGCTCCTGTCCATTGACGAAGTAGCCATTGATCACGCGCAGTTCGCCCTGGGGCGTGTCCAGCGTGGCGGAAATCACGCGCGACTGCTCGTCGGCGAAGCCGGTGATGTTCTTCACCACGTCGCGTGCCGGCGTGCGGCTCAAAATGGCCACGCCGTTGTAGGTTTTCTGGCCAAATACCGCGCTCTGGTAACCCGCCGCTTCCAGCTCTTTGAGGGGGAACTTCTCGTCGCTGAGCTTGAGCTCCTGCAGGCACAGCGCATCGACCGGATTGGCGGCGAGCCAGTCCAGTACCTGCGGCAGCCGCACCGCCAGTGAATTAACGTTCCAGGTGGCAATTTTCATGGTTTCGGGGCTCCAGCCCAGTAAGAACGGGCATAAGTTGCTATCAAATATGTAGCCAAGCCAGGGCGCCCAGCGCCAGGCCCACACCGGCCAGCGCGAACATCCCGTACTCCAGCCACTTCTTGCGTGTCAGCAGTGCAATTGCCGCCAGGGCAATGGAAACCTGCAGCACCGTGGTGGCTTGCGCCCAGCGGTGGTGCTGGTGCATCTGCTCGTCGGAGGACTTGTCCCAGGCTGTGGCCTCGCTTTCCAGCTTTTCGGCAACCACCTTGATCTCGCTCTTTTCCTTGTCGTAGCGATCAACCCTGCCCTGGTAGCCGGCCTTTTTATCTTCGGGCGCCAAGTCGCGGGCAAATTCGGCCAGCGACTGCTTGGTGCTCTTGGCCTGGTAGAAGGCCCACTGGTTGGCCGCTTCGGTCTTTTTGATGGATGCGTTGTTTTTGTACAGGCCGGCATTGGCTTGCGTGGCGCCGCCCATATACGAAAAGATCGCGCCTACGGTGGCGATGATGGCCGTGATGACGGCGATCTGCGCGATCATGCCGCCGCCACCATTCTCGTGAGCGCCATGCCCGCCCTGGGCCGCATGCTCCAGCTCATGGTCGTGTGGCCCGTGTACGTGAAATCCGCCTTCTGACATGTCAATTCCCTTGGTTGGTGTTGTGTTTGCCGTAGGTAATAAAACTGAACTTCAGCCCGTTGCTCGACACATGGTCTTCGCGCGCGGCTTCTGTCCATTCCGGCCCCAGCCGGGGTGCAAAAGCATCGCCTTCAAAGTTCTGGGCAATTTCGGTGACTTCAATGCGGTCGGCCAGGGGCTCGGCCTGGGCGTAGATTTGCGCGCCGCCAATGACCCAGACCTGTTCCGAGGATGCGCACAGTTTCAGCGCCTCGGCCAGGCTGGCGGCGGGCTGCGCACCCGCTTCCTGCCAGTCCGGCTGCCGCGTGATGACCACGTTGGCGCGGCCGGGCAGGGGGCGGAATTTGGCGGGCAGCGAGTCCCAGGTCTTGCGCCCCATGATGACGGGCCAGCCCTGGGTCAGGCGTTTGAAGTGCGCCATGTCCTCCGGCAAATGCCAGGGCAGGCGATTGTTGTTGCCGATCACGCCATTGGCGGCGCGGGCAAAAATCATGTTGATGTTCATGGGCTGCCCTAAATCCATTTACACCGCCACCGGCGCCTTGATGGCCGGGTGGTGCTGGTAGTCCAGGAACTCGAAGTCTTCAAACTGGTAGTCGAAGATGGAATCAGGCTTGCGCTTGATCTTCAGCGTGGGGTAGGGGTAGGGGGTGCGGCTCAGCTGCAGCGCCACCTGTTCCTGGTGGTTGCTGTAGATGTGGCAGTCGCCGCCGGTCCAGATGAAGTCGCCCACGTCCAGGTCGCACTGCTGCGCCACCATGTGGGTGAGCAGGGCGTAGCTGGCGATGTTGAAGGGCACGCCGAGGAAGATGTCGGCACTGCGCTGGTAGAGCTGGCAACTGAGCTTGCCTTTACCGCCAGCCTCAGTGGCAGGCGCCACGTAAAACTGGAAAAAGGCGTGGCAGGGCATCAGCGCCATCCTGGACAGCTCGGCCACGTTCCAGGCGCTCACGATGATGCGGCGCGAATCGGGGTTGGTTTTCAGGGTCTTGATGACTTCGGCAATCTGGTCGATGTGGCCGCCGTCCGGTGTCGGCCAGCTGCGCCACTGCACGCCATAGACCGGGCCCAGGTCGCCGTCTTCGCGCGCCCATTCGTCCCAAATCGTGACGCCACGCTCCTTCAGCCAGTTGTTGTCGCTGGAGCCCTGCAGAAACCACAGCAGCTCGAGCACGATGGATTTGAGGTGGACCTTCTTGGTGGTCACCAGCGGAAAACCTTCGTTCAGGTCGAAGCGCATCTGGTGGCCAAACACGCTTTTGGTCCCTGTGCCGGTGCGGTCGGCCTTGAAGACACCATGCGTGTCCACGTGGCGCATGAAGTCTTCGTACTGGGAGCGAAGCGGGCGGTTAGGGCGTGTTTCGGGAGAGGTGTTCATGGATGGCTAACAGCTTGATGATTTTGGGTGCCTTGTCCCGCTGCAGCAGCAACTTTTCCAGGCCGAGGAAGGCAGATTTTATGCGGACTGGGTTTGGCTGCTGGTCTCCTGCCCTGGACGCTTCGTGGGCGGCTTTGCCAGACCGCGCTTCACCTTCCTGCGGGATGCACTGGTATTGGCTCCCGGTTGTGTGCAATGACTTCCTGGTTCATGAAGAAATCCGGGTCAAGCCCTTATGCATTGGCCGCAAGCTGCTATTAAAAACATAGCGATCCAGGGCCTCATACCGCCAGAGCATCCAGCGGGTTGGCCGCACCTGCTGCCGTCTTGAGCTTCGTCCGCGGTCAATCCATCGACTTTTCAATCGGACGGCCCGGATCCGGCTCGTGCACCACGAGACCTTGCATCGCATCGACCGGTTGCAGCCAGGCACGTTTAGCGAACGCCGACCTGACATCTTGGATACCGGCATTCCAGCGTGACTCTATGCTTGTTCTG
The DNA here is from genome assembly GCF_001598235.1 of Polaromonas jejuensis NBRC 106434. GTDB lineage: Bacteria > Pseudomonadota > Gammaproteobacteria > Burkholderiales > Burkholderiaceae_C > Polaromonas > Polaromonas jejuensis. Next base: position 42,275 of record NZ_BCYO01000011.1, on the reverse strand, counting down.
CTGAAGTCCATGTCTTTGGAATAGTCCTCACCAGGCAGGCGTGGCACGACCAGATTCACCAAGTGCATGACGGTGCCGCAGCCATAGCGCACCATCTCCTGGATTTCTGGCCGGGCTCGGGCCGCCGCAGGCAGTTCCTTGCCCAGCTCGCGCACGATGTGCCGCAGCCGATGGATTTGTGCCTGCCGCTGCACATGGCTGTCCACCCGGCTCGCATACTGAATGTCTTTTTGTCGAGTCGTCACCTGCGACATCGTGCGCGGCGAATCGCCGTCCGGGTGCCACAACTGCACCGCGAAAACAAGCGAGTTGCGGCGCGGATGGTCGTCAAACACGGCCTCGACCGGGGTGTTGGAGTAGATGCCACCGTCCCAGTACCACTCATCGCCCACCCGCACGGGCGGAAAAGCCGGTGGCAAGGCGCCAGACGCAAGTATGTGGGCCAGCTCAAGGGTTTCATCGCGGCTGTCGAAGTACCGCATTGCGCCGGTACGCACGTTAACCGCGCCCAGGGTCATGCGTGGTGCCCCGGCGTTGAGTCGGTCGGGTTCCACCAGTGACGCCAGCGTCTCGCGCAGAGCCGTTGTCTGGTAGTAGCCGGTGGCGTCTTCATCCAGCGGTAACTGCGGATGAATCCAGGCCTGGTGGTTGGGGGCGAAAAATCCCGGCAGCCCTTGGCTCATCGTCTGGAAATTCGACCATGCCGTGGGCTGGCCTGGCAGTGCTGGCCACAGCGAAGCCAATCCCTTGAGCGCCACCGTTTGCCAAAAGGTGCGCAGGCGCTCCACGCGTTGCCCGGGCCGATTGCCGACGATCAATGATGCGTTGATGGCGCCAATCGAGGTGCCGATCACCCAATCGGGTTCGATACCGGCCTCGTGCAATCCTTCGTAAACACCGGCCTGGTAAGCCCCCAGCGCACCCCCGCCTTGCAACACCAGCACAACCTGGCAATCGTCCGGTAGCGCAGCAGTGGCGCTGACGGAATCCCTGGCGCGAGGCACCGGGACCGATTGCCTGGGTTTTGATTTGGTCATGGTTGATCTTTTTAGCACACAAGGTGGTCATGAAGCACACGGCCGTAGGGGAGCGTAAGGTGGGCGATGAAGTGCAACCCACCGACCATACTGCGCGCCGGCAAATCGGCCACCGGGGCGTTGCCATATGGCACCCAATGCGATCGCGCCGGACCGGACCATGCGCCTTTGACCTGGCTGACCTCGGCGCCAAGCACGCGTTTTTGTGTGCGGGACTGGGCTGGGGCCTCATGCCGCGGCCCATGGTTGAGGAAGATATTGCGCGCGGGGCCTTGGTGAAGATTGAGCTGGAGGCGCATGCAATCAACGACTACTATGAGTCGAGAGGCGCAGCGGCCTAACACTCCGTATACTGACTTTCCCTCAACGGCAAGAAACTGACCACTACCCTACGGCGTCGCGCACATGTTGTGCTGGAGCCCGCCATGCCCGAGCAACTCACCAAGCATCCCGAGGCTACTTTGGAGGTCCTGCGCAGCGCGGGCGCGAAGTGCGCTGAGGGTGCTCCCCAGGACATGCTTACCAGCTGTCCTACCGAGCGCTTCTGCAAACTGCCAGGCGGTGAGATCTGCGTCTTCGGCTTGAGCGATGCATCGAAAATGACACAGATCACGGCTACCGAGTGGAGAGCGCTGTTGCCATCTGCCTTGCCCGAATCACCGTCTACGTCTCAACCGTTCATGAGCGAAGCGCTGCTGAGCGGCGGTTTGGGCCTGCTGGCAGGCGTGGCCATCGGTCTGACCGTCTCGCACTTGCGCCGCCGGCACCCTTGAGGCAGGGATGGATGTCCTGCTAAAAGTGTTGACCGTGGGCGGCGCGGCGTATGCCGCGCTGTTGGCCATCGTGTTCGTGCTGCAGGGGCACCTCATCTATTTCCCCGACGCGGGTCGGGAGATTCTGCATACGCCCCAGGACGCCGGGCTAGCCTATGAGGCGGTGTGGCTGACGACGGAAGACGCGGTCCGGATCGAGGCCTGGTATGTCCCCGCGCCGGCGGCGCGCGGCGTGGTGCTGCTCGCCCACGGCAACGCCGGCAACATCTCCCACCGGCTGGACTACGCCATCATGTTCCACCACCTCGGATACTCGCTGCTGCTGTTCGAATACCGCGGCTACGGCCGCAGCGAAGGCAAGCCGAGCGAGGAGGGCACCTACGCCGATGCCCGCGCCGCCTGGCGCTACCTCGTGGCGCAGCGGGGAGTCCCGCCCGAGCGCATCGTGCTGGTGGGCGAGTCCCTGGGCGGCGCCGTCGTCGCCCGGCTCGCTGCGGCCGAGCGCCCCGGGGCGCTGGTGCTCGCCTCGAGCTTCGTCTCGGTGCCCGAGCTGGCGGCGGAGCTCTACCCCTGGCTGCCGGCGCGGTGGCTGGCGCGCTACCGCTACGACGCGCTGGAGGCCCTCGGGCGCGTTTCGAGCCCGGTGCTCATCGCCCACAGCCGCCAGGACGACATCGTGCCGTTTCGCCACGGCGAGCGGCTGTTTGCCGCCGCCAGGGAGCCGAAAGTGTTTCTGGAGCTGGCCGGCGGCCATAACGACGGCTTTCTGTTCACGCGTGAGGCATGGCGCGAGGCGTTGGGGTGCTTCCTGGCGCAGCACCTCCCGGCGGGCGCCATGAATTCTGTTCCACGGTAAAAAGTTCGGATCCAGCATTTTTATTCGGGAGCCGTGGTCGCCATCAAATGCGCTGATCTGCGTGATGCCTTTGATTTCGTCAGCTTCGGTACCCCGGTCGACAGCCGTGCCTTCATTCGTCCCGATACGGGCGTGATTGACTGCGGGTCGGACACCCTTGAACTTGACGAGGCCGTCCCGGAGGACCTCTAAACATCCGATCGCTGCATTGCCGTTCCGCACAAGCGCGATTTGAACCTTGGCCGGGATCTGGTGCTGTTCTTCGTTGATCAGGCGCTGCCCGACGACCACGGCACCGTGGCGGACTTCTTTCGAAGCAAGGGCGGAGTGCCTTAAACGCCTTAAAGTAAGAGTAAGCAGCTGCGCTGGCCCTTGCCTGCCGCAGGTGCTGGATCAGCCAGGAGGTGAACGTGACCACTTTGGCCTTGGCGGGCGACGTGATGCTGGGACGGCTCGTCAACCACGCCGTGCGGCGAAAGCCGGCGGCAAAACCCTGGGGCGATGTGCTGCCCGTCATGGCGGCGGCCGACGCCCGCATCATCAACCTGGAATGCGCCATCACGACCCACGCCACACCGTGGACGCGCACAAAAAAAGTGTTCCACTTTCGCGCCGGCCCGGCGGTCGTCAAGGTATTGCGTGCCGCGCGGATCGACGCCGTATCGCTCGCCAATAACCACGTGCTCGACTTTAACGAGGCGGGCCTGCTCGATACCCTGTATTACCTGGACCGCGCCGGTATTGCGCATGCCGGCGCCGGGCACGACCTGGACGAGGCCAGGCGCCCGGCCTTCATTCACGCGGACGGAACCCGCATCGCGCTCATCGCGCTGACGGACAACGAAGCGGCGTTTGCGGCCACCGCCACGCATCCGGGCACCTACTATCTGCCGGTCTCGACCGACGCCGACACCCTGGCGCAGATCGGTGCCGGCATCCAGGCGGCGCGCTCCGCCGGCGCCGACATCGTCGTGCTCTCGAACCATTGGGGGCCGAACATGACCCTGTATCCACCGCGCCATTTCCGCGACTTTGCACACGCGGCGATTGAGCTGGGCGCGGACGTGTATTTCGGGCATAGCGCCCACCTGTTTCACGGGGTCGAGATCTATAAGGGCAAGCCGATTCTTTATGACACGGGCGACTTCATCGACGACTATGCCGTTGACCCCTGGCTGCACAATGACTGGTCCTTCCTGTTCCTGGTCACGCTCGAAGCCGGCCGGCTGCTTCGGCTCGAGCTCTTGCCCGTGCTATTGACGCTTGCCGAAGTCCACCTGGCCCAGGAGCCCGTGCGTGCCCAGCTGTGCCGCCGCATGCGGGACCTGTCCGAAGAGTTCGGGACGCACTTCAGGGAGAGCGGCGAGCGCCTGGTGTGGGAGCCAGGCAGGGACGGCAAACCTACGCCCGCAGCACTCGACCCGGATTCATCAGATTCTGCGGGTCCAGCGCCTGCTTGATGGACCGCATCAGGTCCAGCGCCACCGGGGATTTGTGCTTTTCCAGCTTCTCCAGCTTGAGGCTGCCGACACCGTGCTCGGCCGAGATCGAGCCGTCAAACCGCTGCACCGCGTCGTAGACCAGGCTGTTGACACGCTCTTCCTGATCGCGCAGAAAGGCCTTGGCATCGCCATCGGCCGGTGCTTGCACGTTGTAGTGCAGGTTGCCGTCGCCCAGGTGGCCGAAATTGACCAGGCGCACGCCGGGAATCGCCTGTTTCAGCAGGGCATCGGTGCTGCGCACGAACTCGGGAATGCGCGATACCGGGATGGAGATGTCATGCTTGATGTTCAGGCCCTCTTCGGCCTGGGCCAGCGGAATGCTTTCGCGGATGTGCCAGAGCTGGTGCGCCTGCGTGAGGTTCTCGGCAACCACGGCATCGCTCACGCAGCCGTTCTCGAACGCGGTTTCCAGCAAGGCTTCGAAGCGCGCGCGCGCATGGTCCTCGGATTCGCTGTCGGAATTTTCCAGCAGCACGCAGTAAGGCGTGCTGTCGGCATCCAAGAAAGGCACGCGCATCTGCGGGAAGTGCCTGGCCACCAGGCTCAGGGCAAACTGGCCCATGACCTCAAAGCCCGTGAGCCCGGCGCCCAGATGCCGGTGCGCAAGGCCGAGCAGGGCCACGGCTTGCTCCAGCGAGGGCACGGCAGCCCAGGCAGTCAGCTGCGCCGCCGGCCGGGGATAAAGCTTGAGCGTGGCAGCGGTGATGACGCCCAGCGTGCCTTCGCTGCCGATGAAGAGGTTGCGCAGGTCGTAGCCGGTGTTGTCCTTGCGCAGGCCAGACAGGCCATTCCAGACCTCGCCCTGCGCGGTGACCACTTCCAGACCCAGGCACAAGTCGCGCGCATTGCCGTAGCGCACCACCTGAGTGCCGCCGGCGTTGGTTGCCAGGTTGCCGCCAATGGTGCAGCTGCCTTCCGCGGCCAGGCTCAGCGGGAACAGCAAGCCCGCCTTTTCGGCGGTGTCCTGCAGGTTCTGCAAAACACAGCCGGCCTCGACGGTGACGGTGAGGTTTTCGGGATCCAGCTGGCGCACGGCCGTCATGCGCTGCAGGCTGAGCACCAGCTGCCGGCCCGAGGCATCGGGTGTGGAGCCGCCCACCAGCCCGGTGTTGCCGCCCTGGGTGACGATGCTGACACCGGCGGCCGCGCAGGCCTTGACGATGGCCGCCACCTCCGCGGTGCTGGCTGGCCTCGCGACCGCCAGCGCCTTGCCGCGTGCGCGTTTGCGCCAGTCCTGCTCCCAGGCCGCCAGGTCGCCGTCGCAAAGCACATGGGATGGGCCCGCGATGCGCCGCAGGGCTTCGATCAATTCGTTGTCGGTCGTGCTCATGCGGCGTCTCCGGTGGCGGCGATGGGCGTATTTTTCAGCCGCACGCGCACATGCAGCGCGCAGGCGGTGAAGAGCAGCAGGCACAGCAGCACCTCCACCATGGCGAGGTAGTTGCCCGGCGCGCGCTCACTCCAGGCCCGGGTTGCGCCTTCGGTGAAATACAGCCACACCATCAGGCTGACCCAGCGGTAGGTGTACATGCGGTTTTTCAGGATGCCGGCCAGCGGAACACACAGGGGCAGCACCTTGAGGGCCAGCAAGGAGCCGCCCGGCCGGATGGGCGCCAGCCACATTTCCCAGGCCAGGCCCAGCACAATCAGCCCGGCGAGGCTGCCCAGCGCCAGCCAGCGCGTCATTTCAATCTGGTTTGCTTTGTTCATGTTCATCATTTGCTCGATGGCATGATACCGGGGATGAAATTTCAGCAGTCCCTGCAAGCCTTATTGAGCGAGTTGTCCCATTTTCCCTGGCGCCACACCGCGCTGACCCTGCGCGACCGCTTTCGTGAAGACCACATGGGCCTGACGGCCAGCAGTCTGACCTTCACCACCTCGATTGCCCTGGTGCCTTTCTTTACGGTGGCGCTGGCCATCTTCACGGCCTTTCCGATGTTTTCGAAACTGCAGGGTGCGCTGCAGGCCTGGCTGGTGCAAAGCCTGATCCCCGACAACATTGCGCGGCAGGTGCTGGGCTATTTGACCCAGTTCAGCCGGCAGGCCAACAAGCTGGGCGTTGCCGGCCTGGCGGTGCTGCTGGTCACGGCGATTGCCCTGATCCTGACCATAGACCGCACCCTCAACGGCATCTGGCGGGTCAGGACGCCAAGGCCGCTGGCGCAGCGCGTGCTGATTTACTGGGCGGCCATCACGCTCGGGCCGCTGGTGCTGGCGGCCAGCCTGGCGGTGACGTCCTATGTGCTGTCGGCGTCCAGCGGCCTGGTCGGGGTGATGCCGGTCAGCCTGCGCTTTCTGCTCGACATCTTCCAGTTTTTCCTGGTGGCCGGCGGCATGGCGGCGCTGTACCGCTACGTGCCCAACACCTATGTCAAGTGGGCGCACGCCTGGGCCGGCGGCCTGTTTGTCGCCGCGGGGCTGGAGATTGGCAAGAAAGTCATCAGCATTTACCTGGGCGCGGTGCCGACCTATTCGCTGGTCTATGGCGCTTTCGCCACCTTGCCTATCCTGCTGGTGTGGATTTACGTCTCCTGGGTCATCGTACTGATGGGCGCGGTGATTGCCGCCTACCTGCCCAGTCTGCTGGCGGGCGTGGCGCGCCGCGGCAGCGCCCACGGCTGGTATTTTCAGCTGGCGGTTGAAGTGCTGCAGCAGCTGGACAAGGCGCTCGCCACTTCACGCAAGGGCGTGAGCGCCTCCCAGCTGGCCGTGCTGCTGCAGGTGGATGTGCTGCAGCTGGAGCCGGTGCTGGAGACGCTGGTGGCGCTGGACTGGGTGGGCCAGCTCAACGAGGCGCAGGGGGGGGCGGAGTCCCGTTACCTGCTGCTGGCCGATCCGGACGCGACCCCGCTGGAGCCGCTGATGCAGCAGTTGTTGCTGGACAAGGCCGCTTCAGTGGAAAATTTATGGAAAAAAGCACGCTGGCCCAATATACGTCTGCGGGATGCGCTATAAAAAATATAGCTATTCTGGCTGATGTCAGCCGCCGCTGATACCCTGCGGCCGAGCTTGCCTGGGCCATGTTGGCCATAATGGGAGCCTCTGATGGCCGCTACCGTCCCGGCGCCGGTCACCGTGAATCTGCTCCCATGTCCCCTGCGTCTGCCACCCCTCTTACAACCCCTCCCAGTCACTGGGTCATTTGCCTGTGCGCCGACTGGTGTGGCCTGTGCCGTGACTACGAGGAGGTGTTTGTGCAGATGGCGGCGCGCTACCCCCGGCTCTGCTTTGTCTGGCTGGACATTGAAGACCAGGCGGATCTGGTGGGCGATGTGGAGGTGGAAACCTTTCCCACGGTCTTGATTGCCGATGGCGAGGGCACGCGCTTCTTCGGGCCCCTGACGCCTCAGGCGCAAACCCTGTCGCGCCTGCTGGACTCGCTGGAGCGTGCCGGCCTGCAGGCCACCCCGCATGGGCCTGCGGTGCAACTACTTCTGCAAGCCCTGCACGCGGCGCCTGAGTACTGGGGCACGGCCTGAGTTTTTCAGGGGGGATGGGCCACCGCGCCTTGTGATGTCCCCAAGCCCGCGGCCAGCCGGATGGGTGTAAATCTTGGTAAGGCCCATGTCCGGATAGCCGGTCCTTCTTGTTGGCGGCGCATGCCGGTGCTACAAATCAGAAGGCGAATTTCACAGGCATCAGACTTGGCGGTTCGGGTGAACTGGAAACTGCCTTGGCGTGTGTCTCTGCTGTTTGGGGCGTTGCCGTCGATGTGTCGGCCATCTCCTGCACCGTGTCAGGGATGAGGTGCCGGCGCCAAGCCCACGTATCAAACCCCGGGACTGTGCCTGATCAAGGGCAGCAACATGGCCGTGGCCTTGCGGCGCGGATGCACCACGCCGTGACACCTTTTGTTTGTTCTGTGCATGAACCTGGCCAGCGTTTCGGGACCGCCGCTGGCCTGTTCAATGTTTGAGGTTCCGCTTCTCAACAGGAGGCCCATCATGGGGACTTACATCGCACTTTCCAACTTTACGGATCAGGGAATCCGCAGCGTGAAGGACACCACAAAACGCGCGGCGGCCGTCCAGGACGCAGCCAAGAAGTACGGCGCCAGCATGACCCAGATCTACTGGACACTTGGGCCCTATGACGTGGTTTCGATTATTGAAGCAAAGAACGACGAGTCGGCAACCGCTTTTGCCCTGGCCATAGGTGCCGCCGGCAATATTCGCACGCAGACCCTGCGCGCCTTTAACAAGGACGAAATGAACGACATTCTGGGCAAGTTGGCCTAGCAGCCCGGAAGCCCAACTGAAGGTCGAGCGGATGGGCCGTAATCGGCCCACATGGTGTCCGGCCCGCCGTTCACCGAGACCTTGGGCGCCGCAGCGCACAAGCAACGCAAACATCAAGCAGAGGAATAGCCATGCGAATGCTACTTAACGTCAAAATCCCACACCAACCATTCAACGCGGCGGTGAAAGATGGCACGGCCGCTTCAAAGTTGAGTCGGATTCTGGAGGCCACCAAGCCAGAAGCGGTCTATTTCACAGAGCAAAATGGGCAGCGAGGAGCCATTCTCATCGTCGATTTGCCGGATCCATCGAAGACTCCAGCGTTGGCAGAGCCGTGGTTTCTGACGTTTCAGGCCGATGTCGAGTTTCGGGTTGTCATGAGCCCGGACGATCTGAAGCGAGCCGCACTTGACGAACTCGGCAAGAAATGGAGTTGATGCGTCAATAATTCGACGTGCCGCCTAACAACCGCTTCGAGAGGGACGCGGCAAAAAGCGTCGCGCTCCTCAAGCGGAGCGTTGGGCCGTGCGGCATGGCCATTTTTTTGCCGCGATACGAGAGAGGAGAAGAATCATGAGCGCTCATCTCACTCGCCGTCGGTTCGGACTGTTGTTTGCGGGTGCACTGCTCGTTTCTGGATCGGCGTTCGGCGCCAACGAGGACGATGTCAGAGCCGTATTTGACCGCTTTATCACCGCGCAAAATGCACACGACGTCCCCGCTGTACGCGATCTTCTGCTTGATTCGCCAAGCTTTCTTTGGATCACGCGCGGTTCGCCAATCTGGGGCCGGGAAGCGGCGCTAAAACGCTTTGAAGCTTTATACCAAGGAACCTGGAAACTCACTCCAGACAATGGGGGGCTGAAGGTAATCGTCTTGAGCGACACCGCTGCGCAGCTCTTTGTTCCCGTCATGTTCAACGTCGGAGCACCCGGCCAACCGGCGCCAGATGCCCCATTCTTGATGAATCAAACCTTGGTAAAGACTGCTTCCGGTTGGCGCGTAACGAGCATCTTGCCGATTCCGCTTCCACCCCCAAATCCGGCGCCCGTGAAGTGAGCCGGCTCAGGCCTGGCTCAAACGCCTGGGAGGCAGAAGGAGGCACGAGATGTCCAACACGCTTACCTACCAGCGCCTCTACGCTGACAACACAGGCGTCTCGCATTTCGCGCCCCTCAGCATTGAGGTATCTCTTTGCGAGTTCGCGCCTACTGCCCCCGCCTTTCAGCGTTTCGGCCTTGGCTCCGGCGTCACGCTACGGGTTCTTGCTCCCCCCCGAGCGGCTGGATCGGTGAGCTTCATCCCTCGCCCCTGCGCATGTGGATCATCGTGCTGAGCGGTGAGATGGAATTCGAGGCGGGTGGCGGTGAGCGGCAGCGAATCGTTCCCGCAAGCGCGTTGCTGCTCGAGACATTGTTGGCCAGGGGCATCGCAGCCGTGTGCTCGGCCAGGGTGCCGCAGTTCTTGCCGTGATACACCTGTAGCGCGACGCAGTGAACAACATGGGATCTGTCCGGAACGCCAGTTCGTGACGGCAATGCTCCACGCCCGCCAACAGGCCTGGAAAGCCCCGCGCGGCTTGCTCAGTTCTTCAGAAAGTCCCGAATCGCAAACAAGGCCTCCTCCGGCGCCTCGCTCATCTGGTGATGCCCTACCGCCAGGCTGGCTATCTGCACGGCCTTGCCTGCCTTGCGCGCCGCAGTGATGATCCCTTGTGCGGCTTTGGGTGGTGTCATCTGGTCCTGCGCACCCAGCACGAAGAGCACCGGGCAGGTGATGGCTTGAATCGCCGCCTCGCCATTCGCGTAGCTGTCGCAGGCCTTGAAGCCGCGGTGGAACACATTGACTTTTTGGTTGCTGGCCAGCACGCGGCGGCCCAGCGCCATGCCAACGCCGTACACCCAGGTGCCCGGGCCCAGCACGGAGGGCGGCGCGGCCAGCGTGCTGCGCGAGAACACATTGATCATGGTCAGGGCCTTCATCGGCTCGTTCAGCGCGGTCTCCAGCAGCGCCGGCGAGACTTTCATGGGGAAGGCGGTACCCACCAGCACGAGGTGGCTGACACGGTCTTTCAGCCTTGAGGCGGCTTCCAGCGCAATCAGTGAGCCCCAGCTATGGCCGACCAACGCGGCGCGGGAGACGCCCGCGGCATCCAGCAGTGCGGCGATGAAGTCGGCCGCTTCCTCCACGCTGGACGGCGCCTCGCCCTGGCTGCGGCAATGGCCGGGCAGGTCCACGGCGAGCACGTTCCAGCCGTGGTGCGCGAGGTAGCGGCTTTGCAATATCCAGACGCTGTGGTCATTGAGCACGCCGTGAATAAAGACCACGGTGGGCTTGGCCGCCTCGAAAGGCTTGCCGCCGGTGTAGCAATAGGTTTTGTGACCGTTGACGAGCAGTTCCATGTTCAGGCTCCTGCTTTTTCGGCGGCCTTGAGGGCGCGTTTGAGGTCGTCAATCAGGTCGTCCGGGTCTTCCAGACCGATCGACAGGCGAATCGTGCCTTGGGTGATGCCGGCGCCTTGCAGCGCTTCGTCCGTCATGCGGAAGTGGGTGGTGCTGGCCGGGTGGATCACCAGGCTGCGGCAGTCGCCGACGTTGGCCAGGTGGCTGAAGACCTTGAGCGTCTCGATGAAGGCCTTGCCCTGTTCGCGCTTGCCCTTGATGTCGAAGCTGAACACCGAACCGGCGCCGCGCGGCAGCAGTTTTTTTGCCAGCGCGTGGCCGGGGTGCGATTCCAGCAGGGGGTGGCCGACACGCGACACCAGGGGGTGGCTGGCCAGGAATTCCACCACTTTTTCGGTGTTGCCCATATGTCGCGCCATGCGCAGCGGCAGGGTTTCGATGCCCTGCAAAATCAGCCAGGCGGTGTGCGGGCTCATGCAGGCGCCGAAGTCGCGCAGGCCTTCGCGGCGGGCGCGCAGCAAAAATGCGCCCACCGTGCTTTCCTCGGTGAACACCATGTTGTGGAAACCGTCATAGGCTTGGCTCAGCTCGGCGAATTTTCCGGATTTTTCCCAGTCAAAAGAGCCGCCGTCGACGACGATGCCGCCTATCACCGTGCCATGGCCGCTCAGGAATTTGGTGGCGGAGTGGTAGACCAGGTCGGCGCCGTGCTCGAAGGGCTTGATCAGCCAGGGCGAGGTCAGCGTCGAGTCCACCAGCAGCGGCACGCCGGTCTCATGGGCGATGCCTGCGACCGTGGGGATGTCCAGCACGTCGAGGCCGGGATTGCCTACGGTTTCGCCGAAAAACAGCTTGGTGTTGGGACGCACGGCAGCGCGCCAGCCGTCAATGTCACCGGGTTTGACGAAAGTGGTGTCAATGCCGAAGCGGCGCAGAGTGTAGTGCAGCAGGTTCTGGCTGCCGCCATAGAGTGCGGTGCTGGCCACGATGTGCGAGCCGGCGCCCATCAGCGTGGCAATGCAGAGGTGCAGGGCCGCCTGCCCGCTGGCAGTCGCTATCGCGCCTATGCCGCCTTCCAGTGCCGACACGCGTTGCTCCAGCACCGCATTGGTGGGGTTGCTGATGCGTGAATACACATGGCCCGCGCGCTCCAGGTTGAACAGGCTGGCGGCATGGTCGCTGGACTCGAAAACAAAGGACGTGGTGAGGTGGATGGGCACGGCCCGCGCGCCCGTGGCCGGGTCCGGTGCGGCGCCTGCGTGCAGCGCCAGGGTGTCGAAACCGGGGTCTGAATAACCAGGCATGAAGGGGTCTCCAATCGTTATAAGCGGAAGCGGGCGGTGAAATCCGGCCGGCCTGTCCATGCCAAGCAGGGACAGGAGTGGAAATCCTTGCGGCCAGCCGTTTATTGTGGGCTATATTAAGACTGAGTTTTCCAGCGCTGCGTGGCGCTGGGACAATCCGCGAACAACCGAGGAGAAAGTGATGAAGGTCCTAGACATTCTGCGCGTGAAAGGCAACACGCTGTACACCGTTCAGCCTGATGAACCCCTGGCCAAGGCGACCGAGATCATGGCGGACAAGGACATCGGCTCGCTGGTCGTCATGGAGCATGGCGACCTGGTCGGCATGCTGACCTTTCGCGAGGTGATTGGCTGCCTCGTCAAAAACGGCGGCGAGATCGGCAGCACGCTGGTGCGAACCGCCATGGACGACCATCCGCTGACCTGCACCTCCGAGACCGAACTCGACGAAGTGCGCCGCATGATGCTGGACCGCCATGCGCGCTATATGCCGGTGATGAACCAGAGAATGCTGATGGGTGTGATCAGCTTTTACGACGTCGCCAAGGCCGTGGTCGACAGCCAGAACTTCGAAAACAAGATGCTCAAGGCCTATATCCGCGACTGGCCGGCCGAGGACGAGGCCAAGGATGGCTGAGTCAAATCCCTGTTGAGGCGATGGGGGCCGGGCATCCTGACCCTCCCGCCTTATCCTGCGCTGGCGTGAATCATCTCCCGCACCCGCGGGTAGATCTGCTGGTTCCATTTGCGCCCGCTGAACACCCCGTAATGCCCCACACCTGTCTGGATATGGTGGGTCTTCATGTACGGGCGGATGCTGCTGCAAAGGTCTTGAGCGGCCACGGTCTGGCCGACGGCGCAGATGTCGTCGCGCTCACCCTCTACCGTCATCAGCGCCGTGCGGCGTATCGCCGCGGGGTTCACGATGCGTCCGCGGAAGCCGAGTTTGCCCCGGGCCAGGTCGTAGGTCTGGAACACCTTTTCCACCGTTTCCAGGTAGAACTCGGCCGGTAAATCGTTCACCGCAAGGTACTCGTCATAAAACATGCGGATCACGTCGGCCTTGTCCACCTCGCCGTCCACCAGGTAGCGGTACATGTCCTGGAACGACTTCTTGTGGCGTTCCAGGTTCATGCAGAGAAAGGCGCTGACCTGGACAAAGCCGGGATAGACGCGGCGCATGTGGCCGGCGTGCGGCAGGGGCACATGGCTGATCAGGTTTGTCTCGAACCAGTCGATCGGTTTGCTGGTGGCCAGCTGGTTGACCGCAGTGGGGTTCACCCGGCAGTCCACGGGGCCGGCCATCAGCGTCAGGCTGCGTGGCTGGGCCGGGTCGTCGTCTTCCGCCATGATGGCGGTGGCGGCCAGCACGGCCACGCAGGGCTGGCACACCGCTATGACGTGGGTGTCCGGGCCGACGGCCTGGATGAAGCGGATCATGTGCCCGATGTAGTCATCAAGGCCAAACGCCCCATGGTGTAGCGGCACGTCGCGCGCGTTGTGCCAGTCGGTGATGTAGACGTCGTGGTCCTGCAGCAGGGTGCGCACGGTTTCGCGCAGCAGCGTGGCAAAGTGGCCCGACAGCGGCGCCACCAGCAGCACCGCAGGCTGGTAAGGCCGGCCTGGGGCCTCTTCCTTTTTGAAGCGCAGCAGGGTGCCAAAGGGCAGGGACAGAATGATTTCCTCTGTCACCGCGAGTTCGTGTTCGTCCACTTTCACCGTGGAGATGCCGTAGGCCGGCCGGGAATGGGTGAGCCGCAGGCGTGAGAAAACCTCCATGGCCGCCGACAGTTTGCGCAGAAGGCTGCCTTCCGTTTTACCGAGCCAGAATGCGGCACTGCCACACTGCGCCAGCAGGCGAAACGGGGACATCAGGTCGGACTGGGTTTGATAAGCCTGGTAAAGCATGGGTGTCCTGACATAGAAGGCGGGGCTTGTGGCCCGGATGGGCTCGCTGCAGGCAAGTTATGGGCCAGTGCTGCGCTGCAGGGGTGGCCGGTTGGCACAACCCTTGCGAAGGTGAGCCGGCACCCATGGATAGTGGGGGCCAACTTTCCCGGTTTGAGGAGCACGCTCATGGCCAAAGCCGTCCTGACGATCAGCAGCAAGAACTACGGCGCCTGGGCCCTGCGCGGCTGGCTGCTGGCAAGGTTCGCGGGCCTGGAGTTCACGGAAAAGGTGATTCCGCCCGACGACCCGGCCATGAAGGCCGAAATGCTGCTGCTTTCCTCCAGCATGCGGGTGCCGTCGCTGCAGCACGGCAGTGTGAAGGTGTGGGATACGCTGGCCATCGCCGAATACCTCAACGAGATCAAGCCCAAGGCGCAACTGCTGCCTGCGGACGTCAAGGCGCGGGCGCATTGCCGCTCGATTTGCGGCGAGATGCATTCGGGCTTTGCCTCGATGCGCTCATCCTTGCCTATGAACATCAAGGCGCATTTCCCCGGCTTCAAGGTCTGGTCACGGGCCCAGGCCGATATCGACCGCGTGCTGGAAATCTGGACGGAGTGCCTGACCACCTACGGCGGCCCCTACCTGTTTGGCCAGCAGCCCTGCGTGGCCGATGCCATGTATGCACCGGTGGTGACGCGTTTCCTGACCTATGACGTGCCGCTCGACAAGGCTTGCGCTGCCTACGGCAAGCGCATCATGGACCTGCCGGCCATGAAGGAATGGGTGGCCGCGGCCAGGAAGGAGCCCGACGATATTGACGAACTCGATGCGGAGTTCTGAATCGGCCTTGGCTTGAGTGCGGCATGCGTCGGGGCCAGCCTCACTTCCATGGTGTGGGGGGCGGAGTATTGCAGACCGGCTCGACGTCAATAGACTTGAAGTCGGCTGGCGACACGATTTCCAGGTATTCCATGTCGGGGGAGTAGTCAAACAGGAAGTGGCGTATGCCGGGGCGCTGATGTACCACGTCGCCGGCCTCGACCAGGGTTTCCTTGTCCTCGTACATGAAGCGGGCCCAGCCCTTGAGCATGACCACGATCTGGAAATCTGCCTCATGACGGTGCCAGCCTGTGCCCGTTTCTGGTGCGGAATTTGCCTTGACCAGGTGCGCTATGACTTTTCCGTGCGTCGCTTCGGCGATGCCGAGGTCGCGGTACAGGAAGAAATCGCGCAGGCCACCGGAGACAAACGCCGTGTTACCCGGCTTGACGTGCGAAAACTCGGTGGTGGTGCGATCCGGCATGGCATGCTCCTTCAATCGGGACATCAGGAATGGTGCGCTGCAGCAAGCACAAACCATTCCAGATGCGGCGCCAGTCCCTTGCACGGGTTCCGGGCGCTGTCGGGGATAATCATGGCCTATGAGCGGCAATACCTTTGGAACCCTTTTCGCAGTCACCAACTTTGGTGAATCCCACGGCCCGGCCATTGGCTGCGTGATTGACGGCTGCCCGCCCGGCATGTCGCTCAGCGAGGCCGATATCCAGGGCGATCTGGACCGCCGCCGCCCCGGCACCAGCCGCCACGTGACCCAGCGCAACGAACCCGACGCGGTGGAAATCCTCTCCGGCGTGTACCAGGGCAAGACCACCGGCACGCCGATCTGCCTTTTGATCAAAAACACCGACCAGCGCAGCAAGGACTACGGCAACATCCTGGAGACCTTCCGGCCCGGTCATGCCGACTACACCTACCTGCACAAATACGGCCTGCGCGACCCGCGCGGCGGCGGCCGTTCCTCGGCCCGCCTGACGGCGCCCATGGTCGCCGCCGGGGCCGTGGCCAAGAAGTGGCTGTTTGAGAAATACGGCACCAGCTTTCGCGGCTGCATGACGCAGATCGGCGATATCGCGATTCCCTTCGAGTCCTGGGAGCATGTGGCCCACAACCCGCTTTTTGCGCCTGTGGCCGACGTTGCCAACCTGGAGGCCTACATGGACGCGCTGCGCAAGGCCGGCGACTCCTGCGGTGCGCGCATACGCGTCACGGCCACGGGCGTGCCGGTGGGCCTGGGCGATCCGCTGTTTGACAAGCTGGACGCCGACATCGCCTTTGCCATGATGGGCATCAACGCGGTCAAGGGCGTCGAGATTGGCGCCGGCTTTGCCAGCGTCACCCAGCGCGGCACCACGCATGGCGATGCGCTCTCGCCGGAAGGCTTTTTGTCCAACAATGCCGGCGGTGTGCTGGGCGGCATCAGCACCGGGCAGGACCTGGAAGTGGCGATCGCCATCAAGCCAACGAGTTCCATCATCACGCCGCGCCAGTCCATTGACACCAGCGGCCAGCCCGCCGAGGTGGTGACCAAGGGCCGGCACGACCCCTGCGTCGGCATTCGCGCCACGCCGATCGCCGAGGCCATGCTGGCCTTGGTGGTGATGGAGCATGCCTTGCGGCAGCGCGCGCAAAACGCCGATGTGCGGGTCAGCACGCCGGACATCATGCGCCAGAAGATGTGAACGAATCTGCGGCGCGCCCCGATCTCGCATCTGCGGTCCTCACCGTACGCTGCGAGGCCGGCCGGAATCGCCAGCATGAGTGTGCCGCTCGCATGCACCGCGGCGGAGGCCGGCAAGGCCTCGTGCGCCAGCGTGGCGCGCCGCATGAAAATCGCGCCAAAGCGATAGCAGGCTGCCGCCGCCACGCAGGCCAGGGCGGCCAGCACCGCCTTCGGCGTGACGCTCACCGGGCCGAGCTGCACCAGCGTCGGGTCTGCATGGGGTCTGTGGTCGGCTGCGGCGATTGTGCGGGATTGGCGCCAAAGGTGCAGGCGGCGCAAGGCCGGCCAGCCATCCATCCATGCCCTCATCAGTGCGTTGGCCGGCGCGCTGACCTCACTGGGCGGGTGACGGCCTGGGGGGTGTTGTTGATGAAAATGCCTTACGGCCCAATGGATTCGGGTGAATGTAGCTATCGAATCAGTAGCGACTACGGGCGCGGCAACGCCGGCGACGGTCAGGCGCGGGGGCCTTGGCGCGCAGCGTTCAGATCAGGTGGCGCATCGCCTGCGCGGTTTCGCTGAGCACCGACAGCACGCGCGCCACCGCCTCTTCGCTCGACTCGTGGCCCATGGGCATGGTCACACTCAAGGCCCCCAGTATTGCGCCGTGCCGGTCGCGCAGCGGCACGGCAATGCCGCGGTAATTGAGTTCCAGCTGCTGCTCGGACATGGCCCAGCCTTGCGCACGCACGCGCTTCAGCTCGATGCGCAGGCGTTCCTTGCTGGCAATGGTGTAGGAGGTGTAGGCCTTCAGTTGATGCTTGGCCAGCCATTCCTCAAGCGATTCCGGGTCCCGCATGGAGAGCAGCAGCAAACCGGCGGCCGTGACTTGCGCCTGCACGCGCGAACCGAGCACGTAGCCGGTGTTCAGGGCGCGGGTGGAGCCATTGCGCGCGATGTAGACGACATCGTCTCCATCCATCACGCTCACATAGGCGCTTTCTTGCGTGCCGGCCGTGACGCGCTGCAAAAAGGGCTGCACGATGCGGGGCAGGCGGGCGGATTCCAGGTAAGACTGGCCCAGCCGGAGCACGCGCGGCGTCAGCCAGAACAGCTTGCCGTCGCTGGCCACATAGCCCAGATGTTCCAGCGTCAGCAGGTAGCGGCGCGCCGCCGTGCGTGTCATGCCGCAATGCGCGCCGGCCTGGCTGGCGGTCAGGCGTGGATTGGCATCGTCAAAACACTCAATGATGGACAGGCCCTTTTCGAGGCCGGCAATCCAGTCACGCTTGTCGAGCGCGGGCGGGGCAGGCGTGGGCGGGATGGCGGCGGTCATGGCTTGAGTATTGGGGGGATGCGGGCCGGAAAAACCCGGGGCTAACCCTTGTTTCGTACGATCATCGATCTTTTTTGTTCGTTAATCGCGCAAACTGTTTATTTATGCTTTTAAGTCAAACGAGAAACCACTAAAGTTCAGGCGAAATTTACCTGAATTAATCGATTATCGATCATCCAAGGCCGCCATCCCCATGCTTTCCACCATTCAGGGCACGACCGATGTTTATCTGATCCCCGGCGATCCGGTGGCCCAGGTGCGGGCGCCCGAGGTGTTCAACCTGATCTTCAGGACGCTGGGCATCAATGCGGTGCTGGTGCCGGTGCATGTGGCCATCCAGGACATCGAGGCTTTCGTGCGCAACGCCTTTCTGGCCAAAAACGTCAAGGGCATGCTGCTGACCATTCCGCACAAATCGCGGGTGATGGGTTTGCTCTCGCACTGCAACGACGCTGGCCGTGTGGCGGGCGCTGTCAATGGCATACGCCGCAACGCAACCGGCGAATTTGAAGGCGCGCTGTTTGACGGCAAGGGCTTTGCCTTGTCGCTGGACTACTTTGGCGTGGCCTACGCGGGCAGGCGCGTGCTGATTCTGGGTGCCGGTGGCGCCGCTTCTGCCATTGCCGCCGCGCTGGCGATGGCGGGTAGCCGCGCACCTGCCGCAATTGCGCTCTACGATCCGGCGCCCGGCAAGGCGCAGGCCCTGGCAAGCCAGCTTGCTGCAGCGACGCAGATGCCCACGACACAGATCGTGGCCGCGAGCAGCAGCGACCCGTCGGCTTATGAGGTGGTGGTGAACGCCTCGCCGCTGGGGCTCAAGGCCGGCGATCCCCTGCCATGCGATGTGTCGCGGCTGGCCCCGCATGCTGCCGTGATGGACATCCAGATGAAGAACCAGCCGACACCGCTGGTGCAGGCGGCTCGGGCACGCCATCTGCTGGCGCAGCCCGGCTTTGAAATGCTTGTCCAGCAGGCGCCCGACTACCTGGCGTTTTTCGGCTACACCGAGGCGGCGCAAGCCGTTCGCAAGGACGCCACCTTTATTCGCGAACTCCTGTATCCGGCCGCCATGCGGGGTGAGATCAGGCGCCCAGGCCAGCCCATCCAGACCGCCCAATCTGCCAGCGTTCCAGTCCCGGGAGTCGGGGAAGCACGACTCGTATCCCCCTGATTTTTTTCGTATTGATTTTTTAACCCTTAAAGGAGACAACCATGAAGAAACGATTTGCTCTTAAATTGATAGCTGCTTGCGCAATTGCCGCGGGCGCTACAGTCACATTTGCCCAGGATGT
The DNA here is from genome assembly GCF_001598235.1 of Polaromonas jejuensis NBRC 106434. Lineage (GTDB taxonomy): Bacteria > Pseudomonadota > Gammaproteobacteria > Burkholderiales > Burkholderiaceae_C > Polaromonas > Polaromonas jejuensis. The sequence continues at coordinate 23,139 of NZ_BCYO01000011.1, read as the reverse complement.
GATCAAGATTGCCAATATTGTCGAGTTGTCCGGTGCCGGCGCCACGGCGGGCACCAACTTCAAGAATGGCGTGGAGCTGGCGGTCAAGGAGATCAACGCCACCGGCGGCATTCTGGGCAAGAAAATCCAGTCCGTCACCACCGACACCCAGAGCAACCCCGGCGTGGCCAAGGGCCTGACGCAAAAAGCCATTGACGACAACGTCTTCGCGATCTTCGGCCCCGTGTTCTCCGGCTCCATCATGGTCAGCATGGCCGAATCGCGTCGCGCCGAGGTGCCCAATTTCACCGGCGGCGAGGCCGCCAGCATCACCGAGCAGGGCAATCCCTATGTGTTTCGCACCAGCTTCACGCAGGCCGCTGCCATGCCCAAGGTGGCGCGCTACATCAGCGAGCAGGCCAAGCTCAAAAGCATTGCCGTTCTTTATGTGAACAATGACTTCGGCAAGGGTGGCCTGGACATGATCAAGAAGGCCCTGGCCAATTCGCCCACCAAGATCCTGTCGGAAATTTCCACCGAATCGGGTCAGGTGGATTTCTCTGCCGCCGTGCTGCGTGCCAAGCAGAGCAATGCGGAAGGCCTGTTTGCCTATACCAATGAAGAGGAATCGGCCCGCCTGTTGCGCGAGTTGCGCAAGCAGGGCTGGAACAAGCCCGTGATCGGTGAAACCACCCTGACCGGCCAGAAGGTGATTGATCTGGCTGGCGATGCGGCCAACGGTGCCATCGCCCACGTGGGGCTGACGGTCGATGCACCACTACCCGCCATCCGCGCCTTCCGCGCCAAGTTTGAGAAGGAATACAAATATGTGTCGGACCACAACGGCATGAAGGGCTACTCCGGCGTGTATGTGCTGAAGGCCGCCATTGAGAAGGCCGGCAAGCTGGACCGCAAGGCCGTGGCGGCCGCGCTGCACACCCTCAAGGTCAAGGCGGCGGACCAGCCTGGCGTGCTGATGGACGTGACGTTTGACAGCAAGGGTGACCTGGACCGTGAGAGCTTCATGATCGAAGTGAAGAACGGCAAGCAGGAAGTGGTCGCCACGCTGCCGCCTCTGGGGGCCGCTGCCAAAAAGTAAAGCACCGCTCGCCAGCCGCTGGCGAGCGCTCCAACGCACAAGCCCCGCAGGCTTGTTGCGCAGATGCCGGTACCGTGGCCCTGGGCTGTGGAGCCGGCGATTGAAACCCGATTGCAGCATTCGTAGGCAGACACCGTCATGACCGACTTCCTTCAACTCTTTTTCTCCGGCCTGGCCACCGGCAGCATTTATGCGCTGGCGGCCCTGGGCTTCACCCTGCTATGGCAGGCCTCGGGCACCATCAACTTCGCCCAGGGCGAATTTGTCATGCTGCCGGCCTTCATGATGCTGGGCTTCATGTCACTGGGCGCGCCCATGCTGGTGAGCTTTGTTCTCACCGCGCTGCTGGCCGTGCTGCTGCTGGGCTGGGTGTTCAAGCGCGGCGTGGTCGACCCCTTGTTCAAGTACGGCATGATGCCCATCGTCGTGGCCACCATCGGCCTGTCGATTGCCATGCGCAACGGCGTGCGGGCCGGATTCAGCGCTGAAGCGCATCCTTTCCCCGGTTTGTTTGCCGACAAGCTGTTCAACATTGCGGGCGTCACCGTGACCCTGCAGGACATCGGCACCTTTGCGCTGGCCATGGTCATCGTGATGGCGACCCAGGCCTTCCTGGCGAAAACCGTCACCGGCCGGGCCATGCAGGCGGTGGCGCAAAACACCGAGAGTGCTTCGGTGCTCGGCATCAATGTGCCGCGCATGATTTTCTACACCTTTGCCATCAACGCGGTGCTGGCGGTGGCGGCGGCCCTGCTGGTCACGCCCACCTACCTCGCCAAGTTCGACATGGGCGAGGGCCTGGGTACCAAGGCTTTCTTTGCCGCCATCATCGGGGGCTTCAACAATTCGCGCGGCGCCCTGGTGGGCGGGCTGATTGTGGGCGTCTGTGAAAACCTGGCCTCGGCCTATATTTCGCCGGCCTACAAGGATGCGGTGGCCCTGCTGATTTTCATGGTCGTGATTCTGTTCAAGCCCCAGGGCCTGCTGGGCAAAAAAGAGGAGCGCAAGGTATGAAGCTCTTTAACAACAAAACGGCGCTGCTCCTGACCCTTCTGGGCGCCCTGCTGGTGCTGGTGGCACCTCCCTTTCTGAAAAACTACGGCATCTACCTGCTGACCTACTGGCTGATATTCATCATCGCCACCATGGGGCTGAACCTGACCATAGGCTATGCCGGCCAGAAGTCCCTGGGGCACGCCGCCTTCTTCGGCATTGGCGCCTACACCGTGGCCATCCTCATGAAGGCCGGCTTCAGCTTCTGGCTCGGCTTGCCCGCCGCCGCAATGATCTGTTTCGTGGTGGGGCTGATCCTCGGCTTTCCGGCCTTGCGGGTGCAGACCATTTACCTGGCGTTTGCCACGCTGGGCTTCAACACCGCCATCTGGCTGGTGATGCGCAACGAAGAGTGGCTCACCGGCGGCACCTTCGGCATCAACAACATTGCGCGGCCATCGCTGCTGGGCTTTTCGCTGGAAAGCAACCTGTCTTACTACTACTTCGTGCTGGCGGTCGCGCTGATCCTGGCGGGGCTGCTGTGGGGCTTGCTGCGCTCGCCCTGGGGCAAGGCCTTCACGGCCCTGCGCGACAACCCGATACGCGCCGAAAGCCTGGGCGTGGACATCCGCAACTACACCCTACTCAGCTTTGCCATCGGCGCGGTGTACGCCGGCATGGCGGGCGCGCTGTTTGCCTCGCTGGTGCAGTTCATTGAACCGGCGCCGTTTGCGGTGGGCGCCTCCATCATGATGTATCTGATGGTGGTGGTGGGCGGCGCTGGTTATTTCCTCGGCCCCGTCGTCGGTGCCGCCATCGGTGTTGTGTTGCCCGAATGGCTGCGCGACGTGCCTTACGTTGCCAACTGGTACCTGCCGATGTTCGGTGCGGCGGTGGTGGTGCTGATGGTGTGGCTGCCCGATGGTTTGCTGAGCATCCCGGATCGCATCCGTGCCAAGCGTGCGGCCAGGGAAGCTTCGGCAGCGCGCAAGATTTCAGCCACGAATGCGGCCAAGGCCGCGGCTGCCAGCCGTATGGGAGTTTCGTCATGACACAGTCTTTGCTCAAAGTGAGCGACCTTAAAAAGGCCTATGGAGCCATTCAGGCGGTGGGCGGTGTTTCATTTGAGGTCATGCCGGGGGAAATCTTTGGCGTCATCGGCCCCAATGGTTCCGGCAAAACCACCATGTTCAACAGCGTGCTCGGCCAGATCAGCCCGGACGCGGGGTCTATCGAGCTCAATGGCAAGAACATCACCGGGCTTTCGCCGCTGGCGCTGAGCCGTCAGGGTGTGGGCCGGACCTTTCAGACCCTGCAGGTGTTTGGCAAGATGACGGTGCGCGACAACCTGATCGTGGCGGCGCAGGAGCACAAGGGCAGCATGCTCAGCCGCATGTTTGCACCCGGCGACTCGGGCCTGGGCGGCAAGGCCGATGCGCTGATCGACCAGTTCCGCATCCGGCACGTGGCCGACAAGCTGGCCGGCACGCTCAGCTATGGGCAGCAGAAGCTGGTGGACATTGCCATGGCCTTCATGGCCGAGCCCGATCTGGTGCTGCTCGACGAGCCTTGCGCGGGTGTCAACCCCAGCCTGGTGGGCGGCATTTCCTCCTTGCTCAAGGAGCTCAACCAGAATCCGAAATTCGGCCGCAAGAGCTCCTTTGTGGTGATTGAACACAACATGGACTTTGTGATGGATTTGTGCCACCGCATCATGGTGATGGTGGAAGGGCGGGTGCTGGCGATTGGCACACCGGCGGAAATCCGCGGCAACAAAGAGGTGCTTGACGCCTATTTAGGAAATTGACATGGCCAACGATATTTGTATTGAATTCGACGATGTGGTGGCCGGTTACAAGGACTTCATGATCCTGAACAACCTGTCTTTCAAGGTCAGGCGCGGCTCCATCACCTTGCTGCTGGGCCCCAATGGCGCGGGCAAGTCCACCGTGCTGAAAACGCTGTTTGGCCTGCTCAAGCCGCGCCAGGGCCGCATCCTGCTCGATGGTGTGGACATCTCCGGTGCCAGCCAGAAAGAGTTGCTGGCCAAGGGCATTGCCTTTGTGCCGCAGGGGCGCAACCTGTTTGGTCAGCTCACCGTCTGGCAGAACCTGGAGCTGGGGGGCATCACGCTGGGTACCAAGACCACGCATGAGCGCATTCCCGAGGTGCTGGAGTTTTTTCCGCGTGTGAAGGAGCGTCTGCACTCGCAGGCTTCAGCCCTGTCGGGTGGCGAGCAAAAGCAGCTGGAGGTCGGCCGCGCCTTGCTGCTGCGCCCCAAGGTGCTGCTGATTGACGAGCCCTCGATTGGCCTGTCGCCCATGGTGGTGCAGGACGTGTTCAAGCTGCTGCAGAAGCTGGCCGCCCAGGGCACGACGGTGCTGATGGTGGAGCAAAACGTCAAGAGCGCGCTCAAGATGGCCGACGACGCGATTGCGCTGGAGTCGGGGCAGCTGGTGCTGCACAAGAAGGCCTCCGAGCTGCTGGCCGACCCGAATATCGAGCGGCTTTTCCTGGGCGGCGGTCATGTGCCTGGCGCCGTGGTGCCCGCTGCGGCCGGTGTGCCGCTTTGAACCTGTTTATCGAACCATCTGTATTGAACCGGAGAGCATCATGAGCATCCAAAGCCAGGCGACAGCCAGCGACCGCGAGTCCATCCTGGAGGTCGCCAACCCCCTCGGGCTGGACGGCATCGAGTTCATTGAATACACCACCTCCAAGCCCCAGGCGCTGGGGCAGGTGCTGGAGATGATGGGCTTTCGCCCGATCGCCCGCCATCGCTCGCGTGAGGTGATGCTGTACCGGCAGGGCAGCATGAATGTGATTGTCAATGCCCACATTCCGGCGCTGCCCGACGGCGCCGCACCGACCGACAAGCCGGTGATTGCCGCCGTGGCGCTGCGTGTGCGCGATGCGGCTGCCGCCTACCGGCGGGCGCTGGAGCGTGGCGCCTGGGCGGTGCCGTCCCGCGTGGAGGTCATGGAGCTGAACATTCCGGCCATCCACGGCGTGGGCAAGAGCCGCATTTATTTTGTCGACCGTTACGACAAGTTTTCTATCTACGACGTGGACTTTGTGCCTATCCCGACCGTGGATCCGCAGCCGCCGGCGGTGGCGGGACTGCATTTCTTCGGCATTGTGCAGTACATAGGCAACGACCGCACCGAGGACTGGGCCGAGTTTTACCGCGAGCTGTTTGGTTTTACCGAGCTGCCCGATGAGGAGCGATTTGGCATCTTGCCCAAGGGGCGCATCCTGCGCAGTCCCTGCCAGCCATCGGCGCGCTTTTATCTGCAACTGATTGAGCCGGAAGCCAGCGTGCTGGACGTGGAGGGCGATGAACACTTCCAGCGCATCGGCCTGGGCAGCGCCGACGTGCTGGCCGCGGCCTCCGAGCTGACGCTGCGGGGCGTGGAATTTGTGGAGTCGCGCGGCGTGCACACCGAAGACCGGGGCGCCCTGACCAAAACCTGGATGGGCAGCGTGAGTTTCGAGCTGGTCCATAACGAACGTTAAGCGAGCGCGAAATCATGAGCCACTACAGCGGAAACATTGACGATTTCGGGATGGACACCATCTCGCTGGCCGGACCTCTTGAAGCCAAGCTCAAGGCCGTGCGCGAAGCGGGGTTCACGCAGATCATGCTGGCCGCCAGGGATCTGGTCGGCCATCCCGACGGCATGGACGCCGCCGTGGCCGCCGTGCGTGCCAGCGGCCTGCGCGTCACGGGCTTTCAGGTGCTGCGTGATTTCGAAGGGCTGTCCGGCCATCTGCATGACTACAAGATGGACATCGCCAAGTCCATGCTGGAGATGTGCAGCGCGCTCGACTGCCATTTGTTGCTCATCTGCTCGTCGACTTCGGTGCATGCCACGGACGACATCGAGGCGCTGGTCAAAGATCTGCGCAAGCTGGCCATGCTGGCCATACCGATGAACATTAAAATCGCCTACGAGGCTTTGTCCTGGGGCCGCGTGGTGAACGAATTCCCGCAGGCCTGGGACATTGTTTGCCGGGCCGACATGCCCAATCTGGGCCTGGGCTTCGATTCGTTTCACATGTTTGCGACCAGCACGCCGCTCGACGAGCTGGATATCCTGGACCCCGACAAGATATTTCTGGTGCAATTGGCCGACTTCATGTGGACCGAGATCAAATCGGTCGAGGAACGCATTGCGACCGCGCGTCATTTCCGCGTGTTTCCGGGCGAAGGGGTGCACAGCGAAGCGCTGGCCGCGCTGGTGACCAAGCTCCATGGCCTGGGTTACCGGGGGGACTACAGCTTTGAGGTGTTCAACGACGACTACCAGCAGATGCCCTTGCCCACCGTGGCCCAGCGTGCCTGGCGCTCGGCCCTGTGGCTGGGTGAGGATGTGCTGCGGCGCTCCGTCCCCTTGCCCAACCAGATCCGCCTGAGGCGTTGAGCGGCCTCCCCATTTATCTACGGAATCGTCACATCGCATGAGCAGCATTTTTGAAGGTTTTTTATCCACATCCGAGGTCCTGGAGGCGTTCAATGAGCGCAACTTCCTGGAAGCCATGTTGCGCTTTGAGGCCTCGCTGGCGCGTGCGCAGGCTCGCGTCGGCCTGATCCCGGAAGCCGCTGCGCAGTCCATCATCGGCACCTGCAAGGTCGAGCTGTTCGATGTCGCCAAAATCGTGCGCGAAAGCGGGCGGGCGGGGAGCATTGCCATCCCGTTGGTCAAGAGCCTCAAGGAAACCGTGGGTCTCTTCAACAAGGAGGCGGCGGGCTTCGTGCATTTCGGCTCGACCTCCCAGGATGTGATCGATACCGCGCTGGCCCTGGTCACGCGTAACGCGCTGGACCTGATTGAAGCCGATGTCGGCAAGGCCGTGACGGCCTTGCTGGCGCTGGCCCGGCGCCATGCGGCTGATCCGGTGCTGGCGCGCACGCTGATGCAGCCGGCTTCGGTCATCAGTTTTGGCCTGAAGTGCGCCGACTGGGCCGCGCCGCTGGTGCGTGGCCTGCAACGCCTGCAGCTCAGCAAGGAAAATGCCTTGAGCGTGCAATTGGGCGGCGCCGTGGGCACCCTGGCGCAGATGAAGGGCAAAGGGCCGGCCGTCATTGCGCACATGGCCGCCGACCTGAAGCTGCGCGCACCGGCATCGACCTGGCACACCCAGCGCGACGAGTGGGTGGCGCTGGGTTGTGAGCTGGGCTTGCTGGTCGGCAGCCTCGGAAAAATCGCCAAGGACATTGCCCTCATGGGCCAGTATGAAGTGGGTGAGCTGGCCGAGCCATCGGAGCCCGGGCGCGGCGGCTCGTCGGCCATGCCGCACAAGCGCAATCCAGTGGCCTGCATGGTGGCGCTGGCCGCCGCGCAACGCGCACCGCAACGTGTGGCCGCACTGCTGGCGGCCATGCCGCAAGAGCATGAGCGCGCGCTGGGCAACTGGCAGGCCGAACTGGCCGAGTGGCCGGGCTTGCTGATGTCGGCCCACGGCTCTGCCCGCGCGATGGCCCAGGCCCTGCCCGGCCTGCAAGTGGATACGCAGCGCATGCGCGCCAACCTGGATGCGCTCAGGGCGGTGTTGCCTCTAGCGGCGGCCGACGAATGGTTCAGCCCCGACCTGGCCCAACACGCCGCGGAACTGACGCGCGCCCATGTCAAGACACTGGATGAGCTGATTCAACAGACAGAAACCAACAAACGCAAGGCCATGCCATGAGCACGAAAGATTCCATGACTGACTATGACAAAGGCATGCTCAACCGGCGCCGGGTGCTGGGTGACGCCTGGGTGGACAAGTCCTTGTCCAACAGCAATGAATTCAACGGCGAGTTTCAGAACCTGATCACGCGCTATGCCTGGAATGAGGTCTGGGGGCGTCCTGCGTTCGGTGACAAGACGCGGCGCCTGATGGTGCTGTCCACCATGATTGCCCTGAAGGCCTACGAAGAATTTGCCATGCATGTGCGGGCCGCACTGGATGGTCCGCCGGAGTCGCGCCTCACGCCGGACGAGATCAAGGAAGTCATCCTGCAGGCCGCAGTCTATTGCGGTGTGCCGGCGGCTAACCACGCCTTTGCGGTGGCGGGCGACATCCTGCGTGAAAAAGGCCTGCTGGCCGCCAAGGCGGATGGAGGAAGCGGAACGTGAAAAAGCCGGTTTTGAACTGGATCAAAGAAGGCCAGGGCCCCGTGATGGTGCTAAGCCATGCCCTGGGTTGTGAGCTCCACATGTGGGACGGTGTAGCTGCCTTGCTGAAAGAGCGCTACACGGTGCTGCGCTACGACCACCGGGGCCATGGCCAATCCGAAGCCGTGCCCGGGCCTTACACCCTGGACATGCTGGCCGATGACGCCGCCGACCTGATTGCCGCGCAAGCGGCTGGCCCGGTGCACTTTGTCGGCCTGAGCATGGGCGGCATGACCGCGCAAGCGCTGGCTGTCAGGCATCCGCAACTGGTTAAAAGCCTGGTGATTGCCAACGCCGCCAACTGGTATGACGAGGCCGCGCGCGTCGGCTGGCAGGCGCGCGTGAACACGGTGCTGGCGCAGGGCGTGCCCGCGATTGCCGAGGGCGCCATGCAGCGCTGGTTCACGCCGGAGTTCCGCGCCGATGCGGCAGGGGGCGGTGCCGCACGTGTGGCGGCGCTGCGTCATCAGCTGGAAATCATCGATGCAGCGGCTTACGCCGCCAGCTGCGAGGCCGTGAGCGGCATTGACTTTCGCACCAGCAACCGCCGTATCCAGTGCCCTGCGCTGGTCATTGGCGGCACGCGTGACGAAGCCACGCCGGTGGCGATGTCGCAGGCCATTTGCGACACGATTGCCGGTGCGCAGCTGCGCACGCTGGACGCCGCCCACCTCAGTGCGGTGGAGCAGCCCGCGGCCTTTGCCCAATTGCTGGTCAATTTTTTTGAAGGTGCGAAGTAAGCATGTCCTCCAGCGATACCCGGATTTTTCAGCTGGCCGTGGCCGGTGCGGGGCTGATAGGTCGCAGGCACATCGAGTTGCTTCAGGCCAATCCCCGCACCCGCTTGTGTGCGGTGGTCGATCCCATGCCGGCCTCGGTCGCCCTGGCCGCCAGCCTGGGCGTGCCGCATTTTGAGAGTCTGGAGGCGCTCTTTGCGGTGCAGAAACCGGATGGCGTGATTCTGGCCACGCCGAATCATCTGCATGTGCCGGGTGCCTTGAGCTGCGCCCGGCATGGCGTGCCCGCCATCATCGAAAAGCCGGTGGCCGACTCGCTGGAAGCCGGCCAGCAACTGGCCGATGCACTGGGGCGGAGCCCTGTGCCCATGCTGGTCGGGCACCATCGCCGGCACAGCAGCACGCTGCAATTGGCCCGGCGCGCCATCCAGTCCGGCCAGCTGGGCCGTGTGGTCACGGTCATGGGCAGCGCGCAGTTCTACAAGCCCGACAGTTATTTTGAGCAGGGTGCCTGGCGCAAGGAGGCGGGCGGCGGCCCCATCCTCATCAATCTGATCCATGAGATGGACAACCTGCGTTACCTGTGCGGTGAAGTGACTTCCGTCCATGCGGTGGCCTCCAACGCGGTTCGCCAGTTTGCGGTGGAAGACACGGTGGTGATGACGCTGCAGTTCGGCAGCGGCGCACTGGGAACCTTCACGCTGTCGGATACCGTGGCGTCGCCACGCAGCTGGGAGCAGACCTCGGGCGAGAACACGGCCTACCCGCGCTATCCGTCTGAAGACTGCTATTTCATCGCCGGCACGCGGGGTTCCCTGGCGGTGCCCACCCTGCGCACCTGGACCTATGCGGAAGGCGGCAAGGAGCCGGGCTGGTGGACGCCTTTTGTCGAATCCACCCTGGCGCTGGAGGCCGTGGATCCGCTGGCGGCGCAGCTCGATCATTTCTGCGATTTGATCGCGGGCAAGGCGGCACCGATAATCACCGTTGCGGATGCCTTGCAAAGCCTGCGCACGGTGGAAGCCGTGCGGCGCTCGATTGCCACCGGGCACACCGTGGCGCTTCAGGACGTGCGCTGAACCCTGCTTGAAACAGAGATACCACAGAAAGATTTTTCATGAAAACAGTACTGGTCTTGAATGGCCCCAACCTCAATTTGCTGGGCACGCGTGAGCCCGCCGTGTACGGCTCGCAAACCCTGGCCGACGTCGAGGCCTTGTGCCTCAAGGCCTGCGCCAGCCACGGCTTCAAACTCGACTTTCGCCAAAGCAACCACGAAGGCGCGCTGATCGACGCCATCCATGAAGCCGGGCGCGCCCAGGCCGCCGGCACGCTGGCCGGCGTGGTGCTCAATGCCGGCGCCTACACGCACACCAGCGTGGCCCTGCATGACGCCATCAAGGGCGCGGGCGTGACGCTGATCGAGCTGCACATCAGCAATGTGCATGCGCGCGAGGCCTTCCGTCACCACTCCTATATTTCACCGGCGGCCAAGGCCGTGATGGCCGGCTTTGGCGTCAAGGGCTATGCGCTGGCCATCGCTGGCCTGGCTGAGCTGGCCCAGCCGGCTTGATGCCTCCCATCCGGCGCTGAAACATGCCTGCGCCCCTGAAGTTTCCGGTGGATGAGCGCGAGGTCGAGTTCAGCGCCATCCGCGCCCAGGGGGCGGGCGGGCAAAACGTCAACAAGGTGTCCAGCGCGGTGCACCTGCGGTTTGACATTGCCGCTTCTTCGCTGCCGGATGCCATCAAGGAGCGTTTGCTGGCGCTCAATGACAGCCGCATCACACAGGAGGGCGTGCTGGTGCTGAAGGCGCAGCAGCACCGCACCCAGGAGATGAACCGTGCCGACGCACTGGCGCGGCTGCAAGAGGTGGTGGACAGCGTCTCAAATCCCCCGAAGGCGCGGCGCGCCACCAAGCCGACCTATGGCTCCAAGCAGCGGCGCCTGGCCGGGAAAAGCCAGCGCTCGGAGATCAAGGCCTCGCGCGGCAGGGTGAGCGACTAAGACCCGCTATTCCGAGCAATTAAAGTCGTAAACACACCTGTAGATGTGAGGTGCCGAGTGAATGCCAAGCCGCGAAAGCGTCGTGTACTGTTAAGGGTTGCAGGATGCCCGCCCGCGCAAGCGGGCCCGTGCTGACTCGAACGCCACAGAGGGCGGGCGTCGTACAAGCCTTAACATAAGCCGACCTCCGTCGCCCCTGGCACGACAGCTCACTTCATGCAGCAATTGGTCGTGGGGCGAGGCACGCGCACCCAGATGCCTGGGCCTCAATAGGTTTGGTCATCGATTACGCGCCTGACCTTCTTCAGCGCCGCTCGGAGCGTGTCCAGATCGACGGATCCCAATGCCAAGCGGATGGCATGCGGCACCTGGGCGGACGTTGCGAACGGTTCAGCTGTTGACACCGAGATCCGTTCGCGCATGAGCGCCATCGCCACCTGGTCGGCACGGACCTCTTCCGCCAGAGGGAGCCAGACGAAATAGGACGCGGGATGGCTAACGCGAGGCATTCTGACGAGGATGTCGTTGGCGATCGCTTGCCGGATCGTTGCATCCCGGCGCTTCTCCGATTCGAGGCGGGTGACGGTGCCGTCGGCTAGCCAACCGCATGTGATCGCCGTCATCACGCCGGGCGTATTCCAGGTGGTGGCCCTGATCGCTCGCTCGAGCTTGGGCACCGATTCAGCCGGTGCTGCGACAAATCCGACGCGCAGCCCTGTTGCTACGCTCTTGGAAAGCCCCGAGACGTAGACCGTCGTCTCAGGGGCAAGCGCTGCCAATGGGTCTGGTGGATCCTCAGCGAGGAAGGCGTAGGCCGCATCCTCGATGATGAGCAACCCGTGCCGACGGGCGATGGCAACCAGTTGCCGCCGCCGGCTTGCACTCATCACCCACCCCAGCGGATTGTTCAGCGTCGGCATCGCATAGATGGCCCGCACCCGACGCCTCATGCACAACCGCTCCAGCGCGTCCAGGTCGGGGCCGTGTCCAGCCGCCGGGATAGGCGCCAGCTCCAGGCGATGCGCTTGGGCCAGCAGCTTGAACCCCGGATAGGTCAGTGCGTCGGCCGCAACCACGTCACCTGGCTGCAGCAGCGCCATCACTGTTGTTGCCAACCCATGCTGGGCTCCGTTCACGATCATCACCTGGCCCGCAGTCACCGTGAGACCCCGGCATGCGAGATGGCGAGCCACTGTCGCCCGCTCGTGCTGGCGCCCTCCATGGGGTTGGTAGCGCAACAGGGCTTCCAAGTCCCCAGAGGCGGCGAGCTGGCGCAAGGCCACTCGCAGCAACTCGGCCTGGCCTGGCAGCGACGGATAGTTGAAGTTCAGATCCACCATGTCCGCTGCAGCGGCATGCTGGTCGATGCCCAGGCCGCGAGGAAGCAAGGTCTCTCTGACAAAGGTACCGCGGCCAGTCTCACCGCTGACCAGTCCCATGGCCTCGAGTTCCGCATAGACGCGGGTCGCGGTAACCAGGGCAAGGCCCTCCTTGGCAGCGAGCTGCCGGTGGGTTGGCAAGCGCGTACCCGGCGGCAGGCGACCTGCGCGAATTTCAGCGGCGAGCGCGTCGACCAACTGCTTGTAGCGGGCGTGGGCCATGCATCAATGTATTCATGACAATAATTTGATTGTATTGCGCGTTGGTCCTACGATGCCCTATCGCCACCCACCTTGCCAGGAGCAGACGACACCATGCACATCGCCATCCTCACCTTTGAAGGCTTCAACGAACTCGACTCACTTATCGCACTTGGCATCCTCAACCGCGTCAAGAAGCCGGGCTGGCGCGTCTCGATCGCCAGCCCCAGCGCACGCGTGCGCTCAATGAATGGGGTGGTCATTGAATCGCAAGCCACCCTTGAAGAAGCCAGTGCCGCCGATGCGGTCATCGTGGGCAGCGGCCTTCTGACACGCGATGTGGTTGCGGATGCGGCGCTGATGTCGCGGCTGCAACTCGATCCCTCCCGGCAATTGCTGGGCGCGCAGTGCTCCGGCACGCTGGTGCTGGCCAAGCTCGGCTTGCTCGACGGTGTCCCCGCATGCACCGACTTGACGACGAAACCCTGGGTCCAGGAAGCCGGCATCGAGGTGCTGAACCAGCCCTTCTTTGCCAAGGGCAACGTGGCCACTGTCGGTGGATGCCTGGCATCGCAGTATCTCGCGGCCTGGATCGTTGCCCGGCTGGAGGGAGTCGAAGCGGCGGAAAGCGCACTGCACTACGTCGCCCCGGTGGGAGAGAAAGAAGACTACGTCTCGCGTGCGATGCGAAATATCGCACCGTATCTGCACAAAGAACCAGCGTCCGTTTGAGTCAACAATTATTGATAGACCAGGAGAAAACAAATGAGCTTATTTGATAGAGCAAAAATTTCCGCAACTAGCTTTGCAGTATTTACGCTTGTTTCTGTATCAACGGGCTTTTTCGAAGCCGCACCGGCCTATGCGAAAGCGCCTGAAAAAACGCAACCGACTGTTCTTGCTGCATCGGCGATAGCTGTTGCGGACAAGTACAGTGCAGATGCCGCCGAGAAGATCCTCAAGGAAGGTGGCAATGCCGTCGATGCCGCAGTCGCGATTGCCTTCACGCTTGCCGTGACTTATCCGGAAGCGGGCAACATCGGCGGCGGCGGTTTCATGACACTCTATGTCAATGGCAAGCCTTATTTCCTGGACTATCGCGAGCGCGCGCCGCTGGCTGCAACGAAGAACATGTATCTTGACGACAAGGGTAAAGTCGTCAATGGCATGAGCCTGTTTGGTTATCGTGCTGCGGGTGTACCAGGCACCGTCGATGGCATGTGGGAAGCACAGCGCCGCTTCGGCAAGCTAACATGGAAGCAGGTGCTCGCCCCGGCGATCGAGTACGCGCGCAACGGCTTCGAAGTCAGCGAGCAGTTGCAGCAGCGGCGCGACGAGGCTGCAAAAGACTTCGCCGGCAAGACCAACTTCGATACGTATTTCGGCAATCTGAAACAAGGCGCCAACTTCAAGCAGCCCGATCTCGCCGCTGTACTGACGCGTATTTCCAGCCAGGGTGCAAAAGACTTCTACAACGGCAGGACGGCAGACCTGATTGCTGCGTCGATGCGCGGACGTGGCCTGATAACGAAGCGCGATCTGCAGGAATACAAGGCGGTGTGGCGTCAGCCAATTGAGGCTAGTTGGAACGACTATCGCGTGATCACGGCACCACCGCCGAGTTCGGGTGGGATTGGCCTCGTGCAGTTGCTGAAGATGAAGGCAAACATTGCACCTGATTTCAAGGACGTAACCCACAATTCTGTGCAGTACGTGCACTTGATCGCGGAGATCGAAAAGCGTGTGTTTGCCGATCGTGGGCAATATCTAGGCGATCCTGATTTCTATAAGGTTCCTGTCGCGCAACTGACCGACGACGCGTACATTGTGCGGCGTTCCGCCGAGGTCAACCCCACTACGCCGTCGGACACGAAGAGCGTGCAGCCTGGACTGGGTACGTCGATGCCGGAGAAGGCTGAGACGACGCATTTTTCGGTGATCGACAAGTGGGGTAACGCCGTGTCGAACACCTATACGATCAATGGTCCTTTCGGTTCTGGGGTCGTAGCGGAAGGCACGGGTATTTTGCTGAACGACGAGATGGACGACTTTTCGGCCAAGCCGGGCGTGGCAAATATGTTCGGCGTGGTCGGTAGCGATGCGAATTCGATCGCTCCGAAGAAGCGCCCGTTGTCGTCGATGACGCCGACGATCCTGACCAAGGATGGCAAAGTGTCGCTCGTGATCGGTACGCCAGGTGGTTCGCGTATTTTCACCTCGATCTTCCAGGTAATCAACAACGTCTACGACTTCAACATGCCGTTGCCTGAGGCGGTTGCCGCAATGCGCTTCCATCATCAGTTGCTGCCACCGAACACGATTTTCTGGGAACCGTACATGCCCATCGAAGGCGAACTCGCGAAACAGATCAACGCCAAGGGCTATGTGCTGCAGGGGCAAGCATTCAGCGGCGATATCCAGGTCATCAAGATCAATGGCAAAACGCCGGAAGCGGCTGCTGATCCACGTGGCCGCGGTGTGACGCGGGTGATTCAATGATGCATTGAAGACGCGAGAGAAAAGACTGCGTCTCGCGTGCGATGCGAAATATCGCACCGTATCTGCACAAAGAACCAGCGTCCGTTTGAGTCAACAATTATTGATAGACTAGGAGAAAACAAATGAGCATCCATGTATTCCAGGGCGCTACACGCCAGCAACTCACCGATCTGAAGATCCCGGATACCGTCGCATTCGGCGACGACCTCGGCGCTTCCAGCAAAGAGGGCGCTCCCATCACGGCCGGACTGTTCCGGATCGGCAAGGGACAGTCCATGCCCTACAGCTACGACTTCGACGAGTTCAAGCTGGTGCTGGAGGGCGAGATCACCGTCAAGGATCAAGCGAACGGACAGGTCTACGAGTTGAAGGCCGGTGACGTGATCCAATTTCCTGCTGGAACCAAGGTGAGCTATTCGTCGCATTCCAGCGGCCTGGCGTTCTACGTAGCCCAGCGCTGACATCTTCTGTCAGCTGCGATGACTCACGTCGTCAAGAGCATTCTGCGCCTGCCCATCCACAAGACGTAGGCGCAAGGTATGCGTCCGGCAAACCCACCTTGAGATAGACCCGTTGAACTGGCATCGTGTGCGCGATGGAGATCATGCACACGATGGCAAACGAGGCGCGCCCAACGCCCCCAAGCGGCGCGACTACAGCCCAGAACTCAAGACCCAAGTCGTAGCCGAATGCTGGGTCGCCGGCGCCTCGGTTGCCGGTGTGGCACTGGCCCACGGGATCAATGCCAATTGATCAGCGGGGATGACATACAACTTGGGCCCGCCCAGCAAGGCGGTGAGCCGCGGCATCGGCTCCAGAGGTGTCTGGGGAGATGCCCCAGTCGTACGCGGGGAAATCTGGCAAGTTGCATGAAGGCCTCGGTGATTGATGCTTGACAAGGTTCGGATGAGGCCGCAGAGAGCTTCCACAGCCGATCGTCATTCGGGCGTGATATTGGCGCTCCGAATCACCGGCTCCCAAGTCGCGAACTGCTGCCGCACGAACTCACCAAACTTGGCCGACGGCATGAAGTTGGCCGGCATTGACGCCTTGGCCAACTTGCTCTGGATCTCGGGATCCTTGAGCACCTTCTCGATCGCATCCTGAATCTGTGCAACCTGGGCCTTGGGTACCGCTGCGGCGGCGAAGATGCCATGCCAGCTGTCGTCCGCCACGCTCGCAAATCCCTGTTCAGCGATGGTCGGAACCTCCGGCGCGAGAGGCGAACGCTCTTTGCTGAAGACCGCGATGACACGAAGGCGGCCTTGTTGATGATGTTCGATGTACTCTGCCAATCCATCGATGCCCACTTGCACATGTCCCCCCAAGAGATCCGCCACCAGGGGGGCCCCACCCTTGTAGGGCGCATGCGACCACTCCACTCCAGACGCCTTCGCCAGCCGAACGCCAGTGAGATGGCCCATCGATCCGCTTCCGGAACTTCCGTAGAAGAGACTGTTCTTGTGCGCCTTGGAGTACTCCACCAGCTCCTTGATGTTCTTGATGGGAAGGCTCGGAGGCACCGCAATCGCCATGGTGCTGCGCACGGTAGCAGCTACTGGCGTGTAGTCGCGGACCAGATCGAAATTATTCTTGCCTGCATAGATGATGGATTGCAGCACCAGGGCATTGATGCCGACCATCACCACAGAACCATCCGTCGGCATGCTCTTAACCAATCCCGCAGCTAGTCGCCCGCCGGCGCCCGGTTTGTTGTCGATGATGACGGGGCGGGATAGCTGTGCAGGCAACTTCTCGGCGAGAACACGGACGACACGATCAGCGCTGCCACCGGCCGGGTAAGGCACGACGATGGTCAAAGGCTTTCCCGCAGGCTGAGCCGCAGCCGAGATGCTGAAGCAGGTCAAGAACAGAGCGCCGACTGCGGCCGACCAGGAACACAGAGATTTCATAGTAAAAATCCTCTATTGGGGTGGGTTGAAGCGAGAAGTGGGGAGGCTCGAGCTGATCGTTCCAGCCGTGCTTTCCCAGAATTCAATGGAGCCGTTCAAGCCCCTGGCGCAGGTCTTCCTTCAAGTCGTCCAGATCCTCGAGGCCGACCTGGATCCTCAACGCATAGCCTTCATACGGCCAGGTGGTCGCGGTTCGGAGATCCTTGCAGTTGAAAGGAACGATGAGGCTTTCATAGCCGCCCCATGAGAAGCCCATGCTGAAGATCGACATGTTGTCGAGCATCCGGCTGAGCTCGTCCTTCTTGAACTTTTCATCCAGTACAACCGAGAAGAGGCCTGTCGAGCCCTTGAAGTCTCGCGCCCAGATGGCATGGCCGGGACAGGACTCGAAGGCCGGATGCAGGACAGCGCGAACTTCCGGGCGAGCCTTGAACCACGCTGCCAGGTCGAGGGCTTTGCGCTCCGCCTCCTTGAGTCGAAGGTGCATGGTCCGCAGGCCGCGCAGGGCGAGGATGCAGTCGTCCGCTCCAGGCAGCATGGCCATCGCGTCATACGTGGCCCGGAGGGCCGGCCACAGCTCTTCATTCGCCGACGCGAGGCCAAGCAAGATGTCGGAGTGCCCCCCCAGGTACTTGGTCCCCGCCTCGACGGAGATGTCGACACCGTGCGCATGGGCCTGGAAGAATACGGGCGTTGCCCAGGTGTTGTCGGCGATCACCTTCACGCCGTGCTTCTTGGCAACGGCCACGATGGCGGGCACATCCTGGATCTCCATCGACCTTGAGCCGGGCGACTCGAGGAAGATGACAGAGGTGTTGTGCTTGATGAGGGACTCGATGTCGGAGCCCAGCAGGGGATCGTAGTAGGTGGTTTGAATTCCGTACCGTGCCAGCAAGCCATCGCAGAATCTTCTGGTGGGGCCGTAGGCACTGTCGGTCACAAGGATGTGGTCGCCGCTCTTCGTCGTAGCCAAAAGCGCAAGCGCGACCGAGCCCAAGCCCGAGGGCGAGAGCACCGTGCCCGCCGCGCCTGTCATGTGAGTCCAGGATGCTTCGAGGTTGGCGATCGTCGGCGAACCGGCTGTGCCGTACGGGAAGCGGTTGCGCCTGTTCTGGAGGTCGTCCAGCGTCTTGTAGACCACGGTCGACCCTTTGAACAGGGGTGGATTGACGAAGCCGGACTGCTCGTCAGGGTTCCGCCCCAGCATGGAGAGCTGGGTGCTGATGCCGAACTTTGATAGTTGACTGCGATCGTTCATATGGGTCATTTGGTCAACCGAGGCAATCGGCGTTCTGCTTCAAGCTGCGACGCGCGTAATAGGCGAATCCGGCAGCATTGCGGCTCGGTTTGAGAATCCAGTCATGCGCCTCCCGGCCGAGTTCGGGCATGATTGGCTGGATCGTTCCCGCCGCTGCAGCGAGGAGGTGCATCTTTGCCGCGCGCTCGAACGCCAGCGCAATCACGCAAGCTTCTTCGACACTGGAGCATGCGACGAGCAAGCCATGGTGAGCCAAGAGAAGGGCCCGCTTGTCGCCGAGCGCATGGGAGATCAGTTCACCTTCGTCATTGCCCACAGGGACGCCGGGCCACTTCGCCACAAACGCCACGTCGTCGTACAGCACGCAGTTGTCCATGTGGGAGACCTGCAGGGGCTCTTCCAGCATGCTCAGCGCTGCGGTGTGAACCGCATGGGTGTGAATGATGCAGTTCACGTCAGGCCGCGCACGGTAGACCCAGGCGTGAAAGCGATTGGCCGGGTTCGGCATCCCGTCACCTTCAAGCACGTTGATGTCCTCGTCGACCAGCAGCAGATTGCCTGCGGAGATCTCGTCGAAGCCCAGCCCGAGTCGCTGCGTCCAGAAGCCCTTGCTGTCACGCGCGGTGATCTGGCCGGCAAGACCGGAGTCGTGGCCGTTGTCGAAGAGAATCCGACACGTCAGCGCGACCTTCTGGGCCAATGTGTAGTCATCTCCGTGAAGGTGCTGCTGCATCTGGGCTTCCGACCTGGCGATCAGCTCGCTCTTGTCCAGATGGAAGGTATCCACTTGCTGGTTCATTTTGAATTTTCCTTGGTTGTGTAGTTCAGATCCGGCTGGCCTGGGATGAGCGGTTCGTAGCCCGGATGCGCCTCTATCCTTTCGAGCCAGGCACAGATCGACGGGAAAGCGCTGAGGTCAATGCCCCCCATGGGCGCCAGTCGTGTGTACGGATACAAGGCCACATCCGCGATCGAGATCGAAGTACCGGCGACCCAGGCATCAGGCCCGTTGGCAGCAGCCTGAGCGCTCAAGCGAGCGTCCAGTTGCGTGAGCGCCTTCAGCGCTTGCGCGCGAAGCGCAAGCATCTCGGGCGCACTCGCATCGGCGCTGCGGTGAAGTGCGAGCCGAAGCCTCAACTGCGCCAGCGGATGCATGTGCTGCGATTGCTCGAATGAAAGCCATGTCAGCACCTGCGACTGGCCGAAGCGGTCCTCCGGCCAGAGGGAAGTTCGGTGCGCGAGGTAGTGCAAGATCGCCTGCGACTCGTAGATCGTCCGCCCGTCGTTCAGTTCCAGGGTCGGGACCTGTGCCAGTGGATTCACTCGGCGAAACGCGGCGCTGCCAAGGTCCCCGGCATCGATAGAGAGCGTCACGCGCTCAAGGCGGATGTTCAACAGGCTCGCGAGAAGCCTCACCTTCCAGGCGTTGCCGGACCGCTGTGTGTCGTAGAGACGCATTTCAGTCCTTAATCCGAGACCGCGTATAGCTCCCCTTCTGGAACTCACTCCGGTGAGATCTTCGCCTCGCGCACCAGCGGGGGCCAAAGGTCAAACTCACTCTTCACCAGCTTCCCAAACTGTTGGGACGGCAAGTAACTCACCTTGGCGGTCAGCTTGCTCAAACGAGCTACAACATCGGGGTCCTGCAGCGCGCTATTGATGGACTCCTGAAGCTGGGCCACTACCGGAGCCGGAGTTTTTGCCGGAGCCCAGAAGCCCCACCACGCCTCGGTATCGACACCCTTCACGCCGAGTTCCGCAATGGTAGGCACTTCCGGGACGAGGGGCGAACGCTGCGGGCTGAACACGGCGATCACACGCATGCGGCCCGCTCGGTGATTCTCGACGTACTCTGCCAGCGCATCGACGCCGGCCAGCACGTGTCCGCCAAGCAGATCGCTGACCAACGGGGCGCCTCCCTTGTAGGGAATGTGCGTCCACTCGATGCCCATGGCATTGGCGAGCCGAACACCGGTGAGGTGGCCAAGTGAACCAGGCCCGGAGCTGCCAAAGCTGCTCTCTTTCTTGTGTGTATTCGTGAAATTTCTCAGGTCTTCGATTGTTTTGATTGGCGAATTCGAAGGAACAGCGATCGCCATGGGAATGCTTGTCGCCTTTGCAACAGGGACAAAATCCTGCACCAGGTCGAAGTTGTTCTTGCCTGCGTAGATGACCGACTGGACGATTAAGGCATTCAATCCGAAAAGGACTGCCGAACCGTCCGCGGCCATGTTCTTCACCAAGCCCGCGCCGAGCCGCCCACCGGCGCCTGGCTTGTTGTCGATAATGACGGGGCGCGCGAGTGGCACCTTCATCTTGTCGGCCATGATGCGCGCCATCGCATCCGTGCTGCCACCCGCTGGATAGGCCACCACGATCGTGAGCGGTTTGCTTGTTTGGGCGTTTGCGGCGACCCCCGCGAGAGCAAAGACAAACGTCGCGGCCAACCTGGTCATTGTTGATTTGAATGTCGAATGCCATTGACTCATGTTTTCATCCTGTCTTGGTTAATCTGAGAACTTGGCAGATTGTTTGACGGTACCGTGAAGCGAGCTATAGCGGAAGTTTCATAGCAGCCATGACAGAAAGCGATTTGGCATTGGCTGACAGGATGCGCTGAAAGCCTCTTTATGAAATTTCCACAAGAAACACAGCTGGAGGCGCGATACTTGCATGCCGCTCGAAGTAACACCTCAAGGAATTGAACATGGAGATATTTGACCGGCAGCTTCGTTACTTCCTGTCGATCGCCGAATTGAGATCGCTCTCGAAGGCGGCTGATGTTCTGGATCAGACCCAGTCGGGCCTCAGCAAGCAGCTTGCGACCCTGGAGGCGACGCTAGGACAGGCGCTCTTCATCCGAACCGGGCGAGGGCTGGAGCTCACAGAATCCGGAGTGAAGCTCTATGAAGCGACGCGCCCCGCGTACCGGGACATAGACGCTGCCGTGGAGAGCGTCCGCAGACAGGGCGTCACGCACGGAACGGTCCGCCTGGCGACAGTCCACACGCTGAGCTACTACTTCACGAGTGACGTCATCGCAAGCTTCGTAAGCACGCACCCGCACGTCAACCTTTCACTCATGGGCCGCAGTTCGCCGGAGGTGGTGGCTCTCGTTGAAAGCGGCAAGGCAGACCTGGGTTTTGTCTACGATTCCGCGGTTGACTCAGGCGCCTTGACTTCTCGTTCGCTGATTGAGTGCGAGATGGCGCTCATCGTGCGGTGTGACAGCGCCATCGTGGGGGCCCAAGACCTCACCAAGCTGGAGATGCGGTTGGTGGGATTTCCACCGCAATACGCACTTCGGCGCATGATCCATAGTGCTGGTCTTCAGCCAATGTTCGTGGCGGAGGTCGAGACCATCGACGTGATGCTCCGCTTGGTTTCCTCCGGCATCGGCGATTGCATCCTGCCCTCCCGAATTCCTGAAAAGCTCCTGGAAGAGCATGGGTTGCGCAAGGTGCCAGTGGCACGCCCGATGCTGCGTCGCAGAGTCGTCTTGATCACGCGGGCCGACCGGACGCCCTCGGCGTTGACGGCCGATCTGATTCAGTGCGCGACGCATGTCGCGGCGGGGATGGGGGGCGGCGGGCAGGAATAGCTGCTATGAGGCCAAGGCTATGGCCGTCTTTGACGTGGATCAAGAGAATGACTCTGACTTCGGTGCCCACGCCGAAGATTTTGTTCCATATCGGAGAACCACCATGAACGCCCCACTCAGAGACAAGTCTTACTTCGACCAGCGCGCGACGCAGGATATGGCCAAGCACTTGCAAAGCGCAGAGCGCAGCATTCAGGAAACGATGGCCTACGCCTGCCGCATCCTTGCGATGACGGAGCAAGAAGCAGGCCTTGCAGGTCAGATCAGTTTTCGCTCCAAGCGGGAAGGTGCCTACTGGACCTTGCGCTTCGGCCTCGGCTTCGATGAGGCGACGCCGGAGGACTTCATTGAAGTCGACCGTGATCTGAACACCCTCTCGGGCGAGGGCATGGCCAATCCTGCCACGCGCTTTCATCTCTGGGTGTACGACGCACGCCCAGACGTCAACTCGATCATCCACACCCATTCGCCTTGGGCGTCCGCGCTGGCCGCAGCACGCCAGCCGCTCGTCATCTCCCAGATGGACATGACGCCGTTGCACAACGACTGCGCCTTCCTCGGTGAATGGCCGGGTGTGCCCATTGCGGACCAGGAGGGCGTCATCATCTCCAAAGCGCTAGGCAACAAGCGTTCGATCATCCTGGCGCACCATGGGTATCTGACGGCCGGCGCCAGCTGCGAGGAAGCAACCTATCTTTCGGTGTACCTGGAGCGGGCCGCACGCATGCAGATTCGGGCCCAGGCATTTGGTCCTTTGACCCCCGTCAACGACGAACTCGCCGCCGAAGCACACGACTACCTGCTCAAGCCCTCCATCGTCAAAGCGACCTTCGACTATTGGGCTCGCCAGACCCACGGCGTGCCGTCGCTTGCGGTCAAGTGACCGCTGATGTCCCGGTTCAACTCAAAGGATGTCACCATGACTAAACCTGTTGCTCAGGCTGCGCGCTCGCGCAGCCAGTACGTCACTGCTGGCCTGGCCAGCATGATGGGAACCACCATCGAGTGGTATGACTTCTTTCTCTACGGCACGGCGGCGGCGCTGATCTTCAACAAGATCTTTTTCCCGTCGTTCGACCCACTGACCGGAACCCTCGCCGCGTTCGCGACCTACTCGGTTGGTTTCTTCGCGCGTCCGCTGGGCGGTGTTGTCTTCGGACACTTTGGCGACAAGGTTGGCCGGAAATCGATGCTGCTCATCACACTGCTTCTCATGGGCGTGCCGACCATTCTGATCGGACTGATCCCGTCGTACGAGAGCATCGGCTACTGGGCCGCGGTCCTGCTGGTCCTCATGCGATTTCTCCAGGGT
>NZ_BCYO01000010.1 GCF_001598235.1 Polaromonas jejuensis NBRC 106434 | reverse complement strand
CGGGCGGGCAGCAGCAGCGCGTGGCGATTGCCCGGGCGCTGGCGATGCAGCCGCGCATCATGCTGTTTGACGAGCCGACCTCGGCGCTGGACCCGGAGATGGTCGGCGAGGTGCTGGCGGTGATGCAAGCGCTGGCCGAGGAAGGCATGACCATGGTGGTGGTGACCCACGAGATGGGCTTTGCGCGTCAGGTCGCCGACCGCGTGCTGTTCATCGACGAGGGCCTGGTGGTCGAGGAAGGCTCGCCCGCCGACATCTTTGACCGGCCCCGGGAGGAGCGTACCTGCAGGTTCCTCAGCAGCGTCTTGTAGCGCCGGCGGCGTCGCAGAGTCCGGAGCCGGCACCTCTGCTGCACAGCAGGGATGCCGGCTTCCGCACGCCGCCTGCGCGCGCGAAAAGGCCAGCCGTCAACGCCGCGGCGAGGCTACACTGAGGCCCCCGCAAGCTGGCATTCTCCATGCAACCTTCTGCCACTCTCGACCGCATTGACCTCAAAATCCTGAGCAGCCTGCAAGAGGATGGTCGCGTCTCCAACCTCAAGCTGGCCGAGAGCGTGGCCCTGTCGCCCACCGCCGTTCTGGCCCGGGTACAACGGCTGACGCGGGATGGCTACATACTGGGCTACGAAGCACGGCTGAATCCGCTCAAGCTGGGTGCCGGGATGATGGTGTTCGTGGAAGTGCTGCTGGACCGTACCACGCCCAATGTGTTTGAAGCTTTCAAGGCATCGGTACAGGTCTACCCCGAAATCATGGAGTGCCACATGGTGGCCGGCGGCTTTGACTACCTGCTCAAGACCCGCATGGCCGACATGGCCGCCTACCGCGCATTTGCCGGCACCGTGCTGTGGCAGCTGCCCGGCGTGCGCGAAACCCGCACCTATGCGGTGATGGAAGAGGTGAAAAACACCACGCGGCTGCCGCTGGGTGTTTGAACAGGGCGGGGCGCAGCCAAAAGCGTGGGGCCCTATCTGGCGCCAAATATGGCCGTGCCCACGCGCACCATGGTACTGCCGGCCTGGATGGCGGCCTCCAGGTCGGCCGTCATGCCCATCGACAGGGTGTCCATGGCCACGGGCAAGTCGCCCGCGGCATTTACCTCATCAAACAGGGCTTTTGTCCTGGCGTGGACTGCGCAGGCAGCTACAAAATCAGGAGCAGGCTCAGGGATCGCCATCAGGCCGCGCAAACGCAGGCGCGGCAGTTGCACGAGCTCGCGCGCCAGCGCCAGCACGTCGGCCGGGGCCAGCCCCGACTTGTTGGCGCCGCCATCCACATTGACCTGCAGGCAGATTTGCAGCGGCGGCAAATGGGGGGGGCGCTGCTCGTTCAGGCGCTGGGCAATTTTCAGCCGGTCCACCGACTGCACCCAGTCGAAGTGCTCGGCCACCAAACGGGTCTTGTTGCTTTGCACCGGTCCGATGCAATGCCACTCCAACGGGCTTGCGGCAGCGGCCTGCGCCTCTTCCGGGTCTTTCCCGTCTTGCCAGGCGCGCAGCGCGAGGATTTTCTCCACGCCTTCGGCGATGTAGTTCTCACCAAACGCGCGCTGGCCATCGGCCATCGCGTCGATCACTGCTTCAGCGGGAAAAGTTTTGGAGACCGCCAGCAAACGCACGCTGGCGGGGTCGCGTCCGGCGGCAAAGCAGGCCGTAGTGATACGGTCACGGAGGAGTTGGAGGTTGCGCACAATCGTGGTCATAATCCAACTGTAAACTCAGTTTCAACTTCCAAGGATTGCCCGGGATGGACATTACGCAGCTGCTGGCCTTTAGCGTCAAAAACAAGGCGTCCGACCTGCACTTGTCGGCTGGCTTGCCGCCCATGATCCGGGTCCATGGCGACGTGCGGCGCATCAACATCGATCCGCTGGACCACAAGCAGGTGCATGCCATGGTGTACGACATCATGAACGACACCCAGCGCAAAACCTATGAAGAGTTTCTGGAGGTTGATTTCTCGTTTGAGATCGACGGCCTGGCGCGCTTTCGCGTCAATGCCTTCAACCAGAACCGCGGCGCCGGCGCGGTGCTGCGGACCATTCCCTCCAAGATCCTGACGCTGGAGCAGCTGGGCGCACCGAAGATTTTTGGCGACCTGGCGCTCAAGCCGCGCGGCATGGTGCTGGTGACCGGCCCGACCGGCTCGGGCAAGTCCACCACGCTGGCCGCCATGGTCAACTACCTGAATGAAACCGAGTACGGCCACATCCTGACGGTGGAAGACCCGATCGAGTTTGTGCACGAATCCAAGAAGTGCCTGATCAACCAGCGCGAGGTCGGCCCGCACACGCTGAGCTTCAACGCCGCGCTAAAGTCGGCGTTGCGCGAAGACCCGGATGCCATCCTGGTGGGCGAGATGCGCGACCTGGAGACCATTCGCCTGGCCATGTCGGCCGCCGAAACCGGCCACCTGGTCTTTGGCACGCTTCACACCTCCAGCGCGGCCAAGACGGTGGACCGGATCATTGACGTGTTCCCGGCCGAAGAAAAGGAAATGATCCGCGCCATGCTGTCGGAATCGCTGCAAGCCGTGATTTCGCAGACGCTGTGCAAGACCAAGGACGGCGCGGGCCGGGTGGCGGCGCACGAAATCATGCTGGGCACCAGCGCCATCCGCAACCTGATCCGCGAAGCCAAGGTGGCGCAGATGTACTCCTCCATCCAGACCGGCAACAGCGTGGGCATGCAGACCCTGGACCAGAACCTGACCGAGCTGGTCAAGCGCAATGTGATTTCCCCCGGCGAAGCGCGCAGCAAGGCCAAGATTCCGGAAAACTTCCCAGGCTAGACCGGCTAGATATGGCCCCCACGCTTGTCACTTCGAGCCTACGGCGCGCTGCCCCTTTCCTCACCCACGGGGCGCATTTTTCCCTGGGGCGGCCCGGCGGAAAAACCATGGCGCCTGCGCTTGTCACCGAAACTATTTAACAGGAGGTGCTCTCATGGAGCGCGACCAGGCCAGTAAATTCATCAACGACCTGCTCAAGCTGATGGTCAGTCGCAACGGCAGCGACCTGTTCATCACCGGTGACTTTCCGCCGGCCATGAAGGTCGACGGCAAGGTCACCAAGGTGTCGCCCCAGCCGCTCAATGCCGGCCACACGCTGGCGCTGGCGCGCGCCATCATGAATGACAAGCAGGCCGCCGAGTTTGAACGCACCAAGGAATGCAATTTCGCCATCTCGCCGCCGGGCGTGGGCCGCTTTCGTGTCAATGCCTTCATACAGCAGGGCAAGGTCGGCATGGTGATGCGCGTGATTCCTGCCGTGCTGCCCACGATTGACGGCCTGGGTGTGCCCCAGGTGCTCAAGGACGTGGTGATGACCAAGCGGGGGCTGACGATTATTGTGGGCGCGACCGGTTCGGGCAAGTCCACCACGCTGGCGGCCATGGTGGACTGGCGCAATGAGCAATCGTTTGGCCACATCATCACGATTGAAGACCCGGTGGAATTTGTCCACGCGCACAAGAACTGCGTGATCACGCAGCGCGAAGTGGGGCTGGACACCGACAGCTGGGAAGCCGCGCTGAAAAACACCCTGCGCCAGGCGCCTGACGTGATTCTGATGGGCGAGATCCGCGACCGCGAGACCATGGAGCATGCGCTCGCCTTTGCCGAAACCGGGCATTTGTGCCTGGCCACCCTGCATGCCAACAGCGCCAACCAGGCGCTGGACCGCGTGATCAATTTCTTCCCCGAGGATCGCCGCAGCCAGTTGCTGATGGATTTGTCACTCAACCTCAAGGCCATGGTGTCGCAGCGGCTGGTGCCCAAGCAGGACGGCAAGGGCCGCTATGCGGCCGTCGAAGTCATGCTCAATTCGCCGCTGATTTCCGACCTGATCTTCAAGGGCGAGGTCTCCGAAATCAAGGAGATCATGAAGAAAAGCCGCAACCTTGGCATGCAGACCTTCGACCAGGCGCTGTTTGACGCCTTCGAAAGCCATCAAATCACCTACGAAGACGCCTTGCGCAATGCCGACTCGGTGAACGACCTGCGCCTGCAGATCAAGCTCAATTCGCAGCGCGCCAAGTCCACCGACCTGGCCGCCGGCACGGAGCATTTCGCCATTGTTTAGCCGGGCAGGGGCGCCTGGCCGGCCCCGCCCCCCTGAACGTTTATTTCACCGTCGATCACTTCACGAGCCTGACCCGATGACCAGCACCCACCCCAAAACCTACGAAGCCTCCACCCCGCGCAAAGTCGCCTTTCTGGGCCTCGGTGTCATGGGCTACCCCATGGCCGGCCATCTGGCATTGGCCGGTCATCAGGTCACGGTTTACAACCGCAGCCCGGCCAAATCGGCGGCCTGGTGCGCCGAGTTTGCGGCCGCGACCCAACCGGCGCGTGCCGAGTCGCCACGTCTGGCCGCGGCCGGTGCGGACATCGTGTTTTGCTGCGTCGGCAACGACGATGACCTGCGATCGGTCACCCTGGGTGCCGATGGTGCGTTCGCAGGCATGAAGCCAGGCGCCATCTTTGTCGACCACACCACCGCCTCGGCCAACGTGGCCCGCGAACTCTATGCCGCGGCGAAAAACCTCGGCCTGCAATTCATGGATGCGCCGGTCTCGGGCGGCCAGGCTGGCGCCCAGAACGGCGCCCTCACCGTCATGTGCGGCGGCGACGCGGCGGCTTTCGAGGCCGTCAAACCGGCCGGCATGGCTTTTTCAAAGGCCTTCACGCTGATGGGCGAGGCCGGCGCCGGCCAGCTCACCAAGATGGTCAACCAGATCTGCATTGCCGGCCTGGTACAGGGCCTGAGCGAAGCCGTGGCCTTTGGCCAAAAAGCCGGGCTGGACATGACCCAGGTGCTGGATGTCATTGGCAAGGGCGCCGCGCAAAGCTGGCAGCTCGACAACCGCGGCAAGACCATGGCGGCCGATCAATTCAATTTCGGCTTTGCCGTCGACTGGATGCGCAAGGATTTGGGGCTGGTACTGGACGAGGCCAAGCGCAATGGCGCCCGGCTGCCGGTCACGGCGCTGGTGGACCAGTTCTACGCCGATGTGCAGGCCATGGGCGGTCAGCGCTGGGACACCTCCAGCCTGATCAAGCGCCTCAAATAAAAATCACCCGGCGATGTGGCCTGCGCCGGCCAAACCCGGCGGCACGGCCACACGTCGGCCATCGGGCGCATCAACCCCCGGCGGGCTTGCTGGTCGCGGGTTGTGATTTGTCCGGTGCCGGCAGCATGCGCGCCAGCTCATCCTCGCTGATGATCTCGAAGATGCGGACGACTTTTTGCACGCCAGGCGTGGCCCGCACCACTTCGGTAGCCCGGTCCGCTTCGCGCTGGGTCACGCGCCCCATCAGGTAGGTCGTACCGCGTTCGGTGACGACCTTAAAGGCATTGGAAGACAGATCCCGCGCATCGACCAGCATGGCCTTGACGCGCCCGGTGACCAGAAGATCCGAGGAGCGCTCCATCAGCGACGGACTGTCCAGGACCGCCAGCTCATTGACCACGGACACCACATTCTCCACCCGCGACACCACCTGTTCCACCAGCTGCTTGTCCTGCAGATTGGGCACTTCGCCGGTCAACAACACCTGCCGGTTGTAGCTGTTGACGCGCACGCGCACGCGCGTGCCGAGGTTGCTGTCAATTCGGTTTTTGGCACGCAGCTCGATGCCTTCGTCCTCCAGCTGCGCACCCGAGGTGCGGCGGTCGGTCGCGACCAGTGCGGTTCCCGCCGCGGCGCCCCCCACCACGAGCGGCACGCAGGCGCTCAAGGTCCCGGCCAACGCGGCCACGACACACCCAGCCAGAGTCAGCCGTTTCATCACAACATATTTCATACCGAGGGCTCCTGATCGCCAAGTAACTGGGTGTCCACACCGTCACAAATGCAGTGCAGGACGAGAAGATGTACTTCCTGGATGCGCGCGGTTCGCTCATGGGGCACGCAAATATGCACATCGGTTTCGCGCAAGGCCTGGGTCATCTTGCCGCCGCCCCGGCCAGTCAAGGCCACCACCGTCATCTCGCGCTCATGGGCGGCCTCAATGGCCGCCAGCACGTTGGCCGAGTTGCCACTGGTGCTGATGGCCAGCAGCACGTCGCCAGCGCCGCCCAGCGCACGGACCTGCTTGGAAAAAATCACGTTGAAATCGTAATCATTGGCAATGGCCGTGAGGATGGAGCTGTCCGTGGTCAGGGCAATCGCGCCAAGCTCGGGCCGTTCGCGTTCATAGCGGCCCACGAATTCGGCGGCGAAATGCTGGGCGTCTGCCGCCGAGCCACCGTTGCCGCAGGCCAGCACCTTGCCACCGCTGGTGACGCTGGTCAGAATGGCCTGCACCGCCGCCGCAATCGGTTTGGACAGAATATGCGCCGCCTGGTATTTAAGGTCGGCGCTATCGATGAACTGTTGTTCGATACGTTGTTCAAGCATGCTATCAATGATAGCGGGTCATGGGGAGGGTCCTCGCCACCGGGGGCTTCTGGCGGGCTCAGGGCAATGGACGGTTACAAAATCAGCCGCCACAAGCACGTCACCCCGGGATTCGCCGCAGACATGTAGGCCAGGCCCGAACATCAGGAAGCATCAAATGCAGCGGGCAACCACTCGATGCCGGCCCCCTGCCCCTGTACCAACACCACATCAAAGCGGCAAGGCGGCGGGCTGGCAAAACGCAACAGGTAGTGCTGCGCCGCAAAAATAATGCGCCGCTGCTTGACGGTGCTGATACTGGCGGCGGCACCACCGTGCGAGCCCCCCGATCGCTGGCGGACCTCGACAAACACCAGAGTGCCGTCGGGCGCACGCATGATCAGGTCAATCTCGCCGCCGCCGCGCCCCGGCGTCCGATAATTGGCCTCCATCAATTTCAATCCGCCGCGGACCAGATGGTCGCGCGCCGCAGCCTCGGCCGCATCACCCCGCGACTTGGTGGTAACCTGCCCGGGCAGCGCTGGGGCGCCTTCTACGGCGCCCGGCGGCGGCGATTTGGCCACCTGTTTTCTGGAAAACCACATTGAACGCTTCTTTCGACTTGGCACTGGATGCGGCACGCGCCGCAGCGGGCATGCAGCATTATCCGGAAAGCACGCTGTATGTCGTGGCCACCCCCATAGGCAACCTGGCCGACATCAGCCTGCGCGCCCTGCATGTGCTGCAGCTGGTGAACGCCATCGCCTGCGAGGACAAGCGTCACTCGCAACCCCTGCTGCGCCAATATGGCATAGAAACCGGCGCAGCGAAACCGCTGCTGGCCGTGCACCAGCACAACGAAGCCGAAGCGGCCGGACTGGTCGTGGAGCGGCTGCAGCGCGGCGAGCGCGTGGCTTATGTCAGCGATGCCGGCACGCCCGCCGTGAGCGACCCCGGCGCGCGGCTGGTCGCTGCGGTTCGGGCCGCAGGGCTGACGGTCATGCCGCTGCCGGGCGCCAGCAGCGTGACCACCGTGCTGAGCGCCGCCGGCGTAACCCGCGCCGAAGGCAGCACAGACAGCGGCACCGGCTTTGTATTTGCCGGTTTTTTGCCCAGCAAGGCCGGTGAGCGCGACCAGGCCATCCGGGCCTTGCGCGGCGATACGCGGGCCACCGTGATTCTTGAGGCACCGCATCGCATTGAAGCGCTGGCACGCGCCATGGCCGTGCTGCAGGGCCGGCTGGTCACCGTGGGCCGTGAGCTGACCAAGCAATTCGAGGAAATCGCGACCATTCCCGCGCAGGAACTGGCCGCCTGGCTGGCCGCCAGCCCCCAGCGCACGCGCGGTGAGTTCGCGCTGGTACTGCATGCATCCGGCCCCCTGGAAACGCCGGAGGACAGCACGCGGGTGCTGCAACTGCTGCTGGCCGAACTGCCCCTGAAAACCGCGGTGAAGGTCGCCGCCGAAATCACCGGCGCGCCGCGCAATGAACTCTATGAAACGGCCCTGAAATTGAAAAACGAATGAACCCCAACGCCGACCAACTCTGGCACGGTCCGCGCTGGACGCTCGCCGCCCTGCTGGCCATCCTCGGCATGCTGGGGCCATTTTCAATCGACACCTACATCCCGGCATTTTCCGGCATGGCCCGTTCACTGGGCGCCACGCCCGTGGAAATGCAGCAGACGCTGTCGGCCTACCTGTTTGGCTTTGCCTTCATGAACCTGTTCCACGGCGCCCTGGCCGACAGCTTTGGCCGCCGGCCCGTGGTGTTATGGGGCATCGCCGTGTTCACGCTGGCATCGGCCGGCTGCGCCTTGTCGCAAAGCATCGGGCAACTGGTCTTTTTCAGGGCGCTGCAGGGACTCTCGACAGGCGCCGGAATCGTGGTCTCGCGCGCCGTGATCCGCGACATGTACCCGCCGGCGCAGGCCCAGCAGGTCATGAGTCAGGTGACCATTTACTTCGGCGTGGCGCCGGCTTTGGCTCCGATCGTGGGCGGCTGGCTGTTTGTGAACCTCGGCTGGCACAGCATTTTCTGGTTTTTGACCGCGGTCGGCGCGGTGCTCTGGGCCACCAACCACCGCTTTTTGCCCGAAACGCTGCCGCGCCAGGAGCGTCAGCCTTTTGCGGTCGGGCACCTGATGCGCGGCTACTGGCAACTGGGCTCCAGCCCGCGTTTTTTGCTGCTGGCGCTGGCCAGCGGCGTGCCCTTCAACGGCATGTTTCTTTACGTGCTGTCGGCTCCGGCCTTTCTGGGAATACACCTGTCTTTGCAGCCTACCCAATTTTTCTGGTTTTTCGTGCTCACCATTTCCGGCATCATGTCCGGCGCCTGGCTGAGCGGCCGCCTGGCCGGCAAAATCCCGCCCAAGCAACAGATCCGCCATGGATTTGTCGTCATGCTGCTCGTCTCGCTGCTCAACCTGACCGCCAACCTGCTGTTCGCGCCGCACGCCTCCTGGGCGCTTTTCCCGATCGCCGTGTTCGCTTTTGGCTGGGCCTTGATGGTGCCGGTGGTCACGCTGCTGGTGCTGGACCTTTACCCGGAGCGGCGCGGCATGGCGTCTTCCCTGCAAGCCTTCATCGGCTCGACCGCCAACGGGATCGTCGCTGGCGTCATCGCGCCGCTGGTGATGCACTCCACCCCGGCAATGGCTGCCGTGTCGCTGGGCATGATGTGCATCGGACTGGTGGCCTGGGTGTACTTGCACCATCGCTGGCCGGAAATTGGCCGAACGGTATCAAGGGGATAGGGCAGCAGACGGGCCGAACGCTGTACTAAACTAAAGCGGCTACCTGACCTTCCTCATCAACCTCATGGGGGACTCCACGGGGAACTCCATGCCTTGCCCGGTGCGCTGAACCACATTGTGGTCATCCAGATAGGCCCAGAAGAACATGCCCTGGCTGTAGTTTTCGAGCCAGCGGTAGGTCATGATGTCACCCGGCCACGAAGCCACATGATCGATGATTGCCGGCCGGCCAAACTCGCGCTCCATGTCCTCACGCGTCCACTTGCCGGGCTCGACTCTCGCAAATTCACGGGGGTTCAGAACTTGCCGGACCGAGACCACCTTGCCGGCCGTATCCAGGTCCACCATCACTGCCCATTGCCCCGCAGGCTGGCCCGAGTACTGGAGCCGCGTTCCCGAACTCAAGGGCACTGTCCGTGTAGGCGCCCCGCTATGGGCAATGACTTCCTCGCGAGACATGCCAGGCTGCACCGCGTTGAAGGCACAGCCGGCCATGAGCAATACGGCAGCAGCAAGGCTTGAAACCGTTTTAAAGACCTTCATGGCGCACTCCTGGAATCGATTGATCTGGACCATTCGATCCCCCGCACGCCTTAACGTTCCCGGTTCAGATCAGGGCCGGGCTTTGATCCCGTAAATCGGCCCAGCCGGCAACCCCCGAGCGGGTCGAGTAGCGGCTTTTCGCATCGTGTCGCTCCCATTGAAGCCGCGCAGTGCGCCCGCCGTACACCGCCTCCTTGAGCCATGCACATTCCGCCTGCAAGGCCGCCTCGCCGCCCAGTCGCGTGTGCCAGACCTTGCCTTGTCCGTCCCAGCGATAGCCCCGGGCTTTGAGCAGGTCTTTGGCCTCGAAAGGCGCGCCGGTAGCCTGCAGGCGGTAGCTCGGTGCCTGGGCAGAGCTGATCAGGTGCGCCAGGCCGTTCTGCCCCAGGTCGGGCAGTTCAGCCATCAGCACCGCCAGGAGCGCATGGCAGTCCATTTCAGCACGGTGCGCGTCGTAAAACCAGCCCAGTTCCGAAGCCAGCGCACTGAGCTTGGCCGAGCTGCGCCCTGCAGCGGCCCAGTCGATGTCTGCAAATGAGCAGGCCCAATCCAGAGCGGCCGTTTGGGGAAGACGCGCCTCCACGAAAGGACGGTCAAAACCGGCGTTGTGGGCAATGACAAGGTCCGCCCCTTCCAGCAGACTGGCAATGCGCGCCTCGTCCAATTGCTGGCCGGCGACCATTGCGTCGGTAATGCCGGTGATTTCCCGCGCCATTTTCGGGATGGGCATGCCAGGGTCCTGCAAACCGTCGTACACCTCGACGGGCCCGGTCGCTTGCCCGGTTTGCCTATCGATGTGAACCCGAACCAGCGCGAGTTCAATGATCTTGTCGCGGGAATGGTCCAGCCCCGTGGTTTCGGTGTCGAGTATGACGACCCGGGCGACCGGGCCCAATGGCTGATGATCAAACTGTGTTGATGGCACCAGGCGCCTGAGCACGCGGTAGTCAGGATGTTGCTCGAGTTCACGCGCCAAGGCATTCAGGTCTGGCGGTGCGGCGGCACGAAGCGCCGGCGTGACACGGGCTGTTTTTGCTTTGCGCAATTTGGAGGGTGCTGCTGGCGAAGGCGCGAAAGCGGACTCATCAAAGCCCAGGCTTAGTTGTTCGGTTGTCATTTTTATCTATTCCTTACGTCTTATGCGAACAGCGGATTTGAAAACCCGTCGCCCTCTGAATGTTTCCGACAGCCGCACGGCACGTCCACCGACCGGCAATGCGTCCGTAGTAGCCAGGCGGCCGACAGGTGCGCGTGGTGCTGGCATGAATTGAGCGCTTCTGCCGGAATTTTTTGGATGAACCAACGCCGAGCGTGCAACGCGCAGTGAATATGGCAAACAGATTGCAATCCATCGCGGATTGCCGGCGCAGAACTTGCGGACGCACGCGGCTGAATATCGATTTTCGCGTCCGCTTACAACTTAACGAGCGCCTAAGATTTCCGGCACTTCCTGCACAAACGCTCATTCTCATTAATTGCCGGAATCCACAAGTCATGTGTCCCTGGAGGCATAAACGTGCCGCTTTTGGAAGCATATCTGTGCCGCGGATTGGCCGGGCGCCACAATAGAATCCAGCGGGAAACGTCAATAAGAGGCTAGAGGCGCTGGAAAAGCGCCCCGTCCCTTAGATTATAAGGAGAGCGGAGTCATTCAGACGCTGGGATTTGCGCGCGGCCTTGAGCAACGGCAATGAATTTATGGTGACTGCAGGTTGCAGGGTATCCAACCAGATGACCCGGCCAAGCGCCCCTTTCCCTTTATGACGGATACCAAGCGCTGCGGGGTCTCGCAGCAGGCCGTCTCCAAGGCGCCGATGTCTTTGCCGAAGAACCATCGATTCGACGTTTTGCCGTAAGTAGTACACGAGTCTCACGGATGCCCGCGCGTGGCCACCGCTACCTGTAACTGGATGGCCAATTCTTGGGCGAGGTCTTGTGCTTGCGCATCCTTGTCGTTGTTGAAGCGAACGACCCAGTTATCAGAAACATGCATCCCGGCAGGGCGCAAAGCGGCCGCGGACATGATTTTACCCAGCCTCTGCCCACACAGCGTTTTCTCTCGCAACCAGGGTCGACGATGCCGCAGGCCCCCAACTGCCAGCGGGGTAAGACTTGGGTTTGTCGTTGAGCTGTTTCCAACCTTGCAAAATGGGATCTGCCCATTTCCACGCCGCCTCCAATTCGTCGCGTCGCATGAAATGGGTCAGGCGCCCTTTGATGACATCAATCAACAAGCGTTCGTATGCTTCGGCTCGACGTTCGGTGAACGCTGACTGAAGGTCCAGGTTCAAGAAAACCGGCTGCATCTTCATTCCTGACCCCGGTTCCTTGGCCATCATTTGCAGCTGGATCGACTCTTCCGGTTGCAAGGTGATGATCAAGCGGTTGGGGTGAGATGCGGCGAGCTGGCCAGAAAAGATGGAAAACGGCGGATCGGAAAACTCAATGATGATTTCCGAGCGACGTTTTTGCATGCGTTTGCCAGTGCGCAAAAAGAAGGGGACACCAGCCCAGCGTGAGTTGTTGACTTGTGCCCTGATAGCGACGAAGGTTTCCGTCTGGCTCATCTGAGGCATATCTGCCTCTTGCATGTAGCCTTTGACACGTTCGCCATCTACCACGCCTTCGGTGTACTGGCCACAGACCGTGTCGCGCCGGAGGTCCGACAGATCCAACTTGCGCAAAGAGCGCAAGACCTTGAGTTTCTCGTCACGGACATCATCCGGGTCGAGAGATATCGGTGGTTCCATTGCCACGATGCACAGAAGCTGCAGCAGATGGTTTTGCACCATGTCGCGCATGGCGCCCGTGTGGTCATAAAAGCCAGCGCGTGTACCCACCCCGACCGTTTCGGCCACTGTGATCTGCACGCTTTTGATGTAGGGCGCGCGCCACAAGGGTTCATAAATTGCATTGCCAAAGCGCAACACCATCAGGTTTTGAACCGTCTCTTTTCCCAGGTAGTGGTCGATACGGTAAATCTGGCTTTCCTTAAAGTGGCGGGCGACGGCTTCGTTGATGGCCTGCGCCGATGTCAGATCGTGGCCAAGCGGTTTTTCCAACACGACCCGTGACTGGGCATCGATAAGTCCGGTTGTGTTGAGGTGGTGGGCAATGTCAGTGAATATGCTGGGGGAAGTGGCCAGGTAGAAAACCTTGATGGAGCCCTCCTGGCAGGCAGCGCTGAGCTTGCGGTAACCGTCGGCAACCGTGGCATCCAGGCTGACGAAGTCCAGTCGTTCCAGGAAGCTTTTCCAGGCCTCCGGTTGAAGTGCTTCAACGTCCACATGAGCGCGGGATGTCTTGTCGATGAATGACACATACTGTTCTCGACCCCACTCGTGCCTGCCTACGCCAATGATCCTGCAGTCATCGACCAGTCGTCCATGCAAGTGGGCCATAAAGAGTGCGGGCAAAAGTTTGCGCCAGGATAGATCGCCGGCACCGCCAAAGATGACTATGTCCAGGGGAGGAGTGACTGTTGCGTTCATTTGCTTGTTGCCAGGTGATGTAACTATGTCGCCGAAAGTACTGAAAACCGTAATTGGGTTACAAGTCGGTCTCCAAAGACAGCTCTTCGAGCTTGGGTGGCTGACACCCCTTGCGGCTGCAATTGATTGCAGCCGCCGTCATCGCTCGATTCAAGGTGGCTACGATGCGTTGTGCGGCATCTGTACCGGCATCACTCCAGTCGACCAGGCAGGAACCCCAGAATGTGTCTCCAGCGCCGACGGTGTCCACCACATCGACCCGTGGGGCTTTTGCCCTGGTTTCCTGGCCGTTGATCCACAGGTAGGCACCTTCTGCGCCAAAGGTGAATGCGATGTGCTTGTTGGAGGGTTTGGCAAATCGATGGCGAACGTCGGCAGCGGTCTCAAGGCGAGCCTCGGCAAATCCCAGTGCGTGAAGGTCTTCCTCGCTGGCCTTGACCCAATCGGCCAGGTCCACCGCTTGCATCACGGCAGCGCAATATTCGGCCAGGTTTTCTGCCGTCTTGGGGCGCAGATTGACGTCAATGCTGACGGTCCAACCCAGGGCTTTGGCGCCCTCCAGAACCTGTAGGACTTTCAGGTGCTCCGGGGGCACCAGCATGAGCGAACCCGTGTGCAACACCCCGGGCTCCATCTGGCTGAGCAATTGAAGCAGGGCGTCGGGCTGGTAGTCGCGGTCCGCAACGCCCTCGCGGTAAAACCCGTAACTGGGTTGGCCATCGCGCACGGTGACCACGGCCAGCGCTGTTGGGCGCGTGCTGTCGGGGCTTAGGGTGCGTACGCCATCGGCCAGCGATTGCGCCTTCAGTTGCTGACCGAATGTGTCGGTCGAAAACGGTGACAGGTAACCCACGTTGCCGCCTTGTAGCGCTGCGGCGCGGGCCAGGTTGAAAGGGCTTCCGCCCATCAATGGCAGCAGGGTGCCATCGGCTTGGCTGATGCAGTCCATCAGCGCTTCACCCAAAATCAGAATCGGAGGGCGCATGCAAATTCCTTCTCAAACAGGCCGGGAGCGGTGGTGCGTGGCAGCGAGTGTCGCTGCAACTGCAGGTTAGGTTTATTAGGGAAAACACTAAATAAATCCTATTGATTTAATTTCTCTGACCCAGGAAACTACCTCACCGGCAAGCGGTGAGATTGGCTTGTCGGCCAACTCCGTTCGACCTATCGATCGGACCCACTATCGATTCATTGATAAGGAGTACAAATGACTATTAACACGACGATTCGCTTGGGCCTGATTGCCGCTTCCGTGGCCGCTGTATCGACGGCCTTCGCGGCCGGGCCCGTGATCGGCCTGATCACCAAGACCGACAGCAACCCCTTCTTTGTGAAGATGAAAGAGGGCGCTGAAGCCGAGGCCAGGAAACTGGGTGCCACCGTGATCAGCGGCTCCGGCAAAACCGACGGTGACAACGCCGGGCAGATTACTGCCATCGAAAACATGATTGCGGCAGGTGCCAAGACAATCCTGATCACACCCAGCGATGCCAGGGCCATCATTCCCGCCATCAAGAAAGCCCAAGGTCAAGGCGTGATGGTCATTGCCCTGGACAGCCCCACCGACCCGGCAACTGCCGTAGATGCCGTGTTTGCCACCGACAACTACAAAGCCGGCCAGCTGATCGGTCAATACGCCAAAGCAGCCCTCGGTGGCAAGAATCCCGTGATCGCCACGATGGATCTGCTCCCTGGCCACCCGGTGGGCGCCCAGCGCCACAACGGCTTCCTGCGGGGCTATGGTCTGCAATCGCTGGACGCCAAGAACAACGACCTGGCCAAACCGGCTGAAGTGGTCTGCATGGCCGACAGCTTTGGCGATGCGGCCAAGAGCCAGACCGCCATGGAAAACTGCCTGCAAAAGAATCCCGGCATCAACCTCGTCTACACCATCAATGAACCCGCCGCCGCCGGTGCCTACAAGGCCTTAAAGGCTGCCGGCAAGGAGAAAGACGTGGTCATCGTGTCGGTGGATGGCGGCTGCGCTGGCATCAGGGACGTAGGTGCAGGCGTCATCACTGCAACCTCGCAGCAGTACCCCCTCAAGATGGCCTCCATGGGCGTTGCCGCCGGCGTGGAGTACGCCAAGTCCGGCAAGAAGGTCAGCGGCTACACCGATACCGGCGTCACCCTGATTGCCGCCAAAGCCATGCCCGGCGTGGACAGCAAGGACGTCAAAACAGGCACCGATCTATGCTGGGGAAAAAAATAGGCGGCTCCATCAAGCTGTAGCAACTGCCCCTGGCCCGTCACCTGACGGGCCAGGCCGTGCAAATTTCTGCACCCCGGCAAAACAAACCAGGCCTTCAACA
Organism: Polaromonas jejuensis NBRC 106434; assembly: GCF_001598235.1. Taxonomy (GTDB): domain Bacteria; phylum Pseudomonadota; class Gammaproteobacteria; order Burkholderiales; family Burkholderiaceae_C; genus Polaromonas; species Polaromonas jejuensis. The sequence continues at coordinate 124,948 of NZ_BCYO01000010.1, read as the reverse complement.
TGAACACGCATTCCTTCAAACTCCCTCCCCTGGCCACACTGGGGCCTTTCATTGCCCTGCTGCTGGCCTGCTTCTTTTTTGCGACCCAGAGTGACCGATTTTTGTCGGCGCAGAATTTTTCACTCATCCTGCAGCAGGTCATGGTCGTGGGCGTGATCGCCATTGGACAAACGCTGATCATCCTCACTGCGGGCATTGACCTGTCGTGCGGCATGGTCATGGCATTGGGCGGTATTGTGATGACCAAGTTCGCAGCCGACTTCGGACTGCCCGCGCCCTTGGCCGTCGCCTGCGGCATCGCGGTAACCACCCTTTTCGGCCTGCTCAATGGTCTGCTGGTGACACGCATCAAGCTGCCGCCCTTCATCGTGACGCTGGGCACGCTCAACATCGCGTTTGCGATCACGCAGCTGTATTCCCAGTCGCGGACCGTGACCGATATTCCCGACAGCATGACCTTCCTGGGCAACACACTCAGGTTTGGCAATACCTCCATTGCCTATGGTGTGGCGCTGATGCTGGGCCTCTACCTGGTAACCTGGGCCTGGCTGCGTGAAACGGCATCGGGCCGCCACATCTATGCCGTTGGGAACAGCCCCGAGGCGACACGACTCACCGGCATACCGACAGATCGTGTACTGCTGGGTGTGTATGTGCTGGCCGGGCTGCTTTATGGAATTGCCTCGCTGCTGTCTGTGGCCCGCACCGGTGCTGGCGATCCCAACGCCGGACAGACTGAAAACCTCGACGCCATCACCGCCGTCGTCCTGGGAGGCACCAGCCTGTTTGGTGGACGTGGGGTCGTGTTGGGAACCTTGGTGGGGGCGCTCATCGTGGGGGTATTTCGGAACGGACTGACGTTGATGGGCGTCTCCTCCATTTACCAGATACTGGTCACCGGCATCCTCGTGATTCTTGCTGTGGCCACCGACCAAATGTCTCGCAAAGGAGTACGTTAATGAGCGCCCAACCTCAAATCGTGATGCAGGCCAAGGGCCTGATCAAACGTTACGGCCAGGTCACGGCACTCGATGGGGCCGACTTCGAGCTGCGCGCCGGCGAAATTCTGGCCGTGATCGGCGACAACGGCGCCGGCAAGTCGTCGTTGATCAAATGCCTGTCAGGGGCAACGATTCCCGACCAGGGCGAGATTTTTCTGGACGGAAAACCGATTCATTTCAAGAGCCCGATCGACGCGCGCCACTCGGGCATCGAGACCGTTTACCAGGACCTGGCCGTCGCCCCCGCCATGACGATTTCCGAGAATTTGTTCCTGGGGCGCGAGTTGCGTCGCCCCGGTTTCCTTGGCAAGTTCCTGCGTGTTTTGGACAAGAAAAAAATGCTCGAGGAAAGCATCTCCCGCATGCAGGAACTCAAGGTCGGCATCCGATCCATGACCCAGGCGGTGGAGACACTCTCGGGCGGCCAGCGCCAGTGCGTTGCCGTGGCGCGTGCGGCGGCCTTTGCGCAGCATGTTGTCATCATGGACGAACCGACCGCCGCGCTGGGTGTCAAGGAGGGCAACATGGTTCTAGAGCTGATCCGCCGCGTGCGCGACAAGGGACTGCCCGTGGTATTGATCTCTCACAACATGCCGCATGTGTTTGAAGTAGCAGACCGCATTCACATTGCCCGCTTGGGCAAACGCGCTGCCGTGGTCAATCCCAAGCACATCAGCATGAGTGACACAGTGGCGGTGATGACCGGTGCCAAGTCAGCGGACGATCTGCCGGAGGCAGCCCATGCCTGAAAATCAATCGTTCATGAAAGCGCTTCATGCTTAAGGGAATTGATCCTCTGTTGACCCCGGAGCTGCTGATGCACCTGTGCGCCATGGGTCATGGCGAATGGGTCGTGGTGGTTGATGCCAACTTCACCGCCGACTATCTGGCCAAAGGCAAACCGGTGGTGCGCTTGCCCGGCCACAGTTTGGAGCGGGTGGCACAAGCCCTGCTGACCGTGTTCCCGCTGGCATTGGACGTGCCGCAGCCAGCCGGCTACATGCAGCACGGCGACCTGCCCGTTGGGCAGACCACCGCGGCCCAAGCGGCCTTCATCAATCTGGTGCAAAAAACAGAGGCACTGCGCCCCGACCAGGTCGAGTCGATCGAACGTTTTGACTTTTATGAACGCATCGAGCGCACCAGCCTGATCGTGCAAAGCGGCGAGGCCACTGCCTATGGCAATGCGATACTCTGCAAGGGCGTGATCCTGCCCTAATCCACTTCTGCTTCAAGTGTCCCTACCCTTGCCCCGCGTGAAAGCCCCCAAGAAACTGCCCCCAGCACCCGCCGCTTACGTTGCGCGAACTATGCGCGGCTCCAACCAGCAGGGCATGCGCCTGTTCAACGAGCGCATTGTGTTGCAGGCGATCCGCCTGCACGGGGCGATCCCCAAGGCCGATCTGGCACGGCTCACGCAGCTGTCCACGCAAACGGTCTCCATCATCGTCGATCGTTTGCTGGATGACGGTCTGCTGATCAAGCAGGATCGGGTGCGCGGCAATATCGGCCAACCCTCGATTCCCGTGTCGCTCAACCCCGAAGGCGCGTTCAGCTTGGGCGTTCAGGTGGGGCGACGCAGTATGGAAGTGTTGGTGTTGGATTTTGTCGGGAAAATCCGCCACCAGCACGTGTTCCACTACGACTACCCGGACCCGGACGAGGTGTTGCCGCACATTGCCTCGTCGCTCAAAACCTTGCGCCGGAAATTGGGCGCACGTTGGGCCCGAGTGGTGGGGCTGGGTTTGTCGGCGCCGCTGTTCATGAACCAGTGGGCCAACCTGCTGGGGCCACAAGCCGCCCCCGCAATGGCCAAATGGGATGGTGTGGACCTGCGCGAACGCGTGCAGGCCATGACCGATTTGTCCGTGGTGTTCGCCAAAGACACGATTGCCGCCTGCACGGCCGAGTTGCTGCAGGGCCACGGCCAGCAGTTGCGCAGCTTTCTGTATGTATTTGTGGGCACCTTCGTGGGCGGCGGCTTGGTGCTGTCGGGTCATTTGTTGCCGGGTGAACGCGGCAACGCCGGGGCTATAGGCTCCCTGCCTTTGGGCATAGCGCGGGCTGGCTATGGCCAAGGGCAGTTGCTGGAAAAGTCCTCCGGTTGGCAGCTGGAGCAGGCTTTAATCCAGGCCGGTCTGGCCCCGCAGTTGATCCACGACGACGCGATCACCGACCCTGCCTATGACACGCTGACCCAACCCTGGCTGCAGACCGCGGCCGATGCGCTGGCCATGACCATCACCGCCGCCACGGCGCTGCTCGACCTGGATGCGGTGGTGCTCGATGGTTCCATTTCACGCCGCCTTCTGCAGCAGCTACTGCTGCAAACCCGCAAGGCACTGGAGGCCTACCCCCTGGTGGGCATTGTGCGCCCCAGCCGGCTGGAGATCGGCCAGGTCGGTGCCCACGCCCGTGCGCTGGGTGGAGCGCTGTTGCCCCAGCACATCCAGTTTTTTCCGGACAAAGACATTTTCCTCAAGCAGGACTTGCAAAGCACGGTCTGAGCCGCCCGTCCAGTCTTACTGGCCAGCCGTGACCACCTCACCTGATCACCGCAGGCACAAGGGCGAGGTCAGCACCGCATCGTAGTCCGCGACGTGACTATCACATGTGACCCCGGCCAGTTCGTCAGCCGTGTGGCTGGTCGGCAGGGCCACGGCATACATCCCAGCGTGCCCCGCTGCTGTAATGCCCTCAGGACTGTCTTCAAACACCAGGAAATCTTGCGGCGCGGCGTTCATGCGCCGCGCCACTTCCAAGAAAATTGCAGGGTCGGGCTTGCCTGGCAGCCCCTCGCCACCCCCAACGGGGGCCTCGAAAAGACCATTCAGTCTATGGAGAGGCAGGGGTTCAGCGCTTCCTTTTCGTGGACGGAGGCCTCGGCCACATTCAGCGGAAGGTTGGTGCCAAACAGTGCGCCAAGTAATCCGGTGCACCGGCATAGAGTCGATGATGGTGCCGTTCAGTCAAAAATCAGGTCTGGGGTGAGCACGGGGTTCAGGGTTCGAGTCCGCCTCAGTCGTAACGCACCGGCACGCGCTGGCCAGTCTGGGCACTTTCCAGTACCGCGAGCGCCACCGCCAGCGACTTCACCCCTGCCTCGCCGCTGGCCATGTCGTTCGGCTCGCCGGCGATCGCCTTGTGCATTTCACGCAGACCGCGCACATACAGGTTGTCGTGGTCCAGGCGCAGCGACAGGTTGCCGTCGGCACGGCGCCAAACCAGCTCGCCACCTGGTGCCTGGTTGAGCACGCCGCGCGCTTCCAGGCTGGCTTGGTCCCCCAGCAACTCCAGCCGATTGGAGGCATGGGGCGTGTTGAAGCCCTGGTGGGTGAAGGCGGTCAGTCCACTCGGGTAGCGCCAGAGCGACATGGCATTGTCCTCCACCCCCTGGCCCATTCCACTGGCACTGGTCATGGCCATGACCTCGCTCGGGTATTCACCCAGCAGAAAGGCCAATGAGTCCGCGTTGTGTACCGCAATGTCCATAACCACGCCGCCGCCGGCGGTGGGGTTGTCGATCCGCCAGCCCTGCAACTGGACGGGCAGGAACACCGAATGGCTGACACGCGCCGCCACCAGTCGGCCCAAACCCTGGTGGCGCAGCACGTCGCGCATCTGGCGGTGGGCACTGTTGTGGCGCAGATGGTGGTTGGTGGACATGACGACGCCCGCAAGCTGGCAGGCCGCGACCATGCGCCGGGCAGCGGCCAGGTCGGTGGCCAGAGGCTTCTCGCACAGCACATGGCAACCCATGGCCGCGGCCTGCGACACAGCGACCTCGTGCCGGTCGTTGGTGTTGGAGATATAAACCGCGTCCACCTCCAGGTCAACCAGTGCCCGCTGATCGGACAGCGCCTGTACCAGGCCGTGTTGGCGCGCAAAGTCTTGCGCGCGCTCGGCGTTGCCAGACACCACCGCTACCACCTCGTCGCCCACGGTGCGCACGGCGCTCACCATCCACTCCGAGGCAATGTTGCTCGCTCCGACAAAGGCCCATTTCATGTCATGTACTCCGAGCGTTGGTTTTTCTCAGGCATCCCACCGGAAGATGGCGTGGGCCCGGGCTTTGGTCGCTTCGATGAGCCGGGCATTGGGCTCATCGGTGGCCTGCACCCAGGCGCGCGCGGCATCCGGGCTGCGGCCAAACTGCTCGTGTCGTTGCACCAGACTCTGTAGGCGCACCCGGTCATCGGTTTGCACGTACCAGACTTCGTCCAGCAAGGGCGCGACGTTGGCCCAGTGGCCGGTGTCCAGCAGCAGGTAGTTGCCTTCGGTGATGACCAGGGCCGTCTGCGCCTGCACGCCGATGGCACCGGCAACCGGCTCTTCCAGTTCACGCCGGAATTCGGGGGCATACACCACCTCACCCGTCCTTTGCTGACGTAAGCGGCGCAGCAGGGCTACATAGCCCGCGCTGTCAAAGGTCTCGGGGGCGCCCTTGCAATGGGTCAAGCCGCGGCGTTGCAGTTCCACGTTGGCGAGGTGAAAACCGTCCATCGGGACTATTTGGGCCCGCGGACCCAGCGACTGCAGCAGGGCGGCCGCCAGGGTGGACTTGCCCGCGCCAGGCGGCCCCACCAGACCAAGCAAGCGCCGCCCGCCGGCATCCAGCTGAGCCTCGAGTCGCTGCCGAAAAGCTTCGGGCACGGTGGGAAGTGTGGGGATGGGGGTAGAGGGCATGGTGGAGAACCCGGATTTGACCAGGAAATGAGAGCTTTCCAAGGTCTTGCGTCAGTCACTTGCTGAAAGTCTGCAAGTGGCCGTCAAGTTTCGGACAGCTTTGCACTGCCGTGGAATTTTGATGCTGAAAACTCACAAAAGGCGCTTTACTGGAATTAGGGTTTACCCTATACTGCAGTGCAACATAGCCTTACTCGCCAGGAGAAACCGGTATGTCCAATACAGCACAGCCCGAACATGTCGCTCACGGCCAATTTCACCGTGCAGGCCACGCCCTCCAGTCATTGGTTGCCTCGTTGACCCAACTGGTCGCGACGCTGTGGTCTGGCGCCATACCAAGCCGCGGTGCGACATCTAGAGTTTTAACCCCTCGGGAAGAGGCCGACCAGGTGCGCGCCATGGCTGACGATGTGCTCAGCGGTGACCCGTGCTTCGCCCAGGAGTTATACGCCGCCGCCGCCCGTCACGAACTGGCGGCTCTGCGGTCTAGCTTGTTGACGCCGATCTCAAATTGACCAGCGGTGCCGACCACCGGATTACCAGAGCAATTCTTCTGTTGATCGCACTGGAGTGTTAGCGCCGGTCGACTGTTGACCATCCGTGCCGATCCAGGTTTGACCAGTGTTTTCCGAGTGGTACTCCTGGTCAGTTCTGAATCGGCCGAATATGTTTTGACTGGTCAATGTGCGATCGGCGGCAACATCGACCTCTCAGAATGGCGCAGCTTGTATTTTTTCGGACTTGCCAAGGGGTCGAGGACCATCAAAAACGTTGACGAGCGGAGTTTTCACACAGCCTCGCCCTGTAGCGGTCGTTCCGCCCAGATGACGCCATATGAAGAACCTCTCTCTTGTGCTTGCCAGTCTGAGTTTGTCAGTCGCCCACGTTTCGGCTCAGTACTCCACCACAACCAGACACTCCTTGCGCCGGCCCGTTGTCCCTTCAAGTTCATCAAACCCCAATATGGACGCCAGTGAATCGCTCACCTTGGACGGCAACTAATGCCCCAAAGTGCGCCATTGCCTTTGCGGCTGTGCTTTACTCTCATCATGTCAATTCGTTCCGCCACTCCCGCTCTGGTCGCAGCACTGCTGTTTGGCGCCAGTACTCCGCTGGCCAAGTTGCTTGTCGGTGACGTCGCGCCTTTGCTGCTGGCCGGACTGCTTTATCTGGGCAGCGGACTCGGCCTGAGTCTGTTGTTGGTGTTGCGCCGCTTGAGGCGAGAAAAAGGCGACCACGCTTGCGAGGCCATGCGAATCCCGAGGGCCGAACTACCCTGGCTCTTGGGAGCCATCTTGTTCGGAGGCGTGCTCGGCCCAGCGCTTCTGATGCTCGGGCTGACTCAGACAAGCGGTGCGTCAGCATCGCTGCTGCTGAACGTCGAGGGCGTGCTGACTGCGGTCATCGCCTGGTGGGTGTTCAAAGAAAACTCGGACCGTTCCATTGTGCTGGGCATGGTTGTCATCGTCCTCGGCGGCATCCTGCTGTCCTGGGAGCCAGGCGGAGCGACCTTTTCGCCAGGTGCCTTGCTCATCTTTGGTGCATGCCTGTGCTGGGCGATAGACAACAACCTGACCCGCAAGGTCTCCACGAACGATGCCATGCTGGTCGCCGGGCTGAAGGGGTTGCTGGCCGGGGTCAGCAACACGGCCATGGCGCTTGCCAGTGGCGCTGCGTTGCCGTCGATGACGACTCTGGGCGCCAGTCTGGTTGTTGGCTTTTTCGGTTACGGACTGAGCCTGACGCTGTTCGTGCTGGCCCTGCGGACGCTGGGCACGGCGAGGACCGGTGCCTATTTTTCGGTGGCCCCGCTGTTTGGGGTGCTCATCTCATTGGCGCTATGGCCCGAAGTGCCCGGCCCATTATTCTGGTTGGCTGCGGCGCTGATGGCCGTCGGCGTCTGGTTGCATGTTCGCGAGCGACATGAGCACGAACACACGCATGAGCCGCTTGAGCACAGCCATAGGCATCGGCATGACGCGCATCACCAGCACGAGCATGCTTTCGCCTGGAGTGCCACGGAGTCACATACGCATCCGCACCGACATGAGGTGTTGACACACAAGCATCCGCATTACCCGGACATCCATCACCGGCATTTGCATGCGCATCCGCATTGAGGGGACATGTGCACCAATTCGGCTATCGACTCGTGACCGTGTGAGTTCTTTTTGTCTGCTTTCGGGAAAGTCGTACTTCGCTTAGGCACTCAGTAGTCCCCTGGCTGCGGCACTGCATTGCAGAAAATGAGGCTCAATCCTTTGCCCGGTACTACAATCGCCTCGCCCGATGAAATTATTCCGCCGCTCACTGTTCGCCTGGATTGCGCTGTTGGGAATCGTCTTTTCCCAATTGGCGGTGTCGGCCTATGCGTGCCCCCTTCTGAATTCCTCCAACGCTACGGAGCAGATGCAGGCGAAGGGCGACATGGCAGGCATGCCTTGCGCAGAGATGGACATGACGGCGAACGTGGAACAGCCGACGCTGTGCATCCAGCACTGTGACCAGGGCAACCAGGCCATGGGCTCCATTCCGGCACCCGACTTTCAACCCGCACTTGTATTCCTTCTCACCGTTCCGCCGTTGGGCCTGGCCGAAGCGCCCAGCGAAACCCTTGTGCAAGCGCCACTGCTCGCGCGCACTACTTCCCCACCTCCTCTTTGGCGCAGCGCTCGGCTGCGCATTTGACTTTTCCGAACACCTCGTGGTGACGCGTTTCTGCGCGTCGTCTGGCGTTTTTTCGCCTAGTGTTTTGGGAGAAGCTCATGCTTTCACAGTTATCAAATACCACTTACCGTGTCGTCGCTGCGGCGGCTTCCGCGTTGGTTTTTCTTGCGGCTGCGCTGCCGCTTCATGCGCAGCCCGCTGGGCGCTTGTCGCTGGATGAAGCGCTAGACATTGCCCAAGGCAACGCACCGGCTTTAAGTGCCGCCGCCGATGGCGCGCAAGCAGCCCGCGAGATGGCCGTCGCGGCGGGACAGCTACCGGACCCGGTGCTGCGACTCGGCGTTGACAACCTGCCCGTCAATGGGGCCGATCGCCTGAGCCTCAGCCGTGACTTCATGACCATGCGCCGCATTGGCGTCATGCAGGAGTATGTTTCTGCTGACAAGCGGGCGCTGCAGCGACGCCGAGGCGAGCTCGATGCCGTGCGTCAGGACGCGGCCCGGCACAGCTTGGCGGCGAACCTTCGCCGTGACGTCGCCACGGCCTGGTTTGACCGTTACTACGCGGTGAAGTCCCGGGAAATACTCAAGACCCTAGAAACCGAGCTTGAGCTCCAATTGCGCACCCTCGACGCCCAGCTGCGAGCAGGCAAAGCCTCAGTCGCGGAGTCGCCGATGGCCACGGCTGTGCTTCTGCAGACCCATGACCGAATTCTTGTGGTCGACAAGCAGGAGCGTTTGGCCCAAATCGCCTTGGCGAGGTGGCTTGGCAAAGAGGCTGCCCGGGAACCTGGGATAGCTCCCAATATCGAGGCGCTGGCGCTGGACCCGGCAAATCCAGCCGTCGTGGCGTCGGTCCCGTCGGTCCAGGCGCATGCGAGCGAACGCGAGGTCGCCCAGGCGGACCTCGCCATCGCCGAATTGAACAAGCGGCCCAACTGGAGCTGGGAGCTCGCCTACAGCCAGCGCGGCAGCGCCTACTCGAATATGGTCTCTTTCGGGGTGAGTATCCCGTTACCCACCAATGCGTCGAACAAACAGGACCGGGACATTGCGGCCAAACAGGCACAGGTGCAGCAGGCCAACGCATTGCACGAAGACATGCGTCGCGAAACCCAAGCGGGTGTCTCGTCGGCCTACGCAGAATGGCAAAGCCTGGTTGAACGGCACAAGAAGCTCGCCGACGCGCTGCTGCCGGTTGCCCGTCAACGCATTGACTTGTCCCTGGCTGCCTATCGGGGCGGCCAGGGCACCCTGGCGTCCGTTCTTGAAGCAAGGCGGGCGGAAGTGGAGGCCCAACTCCAGCTGCTCGACTTGCAGCGTGAGATCGCCCGTCTATGGGCACAGCTGCAATATGTTTACGCCGAATCGGCCAAAACCCACGCCGAAGGAGTGCATCCATGAAAACCACAACGCTTGTTTCGGTCTGCGTTCTTGCTGGCGCTGTTATCGCCGTCGGTGCCTATCAACTGGGAGCGCGGCGCAACGCCCTGGCGTCCGAGGGTTCCACCATGGCCTCTGCATCAATACAGGATGCAAAGCTTGACCCAAAATCCGGGCGCCGGGTGCTGTATTGGCATGACCCCATGGTGCCTGGCCCCAAATTCGACAAACCGGGCAAGTCCCCGTTCATGGACATGCAGCTTGTGCCTGTCTATGCGGATGAAGCCGCTGGCTCGGGCGTCACGGTCAATCCGGGGGTGGCGCAGAACCTTGGCATCCGGACCGCCGTAGTGCGCAAGGGGGACATGTCCGCCAACTTCGAGGCTGTGGGCATGGTGACGCAGAACGAGCGCGCCACCGAGGTCGTCCAGTCGCGCGTCACGGGCTATATCGAAAAACTCCAGGTGCGAGCCGTGCTCGACCCGGTCAGAAAGGGCCAGCCGCTCGCGACGCTCTATGCGCCCGACTGGGCGGCTGCGCTCGAGGAATACCTGGGCGTGCGACGGGCGCAGGCCGGCCCCGCGCTGGTGGATGCGGCCAGGGCGCGCCTGCGGCTGCTCTCGATACCCGAGGATGTCGTCACACGCTCCGAGCAGTCAGGAGCGGCGCAGACCCGCTTTACCCTGACCGCTCCCACCTCGGGTGTGGTGGCCGAACTCGGCGTGCGGGACGGCGCCATGGTGTCTCCCGGTACGACACTGTTTCGCATTTCCGACCTGAGTTCCGTCTGGGTCATGGCCGATGTGCCCGAATCGCTGGCATCGCAAGCCCGTGTCGGCAGTGATGTCGAAGTGCGCGTCGTGGGTCTTGGCGACACGTTTGCCGGCAAGGTGTCGGCCATTCTTCCGGACGTCGACCCGGCCACCCGCACGGTCAAGGCCAGGGTTGAACTGCGTAACCCCGGCCTGGTACTCAAACCAGGCATGTTCGCACGCGTCACATTCAAGTCATCGGCCGTCCAGCCTGCACTGCTGATTCCGCAGGAGGCGGTGATTGCGACGGGCAAGCGCAATGTCGTCATCGCGGCCGACGAGGGCGGGAAATACAGACCGGTGGAGGTTCAACTGGGACGCGAGAGCGGCAGTGACGTCGAAGTGAAGTCTGGCCTGCTAGAGGGGCAACGGGTGGTGTCGTCCGGGCAGTTCCTGCTGGATTCGGAGGCCAGCCTGAAGTCTGGGCTGAACCGGCTGGAGGCCAGTGCTTCAGCAGCCGCGCCGGCCCATCATTCCGGTGAAGGCAAGATTGAGGCGATTGACAAGGACGAACTCACGATTTCGCACGGCCCCATCGCGTCGCTCAAATGGGGGCCGATGACTATGCCTTTCAAGAATCCGAAAGAGGGATTGCCCAAGGACCTGAAAGTAGGCGCGCGGGTTAGTTTCGACTTCGTCCAGCGAGGCGATGACTATGTGCTGCAAAGCGTCACGCCCGTGCCCGCCGGAACCAAGCCATGATTGCGCGCATCATTCGCTGGTCGGTTGCCAGCCGCTTTCTGGTGCTGATGGCCACGGTCCTGCTGGTCGCGTGGGGCCTGTGGTCACTGTCCAGGACGCCGCTGGACGCCTTGCCGGACCTCTCGGACGTGCAGGTCATCATTCGCACCAGCTATCCAGGGCAAGCGCCGCAACTCGTCGAAAACCAGATCACCTACCCGCTCACGACCACCATGATGTCGGTGCCGGGCGCCAGGACGGTGCGGGGTTATTCCTTCTTTGGCGACTCGTTCGTCTACGTGCTGTTCGAGGACGGAACCGACCTGTATTGGGCGCGGTCGCGGGTGCTGGAGTACCTCAATCAGGTGCAGTCCAAACTGCCTGCTGGCGCAAGCGCTGCCCTCGGCCCGGACGCCACCGGCGTTGGCTGGATATATGAATATGCTCTGGTGGACCGCACTGGCCAGCATGATATCGGGCAGCTTAGGGCCCTGCAGGACTGGTTTCTGAAGTTCGAGCTGAAGTCAGTGCCCAATGTGGCCGAGGTGGCCAGCCTGGGCGGCATGGTGCGCCAATACCAGGTCGTTCTTGACCCGGACCGGCTGCGCGCCTACGGCATTCCGCATGCCAAGGTGCTGGATGCGATACGTCGCTCGAACCAGGAAGCGGGCGGGGCCGTGCTCGAACTGGCAGAGACCGAGTACATGGTCAGGGCCAAAGGCTACCTGGCAAGCCTGGAGGACTTTCGCAACATTCCGCTGAGTGCGTCTGGCGCGGGTGTGGTCGTGCGGCTGGGCGATGTCGCCCGAATCCAGGTGGGCCCGGAAATGCGCCGCGGTATCGCCGAGTTCGATGGCCAGGGCGAGGTCGCCGGCGGCGTGATTGTCATGCGCACGGGCAAGAACGCCCTGGAAACCATTCAGGCCGTCAAGGCGAAACTCGAACAACTGAAGGGCAGTCTGCCGCCTGGGGTGGAAATCGTGCCGACCTACGACCGCTCTCAGCTTATCCAGCGCGCCGTCGGCAACCTCAAGAACAAGCTGATTGAGGAATTCATCGTGGTTGCCGTGGTCTGCCTGCTGTTCCTGTTCCACCTGCGCTCGTCGCTGGTCGCTGTCGTGTCCTTGCCCGTGGGCATCCTGGCCGCATTCATCATCATGCGCTACCAGGGCGTCAACGCCAACATCATGTCGTTGGGCGGCATTGCCATTGCCATTGGGGCCATGGTCGATGCCGCCGTGGTGATGATTGAGAATGCCCACAAGCACCTGGAAGCCTGGGAAGAAGCCCACCCTAACCAGAGGCTGGGAGCCCAGGAGCGCTGGGCGGTGGTGACGGAAGCGGCCGTCGAGGTCGGTCCCGCCCTGTTCTTCTCGCTGCTCATCATCACGCTGTCGTTCATTCCGGTGTTCACGCTGGAAGCCCAGGAGGGGCGGCTGTTCGCGCCACTGGCATTTACCAAGACCTATGCGATGGCGGCCTCGGCGGGCCTGGCCGTCACGCTGGTGCCGGTGCTGATGGGCTATCTCATTCGGGGCCGCATTCCCCGTGAACAGTCGAACCCGATCAATCGGATACTGATTGCGCTGTATCGGCCTTTACTGGCCCTGGTGCTGCGCTTCCCAAAGGCCACGATTGCCGTCTCGCTGGTCGCCCTGGCGAGCACCATCATCCCCTTGTCGCAGCTCGGAGGCGAGTTCCTGCCACCTATGGACGAGGGGGACCTGCTGTACATGCCGACGGCCTTGCCAGGCTTGTCTGCGGCGAAGGCTTCGGAACTGCTGCAGCAGACGGACCGGATGATTCGGACGGTCCCCGAGGTGGCCCGGGTATTCGGCAAGGCCGGACGCGCAGAGACCGCCACAGACCCTGCGCCCCTGGAAATGTTCGAAACCACCGTCCAGTTCAAGCCCAGAGCCGAGTGGCGCGCCGGCATGACACCGGACAAGCTGGTCGAGGAACTGGACAAGGCGGTGAAGGTGCCGGGCCTGTCCAACATCTGGGTGCCACCGATTCGCAACCGCATCGACATGCTGGCCACCGGCATCAAGAGTCCGGTCGGCATCAAGGTGAGCGGTCCCGACTTGGCGGTCATTGACAGACTGGCTGGCGAAGTCGAAGCGGCGGTGAAGAACGTCCCGGGAGTGACCTCGGCGCTCGCCGAACGTCTCGTCGGCGGCCGCTACATCGACGTGTCGATTGACCGAGTGGCCGCGGCCCGCTACGGCCTCAACGTCGCCGATGTGCAAATGCTGGTGTCCTCGGCCGTCGGCGGTGACAACGTCGGCGAGGTGGTCGAGGGGCGCCTAAGATTTCCCATCAATGTGCGTTACCCCCGGGAGGTTCGGGATTCCCTGGAAAAGCTCCGCGACCTGCCGTTCGTCACCGAAAAGGGCGCTCAACTGCGACTGTCGGACGTGGCAGCGATAAAGATCGAGGAAGGTCCGCCTATGCTGCGCAGCGAAAACGCGCGGCTCTCGGGCTGGGTCTACGTGGACTTGCATGGGCGCGACCTACGCTCCGCGGTGACTGAAATGCAGCTGCGCGTTATCCAGGAAGTCAAACTCCCGGCGGGCTACTCTATCTCGTGGTCGGGACAGTTCGAATACCTGGAACGTGCATCCGAGCGACTCAAAGTGGTGGTTCCCTTCACGCTCGCTATCATCTTTGTGCTGTTGTACCTGACGTTTCGCCGCGCCGAGGAGGCTCTGCTCATCCTGCTGGCTGTTCCGTTTGCGCTGACCGGTGGTTTTTGGCTTATCTGGGTCCTGGGGCATGCCATCTCCGTCGCAACGGCCGTGGGTTTCATTGCGCTGGCGGGCGTGGCGGCCGAGTTCGGCGTGGTGATGCTGGTCTACCTCAAAGGCTCATGGGAGCGCCGCCTGACAGCTGGACGCGAAACCTCGGAAGCGCTGCTCCTGGAGGCCATCACCGAAGGCGCTGTCCTGCGCGTGCGCCCGAAAGCCATGACCGTCGCGGTTATTCTGGCGGGCCTGCTGCCGATTCTCTGGGATGGTGGCACCGGCTCCGAAGTCATGCAGCGCATCGCAGCCCCCATGGTTGGCGGCATGGTAACCGCACCGCTGCTATCGATGCTGGTGATTCCAGCGGTATGGTTGCTCCTGATGCGCAGACGGCTGAGGCGCTCTGAAAGCCTGGGTTTCCAAGAGCCGGCCGCTGCAAGCTGAACTTTCACCACAGCATCACGTCAAAATTCTCAACCGGAAAGGCCCCCTATGAAACTCGTTCGAATCATTGCCTCCCTCACGCTGGCTGCCACTGCAATCGCCACCGGCTATGCTCAGGCGCAACCCTCAGGTCAGGCTGGGGTGAAACCTGTCACCGCTGCTCCAGCAATGGCAGCATCACTGACCAATGCGGAGGTCCTGAAGGTGTACCCGAAAGAAAAAAGAGTTTTGCTGAAGCATGGCCCGATTCCGAATATCGGTATGGGCGCCATGACCATGGAGTTCGCTCTCCTGGACCCCAAGATGCTCAGTTCAGTCAAGCCGGGTGACAAGGTGCGCTTTGCTGCGGACCAGGTCAAAGGCGAGTACGTTGTCACGCATATTGAATTGGCGAAATGAGTTGCTTCGCGGCGACAGCAATGCAATCGAGTCGACGATGCGGCCACTGCGACCTAACGTGACATTATTTGCACTCAAGCAGGCCCCAGTTCTCGAATCAATTCCGACCTGTCCGCAATGCGGGAACCCATGCCAACCGATGCTTTTGGCACGCTGTTGACCGCCGCGAATGGCGGCTGGCTGGCAAGCCAAACTTCGCAATTGAACCTCCAGAAAGCTGTCGTTGGTGACCGGCAGCAAACGCTTGCATAGCGGCTGTTGGTGGACTCAGAGGTTATCACCAGCAGTATGGTCAGCCCATTCCGAGACAGTGGTCAGTCTTTTCCAGCACACGCACCTCACAGCCGTATCGCAACGCAACCGTTTCTGCTCTCATGTGAGCCATTTCGGATCGATTCAGCCCCACCAATCCAATCGGCGCCAGATTTCTGCCTTCGTTAGGCTGCCCCCTCTTCCCGCAGATTGGAGACCACTCGCCGCACGTCCTCTTCCGTCACCCAACGATTCTGCTTCGCCAGCGAGGTGTTGATAACGGCATCTACCCACGGAGGGTGCAGATGAGTTGCCCCGCAAAAAAAGCGAGCGGGAAATGCCGCTTTCGGTTGCTACTGCTAGAAAGTTTGCTGGCCATTCAGAGAGCAGATATGTGGCAGCTTGGATTTAGTGCGTATCGGTTCGAGACGCAAAAATATTCGATCGCAATCTCGTAGATCCTGGCGATCTGCTGCAGCGCGCTCTCGGCGACCTGGCTCTGTTGGCCGCGTGCAGGTCGAAGAACTTACGCCTCGAATGCGCCAGGCATCCAGCCTCAGTCACGCCGTTGGCCAGGCTCTGTTTGTGTCCGGCGTAGTCGTCACAAATCAAACTGCCCTTCCACTCGCCCAAGAACGCTTGGGCATGTTCACTCGCGCGGGTTTCGCAGAAGTCATAAACCACGGCCCGCGTAGCTTCAAACACCCCGGGCGCATAGGCCCAGAGGTAGGCCCGGTGCGTCTTGCCGTTGCCCGGCTTGAGCATCTGCACCGGCGTTTCATCCGCGTGCAGTACAGCGTGTTTAAGGATTTCATTCTTGAGCGCATCGACCAACGGCTGTAATTGCACGCCACAGGAGCCCACCCACTGCGCCAGCGTCGAGCGCGGGATGGCGAACCCGGCTCGCCCGAAGATCGCTTCCTGGCGGTACAGGGGTAAATGATCTGCAAACTTGGCCACCAGCACCTGGGCCAGCAGCCCGGTGGTGGGGCAAAACCATTTCCCACGAAATTAAGCTTTACATCTAAACTATTTATGTCTAAACTAATTTCCATTCGAAGGTTTCTTGGGTGCAGCTTTCGATGCTTTTGAACCACAGCACCTCTTTACATCGCGCCACGTGCGCTAACTGGAGATTTCAAAATGCATGTATCCAAGTTTTCTAAAGTCCTGGCCACCAGCCTGACCGGTTCCGTGCTGGCCGTGAGCGCGCTGTCCAGCGCCTTTGCTGCCAACCCGAACGCTCCCAGCGTTGTGCTCGTGCACGGCGGCTTTGTAGATGGTTCCGGCTGGGAAGATGTCTACAAGATTCTGAAGAAGGACGGCTATTCCGCCAGCATCGTTCAGAATCCGACCACTTCTCTGGCTGACGATGTCGCCGTGACCAGGCGCACCGTTGCCGCACAAAAGGGCGGCGTGGTCCTGGTCGGCCACTCCTACGGCGGTGTCGTGATCACCGAAGCCGGCACGGACCCCAAGGTCGAAGGTCTGGTCTACATTGCCGCCTTTGCACCCGACAAGGGCGAATCAGTGGACTCGCTGATCAAGGATCCGGTTCCCGGCGCTCCCGTGCCGCCGATCCTGCCGCCACAAGACGGCTTCCTGTTCCTGGACCAAGCCAAGTTCGCCGCCGCTTTCGCTGCAGACGTGAACCCGCAAAAGGCCAATTTCATGGGCGCGTCGCAAGTGCCGTGGGGTGTTGCTGCCTTGACCGGCGCAGTGACCGAGCCTGCCTGGAAGGGCAAGCCCAGCTGGTACCTGGTTGCCAAGGACGACAAAATGATTCCGCCGCCCGCACAACGCGCCATGTCGAAACGTGCCGGCGCCACTGTGGTCGAGGTTCCGGGGAGCCACGCCGTCTACGTGTCCCAGCCCAAGGCAGTGGCCGCGCTGATCGAAAAAGCGGTCGACGCCATCGCAGCCAAGAAGCAGTAAACCGGCTGACAAACACTCCCGCACCCGCGTCCTGAGTCGCGCTTGCGGGAGTGGATCACCAATGCAGATAAACCCCTCAGGGGTGCCGTTGGAGGAAAAAGAATCTGGGAGTTAAGACTGCCTACAGCGCTTGAAAGCACTTTCGTAGCGCAGGGGGCCCTTTGCCCATGCCAACGGAGATGTCGGGATTGATTCCTATATTTTGGAAGGGCGGGCTCAAAACTGAAGTGCAACACCCGACGACAAAGCAAGTAAGGTGTGAGCATGAAATCAGAGCCAAAGTACCAGCAGCTGGGATACGAAGATCGTAGAACTATAGCCATCGGACGTGAGCAGGGACTGAGTCTTCGAGCCATTGCCCGAATACTCAAGCGCTCACCCTCCACGGTAAGCCGGGAGATCGCACGCAATGCACCTGGCCCGCGACGCTGCATACGTCAGGCACAGTGCCGTTCGTACGCCTGAACTGCTGCCGTACAGCTTTGTTGCCCCTATCCGGGTGGCCCTTTACCCAGTTCGCCTTTCGTTACCAAAACTCAGACCAGCTCACGGTGTGGCAGCCACTTGGCGGCGGCGCGTCAAATGGGAAAAGCTGTGAACCTTCAAGAAAAGTGCGATTAGCGGTTCTTGAGCCGGCTTGAGATTCACCCCATGCTGGCGTGAATCACCTCCCGCACCCGCGGGTAAATTTGCTGGGTCCACTTGCGGCCACTGAACACGCCGTAGTGGCCCACGCCGGTTTGCACATGGTGGGTTTTCAGGTAGGGGCGGATGCTGCTGCACAAATCCTGCGCGGCCTCGGTCTGGCCGACGGAGCAGATGTCGTCGCGCTCGCCTTCCACGGTCATCAGCGCCGTGCGGCGGATGGCCGCCGGGTTCACCCGCCGGCCGCGCCAGGTGAGTTGGCCGCGCGCCAGGTCGTAGGTCTGGAACACTTTTTCCACCGTTTCCAGGTAGAACTCGGCGGGTAGGTCGTTCACGGCCAGGTACTCGTCGTAAAAGCGGCGGATGGTATCGGCCTTGTCCAGCTCGCCTGCCACCAGGTACTCGTACAGGTCGTCAAACGCCTTCTGGTGCCGCTCCAGGTTCATGCTCATGAAGGCGGCGAGCTGCAAAAATCCGGGATAGACGCGGCGCATGACGCCGGCATGCGGCGGCGGCACAGGGTAGATGAGGTTTTTCTCGAACCAGTCGATCGGGTGGCTGGTGGCCAGCCGGTTGACCTCAGTCGGGTTGACGCGGCAGTCCACCGGTCCGGCCATCAGCGTGAGACTCGCGGGCTGGGCCGGGTGGTCGTCTTCGGCCATCAGGGCGGCGGCGGCCAGCGCGGGCACGCAGGGCTGGCAGACGGCGATCACATGGGTGTGGGGTCCGATGGTTTCCACGAAGCGGATCATGTAATCGATGTAATCGTCCAGGCCGAAAGCGCCGTGCTTCAAGGGCACGTCGCGGGCGTTGTGCCAGTCGGTGATATACACCTCATGGTCGGCCAGCAGGGTGCGCACGGTTTCGCGCAGCAGGGTGGCAAAGTGCCCGGACAGGGGGGCGACCAGCAACACTTTGGGCTGCCCGGCGCTGCCGTCCTTGCGAAAGTGCAGCAGCGTGCCAAACGGCGTCGCGAGCGCAACTTCTTCTGTGACCGCCAAGTCTTGGCCGGCCACCATGACCCTCTTGATGCCATAGTCCGGTCGGGTGTGCGTCAGCCGCAGGCGCGAGAATACTTCGTTGGCGGCGGCCAGCTTGCGGACCATCGTCCCTTCTGTCCGCCCCAACCCCAGCGCCGCGCTGGTGCGCTGGGCCAGCAGGCGCAGCGGAAACAGTATGTCGGATTGCAGTTGGTATGCTTGGTAAAGCATGACATTGACAAGCAAGTTACAGGCCACTATATATACGCGTTGATACATTTCTTGCGGCGTTGGTTCAATGGGACCGTGGATGCCCGTTGCAGCCCTTGCCAAGGTTTCAGGAGGTCAGCATCGTGGCAAATGCCGTTCTCACCATCAGCAGCAAAAACTACGGTTCCTGGTCACTGCGCGGTTGGCTGCTGGCCAAGCTGGCCCGACTTGAATTCACCGAGGAATTCGTGTCGCCCGACGACCCCGCCATGCGGGCCGAGATCCTGCTGCTGTCGCCATCGATTCTGGTGCCCGCGCTGAGGCACAACGACATCAAGGTCTGGGACACGCTGGCCATCGGCGAGTATCTGAACGAGATCAAACCCAAAGCCGGCCTGTTGCCGGCTGATCCCAAGGCGCGCGCCCATTGCCGCGCGATTTGCGGCGAGATGCACTCGGGTTTTGCGTCCCTGCGTTCGGCCCTGCCGATGAACATCAAGGCGCATTTTCCCGGCTTCAAAGTCTGGTCGCGGGCGCAAGGCGACATCGACCGCATTGTGGCCATCTGGAGCGAGTGCCTGGCGACCTATGGCGGTCCCTACCTGTTTGGCAAGCAGCCGTGCATGGCCGACGCGATGTACGCACCGGTGGTGACACGTTTCCTGACCTATGACGTGGCGCTGGACCCGGTGTGTGCCGCCTATTGCCAGTGCATCATGGCCCTGCCCGCCATGCAGGAATGGGTGGCCCAAGCCCAGCAGGAGCCGGACGAGATTGATGAGCTGGATGCCGAGTTCTGAGCGCGTGGGCAGCTTGCTGCCCATCCTACGGCGGTCACCTCCAGGACGTCGGGTCGGGGACCTCGCACACCGGCGCCACATCGACCATCTTGAAATCCCCCGGGCGAAACGATTTCCGGGTATTCCATGTCGGGCGAATAGTCGAACAGGACGTGGCGTGTGCCGGGACGCTGGTGCATGCAGGCGCCAGCCTCCACCAGCGTTTCCTGGTCTCGATCACACCCCTCTGCACGTGCACGTTTTTTGCGAAGACGAGGATGGTCTCCAGCGAATGTCCGATGTTGGCCTATTCTGTTGAAAAGCTCAACATGCTTGCGGCAAGTCGAGCGAGGCGAAAAGCCGACCTCTCAAACCCGCTCAGAATCGACGATCGCGACGCGGCCAAGGGGTCGAGCGCCCCTCAAAATTTAGCAACAGGCTTGCTGGCCGAGTTTTTCAACTCCACTGAGACCGGCCTTTCGCCAAAATTGGCAGGCACCCAAGGCAAGACCCAAAGCAGCCCTTCGCTTGGGCAAGAAGCTGACAATCGCGGCCAATGCTTGGAACTCGGGAGCTGTCATACAACGTATCCCCCATTTGGGGGATGGGCTTGCTGGCAAGTGGCACCTAGAATCGATCGATCAAGGCTGCCGGGTTTCACGGAATTTTTATACCTGTATAAAAATCTGGTAAATCGACACCGCCGTCGTCGCAATCACAGCAATGATCTTTTTGTGAGCTAAATCACGCAATCTTCAAAACAGAACAATTTGTTAACACTTTTTAAAAAAGTGTACTTATTTCCATTCCAGAGTAACTAGATTCGGCGTATCTGGTAATTGTTGGTAACAAATCAGGGTTGCAACATGAACACAGACTTGGGATGGTTGCTGGCAGCACTGCCTCTGATGGCGATGTTCTGCGTGTTGTACTGGTTGCGGCAGCGGTGGGTAGCCCGGCAAAAACGACGCATCCCAAGGCGCTGGCCCTTGCATGCGAGGGAACTGGTGAACAGCGAAGAATTGCGGGTTTGGCGCTGGCTGTCGGAAACTTTTGACGACCACCATGTGATGATCAAGATATCGGTGACCCGCTTCATCAGACCCCACGCCAGCGAAACCGGCCTGTACTGGTATGGCTTGCTCAAGAACGTCACCTGTACATTTTCAGTGTGTGACGAGGATGGCCATGTTGTCGGCTGTGTCGATGTGCCCAAGTCTTTTGGACTCTCCCAAAAGGCCAGAACCCTGAAAGAAGATTTGCTGGCGGAATGCGGCATTGCCTACATCGTGCTCAACCCGTCCAGGCTGCCAAACCCGGTAGAAATTCGGAATGAATTCTTGGGCGAAGTGGCTGAAAGAAGCCGGCATTCAAAGCGCGAGGAAGCCGCTGCCGTGGCAGCCGCCCGCGTCAGCCTGAAACAAACGCTGGTCCAGCAACGCCGCATGCGTAAACCCAGCGACTTCCCCGAATACGGGGAGAGCGCCACCAGCAGCATGCCCAGTCACTGGCACGACTCATTCTTCATACAGTCCAACAGCCGACCGGCTGAGTTGCGATGCCTTTCGGAAAGAAGCGCTTAGAAGAGAAATCGGTTTACTTGTTGCAGAGATGACACGTCGGGCTAAAAAGCTAACTCGCAGGGCAGTCCACAAGGCGTTAAGACTATCCGGCTTATCTGTCCGTAGGAACGAAGCGCGTTTGGTCAGCAAACTGGCGAAAGATACGGCTCGCCTGTTAGCAAATGAAGTAGAAATCAGCGCTTCCGGCAGTTAGTGCGCAACTAAGATTTCCGGCACTTCTTGCGCAAACGCTCACTAATTGCCGGACTCCACAAGCGTCTCTTTTAGGACGAAATCGTTATCTGGTGCGGCTGGCGGGGATCGAACCCACGACCCTTGGCTTCGGAGGCCAATACTCTATCCACTGAGCTACAGCCGCAACGCTGAATTTCCCAACAATTGGTATTTTCGCACACACCAAACCTCCTGCCGGTTCTTCAGGTGGATAGTCGAAGGTTTGATCACCAACAACCCCGCAAAACGCGGGATCCCAACCTAGTTAGCAGTTACTCCTTTGTCGCCATAAACATTCATGGCAGAACAAACTGAACGGTAGCTGGCGGCGTAGTCAGCGGTCTTGCCAAGCTTGGAACCGCTTGCACCATGGCTGTGAAGCCAAGTATGTTGATGCTCCTCCTCCGGATCGAAGGACACCTACTCCCCAGTGACCTCGCTATTTAGCGGATCAGGCGAGCCGACGCGGCGCGCGCTGCCTGGTCAATCCCCATTGCGGCCGCGAGATTAGTCCCGGTCCCAATCATGGTGATGGTGCCTCCAGAACCGACGACGCCATTCGGCACGCCGCCAGGCCCGCTCATCTTCGTAGGCGCCGTCATATGCGGGCGGGCCACGGCGCACATACACCTCGGCGGGGGCGGCGTACACCGGCGGCTGCACGTACACCGGACGCGGCTGGACATACACAGGCTGGGGCTGGACATAGACGGGTGCCGGCTGCACATAGACGGGCGCCGGCTCCACGTAGACGGGCGCACCCTGCACGCCGATAGAAAAATACACATCGCTTCGCGCGTACGCAGCCGAGGTTGCGCCGAAAGCCGCAGCTGCCAGTGCCGCTGCCGCGACGAATTTGGTAGAGATGGAAGGTTTCATGATGGCTCCTTGGGTTGGCATGAATCGCATCTTGCGCCCCCATGGATGAACGCCAGCTGAACAGAATCGAAGTCGCTCAAGCCGCCGGCAAAACAATGTCAAGTCGTGCGCCGCCCAAGTCCGAGCGGGACAGGTTCAACTCCCCTTCGTGGCTGGCCACCAGATCATTGACGACCGCCAAGCCGACGCCATGGCCGGGCACTTGTTCGTCCGCGCGCACATGAAGCTGCAATATCGATTGCATATCGCTGAATCCCGGGCCGTCGTCCTCCACCCGGATGTTCAATCGATCCGCTTCATGCCATACGCTGACGGCAATTCGGTGTCTTGCCCACTTGGCCGCGTTATCCATGACGTTGCCCAGCATTTCAAAAGCGTCGCCTTCGTCGATCCGCCAATTCAGCTCAGGCGGGCACTCGACGGTGAAGGCCAAGCCCTTGTCGGCATAGACCTTGCCCAGCGATTCGCGAATCCGATTCAGTATCGGCGCCAGGGGCAGATAAGGTGCAAAGCGAGCAGCGCCGCTGGCAGCCGCCCGGCCAAGTTGGTGCTGAACGATGGCATCCATGCGCGCCACCTGCTGGGTCACCGTGGCGGGCAGCTGGGCTGGCACATTGAGCGCGGTGCGCAGCACGGCCAGCGGCGTCTTGAGGCTGTGGGCGAGGAAACTCAATGCTTCCTTGTACCGCGTTTGCCGCACGCGCTCCTGCTTGATCAGGGTGTTGAGGTTGTCCGTCAGTGCCGCGATTTCCGTGGGGTAGCGTCCCTCGACTTCGGCTTGCTCTCCGCTCTCGATGCGCTGGATCTCATGTGCCACCCGCCTCAACGGCGCCAGCCCCCACCCCAGCAGAACGGTTTGAGACAGCAGCAGCAACAGCGCGGCTCCGCCGAGCCAAGTCCACAAGGTGCGCGCGAAGACGCTGATCTCGCGATCGAACTCCGCCTTGTCCTCCAGGACGGAAAGAACCAGCGGTGCGGCCTGTGTGCGACCCGCCCAATTCACGCCATAGCTTACGGCCAGGTAAGCGCGACCTGCCCCACTGACCGTGTCGTAGCGCCACTGGCCGACGGCCACGCTGCGCTGAAATGGCGGGCTGAGGCCCAGGGTGGACGCTGATTGCCATTCTTCACGCCGGGCAACATTGACGATGTTCGCGTACAGGCCGGACCCCGGCAGCGACAGACGCGGCTCCGGGAAAGCCGCGGGCATGACCAGCACCCCACCTGCGTCGAGTTCGGCCCCTGCCAACAGCAGATAGACCGTGCTCTGCAGTTGGGCAAAGCGGGCCGTACGCACGCTGTCCGCATGGGCGCGTTGCACAGCCAGGCCAGCCCCAGCCACGAATGCCACCAGCACCAGCGCGGCGCCAATGACCAAGCGGGCACGAATGGAGTCGTGGAACCTCATCCGAGCGTGAAGCGGTACCCACGCCCGCGCAGCGTTTCAATCGGAGCCAAGGTACCGTCCGGGTCGAGCTTGCGGCGCAGCCGCCCTATCAGCACCTCCAGCACATTGCTGTCCCGGTCTTCATCGTGCGGGTACAGGTAATCGGAGAGCTCTTGCTTGCTCACGACCCGCGCCCGTTCGCGCACCAGATATTCGAGAACGCGGTACTCAAAAGCGGTCAAGTCCATCACCTCGCCATTGAGCCGGGCGACCTGCGCAGAGAAATCGATGGCGATCGGCCCCAGCGTCAGCACATCCGACGTGGCTTTGAGCGAGCGCCGCAACAACGCCTTGACGCGGGCGGCGAGCTCCGGGTATTCAAATGGCTTGACCAGATAGTCGTCCGCGCCAGACTCCAGGCCCACCACCTTGTCCTGCCAGCTGCCGCGCGCCGTGAGGATCAGGATCGGTATCGCCCGGCCATCGGCGCGCAAACGCTGTACGACCGTCAGGCCACTCAACTTGGGCAGTCCCAAGTCGACGATGGCAAGATCCACCGGGTACTCGCGCGCCTGGAACAGGCCGTCTTCGCCGTCCGCGGCCTGGTCGACCCGGTACCCGTCAGCCTCGAGTTGGCGCGCCAACCCGAGCCGCAGGGCCGCATCATCTTCGATTAACAACAAGCGCATGCTGACCGACCCTGCCAGTCAGCCTAAAGTGCTTGCCCGCTGGCGGCGTCGATCAGGATCACCCTGACCTCACCTTGCGCGGTGACGACTTTCACTCGCCACACCGGACGGCGTGCGGACTCGGATTTCTCCACCGACAACACCCGGCCGCTGCTCAGGCGTTGTGCAGCGGCGGCGGCATCGTCCCGGCTGAGGTCGGCCCAAGCGGGGGTGGCCAACACGATCAGGAGGGCACAGACCGGCTTAACAAGAGCGTTCATGGTGCGACGGGCAGGAGTCAAAATCCATCCGGGCATCGTACTACCGTTCTACAGGGTCCACCGACACCCGCACTTGCAGGTTCGGCCCAGGATTCTCGCGCATCAGCGTGGTGAACTGTTGGCCCCGGTACTCGTAGTTGACCCGGTAGCCGGCCACGCGAGTCTGCACGTCGCTCACCGTGCGGCAGCTGGTCACCTCTCGTGGAACCTCTTCGTACTGTCCCCATCGGTCACCGTTCGCGACGCGGTCCCCGGCAAAGGCGCCCACCACCGCGCCCAGGGCCGTGGCGGCTTCCCGGCCATGACCTCTGCCGACCTGGTTGCCCAGCAGGGCACCCGCCAGGCCGCCGACCACGGCGCCGCCATACTCGCGTTCGCCGGTACGGCGGGTCTCGTTGACCCAGTGGCTGCTGCACTCCTCACGGGGAACACTCACGCTTTCATACTGCGGATCGACGCTGCGAACGCGGGCATTGTCGACATAGGTTTCGGCGTGAAGCCCGACGACTGCGGATGCAAGCATGCAGACAAGTGCAAGGCGTTTCATGGAGGCTCCTTCGGTTGGTATGGAGCACATCTTGCCCGCGCCTAGGTGAACGCTAGCTGAACGGAATCAGAACTCGTACTCGGCCTGGAGTCCGAGGGTGTTGCGAGGCGCACCGTTGGTCGATCCAAACAGCGGCATACGCAGTACCTGATGAATCGCTTCGGCCCAACGCGAAAGCGGGCGCCCGGCAACACCTGAGAGGTGCAGTCTATGCAAACGCGGGATTTGATATCTGCAATGAGTTTGCATGGTTTGAGGCTTTGATGACCTCAAACCATGCAATATCCACATCCTGAAACGCCTGCCAACCCGCGTGGAATCTGGGTCTATCGAGTTTTTTGAACGACTAACTAGGGCCTGTTCACCCTCATTGGTCGATAGGCGCCTTGCCCGGCCGGCCTGGGATCAAGGTGAGCATGTGGTCTGAAATACCACCATCCACCACCAGGTTCTGACCCGTCACATACGACGCCGCGGCACTGCTCAAATAGGCCACCGCCGCGCCAACGTCTTCTGCCCGCCCGATACGCCCCAAGGGCACCAGCGCTTCGCGCCTGGCCAATGTGGCGGCATCCTGGTAGACCGGCTCGGTCAGCGGCGTGCGGGTCATGCCGGGACAAACCGTGTTGACCCGAATCCCGTCGCCCGCCCACTCCTGGGCCAATTGGCGGCACAGCATGATGAGCGCGGCCTTGGCCGCCGAATAGGCACCATAGCCCGGGTGAGGCGTCAAACCCGACATGGAGGCCACGGCGGTGATGCTGCCACCTGTGCGCGCCAGTTGCTCACGCGCCGCCTGGGCCAGCAACCAGGCCGAGCGGGTGTTGAGGTTGAAGGTCTGGTCCCATTGCGCCACCGGCAGATTCGCCAATTGGCCGGGGCCGGACGCGCCGGCGTTGCAGATCAGGGCCGTCAGGTCGCCCCCATGGCGCTGGGCCTGCGCCACCATGGCCGTGCATTGAGCGGGATCGGTGATGTCCCCCGCCACGCCGCTGGCCTGTGCACCGGCGGCGCGCAACGCTTCCAGCAGCTGGTCCAGCCGTTCGCCAGGCTGTGAAGCGGCGGCGCTGATGTGTATGCGGGCGCCCTCTTTACGCGCCTGCGCTATCAGCGCAAAACAAATGCCCCGGCCAATGCCGCCAGTGGCACCGGTGACGAGGGCGTGGACGGGCACGCCCATGGGAGAGAGCGAAGTCATCAGAAATCCTTCAGAAAAATATCCATGCGGGTCACGCCGGTGTTGCGTACGACCGTGTTTCGTCATCCAGACGAACCATGTCACCGGTTGCCGCGGCCCGGCGTATGGCGAGAATGGCCTGGAGGCTGCGCAACGCATCGCGGCCGCTGCACACCGGCTCTTCAAGGCCCTGGATGACCGCATGAAAATGCCGCAGCTGCTCCGCATACGGATTGGACGCATGCAGGGCGATGCGCTCCTGCGCCAGGGGCTCATGCCAGCCCCTTTCATTGCGGTACTCCCACACCTCAAGCCGCGGCAGCGTGAGCGAGCCGTGCGTGCCGGAAATGAAGTGCGAGTTGACGTCCTGGCGCGGGTAATGCGCGGACTCGCCGGCCGCCAGGTCCCAGTTCCAGGGGGTGGTGCTGCAGTCTGACACTGTCATGGTGGCCAGTGCACCGTTTTTGAAGCGCAGGATGACGGCGGCGGTGTCTTCCACCTCGAAGCCGCGCACCGCGTTGGCGCTGCTGGCCTGCACGCTTTCAATGTCCCCCATCAGAAAGCGCAGCAAATCAATGTCGTGGATCAGGTTGATGAGGATGGGGCCGCCGCCCTGATGCCTGCGCCAGGTCATGTCAAAGTAGGGATCGGGCTTGAGCCAGGTGGCCATGCCGGTGGCCGAGACGAGTTTGCCCAGGCGCCCCGATTGCACGATGCTGCGCGCTGCACGCAGGATGGCGTTGTAGCGGCGCTGGTGGCCCACCAGCAGGGGACGACCCGCCTGTTCGGCGGCCTCGCACAGCCTGCGTGCGTCTTCGAGCGTGTCGGTAATCGGCTTTTCCACCAGCACGGCCGCCCCATTTTGCAGGCACTGTATGCCGATGTCGGCATGGGTGGCATTTGGCGTGGCGACGATGACGGCATCGGGCCGGACCGCGGTGAGCATGGCCTGTGCGTCGGTGTAGGCCGCAACGCCCAGCTGCGCAGCCAGGGCCTGCGCGGGCTCGGAGCCATCCACAATGGCCGCCAGCTCGAAGAGTTCGTGATCCTGGGCCAGCGCAATGTGCGTGCGCCCTATCGCGCCCGCACCAATGACGGCCAGACGTAGTTTGCTCATGTCAAGGTCTCCTGAATGTTAGGCATGCGCCAATGGATGTGGTCGCTGGTAATGCTGCAGCGTGGCCGCAATGCCTTGCGCCAGACTCGTGAACTGGCGCTGGGGCAGCAGCGCCTCCAGCCCCTCTTCGCGAATACCGGGCGCAATGGTCAAGGGAGGACCTTCGGCCCGCAGCCTGGCGCCGGGCACCTGCCGGCGTATCTCGGCCATGACCTCCTCCACCGTGGCCAGCTGCCCGACCAGGTTGTAAACCGAAGCGCCCCGTGCCGGCGTCAACAAGGCCTGCTCAAAGGCCTGAGCGACATCGTCCACATAAATCAGGCCCGATGCGCCGGTATAGCCCAGGGTGTAGGACTCGCCACGAGCGGCCGCGCGACACGCCAGGCTGGGCCCGGCACTGACGCCTGTTTCACGGCCGGGACCATAGACCACGAAGGGACGAAACCCGATGCTGGCGAGACCCCGGTCATGCCAGTAGGCACGTGCCGAACCCTCCACCGCCAGCTTGAACGCGCCATAGTGGGTGGCCGGTTGCGGGTGCTGCGCATCATGCGGACCGTAGACGCCGGCCGAGCTGGCATACACCACCTGGCCAATGCCTTGCGCCTGCGCCGCATCGAACACATTCAGTGCGCCCATGAGGTTGATCTCGGCGCCCCGCAGCGGGTTCGCGCTGCAATCGGGCGTAAGCACGCCGGCCAGGTGGATCACGCCGTCGCAGCCACGCAGGGCCTGCCGCACATCGTCCGCCCGGCGAATATCGCCCACATGCCAGTCCAGGCCGTGCGCCACATCGCCCGCGATGGCTGCGACCGTTTGCCGGTTGGCATGAATATCCAGCACGCACACCTCAATGCCACGCGCGCTCAAGCGGCGAACAATCCACGCGCCCAGAAAGCCACTGCCTCCGGTAACCAGTACCCGTTTCATGCCACCACCTCCTGCACCGGCCGGCACACGAGCGGCTCGGCTGCGTCACGGGAAGCGGCCAGGTTGTTTTGATAGAGGCACACATCGGCGTCAAACTCGGTGACCTCCAGCTGACAACCCAGTCGGTGCGTCTTGAACAGTCCCGCCATGACCTGCCGAAATGCGCTGAACAGTTCCTGCGCAATGCGCTGGCGCAGCGCCAGGTTGCGGCCCGGGGCGATCCGCACGCCGACCTGGACAAAACCGTTGCCGGTATCGCCGTTGCCGACCCGGTAGTGCGACACGGCCCGCGCCACCGTGCGAATGCCCCAGACCGGAAAAATGCCCGAGTCCACGGCAGCCTGATGGATTGCCTCCACCAGCCCGCCCCCGACGACCGCCCCCTCCAGGTTGGCGGTGTATTCAATCTGGATGTGCGGCATGCCCGGCTCTTACATCTTGCACAGCGGCGAAGCTGCTGGCGTCAGGGAAGGCGGGAAGATATGCTCGATCACCGGGCGCAGCGCGCCATCCACCATTTTGGCCCGTGCCACGTAGTTGGGCAGCAGCAGCTGGTTGTCGGCAGCCCGCATGGTGACATTGCCGTAAATGGTGTCGAGCGGGGCGCCGCGCAGGGCCTTGCTCACGTCCGCCGGCTTGACGCTCTTGGCCAGCTTCACGCCGTCGAACATGATCTGGGTGCCGTTGTAGGCCTGGCCTTCGTTGTCGGTGGGCAGGCGATTGAACCTGGCCTTCCAGGCCGCGACGAAGGCCTTGTTGCGCGGGTTGTCAAGGTCGGCCGTGTAAGCCGTGTTGCCCGGCGTTCCTTCCAGCGCCTTGCCGGTGGCATTGATCATGAAGTTCTGGATCAGCGCATGACCGATCAGCTGGGTCTTGGGGATCAGGCCAAATTCTTCGGCTTGCTTGATGAAGGCAATGGCATCGCGGCCAGTCTCGGCCACCCAGATGGCGTCCGGGTTGGCGGCCTTGAGCTGGGCGATGTAGGGCGAGAAGTCCTTGGTACCCAGCGGGGCATACAGGGACAGCGGCACGCTTCGGCCAGACGCTTCGATGGCCTTTTTGAAGGATTCGCCCGAGTCACGGCCCCACACGTAGTCCGCACCCAGCACGGCGAAGTTCTTGCCCTTCACGCTCTTGGCCCACTCGTTGATCATGGCGATGTCCATGGCGTCCGAATGGTTGGTGCGGAAGCTGCGCGGCTTGCAGGTGTCGCCGGTGAGCTTGTCGGACTTGCTGGCCACCACGAAGTAGGCGGCGTCCCAGCGATCCAGGTTCTGGGCGATGGCCAGCGAGATGGAGGAAGGAATGGCGCCTATCAGCAGGTTGTGGCCGTCGCGGGCCAGCTTTTCGGCAACACGGCGTCCGGCATCCGGCGTTCCCTCGTCATCGGCGATCTGCACTTCGACCTTGCGGCCGTCCACGCCGCCCTTGGCGTTGGCTTCATCGATGGCGAACTGGACCGCACGCATCACTTCCTCGCCCTGCTGGGCAAAGACGCCGGACTTGGACGAAACCAGACCGACCTTGACCGGCTCCTTGCCCTGCGCCAGAACCGACAGAGGCAAGGCCGCCGTCATTGCCAGAGCGGCGAGCGAACGCTGCAGGGGTGTCATTTTGAACATGCTGTTGTCTCCTGAATCAAAAAGCCGGAAACGGTCCGGCGTCCGATACTTGCCGAAAAAATCAAACCATCACGTGGGCTTCAAGGTCGTGCAGGCTGGCGCGCGAGTTCTCCACCGGGCCTTCGGCCACCACCGCGCCCTTGGCCATGGCGCAGTAGCGCTCGGCCACACGCACCACCAGGCTCATGTTCTGCTCGATGAGCAGCAGCGCCGTCCCCTGGGCCGCCACCCGGTTGAAGATGTCTGCGAGCTGGTCCACGATCACCGGCGCCAGACCCTCGGTGGGCTCGTCCAGCAGGATCAGCGAGGGGTTGGCCATCAGCGCCCGGCCGACCGCCAGCATCTGCTGCTGGCCGCCCGACAGGGCCGTTCCCGGCGTATGGGCGCGCTCCTGCAGGATGGGAAACAGCTTGTAGATCTCGGGCACCGTCCAGGGGCCCTTGCGGCCCACGGCGGCACCCAGGTGCAGGTTTTCCTCCACGCTCAGGTTGGCCACGATGCGCCGTCCCTGCGGCACCACCACAATGCCATGCTGGGCCGCCACGTAGGGACGCGGCCTCGCCAGGTGATGCGCGCCCAGATGGATTTGCCCGCCGCGCAATGCCGCCAGCCCCAGGATGGTGTTGACCACCGTGGTCTTGCCGACACCGTTGCGACCGACCAGCGCCACGCGCTCGCCGGGCTTCACTGTCAGGCTCAGGTTGTGCAGGATATGGGCCGAGCCGTAGAAGGCATTGACCCGGTCGAGTTTCAGCAAGGCGTTCATTGGGCTGCCCTCACGCTCGTCACCTTCGTGTGCTCGCTGTTCGTTGGCTTGAAGCGGTTCTGCGCTGCGCTCATGCGGCACTCCCGAGGTAGGCTTCACGCACGCGCGGATCGGCGCGCACGCCGGCTGGCTCGCCACTGGCGATGACGCGGCCCAATTCAAAAACGGTCACGACATCGGAAATGCCGAACACCACATCCATGTCATGCTCGACCAGCAGCACCGACACATCCCAGCGCGAGGTCAGCGCCTTGAGGTGCTTGGCCAGGTCGTGCGACTCCTTGACCGACAGCCCCGCCATCGGCTCGTCCAGCAGCAGCACACTGGGGCGCCCCACCAGGGCCAGCGCCAGATCCAGGCGGCGCTGCTGGCCATAGCCCAGGTCTTCGGCAATGACCTCGGCCATCGGCATCAGGTCAAGTTCACGGAGTACCGCATCGGCATCCGCGCCGGAGTCGGCCACGCCCATCTTGTAGGCGGCCAGCTCCACCTGCTTGCGCACGGGCATCTGGCCGAAGATGCTGGTGCGCTGGAAGCTGCGCGACAGGCCGCGCATGCGGCGTTCCGTGGCACCGAGTGCGCTCACGTCCTGCCCCCCCAGAAATACCTTGCCGCGTGTCAGGCGGGTGCGGCCGGTGATGGCATCGATCACCGTGGATTTGCCGGCGCCGTTGGGTCCGATCAGGCCACGGATCTGACCGCGCCCCAGCGTGAGGGAAACGCCATCCACCGCCTTGACGCCGCCATAGTGAATGGCCACGTCCTCGGCCTGCAATACAAATTCGCTCATCACAGTTTCCTCTCAGTGCGCGCCTGCGGGCTGGGCCGCAGGCAGGGCCTTCTTGCCCTTGATCAGCCGCTCCAGCGCCCCGGCGATGCCGGTTGGTGAAAACACGATCACGCTGATCAAGGCGATGCCGAAAATGGCCATCCAGTGGGTGGCGTGCTCACCCAGCACGTCTTTGGCCAGGAAGTAAACCACCGCCCCCAGGGCCGGGCCCCACAGCGCCTTGCTGCCGCCGACCACGACCATCATCAAGGCCACGCCGGAGACGCTCCAGTGCAGGTTTTCCGGAGAGACAAAGCCGGTGTTCAGCGCCGACAACAGCCCCGCCACCCCGGCCACCCCGGCGGACAGGGCATAGACCGCCGCGCGCGGCAACAGCGTGCGTATGCCAATGAAGCGGGCACGTTCCTCGTTGTCACGCACGGCCTCGGTGATGCTGCCGAAGCGGCTGCGCAGCAGCAGCGCCAACAGCAGCAAGACGACTATCAGCGTGCTCCAGCAGATCAGAAACATGCTGCTGGGCTTGAGCAGTTGCGCGGTGGAAACGCCAAACAGGGTGCTGGGCCAGTCCACGTTCATGCCGTCGGCGCCGCCGGTCAGGCCGCGCGAACGCGAGGCGGTCAAAAAGAACATCTGGCCGACCGCCAGAGTGAGCATGCCAAAGGCCACGCCCGGCACCCGCACAATGACCAGCCCCATGAGAAAGGCCGCCAGCACCATGCCCACCAGCGTGAGCGCAATGGCGGCTTCCGCGGGCATCAGCCGGAGTTGCAGCAGGATGCCGACGGCATAGCCCGAGAAGCCAAAGAACAGGGCATGACCGAAACTGACCATGCCGTTTTGCCGCAGCAGCAGGCCCACACCGGTGGCAAACACCGCGTAAATGATGGCCTGTGTCAGCAGCGACAGGATGGTGCCGGAGCTGACGAAGACCGCCACCACCGCCCCCAGCGCCAGCGCACCGACGGTGCTCAGGCCAATACGTTGAATCGACATGGGATTTCCTCTCTTCAGGTGCGGCTGCCGGCGAAACCGGAGGGTTTCCAGATCAGGATGGCGACCATGATCACGAAGGGCAGCACGGCCGACAGGTCGGGCAGATAGACCGCACCGAGCGACTGGACCATGCCCAGCACCATGGCGGCGATGAAGGCGCCAGCCAGCGAGCCGAGCCCGCCCACGACCACCACCACGAAGGAATCGATGATCACGTCGCTGCTCATGGACGGGGACAGCGACAGAAACGGCGCGGCGACCACACCGGCCAGGCCGGCCAGCGCCGTGCCCAGGCCCACCACGCCGGCGCTCAGCGCATCGGTGTTGACGCCCTGCATGGCGGTGGTGGTGGGGTCGGTACTGGCGGCGCGCACGAACAGGCCGACCTTGGAAAGCCGCAGCCACAAGGTCAGGCCCAGCGCCACGCACACGCCCACGCCGATCACGCCGATGCGGTAGGCCGGCAGCGCCGTGCCAAACAGATGGACGGAGACATTGAGCGCCTCGGGGACGGGCACCGAGAGGTTGCTCTTGCCCCAGACGGTTTGCACAAAGTCCTCGATCACCAGCAAAAGGCCGAAGGTCACCAGCACCACGGTCAGCGGGTCGCGGTCCTGCAGCAGCCGAAAGCCATAGCGGTCCAGCAGCACGCCGAACAAGGCCATCACCGCGGGCGCGGCCACCAGGGCGACCCAGAAATTGCTGTGGGCCGCAATCGAGTAGCCCAGGTAAGCGCCCAGCATGTAGAGCGAACCGTGGGCGAAATTCACCACGCGGCGCAGGCCGTAAATCAGCGCCAGGCCGGAACACATCACGATCAGCAATGCACCGTAGACCAGGCCGTTGAACAGGTTGATGGTCAACATCAGTGTGTCTCCTCGGATTGAAACAAAGGGCTCATGACCCGGCCGCTTCGGCGAGCTCCGGCAGCGCGGACTCGGGCGCGCCAAAGGTGGTCCAGCCACCGTCCACGGGAAGCACAGCTCCGGTGATGTAGCTGGCACGCGCTGAGGCGAGGAAGGCAATCGCTTCGGCGATTTCGGCGGGCTCGGCCATGCGGCCCATGGGCGTGCGGTGGGCAATCCCCTTGCCGTCCACTGCGCCCTTGCGCTCCAGCTCGGCCACCAGCGCCGTGCGCACATAGCCCGGGGCCACGGCGTTGACGCGGATACCGGCACGGGCCCATTCGCTGGCCATGGCCCGCGTCATGCCCAGCACGCCGGCCTTGGCGGCGCTGTAGGCATTGCGCGAGGGCAGGCCGGTGACGCTGGCGATCGAGCCGAGGTTGACGATGGCGCCGCGGCCACGGCCAGCCACGGCGTCCGTCTGCAGCATGACCCTGGCCACGGCCTGGCTCATCAGGAAGGTGCCACGCAAATGAACGGCCAGCACGCGGTCAAAGGCTTCAACGTTCTGCTGAACCGTCGCGCCGGTCTGGTCGCCAATGCCGGCGTTATTGACCAGCACGTCGATGCGGCCCCATTGCGCCACCACGGCGGCAAGCGCGGCTTCCACGCCGGCGGGCTCCGTGACATTGCAGGCCAGACCGAGGTGCCCAGCCCCCAGTTCGGCGGCCCTCGCCTGAGCCGCTTCGGCGCGCAAATCGAGCAATGCCACGCGGTAGCCGTCGGCGGCCAGCCGCTGCGCGCAGGCCCAGCCAATGCCGTCGGCCGCGCCGGTCACGATGGCCACCGCCGCCGTCAGGCCAGGTTTTGCATTAGAAGCCGCCATGGTTCAGGCCGCCTGCCCGGGCCGCACCCCAGGCTTACAGGAAAATCCGGCCCTTGCCCTTGCTGCACCTGCGCAGTCAGCTATGAAATAAAGAGCATTCCATTGAGTCATTGTTGTCTCCTCTGTCGATGTATAGGCGCCAGGGCTGTTCAGCCGTTCAGCCCCGTGGCCTTGAGTGCTGGATTCTGTTTCTCACCCCCGCAAAGGGCAACCGACGATTCAGGCGGGAAACAGGACATTTCATGCATGGCTGGAGAAGGTTTTCCCTAGGTCGCCAGGCCGGTCCGCGCCGCGGCGTGGCGCGCGGCCAGGTAGGCAAAGACCAGCCCCGGCCCGATCGTGATGCCCGGGCCTGCGTAGACCCCGCCCATGATCGAATGCATGTCGTTGCCCACGGCGTACAGGCCGGGAATGGCTTGCGCGTTCTGGTCGAGCACGCGCGCCTTGGCGTCGGTTACGAGGCCTGTGGACGCACCTATATCACCGGGATAGAGGCGTACGGCGTAATAAGGCGCCTGGGTCAAGGGGCCGATGTTGGGGTTCTTGCCGGTCCAGCTCGCGTCGCCCATGTTGCGCTGGTAGGCCGTCACGCCGCGCTGGAAGTCAGGGTCCACGCCGGTGTCGGCATAGGCATTGATACTGGCAACGCTCGCCTTCAGGCCCGTGGCGCTGATGCCCAGTTTTTGCGCCAGCGCTTCCAGGCTATCGGCTTGGGTCAGGTAGCCGTCGGCCAGAAAGGGCTGCAGCCCCTTGCCACCGGGACGGACCATGCCCAGGCCGTATTTGCGCAAGGCCTCGGCATCGCAGATCAGGTAGGCGGGAATCGACGGCGTGCTCTGGTGCGCCTGCTGCATCGCCAGGCCAAAGAGGTGGTAGGAGGTGCTCTCGTTGACAAAGCGTTCCCCCGCCTGGTTGACGGTGAGCATGCCGGGCTTGGCCCGGTCCATCATGAAATGGGGAAACACGGCGGTACTGCCATCTGCCCGTTTGCGCCGGGACACCGGCGCCCAGAAGGCGTGGCTCATGCCGTCGGCACCGAACGAAGCCCCCAGCGCGCGCGCCAGCTCCAGCGCCTGGCCGGTGTGGCCCGGGGCACCCGGGCACCAGTCAGTATCAATGCCCGGCAGCATGCCCTTGCGCAAGCCGGGGTGGCGGTTGAAACCGCCACTGGCGAGAATCACGCCCCCCGTAACGCGCACGCTGCGGCGCTGGCCGTTTTGCAGCAGCGTGATGGCTTCGATGCCACCCGTGCCCCCCGCGCCGCGCGCGATGTGCTCCACCGTGGTACGGGTGAGCAGCGACACGTTCTTGCGCTGCGACAGGGAGTAAAGCAGGCGGCCGACCAGCGCATTGCCCATCACCAGGCGCGTGCCGCGTGGGTGGCGCAGGCGATCGAGGACGTGCCGCGACAAGATCCGGACCGAGTGCCAAAACGAAGCCATGGACTGCTTCATGCCCAGCAGGTGGTTGATGTCGGTGCGGTCCACCATCATGCCGCCGAGCACGGTGAACTCGGGAATCGGCGGACGAATCAGGCCGAACAGTCCACCCAGCAGGCGGCCATCAAAGGGCAGCGGCTCCAGCGCGCGGCCATTGAGGGTGGAGCCGTCCAGCTCGGAAATGTAATCGGGGTGTTTGGGGTAAGCCCGGTATTTGAGCTCGGAGTTCGCCTCGATGTGCGCCACGGCTTGCGCCCCGTGGTCCAGAAAGGCCTGGCGCAGCGCCGCCGGGCTGCGCGGCCCCACGGCATTGTCCAGGTAGCGGGCGGCATCGGCCAGGGTATCGGTCTTGTTCACGCTGGCCGAATGGCAGGTCCCCGGAATCCAGGTGGTGCCGCCGGACCAGGCGGTGGTGCCGCCCACATACTCGGTGCTTTCCACCAGCAATACCTTCTTGCCGGCAATGGCCGCGACCAGCGCGGCCGACATGCCGGCACCGCCCGCGCCTATCACCGCCACGTCGTAGCTGGCGGACTCGGGAAGCTCAACAAGGCTGTTCAGGACCTGCATCTCAGGCCTCCCGCCGGGCCGCCCCAAGGGAGGCCAACGCCCCCTCGGGGCTGAGTCCCGCGGCTCCCAGTCTGCCTGCGCAGACTGGGACGGGGCGAAGAGCCGCTGCCTCAGGCAGCGGCACGTCCAGCGAAAACACGAAGTGATGAGCGTGGGGGCGTTTCATGGTTTCCCCAGCAGGAAGTCGACCATCAGGTCGCGCACCCGGGCAAACATGTGGGCGCCCGTCATGGTGCCGCAACCCTTGGCGCGGGCCGCGGCAATCAGCGGCGTGATGGCGGGTGCGGTGATCACGCAGCCCACAAACATGCCGGCCGTGATCTTGTCCACGTCCAGCGGATAAGGGTCCGAAGCCTTCATGCCGACCGGCGTGGCGTTGAGCACCATGTCAAAGCCGCCCGGATCGGCCGAACCATGGGCCACGGGGCAGCGCCCCAGCCCCGCGAGCCGATCGACCAGCGCGGTCCGGCGGACGGTGTCCTCGTCATGAATCGCCAGTTCGGCGACTCCCGCCATCACCAGGGAATGGGCAATGGCCGACCCGGCCCCGCCCGCGCCCAGCAGCAACACCTTCTTGCCCTCGGGCTCGCCGCCGTTGTCGCGCATGGCCGCCACAAAGCCCAGGCCATCAAACATGTCGCCATGCCAGCGGCCATCGGCCGCGCGGCGCATGGTGTTGACGGTGTGCAGAAAGGCGGCGCGGTCAGAGGTGGTGGCACAGAGCTCAAAGCAGGCGAACTTGTGCGGCACCGTCACGATGATGCCGTCCACGTTGTGCGCCAGCGAAACCCCCTCAACCCAGGCCGCCAGTTTGGCCGGCGGCACATGGGCGGGCGCCACCATGGCGTCATGGCCGCGCGCCTGAAAGGCCTGCGTCACACCGGCGGGTGACTTGACCTGGGCAATCGGGTCGCCCACGATGAAATGAACGCGGGTCGCGCCGCTGAGGGTGAGATTCAGGGTGTCTGACATGGTGGCCTGGCGTGCTTGAGCTGAAAAGATGGCTGCATCTTACATAAAACTGGAATACAATTCAACTATTGAATTTAATTCCAGTTTTTTAGAAATTCCAAGTTGACCCATCAGCCCGCAGGCGGCTCCCGCCGCCATGAACTTTTTCAGTGCATCAACACCGTGACCATCGACATGCCGTCAGCCGCTGCTCAGTCCCATGTCCTGTACGCTTGCGCTCATTCTTTGAAGGGAGTGACTGTCTTATGAATGGTGTTCTGGAACGAACCTTGGGCATTCTTGAATTGCTGGCCCAACACGGCAATGGCCTGGAACTGGCGTCCATTGCCGACCAGCTCGGCATTCCGCGCAGCGCGGTGCACCGCCTGCTGGCCGACCTGGTGCGCTGCGGCTATGTGCGCCAGACGCGCGACCACGGCGACTACATGCTGACCACCAAGCTGGTGTCCATGGGCCTGTCCTTTCTGAGCAACACCGGCATCGTGGACATTGCCCAGCCGCTGCTGGACCGGCTCGCCGAAATTTCGGGTGAACTGGTGCGCCTGGCGGTGGTCGATGGCAACCGGCTGACCTGGGTGGCCCGCGCCCAAGGGGCGCGCCAGGGTCTGCGCTACGACCCGGACATGGGCAGCGATGCGCTCCTGGCCTGCTCGTCTTCGGGTCTGGCCTGGCTGTCTGCCCTGTCCGACGAAAGCGCGCTGGCGCTGGTGGCCCAGCAGGGCCTGGGCAGTCCGCAAGAGTTCGGCCCCAACGCCCCCACCAGCCTGCAAGCCGTGATGGAAGCCGTGCACGCCGCCCGCGAGCGCGGCTTCAGCATGACCGAAGAAACCTACACCGCCGGACTCAATGCCATGGCGGCACCCGTGCGTCTGGCGGGTCAGCCGCCGCTGGGCACCATCAGCATTGCCGGGCCCACCGTGCGCTTCACGCCGGAGCGCATGCTGGCCCTGGGCCCCGATCTGCTGGCCATGGCGGCCCAGCTGGCGGCCGCCAGCGGTTCCTCGCCTTTTTTCAACAAGCCATCGGCCCCGGGCCCGCAGGCGCTCAAGCGCATTTACGCGGCCTGAACGCCACGCCCCCGCCTCATGCGCGCCCATCAGGCCCACTCCAAGCCGTCCAGCTGCGACCTGCTGGTGATTGGCTCCGGCGCGGGAGGCCTGTCGGCCGCGGTGACCGCCGCCCAGCTCGGCCTGAAGGTGCTGGTCATTGAAAAGGAAGCGCACTATGGCGGCACCACCGCCTGGTCGGGCGGCTGGATGTGGATTCCGCGCAATCCGCTGGCCGTGGCCGCAGGCATCCGCGAAGACATGGACCGGCCGCTGTCCTACCTGAGGCATGAGCTGGGCGCCCAATTCGACGAGGCGCGCGCCCGCGCCTTTCTGGAAAACGGCCCGCGCATGGTGGACTTCTTCCGCTCGCGCACGGCGCTGCAGTTCATAGACGGCAACGGCATTCCCGATTTTCACGGCCGCAGCCACGATGCCGCGACCGGCGGGCGCTCGGTCTGCGCCGCCCCCTTTGATGGCCGGCGCCTGGGGAGCAAGATCGCGCAGCTCAAGCCGCCCCTTCCCGAAACCACGCTCTGGGGCATGGGCATTGCCTCGGGCGCCGAACTGCGGCACTTTCTCAATGCCATGCGCTCGCCGGCCTCGTTCTGGCATGTGACCCGACTGGTGCTGCGGCATTTTCGCGACCTGCTGCTGTTCCGGCGCGGCATGCGGCCGGTCAATGGCAATGCCCTCGTGGCCGGGCTGGCCGCCTCGGCCTATGAGGCCGGTGTCGAGATTCGCGTCAACAGCCCGGCGCGCCGCCTGCTGACCCGCCATGGCCAGGTCACGGGCGCCGTCGTCGGCACCGCGCAGGGCGATGTGGAAATCCATGCCACGCGCGGCGTCGTGCTGGCCTGCGGCGGCTTTCCGCATGACACCGCGCGCAAGAAGGAACTGCTCCCGCATGCGCCCACCGGGCACGAGCACTGGTCGGCCGCATCGCGCGGCAACACCGGCGACGGTCTGCGCCTGGGCGAAGGCGCGGGCGGCGTGGTGACTCGCGACCTGGTGCAGGCGGCAGCTCTGGCGCCGGTGTCGCTGGTGCCACGCGCCGATGGCAGCACCGCGCATTTTCCGCACCTGATCGAACGCGCCAAGCCGGGCCTGATCGCCGTCACGCAGGCGGGCCGGCGCTTCACCAACGAAGCCGACTCCTATTACGACTTCATCAGCAGCCTGCTCCAGGCCACGCCGGCCGGCGAGCCCGTGCAAGCCTGGCTGGTCTGCGACCACCGTTTTATCCGCCGCTATGGCCTGGGCGCCGCCAAACCCGCCCCCATGCCGCTGTCAAATCTGCTGAAAAATGGCTACCTGAAGCGCGGCCAGACGCTGGCCGCGCTCGCGCAGGCCTGCGGCATCGATGCACAGGGCCTGCAGCGCACGGTCCAGCGCTACAACCAGCAGGCGCGGCAAGGCCAGGACGCCGACTTTGGCAAGGGCGAGACGCCTTACAACCGCGTCCAGGGCGATGCCAGCGGCGCTGGCCCCAACCCCTGCATGGCGCCCCTCGAGCACGGCCCGTTCTACGCGGTCCGGGTGCTGCCGGGCAGCCTGGGCACCTTTGCCGGTCTGCGCGTCAATGCGCAGGCCCGGGTGCTCGACGCGAACGACCAGCCGATTGCCGGCCTGTACGCCGGCGGCAATGACATGGCCAGTGTGATGGGCGGCCACTACCCCAGCGGCGGCATCACGCTCGGCCCGGCCATGACCTTTGGTTTTCTCGCCGCCCACCATGCCGCCGGCCTTGAGCCAGGCGATGAATTTTCAATAAAAACAGCTCCCAGCCCTTGACTGGCGGGCGCTACAAGCTCCTTTTTAAATAGCACTTACACCAAGGACCCTGCCCATGTACTACGAACTCGCCACCATGACCTTGCCCTTCGGCACCGCCGGCCAGGCCGCCACCAGCGTGCAAACCTTCGCCAGCAAGCCCGAGGCCCAAGGCGAGCTGCTGGGCTGCTGGTTCACCGACATCGGCGTGCTCAACCAGATGATGGTGCTGCGCGGCTTTGCCGACCTTGCCAGCCTCCAGGCCGAACGCGAACGCACCCAGAAAAGCGCGGACCCCTTGGGTTGCGGCGACATCCTCCAGAGCCTGGAGCAGCACAGCTATTGGGGCTTTCCGTGGATGAAGCCGGTGCGCCCCAGCAGCGAGTCGGGCGTCAGTGGCCCGGTCTATGAAATCCGCACCTATGGCATCAAGCCGGGCGGCGTACAGCCCACGATTGACCTGTGGGAACAGTACGTGCCCGCACGCGAAAAACTCTCACCTTGTGTCGTGGCCATGGTCGCGCTCGACGGGCCGCTGCGTTTCACCAACATCTGGGCCTACCCCACGCTGGACGCGCGCAGCAAGGCCCGCGCCGACGCCGTGGCGCAAGGCATCTGGCCGCCCAAAGGCGGACCGGCGCACCTGACCACGGCCATGACGTCGACGATTGCGATGCCCACGGCCGTCTCGCCACTCAAATAAGTTAGCTCAGGGGAATGAACATGTCGCGCATCTATTCGCTGGCTTACCTGACCTCAAACACCCTGACTCCGCCGCAGGCTGTGCGCCTGGCAGGCGAACTGGGCTATGCCTATGTCGGCCTGCGCCTGCTGCCCAACGCAGCGGGCGCACCGCAGCAGTTCCTGATTGGCCAGCCCGAGGTGCTGCGCGAAACCGTGGCGGCGCAGCGGGACACCGGCGTCGGCGTATTCGACCTGGAGATCATCCGCATCGCCGAAGGTTTCGATGCGCGCAGCTATCAGCCGCTCTTCGAGGCCGGCGCGGCCCTCAAGGCCAAGGCCGTGCTGGTGGCCGGCGACGACACCAACGAAGCCCGGCTGGCCGAAGGCTATGCGCGGCTGTGCGAGGCCATGCGCCCCTATGGCATGACCGCCGACCTGGAATTCATGCCCTGGACGGCCGTGCCTGATGCGAAAGCCGCGCTGCGCATCATCCACGCGGCCGGACGCCCCGACAACGCCGGCATTCTGGTGGATGCGCTGCATGTGGCGCGCTCCAACACCACCCTGGACGACCTGCGCACCATTCCACGCGAACTGCTGCACTACGCGCAGATCTGCGACGCACCGACCCAGGCGCAAAGGGGCCGCCCGTTCAGCGTGGAAGAAATGATACACACCGCCCGCTGCGAACGCCTGATGCCCGGCGAAGGCGGCATTGCACTGCAAGCCCTGTTCGATGCGCTGCCGCCGGACCTGCCCATCAGCGTCGAAGTGGTGCACCTGGACCGCATGGCGCAGATCGGCCAGACCGAATGGGCGCGCCAGGCCCTGGCCGCCAGCCGTGCCTTGCTCGAGCCACAGGCCTGAGTCCTCACACCGCCAAGCGCCTGCTGCCCGCCATGTCCCCACGCCCTGACCCGTTGTCCCGCCTGCCTTTCTTCTTTGGCGCGCGCTGGTTCAGCAGCGCCTGATTCAAGGGCGAACACACCCTAGCGGCCCGATGGCGCCCATTGACGGAGCCCATTCACGCCATCGCCTTTGAATCAGATCTGGAGAACACCATGGATTTTTCCCTCAACGAAGAACAGAAAATGATGATCGACACCGTGCGTCGCTTCATCGCCGAAGAACTCAAGCCGCTCGAAGACGAGATCGAGGAAAAAGGCTTTCTGGACCAGGCCAAGGCCTGGGCCGTCCACGAGAAATCGAAATCGCTGGGCCTGTACGCCATGAACATCCCGGCCGAACTGGGCGGCGGCGGCCTGTCGGCCGTGGACCGCATTCTGTGCGAAGAACAATTCGGCCACACCACCGACATCCTGATCCGCCGTGCCTTCGGC
This sequence comes from Polaromonas jejuensis NBRC 106434, assembly GCF_001598235.1. Taxonomy (GTDB): domain Bacteria; phylum Pseudomonadota; class Gammaproteobacteria; order Burkholderiales; family Burkholderiaceae_C; genus Polaromonas; species Polaromonas jejuensis. The sequence continues at coordinate 82,823 of NZ_BCYO01000010.1, read as the reverse complement.
AACATCTATGAACCGCTGCTGGTGTGCAAGGGCGAGCAGGTGGAGCGCTGGCTCAAGCCCACGGTGCAAGGCCTGCGCACCTGCGCCATCGCCATCACCGAATCCGGCGCCGGCTCGGACGCGGCCGGTATCAAGACCCACGCCAGGAAGACGCAGACCAACGGCAAAGAGGGCTGGGTGCTCAACGGCAGCAAGCATTTCATCAGCGACGGCGAGTGGAGCGACTTCTTCCTGGTTTCCGCCAAAACCGGCGAGAAGGAAATCTCCATGTTCATGGTGGACAAGGGCCTGCCCGGCTTCACCATCGGCAAGGACCAGAAGATGATGGGCATTCGCGGCACGCCGCATCTCGAGCTGTTCTTCGACAACGTGCCGCTGGAGCCGGTGGCACTGCTCGGCGAGCAGGGCCAGGGCTTCAAGCTGGCCATGGGCGCGCTGAACGTGGTGCGCCTGGCCCAGGTCGGCTCGCGCGCCGTGGGCAAGGCCAGCCACGTGCTGGACCTGATGGTGGACTATGCCAACCAGCGCCAGCAGTTCGGCCAGAAGATCGGCAACTTCCAGATGGTGCAGCAGATGCTGGCCGACAGCGTGATCGAGATCAACGCCGCGCGCTGGATGGTGCTGCATGCCGCCTGGCTGCTCGACCAGGGCCATGACGCGCGCGAGCAGATCGCCATGGTCAAGGTGCACGCCGCCGAGACGCTGGGCCGCGTGGTCGACCGCGCGGTGCAGGTGTTCGGCGGCATGGGCTTTTGCAAGGAACTGCCGATCGAACGCTACTACCGCGATGCGCGCGTCTACCGCATCTTCGACGGCACCAGCGAAATCCACCGCACCGTCATTGCCAAAAGCGTGATGAAAAAAGGGGCCGCCCTGTTTGACGTGAACCGCTGAGGAGAGCCGTATGAGCAGCAGCAAATTCATGAGCGCGGCGCAAGCCGCCGGGCTGATCCGTGACGGCGACACCGTGGGACTGATGGGCGGCGGTGGCGGCCTGATGGAGGCCAGCTGTTTGTTTGAAGCGGTGCAGGCGCGCTTTCTGGCCACGCAGCAGCCGCGCAACCTGACCATGGTCCACGCGCTGGGCATTGGCGACAAGAAAACCAAGGGCATGAACTGCTTTGCGCACGAGGGCCTGGTCAAGCGGGTGATAGGCGGGCACTGGGTCTGGTCGCCCGCGATGCAGCAGCTGGCCGAAGCCGAGAAAATCGAGGCCTACATCCTGCCCGGCGGGGTCTCCAGCCAGCTCATGCGCGAGATTGGCGCCGGCCGGCCCGGACTCTTCACCCATGTGGGCCTGGGCACCGTCTGCGATCCGCGCCGGGGCGGCGGCAGGATGAATGCCTCGGCCAGGGAAGACCTGGCCGAAGTGGTGCAGATGGACGGACGCGAGTACCTGCGCTACAAACCCTTCCCCATCCACGTGGCGCTGGTGCGTGCCAGCGCGGCCGACGAGGACGGCAACATCAGCTTCGAGCACGAGGCCGCCAACCTCGACGCCCCATCGCTGGCCCTGGCCGCGCGCAACAGCGGCGGCACCGTGATCGTGCAGGTCAAGGAACGCCTGCCCCGCGGTGCCTTGAAGGCACGCGAGGTGCGCATTCCTTCGGCCTGGGTCGATGCCATCGTGGTCGACCCGGACCAGAGAGCGAGTTACGACATCCCCTTCGATCCGGCCCTTAGTGGAGAGTTGACGGGCGTTGAACGCTATGAAAGTGAGAGCAAAGACCACGAAGCCGAGAAGGCTGCCGCAGCCGGGGCCTTCAGCGAACGCCAGGCCGTGGCCCGCCGCGCCGCCGAGGAACTGTTCAACACCGGCAAGGCCAGGCCGGTCGTCAACTACGGCGTGGGCGTGCCCGATGCAGTCGCCAAGCTGATCGCCGCCCGCGGGGAGCAGCACCGCCTCTACCAGACCATAGAACACGGCACCTATGGCGGCACGCTGATGGATGGCGTGCTGTTCGGCTACGCGCGCAACGCCACGGCCATGCTGGACGCCGCCACGCAATTCGACTTCTATGCCGGCGGGGGCCTGGACATCGCCTTCCTCGGCTTCGGAGAATTCGATGCGCAGGGCAATGTGAACGTGTCACGCCTGGGCGGCCTCACGGTCGGGCCCGGCGGTTTCATCGACATTGCACAGAACGCCCGCAAGGTGGTGTTCTGCGGCACGCTGGCCGCCAAGGGCGTGAAGCTGCAGACCGGCGATGGCCGGATGCGCGTGCTGCAGCAGGGCGGGGTCAAGAAACTGGTGAAGCAGGTTGAACAGATCACCTTCAGCGGCCCGCAAGGTCTGGTGCGCCGGCAGGAGGTGCTGTACCTCACCGAACGCGCCAGCTTTCGCCTCACGGCCGAAGGCATCGAGCTGTTTGAAATCGCACCCGGCATTGATTTGCAGCGCGACGTGCTGGACCAGATGGCGTTTGTGCCCCGCATTGCCGCGTCGCTGGCCGTGATGCCCGACGCTTACTTCCGCAACGCTACCGCCTGATGAACGGGGTCAAGGCGCCCGGGGGCGTCAGGAGGAAGGCAGCACCACCGGGGCGGCCGCCGTGCCGCTCATCTGTGCCAGCACGCTGGCCCGGAACTCGCGCGGTGTCTGGCCGGTTTGCTTGCGGAAAAACCGGCTGAAATAGGCCTCATCGTCAAAGCCCAGCGCTGCCGCCAGCTGTTTCACGGTGGTCGAGGTGTAAACCAGGTCGCGCTGGGCCTCATGCACGATGCGGGCATTGATGACGTCCAGGCTGGAGATGCCCAGCACCTCGCGGCACAGCCGGGTCAGTTGGCCGGCGGTCACCCCCAGCTCGCTGGCACAGGCATCCACCGTCAGACGGGTCCGGAAGCGGGCGTCCACCAGGGCCCTGAAGCGCTCGATTTGTGCCGACTTGCGCGAGGTGATGGAGGGCGTCGCCGTTTGCAGGCTGTCCTGGATGCGCGCCACCTGCACCAGCAAGGCCGTCAGCAGGGACATGCCCGCCGCCACCTGGCCACTGGCCGGGTGGCGGTACTCGCGCTCCACCGCCAGAAACAGGGGCATCAGGGCATCGGCGTGACGGGACGACTCTTCAATGGGCAGCACGGTGGGCGTACGGATGACAGGCAGCAGCTCGGACATGAGCACGCTGGCCAGGGACTCCAGCGGCTTCTGCGTGGCAGTGACCACCGCCCCCTGCACATCCGGCGAAAAGTGAAGGCCGTGCACGGTGCGCGCCGGCACCACCAGCAAACAAGGCGCCCTGACAAAATGCCGCGCGCTGTCCAGCTGAACCTGCACCGTGCCTTGCGTCAGGTAGAGCAGCTGAACAAAGGCGTCATGCACATGGGGCTGGATTTCCCAGTTGTTGGGCCCCGAGCGCTCGGGGATCCATTCGAAGTTGAACGAGTTCGACCAGCCCGGCACCGCCTGGTCGCCATACAGGTCGTAGTGGGGAATGCTGCGTCGCACCATAAATCAGGCACTGAAAATGCATGAATTGTCCTGTTGTTGGCGGGAATCGTCAATGGCACAAAAGTGCCCTCAAAACCACAATGCATAAGCCATGACAAGAGACAAACCCCACGCTTGTCTCCATTTCTAACCTGCGGGCCAGTCGGGATGACTGGTTCAACCTGGAGATATCAATGACGGTGACGTCCAAGCCGCACTGGCTCGAACTGGAAGACAAAATCTGCGTCGTCACCGGGGCGGCCAGCGGCATTGGCGCCGCCATCGCCACTAGCCTAGCGCAGGTGGGGGCCCATGTGGCTTTGCTGGACCGCGATCTCGCGGGTGTGCAGTCCCTGCAAAAGACATTGGCGCAGCAGGGCCTGACGGCCCTGGCCATCGGGTGCGACACGTCCAGTGAAGCCGATACCCTGGCCGCCGCCAGCCGGGTCCGGCAAGCCTTGGGCCCCTGTGAGGTACTGATCAACAACGCCGGCATGCTCCGCGCCGCCGGCCTCGATCAGGTCACGCTGAACGACTGGAACCATGTGCTGTCCGTCAACCTGACGGGCTACCTGCTGTGTGCCCGCGCCTTTTCGCCAGCGATGCGGGCCATCGGTCGGGGCAGCATCGTGAACGTGGCCTCGATTGCCAGCCTGTTTCCGCAAAGCAGCAGCGGCGCCTACAGCGCCAGCAAGGCCGGTGTGCTGCTGCTGTCACGCCAGATGGCGGTGGAATGGGGCCCGCACGGGATACGCAGCAACGCGATCTGCCCCGGCATGATACGCACCGCGCTGTCCGCCAGGTTTTACGAGGAAGCCGGCTTCGAGCAAAAACGCGCCGCCGTCACGGCCAGCGGCCGCGTCGGCGAGCCCCAGGACATCGCCGACGTCGCCCTCTTTCTGGCCAGCCCGCGCGCGGCCTACGTCAATGGCGCCGAGCTGTCCGTGGACGGCGGCATGTCCTCCATGCTGATGGACATGGTGCCACGCCCCGGCTACAACGTGGCCCCCACGCTTGTGGCTACGCCGCTCTTCGAGAACGCTTCGCGTACTACGCGAGGCCTTGCAGGCCGCGGCTCGCGAGACGCTTCGCCTCTGTCGCCTGTCCCAGCCTGCTCAAGCAGGCTGGGAGCCGCAGACTCCAGCCCCTCGGGGGCCGTGCCTTGCTTGGGGCAGCCCGGCGCGGCGGCGGCCTCTCACTTTTCGGATCCCGCTGGAGAAGCAAATGCCCCAAAACCTTGAATGTGACCTGATCGTCGTCGGCTCCGGTGCCGCCGGCCTGACCACCGCCATCACGGCCCGCAAGCGCGGCCTCAATGTGGTGGTGCTGGAAAAGGAACCCGTGTTTGGCGGCACCACCGCCCTGTCCGGCGGCGTGCTGTGGATTCCCATGGGCCCGCACGGCCGCCAGCAAAACCCGGCCGACACCGCGGCCGCCGTGCGCACCTACCTGATGCAGGAGGCCGGCGCCTTTTACGATGAAGCCACGGTGCAGGCCTTCATCGCCAACGGCCCGAAGATGGTCGAGTTCATGGAGCGCGAGACGGCCATGAAGTTCGTGCCCACGCTCTACCCCGACTACCATCCGGACCGGCCGGGCGGGGTGGCTGTCGGCCGCTCCATTCTGGCCGCGCCTTACGACATCCGGGGTCTCGGCAAGGACATGCCGCGACTGAAGCCGCCGCTGAAAACCATCACCTTCATCGGCATGATGTTCAACTCATCGAATGCCGATCTCAAGCATTTTTTCCAGGCCACCCAGTCGCTGACCTCCTTCCTCTACGTGGCCAAACGCCTGGTCACCCACATGAAAGAGCTGCTGCTGTACCGCCGCGGCATCAACGTGACCAGCGGCAACGCGCTGGCGGCGCGCCTGGCGCAGTCCGCGCTGGACCTGGGCATTCCTATCCTGACCAGCAGTCCGGTCAACAAGATACTGATCGAAGACGGCCAGGCGGTCGGTGTGCTGGCCAGCGGGGAAGGCGGCGAGCGCCGCATCACCGCGCGCCACGGCGTGGTACTGGCCTGCGGCGGCTTCCCGCAGGATGTGAGGCGCATCGCGCAGGCCTACCCGCATGTCCGGCGCAGCGGCGAGCATTTGTCGCCTACCCCGGCGGGCAATACCGGCGACGGCGTGACCATGGCCGAGGCACTGGGTGCGGTGGCCGACATCCGCTTCAAGGACAGCGCGGCCTGGATGCCCGTGTCGCGCGTTCCCTACGGCAATGGCGAATTCGGCGTGTTCCCGCACCTGCTGGACCGCTACAAGCCCGGCATCATCGGCGTGCTTCGGTCCGGCCAGCGCTTCACCAACGAATCCAACTCCTACCATGATGTCGGCGCCGCCATGATCCGCGCCTGCGAAGGCCAGAAGGAAACGGCCATGTGGCTGGTCTGCGACAAGACAACGCTGGGCAAATACGGCATAGGCTATGTCAAACCGGCGCCCATGCCGATAGGGCATCTGGTGCGCAATGGCTACCTGATCAAGGGCGACACGCTGGCCGAACTCGCCCGGCACGCCGGCATCGACCCGGCGGGACTGGAGCAAACCGTGCGCGACTACAACAAGGATGCCGTGCAAGGCCGGGACCCGGCCTTTGGCCGTGGCCGCACCGCCTTCAACCGCTACCTGGCCGACCCCGAGAACCAGCCCAATCCCTGTGTGGCGCCGGTGCAAAAAGGCCCCTTCTTCGCGGTCAAGGTCATCATGGGCGATCTGGGCACCTTCGACGGCATCCAGACCAGCGTGGTGGGTGAAGTGCTCAAGCGCGACGGCTCCGCCATCCAGGGGCTGTATGCCGTCGGCAACGACCGCGCCAGCATGATGGGCGGCAGCTATCCGGGCGCCGGCATCACGCACGGCCCGAACATGACCTTCGGCTTCGTCACCGCCAACCACATCGCCGACCGCGCAGGAGCGCGCGCATGAACGACCTGGACAAGCCCCTGATCGACCACCGCATCTACACCATCGCCCTGCGCAGGATGCCGGAGTTTCTGGAGGTGTTCAACCGCCTGGCCATGCCCATACTGATGCAGACGCTGGGCCACCCGGTCGGTTTCTACACCAGCCTGGTCGGCCCCCAAAACCAGTTCGTGCACCTCTGGGCCTATGACAGCCTGGCCGATTACGAGCAGCGTTGCCGGGCGCGCGACACGCATCCGGATTTCCCGGCCTACCTCTCGGCCTCGGCGCACTTGATCACGGCGCAGGAAACACGCCTCCTGCGTGCCGTGGACATGCCCGGCCTGCGCCACAACCCGCGGCCCTCGTCCCGCCAGCCTTGAAAAGCGCCCGACCCGCCAAGCCGGTCGGGGCCGCGGGTCTGATGATGGGCCGGCACTTTTTTCAAACCGGGCGGTACAGGCGGGCGATCCCGGTCATGACCTCGCCGGCGTAACCTCCACACCACAGCCGTTCAGTGACGGCTCGCCGCACCCTCGCCAGCGCATGATTTACAGACCCCCCGGCTATAATGCACGGTTGCTGAGCAGACGCTGTAGCAGCCCGCGATAGCCCCCCGATTGTTAGTTTTTTGAGGACGCCATGAGCGCAAACGACCACACCACGGCCCACGAAGAAGCCCACACTGGCCCGATCAAGACCCCGCAGCAGCTGCTGGCAGCGGTTTTTTTCTCTTTCGTTGTTCCCGTTTTCGCCATCATCGGGCTGGTTTATTACGTCAGTTCCGCCAACAAGCCCTCCGCCGGTGCGGCGGAGGCTGAAAAGGCAGTGGCGCTGCGCATCCAGAAAATCGGCATGGTGGAAATCCGTGATGCCAACCGCCCCCTCAAGTCGGGTGAAGAAGTCTACAAGGCCCAGTGCATTGCCTGCCACGGATCGGGCGCGGCCGGCGCACCCAAGTTTGGCGATGCCGGCGCTTGGGGCCCCCGCATCGGCACCGGTTTTGACGCACTCTGGCATTCCGCCCTGAAGGGCAAGGGGGCGATGGGCGCACAAGGTGGTGGCGACTTCGAAGACATAGAAGTCGGCCGCGCCGTGGTCTACATGACCGCTGCCGCCGGCGGCAAGTTTGCCGAGCCTGCGGCACCCGCTGCGGCCGCCTCGGCACCGGCGGCGCAAGCCGCGGCAACCCCGCCCGCCTCTGTGGTCGCCGCCCTGGCAGCCGCCAACAAGCCAGCCGCCGCCGGTAACGCCGCCGCCAGCGCAGGTGCAGGTGAAGCCCTCTACAAACAGACTTGCGTCGCTTGCCACGCAGCCGGTGTAGCCGGCGCCCCCAAATTTGGCGACAAGGCCGCCTGGGCACCCCGCGTCAAAGCCGGCATTGATGCATTGACCGCCAGCGCCCTCAAGGGCAAGGGCGCCATGCCGCCCAAAGGGGGCTCTGCGGCCTCCGAGGCAGACATCAAGGCAGCGGTCGAATACATGGTCAGCGCCGCCAAATAAGCCGCGCCAGCACCTTGGAAAAAAGCCGGTCAATGACCGGCTTTTTTCATGGGAATGGGTGCTATTGCCCTGATGGCCAAGTTGCAAGCAGCTGACCCATTACCGCTCCGGCAATGGTACCTAACGAAAGCCCTTGTAGGTTCATGAGAAAGCCTTCTTGTGAAGACCCCCCGAATAACCGCCTGAAGGCGCTGTAGTCGGGGAATGCGCGGCGATTTGGTTCAAAACGGGCGAGCTGCAAACAACGCTTGCCGGTGAGGCGCCGATACTGAAGAAAGTCAGACAGCGAAGACGGTTTCCATCAACTGCACTTCGACGCTCGGAAGCTGCAGGGCCTTCGCCTTGTCGCGCCAGGAAACCACCACTTTCTTGACGTCGTCGATGATGCCCTGTGCGTCCTGCGGCTGCGTGATGCGATAGAACGGCGCCGTCTCTTTGAGCGCCTCCAAATCCGGCTCCGCGGTCTTGCCGTCCCAGGTTAGTGCATGTTGGCGCTTGTCCCGGTTCGGATTCATGTCGAAAGCCTGACTCAAGCGCCAGCCGCTTGGCAGTCGAATGAACCCGTGGTTGCGCAGGTGGTCATCTCGGTTGCCGACGAGCAGGTTGAAGACAGCACGTCGGAACAGCTGTTGCAGGTCCACCGTGAGGCCCGCTCCGCCGTGAGTTTCCAGAAACTCCACGAGGTCCAGGTAGCTGGCACCCGCTTCGCCGTCCGCTCGCTCGAGCAACGTCATTGCCGACGCATACATGCGCCGGGCCCGTGGGTCCCCGTTCACGCCGCGGTCAAACCGCTTCACGCAGAACGTATGGTATCGGCCGCCGAGCGCCAGTCGGTCTGACTCAGGCACCCAGATGCCCGCTTCGCGGCCTAGCTGATGTGTAAGGTACTCCCAGCTGCCCCAGTCGTAGCGGTCGTCGTGGGCCGGAAATTTCGAAAGCCACATAGTGCCGTCGGTCTGGGTGAACGTCGCCTTCGGCCGCGCGCCGCCCAGCGAAGTGCCTGGTGCCATGAGCATCGCGAGCCACGTCTCGTATTCCGGCAGTTCCTCAACGCCCGGCTCATCGAGCTTCTGCACAATGGCGGCCAGCTCGCGCAGCTCCGTCACGGGCGGCGCAGGCAGCTCGTGGTCATCGATGAATGGCTCTTGGGGCCCGCGCCGAAATCGAAGCGCGCCGGTGCGGGTGAAATCGTGCACCCCGAGCATGAAGTCCAGGTCGGTGAGGCGTCGCATCGGACGCCGCTGCTTTTTTGCTTGGCTCGCCTCGCGCCGCTCCATGAGCACCCGACCCCAGCGGTCGGGCGCTGAATCCAGAAAGATGCCGAAGCCGCGCGCGTGCGCAGAGTGCTGCTCGCCGGCATAGAGGTCCAGGCGAGGGTCCAACAAGAAGCGCCGGCCATTGCCCAGCCACTCCCGGGTGTACTCGAACGAAGGTGCGAGGTCGACTCGGACGTCTGCGGGGTAGAGGCACCCGACCTGTATGCAGGGGCCCAACTCCGGTGCATCCAGGTGCACTTCGAGGGAGGACCGCACGACTTGCGTGGTCTGCTTGGCAGCCATGGTGAACTCTTTCAGTTTACGGCGCCGTCGAGGTCGACCGGTGGCCCAGCGACTTCAGGTCTTGCAGCTTGCGGCCCAACACGTCGTCGCACGCGACGACGTCAATGTCGGTTTCAAGCCCCAGCACGCGCAACGCACGCAGGTACGTGCCGAGAGACACGTTCGGGTCTCCCTCCTCCAAGCGCTTGAGCGTGTTGCGGGAGATGCCCACCCTTTCGGCAAAGACGGTCGTCGAAAGGTTGCGCCGACAACGGGCGAGTTGCAGCCGCTGCCCCAAGGAGCGAGCCAGCTTGGCGAGAGATGGCAAGAGCGGAAGGTGAGTGCGAGACATGGCGATAGTTTGAGCAAAATTCCCAATTACTGCTCATCATATGGAAATTCGTTGATAGAGCCAAGGGATTTGACCATATCATGAGCAGAAAACGCACAAACTGCTCAAGATATGGATAGGCCATAGCCAAGATGTGCAAAGCCAATCTTGGGCCATCAGAGCAATAACGCCCATGGGAATTTGAATAAAATACGGTACCGGCCCAATCAGAACGGGCGAAGGATGCTATTTTTTCTGCAGCGCCATGGGGCTGCACACATAGCCAAACCGGGCCGGCAAATCGCCTGCCGCCATTTCCTGGGGGACCCACAAGCCCCGCTCCACGGCATCAGCCGCATGCGTCATGTCCTGTGTGTGCACCAGGCCAAAGCCCAGATCGGTCTCCAGGTAGACCCGGCCCTCTTCATCCGTGACGCAGCGCTGGACACGGGCCGGCCGGCCGGTATGTGCCGAGACCGCAAAGGCCGGCCCCGCATCGACGCGCCAGACCAGCGGCGTGGCTTCCAGCTCGACATAGACACGCTGCGGCCCGTTCTGAAAAAACCACTGGCCGGCGGCATCGCTCTCGTAATTGCGCCGGATGAAGTCAATCAGCTTCTCATGCTTGAGCAGCGAACCCCTGCTGGCCACGCTGGCCCCCGGCGTTGCAGAAGAAAACGGCCCGGCCGCCTGGGCCCGGTCGTCGCGCATATACCAGTTGCCGCGCGCGTCCAGCCCGAGCCAGCCGTAGCAATTGGGAACGTTGGGCCATTTCGCGATGGCCTGCCTGACAATGTCATCCATGCGCCTATTTTGCGCCTTTCGGCCCACTCCAGGTGCAGGCCGCAGCCTGCTAAAGCTGCGCCGCCAGGAAAGCGATTACCGCTTCGGGCATGGCGCGCACATGCCCCGGAAAGGGCGCCGACGGGAAACCCACATGCCCGCCCTGCGCGGGCTGCCAGAGCGTGACATGGCGGCTGACATCGGCGGCCTGCGGCAGGCTGTCGGCCGGCACGAAAGGATCGTTCAGCGCGTTCAGCGCCAGCGCCGGCACCACCACCTTGTGCAAGTGCGGCTTGGCCGATGCACTCGCCCAGTAGTCATCCGCGTCTTTGAAGCCATGGACCGGCGCGGTGAACGCATTGTCAAATTCATACAGGTCGCGCGCGGCCAGCAGCCGCTGGCGGTCAAACAGGCCGGGGTGCTGCTCCAGTTTCTGGAGCGCCTTGGGCACCATGGTCTTGAGGAACATGCGGGTGTAAACCTGCCGGTTGAAGCCCCGGCCTATGGCCCAGCCGCTGGCCGTCAGATCCAGCGGCGAGCAGACCGAGGCAATGCCTGCCACCACCTGCCCAGCCTCTGTGCCCAACTCGGCAGCCCAGCGCATCAGGGCATTGCCGCCCAGCGAAATGCCCACGGCCACCACCGGACCGGCATGCTGGCGGGCAAAGCGCCGGAGTATCCAGTCGATCTCGGCGAAATCACCCGAGTGATAGGCGCGCGGCGCCAGGTTGACCTCGCCGGAGCAGCCGCGGAAATGCGGCACGGCGCAGGCCCAGCCGCGAAGGCTGGCGACGTCGGCAAAGGCCTCGGCATAGTGGCTGGCCGACGAGCCCTCCAGGCCGTGGAAGATCACCAGTAATGGAACCCCCACGCTTGTGGCTACGCCGCTCTTCGAGAACGCTTCGCGTGATGTGCCGCCCGGCACCAGCCAGTCGACATCCACAAAATCGTCGTCGGGCGTGGTCCAGCGTTCGCGCCGAAACTGGGGCGCCGGCCCGAGGCTGCGGCGGGAGCGCAGGGCCGCCCAGATGGTTTGCAAATTGCCGCCTGGAAGCCACCAGGGCGCTGCATAATTCATAGCAGAACGCACCTATCAGTGAAGGACAGTTGGCGTTTCTGACACTTCCTGCATGTCGCGCGGCGTACCCGGACTGGCGTGGTGCGCCACCATGCGCCAGCCTTGTGCCGTCTTGTGGTACACATTGGTGGCAATCACATAGGCGTGATGCGGGCCTTCCTCGGTCAGCACATCAATGCGCTCCAGCACGCTGTGCACGCAGGCGCTCATGGTTTCCACCTTGCGCACCTTGATGGCATGGGCCCGAATGGTGCCATTGGAAAACATGGCGTCGAATGCGGCGCGTATGGCAGCGGGGCCCACCAGCCGCGTGCCGCCCGGGTGCACGCAAACCATGTCATCCTCGTCGCCCCAGCAGCCCATGAGCTTGTCGATGTCACCGCTTTGCAGCGCTTCGTAAAAAGCGGCCTCAATGTCGTCGGCGTTGCCGCTGCTGGCGAGAGGGACTTTGAGTTTGGGCATGGGGCAATCAGGAAATGGACGGAAAGTGTGCGGCCTTGAATTCTGCTTGGGATTGTGCCCGGCTTCAAGCCAGGGCCTTGTCGGCAGACGACTATGTTAGTGTGGCGGCTTGCATTTTGGAGCCGCCGCCATGAAATCCCGTTTTTTGAGCTTGACCTTTGCCGCCCTCTTCAGTTTGCTGCTGACAGGCTGCGGCTACAACAACTTCCAGAGCCTGGACGAACAAACCAAATCCGCCTGGTCCGAGGTGCTGAACCAGTACCAGCGCCGCGCCGACCTGGTGCCCAATATTGTGGCCACCGTCAAGGGCGAGGCGGCTTTCGAGCAGGACACCCTGACCAAGGTGATTGAAGCGCGCGCCAAGGCCACCTCCATTCAGGTGACGCCCGCAACGCTGAACGACCCCGCCGCCTTCAGCAAATTCCAGGCGGCCCAGGGGGAACTGGGCAGCGCCCTGAGCCGGCTGATGGTGGTCAGCGAACGTTATCCCGAGCTCAAGGCCAACCAGGGTTTTCGCGATTTGCGGGTGCAGCTTGAGGGCACCGAAAACCGCATCACGGTGGCGCGCAACCGCTACATTCAGGCCGTGCAGGCCTACAACGTGCTGGTGCGCAGCTTCCCCAGCAACCTGACGGCCATGGTATTTAGCTACCCGCTCAAGCCCAACTTCGCCGTGCAGAACGAGGCGCAGATTGCCCTGCCGCCGCAGGTCAGTTTCGAGAAGAAATAGGAACAAAAAGTGCCACAAGCCCTTTTCCAACGGGCGCAGACAGCTCTATTTTTTATAGCATTTTGTCTGGGGCTGGTCATTGCCGTGCCCCAGGCATGGGCCCAGGCGCCGCAGGCGGTACCGGTCCTGACCGCCCATGTCATGGACAACACCGGCACCCTTGAAGCCGCGCAGCGCGACGCACTGGAGGCCAAGCTCACGGCTTTTGAACAATCCCGCGGCGCACAGGTGGTGGTGCTGATGGTGCCGACCACCCAGCCCGAGGACATTGCCGCCTACGCCCAGCGCGTGGGCGACAGCTGGAAGATAGGCCGCAAGAATATCGGCGACGGCCTGCTGCTGGTCGTCGCCAAAAACGACCGCAAGGTCCGCATTGAAACCACCAAGGCGCTGGAAGGCGCGATTCCCGACCTGGCAGCCAGCCAGATCATAGACACCGCCATCACCCCGCGCTTCAGGCAGGGCGATTTTGCCGGCGGGCTGGATGCGGCCACCGACCAGATCACGGCGCTGATCCGCGGTGAAAACCTGCCTGCACCAGCGGGCGGCCAGGCGGGCCGCCAAAGCAGCAGGGGCTTTGACTGGATGGACCTGGCGGTCTTCCTGTTCTTTGCGGTGCCGATTGGCGCGCGCGTGCTGTCGGCGGTGCTGGGGCGCAAGCTGGGCTCGGTGGCCACTGGCGGTGCCGTCGGCCTGCTGGCCTGGGTATTCACCGGCAGCCTGCTGATTGCCGGCATCGCCGCGCTGGCAGGCGTGGGGTTGGCGCTGTTTGCGAGCCTGGGTGGCTTGCTCGGTGGCGGGCGCTCTTCCGGAGGGGGCGGCTGGGGCGGCCCGGGAGGCTTTGGTGCCGGCGGTGGCGGTGGATGGAGCGGTGGCGGCGGCGGATTCAGCAGTGGTGGTGGCGGCAATTTCGGTGGCGGCGGCGCCTCGGGTAACTGGTAAGCATGATGAACAAGCTCAAGGTCGTGATCAAGCACCTGTGGCTGGACGCCTCCGACACCCGGCGCGCCATTCCGCCCGACATGCTGCAGCGCCTGGCCCAGCGGGTGGCCGCCAGTGAGCAGCGCCACAGCGGGCAAGTCCGCATTTGCGTGGAAGCTTCGCTGCCCACCAGCTACCTGTGGCGGCTGAACCGTCAGCATCCCATCAGTGCCCTGACGCGGCAGCGTGCGGTCACGATGTTTGGCAAGCTGCGCGTGTGGGACACCGAGCACAACAACGGCGTGCTGATCTACTTGCTGCTGGCCGAGCACGCCATTGAAATTGTGGCCGACCGCGGCGTCGCTCGGCACGTAGGCCCGCCGCAGTGGCAGGCCATGCTGGCGCGCATGGGCCAGGCATTCAGGGAGAAGCGCTACGAGGACGGACTGACACAGGCACTGGAAGAGGTGTCGGCCCTGCTGGTCCAGCATTTCCCGCTGACCGCCGAGGCCGGACACCGCAACGAGTTGCCCGACCAGCCGCTGCTGCAATAGGCGGGTGCTGCATGGCGCGACGGCAGGGAAAATGGCGCAGCATGCACTCAAAAAAAAAAGCGCCCTCTCCCTTTCATCAAGGGCGAGGACGCTTTTTGAGCCTGATCAGCGGCGCTTAGTGGGCGCCACTCAGCATCGTGCCGCCATAGCCCTGGCCATCGGCCCTGGACTTGGCCCAGGCCGTGAGTGCCAGCATGGCGCCGAAACCACCGGCAATCAGCACAGGGTAGGCTGCCAGCAGCTCCACCAGGGAGTACTTCCAGGCCAGTGGTCGGCCCACGCCGATAAAGGCGGCATAGAACCAGGTCACGCCCGACACGGAGCCGGCGAACAGGGCCAGCAGGCGCTGGTTGAACGTCAGCTTGAGCAGCGAACCGGCTTTTTGCATCAGCGGCAGCACGGTTTTGTGCAGCAGCACGCCGTTGATGGTCAGCAACACCACGAGGCCTATCTTGGCCTGGATCTTCGGGTTGGCCATATAGCCCCAGCCCTTGGCCGAGACATCCCAGACGATGAAGGTCACGCCGGTCACCCACAGCACGGCGAGCGCGCGGGATACGGTTTTCTGAAGGCTGTCCAGATGCTTGTGGTCGACCGGCTCGTTGCTGTCGCCCTGCAGCAATTGCTTGACCATGGCGATGTCACTGGTCAAAACCAGACCAATGGCCACGCAACAGGCAATGAGGTGGATATAGACGATGGCTAAACGGGTTAGTTCCAATTTGATTCCTAAAATGGTTAATGCCGGTCAGACCGACGTTTAAAGGGCCAAGCCGCTCCCCCAGAGGGCGAAAAAAATGCGGGGACTGGCTTGAGCGCTTCACCGGATTGCCGTCTCTCCATGGACCCCGGCCCTTGGGGCGGCGGTACGGGAGCGGCGATGGAGTTGTCTGTTCTCAGGCAACAACACCACCCAGAAAAGGCGGTCCAAGTTCAAATTGAACGAACCTATCTGTGATGGAATGAAGATTACCGGGGTTTACCCTTGGCTGCTGTGTTCGAGGGTGAGTGAATGTGAGCAGCTGTCAAGCTCTTTTTGCTACTACTTTAGTAGCAAAATTGGCGTATCTGCAGCCGGCAAATGGCATAAAAGGCCTCTAAATGCCGCCTGCTGCGTCGTTTCGCCGCGGCTGCCCTTGGGGGAGGGGCGCCAGCGGGCCAAGGCGCTCTGGACGCCTGTGCTTCCCTGGCCCGCGGAAACATCCGATCCGGGTTTGTTACAACTCCGGAGCCCGTGACCGCGCCCTCCAGAAGAAAAAAAAAGCCCCTGCTGTTTCGGGCAGGGGCTTTTCGGTCACCAGGCGATGCGGTTTTCTCAACCGCCCGGCTTATTTTTTCTGACGGTATTTGCGCAGCGCGGCAATCTGGGCGGCCATCACGGCGAGCTCGGACTGGGCCATGGCGATATCAATATCGGTCTTGGCATTTTTCAGCGCCTGTTCAGCGGCAGCCCGGGCCGCCGTGGCCTTGGCTTCGTCGAGGTCCTTGCCGCGAATGGCGGTATCGCTCAAGACCGTCACGCAGTTAGGCTGAACTTCGAGCAGGCCACCGGCCACAAACACAAATTCTTCCGAGCCATCCGCCTTTTCAATGCGCACGGCGCCGGGCTTGATGCGGGTGATCAGCGGCGTGTGGCGGGGATAAATCCCCAGCTCGCCCGCCTCTCCCGGCAAAGCCACAAACCTGGCTTCGCCGGAGAAGATGGACTCTTCTGCGCTGACAACGTCGACGTGGATGGTAGTCATATCAACCGCCCGTTAAACTTTTTTCGCTTTTTCAAACGCTTCGTCAATGGTGCCGACCATGTAGAAGGCCTGCTCTGGCAGGTGATCGCATTCGCCGGCCACAATCATCTTGAAGCCGCGAATGGTTTCGGCCAGGCTGACGTACTTGCCGGGCGAGCCGGTGAACACTTCGGCCACGTGGAAAGGCTGCGACAGGAAACGCTGGATCTTGCGCGCGCGGGCCACGGCCAGCTTGTCTTCCGGTGCCAGTTCGTCCATGCCCAGAATCGCGATGATGTCGCGCAATTCCTTGTAGCGCTGCAGCGTGCCCTGCACGGCGCGAGCGGTGGCGTAGTGCTCTTCACCCACGACTTGCGGGTCGAGCTGACGGCTGGTGGAATCCAGTGGGTCCACGGCGGGATAGATACCGAGCGAAGCGATGTCACGCGACAGCACCACGGTGGAGTCCAGGTGGGCAAAGGTCGTTGCTGGCGAGGGGTCGGTCAAGTCATCGGCTGGCACGTAAACGGCCTGGATGGAAGTGATCGAACCAACCTTGGTGGAGGTAATACGCTCTTGCAGGCGGCCCATTTCTTCGGCCAGCGTCGGCTGATAGCCCACGGCGGAAGGCATGCGACCCAGCAAGGCGGACACTTCGGTACCGGCCAGCGTGTAGCGGTAGATGTTGTCCACGAAGAACAGCACGTCACGGCCTTCGTCGCGGAAGGACTCGGCAATCGTCAGGCCGGTCAGCGCCACGCGCAGACGGTTGCCTGGGGGCTCATTCATCTGACCGTAAACCATGGCCACCTTGGACTCGCCGAGGTTCTCGAGGTTCACCACGCCGGAATCGGCCATCTCGTGGTAGAAGTCATTGCCTTCACGGGTACGCTCACCCACACCGGCAAACACGGACAGACCCGAGTGCGCCTTGGCGATGTTGTTGATGAGCTCCATCATGTTCACGGTCTTGCCGACACCGGCACCACCGAACAGACCGACCTTGCCGCCCTTGGCGAATGGGCACACCAGGTCAATCACCTTGATGCCGGTTTCCAGCAGCTCTTGCGAAGGCGAGAGTTCGTCGTAGGCAGGGGCCTTGCGGTGGATGGGGGCGGTGAGGGTCTGGTCAACCGGGCCGCGCTCGTCAATCGGCGCACCCAGCACGTCCATGATGCGGCCCAGCGTGGCCTTGCCCACTGGCACCGTGATATTGGCACCGGTGTTGTACACCATGTTGCCGCGGCGCAGGCCGTCCGACGTGCCCAGCGCAATGGTACGCACAATGCCGTCGCCCAGCTGTTGCTGAACTTCCAGCGTCAAGGCGGAGCCTTCCATCTTGAGCGCGTCGTAAATCTTTGGCATCTGGTCACGTGCGAATTCGACGTCAACCACCGCACCAATACACTGAACAATCTTGCCTTGAACCTGAGCCATGATTGAATCCTTTTCCGTTCTTTAAATCTTTAAATCGGGCGTGGCGGTTTAAACCGCTGCAGCACCGGCAACGATTTCCGAAAGTTCTTTCGTGATCGCCGCTTGACGCGTTTTGTTGTAAACCAGCTTGAGTTCGCCAATCACGCTGCCGGCGTTGTCAGTGGCGGCCTTCATGGCCACCATGCGGGCCGATTGCTCGGACGCCATGTTTTCGGCCACAGCCTGGTACACCAGCGCTTCCACGTAACGCACCATCAGGTCGTCAATCACGGTGTGCGCATCCGGCTCGTAAATGTAGTCCCAGTCGTGCTGGTCCTTGTCGGCCCGCAGGTGCGCCGCCGTCAAGGGCAGCAACTGCTCGACCACCGGCTCCTGTTTCATCGTATTGATGAACTTGGTGTAGCACAGGTAGACCGCGTTGACCTTGCCTTCGCTGTACGCATCCAGCAACACCTTGACCGGGCCGATCAGGGTATCCAGTTGCGGCTTGTCACCCAGCTGGGTCGCATGGGACACCACCTTGACGCCCACACGATTCATGAAACCCAAACCCTTGTTGCCGATGGCTACCGCCAGCGCATCATGCCCTGCCGTCTGCAGATCCTTGAACCTGCCGGTCACGGCACGCAGTACGTTGGTGTTCAAACCACCGCACAGGCCCTTGTCCGTGGTCACCACGACAAAACCGGTGGTCGTGGCGTCGTTGGGCTCCATGAACACATGGCTGTACTCGGGATTGGCCTGACTCAGGTTGGCCGTGATGTTGCGGATCTTGTCGCTGTAAGGACGGGCCGCGCGCATCCGTTCCTGCGCCTTGCGCATTTTGGAGGCCGCCACCATTTCCATGGCTTTGGTGATCTTCTTGGTGTTTTCCACCGATTTGATCTTGCCGCGTATTTCCTTGCCTGCTGCCATATGGGCTCCTAAGGGGTTCTGGACACTTGCCTAACGTTGAGGTCAGGCAAACGACTTCTTGAACGCAGCCACAGCCGTGTTCAGTTCCGCCTCGGCGTCCTTGTCCATGGCCTTGTTGGCTTCGAGCTTGGCCATCAGCGCGGCATTCTTGTCCTTGAGCCAGGCGTGCAGGCCGTGCTCGAACGCCAGTACCTTCTTGACTTCCACGTCGTCCATGAAACCCTTGTTCACGGCGAACAGCGAGGCGGCCATGTTGGAGATGGACAAAGGCGAGTACTGGGCCTGCTTGAGCAGTTCGGTCACGCGGGCACCGCGGTCCAGCTGCTTGCGGGTGGCTTCGTCCAGATCGGAAGCGAACTGCGCAAACGCAGCCAGTTCACGGTACTGGGCCAAGTCGGTACGGATACCGCCGGACAGGTTCTTGACCAGCTTGGTCTGGGCCGCACCACCGACGCGGGACACCGAGATACCGGCGTTGATCGCGGGACGGATACCGGCGTTGAACAGGCTGGTTTCCAGGAAGATCTGGCCGTCGGTGATCGAAATCACGTTGGTCGGCACGAAGGCGGACACGTCGCCGGCCTGCGTTTCAATGATAGGCAGAGCGGTCAGGGAACCGGTCTTGCCCTTCACGGCGCCCTTGGTGAAGTCTTCGACATACTTCTCGTTCACGCGGGCTGCACGCTCGAGCAGGCGACTGTGCAGATAGAACACGTCGCCGGGGTAGGCTTCGCGGCCGGGCGGACGACGCAGCAGCAGCGACACCTGGCGGTAGGCCACGGCCTGCTTGGACAGGTCGTCATACACAATCAGGGCGTCTTCGCCGCGATCGCGGAAGTATTCACCCATGGTGCAGCCAGAGTAGGCGCTCACGTACTGCATGGCAGCCGATTCGGAAGCGGCAGCCGCCACCACAATGGTGTACGCCATGGCACCGGCTTGTTCCAGCGCGCGCACCACGTTCTTGATGGAAGAAGCCTTTTGGCCGATGGCCACATAAATGCACTTAACGCCTTGACCTTTTTGGGCAATGATGGCGTCAATCGCCACGGCGGTCTTGCCGGTCTGGCGGTCACCAATGATCAGTTCGCGCTGGCCGCGGCCCACAGGAACCATCGAGTCAATCGACTTGATACCGGTTTGCAGAGGCTGGTCCACCGATTTACGCGCAATCACGCCCGGCGCGACCTTTTCGATCACGTCGGTCATCTTGGCGTTGACGGGACCCTTGCCGTCGATAGGCTGACCCAGCGCATTGACCACGCGGCCAAGCAGTTCGGGACCCACCGGCACTTCCAGAATGCGGCCCGTGCACTTGACGGTGTCGCCTTCGGCGATGTGTTCGTATTCGCCCAGAACCACCGAGCCGACGGAGTCGCGCTCAAGGTTCAGCGCCAGGCCATAGGTGGGCGTGCCGTCGGCAGTGGCGGGGAATTCCAGCATCTCGCCCTGCATCACATCGGACAAGCCATGGATGCGGACGATACCGTCGGACACCGACACAACGGTACCCTGGTTACGGATGTCGGCACTGACGGCCAAGCCTTCGATGCGGCTCTTGATCAGTTCAGAAATTTCTGCGGGATTGAGTTGCATGACTCTTTCCTTCTTTCTATGTTGTTGGCTAAAAACTTGGGGGTTGATGCGCAGGGGCGCCAGCTCAAGAAATCAGCGCCACTTTCATTTGCTCTAAACGGGCTTTCACCGAAGTGTCCAGCACCTCGTCACCCACGACCGCGCGAATCCCACCGATCAACGAAGGATCGAGTTCAACCTTGACACCGAGTTTTCGCCCAAAACGCTTTTCCAGCGTGGCAGCAACTTCGGCCAGTGCCTGCGCATCCAGCGGAAACGCACTGTAGACGACGGCATCGGTCGAACCGCCGGCCGCGTTCTTGAGCGAACGAAACTGGCTGGCGATCTCGGGCAGTGCGTACAGGCGACCGTTCTCGATCACGAGCTTGAGGAAGTTCCGGGCAGCAGCCGGCAAGGCGGTTTTCACCACACCGGTGATCACATCAAACACCTGAGCCGTATCCACTTTCGGATTGTCGGCCAGCTGGCGCAGTTGCGGATTCTCTGCCACGGCAGCCAGCTCATCGAGCCAGACTGCCGTTGCGGCCAGATCGGAGCCCTGCGCCTTGAACAGCGCTTCCGCGTAGGGGCGGGCAATGGTTGCAAGTTCAGCCATAGTGTTCTCTGCCTTGCTCTGCTTACAGCTCGGTTTTCAGGCGGCTAAGCAGGTCGGCATGCACGCCGGCGTTGACTTCCTTGCGGAGAATCTGCTCGGCGCCCTTGACCGCCAGCACGGCGACCTGCTCACGCAGTGCCTCGCGGGCCTTGACCATTTGTTGACCGGCTTCAGCCTGGGCTGCAGCAATGATCTTGTTGGCTTCTTCGGTCGCACGGGACTTGGCTTCTTCAACGATGCCTTGAGCCCGACGATCCGCATCCGCCAGACGGGCGGCCGTTTCGTTGCGCGATGTCAGCAGTTCGGCCTCAACACGCTTGTTGGCAGTGGCAAGTTCCGATTTGGCTTGGTCGGCCGCGGCGAGGCCGTCAGCGATTTTCTGGGCCCGCTCGTCCAGCGCTTTTGTGATCGGGGGCCACACGAACTTCATCGTGAACCACACCAGGATCCCAAAAACGATAGCCTGCAGGAACAGGGTTGCGTTAATGTTCACGGCTTATTCCTTATCCAACGTGACAGGGGTGCCGGGGAATTACAGAACGAATGGGTTGGCGAAAGCGAACAGCAGGGCGATAGCAACACCAATCAGGAAAGCAGCGTCAATCAGACCGGCCAAAATGAACATCTTGGTTTGCAGTTCGTTCATCAGTTCAGGCTGACGGGCCGAGGCTTCGAGGAACTTGCCGCCCATCAGGGCGATACCGATAGAGGCGCCGATGGCACCGAGACCAACGATCAGACCACAAGCCAGTGCGACGAAGCCGAGAATGTTTTCCATGATTTATCCTTAAAAGAAGAGAGGAGAAGAAAAAAACGAAAAGTTAGTGTGAGTCGTGGGCCTGACCCACGTAGATCAACGTCAACATCATGAAGATGAAGGCTTGCAGCGTGATCACCAGAATGTGGAAGATGCTCCACACGGTTCCAGCGACCACATGCCCGATTCCCAGCCAGAAACCGCCCGTGAGGGGGTTGAACTGCCAGGCCCATACGCCGCCCATCAGGGCGATCAGCATGAAAACCAGTTCACCGGCAAACATGTTGCCGAACAACCGCATGCCATGGGACATGGTCTTGGCGGCGAATTCAATCATCTGCATCAGGAAGTTGACCGGATACAGGAACCATTTGTCGCCGAAGGGCGCGGCCACGAGCTCGTGCGCCCAGCCGCCAATGCCCTTGATCCTGATGTTGTACACCAGGCAGACCAGCAGCACGCTGCAGGAAAGGCCCAGGGTCGTCGACACGTCAGCCGTCGGCACGACGCGCATGAAATTATTGAAGCCCAGCGCAGGAGCAGTACCATGCCACAGGCTAGGAATCACATCCACGGGAAGCATGTCCATGGCGTTCATCATGAAGATCCAGATGAACACGGTGAGCGCCAGAGGAGCCACCAGCTTGCGGCTCCGGGCGTTGTGAACCACGCCCTTGGCCTGGTTGTTCGCCATTTCGGAAAGGATTTCGACCGCGGCCTGGAAACGGCCCGGCACGCCGGACGTGGCCTGGCGGGCAGCGCGCCACAGCAGGAAGCAGCCGATCGCGCCCAGCAGGACCGAATAAACCAGCGAGTCCAGGTTGAACAGGCTGAAATCGACGATGCCGTGCTGCTCGACACCCTTGAAGGAGAAATCCATCTGCAGATGATGCAAATGGTGACGGATGTACTCTCCCGCCGTCGGGGCCTGTGTTCCAGCGTGTTCAGCAGCAGACATATATCACCAGTTTGTCAATTCTTCAGATGTTCTTGACCGACGTTTTGGATGCCGGGCGAAGCCACATGGCCACCCAGTACACCTTCATCGTCACCACAAAGCCAGCCAGCAGGGCCAGCCAACTCAATTGCGCAACCAGCCTTGGCGCAGCGACCAGCATCGCCACCGTCAAGGCAATCTTGACCATTTCCCACACAAAAAACCCGACCAGCGCGGCACCCCCATGAGTCACCGCCTTCTGGCGCGACAACCCGCGGGCAAACAGCGCGGCGGGAATAATCACCGCCAAAGCGCCGTAAGCAGCCGACCAGGCCATCCGGGGCTGGCCGGTCAATGCCCAGGCCGCCGCGGCAACCAGACCACCCACCACGCCCTGCCACATCAAGATCTTCCACGGGGAGACCACAGGAGTCGCCTCGCGCAGCTTTTGAGCCTCTTCACGCGTCAGGGGCTTGAAAGCCGCTTCTTCCGCCTCAACTCCCTCTTGAGACCCCGGACTTGCGGGATCCATTTCCGAATTTGCCATTTTGGACATTACAAATTACGGGAAAGTTACAGAAGAATTGCCAGCAAAGCCCACGATTATACGTAGAAACCCCTGCAAGCCCGCAAAACCTACGTCCGCGCTCTGAATTTCGTGGCATTGACAGGGCCGCTGGTGAAGGCTAGGTGCATGGTCCACAATAGCCCCAGATCGCGCCGGACAGCCGGAACGCCTGCCGTCAGGCCGCTTCAAAATGGTGCGGCCAGCCCCCTCTTCACGAAAGATGCCCATGCACGCCCTGATGAAATTTCTGCATATCGCTGCGGCGATCACCTGGCTGGGCGGCGCGAGCTTCATGCTGTTTGCCCTGCGTCCTGCAGCCGGCCAACTGGCGCCGCCACAGCGGCTGCCGCTGATTGCGGAAGTGTTGCGCCGGTTTTTTGTACTGGTATGGGTGACGATTGGGGTTTTGCTGCTGTCGGGCTTGGCCATGCTGCTGCCTGCAGGAATGAAAAATGCGCCCACGGGCTGGCACCTGATGCTGGGCCTTGGCCTGCTGATGTTTGCCCTGTTCGGCCACCTTTACTTCGGTCCTTTCCGCCGCCTGAAACAGGCCGTGAGCGCGTCCAACTGGCCGGAAGGCGGGCGCCGCGTCGGGCAAATCGCCACCCTGGCCCTCGCCAACCTGGCGCTGGGTGCGGCGGCCATTGCCGCCGTGATTTTCGTGACTTAGGGCTCCAACCCTTGTCAAATCAGCGCATGAAGCTATATATTTAATAGCAAATCAAAGCCAGGCAGCCGCAAAAGATAATCTCTCTGTTTCGCACAATTCCCCGCCCCCTTTCAACCTCTCCCCCGATTGATCCATGACAAGCTCCTCCGCAGCCAACTCCCTGCCCGACACGCCCTGCTACCTCAACGGTGAATACACCGCCCTCAAGGACGCCAAGATCAGCGTGCTGGACCGCGGTTTCATCTTTGGCGACGGGATTTATGAAGTGGTGCCGGCGTACGCCGGCAAGCTGTTCCGCTTTGAGCAGCACATGGCACGGCTGGAGCGCAGCCTCGCCGAATTGCGCATCACCAACCCCTTGACGCGGGTCGAATGGCGCCAGGTCGCACTTAAACTGATAGCAGACTACGCCCACAAGACGGGGGCTCCGGCCGAAAATGGCAATCAACTCATTTACATCCAGATCAGCCGCGGCGTGGCCATGCGCGACCACCCTATGCTGCCCGGCCTGACGCCGACCGTTTTCGTCATGGCCAACCCCCTGAAGCTGCCCAGCGCACAGCAGCGCGAGCAGGGCGTGGCCTGCGTCACGGCCGACGACTTCCGCTGGGAAAAGGCCCACATCAAGAGCACCAGCCTGCTGGGCGCGGTGTTTTCACGCCAGATCAGCGTGGATGCCGGGGCGCTGGAAACCGTCATGTTCCGCGGCGATCACCTCAGCGAAGCCTCGTCCAGCAACGTCTGGGTCATCAAGGACGGCAGGGTCTCGGGCCCGCCCAAGGACCATCTGGTGCTCGAAGGCATACGCTATGGCCTGATAGAGGAAATGTGTCGCGCCGCCGGCATCGAATTCGAGCTGCGCCGCATCAGCCGCGCCGAAGTGCTGGCGGCCGATGAACTGCTGCTGTCCTCGGCCACCAAGGAGGTGCTGCCCGTCACCCTGCTGGACGGCCGGCCGGTTGGGAACGGCCAACCCGGCCCCATCTATGCCAGGCTGTACGCAGCGTATCAACAGGCCAAACTTGAGCAATCGACATGAACACTTCCGACACCCCACCCGGCACGCCGGCTTCCGCAGAGGCGACGGCCCGCAAGGACTCGCTGATCGAATACCCGTCGCTGTTCCCCATCAAGGTCATGGGCAACAAGGTAGACGGCCTGGTCGCGGCCATCACGGCGGTGGCCCATCAGTTTGACCCCGGCTTTGACGCCTCCACCATAGAGCTGCGCGAAAGCAAGGGCGGCAATTACCTGGGCGTGACCATCACCGTGACGGCCACCAGCCGCGAGCAGCTCGACGATCTCTACCGCGCGCTGTCCACCCACCCCATGGTCAAAGTGGTGCTGTGAGGCGCCCGGGCGAGCGCGGCTGATGCCAGGCGATGTGCGCACACTGGGCCGGGTGGACTACCTGCCGGTTTACCAGGCCATGCAGGACTTCACCGCCGGGCGCACCGCGGAAACCCCCGATGCGCTATGGATTTGCGAGCACCTACCGGTTTATACACAAGGCCTAGCGGGCAAAAGCGACCATATCCTGAACCGCGGTGAGATTCCCGTCGTGCAGACCAACCGCGGCGGCCAGGTGACCTTTCATGGGCCCGGGCAGGTGGTGGCCTATCCCCTGATAGACCTCAGGCGCGCCGGCTATTTCGTCAAGGAATATGTGTACCGCATCGAGGAATCGGTCATCAAGACCCTGGCGCACTTCGGCGTGACCGGCCACCGCGTCGCCGGCTCGCCCGGCATTTACGTGCGCCTGGACGACCCGTTTTCGCACGCCGCCCTGACCGGCCCGGCGCACCCCGCCGACCCGTTTCGCGGCCTGGGCAAAATCGCCGCCCTGGGCATCAAGGTCAGTCGCCACTGCACCTACCACGGCGTGGCGCTCAATGTGGCGATGGACCTGGAACCCTTCTCGCGCATCAACCCTTGCGGCTACGCCGGGCTGACAACCACCGACCTTTCTACAATCGGCGTATCGGCCAGCTGGCAGGAGGCTGCGGACGTGCTGGGCCAAAAGCTCGTCACCTACCTGAGCCCGTAGCCCGGCAGAAACACGAAACACACCATGAGCACCTTAGAAACCCTCAACTCCACCCCTCCCGTTGTCCGCGACGTCCAGAGCCAGGAAACCTACAACCCGCTGGCCAAGCAGAAGGCGGCCGCCAAGCTGTCGCGCATCCCGGTCAAGGTGGTTCAGGGCGAAATGCTCAAAAAACCCGACTGGATCCGCGTCAAGGCCGGCAGCCCGACCACCCGGTTTTACGAGATCAAGCAGATCCTGCGCGAGAACAAGCTCAACACCGTCTGCGAAGAAGCCAGCTGCCCCAACATAGGCGAGTGCTTCGGCAAGGGCACGGCGACCTTCATGATCATGGGCGACAAGTGCACGCGCCGCTGCCCCTTCTGCGACGTCGGCCATGGCCGGCCCGATCCGCTGGACGTCAACGAGCCGCTGAACCTGGCGCGCACGATTGCCGCCCTCAAGCTCAAATACGTGGTGATCACCAGCGTGGACCGCGACGACCTGCGCGACGGCGGCAGCGGCCATTTTGTTGAATGCATCCAGAAGATTCGCGAGCTGTCGCCCGGCACCACCATCGAAATCCTGGTGCCCGACTTCCGTGGCCGCGACGACCGCGCGCTGGAAATCCTGAAGGCCGCGCCGCCCGACGTGATGAACCACAACCTCGAAACCGCGCCACGCCTGTACAAGGAGGCGCGCCCCGGCAGCGACTACCAGTTCTCCTTGAGCCTGCTGAAAAAGTTCAAGGCGCTGCACCCCGACGTGCCGACCAAGAGCGGCATCATGGTCGGCCTGGGCGAAACCGACGAGGAAATCCTGCAGGTGATGCGCGACATGCGCGCGCACGACATCGACATGCTGACCATAGGCCAGTACCTGGCGCCTTCGACCAGCCACCTGCCGGTGCGCCGCTACGTGCACCCAGACACCTTCAAGATGTTCGAGGAAGAAGCCTACAAAATGGGCTTTACCCATGCGGCCGTGGGCGCCATGGTGCGCTCCAGCTACCATGCCGACCAGCAGGCCCATGCCGCAGGGGTGCGCGTCAATGATCAATAGTTAATGAGAAATTTCACTAAGAGAATGAGCTCTTTGGTCATCTCAGAATTCATAAATTTCCTTTTAACTCAATGAGTTAACCTTAAATTCTGGCCAAAACTCAAGTAAAAAAGAATTCAAATTTTGATTTTCCGAGTTTTGCCCGTTCTTCGCGTCAACACCGGCCTGTCGCGCCAACTGCTTGAACACGATCGGCATGGCGAGCCGATCTATCCCGAAAACTCGGCCCCCCTCAACGTCTGCGTTACTAACGAACTAGTCTTGCCGTCCGGGAAGCTTTCGTTCAATGTGATCGCCAAGATTGCAAAAGCACAGGCGCCCAAATACGCGTTTTATTGCTCCACTTTGTCGAAAACCCAGATTGAAGTCGTGCTCGACCAGTAGCGGGCGGCCTTTGCGCCGCCAGATGCCCGGACGTGTCGCCGGGCATTGGCGTGCGCTCATACCAGAATCGGCGCAAGCGCGGGAACACCCGCTCGAATCGCATATCCACCGGGCCGTGTTTGCAGTTCCACCCAAAGTCCGGCTTCCCGAACGATGATGACGCCGGCCATGATGTCCCACGCATTGATAAAGGCTTCCATGTAGCCGTCAAAGCGGCCGGCCGCAACATGCGCCAGACCCAGCGCTGCGGAACCGTGGCGGCGATGATCGATGCCCTGCTCGAACAGGCGTTCGATGGTGCGCAGGTAATGCTGCAATTCGGTTTTGGCGGAATACCCCAGGTTCACGATTCGGACACGATCCGCATTTCCGTGGTCGGCGTGCAGGCGGCAATCATTGAGATAAGCGCCTTGTCCGATGAGCGCGCTAAACAATTCGTCGTTGCTCGGGTCATAGATGACTCCCAGCAACGGTTCCCCGTCCACTACGTACGCGATCGAAACACACCAGTGTCTGTGCTGGCGCAAATAGTTGTTTGTACCATCGATCGGATCGACGACCCAGACGCCCTGACCATGCAGGCAACTTCCGGTCTCCTCGCCAAGAAAACCATCCTCAGGGTGTTGTCGAGCCAGTTCATCCCGGATCAGGCGTTCGGTTGTCTGGTCAGCCTCGCTGACAAAATCCTGCACGCCTTTCTCGATGATAACGAGGTCGTTGCGCCGCAGGCGCTCCTGATACGAAAGTGCCAGCGCGCCCGCGTCGCGAGCGAGTTTTTTTGCCGTCGCCAAACGGTCATGCAATGCAATGTTCATGGGAATTCACGCGTCCTTGTAGTCTTTGTATTTTTATCGGGCGACCAACTGCACATCGATGATTTCGGTCTGCCCTTCGAGATCGGGATCGTCGATCCTTCTCTTCAACAGGTCGACCGCGGCGGCGGCGAGGTCCCGGGTCGACTGCCTGATGGTGGTGAGCTGGTAGTTGAGCCAGCTTGCCTGCGGTATATCGTCAAAGCCGGTAATGCGGATTTTCCTGAATCTCGATGGCGATAACTTGTCTTTGAGTTGGTCGATCAAACCCAATGCCAGATAGTCGTTGGTGCAGAAAGCGCCATCTGGCAAAGAAGGCATTGACAGCAGTTCCAGGGCGGCCATGGCCCCGCCCTGATAGTCGTGTTTGGGCGCGCGGATCACCGAGGTCCGGATGCCCAGATCCGCCATCTGTTGCACGAACAGACGCTCACGGCATTGAATGCTGTACGAGCCTTCTTTGGTGGCGATGACCGCGACCTGCCGGCATTGCGCTTGACGGAAAAAATCTGCCAACAGCGCTATGCCCTTGGCGTTGTCACAAAGAACACGGTCAACCTTCGGGTGTTGGTCGGCCTTGTTGATCAGCACAACCGGGACCTGGTGACGGATACAGTTTCGATAAATTTCGGCAGGTGGCGTGTCCGAGGTGATGATCACGCCGGATACGCTATAGCGCATCAACATGTCGATCACCTGTGAACTGTCCCGCCCCTGCGTGGTGGGAATCAGGAGCGGGCGGTACTGGTTTTCCAGCAAGGCTTCACTCAGGTCTTTGAGTTGCTGGCTACGGAAGGGGTTGTCGATATCGGCCACCACCAGACCGACCAGGTCGGAGCGCAGCTTGTTCAGGCCGCGGGCCAGGTGGTTGACCCGGTATCCGAGGGCGCTGGCTGCCTGCAGCACCTTGTTTCGGGCCTGCGCGGAAACGTATCCGGAGTTGGAGAGGGTTCGCGAAACGGCAGCACGGGAAACCCCGGCTGCGTCAGCGACCTCCTGCGCAGTGACCTGTGCTGTCACCTGCGCCGTGACCTTTTTAGGCATCCTGCGTTCTACCTGCTATTTGAATGGATTGGGATTCTTCACACGGCGTCGCGATACCCGGATACCCGGATTTCAGCCAGATCCCATAGGCCCGGCTGAAGGTGAACGGATCATCAATGTTCACCATATCGGGCTTCAGGCCGATCAGGGCAACGGCCGCGTCGAGCTGGTCCGCAAAGAAGCGGACCATCACCTTTGCACCCGAGGCGCGGCACTGCGCGAACTCGGACAAGTCATCGATCAGGTGGTCGTATTCCACGACATAGGGCGTACCTGTCGCCAGCAGAACCGCAAGGTTGGGATAGTCCTGACGCCGCCGCATCACTCTGGCCTGCGGATAGTTGGACTGAATCAGGTCGACGCTGGCGAAGTCGAAGCTCCAGAAAAAGCAGCGCGACCACGCATTGCGCGCCGCCACTTCCTCCATCACGCGGCCCGCGTTCGCGGCCTTGAGTTCGACGAACAACGACTTCTGGTAACGATCGGCCAGCGCCAGGTAAGTAACGAAGGCACTGACCTCCTCGGTACGGTAATTCGGGTGAAACCATGAGCCCGCGTCACACAGCGACAATTCCGCCAAGGTGCGTTGACAGACCGGCCCGTTCAGATTGGTGGTTCTGTCAAGGGTGTCATCATGAATCACCACCAGTTGCCCGTCGGCCGTGGTGTTCAGATCCAGTTCGATGGTCTCGGCACCCATGCGGTATCCGAGTTCTGCGCTGGCCAAGGTGTTCTCGGGTGCGATGGTGTTCGCACCGCGGTGGCAGACGATCTGGATAGGGTTGTCCGGATGCGGGTGATAAGCGCTGACCATTTCCGGCAGGTCACTGCAGATCCCCCATACCGGCATCCGCATGAGCCGGGCGATTTCGTTCGCACGTTCCTCGTGCCAGATGACAATCGGCAACTGACGCGCCTGGGCCTTGGCGATCAATTCGTCGCTCAGCAGTTCATGCGGCGTATCAGATGCCTTTTCCCAGCAAAGGTGGATCATGTCGGCGCAGCCGGTCTCGGCCAGGGAAAACGGGTCTGCGCCGGCTGGCACCAGCACCGACAAGGGGTAGGGGCAGTGCAGCGCGGCCAGTTCGGCCAGGCGTGATGTCTTGAAAGAGCCGATCACCACGTTGCTGAAGTTCATCTCCTTCAGCAGATCCACCACTTTCGGCCCCGAGCCTTCGGCCTTCAACTCGATATACAGGCCACAACCTGTTTGCCTGGCCAGTTGGATGACTTCGCGAACGCTGGGGACCGGCTCCCCGTTGTGCAGCCGATACGCCCTCAGCCGCTCGTACGACACGTCCTGAATCCGGACATCCACGCCGGCGTTCTTGTTCAGGTTGTCGTCGTGACTGACCACGCAGACACCATCGGCTGTCAACTGAACATCGATCTCCCACATGTCGGCGTTCAGACGGGCCGCCAGCTCGAAGGCTTCCAGGGTATTTTCGAGCCGGTGGCCGCTGGCTCCCCGATGGGCAATGCACAGCGGCTTGGGCCGTGTGAGTCCTGCGAGCAAGCTCCGCCGTTGTTCACGCGACATGCAGACGATCTCCCTTTTCATCGAAGACCAGAACATGTTCAGGTGCGACATGCCAGCGGACTGCCTCACCGAGCTTGAGATCCCCCTTGGCAGATTGAATGGTGCGGACGACGTCGCCGCTCGAGAGCTTCAGGTCGTACAGGATTTCACGACCCTGATGTTCAATGAAGCTGACGATCGCGTGGTTCGCGCCTGCTGATTTCAGCTCCACGTGTTCGGGGCGCAATCCCACCCGGACCTTTCGGCGCCCGCCATCGGGCATCGCATCAAGCGCGAGGGCGACCTGCGCGCTCTCATGGACAAAACGCTGTGTGTCCAGAGCACCATCCAGAAAAGAGATCGGTGGATTGCCCAGAAACCCGGCGACAAAGGCATGGGTCGGGTTGTTGTACATCTGTACCGCCGTATCGACCTGCACGACCCTGCCGTGTTGCATGAGCGCGATGCGATCACACATGCTCATCGCCTCGACCTGATCGTGCGTGACCAGGATGGCGGTGATGCCGGATTCCTGCTGAATCCGGCGGATTTCGGTGCGCATCTCGATGCGCAGGTTGGCGTCGAGGTTGGCCAGGGGTTCATCCATCAGCAACACATCAGGCCGGCGGACAATGGCCCGTGCCAGCGACACGCGTTGCTGCTGACCACCGGACAGCGCGGCCGGTTTGCGCTGAAGGAGGTCGTCGATGCGCACGAGTTCGGCGATTTCCGCGACCTTGCGCCTGACCTCGGCAGCGGTTTCCCCTCGGACCTTCAGCGGAAATCCGATGTTCTGCTCCACCGTCATGTGCGGGTACAGTGCATAGGACTGAAAGGTCACGCCGACATTGCGTTGTTGCGGCGGGGCATGCGTCACATCCCGACTGGAAATCAGAATCTGGCCGTCATCCACTCGATGGATGCCGCTGACCGCGAACAAGGTGGTGGACTTGCCGCAGCCGGACGGACCGAGCAGCGCTACCATCTCACCCGGCGCGATGTCCAGGTTCATGTTTTCGATGACGGCGGTGTCGCCGAACCTTTTCGTCAAATTACGGATCTGGATACCCATTAGCCTTTATTCCCTCCACCATACATATTCATCAACTGCTTCTGGAAGATCACGAACAGAATCATGACCGGTGCGGCATAGAACAGTCCAACGGATTTGAATGTCGCCATGTCGAAGTTGTTATCGTCGGCGATCAGCCCGGCGAGATAAACGGACAACACCTGCGCGTTGTTTCCGGGGGCCAGCACCTGCGGAAGCAGGTATTCGCTCCACCCCGCCAGGAAGGAGAAGATTCCGAGCGACACCAGAGCCGGCCTGACCAGCGGCAAGACGATTTCGCGCCAGACCCGGAAACGGCTGGCACCATCCTGGATGGCAGCCATTTCAATCTCCCAGGGAACGGTGTCGTAAAAGCCCTTCAGAATCCAGATACCGAACGGGAGTTCGAGCGAGGTCTTCACGATAATCACGCCGAGGATGGTGTCGTAAAGGCCGACATACTGCAGGATCAGGAATGTCGCGATCAGCAGCGTGACGGTCGGAAAGGCATGCAAAACCATCACGCCCCCCAGAAAGAACCGTCTCAGAGGCATGTTCAGGCGTGACAACGCATAGGCGGCGGCGGAGGAAACCACCAGAACCAGCAAAGTGGTGACCGTGGCGAAAACCAGCGTATTCAATGTCACGCTCCAGATACCCGGTTTCCCTGGAAGGTCCTGCCACAGGAAGCGCCAATGCTCCAGCGTGAACTGGTGGGGAAGAAGCTCACCCGCCCGGGTGTTGGAAAACGTATCGATGAACAGATACGCGTACATCAGGAACAGCGGCGCGCTCAGCAGGCTGAAAACGGCGAGCAGCAAGGTGTTTGATCGGTGGTGAGACATCGGCTCCTCCTAGATCTCGATTCGCGGCTTGGCAACCAATTCCTTGAAACGGAACAGCTTCAGGTAAAGGGCGGACAGGAACAGGCCGATGCAGACGAGAATCATCGCGAGTGCGGCGCCATAGCCGTACTGCAGGTTGCCGGCGTAGTTGCGCAGCGCGGTGTGAAAGGCGTGCAGGGCCCAGACCTCGGTCGTGCCCCCGGGACCGCCATCGGTGGCCAGCAGGATGTATTCGAACGACGTCAGCAACGAAAGGGTCTGGTAGCACGTCACGAACAGAATTGGCCAACGCAGTTGCGGCAGAACGATGTAGCGGATCTGCTGGAGGCGGTTGGCTCCGTCGACATCGCTGGCCCAGAACTGGCTTTTCGGAATCGCATTGATGGCCGATGAGAACACCAGCATGCCCATCGAAGCCCCGACAAAACCATTGATCAGGATCACGAATGTCCAGGTGTTGGCGGTGGAGTCGAGCATCCAGTTTCGGGCCGGTACGCCGAACGCCGACATCACAGCCGAAATGAAACCTGTGTCCCACGCAAACCACTTCCAGAGCAGCACATACAGCACCGGCGGTGTGATACGCGGCAGCAACCAGATGCCGCGAATCCAGCCGGCTGGCTTTTGAGGCAGATAGTGGGTTGAAATGGCCAGCACCAGGGCAAAGCCAATGTTGAAAAGACTCAGAGTGCCGAAAACATACAGCAGGGTATTGGTCAGTATCTTTCGGGTGTCCGGGGTCGACGTCATGCGCTTGTAGTTGTCGGTCGTCCATGCCCATCCGGTGTAGCTCGCCGTGGCGACGGCTCGTTGCTCTGCGGGCCTGAGCGACACGCCGGCGCGGGAGATCGCTTCAAGCAAGGACTCGGCACTTTCGAACTTCGTTGTGCCCACCGAACGCTGGAATACGTCCGCAACTTTTTTGACCTCCCGAATATTCGCCGGGCTGTTGCGCAGGTCGCGCAATGCGCCCTCGATATCCCGACGCTGTTCATAACTGCGTCCCAGGAGATTTGTGTCGATTTCATTCACAAAGCCCTGATCGCCCCCGCTGGCTTTGAGCGCATCCAGTCCCTTGCGATCAACGGTGTAGCGGGTTTCACTCAGTTTGTTGGCCAGATCCGGCAGGTCGAATTCACTGGACAAGCTCTTCAATGCCGAAGGTGAGATCTGGTAGGTGCCATTACTGATGCCAGTGGCCGTACTCATGTTGGTCAATGAGAAAACGGCGGTCATGACGACCGGCAACAGAAAGAACAGCAGCACAAAGATCAGTGCCGGCGCAAGCATCGCCAGCCCCAATGTATGTGATCTCTTCATCATGCTTTATTTCGGTGGGGCCAGGCGGATCATCGCCTGGCGTTCTGGGGGCTCTGACAATCTGTTCAGAGGCGCCTTGTTATCGGATCACAACCCTGTTGGCCAGGTTGCCGCCGCGAATTTCCTTCTCGGCATCCGTCACAGCCTCTTGTGCCGTTTTCTTGCCGCTCCAGGCCGCTTCCAGGCCCTTCCAGTAGCTGTTCCACAAGTTGCCCAGGTCGGTATCGTTCGGCATCGCGTAGGCGTACGGCAGGAGCCTCGCGGTTGCTGCCGTGGCCCAGCGGTCGCTGCGGTACAGACCGATGTTCGCCTCCTGCGGGCTGATTCCCAGATGGGCCGACTTGATCGCATGCAAGGCGTTGATCCGCGGCTCGGAGGCGATGGCGACAAGCTTGGCCGCGATCTCCTTCTGCGCGTCATCACCCTGCTTGGTGATCAGGTAGACGACGGGGTGGCTCAGCGTATTGGCTTTGCCTGTCTTGTCGCCGGCGGGAATCAGGCTGAACTGGATGTTGGCGAAAAAGTCCTTCAGGCCTTCCTTGCTCGTGTAGCGCGCATAGTGCCAGGTGCCGCCATTCCAGAAGGCCACCTTGCCGGTGGCGACCTCGTGGTACCACTGATCCCAGGGGGTGCCCAAGTGGTTCTTGCGCGTCACACCCATCTTCACTGCGTCGATGAAGAACTGATAGGTCTTGAGTGCGGCTTGCTTGTCAAAGACCAGCCGGCCGGTTTTGGGGTCCTGCACCTGGCCGCCGAAGCTCACATAAAACTGCCAGTAGTCCGGACCGCTGGTGGGACGGGGATAGAAGCCGTAGCCCGGCGCCACGAGGCCCTTGTCCTGCGCCTTCTTGGCATCGTTCAGCATGCTGTATAGCGTGTAGTCGCCGGATTTGACCTTGTTCGGCAGCGCTTCGATCATCTTGTCGGTGTAACCGATTTGCTTGAGATGGTTTTTCCACGCGAAGAAAGGGCGGGCCTCCGTGTCCTGCGGCAGGCCGTAGACCTTGCCATTGAACGACGCGACCTTGAGCAGGTTCGGGTAGAGGCTGTTGATCGGCCAGGAAGCCATATCGAGATAGTCTTCGATCGGTACGATCAGGCCGGACTGCGCCCAGGACGCGATATCTTCATGGCCGGTCACCACGATGTTGGGCGCTTTCCCGGATTCGGCCGCGAGCGTGACTGCCTGCTTGAAGTTGTCCCAGTCGGGATAGCTGCGTTTTTCGACGGTGATGTGGAGGGGCTCGCCCTTGGCAGCTGCCTCTTTCATCAGCAGGTCAGCGGCCATCTCGATCGCGTCCACGCGGTAACTGTCATTGGGGCCGGAGCCGCCCGCAACCACCGAGATCTTGTAGTCAGCGGCGTACGCCAGGCCTGCACAGGTCATCGAGGCGACCAGAAGGCCATGCTTCAGAATCCGTTTGACCGATTTGGTCGTCACCATGCGTTTTCTCCGATATTCAAGGTCAATCCAGGAGTCGACAAAGCTACCCCATCCAATGTGAACACGTGTTCATAGATGGTATTTTGATGCGGCAAAGTGTCAAAATTGTGACGATCACAGACACAGGGGTGTCCGTATATGAACCCCATGGGCCGATCTCCAAATGACCAGAGCAATTCTTCTGTTGAGCACACAGGAAAACCTGCTCCGAGTAAATACCATGCTCAGTGCAAAGTCGGCACATGCCACTCAAACTGCTCAAATTGGCATCGGCGCAAACAGTTTTTTTACATGAATCCCTGCCGCCCCTCGTCTAGAGCCGCGGCCCCTCGGGCCGGAACAGCGCGGCCTTCGTGGGGTTGAAGGCCAGGCGGATCGACGCGCCGAGTTCCGGGCAGGCATCGCCGGGCAGGCGCGCCACCAGTTGGTGGTCGCCAACGCTAACGTTGATCAGCGTGTCGGCGCCGAGCGGCTCGATCAGCGCGACGCGCCCGCTGATGGCCGGGCCGTCGGTGCTGACCGCCAGGTGTTCGGGGCGGATCCCGAAGTCGGCCTTGCCGGTGTAGTGGCGGTCTGCGCTGGCCCCGCTGAACTGCCCACCGCCCGGTAGCGCGAATGCGCCGTCGGCCACGTCGACCGGCAGGAAGTTCATCGCCGGCGAGCCGATGAAGCTGGCGACGAAGCGCGACTGCGGCGCCGCGTACAGCTCGGCCGGCGTGCCGACCTGCTCGATGTGGCCATCCTTCAGAACGACGATCCGGTCGGCCAGCGTCATCGCCTCGACCTGGTCGTGCGTCACGTAGACCATGGTCGCGCGCAGCCGCTGATGGAGTTGCTTGATCTCGGCGCGCATGTCCACGCGCAGCTTGGCGTCGAGGTTCGACAGCGGCTCATCGAACAGGAAGATCTTCGGGTCGCGCACCATCGCGCGCCCCATCGCGACGCGCTGCCGCTGCCCGCCGGAGAGCTCGCGCGGCTTGCGGTCCAGCAGGTGGCCGATCTGCAGCACGCCCGAAACATAGTCCAGCTTCTTCTGCACCTGCGCCGGGTCGGTGCGCGCCATCTTCAGGCTGAAGGTGATGTTGTTGCGCACCGACATGTGCGGGTACAGCGCGTAGTCCTGGAAGACCATCGCGATGTCACGCTGCCAGGGGCGCAGGCCGTTGACGACACGCTCGCCTATCGCGATCTCGCCGTCCTGGAACTCCTCGAGGCCGGCGATCATGCGCAGCAGCGTCGACTTGCCGCAGCCCGAGGGCCCGACGAAAACGACGAATTCGCCGGCGTTGATGTCGAAGCTCAGGCGGTGGATGACTTCGACGGCGCCGTAGCGCTTGACGACGTTGCGAATCGAAAGAACCGACATGCTATTTATCCCTTCACGGCGCCGACCGCGAGGCCGGACACCAGACGCCGCTGCACCAGCAGCGCGAGCACCAGAGGCGGCAGCGCGATCATAGAGGCAGCGGCCATCAGCGCGCCCCAGTTGGTGACGCCCTCGCCGACGAAATTGAACGATGCGACGATGGCGGTCTTTGTGTCGAAGCCCGACAGCGCCAGCGCGAACAGGAAGTAGTTCCAGGTGAAAACGAAGCACAGGATCGCCGCCACCACGACGCCCGGAACCACCAGCGGCAGCACGATGCGCAGCAGGATGCTGTACGGCCGGCAACCGTCGATCTGACCCGATTCGATGAGCGCGCGCGGCACGCCGTCGAAGTACGGCAGCAGCGTCCACAGCGCCACCGGCACCGTGATCGCGCCGTGCGTGAGGATCAGCACCGTGTAGCTGCCCACGAGGTCGAGCTTGGAGAACAGCACGAACCAGGGCAGCAGGAACAGCGTGCCGGGCGCCATCCGGGCGAACAGCGTCAGCGTCGCTGGCCAGGTCATGCGGTGCCAGGAGATCGCGAACGCCGCAGGAATGGCCAAGACCAGACCCAGGACCGTGGCGCCGGTGGCCACGACCAGGCTGTTCCAGGTGTTGTGCAGGAAATCGGTGCGGACAAGGAGCTCGCGGTAGTTGTCCAGCGTGGGCACGTTGAACAGTTTGGGCGGCAAGCTCATCACGTCGACGCTGTGCTTGAACGAGGCCAGCAGCATCCAGGCGATCGGCAGCAGCACCACCATCAGCATCAGGATGACCTGCAGCCGCCCGACCAGCAGCGAGAGCGCGCTGCGAGGGCGCAAGGGGGACGCGGAAGAATGGCTCATCGAAGACCTCACCATGAGACGGCGCGCCGCAGCCGAGCGAAGACCACGACCGTGCACAGCACGACCAGCGACAACGTGATCATCGACGCCGAGGCCCAGCCGAAGCGCGAGAACTCGAAGCCTTGCTGGTAGGCGTACATGTTCATCGTGGTCGACGCATTGCCCGGGCCGCCGCGGGTGGCGATGAAGACCAGGTCGAAGAAGCGCAGCAGGTCCACCGAGCGCAGCACCGCCGCAGTCAGCAGCGTCGGGCCGAGCAGCGGCAACGTCACGAAGACGAAGCGACGCCAGCCGATCACGCCGTCGACTTCGGCCGCTTCGAACACACTGACTGGCAAAGACTGCAAGCCGCCCAGCACGAGCAGCGCCACGAACGGTGCCCACTGCCAGGTGTCGACCATCGCCACGCTGGCCAGCACCCAGGTGGGATGGGCCAGCCACAGCTGCGGCGGAATTCCGATCAGGCCGATGAACCAGTTGACGATGCCCACCGAGGGGTCGAGTAGCACCATGGCCATCATGCCTACGACCACCGGCGGCAGCATGAAGGGCGTGATCGCGATCGTGCACACCAGGTTGCGCGCCCACTTCACGCCGTTGAGCACCACGCCGAGCCAGGTGCCGAGCACGAGTTGCATGGACAACGCCGCTCCGTAGAGCAGCCAGGTCACCTTGAAGGCGTTGCGGAACTCCGGGTCCTGCATCAGGCCGAGGTAGTTGCCCAGGCCGACGAAGCGCGGCTCGGCACCGAGCGAGGCGTCGTACAACGAGATCCACACCGCGTACACGAGCGGGAAAATGATCATCGCGCCGACGAACAGGACGGCCGGCCACATCATCCAGGCTAGCGACAGGCTTTGCTGCCCGAACGCAGGGCGCGGCTCAATGCCGGCCGCACTGCCTGCGGGGGCATGGGCCGCGGACGCGACGACGATGCTTTTCATGGGGTTCGCTCCAGCCGGCGCAGCCGATGTGGCTACTGCAGCTTGGCCAGGTCGGCGTCGGCGGCGCAGGCCGCATACTTCGCGGTCTTCTGACCGAGCACGACCTCCTGCACCGCGCGGCCGATGATCTCGCGCGTCTCGGGCACGCGATCGGTCGGCGACGCGTAGTCGCCGGTGCCGGTGCGGCTGATCTCGCGCAGCGCATCGACCCATTGCTGGCGCACCGGCTTCTCGCTCGCCCAGGCCTTCATCGCCGGGCCCGAGAACACCGATGCCCGCGGCGGCGCCACGCCCTTGGCCACCAGCTTGGTCTCGACCTCGGCCGAGGTCGCCCATTGCACAAAGTACCAGGCGGCGTCCTTCTTCTTCGAGAATTCGGAGATCGACAGACCGAAGCCGAAGGCTATCGGTTTGGAGATGCCAGAATCGCGCCCCTTGGGCAGCACCTTGATCTGCAGGTCGCCCTCGCGCCCCGGGTACTTCATGACATTCGAGAATTCGTTCGACGACTCGTGCGTCATTGCGATCTTGCCCTGCCCCAGCAACTCGACGACCTGCGGAAAGCTATGGTTGGTGGCGCCGACCGGGCCGTAGGTCTTCAGCAGATCCGCGTACATCGAGATGCCGGCAATCGTCTTGGGCTGGCACAGGCCGGGCTGTTTCTTGTCGGTCGACTTGAAATCGCCGCCGCTGTTGAAGACGAAGCTCGCCATCGCGTAAGGGATCGCGTTGCGCACGCCGCGCGATGCCCACACGCCCTGATTGGGGTCGCAGGCCTTGAGCTTGGCGGCAGCGACCGGGATGTCTTCGAGGAAGGCCGGGACCTCGACCTTGCACTTCGCAAAGATGTCGGTGCGCCAGTAGAACAGCGGGCCTTCGACGTTGATCGGCAGCGCCACCAGCTTGCCGCCGAAGGTCGCGGTCTTGCGCAGGCCTTCGCCGAAGTCTTCGAGGTTGAAGTCAGGCGCGGTGAGCGTGCGGTTGTTGACGTACGGGGTGAGATCGGCATACCAGCCGGCCTTGGCATAGACCGCGCCTTCGCGGATCTGCAGCGAGTTGAAGACGTCGATGTCCGACGACTTCGCCTGCAGCAGCGTGCCCAGGCGCGCACGCTGCGGGTCTTCGTTGAGAAGTTCGATGCGCAACTTGACGCCGGTCTTGGCGGTGAACTCCGGCGCGAGATCGCGAATCGCGTTCGACCAGGGGTGGTTGTTCAGCAGCACGTTGAGCGTCTCGCCGTTGAAGTGCTTCCAGTCGAAGCTTTGCGCCGTGGCGGGCGAGGCCAGCAGCCATGTGCCGGCGGCCAAGCCGCTCAACACCAAGGTTCGGAACGCGAGTTTCATGTCAGTCTCCTTCAGGTTTTTATGTTCCAGATAGCGTGCAACACTGCACTAGACAACCTTGCCCGGGTTGAGGATGCCCTTGGGGTCGAGGGCTTTCTTGAGCGTGCGCATCAGCGCGATCTCTTCCGGCGTTCTGGCGTGGCCGAGCCAGGGCTTCTTCAAGGTGCCGATGCCGTGCTCGGCCGACACGCTGCCGTGGAACTCGCGCACCAGGCCGTAGACCACTTCCTCGATGGCCTGCTTGGGCGGCTCGGCCGCGCCGGGCAGCCAGGCGATCAGGTGCAGGTTGCCATCGCCGATGTGGCCGTAGTACATGCTCCGGGCGCCCGGGATGCGAGCAGCCAGGTCGTCGCGGCAGCGACGCGCGTAGTCGTCCATGTCGGCGGTGGGCAGGCCGACGTCGAAGGGCAGGTGCGGGCCTATCGCCTGAATGAATTCGGAGCAGGCATCGCGCACGCCCCACAGCGCCGCGGCGTCGGACATCGACTGCGCGACCACCGCGTTCGGCACATGGCCGAGCTCTAGCTGGGTTTCGAGCCAGGTCCCGAAGCGGGGAACATCGATGGCAGGATCGGTGCCGAGCGCCTCGATCAGCACATACGCGCCGTGGGTGGTCGCGTCACCCTCGAACGGATTGCGCACGCCCGAGACTTGCTGCGTGGCCACATCCCAATAGTCGGGCCACATGACTTCGAAGGCCGACAGCAGCGGACCGAGGTCGCGGCGCGCCGCGGCCAGCAGCGCCAGCACGCCAGCGTAGTCTTTCAGCGCGCACATCGCGACCATCGTGCAGGCCGGTTTCGGATGCATGCGCAAGACCGCGCGGGTGATAACCCCAAGCGTGCCTTCGCTGCCGATGAACAGGTGCTTGAGGTCGTAACCGGCATTGTTCTTCAGCATCTTGTTCAGGCTCGTCACCACGGTGCCGTCGGGCAGCACCACTTCGAGCCCGAGCGTCATCTCGCGCGCCATACCGTAGCGAATCACGCGGTTGCCGCCGGCGTTGGTCGACAGGTTGCCGCCGATCGCGCACGAGCCGCGCGCACCCAGGTCGAGCGGAAAGAAGAACCCCGCATCGTCGGCCGCGCGCTGCACCACCGCCAGCGGCGTTCCCGCGAGAACCGTGATGGTGCCGGCGTCGGCGTCGATCTCTTCGATGCCGACCATGCGCTCCAGCGACAGGGCGATCGCATCGGCGATCGGCCGCGAGCCACCGCACAAGCCGGTCAGCCCACCTTGCGGCACCACCGCCAGGCCGGCTTCGTGGCAGATGCGCAGCGCGGCCGAGACGTCATCGGTACCGGCCGGACGGACCACGGCGAGTGGCTGCTCTGGCGGCTGCGGGCTCCAGTCGTTCGTGTTGCGCACCGGCACATCGGAGCCGGTCAGAACGGTCACGGCTCCAAGGCGGGCCCGTAGGGCGGCAATTGCGGCGTGGCTGCTGGGGTTCATGGAATGACGGAGTTGCTAACTTCATGTATTCTTGTATGTAAGACACTAATGTTCATTAGTACATTCCCTGAGTTTGGCGATCGCCGCGGGCCCCGCGCGGCAACCGCAATCGTTCATGGTCCACAATGAATGCGATGACGACAACCCCGAGAACAACAACCCCGCCGGACGCGCGCATGACGGCGTTCAAACTCGAGCCCGCCAAGTCGCTGGCGGTGCAGATCGCAGCGCGCTTGCGACAGGCCATCATCGAGGGGGAGTTGGCGCTGGGGTCGCAAATCCCCGAAGAGACGCTGGCGCAGTCGTTCGGCGTCAGCCGCACGCCCGTGCGAGAAGCCCTGAACCAGTTGCAGCTGCAAGGCCTCGTGCATGTCAGGCCGCAGGTGGGCAGCTTCGTGTTCTACCCGACTGTCGACGACGTGACGGAGCTGTGCCAGTTCCGCTGCGTGATCGAGCCGCGAGCGGCCGAGCTGGCTTATCGCAACGACAAAATCTCTACCGTGGGAGCCATCGAAGCAGCGATCGCCGAGATGGAATCGGCAGTGAAGCGCCGCGACACGGTGGCGTACGGCCGCGCCGACACATCGCTGCACGAGGCGATGTTCACCCATTGTGGGAACACGTACCTGCAGGAGTCCTACAAGCTCGCCGCCGGCAAGATCGCGGCCTTACGAACCAACCTCAGTGCGCCGCTCGACGTGCGCAGTCCGGACTCGTTTTCGGAGCACCGCAAGTTCCTGAAGCTCTTCATCAAGGGCGATTTCGAGGCCTTCGAGAAACTCATGATCGTGCACGTCAAGGGATCGGGCGACACCTACGTCCGTGCGTTGCAAACGAAGGCCGCGCGAGATCCGGCGGCGTAGCGTCAATAAAGAAGAACGACAATGTAGAAACCTTTCGTGTCAAGAAGACATATCCCAAAGTCGTCTCATTAACTTCTTCAGTTTGTCTCACTAACTTTTAAACGAAAATCCGTAAAATATGCCACTTGTCTCAAGTTGAACTGCATGTTCACAATGGCATCCAAAACCTGAAACCCGGCAGCCGTCTTTTTGCTATTTTTTCAATAGCAAACTACGCCCTGTAAATAAGGGCTATTCCCCTATTTCATGCAGACCAATCCCCTGAAGAATGGCTTGTGGTTCAACCCACAATCGCTGGAGCGGCTGAGCAGTTCGGGTGCCTGGAGCCGCGGCCTGCTGCTCTACCGCAGCCAGAATGTGCTGCACCTGGACATCGAGCCGCTGAAGGATCACTGGCTGCTGGAGGGTCAGGTGCAGGGCAGCCAGCGCGCGCCTTATGAGGTCTCTGTCGAAATGACCCTGCTGCCTGATGGCCAGCTGGCTGACTGGCTCAGCGACTGCAGCTGCCCGGTGGGTGCCGATTGCAAGCACGGCGTGGCGCTGACCCTCAAGGCGGCCTACCAGGGCCTGCACCTGCTGGGCCCGGAGCTGGCAAACAGTGCAGCGCTGCACGCAGTGCCCAGCCGCGAACAGGCCGAAGCCTTGCGCCAGGCGGCCCTGGCCCGCGCCGAAGACAAGGCCAGGCAGGAAGCCGAGGCGCAGCTGCTGCAATGGATGCAGGCGCTGGACCGCGCCAGCGGCCGGCCCGCCGAAGCAGCCAGGACGGATGAACAGGTCCGGTCCGAACAGTATCTGTACCTGCTGACGGTCGTCGGCGACCCCGGCCCCACACCACGGCTGCAACTGGAAGCCATGGTGTCTTACCCCAAAGTCAGCGGCGGCTGGGCCAAGCCCAAATCAATAAGAACCCCGCCCCACGAGGGACAGGCGGCGTACGACCTGGCCAGCGAGGCGGACCGGCAGGTGCTGCAACTCATGCGCGCCATGCCGAACAGCGACAACTTCTACTCGGCCTACAGTGTCAGCCCGCGTGTCATCCTGGCCGGCCAGGCCGGCCTGCTGGCGCTGCAGCAGGCGGCCAGCACCGGGCGGCTGTTCATGAACGAGGGCCGCGGCAGCCCGGGCGCCGCCATTCGGTGGGGACCGCCCCGGACCCTGGAATGGCATTGGCAGGAGTTGCCCGGCGCGCAAGCCACCGGGCCCGGCTGGGCCTTGCGCGCCAGGCTGAGCCCTGCCGGCACCAAGGACACACTCGGCGCCACGCTGTGCCTGAACAGCCCGCCGCTCTACCTGGACGCCGGGCAAGGCCTGTGCGGGCCGGTCGATACGCCGGGCATTGCGCCCGCCCAACTGGCGCTGCTGCTCAAGGCCCCGCCACTCAGGACTTCGGCCCTGCAAAAACACCAGGTCAATCTGATGGGACACCTGGGCAGCCTGCCAGCACTGCCCCTGCCGCCCGTGCTGCAAGACTTCACCAGATTGAGCGGCGCCACGCCCACCGCCAGCCTGCACCTGAGCCTCAACCCTACTGAAGACGTCCGGTTCATGGGCCTGATCCAGGCTCGGCTGCGCTTTGACTACCAGGGCCATCGCGGCTGGTGGGCCGGCCAGGGCACGGCCGTGCTGGTCGATGGCCCCCAAGGGCGCGTGCTGCTGCAGCGCGACGCCGAAGCCGAGCTGGACGCCATCACCCGTCTGTTTGACCTGGGGCTGAAGGCCACCGATGGCGGCATCTTCGGCATCCCCGGCGACGGTCCCCAGCAGGACTGGCTGCACTGGGCCGACAACGGCTTCACGGTGCTGCGCGATGCCGGCTTTGAGGTGACGCTGGACGACGCCCTGGCACGCTGGATCACCCACGCCGACAGCCTCAGCGTGCAGCTGCAGCCCCAGGGCGATGACGAGGCCTCTTCACCGTGGTTTGAGCTGTCGCTGGGCATGGAGATCAACGGCCAGCGCCACAACATCCTGCCCTGGCTGCCCGAGCTGATTGCCGCCGCGGCCGCCAGCCCGCCCGACCCCGCCACCGGCCAGCCCGGTATGCCGCCCTTTGTCTACCTGCCGGCTCCCGGCGGCCAGGGCTTTATTCGGCTGCCGACCGACGCGCTCAAACCATGGATGGCCGCGCTGCTGGAACTGGTGGGCGACCGCGCGCACAATTTTTCGGCAGACAGCCTCAGGCTCTCGCGCCTGGACGCGCTGCGCACCAGCGCCGCCCTGGGCGAGGGTGCGGTGTGGGAAGGCGCCCAGGCCCTGCGCACCACCGTGCGTCAGCTCAGCGGCCATGTTCAGCTGCCCGTGGTGGCCGCGCCCGCCGGCTTGCAGGCCAGCCTGCGACCCTATCAGCAGCAAGGCCTGAACTGGCTGCAGTTCTTGCGCCAGCACGGCCTAAGCGGCATCCTGGCCGACGACATGGGCCTGGGCAAAACACTGCAAACGCTGGCCCATGTGCTGGCGGAAAAGGAAGCCGGCCGGCTCACCCGCCCGGCCCTGATCGTCGCGCCGGTGAGCCTGATGGGCAACTGGCGGCGCGAGGCCGAACGCTTTACCCCGGGGCTGCGCGCCCTGGTGCTGCACGGCAAGGAAAGGCACGATGCGGCCGCCGAGATGAG
This sequence comes from Polaromonas jejuensis NBRC 106434, assembly GCF_001598235.1. Lineage (GTDB taxonomy): Bacteria > Pseudomonadota > Gammaproteobacteria > Burkholderiales > Burkholderiaceae_C > Polaromonas > Polaromonas jejuensis. The sequence goes on along the minus strand of NZ_BCYO01000010.1, from coordinate 38,455 downwards.
CACCCACGATCTGGTGATTGCGCCCTACTCCCTGCTGCAGCGCGACCGCGAACGCTGGCTGGAACAGCCCTGGCATCTGGTGGTGCTGGACGAAGCGCAGAACATCAAGAACGCCAGCACCCATGCCGCGCAGGTGGTCAGCGCGCTGCAGACCCGCCACCGACTATGCCTGTCGGGCACGCCCATGGAAAACCATCTGGGCGAGCTGTGGAGCCTGTTCCACTTCCTGATGCCCGGCTTTCTCGGCAGCCAGGCGCGCTTCAAGGAACTGTTTCGCACGCCCATCGAAAAGGAGGGGGACGGCGAGCGACTCGCGCAGTTGCGCCGCCGCATCACGCCCTTCACGCTGCGGCGCACCAAGCGCGAGGTGGCCACCGAACTGCCCGACAAGATCGAGAGCGTCTCCAGCATCGAGCTCTCGGGCAAGCAGGCCGACCTCTACGAAACCATACGCCTGAGCACCGAAAAAACCGTGCGGGATGCGCTGACCAGCAAGGGGCTGGCAAAGTCCCAGATCCAGATCCTGGACGCCCTGCTCAAGCTGCGGCAGGTGTGCTGCGACCCACGCCTGCTGCCGCTGGCTTCGGCCAAAAAAATCAGGCAGTCGGCCAAGCTGGAACACCTGATGGAGCTGCTGCCCGAAATGGTGGCCGAGGGCAGGCGCGTGCTGCTGTTCTCGACCTTCACCAGCATGCTGACGCTGATCGAGGAAGCGCTCAAGGCGCGCGGCATGCCATGGGTCAAGCTCACCGGCCAGTCGCAAAAGCGCGATGAGATCATTGAGCGCTTTACCTCTGGCGAGGTGCCGCTGTTTCTCATCAGCCTCAAGGCCGGTGGCGTGGGCTTGAACCTGCCGCAGGCCGACACCGTGATTCATTACGACCCGTGGTGGAACCCGGCCGCGGAAAACCAGGCCACCGACCGCGCCCACCGCATCGGGCAAAAGAGCCAGGTCTTTGTTTACAAGCTGGTGGCCCAGGGCACGATTGAAGAACGCATACTGGCGCTGCAAGAGCGCAAGGCGGCGCTGGCCGAGAGCATGTACAGCGGCTCGCAAGCGCGTAAACAGCCGCTGTTTACCGAAAGCGATGTGGCAGAGTTGCTGCGGCCACTGGGAACATGACAGGGCACGAACCACTGCGGTGGCCACAATATCAAGAGCTTATTTAAGGGAGAAAAATTTTGGCGAATGTTTGCAGTGCAGGCCTGGATATCGGTTTTGCCTCGCTGGGGTATGCGCAGATTGGCATCCTCGGCATCATCCAGGGCATCACCGAGCTGTTGCCCATCTCATCGACCGCGCACATGCGCGTGGTCCCGGCGTTGCTGGGCTGGCGTGATCCGGGTTCCGCCTTCTCGGCGGCGATGCAGCTGGCGGCGCTGGCCGCCGTGGTCAGCTACTTCTGGCGCGACATACGCGCCGTGGTGTCAGGCAGTGTCGCCGCGACGAAGCGCCGGGATTTCAACGACCCCTGGTTTCGTCTGGCGGCTGGCATCCTGCTGGCAACGATTCCGATCGGCCTTGCCGGCCTGGCACTCTCCTCGGTATTGAATGCCTGCGAGTCGCCGCTGCGCGGCCTGATGGTGATCGGCGTTTCATCGGTCGTGATGGCGGTCTTGCTGGCCGCGGCCGAGGTCCTTTGCCGGCATCGCCGCACCGTCGAGCAGATGCGGCTCAGGGATGCGCTGATCGTCGGACTGGCGCAGGTGGGCGCCCTGATTCCGGGCGTGTCGCGCTCGGGCTCGACCCTGACGGCGGCCTTGTTCCTCAACTTCAAGCGCGAGGAAGCCGCGCGGTTTTCGTTTCTTCTGGGCTTGCCCGCCATTGCGCTGGCGGGATTGAAGGAGCTGTGGGTTCTGCATCATGCGCACATCCCGCCTGAGGCCTGGTCGCTGCTGGCGTTTGGCCTGGTCGTCGCGAGTGGCTCGGCCTTCATCGCAATCTGGGGCCTGATGCGGGTGCTGGAACGGTTTTCGGCATGGCCCTTTGTCATTTACCGGGCCTTGCTCGGCCTGTTCCTGATCGCCGCCGTGCGCAACGGGTTCCTCCACTAAAAAAAATGCCGCGGACCTCAACCTGAGCGTCCGCGGCATTCAATATCCGCCAGGGGCTGCAGCCCGCCCTGGCCCGGGCCATCCGTCAAGCCGTCTCGCTCAGTGCGGCTGGGCGCCATTTCGCCAGTCGCTTCTCGACCAGCGACATCGAGTACTCCGCCGCCAGTGCCACCACCATGATGATCACGATGGCGGCATACATGCCGGCGGCATCGAACGAGCCCTTGGCGATGTTGATGAGCAGGCCGATACCGAAGCGCGAACCGACGAACTCGCCGACGATGGCGCCGACAATGGCAAAACCGAAGCTCACCTGCAGCGAGGCAAAAATCCAGCTCATGGCCGAGGGCACGATCACCGACCAGGTCAGTTGCCAGGGCGTTGCGCCGAGGATCTGCGCATTGGCGATCAATGAACGGTCGGCCTCGCGCACGCCCTGGAAGGCATTGGAAAACACCACAAAAAACACCATCACAAAGGACAGCGCCACCTTGGAACCCAGGCCCAGGCCCAGGATCATGATGAAGATGGGCGCCAGCACCACGCGCGGGATGGAGTTGAAGACCTTGATGTAGATGGAGAACACATCGGCGGCCATGCGGTTGCGGCCCAGGACCACGCCCACGATCACGCCCAACACGGCGCCGCTGCCAAAGCCAAGCAGCGCCTCCTCCATGGTCACCCAGAGGTGATACCAGAGGGAAACACCATCGGTGCCATCCACCATCCATTGCCACAGGCGCTCCAGGATCGCGGTCGGGCTGGAGTAGAAAAATTCGTCGATCACCTTGGTCCGCACGGCGACTTCCCAGCCGACCAGGAAGACGGCCAGAATCAGGAAGCGCCAGAAGAGAACCATGCGCCGTCTTTTGACCGCCGCATCCGCGGCGGCGCGCTCAATCTCTGCGTCGGAGGTGCCGGCGCGAAACACCGGCCCATTGGCCGTCAGGGTGGAGTTTGTCATGTGTAGTCCTTTTGCTCAGGCGGCAACGGTTTCGGCACGGGCGGCGCCCAGCTTCACTTCGTCGCGCAGGTCATTCCAGATGGTCTGGGAGATATCAATGAATTGTTTGTCGTAACGGATGTCCGACACCACGCGGGGCCGTGGAATGTCGATGGGATAAACCGATTTCACCGTGGCCGGGCCGGCCGTCAGGACATAAACCTTGTCGGCCAGGCCAATCGCCTCTTCAAGGTCGTGGGTCACAAACAGCACCGAAGCCTTGGCTTCCGACCACAGCTGCAGCAAGGCGTCATGCATGAGTACCCGCGTTTGCACGTCGAGTGCGGAAAAGGGCTCATCCATGAGGAGGATTTCCGGCTCGTTGATGAAGGTTTGCGCCAGGGAAACGCGCTTGCGCATGCCGCCCGAGAGCTGGTGCGGGTATTTGCTCTCATGGCCGCTCAGGTTCACCCGCGCCAGCCATTTTTCGGCGCATGCATAGGCTTCGTCCTTGGCCATGCCACGAAACAGCGGGCCGGCCACCACGTTGTCAATCACGCTGCGCCACGGAAACAGGGCATCGGTCTGAAACACAAAGCCGATGCGCGGGTCGATGCCGTCCACGGGCTGGCCGAACAGGCGCACCTCGCCGGCCGAGGGTTTGGCCAGGCCAGTCACCAGGTTGAGCGTGGTCGACTTGCCGCAGCCCGTGGGGCCGACGATGGCGACAAACTCGCCGCGCTCTATGGTCATGTTGAAGTCACGAATCGCCGTCATGGACTTGCCATCGGGTGTGACAAAACGGCGGCTCACATTGATCAGTTCTACGGCTGGTGTGGCCGGGCTGGAGGTATCAGTCATAAATGGTTCTCTTTGTGCAGGGGAGCGAGGCGTGCGAGGCCCGGAAGGGCCATCGGCAGACAAGCTTCAGCCGAAGGCCTGCGAACCAGGCCCTCGGCGTCCAACTTACTTGGCGCGTTTGACGAACTCGGAGGTATAGGTCTTGGACAGGTCCACTGTCTTGCCTTTCATGTTTTTCGAGAAACCGGAAAGCACGGCCAGCACGGTTTCGGGACCGCCCGCGGGCATCACACCGTCGGGCGTGAACATCGCCTTGCCGTCATCGAGCGCCTTGATGTAGCCCTCCTTGTCGCCCACATAGAACTCGGGCGGCATCTTGTCGGCGATTTCGGCACCGGTATGGGTATTGATGTATTTCATCGTTTTGACAAAGGCATTGGCCAGCTTTTGCGCGGTTTCCTTGTGGCTGTTGATCCACGCGGCGTCCATGTAAAGCGAGGCCGCCGGGTAGGTGCCGCCCAAGGCCGCCTTGGTTTTTTCCACGGTTCGCATGTCCACCAGCACCTTGGCTTCACCCGTCTTGACCATGCGGGAAATGGTGGGCTCGGTGGTCATGCCGGCCTGAATCTTGTCCTGCTGCATGGCGGCGATGAAAGTGGTGCCGGCGCCGACTGGCAAGGTGGTGAAATCGCCGACAGGCACATTGGCGCGAGCGGCCAGCGCCAGCGTCAGAAAATTGGTGGAAGAACCCAGGCCTGTCACACCCACGGTCTTGCCCTTCATGTCGGCCATGGACTTGAGTTGGGGATGCTTGGTGGACACCAGAATCACTTCGCCCGGCGCCTGGCTGAACTGAACGATGGACTGGACAAACTTGCCCTTGGTCTGCAAGTCCACGCAGTGGTCATAAAAACCCACCACACCATCCACGGCACCGGCAAGCATCTGGAGCTCGGCATCGACGCCGGCCGGCTGATTGAGCAGCTCAACATCCAGTCCCTCGTCCTTGAAGTAGCCCAGGCGCTCCGTCAGCTTCGCAGGCAGGTAGATTTGTTTTTCGTAGCCTCCCACCATGATGGTGACTTTCTCGGCGGCAACGGCCGCCGCCGAAGCAGTCAACGAAGCGGCGATGGCAAGGGCGGATAACAGGAAGCGTCGGCTCAGCATGGTTTATCTCCTAAAAGGTTTTATGGTCAAATTCAGCGATGGGGCCAAGCGCGTCATGCGCACATGGAGGCAAGCACCTCGGACCCCACCGATGAAGGCAGTGTGCGCAGACGACCTTTCCTGCCGCTTTACTTTTGGGAATCCTAGGGAAAACACCTAATCCAAGGCAAGCCCCAATCAGGGGCTTGAAGTGAAACTGCAGCCATCATCCAGGTCGGATAAAGCAAAGAGAATTTGACATGCGTCTGCTATTGATAGAGGACAGTGCCGAGCTGGCCAAATGGCTCGCCAAGGCCTTGCAAGGCAGTGGTTACGCCGTCGACATGGCCCATGATGGCCAGGATGCCGACCACCTGTTGTTCACCCAGACTTACGATGCCGTCATCCTCGATCTGGAACTGCCTTCGATGGATGGGCTGACGGTCCTGCGGCGCCTGCGGGCACGCGGCAGCACCGTGCCGGTCATGGTGCTCACGGCGCGCGGCGAACTCAGCGACAGGGTCGCCGGCCTCAACCTGGGCGCCGACGACTACCTGGCCAAGCCTTTTGAGCTCTCTGAACTGGAAGCCCGCCTGCATGCCCTGATCCGGCGGGCGCATGGCGTCAGCGCGCCGCTGATCACGCTGGGGCCTTTGAGCTATGAAAGCGTTGGCCGGACTTTCACGCTGGGCGGCGCCACGCTGGCGCTTCGGCCCAAGGAGCACGCGGTACTGGAAGTGCTGCTGCTGCGCGGCGGCAAGGCCATCAGCAAGGAAAAGCTTTTCGAAAAGGTGTTCTCGGTCGATGCCACCACGGGCCAGGATGTGGTTGAAATCTACATCCACCGGCTGCGCAAGCAACTGCACAACTCTGGCGTTTCGATCATTACCCTGCGCGGACTGGGCTACCTCCTTGAAGCAACTTGACAGTCTTCGGCTTCAGCTGCTTCGCTGGTTGCTCATCCCGCTGGGGCTGCTGCTTGTGGTCAACGCATTTTTCAGCAACCGCACGGCCAATCTGACCGCCAACCATGCTTTTGACAGCTTGTTGGTCGCCTCGGCCGACACCATCGCAGACCAGGTCACCGTCAGGGATGGTGCGCTGGCCGTGGACTTGCCGTATGTGGCGCTGCAACTGCTCGAATCGAACCTGCAGGAACGAATTTTCTACCGCGTGGTGGCACCGGATGGCAGAACCCTGACGGGCTACGATGACTTGCCAATGCCGCCGCGGCGAACATCCACCGCCGACACGCAGGTGACTTACACAGCCCAGTACAAAGGCGAAGACATCTACCTGGTGGCCTATTACAAGCAGGTGTACGGACTGAGCACGACCGATCCGGTGGTGATCCTGGTCGCCGAAACCGGCGAATCCAGAAGCGCCCTGTCGCGGCAGATATTGATCGATGACCTGCAGCGCCAGGCCGTCCTGATCATCGCGGCCGGCCTGCTAGTGTGGCTCGGCCTGGGCCGGGGCCTGAGGCCCCTGATGGAGCTGCGCGACAGCCTTGTGAAGCGCTCCTCTTTTGACCTCAGCCCCATCGACCAGACCCGTGTCCAGAATGAGATCCGGCCCTTGATTGAGGCACTCAATCAGCACACCTCGCGCATCGAGAAACTGATTGAGAGCCGGCAGCGCTTCATTGCCGATGCCTCCCACCAACTGCGCACGCCGCTGTCGGAAATGCGCACCCAGGTCGAATACACCCTCAGGCAGGGACGGCCAGAGTTGTCGCACGAAACCCTGGCCACGGTCAGGCGCTGGCTTGACAGCCAGACGCGCCTGATTGGGCAACTGCTGCTGATGGCGCGCTCAGACCCCGAAGCCATGCAAAACCATCACAGCGGCGTGGCGAACCTGATGGCGCTTGCGCGGGATACCGCGCTTGAGCATGTGCCCGCGGCCCGGCGAAAGGCCATTGACCTGAGCTTTGAAGGCCCGGAGCACGAAGTGCCGGTCATGGGCAATGAGCTTTTGCTGCACGAGCTGATGGCAAACCTGATCGACAATGCGATCCGCTACACGCCGGCCCATGGCGCCATCACCGTGCGAGTCATGCAGGGTGAGTGGGCCGTGCTGGAGGTGGAAGACAACGGCCCGGGTATTGCACTGTCCGAACGAGAAAAAGTATTTGAGCGTTTTTACCGCGGGCCCAACAAGGACGCTCAGGGTTCAGGACTGGGTCTGTCCATCGTGCGGGACATCTGCGTGTCGCATGATGCACAGATCGCGCTGGACAGCCCAGCCGGAGGCGGGCCAGGCCTGCTTGTGCGGGTTCAGTTCAAGCCCGCGCACCTTATTTGACCGGTGCGGTCTCACGCCGCCAGCGTTGCAAGAACTCCTGCCGTTTGGCGTGGTCAAGAAAGACCAGCAGGGAAGGCCCGACACCGATGGCCTTGATGCTGGAACCCAGCGACTGCCGCAAGGTGGCGGCCGAGAATTCCCCCGGTACATCGCCGCGCACCGAAAACAGCTCGGCCCGGTTGGCCAGCAGGCTTTGCCCGCGGTACGACAGCAGGTAGTCCAGCCACAGCCTCGCGGCATTCGGATGCGCCGCGCTTGTTGACACCAATGCGATGCGCGACATGACCAGGGTGTAATCGCTGGGCAGCACCACGCCAATCGACGGATCGCGCCGCGCACGCGTCAAGGCATATGATCCGATCAGGTTGTAGCCCAGATACACCTTTCCTGACGCAATGCGCTCGACCATCGCCGACGTGTTTGACCCCTTCTCCACGTCACTGCTGCCCAGTGCTCTTGCCAGGTCCCAAAAACCGGGCTGAACGCGGCTGTCCTGCGTGGCAAACAAAAAACCCACGGCAGATCTTTCAATGTCATAGGTGGTGACATGGCCTGCGTATTTCTGGCGATGCGTTGCCAGCAGATGGGCAAACTCCGCATGGGTTTGCGGAATCTCCGGCCCGGTGACCATGCGCTTGTTGTAGACAAAAACGGCCGGCTCAAAGGTCGTGCCATAGGCCGCATCACGCCAGATGGCCCAATCGGGCAGCGCGGCGGCTTCCGGTGACCTGTAGGTGGCCGCGTGGTGGTCGTTGGCCAGCTTGATCTGCAAATCCATGGCCGAACTCCACAACACATCGGCGGTGGGTCGATGCGCCGCCGTCTCAGCAAGGTATCTCTGGTAGAGATCGGTACTGATCAGCTTATGGTACTGAACCCTAACGCCGGGGTAGAGAGATTCGAAATCGCGCACCAGCGACGCCACGGCCGACAAGTCTGTGGTGGAGTAAACCACCACCACGCCTTCTTTTCGCGCCGCCTCCACCACCGCGCCATAGTCGGCGGGGTAATGCCCGGGTAGCTGTGCACGCGCCATTCCGCACAAGGCCAGCAAGCACCAGCAGACCACTTGCGCGATCAGGCGAAACGGGCCCTCCCCCACCGCGTACAAACGCCAAGCTCTCACAAACGGTCTCCTTATGATCCTTATGGATTTGTCGCTAGCATATAGCGAAGTCTTTCCGGATTTCGCCCCATCCGTTCCCCCGTCACCCGCCCATTGTTGAAGGCACACCATGAGCCATCACGCCGCAAACGGCATCGCCTGAGATGAATGCACCGCAAAATTCACTGTCGCTGCGCCGGTACGGCGCCTCGCACGGCAGCCATGCCCATTCGCATTTTCAGGTGCTGCTGGGTCTCGACGGGGTGCTGGAACTGGAAGTGCAGGGCCGCGGCCAGCGCATCGCGGCCGGCCAGGGCTGCGTGATTGCCCCTGGTGAACGGCACGACTTTGAAGCGCGCTACGGCAGCCGTTGCCTGGTACTGGACACTGCGCAGGCCGGCTGGGCGCGCTGTCCGTCCCATCCGGCGCAGGCGGCTCAAACCCTGGCACTGGCGCGCTATCTGGCGCTGTCGCTGGAACAGGACCGGCCGCAAGCCGGCAGCCTGGCACAGCACTACGGCCCGCGGTTGCTGCTGGAGGCATGGCGCCCTGCGCAAAGTCTGCCGAACTCGCCGCCGTACCAGCGCTACCAGCGCCCGATTGACTGGGAGCAGCTCGCCGCCTGGACGCGGGAGCGCCTGCATGAGCCGCTGAGTGTTGCCCAACTGGCGCAGCAGGTGTTTTTGAGCCCGACTCAATTCGCCGCACGCTGCCGGCGCGAAACCGGCCTGAGCGTGATGCAATGGCTGCGCAACCAGCGCCTGTGCCGGGCCCAGGCCTTGCGCGCCGACGGCATGACCGTGGCCGACACCGCCCTGCATTGCGGCTACCAGTCGCCCTCGGCCCTGACGGCAGCGATGCGCCGCCAGCGCCCAAATTGAGCCTGGTTGAACCGGCCATCGGTTCTGCCACCGGCTTAGTAACGGTACGGATTGTTGGGACGGCGGTCATGTCGGTCGCGCATCCCGTCGCCGTCGCGATCTCCATAGCCCGCGCCCGGACCGCCGTGGTAGAAATGCCGGCCCTGGTCATAGGGCACATAGGCCACACAGCCGGACAGGGCGCTCAGACCGGCCAGTGCCAGCAACACCATCGTGAGTTTTTTCATCGCGTCTCTCCTTGAATCTGGAATTCATCCCTGTGGCGACCCGCACCGGCAGATGAGCCTATGGATAAGCCCATTTCACTTCCGCTCGGGTGCCGGCCGGGTGTCTGGCGTGCAGCGGGCGTGTGAAGCCGGTTACCGGATGTAGCCGCCCCCTGACCAGAGAAAGACCGTCGTTGCGCGACGATGCCGCCGCCAGCACCCCGTATGCTGGCGGCCATGCAAGCCAATTTATACGCACTGGGGGCCATCGCACTATGGGCCACCCTCGCCTCGCTGGGGGTTTCGCTCAAACATGTTCCCCCCTTCCTGCTAACGGGTCTGGCGCTCATCATTGGCAGCGTTCTGGCCTTGCCGTTCGTCATCAAGGACCGGCGGCAATGGGCGGTGTCGCCGCGCACGCTCGGCCTGGGGGTGTTCACCCTGTTCGGGTTTCACTTCCTGCTGTTCATTGGCTTGCGCATCGCACCGGCCGTGGAAGTGAATCTGGTCAATTACCTGTGGCCCTTGCTGATCGTGGTGCTGGCCCCGCTGTATTTGCCAGGTGTCCAGCTGCACAGGGTGCACGTCATTGCCGCCCTGGTGGGCTTTGCCGGCGCGGCGCTGGCCATTCTGGGCGGCCGCGACCCGGCGGGCGCCGCCACCAGCAATGCGGCCTGGAGCGCGGGCCTGGGTTACCTGCTGGCGCTGGGCTCGGCCTGCATCTGGGCCAACTACTCCCTGCAAACCAAGCGCATCGAGTTGAAGGGCCAAAGCTTTTCCACCGCCGCGATTGGCCTGTTCGGCCTCGTGTCGGGCCTGCTGTCGCTGCTCTGCCATGTCGCGCTGGAGCCGCAGGTGACGCTCTCGGGCCAGGACTGGCTGCTGCTGGCCGTGATGGGCCTGGGGCCGCTGGGTGCCGCATTTTTCCTGTGGGACAAGGCGCTCAAGCGCGGCGACGCCCGTCAGATCGGCATACTGAGCTACCTGACCCCGCTGAGCTCCACCGCCCTGCTGATGCTGGTGAGCGGCCGCACCCTGACCTGGAGCATTGGCCTGGCGGCCGTGATGATCATTGGAGCGGCGCTGCTGGGGACACGTGCGCGCGTGCGGAAGATACGCAGATAGCCCGCTCCCCGATGAACAGCCAGGCTCCCGGCCCTGCGGAACCAGCAGCAGGCGCATGTTCAGGATCGGCTCGATATTGAACGGTTCGAGCCGGGAGCCATGCGCCCCGGGTCAGCAAGCTCGGCAGCTACCTGGCCCGTACGAGGTGCGGCGGCCGGGCAAGAAATGCCGGTAAAAAAAGACACCCGGCAAGACCGAAAACCGGGATCATCCTGGCCTGGCACTTCGCATGGGTCCGATGCACGATTTCAAGGATTTCCAACCTGAGCCCCATCACGATGGCGGGGATTGAGTTGCTGAGTCGCATTTCAGTCAAAAATGCGTTTTTCGACCCGATGATTTGTCAATAGGGAGAACTTTTTTTGCCAAAATTCTGCAATCTGCACCAGAATCAACACAGGCGAAATGGGTGATTAATTTGACAATCAGAGACTCTCGCCAAGTCGCATTGCCAATCCAAAAAAGTGACACGACGCAACTGGAGCAAGTTACTGCTAATGATCGGCCTGATCGGCCTGTTCGGGCTGCTGGTTTTTGTCGCCCGGCTGATCTACAACGAGCTACGCACGTCCGAATGGCAAGCACGCAACCTGTCCGAACTCGGCCGCGAACTGACGTTCAAGACGGAGCCGGGGCCAAGTCCGTCAATCCGTTTTCCCAAGCCCGGTCCTTACGATGAGCGCCTTGGGTATAGCAGTCTTCCTGCCTATACCGAGTTCCTGACGAGGCACGATTACCTGATTTCGCAGCAAGCGCGCATCTCGCCGCGGCTGGCCCAGCTCACGGACAGAGGGCTCTTTCCGGCTTATCGGGAGAAGAGTCAAGCCGGCATTGACTTGCTCGACTGCAACAGACAATCCCTGTACTCTCAACGCTTCCCCGGACGCAGCTATGCGAATTTCGAGTCGGTGCCGCGCTTGCTTGCAGACACACTGTTGTTCATCGAAGACCGTGAGCTGCTGACGACCGATTATCCGCACCACAATCCTTCGTTCGACTGGAGCCGCTTCGCCAGGGCTCTCTCCGACCAGTTGCTGCATGTGTTTGATAAATCGCACCCCACGCCGGGAGCCAGTACGCTGGTCACACAGATCGAAAAATACCGTCATTCACCTGAAGGCCGGACCCCATCGCCGCAGGAGAAGCTGCGGCAGATGGCTTCGGCCTCCGTCAGGGTGTATCTGGACGGCGAGAACACGCTCCCGGCGCGCCAGCAAATCGTCGTGGACTATCTGAATACCGTGCCGCTTGCGGCCAAGCCGGGCTATGGCGAGATCAGTGGCCTGGGCGACGGTCTGTGGGCCTGGTACGGTCGTGATTTTGAAGAAGTCAATCAGCTCCTGGACGGTGACGACATGCCACTGGAAGATGAGCCGCCGCAGCGCAGGGCAGAAGCCTTCAAGCAGGCGCTTTCGCTCATGATCGCGCAACGCCGGCCTTCCTATTACCTGCGGGAAGGCATGGCGGACCTTCAGCAGTTGACCGACAGTCATTTAAGGCTGCTGGCCGCGTCGGGAACCATTCCGGTTGCACTGCGCGATGCGGCGTTGCCGATCAAGCTGAATCTGCAGCAAAAGCCCGTCGACGAGCCGCCAATTTCCTTTGTCACCCGAAAAGCAGTGACCGCATTGCGCGCCCATCTTTCCGGTTTGCTGCACGTCAAGCACCTTTACGATCTGGACCGTCTCGATCTCACCGCGGTCACGACCATGAATGGCGAAATGCAGGGTGCGGTGACGACGGTGCTACGGCAGCTCAAGAATCCAGCCAATGCCAAAGCGGCGGAACTGTATGGCCACAACATGCTCGGCAGCGGCGATGACCCGGGCAAGCTGATTTTCAGTTTCACGTTGTTCGAGCAACGCGGTGGCGCCAATCTGCTGCGCGTGCAGACCGACAATTTCGACCAGCCTTTCGACATCAATGAGGGCGCCAGACTCAATCTGGGATCGACCGCCAAGCTGCGCACGTTGATTACCTATCTCGAAATAGTCGCCAGCCTGCATCAACGCTACGCCGGCATGAAGCCGAAGGAGCTGGCCCAACTGAAAGTGGAGAGCCAGAACGTCTTGAGCCGCTGGGCGCTCGATTACCTGGCAAAGGCGCAGGATCGGGGTCTGCCCGCGATGCTGGAGGCCGCGATGTCGCGGCGCTACTCGGGCAATCCAGGGGAAGCGTTTGTGACAGGGGGAGGCGTGCAGACATTCACGAATTTCGAGTCCGAGGAAAACTACAGGGTCATGACGGTACGCGAAGGCTTCCAGCAGTCGGTCAACCTGGTTTTTGTCCGGCTCATGCGCGACATCGTGCGGCATTACCAATTCGAGATGGCCGGCGCCAGCTCTGAGTCGCTGGAGGCTCAGAGCGAGCCAAGGCGACAAGAAATCCTGTCCCGCTTTGCCGACAGGGAAGGACGCCAGTTCCTGGTTCGCTTCTACAGAAAATACCACGGCAAGACGCCACAGGAGGCCCGGGAATTGTTGCTGGAAAACATGCGTCCGGCACCTGCTCGCCTTGCCGTGGTGTTCCGCAGCCTCGAGCCGGACGCCGGCCTGGAGAAATTCTCCACCTTCATGCATGAACAATTCCCCAAGGATGGCCTCTCGGACGCCAAGTTGAAAGCGCTGTATGAGCAGTACGGGCCAGACAAATTCTCCTTGGCCGACCGCGGCTACATCGCTGGCATCCATCCATTGGAGTTATGGCTGCTCGGCTTCATGCGCCAGCATCCAGAGGCGACGCTGACGCAATCGCTGGACGCAAGCCGCGAGGAGCGCCAGGCGGTCTACGCCTGGCTGTTCAAGACACACCACAAGACCAAGCAGGACAAACGTATCCGGCAAATGCTGGAACTGGAGGCCTTTCTGGAAATTGGCCGCGACTGGCGGCGACTCGGTTATCCATTCGAATCGCTCACGCCCTCTTATGCCAGCGCGGTTGGCGCCTCGGGCGATCGACCCGCCGCGCTGGCCGAGTTGATGGGAATCATCGTCAATAAAGGCATGCGTCTGCCGCTCAGAAAACTGGAAAACCTGGACTTTGCCCAAGCAACGCCCTATGAAACGCACTTTGAGAACAAGGCAGCTGTGGCCGAACGGGTTTTGCCCGAGGAGATAACGGACGTGGTGCGCCGCGCATTGCTTGACGTGGTGGAGGGTGGAACGGCCAAACGGCTCAAGGGCGGCTTGCGGCAGGCAAAGGGCAAGGCAGTGGAAGTTGGCGGAAAAACCGGCACCGGCGACCATCGCTTCGAGGTCCGCGCTCCGGGCGGCAGGCTGATTTCCTCGCGCGCCGTGAACCGTTCCGCCACCTTTGTATTCCTGATCGGCGATCGCTTCTTCGGCACCATCACCGCCTACGTCCGCGAGCCCTATGCGGCCAACTACAAGTTCACCAGTGCGCTCACGGTTCAATTGCTCAAATCGCTGACGCCGACACTTCTGCCCATGATGGAAACAGGCGCCAGCGCCCCTTCGTTGGCCTGCCAGAATTGATTTGATGCGTCATCACGCTGCCGCGAGCCTGTTGATCCGCCCCCATGAAAATCGAACCGCTCGTCCCGAGCTTGTCGAAGGGCCCAGCCGGAACGGGGCTTAAAACCTCTCCAGGCCGAATCAATAACTCTGAAGCATCGCAGCCGGATCCTCACTGGCCATCACCTGCTCGGCCCAAGAAGCGAGTTTTCCGGTATCGGCACGCAGAATCTGCTGCTTGATCGCCAGAATCTGCGATGGGTGCATGGAAAAGCTGCGCAGCCCCAGGCCCAGCAGCAAACGCGTCATGCTGGGGTCGCCCGCCATCTCGCCGCACACACTGACACCCTTGCCCTGGGCATCGCATTCGGCAATCGTGTCGGCCACCAGCCGCAGCACCGCCGGATGGCAGGGGTCGTACAAATGCGCCACCGACTCGTCGGCCCGGTCAATCGCCAGCGTGTACTGGATCAGGTCGTTGGTGCCTATGGAGAGGAAATCGAAGTACTTCAAAAACACCTTCAGCGTGAGCGCCGCCGCCGGTATCTCTATCATGGCGCCCAGCCGCACCGGGCCGTAAGGAACGCCCCGGCTGTCGAGAATGGCGCGGGCATGGTCGATCAGCCGCATGGTCTGGCGAATTTCGCTGGCGTGGGCCAGCATGGGCACCAGCAGATTCACCTGGCCGTGCGCCGCCGACCGCAGGATGGCGCGCAGCTGCGTCAGGAACATCGGCGGGTCCGCCAGACTCCAGCGAATGGCGCGCAGCCCCATGGCCGGGTTCAGGTGGCTGTCCTGTGCCTTTTCCGCCAGCTTGTCGAGCGGCTTGTCTGACCCCACATCGACAGTGCGAATCGTGACCGGCAGGCCGTGCATGCCTTCGATCGCCTTGCGGTAGGCAAGGTACTGCTCCTCCTCATCGGGCAGCTTGCCGTTGCGGCCCATGAACAAAAACTCGCTGCGGAACAGGCCGACCCCGACCGCCCCGGCCTTGACCGCGCCCAGCGTGTCCTCGGGCATTTCAATATTGGCCAGCAGTTCGATATGCTGGCCGTCCATGGTCACGGCGGGCGTGTGCTTGAGCCGATTCAGGCGCTCGCGCTCCAGCTCGCCCTGGCGCTGCTTGAAGCCGTACTCGGCCAGGATGATGGGCGACGGGTCGACGATCAGCACACCGGCATCGCCGTCAATAATGACCCAGTCGTCCTGCTTGATCAGCTGGCTGCCACTGCGCGCGCCGACCACCGCCGGAATGTCCATGCTGCGCGCCACGATCGCCGTGTGCGAGGTCTTGCCGCCCACGTCAGTGGCAAAGCCGGCAAACAGGCTCTGCTTGAACTGCAGCATGTCGGCCGGCGAAATGTCATGCGCCACCAGCACCAGCGGCACGTCCATGGTGTCGTCCAGCAGCAGGTCCTGCTGGGACTGTTTGCGGCTTGCACCCGCCTGGCCTACGGGCTGAATCGGTGAGCCCACGCCTTTCATGCGGCGCAAAATACGCTCCACCACCTGCTCCAGATCCGCCTTGCGCTCGCGCAGGTACTCGTCCTCCATGTCGTCGAACTGGCGCGCAATGGTTTCGTACTGCGTGGTCAGCGCCCATTCGGCGTTGTAGTGCCGCTCGGTGATCCAGCGCTTCACGCCGCTGATCAGCTGCTCATCCTGCAGCAGCATCAGGTGCACGTCCAGCAGCGCAGCGAGCTCGTGCGGCGCATCCTTGGGCAAATCCTTCTGCAAGCGCAGGATTTCTTCCGTGACGGCATTGCGGGCGTCCCTGACGCGCATGATTTCTTCATCGGTTTTGGCAGCGTCGATAAAGTAGTGCGCCACATCGGCACGGCTTGACGCCACCAGCACGGCGCGGCCGATGGCGATGCCGCGTGAAACGGCCAGACCGTGGACGGAAAAAGTCATTCACCTTCACCAAATTTATCGCTGATCAAAGCCCGCAACGCATCCATGGCTTTTTGCTCATCAGGCCCGTCGGTTTCGATTTCGACGGTGCTGCCCAGGCCGGCGGCCAGCATCATGACACCCATGATACTTTTGGCGTTGACGCGGCGCTCGCCCTTGACCATCCAGACCTCGCTGGAAAAGCTGCCGGCAAGTTTGGTAAGTTTGGCAGATGCGCGGGCATGCAGGCCCAGTTTATTGTTGATGGTCGTGCTGGTCTTGATCATGTGTTCTACGTACTTGGTTTTGCGGTGCGGTGATGGCCACCTGCATCACACCTTGCGCACCGCCCACCAGCGCTCGCGCAACCAGCGCATCGAGCGACTCGTTTCGATAGGAGATGGTGCGCAGCAGCATCGGCAAATTGATGCCGGTCACCAGCTTCGCATTCACCCCATCCACCAGCTTTTGCGCCACATTGCAGGGCGTGGCGCCAAACAGGTCCACCAGCACCAGCACCTGCGCGGTGCCCAACTGCTCTAGCATGATGCGTGCCTGGGCGAGCGTTTCTTCGGGCGGCATGTTGGGCTGCACATCCAGTGCGGCCACGCCTGTCGCGCTTTCCGGAAACACATGCAATGCACACTGGCGCAGGGCGGCGGCCAGGGGGGCATGGGCAATGATGAAAATACCGTTCATTGCTGTGAATTATCGGCCTTCATACTCAGGAAGTATGCATATGAGGCGATACAACAACATAAAAACACCCCCATGGCAGCCTGGAAACCGGCCACCGGCGTGAGGCCCATGGCCAAGAAAGCATCGATCAGCAGGCCGATGCCCCACTGCGTCACGAACACCCCGGCAAAGATCACCAGGTTGTACGCCGACAGCGCGCGGCCGGCCAGCGAAGCCGGAAAAGCCATGCCCACGGCGGGCTGGGCCAAGCCCATGGCGCTCGAACTCACGCAAAACAGGGCCCAGCCCAGCCAGCCCGTGGCAGATCCGGCCTGGATATTGAACGCCAGCACCGCCAGGCTGAGGGGCACGCCCCAGCCGATCAGGCGGGTGGCATGCCAGCCGCGCTGGGCCAGCCCGGGATTGACCATGCCCCAACTCCAGAAGGTCGCCAGCATGGCGGCATTGATGTAAAAAAGACCGGTGGCCGCCTCCAGCAGGCTGTTCCCCGTCACCTTGACCATCCACGGCCCGGCCCACAGTGTCTGCATGGCCACCATGCCGCCATAGTTGAAAAAAGCCAGCGGCGCCATTTTTCGGAAGTAGCGGCTGCGCCAGACCAGGGCATAACTCGCCTCTTGCGGCAAAGTCGCGGCCATCTCCGAAGCGCCAAGCGCGGGAGGCCGCGGGGGCATGCCCATGCCTGGTGCGGAAGCCACATTTTTCCAGGAGGGCGCCACCTTCGCAATGGCCAGCATCGCCAGCAAAATCATCGCCGCCAGAATCCAGAACAACAGGCGCCAGCCGGTGAGCGGCATCAGCCACTGCACGGGCAAGGTGGAGGCCAGCATGCCCAGTGAGCCGGTCATCAGCATCCAGGAATTGGCGCGCAGCACGGTAGACGCTTCAAACCAGCGGCGGTAACCCGTCAGCGGGGCCATGAGACAGGCGCTCACCCCCATGCCCACGAGCACCCGCGCCGCCAGCAGCCAGGCAAAGCTGCTGGCCAGAGAAAAGGCCAGGCAACCCAGCACGGCCAGACTCAGAAACCACAGGATCACGCGCTTAGGCCCATGGCGGTCCAGCCAGCTGCCCAGTGGCAACTGGGTCGCGGCGAAACCCAGAAAATAGCCGCCCGCCAGCAAGCCGAGGTCGCGCGCATGCAAAGAGAAATCCTGCGTGAGCACCGGCGACAAGGTGGCCGTGATGGCACGCATCAGGGCCGAAATGAAATAAGCCGCGGCGAAAGCCAAAAATACGATCACCCCGGTGTTGGCATCCAGCCGGCCGGAATCAGCCGCGGCGCCAGCCAGCGCCACGGAATCAGGCATGGGATCGCGTTTCACGGCTTCATTCCAGTTTGAGGCTGGAGAAAAAAGTCTCGGCCACCTCGGGCTTGATCTGCGCGGCGTACAGCACAACCTGAAACACCTGTGAGCCTTGCGCAAAATAGGCGGCCTGCCCACGCACGGGCGTGCCGTCGACGCGCTGGCCCTGCGCCGTCACCAGCGAGGCGGGCGGTTCAGCCGCAGCGCCGGGCAGCTTGAGCGCAAGCCGCTGCGTGGCGCCGTCGCCCGCACCGGCGCCAAGGGGTGCGGCCTTCATATTGGCCAGCGTCAGGCTTTGCCATTGCGCAAGGACCGTCGCCGCCTTCGCGGCATCGCCCAAATCCGCCACCGCCACGGCAAAGGTCGCGCCCCCCGCATCGCAGCCCAGCATGGACAGCACGGTGGGCTGACCGCCCAGCGGCACGACTTTTTGCGCCTTGTCGGGCTTGCAGGGCAGGAGCAGGCTGAGCCGGGTGTTGTCGGGGCGCACCTCGCGCCAGTTGAAGACGGGGCTGCAGGCAGCCAGCGCCAGCAGCGCGGTCAAAGCGGCGGCAAAAAGCATCAAGCGCAATCGGGGCAAGGTCGGTCGAGGCATCGGGCACTCAAAGCTTGGAAATAGTACGCACGCATTGCACTTTACAGGCATTCGTGCGTCAGCTTGAGGCTGGGGCACTTGCCCGGCGGGGTATTCGCACCGGGTTAGCGCTGCCATCAGGCCTCGCTTCGCACCAATCTGGGCATGATGTTTGCTATTGGCTTGTCTGAAGACGTCGTCATGCCCGACCGGCCACCCGTGAATGCGGTACCGACGCACCTGCCGGGCGATTAAGAGCTGCGCAACCATGCCGTCGATTCCATCGTCACGCGCGCCAAACCACATTGGATCTGAAACCCTTTACTCACAATCATTTCAAACACAGGAGCACACACCATGAACCGCAACGACATCACCGAAAAAATCATCACCGTCAAGGTCTCCAAAGGCATCACCTGGGAATCGGTGGCCAGGAAAGTCGGCCTCAGCAAGGAGTGGACCACCGCCGCCTGCCTGGGCCAGATGACCCTGGACGAGAAGCAAGCCAAGGTCGTCGGCAAGATTTTTGGCCTCACGGCTGAGGAGCAGAAATGGCTGCAGGTCGTGCCCTACAAGGGCTCGCTGCCCACCCCCGTGCCGACCGACCCGCTGATCTACCGCTGGTACGAGATCGTCAGCGTCTACGGCACCACCATCAAGGAGCTGATCCACGAGGAGTTCGGCGACGGCATCATGAGCGCCATCGATTTCTCCATGGACATCCAGCGCCAGCCCGACCCGAAAGGCGACCGTGTCAACGTGGTGCTGTCCGGCAAATTCCTGCCCTATAAGACCTACTGACAAAAACCGACAAAAGCTGCCGTCTTGCGCGGCCGCTGCCGGATAGGCCTGGACTTCGCCGGCGCCCCCTGTTGGCCCATCGTCGCCAATCGATCCGAATCTGTAGCTCACCCTCGCGCAAAGCAGCTATCCGAAGGGGCGGACACTGCTGACAGTCAGCGCGCCGGCGAAGCAGCCCGCCGTGACGCGCCCCGCTTCATCCGTGCCTCATCGGCCTCCGCCAGCGCCTGTTTCACCAGAGCCTGCGCCGCCCACGCGCCAGCAGCGATGGCCTCGTCAACGCTTGCGCCGGCGATGTCGCGCACGGCGAGCACGGCCTCCGAGCCCATCACCATCGACAACGCCTGGCTCAACCGCTGCCGCGCCGCGGGCGGCAGTTCGTCCTTCAATGCGTCAACGATGGGCCGGATGTACTTCATGCGCCGGCCCGGCCGGGCGGGGCGGGAGTCGCGTTCGTTCTCGAGCCACACGGCCATGAAAGAGCGCTCCATCACGTGGAGGCCGACCTCGTCGTCGAGCAGTATCTTGTTCAACTCGCGGGCCGCGACCCCAATGGCCTGTGCCGGGTCGTCACCCGGCCGGTAGACGTGTTCCAGCAGTGGCATTGCGCGCTCGGCCGCCGTCTCGCTGACCAGCGCCTCCACCGAAGAGAAATAGCGGTACGCCGTCGCGCGAGACACCAGGGCCCGCTCCGCCACCTCGGCGAAGGTCGGGTCGCGGCCTTCTTCGCGCAGCGCGAGCGCGGCATCGATCAGCGCCTGCCGGGTGCGGCGCTTTTGGTTGGAACGGCCCTCGGCGTCCGTCTCGTGCGCGCTTGACTTTCTGTCTGGCATGGCAAATAATGAGACAAGTGTCTTATGAAGTGACTATAGTCTCATTATAGACGCTCATCCAGAAACCCTCACCCAAGGAAGTATTCATATGAACACCATTGCGCAGCAGCAATTCGATCAGATGATCGACAGGCATTTCCGCTTCGAAGCCGAAGACGATGTCGACGGCGTCCTGAGCACGATGGCCGATGACGTCGAGCACGACGTGGTCGGCTCCGCCACCGGTCCCCTGCATGGCCGGCAGGCGGCACGCGGCTTCTACGACGCGCTGTTCGCCGATCTGTCTGGCGAGAAGGTGACCCCTGTGCGGCGCTACTACGGGCCGGACTTCGTGGTCGACGAAAGCCTGTGGGAAGGCACCGCGACCGGCACGCCGTTCGGTATTCCCGGGGCCGGCAAGCGGCTCAGCTTTCGCCTCCTGCACATCTTCGACATGGCGCCCGACGGCAAGATCAAGCGCGAGAATGTGTGGCTCGATTTCGCGTCGATCACCCAGCAACTCACCGCGCCGAGTGCCGCGTAAGACGGGCACACGAAACACGTCATGTGCGACTTCGATGCGTTGCACCGCACAGCCCCCAGCGCGCGAACCATGCGGCGCCACACCCAGGCCCGTTCAGCGGCGACGCCCGTTGCCGCCTGACTCGTGCCGGGCTTCATTCTGACGAAAGACCGAAATCATGAAAATGACCTTCCTCCTCCAATGCCCGGCAACCAGAAAAACGGGCGCGGCACTGGCCGCAGCCACCATGCTCTTCACTGTATCGGTCGTCCCATGGGCCGCCGCGCAGTCGCCGCAGCAGCAGACCCAGAGAATCCCGGCGGACCGGGCGCTGCTCGAGCATGGCCGCTATCTCGTCAAGACCGCAGGATGCAACGACTGCCATACCCCCGGATACGCCGCGGCAGGCGGCAAGGTGGCCGAGAAGCTCTGGCTCACGGGCGACACGCTTGGCTGGAGCGGACCTTGGGGAACAACCTACCCGACCAATCTGCGCCTTTTTATGCACTCTCACACCGAAGCATCGTGGCTCAAGACGGCCAGAACATTCCAGCCCCGCCCGCCCATGCCCTGGTTCAACGTCCACGCCATGACGGATCGCGATCTTCGAGCGATCTATCACTACACCAGGTCGCTCGGGCCGGCCGGCAAGGCCGCACCGGACTACCTGCCGCCTGGCCAGAAACCGGCAGGTCCGGTTGTCACGTTTCCGGGCTGATGGCGTTGTTCGGTCGGCAATGCCCTGCGCAGCGCCTTCTGGGAGAGCGCTGCGTTCGCAATGCAGAGGTCGTAAGTTCGCCCCTCATCCTCTCCACCACCAATTTGTTCTGCTTTTATTGGCATTCAGGAGCCCGGCCGTCTGAAGGCAAAATGAGGGCATGAACTCACTCGACGGCATTCGCGTTCTTGACCTCTCCCGCGTCCTCGCCGGTCCCTGGTGCACCCAGACCCTGGCCGACCTGGGCGCCGATGTCATCAAGATCGAGCGCCCCGGCACCGGCGACGACACCCGCACCTGGGGCCCGCCCTTCCTGAAAGACGACCAGGGCGCAGAAACGCACGAAGCCGCCTACTACCTGGGCGCCAACCGCAACAAACGCTCCGTCACCTGCGACATTGCCCAGCCGGCCGGCCAGGCGCTGATCCGCGAACTGGTCACCCATTGCGACGTGTTTGTCGAAAACTTCAAGGTCGGCGACATGGCGCGCTACGGCCTGGACTACGCGTCGCTCAAGGCCATCAACCCGCGCCTGGTGTACTGCTCGGTCACCGGTTTTGGCCAGAACGGGCCCTACGCCGACCGGGCCGGCTACGACTACGCCATCCAGGGCATGGGCGGCTTGATGAGCATCACCGGCGAACGCGACGACCTGGGCGGCGGCCCGCAAAAAGTCGGCGTGGCCGTGGCCGACCTGATGACCGGCATGTACGCCACCGTGGGCATTCTGGCCGCCCTGCGCCACGCCGAGAAAACCGGCGAAGGCCAGCAGGTGGACATGGCCCTGCTGGACACCCAGGTCGCCATGCTGGCCAATCTGGGCGCCAATTACCTGGTGAGCGGCAAGGTGCCGGAGCGTGCCGGCAATGCACACCAGAACATCGTGCCCTACCAGGTGTTTGAAGTGGCGCCCGCCGCCGATGGCAGCAAGGACCACCTCATCCTGGCCGTGGGCAACGACTCGCAGTATGTGAAGTTCTGCCAGGTCGCCAACATTCCCGAGCTGGGCCAGAACCCGCTGTATGCCAAAAACCGCGACCGCGTGCTCAACCGCGGCCAGTTGGTGCCGATTCTGGAAGCCGTGATGAAAACGCGCAGCAAGGCCGACTGGCTGGCGGCGCTGGAAGCGGCCAAGGTGCCTTGCGGCGCCATCAACAACCTGGCCGAGGTGTTTGCCGACCCGCAGGTCGAGGCGCGCCACATGGTCACGCAGTGGCAGCACCCGCTCAAAAGCGATCTGCACCTGGTGTCCAGTCCCATCAAGCTCGGCGCCACCCCGGTGCGCACGGACCTGCCGCCGCCACTCCTGGGCCAGCATACCGACGAGGTCTTGCGCGGCCTGCTGGATTGCTCCGAGGCCAGGCTGGCCGAACTCAAGGGCCGCCAGGTGATTTGAGCCGGTCGATTTGACGGCCGGGGCCGTTGCCTGTACACCATTGACAGCACCGCAAAAAAAACCATGATCACCCGACGCCATCTCATCAAGACTCTGTCAGCCGCGCCCCTGGGCGCCTTTCTGCCAGCCATTGCGGGCGCCGCGGCCTTCGATGTCCCGGCCCTGAAGACCGGCTACGCCCAGCGCCTGAAGAAAATGCTGGCGGCCGGTGAGCTGCCCTATATCGACCTGGAAAGCTCCTGCAACTCCACCAAGCTGGACATGGATTTCGTCGCCCAAAACATGGACCGGCTGAACATCGGGCTGATGGCGCTGTCGGCGGACATAGGCAGCGGCCAGTTCAAGAAAGGCGTGCGCTTCGACAACCTGTCGGAAAGGCTGATCGCCAGCTACCCCGACCGCTTCATCCCCGTGGGCAATGGCGGCCAGCCCCCGTCCCTGACCGAGGCCCCCGCCGAGTTTCTGGATGCGCAGGAAGCGGCCATCCGAAGCGGGCAGATGCTGTGCCTGGGCGAGTATGAGTTTCGCCACTACCCCTCGCCCCGGCAGGCCAAGCGCGGCGAGACCGAGGAGCGCGATGTCCAGGTGCCGATCGATGGTCCGACCGGGCACCGCCTTTTCAGCCTCAGCGAAAAAACCGGCATGGCCTTCCAGCTGCATTACGAAATCGAAGACGAGTTGCTGGCGCCGCTGGAGCAAATGATGGCGCAGTACCCCAAGGCCAAGGTGATCTGGTGCCACCTGGCCCAGATCCGCTACATCGAACGGGCCTCCCGCTACACGCCCGCCTATGTCGATGGCTTGCTCAAGCGTTTTCCCAACCTGTATTTCGACACCGCTTTCGGCGACCCGATGTCCACCTACCCCTTGAGCCACCAGCGGCACGCGCGCGTCTGGGCCAGCGACGGCAACCTGGACGCCGGATGGCGCGACCTGCTGGTGGCGCATCCGACGCGCTTCCTGTCCGCCCTCGACCTCGGCGGCGATCGCATGAACCAGATCCCCTCCTACGACCAGAAGCACCGCTATTTCCTGCAGCGCTTGCCCGCGGAAATCCGGCACCAGGTGGCCTACCGGAACGCCTGGGCGCTGCTGTTTGGGGAAGAATTTGCCTGAAGGGCCCCGGACAGCCGGGCGCCCGACCTGAACCCCATGAGGTGATGTGATGAAACACAATTTCGTTCTGGTGCACGGCGCCTGGCATGGCGGCTGGTGCTGGCGGCGCGTGGCGCAGGCGCTGCAGCTTGATCACCACAAGGTTTACGCCGTCACGCTGACCGGCCTGGGCGAACGCGCCCACCTGCTGTCGCCGTCCATCAATCTCGATACACACATCAACGACGTGATCAATCTCATCGAGATGGAAGAACTGCACGAGGTGACTCTGGCCGTGCACTCCTACGCGGGAATGATAGGCACGGCTGTGGCCGACAGATTCGGTCAGCGCCTGAAGCACCTGGTGTATGTGGACGCGGTGGTGCCCAAGCCGGGCGAGAGCTGGAGCAGCACACATTCAGCCGCCACGCAGCAGCAGCGCATGGCGGCGTCGCAAGCCTCGCCCAGCTTCAGCTTTCCACCGCCCGATCCCGGGGTGTTTGGCCTGCATGGCGCAGACCACGGCTGGGTCATGCGCCGCCAGACGCCGCACCCCGGCAACACCTACCAGGCCCCGCTGGACTTTGATGTGCAGCGCGTGGCCGCCATGCCGCGCACCTATGTCAGCTGCACCCAGCCGGCACTGGCCACGATAGACCCCAGCCGCCTGCGCGCGAAAGACCCCACATTCTGGAACGGTGCCTGGTTGCCCAACTCGAAGTTCATCGAGATCAAGACCGGCCACGACGCCATGATCAGCGAGCCGCATGTGCTGACGCAGATCCTGCTGGATTGCGCCGGGGCATGACGCCGCTGCGCAGACGGTTTGCTATGTTTTTAATAGCATCTTGTGCCCGTCTTTATTGGGCAAATGGCTTGTTTGACCTCTTGGACTGATTCAAAACGGCATTCCGGAGAGCAGTTTCAGCCTGGTTTGATGATCAAACAGACCTCCAGCCCTTTATTCACAAGCGCTAAATGCTATAAAAACAATAGCAACCACTCAGTATCGACTCCTGGACTGAACAAGCCACGACAACACCCGATGCACGGCGTCATCCACACCGGCGACTGGCGTGGCGCCGGGCAGCTCAAGCTCTGGATGCAGGCAAAAAACGGGCTTGCCCAGCTTGAGTCCGAAGGCCATTTCGGAGAGGGTTCCCATGCCGCCGCCGACGGCCACCAGGCACAGGCTGCTTCGGGCAATCAGGGCGTTGCGCATTTCGCCCATGCCCGTGGGAATGGCGACACTGAGGTAGGCGTTGGCCGCCGCGTCGTCGTTTTCGGGGAGCAGGCCGACGACGATGCCGCCCGCCTCTGCCGCACCGCGGGACGCGGCCTCCATGATCCCGCCGCGCCCACCGCAGACGAGCGACAGCCCGGTGCGTGCGAGGCGGCTGGCAATTTGGTAGGCGGCGGCACAGAGTTCGGCGTTGCCGTCGCCCGGGCCGATCAGGCCAATGGGCTGCTTGAAGCGCCTGGCGCTGCGCTGCAGCTCGATGACTTTCTGCTCAAGCCGTGCGAGGCCTTCGGCTTGAACGCCGGGTTCAACGACTGATTTGGCGGCCGGTCCGGCGGCTCGTGAAGACATCACCCACTCCTAAGATAACAATGCAGATAAACATGAGAACCAAGGACATGACCGCCGCCCCGGCAAAGTCAGCACCGCCGTCGCCCACCCTGGACAGCAGCATCAGGGGGAGGATGTTGAGCTGGGTACCCACCAGCGCCAGCGCCGTGCCGTAGGTACCCATCGCGACGGCTGACACAAAGAAGGCGGAAGACACCACCGAAGGCGCGACTTCGGGTACCACGGTATCCATAAAAGCCCGCCAGCGGGTGGCGCCCAGGGTGCGTGCAGCTTGCAGCGGCGTGTGGTCAAGGTTGGCAAATACCGGGTACAGCGACAACGCCACCCTTGGGATGAGGTAATACGCGTAGGCAAAAGCCAGGCCGCCGACGCTGTAAATCCAGCTGCCCAGCGCGGATGAGTCAGCGCCCGCCATGCCCAGCAGCTGCGTGACAAAGCCTGCGCGGCCGAAGGCGAGGATAAAGCCGTACGCAATCACAAGCCCCGAAAAGGCCAGCGGCAATCCGAGCAGCGACATCATCCACTGGCGATGGCGTGGCGACTGCCGCGCCAGCTCCATCGCAATGACGGTGCCCACTGCGGCGGACAGCAGACCGGCCACCCCGCCCAGCGCCAGCGTGTTGCGCAAGGCAACGAGAAACTGCCGATCACCCAGGATCTGCGCAAACGCGGCACCACCGCCCCCACCGGCCTCGGAAACGAGCGCCAGCAGGGGCACTGCCAAAAACAGCCCCATGAACAGCCAGGCAGGCCAGGCACCAAAACGCCGGATCATGAAGTGCCCAACCAACAGGGGGTAGAAAAAAACGCTGCCATGGCGTCTTACTTGGCGAGAACGGCTTGTGCCCAGAGGCGGTCCACCTCAGGCTTCTGCGCGGAGGCCTTGACCACATCCAGCGGCTTGAGCTGCGGCGCCGCCGGCATCCTGGCGGCTACGTCAGGAGACAGGCGCACACCCGGCACCGATGGACGCACGAAGCCCTGAGCAAACAGTGATTGGCCGGCTTCACTCATGATGAAGTTCAGCCACAGCTTGGCCGAGTTGGGGTTGGGCGCGTTTTTCACCAGGCTGATGGCGTACGGCGCGGCAACACTCGCTTCCTTGGGGATGACGACCTCCATCGCATCGCCCATGCCGTCCGCATGCTTGGCCTTGAGGCCGTCGTTTTCGTAACCGATCCAGATCGGAATCTCGCCCTTGAGAAACTTGGCATAGGGGGTGGTGCCCTCTATACGCTGCACATTGCCCGCGCCATGCAGCTGACCCAGGTAATCGGTGCCGGGCTTGATGTTGTCCACGCTGCCGCCGTTGGCATACGCCGCCGCAAACACCAGCACCTGACCGACGCCGGTGGAGCGGGGGTCCAGGTAGACGACCGTGTTTTTGTATTCGGGCTTGAGCAGATCGGCCCAGCTTGCCGGTACGTTTTTAACCAGCTTCTTGTTCACTAGAAAGGCCACATTGAGCGTGTGAATGGTGAACCAGCGGCCTTCGTTTTCACGGAAAACCTGTGGCAGCTTGTCAAAGTTGATGGGCTTGAAGGGTGCGACCACGTCTTTTTTGACAGCGTCCACGGCTGACGCGGCAAAGTAGTAGGCCGTGTCGGCCTGGGGGCGCCTGCGCGTCTTCTCCAGCGCCACCACCGTCGCCGCCGAGCCGAGGTCGTTATACGTCAGCTCCACTTCGGGATACCGTTTCTTGAAGTCCCGAAAGAGGGACTTCCAGTTGGCCCACTCGGGGCCGGTGTCAAAAGACACAACGAGCCCTTCTTTTTCGGCTTCGGCATAGAGCGCCTTTTCACCCGCATAGAGTTCGGGGCCGTCAAAGGCGAAGGCGCTGTGAGCGAGCAGGCCGGCCAAGGGAAGCACACCGGCGGCCTGGAGAAGATTTCTGCGGTTCATGAATTGTTCCTTTAATCGGGTTGGGATTGAAGTTGAAGTTAGCGGGGGTCAATGGGGTGAGCTGGCCGGATGAGCGGGGAGGTCAGCTGTCCAGCAGTCGGATGTGCTCGGGCGCCACCGAGACGGCATGCCGGGGCAACTCGCGCGATTCCGCCAGGAGGGGCTTGTCTGCGCCGGGCACATGAAAGTCAAACCGGGAAACAGCCCCGAGATAGCGCTGGGCGCCAACCCGACCCGTCATCAGGTTGGCCGGGTTTCCGGGCGGGTCAATCTGCACATGCTCGGGCCGCATCAGCGCGTGGATGGACTGGCCGGGCACCCGTTTGTGCGTGGGCGCCACCAGCCTGGCAAACCCGAGGTCGATCAGGTCCGTGGACAACACCCGTCCCGGGAAAATCGTGGACAGCCCCACGAACTGGGCGACCGCCGTACTGGCGGGCTGCTCGTAAATGTCTTTGGGCGTTGAGAGCTGAAGCAGGCAACCGTCTTTCAAGACCGCCACGCGGTCGGCCATGGCCAGGGCTTCTTCCTGGTCATGCGTGACCAGCAGCGTGGTGGCATTGAAGCGTTTCTGGATTTCCCGAATCTGATCTCTCAAATGCCCCCTGATGCTGGCGTCCAGTGCGGCCAGCGGCTCGTCAAGCAGCAAGGCCTGGGGGTCAATCGCCAGGGCCCGGGCCAATGCCACACGCTGCTGCTGCCCACCGGAGAGCTGGGTCACCGCACGGTCGGCGAATGCCGACAGGCCCACCGCCTCCAGCAGGGCTGCGGCCTTGGCATGGCTCGGCGCCTTGGCCATCTTCCTGAGCCGCAACCCGTAGGCAACGTTGTCCAGCACATTGAGGTGCGGGAACAGCGCGTAGTTCTGGAACACCATGCCAATGTTGCGTTCATGCACCGGCTTGTTGGCCAGATCCTGGCCGTGCAGGGTGATGTGGCCGCTGTGGCCGCTTGTCAAACCGGAAACCAGCTTGAGCAAGGTGGACTTACCCGATCCACTGGGGCCGATCACGGCAATCAACTCACCGGAGTTGACGGTGAACGACAGGTCCTTGAGCCCCTGCCGGGTGCCCGGGTAGTTGTAGCTGAGCTGATGAAAGGCAAGACTCATTTTTTTCGACCCAAGCTTGATGAGATAAACGCAGACACACCGGCCAGCAGCAACAGGATGACGGTCGCCGCGCACGCAAAGCCGGTCGCGCCGTAGAACGCCTGAAGAAGAACCACGGGGTAAGTGCGAAACTTGAAACTGGTCAGCAGGTTGGACAGGCCGAACTCACCTACCGACAGTGCCGCCACCATGACCAGGCCGCTGAGCAGGCTGTGCCGCAGGTTGGGTAAAACAATGCCGGTGAACTGCGCCCATGGCGAAGCACCCAGGGTTGCAGCAGCGTCTTCCAGACCCTGAAGCTGAAGATGCCGCAGATCCGTCAGCAAAGCATTCGTCAGATAGGGCAGCGTATAGATGGTGTGTGCCGCGATCAGCAGCGGCAGCGAACCCAGCCAGGGCATCCAGTCGGTGTTGAAGACAATCAGGTAACCGAAGCCCAGCGTGATGGTGGGAACCGCGACCGGCATGGAGCTCACCAGCCTGGCCGCCCAGCTACCCGCGCGGCCCGCACGGTGGTACAGGGAATAGGCCAGGGGCAAGGCGAGAAAGCTGTTGATCAGGCAGGCGCTGCAAGCCACCGTGAGGCTGGTTGCAAAGGCTTTGCGAAATGAAGCATCCAGCCACAGATCCTGATACCAGCGCAGCGTCAGCCCGTTGGGCAGCAGCGTGTTGGTCCAGCTGTTGCCGAAGCTGCCCAGCAGCAAAAGTGCGATAGGCAACAACAGGTAGGAGCCATAGGCCATGCTGACGCCCCTGATCACAGAATTCCCCGGCGGTGAAGAACTGACATCATTTTCCAAATAGTTATCTTTAGGGATTTCTTTTTTCGATTTGCACCGTGATACTACCGATGAACAAGCACTTTTCGGTTGACGATTCAGCATCAATAGTTGAATTTACAGAAAGTGTTTTTAATCACCCTGTCACAAAAACATGCCATGAGAAGACTCTGCCCCACCATCCACGAGCTGCTGGCGTTTGATGCCGTCGCGCGGTACGAGAGCCTGACGCACGCTGCCGGCTCGCTGTGCATCACCGTGAGCGCGGTCAGCAAACAAATCTCAAGTCTTGAAGAATTTGTAGGGCGCCCGCTGCTGCAAAGAAACGGGCGCGGTGTAGCGCTGACGGGGCAAGGACGGCTTTATTGGCAAAAGATTTCCGGTAGCCTGCGCGCCCTTGAAACGGCCACCTTCGAGATGCAGTCGGGAGATGGGGGAGCGGGCATATTGACGTTGGCAAGCGTGCCGACTTTTCTGACCAAGTGGCTCATCCCGCGCCTGCCGGATTTCCGTAAAAAATCGCCCAGCGTCACCTTGAGTTTCACCCAACACCTGGGGCCCGACGAAGAGATGCCTTCCGGTGTCGACGCCGCCATACGCTACGGCCACGGCGAGTGGCCCGGGGTTGTCTCGGACTACATTGCCGGCAAGGCGTTTGTCTTGATTGCCGCGCCGGGCCTCATAGCGTCGGGGCGTCTTGGTGAGCCTTACAAGGTGCCAGAGCACACCCTGCTTCATCACGAAGGCGCGCCCAGCGCCTGGCGGCAATGGGCCGCACACCATGGCGTGGCCGAATCAGCCGTGCAGTCAGGCCCGCGCTTTGCCCAGTACTCGGCCGTCATCCAGGCCGTCGTCAGCGGCCTGGGTATTGGATTGGTGCCGCGCATTCTGGTACTGGAAGAACTGACCAACGGATCGCTCGCCGTACCCTGCGGCGACCTGGTCACGGTGGACCAGGGGCATTACCTCTGCTTCAGGGCCGACCGCATGGAACTGCCCGTGCTCGCGGCTTTCCGCAGCTGGATCCTTGCGCAAGCGCGGGGCTAGTAGCCTGCGACCGCGAGCGCTAAAAACTGTACTCACGCGCTCTGCGGAAGGTTGTTCATCTGAATTCACTGCCGACCCCAAGCACAGCAACTGTCGCTTTCACCCCGATTGAGCCAGCAAATTCACTCTCTTTTTGATAGCTAATTGTTCCCGTCTTACTTGGACAAGAGGCCGATTCGATCAATGCGCCGGCCATCAAGCGACTTGCCCATGGGCCCTACTCCGCGAACAGCATGGCCGGGGATTCGAGATACCCGCGCAAGGCCTGCACGAAGCGGGCCGCATCCGCGCCGTCGACCACACGGTGGTCGAACGAGGACGACAGGTTCATCATCTGCCGCGCCACCACCGCGCCGCCGCGCAGCACCGGCCGCTCCACGATGCGGTTGATGCCGACGATGGCCACTTCGGGATGGTTGATCACCGGCGTCGAGACAATGCCGCCCAGCGCCCCCAGGCTGGTGACAGTGAGGGTCGATCCCGTGAGTTCGTCGCGCGTGGCCTTGCCAGCGCGTGCGGCCTGGGCCAGGCGCGCCACTTCCGCCGCGCTGGACCACAGGTCGTGCGCCTCGGCATGGCGCAGCACCGGCACCATCAGGCCGGCGCCGGTCTGGGTGGCAATGCCGAGGTGCACCGCGCCATGGCGCGTGACCACGCCGGCCTCGTCGTCGAAGCGGGCATTGATCTGCGGAAACTCGCGCACGGCCAGCACCACGGCGCGCAGCAGCAGGGGCAGCAAGGTCAGGTGGCCGCGCTGCGCGCCCCACTTGGCGTTGAGCCGCGCGCGCAGTGCCTCCAGCTCGGTGACATCGACTTCCTCGACATAGGTGAAGTGCGGGATGCGGCGCTTGGACTCCTGCATCTTCTGCGCGATGCGGCGGCGCAGGCCGATCACCGGCACTCGTTCCTCGTCGTCGCGCTGCGCAAGACCGGAGGCGACGGGCGGCATGGCCACCCCATGCGCGGCGACATGGGCGTCAAGGTCGGCCTGCATGATGCGGCCGCCCGCACCGCTGGCTGCCACCTTCTGCAGATCGATGCCGAGTTCCCAGGCGCGCCGGCGCACGGCGGGCGAGGCGATGGGCTTGTCGCCGGCCGGCGTTGTGGGGGGTGCCGCGTGTGGTGCTGCCGGCGCCGGGGCCGTCGACATGGCCGGGGCTGTTTCTTGCGGCGCCTTCGAAACGGTGGCGGGCGGCTCGCTGGCGACCCCTTCCCTCTCCACTTCAATGCGGATCAGCTCCGCCCCCACCGCCAGCACCTGCCCGACCTCGCCGCCGAGCGCCAGCACCTGGCCGACCACGGGCGAGGGGATTTCAACGGTAGCCTTGTCGGTCATCACGTCGGCCAGCACCTGGTCCTCGGACACGCGGTCGCCGGGCTTGACATGCCAGGCCACCAGTTCGACCTCGGCAATGCCTTCGCCGAGGTCGGGCATCTTGATGACGTGGATGGCCATCTATTTCTCCATCGCGCGCTTGAACGCCGCCGCCACGCGCGCCGGTCCCGGGAAGTAAGCCCACTCCTGCGCATGCGGATAGGGCGTGTCCCAGCCGGTCACGCGTTCAATCGGTGCTTCGAGATGGTAAAAACAATGCTCCTGCACCAGCGCCGCCAGTTCGGCGCCAAAGCCGCTGGTGCGCGTGGCCTCGTGCACCACCACGCAGCGGCCGGTCTTTTTCACCGAGGCCACCAGGGTGGGCAGGTCCAGCGGCCAGAGGCTGCGCAGGTCGATGATCTCTGCATCTATGCCGCTCTCCTGCGCCGCCGCCTCCGACACAAAGACCATGGTGCCGTAGGTGAGCACCGTCAGGTCGGCGCCGGGGCGAAACACCGTGGCCGACTCCAGCGGCACGGTGTAATAACCCTCGGGCACCTCGCCCAGCGGGCGGCCGGTCCAGGGCACCGCCGGCCTGTCGTGGTGGCCGTCGAACGGGCCGTTGTACAGGCGCTTGGGTTCGAGAAAAATCACCGGGTCGTCATTCTCTATGCAGGCCATCAGCAGGCCCTTGGCGTCATAGGGGTTGGACGGCATCACCGTGCGAATCCCGCAGACATGCGTGAACAGCGCCTCCGGGCTCTGGCTGTGCGTCTGCCCGCCGAAGATGCCACCGCCGCAGGGCATGCGAATGGTCATGGGCGCGGTGAAGTCGCCGGCCGAGCGGTAACGCAGCCGCGCCGCTTCGGAAACGATCTGGTCGTAGGCCGGATAGAAGTAGTCGGCGAACTGGACCTCCACCACCGGGCGCAAACCATAGGCCGCCATGCCTATGGCCGCACCGACGATGCCGCCTTCGGAGATCGGCGCGTCGAACACGCGCGACTTGCCATACTTCGCCTGCAGGCCGTCGGTGCAGCGGAACACGCCGCCGAAATAGCCCACATCCTGGCCGAAGATCACCACGTTGTCGTCGCGCGCCAGCATCACGTCCATGGCCGAACGCAGCGCCTGGATCATGGTCATTTGCATGGCATCAGCCTCGCGCCGGGCCGCCCCAAGCGGGCTGCGGCCCCCTCGGGGGGCAGCGAACGAAGTTGAGCGTGGGGGTCCATTCAGGCCTCCCGCCCCAGCAGCTGCCGGCGTTGCTGCTGCAAATGCGCAGGCATGTCCTTGTAGACATCCTCGAACATGGCCGCCGCACCGGCCATGTGGCCGGCGGCCAGCGAGCCGTAGCGCTCGGCTTCCTTGAGCGCGGCGCCCACCTGGGCCTCCAGCGCCTGCTGCGTGGCTTCGTGCTCGTCTTCGGACCAGGCGCCCAGGCGTATCAGATGTGTTTTCAGCCGCTCTATCGGGTCGCCCAGCGGAAAATGTTCCCAGTCGTCGGCCGGGCGGTAGCGCGTGGGGTCGTCCGAGGTCGAGTGCGCGCCGGCGCGGTAGGTCACCCATTCGATCAAGGTCGGCCCCAGGTTGCCGCGTGCGCGCTCTGCCGCCCACAGCGAGGCGGCGTAGACCGCGAGAAAGTCGTTGCCGTCCACGCGCAGCGAGGCAATGCCGCAGCCGACGCCGCGCGCCGCAAAGGTGGTGGCCTCGCCGCCGGCAATCGCCTGGAAGGTCGAGATCGCCCACTGGTTGTTGACCACGTTGAGAATCACCGGCGCGCGGTACACATGGGCGAAGGTCAGCGCGGTGTGGAAGTCCGACTCGGCGGTGGCGCCATCGCCTATCCAGGCCGAGGCGATTTTTGAGTCGCCCTTGATCGCCGAGGCCATGGCCCAGCCCACGGCCTGTATGAACTGCGTGGCCAGGTTGCCCGAAATCGTGAAGAAGCCGGCGCGCTTGTAGGAGTACATCACCGGCAGCTGCCGCCCCTTCATCGGATCGCGTTCGTTGGACATCAGCTGGCAGATCATCTCCACCATGTCCACGTCGTCGCGCGCCAGCAGCAGGCCCTGCTGGCGGTAGGTGGGGAAGCACATGTCGCCGGGCTGCAGGGCCAGCGCCTGCGCAGTGGCAATCGCTTCCTCGCCCAGGCATTGCATGTAGAAGGAAATCTTCTTTTGCCGCTGGGCGATCAGCATGCGGGCGTCGTAGAGGCGCGTTTTCATCATGGCGCGCAAGCCCACTCGCAGCCGCTGCGGCTCCACTTGCGGCGCCCAGGCGCCCACAGCAAGGCCCTCGTCGTCCAGCACCCGCACCAGGCTGTAGGCCAGGTCGCTGGTGTCGGCGGGTGAGGCATCGACCGGCGGGCGCCGCACCGCGCCGGCGGGCGACAGATGCAGGTAGGAAAAGTCGGTCGCGTGGCCTGGGCGCCCCGAGGGCTCCGGCACATGCAGATGGAGTGCTTGATTCTTGTTCATCCCCGTCTCCTGGGGCTCATCGTAGCCCTGAGCCGCCCAAGGTGCAAACCACGCCATCAGCGCCTGAGTTCAGGGCCTCTACCGGGGCGGCCCAGGCCGTGCCGTTCTATGCGCTATGGCCGCTCCGTTTTTAATAGTAAACTGCGCCCGCACTGCCTGGGCCGTCAGCCTATTTGACCCTCAATTCCGGCCAACGCCGCGCTATTTCAGCGCGCCAAACACCTTCTGGAGAATCGCGCTGCCGGTGCCGACCGGGTCCTGGCGGATTTTCTTTTCCTCTTCGCCGATGATCAGGTACAGGCCGTCCAGCGTCTTGCCGGTGACGTACTGCTGGATGTTGGCGTCTTCCTTCTTGACCAGGCCAAAGCCGGCGGCCTTGCCGGCGACCTCGTTGTATTTGTTGGCCAGGCCGACTTTTTCGGTAGCCTTGGTGACCACCGGCAGAAACTTCACGCCCAGCGGGGCGCGGGTTTTTTCGGCGAAGAAATTGGTCACCGAGGTTTCGCCGCCCTGCAGAATGTTTTTGGCGTCATTGACGGTCATGGCCCTGACGGCGCCGACCAGCAGGTCCTTGCCCATGGGCACGGCGGCTTCGGCGGCGCGGTTGATGGAGGTCACCAATTCATCGATGCGCTTGCCCTGGCCGAAGTTTCTCAGCAATTTCGACGCATCTTCGAGATATCCGGGCAAGGGAATGCGAACTTTTGGGTTGCCAAGGAATCCATCTGTCTTGCCGAGCAGGGCAACGGCTGCCAGGGCGCCTTTTTCAAGGGCGGTTTTCAGGCCGCTGCTGGCTTCGGCATTGCTCAGGTCGCCCAGCGAGAGCGCATGGGCCTGCTGGCAGGTGGCCCATATCAGCATGCCCAGCGCGCTGACACCGGCCTGGTTAAAATTTCGACGTCGCATGATGAGGGTCCTTCCAATGAAACGAATTTCCGTCCTGGCAGTATGCCGCATGGCACTGGCTGGCGTAGCCATGGTGGCGGGACTCGTCAGCCTGTCCGGCTGCAGCGGCAACCAGGCGGCGCCGGAGTCGACCTTTGTGCTGCTGGACGGCAGCAAACAGACCACGGCAGACCTCAAGGGCAAGGTCACTCTGGTCAACTTCTGGGCCACCAGCTGCGTGACCTGCGTGGCGGAGATGCCCAAGGTCATTGCCACCTACAACAAATACAAGGGCCAGGGTTACGACACGCTGGCCGTGGCCATGAGCTACGACCCGCCCAGCTACGTCGTCAATTACACCGAAACGCGCCAGCTGCCCTTCAAGGTGGCCATCGACAACACCGGCAAGGTGGCCAAGGCCTGGGGCGATGTGCAGCTCACACCGACCACCTACCTGGTGAACAAGCGCGGTGAAATCGTCAAGCAGTATGTGGGCGAGCCGGATTTTGCGGCGCTGCACCAGCTGATTGAAAAGCTGCTGGCCGAGACCTGATCACGCCCTCTGCACCCGTCCCCCCAAAAAAAAGGCCAATTCCCAGTGGAATTGGCCTTTTGTCCTTGCCGGCTGGGCGCCAGAAGCTATCGATTCAATAGCATGCCCGGCGCTGCCAGGGTGAATTCAGGGTGGATTACTTGTTCCGAAACGCGTCGTGGCAAGACTTGCAGGTGTCGGCGGTGGCGGCAAAAGCCGTCTTCAGGGCGTCGAGGTTGCCGGTCTTGGCCGCAGCAGCCAGCTTGCCCGTTTCAACGACCAGCTTCTCATTGGTTTCCTTGAACTTGCCCTGCTCGGTCCAGATTTCGGGCTTGGCCTTGGTGTTGCCGCCCTTGTCGGTACCGGCAACGAAACCAGCCCACGGGAGTTTCGCCATGTTGGCAACGATTTCAGCGTTGTCTGCCGCCGCTTTGGCGTCAAACGGCACCTTGCCATTGGCCATGGCACCCAGGCGGCCAAAATGTGTGCCCATGACGGACAGCGCGCTCTGGCGGTACTTGATGGCGTCTTCCGGTTTGGCAAACTGCGCGGAGGCCGGCGCAGCCAGGGCAATCAGGGTGGCCGCCGCAGCGATACAGGCAAAAGCTTTCATGTTATTCCTCGTGAGGTTTTTAAGACGGGGTGACGGGCAACGCTTGGGGGAGCGCCTGCCAGACTGCTGGAGTTTAGCGGGCCCCGAGAAGTTCCACAGGAACTAATACGCTACGGGTAAGCACCAACGGCCCTGCACGGCGAGCCGGGCTTTCCGGCGCGCCCTGCGCTATAAACCCAACCATCATGAACGAGGAGTGAGCATGTACAACAAGGGCAGCATCAACAAGGTGCGGGTCTGGGATTTGCCGACGCGGCTTTTTCACTGGGCACTGGCGATTTGCGTCATCGGCCTGGCCATCAGCGGCACCCTGGGCGGCAATGCCATGGTCTGGCATTTCCGCCTGGGCTATGCGGTGCTGGCGCTGCTGCTGTTTCGCATTGTCTGGGGCCTGGTGGGCGGACGCTGGTCGCGCTTTGGGGCGTTCATGTATGCCCCGCAAAGCATCATCGACTACCTCAAGGGACGGGGCAAGCCCGAGCATGGCGTGGGCCACAGCCCGATTGGCGCCGGCTCCGTCTTCGCCATGCTGGGGTTTCTTGTGGCCCAGGTGGGAAGCGGCCTGATCAGCGATGACGAGATCGCCTTCGCCGGCCCGCTGACGCGCTTTGTGTCGAATGCCAGCGTCAGCCTGGCCACCGGATACCACAAGGATATCGGCAAATGGGTGCTGCTCGGCCTGGTCGTCCTGCACATTGCAGCGATTCTTTTCTACCTGCGCCGCAAGCACAATCTGGTGGGCGCCATGCTGCATGGCGACAAGGAACTGGTGCTGGCCGCCCCGGCATCGCGTGACGACACGGTTTCGCGCGTGACGGCCTTGCTGATTCTGGCGGTTTGCACCGCGCTGGCCTATTGGGTGTCAAGCCTCGAGGCGCTGCCGTTCTGATCCGGGGCCAGGGCCTAGCAGATGGCCGGCACATAATGCCGCACGAGGAGCCGCGCGAGGGCGGCGCAGGGAATTGCCGTTAAACTGGACATCGCTTTTTCAGCCGCCCGACTCCGTGCAACGCCCTTCCATCCGGTTCATCACCCCCGACTCGCCCGAGCAACTGGCGGGAACGCGCCAGATATTCACCGAGTATGCGGAGCAGTTGGGCATAGACCTGTGCTTCCAGAATTTCGACGCCGAGCTGGCCAACTTGCCGGGCGAATACGATGCCCCGGAAGGCGCGCTGTTGCTGGCGCTGGTGGATGGAGAAGTCGCCGGCTGCTGCGCGCTGCGTGCGCTCGAATCGGTGGACTATCCCAACGCCGCCGAGATGAAACGGCTCTATGTGCGCAAGGCCTTTCGGCGCTTTGGTCTGGGCCGGCAGCTGGCCGAGGCGGTGCTCGATGCCGCGCGCATGGCGGGCTACCACAGCGTGCTGCTGGACACCCTGGACGACATGGAATCGGCACGCGCCCTGTACACGGAACTGGGCTTTGCAGAGATTCCGCCCTACTATCACAACCCGATTCCCGGCGCCCATTACCTGAAGGTCGATCTGTAGCCGGAAATCCGAATGGAAATGGCCGCCAGCCCATGACTGACGGGCACAATGAGCTACTATTTTGATAGCAAAAATCAGCCGTGATGCCGTCGCCGCTGCGCTTTCATGGCCGACATGAAAAAAGCCACCGCTCTTGCGAGCGGTGGCTTTTCTGCTGAAGCCGCCAGGCCTCAGGCTTTGGCTTGCGCCAGCAGGGTCGCGGCATCGCTGACTTCGAACTTGCCGGGACCTTCCACATTGAGGCTCACCACCTTGCCGTCCTTGACCAGCATGGAGTAGCGGTTGCTGCGCAGGCCCAGACCCTTGCCGTTCAGGTCCAGGGTCAGGCCGGTGGCCTTGGCAAACGCGGCATCGCCATCGGCCAGCATGCGGACTTTGCCCGCAGTTTTCTGGTCACGTGCCCAGGCGCCCATGACGAAAGCGTCGTTCACGCTCAGGCACCAGATTTCGTCAACACCAGCCGCCTTGAACTCGGCAGCCTTCTCGACAAAACCCGGCACATGCTTGGCCGAACAGGTGGGCGTGAAGGCGCCAGGCACGGCAAACAGGGCAATGGTTTTACCGGTGCTGGCCTTGAGCACATCGACGGCATTGGGGCCAATGCTGCAGCCCTCGCCTTCAACTTCTGAATATTCCATCAGCGTGGCTGCGGGAAGGGTGTCGCCTACTTTGATCATGGGATGCTCCTGAATGGGGGGTAAATGAACAATGAATTTCTGCCGCGTGTATTTTCACCCAGCGAGAAAGTCTCTGATGCACTGCGGTCTTTATTTCGCTTCTGCCGCTTTTGTCGCGACCCGCAGCGGAAACAAAAAAGGCCCACAGAGTGAGCCTTTTTTGATGACTT
>NZ_BCYO01000009.1 GCF_001598235.1 Polaromonas jejuensis NBRC 106434 | reverse complement strand
CGGTGCCCAGCATGCCCGCCACCCAGTCGCGCACGCGGCCCAGCAGCGGGGCCACCGCGGCGGCCAGACTGCTGTCCTGCGGCTCGGCAAAGCGGGCCTTGGCGTCGATGACGCGGCTGCGCAGCGCCTGCGCGGTGACCTCGCCGACGATGGGCAGGGCGCTGTGCGCGCCCTCGCCCCAGTAGTCGCTGCGCAGGGTCACGCGGCCGTCGTTAAAGCCGACCCAGGCGCCGGCCACGAGCTGCGGGTGCATGAGGATGAACCAGCCGTCGGCGTTGTCCTGGGTGGTACCGGTTTTGCCGGCCACGTCGGCGCGTATGCCGTAGCGGCTGCGTATGGCGGCGCCGGTGCCGCGATCGACCACGCCGCGCATCGCGTCGAGCAGGGTGTAGTTGACCTTGGCGGGCAGCGCGGCCTCGGGCCTGGCGGGGTGGAACTCGGCCAGCACCTCGCCCTGGCGGTTTTCAATGCGGGTGACCAGCACCGGCTCCAGGTAGCCGCCGCCGTTGGCAATGGTGCCGTAGGCGCTGACCATTTCCTTCAGGGTGACGGGGCTGGTGCCCAGCGCCAGCGCGGGCACGGGATCGAGCTTGCTTTGCCGCACGCCCATGGCGCGGGCCAGCTTGGCGACCCTGGCGGGGCCGACGCCTTGCATGACTTGCGCGGTGATGGTGTTTTTGGAATACGCCAGGCCGTCGCGCAGGCTCATGGCCTGGCCGCTGGGCGGCCCGCCATCGCTGGGGCGCCACACCTCGCCGCCGGGCAGGGCGATTTCCACGGCCTGGTCTACCAGGGTGTCGTCGGGGCTGGCGCCTTGCTCGAAGGCGGCGCCGTAGACAAAGGGCTTGAAGGTGGAGCCGGGCTGGCGCCGCGCCTGCTGCACATGGTCAAACGGGTCCTGGGCAAAGTCGCGGCTGCCGACCCAGGCGCGGATCTGGCCGCTGCGCGGGTCCAGCGCCATGAAGCCGGCCTGCACGCGGGTCTTTTGCTGGCGCAGGGCGCGCATGAAGGCGGGGTCGGCCAACAGCTTTTTCAGCGCCTGCGCGGCGGTGAGGCCGGCGTCAAGGGCGGCGCGGTACTCGGGCGTTTCGCGCACAAAGGCCTGCACCAGCGCGTTACCGGCGCCCCAGACGGCGCGCGGGCCCCAGGCGGCATCGGCCACGCCCTGCAGCTGGTTGCCCTGGCGCGCCACGGCCTGGTTGGCCCAGGCCTGCAGGCGGGAGTCTATGGTGGTGCGCACCACCAGGCCGTCGGCATAGATGTTGTAGTCGTTGCGGTCGGCCCAGGCGATCAGCCATTTGCGCAGCTGCTGGGCGAAGTGCGGCGCCGGCCCCGGCGGCTCGGTCTGCCGCTCGAAGTCGATGTGCAGCGGCCTTTTCTTCAGCGTTTCAAATTTGGCGGCATCGAGCTGATCGCGCTTGACCATTTGCGCCAGCACGGTGTTGCGCCGCTGCACGGCGCGCTCGGGGTTGAGCACCGGGTTGTAGTAGCTGGTGCCCTTGAGCATGCCGACCAGCGTGGCGCTTTCGAGCACGTCGAGCTGGTCGGCCGACTTGTCGAAATAGGTGCGCGCCGCCATCTCTATGCCGTAGGCGTTGTAGAGAAAGGGCACGGTGTTGAGGTAGGTCTCGAGGATTTCCTTCTTGGTGTAGAGCGCCTCTATTTTCAGCGCCGTGATGGCTTCCTTGAGCTTGCGGTTGAGCGTGGGCGCGCGGCCAATCTCCGCCGGGTAGAGGTTGCGGGCGAGCTGCTGCGTGATGGTGGAGCCGCCCTGGCGGTCCCCCGAAAAGGTGTTCAGCGCGGCGGCGGCGGTGCGCCGCCAGTCCAGGCCGTGGTGCTCGTAAAAGCGGTGGTCTTCGGTGGCGATGAGGGCGTTGACCACCTGCGGCGAAATCTCCTCCAGCGGCACCCACTCGCGGTTGGCCCATTTGAACTCGGCCAGCGCCTTGCCGTCGGCCGAAAGCACCTGCGCGGGCTGCTCGGTCTTGGCCTTGCGGATGTCGCTGATGCTGGGGGTGAAGGGAATCAGCAGCAGCAGGTAGAGCAGGCACAGCGCCGGCACGGCGGCCAGCGCCCAGGCCAGCTCACGCCGGGTCGGGCGCCGAATGGCGCGCCGCAGGCGGAGCAGCCACTCAGCGGCGAGGAGTTTGATCTGGGCCAGGGCGGGTTTCATTGCACAAAAATCATGAGGTCAGGGCGCCTGCGGGGCTGCCGGGTGGCGGCGGGCGCACATGGCGCAAAAGGGCAGGCGTGGCCCGAGGGCTGGCCCTATTGTCCCGAAAACCGCAAGGCCCCTGCGGCGCCCGGCCTCATGCACCGGCCTGGGCGCTGTCGGTCGTGCCCGGGCCAGGAGCAACAACACCGGTTCCGACGACGCGGTGCACGAGTACGGGACCATCCTCGCGGCCCGGCAGACGCCGGCTCATTGCCCCGCCGGGGCCTGCCCATCCACCGCGCCCAGCAGGATGAAGGCGCCCGCCAGCGCGATGTTCTTGAAAAAGTGCAGCAGCTGGTTGCGCTGGTCCTGCGGCACCGCGTTCCAGAAGGCATGCGCCACCAAGGCATCGACGATCAGGAAGACCGCGGCGGCCAGCGCGAGCCAGCGCAACTGCCAGCCCAGCATCAGCGCCAGGCCGGCCGCCACCTCCGCGGCGCCGATCGCGGCGGCGGCGTGATTGCGCTGCCTGAGCGACGCCATGAAGTGCGCGGCGCCCGGGCCCGCGAAGGCCAGGGCCAGCAGCACCCGGCCCAGAATGAACGCTGAGAGGGTGCTCATGGTTCACGCCTGTTGCCGCAGGGTGGGCCTGAGCAGGTCGGCGATGCCTATGCGGTGCGCAAACTCCTCGCGCACGCGCTCTGCCACTTCGGTCACGGCGGCCGCGC
Source organism: Polaromonas jejuensis NBRC 106434 (assembly GCF_001598235.1). GTDB lineage: Bacteria > Pseudomonadota > Gammaproteobacteria > Burkholderiales > Burkholderiaceae_C > Polaromonas > Polaromonas jejuensis. The sequence continues at coordinate 155,557 of NZ_BCYO01000009.1, read as the reverse complement.
CGTCGTCAATGAAGTCGGTCACCGAACGGAAGGGCCGGGTGCCGGCAGGCAGCCCGACGATGCGGGTGATGTCGTCAGCCACGGCTTGCGGGTCGGCGTTGTCGGGGCTCAAGGCCGAGAGGCGTGCACCCACCTGGTCCATCACGCCGTCGTAACGCGCATAGGCGGCAGCGGTGGCTTCGTCGGCGGGTTTGCCGGCGTTGGGGAAGTGCGCCGTGCCGCGGGTAAACGCGCCGGGCACCACGATGGAGGTCTCGATGCCGAAGCGGGCCAGCTCGTAAGACAGGGTGACGGCCAGCGAATCCATGGCGGCCTTGGCGGCGGCGTAGGGGCCGAGGAAGGGCGGGAAGCCGCCGCGCACCGTGGTGCTGCTGACCCAGAGCACCAGGCCAGCCTCTTTGGCGCGCATCACCGGCAGCACGGCGCGGTTGACGCGCTGGCTGCCCAGGAAGTTGGTGTCCAGCACCTGGATGATTTCTTCGGGCGTGAAGGCTTCGGTGGGGCCGACCACCAGATGGCCGGCGTTGTGCACGATGACGTCAAGGCGGCCCTGCTCGGCCACGATGTGCGCCACGGCCGCATCGGCCGAGGCTTGCGACAGCACGTCGAGTTCCACGGCGCGCAGGTCATGGCCGTTGGCAAAGCTCCAGTCGCGCAGCTCGCGCACCCTGGGTGCGTTGCGGCCTTCGGTGTCGCGCATGCTGGCGTAAACCGTGTGGCCGGCTTGTGCCAGCGAACGGGCAGTGAGGTGGCCAATGCCGGTGGAGGCGCCGGTGACGAGGATGACGGATTTCATGATGATGACTTTCTGAAAGATGTTGGAATGAAATGGCGGGGGGGGGATGGGAAGAAAGATTCGCGCCCTTACACAACGCCGCCGTTGGCGCGCAAGGTCTGGCCGTTGATCCAGGCGGCGTTTTCGCTGACCAGGAAGGCCACGGCATTGGCGATGTCCTCGGGCGTGCCGAGGCGTTCAAGCGGCGCCATTTTTGACATGCGCTCAATCGTTTCAGGCGTTTTGCCGTCGAGGAACAGCGCCGTGGCCGTGGGGCCGGGGGCGACCGCGTTGATGCGGATGTTTTTGCCGCGCAGCTCCTTGGCCATGATGTGGGTGAAGGTTTCCACCGCGCTCTTGGTGGCGCCATACACCGCATAGCCGGGCAGGCCCAGGCCGATCACGCTGGTCGAGAAGTTGACGATGCGGCCGCCGTTTTGCAGACGGTTGGCGGCTTCGCGCAGGGTGTTGAAGGTGCCCTTGACGTTGACGGCGAAGAGGCGGTCAAACGTTTCGTCGTCGGTCTCGGCCAGGTGCGGCAGGGTGGAGGGCATGATGCCGGCGTTGTTGACCAGCACGTCGACACGGCCAAAGGCCTGCACGGCCTGGTCGAACAGGGCCTTCACCGCGGCGGCGTCCGATACGTCGGCCTGCACGGCGATGGCCTGGCCGCCGGCGGATTCAATGGCCTGCACCACGCTGCGGGCTTCGTCGGCCTTGCCGGCGTAGTTGACGACGACTTGGTAGCCGTCACGTGCCAGGCGCCGGGCGACGGCGGCGCCGATGCCGCGGGAAGCGCCGGTGACGATGGCGGTTTGCGTGGCTTGAATGGCTTTTTGCGTAGATGCTGAAGCGGTCATTTGGAAACTCCTGTTAGGTTGCTGAAGGTTGTTTGCCCTGCCTGCCCGCGGCGCTGCTGTGTTGTGCGCTTTTGGTGAGTCAGTGAGGCTATTGTTCTGTTCAATTCATACGCGATAAATACCGTAAGATTGCGATAACTGTTCAATAAATACCAACAATGACATGAGCAAAAGGACCGGCAAAGAGTGCACAGCCAAAGGCCACCAGCAAGACTCGACATACAAGCCGGGGCCGCGGGACTGGCTCTGCCAGACCGCAGGCGCAGCGGCCCCCTCGGGGGGCAGGGAGTTACACGAAGTGAACGACCGTGGGGGCTCGTAATGGACCGTTTTCATTCCATGCAGCTGTTCACGCGCATCGTGGAGCTGGGCAGCTTCACCAAGGCAGCAGACGACCTGCAGCTGCCGCGCGCCACGGTGACGCACGCCGTGCAACAGCTTGAAAAGCGGCTGGGCGCGCGCCTCCTGCAGCGCACGACGCGCCACGTGAGCCCCACGCAGGACGGCGAGGCGTATTACGAGCGTTGCCTGCGGCTGCTGACCGACCTGGAAGAAGCCGAGGCGGTGTTCGCCAGCGCCGGCAGCAAACCCAAGGGCAAGCTGCGCGTGGACCTGCAGGGCACCCTGGCCAAACACTTCCTGTTGCCGGTGATTGACCGGTTTTTTGAGCGCTACCCCGATATCGAGCTGGAGATAGGCATGAGCGACCGGCTGGTGGACCTGGTGCGCGAGGGCGTGGACTGCGTGCTGCGCGCGGGCGAGCTGGGCGACTCCAGCATGGTGGGGCGACGCGTGGCCTCGCTGCAGCAGGTCACCTGCGCCAGCCACAAATACCTGGCGGAGCACGGCACGCCCGAAACGATAGACGCGCTGCGCGGGCACCGGGCCGTGAACTTTTTGTCCGCCCGCAGCGGTAAGCCCCTGCCTTTCGACTTTGTGGTCGATGGCGTAGCGCGCAGCCTGCAACTGAAAGGCTCGGTGTCCGTGAGCGATGCCGATGCCTATGTGGCCTGCTGCGCCGCGCACCTGGGCTTCATCCAGCTGCCGCGCTACCACGTGGCGGCGCGGCTGGATGACGGCACATTTTGCGAAGTACTGTCGCCGTGGCGGCCCGCGCCCATGCCGGTCTCGGTGCTGTACCCGCACCACCGCCAGCTGTCGCCGCGCGTACGGGTGTTTGTGGACTGGCTGGCCGATGTGATGGGGCGGGCGGACTGAAGGTGCAGGCGCGGTATCGCTGCCATGGGGGCGATGCAGCTTGTCGACGGTCAAGTGAGCCACAGCCCTTCATCATTCATAAAAGCTGAACGAATAAACAAGCTTTAGGGCCTTTCACTCAGCGAAGCTAAATCCTACAGTGGAGCCACCTCAACCTCATTCAAGGAAACGCCATGGACACCGCTTCTGACCCTCTTGCCACCCGCCGCCAATTGCTTGCAAGCGCAGCCACACTCGGCGCCGCCACGGCCGGCCTGCTGGCCACTGCATCGCCCGCCTCTGCCGCCGCGCGCATCGTCGCTAACGAAGGCCGCGTGCCCGGCTTCACGGCGCGCAACGCCGACGTCAACGGCACGCGCATTCACTACCGCGTCGGCGGCAGCGGCCCGGCCGTGGTGTTGCTGCACGGCTATGCCGAAACCAGCCACATGTGGAACCCGCTGATGCCGCTGCTGGCCAGGACCCACACGGTGATCGTGCCTGACCTGCGCGGCGCCGGCGGCTCGTCCAAACCCGAAGGCGGCTACGACAAGAAGAACATGGCGGTGGACATTCACGAACTGGTGAAGTCGCTGGGCATCCAGAGCGCCAGCATCGTGGGCCACGATATCGGCCTGATGGTGGCCTATGCCTATGCGGCGCAGTTCCCGGCCGAGACCGAGCGCGTGGTGCTGATGGATGCGTTTTTGCCCGGCGTGGGCCAATGGCAAAACGTGTGGCTGCTGCGTGACCTGTGGCACTTTCATTTCCACGGCCCGGTGCCGCTGGCTTTGGTGAAAGGGCGCGAGCGCATTTACTTTGAGCACTTCTGGAACGACTTTGCGGCCGACGCCAAACACTCGGTGTCTGAAGCCGACCGGCGCGTGTATGCCGCGGCCTATGCGCAAGAGGGCGGCATGCGGGCGGGTTTTGAGTATTTCAAGAACTTTGAGAAAGACGCCGCCGACTTTGCCGCGCTCTCGACCAACAAGCTGACCATGCCCATGCTGGTGCTCTCGGGCGAAAAAGCCGGCGGCACGTTCCTGATTGAGCAGGGCAAGCTGGTGGCCAACGATGTCAAAGGCGTGGTGGTCAAGGGCTCGGGCCACTGGCTGATGGAAGAAGCGCCCGAGCAGGTGATTCCTGAGCTGGTCGGCTTCCTGAAATAAGGGCTGCAGCTAGCCAGGACACGGCGATGGCGGCGGTGCCTGCCATCGCCGGCCACACCGGATCGCTACTATTTTAATAGCTGCCTGCACCCGTACTGTAAGGGCTGACAGCCATTTTCACTAAAGATCGAGGTTTTAGAGTGCAGCGACACCCCGACGAAGCCGACCGCTGCAGATGTTGGCCGCCTAACCATCGAACTTCAAAAGTCCTTCCAGATCCACAATCGTGACCCCTTGGTACTCGGTTCGCAGCAAGCCGGCGTCACGGAGGGTGGTGAGGGCCTGGCTGCAACGCTGTCGCGAGATGCCCGTCAAGTTGGCGATTTCCTCCTGGGAAATTCTCAAGTGGGTCTCGGTGCCGGGATAGAGCCTTTTGTTGAAGAGACTGGCCAGCGATCTGGCGACGCGGCTGTCAACGGACATGGATCGCTGGACTTCATAGCTGACCACGAACTGCTGCAGCCGCTCGTTCAGCAGCGAGATCAGGTAGTGATTGAAGCTGACGTGATGGTGATACAGCCTGAAGAAAGTAGCAGCCGGCACCATGGCGACTTTGCTGTCACGCAATGCGACCACGTCGTAACGCAGTGGTTCACCGCGCAGCACAGATCCTTCGCTGAACCACGCGCCACTCGACAGGCCGGTGAAGGTAATGGAACGTCCATCCCGCTCGGTCGTGCACATCTTCAGCAGTCCGTCGACGACGCCCCACCAGTGATCGGCAGCGCCGCCTGATCGCAAAAGATAGCCGCCTTCCGCCACCTCCCGAAGGCGAACTTCCGACGCGACGCGCGTTTGCTCCCCTGATGGCAATTGCGCGAACCAGGTCGACTCTTTGAGAAACTCGTCCATGTCGTGAAGATACTACCGAAAGGGCAGGTGCAAGGTCTTCAATGGTGCCGGGCCTGGCTTGCAGACAGCAGGCCGCGTCCCACGACAATGCGCCGAATCTCCGAGGTGCCGAAGCCCAGGGTAAACAGACTGGCGTCGCGATACAGACGCGAGGGGGTGGACTCGGCGTCGAAGCCGGCCGCCCCCATCAGCTGGACGGCTTGGCGAGCCGCTGCGGACGCCCGCTCTGCGACGAACAGCAACAAGGCGGTGCTGTCGAAAGAGTGTCCCTGACCGTTGCCATGGACCGCCGCCATTGCATAGGCGTAGCTGCGTGAGGCATTCAGGTCCGCCAGCATGTCCGCAAGCTTCGCCTGCACGAGTTGAAAGGATGCGATCGGCTTGCCGAACTGCTCGCGCAGGCAGCAATAGGGCAGGGTTACGTCAAGGCAGGCCTGTAGCAAACCCAATGCACCGCCCGTGGCAACGAGCCGCTCACGCGCCAGGCCCTCCATGAGCACGGCCGCACCCTGATTCAACCCGCCTAACAAGTCGTCAGTGCCCAGGTGGCAGCCGTCGAACGCAATGTCTCCGACCTGGCAGCCACGCATGCCCAGGCTAGCGCGCGCGGGACCGAGCGTGACACCGGGCCGGCGTGTGTTCACCACGAAGGCGCTAATGCCTTTGCTTCCCAAATCCGGATCGGTTCGTGCATACACGACCAGAACATCCGCCCGTGGTGCGTTGGCGATCCAGGCCTTGCGGCCAGACAGCCGAAACCCGTCTCCAGCCGGCTCCGCCACCGTGCGCATGCCACCGAGCACGTCCGAACCGGCATCAGGCTCGGTCATGGCCAGCCCGCCCACTTGTGAGCCGTTCACCAGGCCCGGAAGAAGCCTGCGCTTCTGCTCTTGCGTCCCATACAGGGCAATCTGGTTCACGCAGGCGTGCGAATGAACCAGGTAGGAGAAACCGAGCGCCGTTGAGGCCCGGCTGATCTCTTCCATGACCACCAGGTGTTCGAGATAGCCGAGGCCGGCGCCGCCGTACTCCGGTGCCACCGTGAGGCCGAGCAGCCCGGCTTGACCAAGCTTGGGCCAAAGGTCGTCGGGGAATCTCCCGGCCGCGTCAATCTCGGCAGCGCGGGGCTCAATTTCACGCCGGGCGAATGCACGGGCTTCACATCGGATCGTTCTCGCGGTGGCGGTTAGCGGCACGTCGAGCACCGCCCATCCCGCGCCCGAGCCATGCGTATTCATGACAACTCCTTCGCGGTCAGGCTCGCAAGCTGGGTAATGGCATCCTGGCTTCCCGCGATCTCGCGCAAACGGAATTTCTGGATCTTTCCGGTCGCGGTCTTCGGAAGGTCCATAAACACGACGCGCCGCGGACACTTGAAGTGGGCCAGGCGATCGCGGCAAAAAGCGATGATCTCTTCGCTGCTCGCACTCTGTTCGGGCCGCAGCTCAACGAAGGCGCACGGCACTTCACCCCATTTGGGATCGGCCGTGGCGACCACCGCGGCCAATAGGACCGCGGGGTGATGGTGAAGCATGTCTTCGACCTCGACCGACGATATGTTTTCACCACCGGAGATGATCACGTCTTTCGATCTGTCGGTGATCTGGATGTAGCCGTCCGGATGAACCACGGCGATATCGCCCGTATGAAACCAGCCGCCCGCGAAGGCCTGTTCAGTCGCCGGTTGATTCTTGAGATAGCCCTTCATCACCACGTTGCCGCGCAGCATCAACTCGCCGGAGCTTCGACCATCATGCGGGACCGTGACAAGTGTCTGAGGGTCGGCGACTTGCATGCCTTCAAGAGCGGCTGCACGCACACCCTGCCTGACCTTGATGCGCGCCTGGTGGTCTGGCTCGAATTCTTGCCACGCATCTTGCCAGGCGCAGCTGACCGGAGTACCCAGGGCTTCCGTGATGCCATAGACATGATCGACGGCAAAGCCCTGCGCTTGCAACGCGCGCAGCACGGTGGCTGGCGGCGGGGAACCGGCCGTGAGGACCCGGACACTTTTGCGCAAGGGCGTCGCTGTCGCCTCGCTGGCCAGGCCCGCCAGCACCACCGGCGCGGCGCAAAAGTGATCCGCGTCGTACCTCTCGATAGCCAGACGAACGTTGGCAGGTGTGACCTTGCGCAGGCATACGTGGGTGCCTGCTGCGGCCGTGATCGCCCAGGTGAAGCACCATCCGTTGGCGTGAAACATGGGCAGCGTCCACAGGTAGACAGGTTGGCGGGGAAGCGCCCAGTTCGTCATCTGCAACAGGCTCATGATGTAGGTTCCACGATGGCTGGGCACCACCCCCTTTGGATCGCCTGTGGTGCCCGAGGTGTAGTTCAACGCGATGGCGTCGCACTCGTCCTGGGGCCAGACACCACCGAAGTCGGCGTCCCCCTCAGCCAGCAGTGCCTCGTAGTCGAGGGACCCGATGCAGTTGCCGGGCGGCGCCAGCGCATCGTTGATATCCACCACCAACGGTTTATTCGGGACATGCTCGAGCGCCGCGGCTGCCAGCGAGGCGAACTCCCGGTCGACCAGCAAGATAGACGCTTCACCGTGACGCAAGATGAAGGCGATGGCCTGGGCATCGAGTCGGCAATTGATGGCATTGATGACTGCGCCGGCGAGGGGTATGCCGAAATGGGCTTCGAGCATCGCCGGCGTATTGGGCGCGATGATGGCCACAGTGCTTTGGCGAGTGACGCCACGCTTGACAAGTGCACTCGCCAACCGGTAACACCGCTCCCTGGTCAGCGCCCAGGTCTGCTTCAGTTCGCCATGCAGCAGGGCGATGCGGTCAGGGTAAACGTCAGCAGTACGGTCCAGGAATGACAGCGGCGTAAGGGGCGCGTAGTTCGCTGCATTTCGGCCCAGGCCCCGTTCGTACATGGCTTCGGACATGCTTGGCTCCTGATAATTTGTTGAGAGCCAGATGCTCGCCGGAAGAATGCTGCGCGTCTGTCATTGGAACGACAAACCACGTCCTTCGGCAAGGAGGTGTACGAGGATGCACGCGCTAGCGCTCCGTCGGGTGGTCAAAGGCTCGGGCCGCTGGCTGATGGAAGAAGCGCCCGAGCAGGTGATTCCTGCGCTGGTCGACTTTCTGAAATAAGGGCCGCCGCTAGCCAGGACACCACGATCGCGGGGGGTGCTTGCCAGCACCGGCCACACGAATTGCTACTATTTTGATAGCTTCTAGCGCCCGTCTTTCCTTGGCAAACGGGTCTTTTTTCTTAAGACTTGGGCCGCAACACCCAGCGCCGCAGCTGCAGGCTCCGCTTCATCACCGCGTTCGGCCAGGGCGGGCTTGGCGAATTCAAGGGCCAGGAAATCGATCAGCTCACGCACCGCCGGCAGCAGGCCGCGGCGTGACGGAAACACCGCGTGCACAATGCCCGGCCGTGGCCGCCAGCGCGGCAGCAGGTCAACCAGCAGCCCCTGCGCCAGATCCTGCCGCACCATCATTGTCGGCAGTTGCACCACCCCCACGCCCTGCAGCGCAGCCAGGCGCAGCGCCAGCCGGTCGTCGGTGATCAGGCGCGGCGCATGGTGCACGACGGCGCTGGCGCCATCAGGGCCCAACAAGTGCCAGGCGTGCTCACGGTGTGGCGGGCCTTCGTCGAGGCTGGGCAGGCTGGCCAGGTCTGCCGGCACCAGCGGCGCGGCCAGGCCCCTGGCCTTGAGCAGGCCGGGGCTGGCCACCAGGCGCTGCGTGCTGTCGCCCAGCACGCGCATGACGAGGTCGGTGTCTTCCAGCGGCGGGAAGCGCACGCGAATGGCCATGTCGAAGCCCTCGCCAATCACGTCAACGCGCCGGTTGGTGCTGTCCAGCTGCATTTGCACGCGGGGGCAGGCGGCCATGAAGCGCGCCAGCATGTCGCCCACCTGATAGTCCAGCAGGGCGGTGGGGCAGCTGATGCGCACCGTGCCCTGCGGCTCGGCGCTCACGCGGTCAATCACCTCCTGGGCGGCATGGGCCTCGACCAGCATGGCCAGGCAATGCCGGTAGTACTCCTGGCCGATCTCGGTGACGGCAAAGCGGCGGGTCGAACGCTGAATCAGGCGCACGCCCAGGCGTTCCTCGAGCAGCGCGACGCGCCGGCTCAGCTTGGATTTCGGGCTGCCGAGCGCGCGGCCGGCCGGCGCAAAGCCCTGGTGCTCCACCACCTGCACAAAGTAATAAAGGTCGTTGAGGTCCTGCATGAGGCGTTTATTGTTCACCAAACAGAACGATGATGGCAATTTTTGCCTACTACCGGACTCATCGTTCCGGGAATATCTTTACACCTATGGCGGTTCTTTCTACCGCCATCTTTCAAGGAGCAGGTCATGAAGAAGGTTCTCGGTATTTACAGCAGCCCCCGGCCCCACTGGGTGGGCGATGGTTTTCCGGTGCGTTCGCTGTTCACTTACGACACGCTGGGCCAGCATGTGAGCCCGTTTTTGCTGCTGGATTACGCCGGTCCGGCGGAATTCAAACCCGCCATCAGGCCGCGCGGCGTGGGCCAGCACCCGCACCGCGGTTTTGAAACCGTGACCATCGTCTACAAGGGCGAGGTGGCGCACCAGGACTCCACCGGCAGCGGCGGCGTGATCGGCCCGGGCGACGTGCAGTGGATGACGGCGGGCGCCGGCATTTTGCACGAGGAGTTCCATTCGCCCGCCTACACCCGGCAGGGCGGCCCGTTTGAGATGGTGCAGCTGTGGGTCAATCTGCCCGCCAGGGACAAGATGACCGCGCCGCGCTACCAGGGCATTGTGGACGCGCAGATTCCCGCCGTGGCGCTGCCCGGTGAGGCGGGCAGCGTGCGCGTGATTGCCGGCGAGTTCGACGGACACCGCGGCCCGGCCCAGACCTTCACGCCCATCAATGTCTGGGACCTGCGGCTGGGGCGGGACAAGGAAGCCAGGCTGACGCTGCCCGCGGGCCACACCGCCGCCATCGTGGTGCTGCACGGCACGGTGCTGGTAAACGGCAGCGATGTGGTGCGTGAGGCGCAGATGGCGCTGCTGGCGCGCGACGGCGACGCCCTGAGCCTGGAAGCCAACAGCGACGCCACCTTGCTGGTGCTGAGCGGCGAGCCTATCGACGAGCCCATCGTCGGCCACGGCCCGTTTGTGATGAACACCAAGGATGAAATCGTCCAGGCCATGGACGATTTCAGCGCCGGCCGCTTTGGCCAGATAGCGCACTGAGCAAGGCGATACGGCCTGCCATAACAGGCTGTATCGCAGCCCGCCTTGTGCGGAATTTCCCCCCGGGCATTTCGCCCACCGCCCGCAGGCACTGTTATGCCAAGGGTGTTGCTTGTCCATTCAGGAGTTTGTCATGTCCAATTCATCATCGTCTTCACGCGCTTATCGCCGTCTCGACAAAGACCAGGCCGCCGTGCTGCTGGTCGATCACCAGGCCGGCCTGCTGTCGCTGGTGCGTGACATCCAGCCCGACCCCTTCACCAACAATGTGCTGGCCGTGGCCGACATCGCGAAATACTTCAAGCTGCCCACGGTGCTGACCACCAGCTTTGAAGACGGCCCCAACGGCCCGCTGATGCCCGAACTCAAGAAAACCCTGCCGGATGCCGCCTTCATCCCACGCCCGGGCCAGATCAATGCCTGGGACAACGAAGACTTCGTGAAGGCCGTGAAGGCGACCGAGCGCAAGCAGCTCATCATCGCCGGCGTGGTGACCGAAGTCTGCGTGGCCTTCCCCGCCCTGTCGGCACTGGCCGAGGACTTCGAGGTGTTCGTGGTGACCGATGCGTCGGGCACCTTTAACGAAGTCACCCGCGATGCAGCCTGGAACCGCATGTCCGAAGCCGGTGCGCAGCTGATGACCTGGTTTGGCCTGGCCTGCGAGTTGCACCGCGACTGGCGCAATGACGTGGAAGGCCTGGGCACCTTGTTCGCCAACCACATCCCCGACTACCGCAACCTGATGACCAGCTACAGCGCAACCAAGGCGCCGAAGTAATCCCCACCAAGCCAGCACCGGGCCTGCCGGCGCGCGCGCCCATACGGCCCGCCGTGATGCCAGCGATGGCGCGCCCGGCCCGCAACACCCTACTGGCAACGCGGAATTTTTCGGCCTAGACTGAGAGAGGTCTGTACGGGGCGTATCGCCGTCTGGCCCCGGAAATTCCATTTGTTCCAGGAGGCTGCCATGTCCATTTCCACAAATCTAGCCAACTACCTCGACCAGCGCGGTGCGCGCTATGAGGTCCTCTCGCATGCGCACAGCCGCACCAGCGCAGAGACGGCCCGCAGCGCCAACGTCATGCCCTGCAGCCTGGCCAAGTCGGTGGTCCTCGAAGACCACGCCGGCTACGTGATGGCCGTCATCCCCGCCGACAAGGCCGTGATGGTTGACGAGTTGGGGCGCATGCTGGGCCGCAAGGAATTGCGGCTGGCCGATGAAGAGCGCATCGCGATGCTGTTCAAGGGCTGCGAACCCGGTGCCGTGCCCTCTATCGGCATGCCCTGGGGTATTGAAACGGTGGTCGATGACGAGCTCGAGGAGAGCGAGGTCGTGTACATGGAAGGCGGCGACCACGAGCGCCTGCTGCGCATGTCGCACGACTACTTCCACGCCCTGATGAGCACGCAGCGGCACGGCCAGTTCTGCAAGACCCCAACCCATTGAGGCATTGACGCATTGAGGCCCGCCGGCGGCGGGTGCGAGGCGGCCCCGGCGTTTGAAAGCCGCGGGCCTGCCCGGGAATTCTGTTGACGTTGAAGAGGGAGAAGCCGTGCCGCATGAATCCGGATTGACCCGCGAACTGCGTTCCCTGCTGCACACGCAGCGCGTGGCGGCCATGGGGACCACCAGCGATGCGGGTTCCGCCTTTGTGTCCATGGTCCCCTATGCCATCGTGGTGGCGCTGGAGCCGGCGCTGGCATGCCTGGTCATCCACGTCAGCGGCCTGGCCGTCCACACGCGCAATCTGCAGGCCAGGGCTCAGGTGTCGCTGCTGGTCATGCGGCCCGAGGTGCCGGGTGAACCGGTGCACGCCCTGCCCAGGGTCACGCTCGAAGGACTGGCCGAGGTGCTGGAACCCGGCAGCCCGGCGTGGCGGGCCTGCCGCGCCGCGTATCTGCAGCGCTTCCCCGAGGCAGAACCGATGACCGGACTGGGCGACTTCATGTTTGTGGCGGTCCATGCCAAGGGCGCACGGCAGGTCGCCGGCTTTGGCGCGGCGCGCTCCCTGGACGCGGACGAGGTCCGGCTGGCCCTGGCGCCGGCGCCGGCGGGGCAGGACTGATCGCGCCTGGCGGTCGTCTGGCGGGGCCAGACGCAGATCAACCCGCCGCCAGACGCTACGTTTTTAATAGCTGTTTGCGCCCGAACGGTCTGGGCTGGCACCCTGTTTGGCACTCAATTCCCGGCCTCATCCACCTCGCGCAGCAGGCGCATGCCCACCAGGGTATAGCGCGTCTGCGGCGAGTTCCAGTTGCGGTAGCTGCAGCGGGCATACAGCGCCCAGGTGTGCCAGGAGCCGCCGCGGCGCACGCGGACCGTGCCGTCTGCGGGGCCTTGCGGGTCGTTCAGCGGTGACCGGGCGTAGTAGTTCTCGTCGTGCCAGTCGGCCGTCCATTCCCAGGCGTTGCCCAGCATGTCGTACAGCCCCAGTGCGTTGGGCTTGAAGCTGCCGACCGGGGCGGTGAAGGCGTAACCATCGTGGCCTGGCAGCGCATAAGCCTGCCAGGCCGGCCAGTTTTTGGCGGCGTCGGCATCAAAGATGTTGGCTGTTTGCAGCAGCGATTGGGGATTGTTGCCGCCGGGGTAGCGCGTGCGCGAACCGGCGCGGCAGGCGTATTCCCATTCGGCCTCGCTGGGCAGGCGGTAGGTATGGCCTTCCTGCTTGCTCAGCCACTGGCTCATGGCCACGGCGTCGTTCCAGGTCACGTTGAGCACGGGGTGCGTATCGTCCTGCGCGAAGCCGGGGTTGCGCCAGGAGTACTTGGGGTCGCGGCCCTCAAAGGCATCGCCGCGTGCCGATTTGGCCGGGTCGTAGGCGGGGTTGTAGCCATAGCCGCCGGTGCCGTCGGCAATGGATTCGGGTATGTAGCCCGAGGCCGCTACGAATTGGCGGAACTGGCCCACCGTGACTTCATGCTGGCCCAGATAAAAAGGCCGCGTGATGCGCACCCGGTGCACGGGCGCTTCGTCGGCGAGGTCCGCCAGGCGTTTGCGTTCGTACTGCGGGTAATCCTGGGCCAAGGCCTCGGGCGATTCGTCGCTGCCCATCAGGAATTCACCGGCCGGCACCCGCACGAACTTCATGCCCAGCGAGTTTTCGATGATGCGCGGAGGCGCGGGTAGCGGCGGCTGGGACGGCTGCGGCTGCATGGGCAGCGCAGAGCAGGCCGACAGGAAAAGGCCGAGGGCCGACAGAAAAACCGGAGCGTGTTGGCGCATGGTATTGGGTGAAGTCAGGGGTAGGACACTCTAACCCAAGGTGTCGGGGCGATGGACCGGGCGACCCCGCTCCCGCCGGGAAATCGCCCACGCGCGCTGGCGGCCTAAAGACCTTTTTCCACCATGTCCAGCAGGCGCTGGCCGACCTGCTCCATCTGCGGGCCGATGACGGGGCCCAGCGGGCCGTCGATGACCAGCATGGCCAGGCCGTGCACGGCCGACCAGGCCATGAATTCCGCGCCGGGGCGGCGCTCGGGCGGCATCACGCCGGCCTCGACCAGCTTGTCCAGCGCCGCGCTCAGCAGCTCAAACGGGTTGAGGCCGCTCTGGCCGGCCCTGGCCGGGTCGGGGGTGGGCTCCTTCAGGTCGTCCGACGCCCCAAAGGCGGTGCGGAACAAACCGGTTTCGGCCCGGGCAAAGCGCAAATAGCCGGTACCAACGGCGCGCACGCTGGCGCGGGCCAAGTCGGCGGGCGGCAGGTTTTGCGGCAGGGCGGCCAGCTCGGCCTCCATGGCCCTGGCCACGGCCGACAGGGCGGCGGCGCGCACCGCCTGCAGCAGCGCCTGGCGGCTGTCGAAATGCCGGTAGGCGGCGTTGGGCGCCACGCCAGCGCGGCGCGTGGCTTCGCGCAGCACCACCGCATCGGGCCCGCCGGCCCGCGCCAGCGCTATGCCCGCCTCCAGCAAGGCGCGCCGCAGGTCACCGTGGCGGTAGGTGCTGCGTGCTGCCGGGGGCTTGGGCGCGGATGTCATGACTGGTTACTTTTTCATGTGGACACTGTCCATTATCTTTGCTATTCTTTTGTGGACGGCGTACACAATACGCCGGTCTTTTTTGCCGTGCAAGCCGCAAGGGCTTAAGCACCACGAATGTCCAGGAGCAAGACGCGATGCAAAAAATTACCCCCTTCCTGTGGTTCAACGACCAGGCCGAAGAGGCCATGAACTTTTACACCTCCATCTTCAAGAACTCGAAGATCACCATGCTCAGACGCTATGGCGAGGAAGGACCGGGGCCCAAGGGATCGGTCATGACCGGGACCTTTGAGCTCGAGGGACAGGAGTTCATGGCGCTGAACGGCGGCCCGCACTTCAGCTTCTCGCCGGCCATCTCGCTGTTTGTGGACTGCCAGACGCAGGAAGAAGTCGACGAACTGTGGGACAAGCTTTCCGCCGGCGGCGCGCCCAACCAGTGCGGCTGGCTGCAGGACAAATACGGCGTGTCGTGGCAAATCATTCCCAGCGTTTTGGGCGACATGCTGGGCGACAAGAACCCCGCCAAGGCAGGCGCCGTCATGAAGGCCATGCTGCAGATGCGCAAGATTGACATCAAGGGCCTGCAAGAGGCCTATGAGCAGGCTTGAAGCCCTGAATTGATGCTGCCATCATTCTCTTTTACCGTCACCAAGGAAAAGCCATGGCTACCCAGATTTATGTCAACCTGCCCGTCAAGAACCTCGACAAGTCGGTGACCTTCTTCACCCAGCTCGGCTTCAAGTTCAACCCGCAATTCACCGACAAGAACGCTGCCTGCATGATCGTGGCCGACGATATTTTTGTCATGCTGCTGGTGGAAGTCTTCTTCAAGACTTTCACGCCCAAGAAGATTTGCGACGCGACCAAGAGCACGGAGGTGCTGCTCTGCCTCTCCGCGGAAAGCAGGGAAGATGTCGACGACATGGTGGGCAAGGCCGTCGCCGCCGGCGGCAGCACGTACAACGAGCCCAAGGACCATGGCTTCATGTACCAGCATGGTTTCCAGGACCTGGATGGCCACCTGTGGGAAATCATGCACATGAACTCCTCCAGCGTCGTCCACATAGGCCCGGAAGACGTCTAGGGCCATGGCGGGCGTCGTCTATCGGCGCCCCGCTACCTTTTGCCCCCGCCCACTGCCAGAACCCTTGGCAGCGCTCATTGACCTTCAACCCCGACACCAAAGGAGAACACCATGGCCAATCCATTCGTACATGTGGAACTGAACACGACCGATCCGGCTCAGGCAAAGACCTTTTACGGCAAGCTTTTTGACTGGAAGATGCAGGACATGCCGATGCCGCAAGGCACTTACACCCTGATTGACGTGGGCGAAGGAACGGGCGGCGGGCTGATGAAGCAGCCCATCCCCGGCGCCCCTTCTGCCTGGTTGCCTTATGTCGTAGTCAACGACATCGCAGCCGCTACGCAGAAGGCCCAGTCGCTAGGCGCCACCATTTGCAAGGAGGTCACGGAAGTCCCGAATATGGGCTGGTTCAGCATCATCATGGATCCAACGGGCGCAACGCTCGGTCTCTGGAAGACCAAGACCTGAGGCCGGGCAGCAGGCACTGACAGCGGCCCCGGCAGCTGCGCCGGGGCCATCAACATCACCCACTGAAAAGGAGACAGTCATGCAAGTTCAACCCTACCTGTTTTTTGAAGGCCGCTGCGAAGAGGCCCTGGAGTTTTACCGCACGGCGCTGGGCGCCGAAGTGGCGATGAAGATGCGCTACAAGGAAAGCCCCGAGCCGCAGCCCGCAGGCATGTGCCCGCCCGGCTCGGAGGACAAGATCATGCACGCGAGCTTTCGCATCGGCGACACCGTGCTGATGGCGTCCGACGGCCGCGTCACGGGCCAACCGGAGTTCAAGGGCTTTTCGCTGTCGCTGACGGCGCCCAGCGATGCCGAGGCGCAGCGCCTGTTCACCGCCCTGGGCCAGGGCGGCCAGGTGCAGATGCCGCTGGCCAAGACCTTTTTTGCCTCGTCCTTCGGCATGGTGGCCGACCGCTTCGGCGTATCGTGGATGGTCATCGTGCCGACGCCTATGCCCTGACCCTTTCAAGGAGAACCCAGGATACGATTCATGCTGCTGATGATTCCGGGCGGCTACGAAAGCGCCGCGCCGGGCGCCCTGCCGAGCGCCGAGGAGGTCGCGCCCATGATGGCCTACAACGAGGCCCTGCAGAAGGCGGGCGTGCTGATTTCCCTCGAGGGCCTGCACCCGCCCTCGATGGGCGCGCGCATCTCGTTTGCCGGCGGCAAGGCGCAGGTGCGGCAGGGCCCGTTTCCCGAGGTCAAGAATGTGCTCGGCGGCTTCTGGATCATCGATGTCAAGTCGAATTCAGCCGCAAGGACGGCTGGAGCATGTACCGCGGCGACACCGTGCCGGGCTTTCCCTGGCTCACAAGCCCATCACAGAAAACCGATGGAAATCCAGGGAATCGCCGCCACGATGACCGTGCCGATGAACAGCGCCACCATGTAGCCCACGATGGGGCGTATGCCCTCGTCAGGCGGAACACGGCCAATCGCGCAGGCGGCGTAATAGCCCACGCCCAGCGGGGGCGCAAACAGGCCCAGGCCCATCGACAGGACCACCACCATGGCGTAGTGCACGTCGTGTATGCCCAGCTGGCGTGCTATGGGGAACAGCAGCGGGCCGAACAGCACGATGGCGGGTATGCCTTCGAGCACGGAGCCGAGCACCACGAAAGCCAGAATGGACATCGCCATGAACATGGGCGCCCCGCCGGGCAAGCCGCCCATGGTTTCGGCCAGCAGCCGGGAGAAGCCTGACTGCGTCAGGCCCCAGGCCATGGCCGTGGCGGTGCCGATGATGAACAGGATGGACCCTGACAGCGCCGCCGTGTCCACCAGCATGGGACCCAGGCGCCTGAAGTCGAACTGCCTGTAAATAAACAGTCCGGCCAGCACCGAGTAGGCAATGCCGATGGTCGACACCTCCGTTGCGGTGGCCACGCCCTCCACCACCGCGGCGCGGATCACAAAGGGCAAGGCCAGCGCGGGGAAGGCAATGAGCCCCAGGCGGGCGACGCGGGCCCAGGGCGTGCGCTGAATGTGGCTGAGGTCTTCGAAGCGATAACGCCGGTACACCACGATGCACAGCATCAGGCCAAGCACCAGGGCGGGCAGCAGGCCGCCAGTGAACAGCGCCGCAATCGAAACGCCGGTGACCGATCCAATCGTGATGAGCACCAGGCTGGGCGGCACGGTTTCGGTTTGCGCGCCGGTGGCGGCAAGCAGGGCGACCAGCTCGCCGGGCTTGGCGCCGCGGCTTTTCATTTCAGGAAAAAGGGCGGGCGCAATGGCCGCCATGTCGGCCGCCTTGGAGCCGGATATGCCTGACACCAGGTACATCGCGCCGACCAGCACATACGACAGGCCGCCCCTGACGTGCCCCAGCAGGCTGGACAGAAACGTGATCATCGCGCGCGCCATGCCGGTCATTTCGATCAGCAGGCCGAGAAACACAAACAGCGGCACGGCCAGCAGGATCAGGTGCGACATGCCCTCGTCCATGCGGCCCACCAGGGTGGGCATGGGCGTTCCGGTGCTGAGCGCCAGATAGCCAAAGGTGGCCAGGCCAAACGCAAACGCGATGGGAATCCCGGCAAACACGCAACCGCCGGCCACCCCCACAAAGAAGATCAACAGATTCAAACGGCCCAGCCCGGCGAACAGCGGGCCGGCCAGCCAGAAGGCCAGCACAATGGCCGCGACGATGGCCACCGCCTGAAGCAGTTGCCGAAGAGAAGCCGCGCGCAGCAGGCGCAGCACCGCAAACACGCCCATCAGCGCAATGCCCACGGGCAGTGCGGCGGCACGCCACAGGTTGGAAATCTCCAGCGCCGGCGTGGTAATGGCCAATTCGTCGTGCGCATACTCCCAGGCCGGCCACACCACCATGGCCAGAAAGGCCAGGCATGCCGCCGTGGCGACCAGCTCAAACAAGGCGCGCCGCGGCGGGGGCGCACTGCTGACAAACGCCGTCATGCGCATGTGTTCGCCACGCCGCAACGCAATCACGGAACCCAGCATGGCCAGCCACAGGAACAGGATGGAGGCCAACTCGTCCGACCACAGCAAGGGTGAATGGAGCGCATAGCGTGCCACCACCCCCGCAAACAGCACCACGATGTCGGCCAGCACCAGCAGCGCCGCGGGTACCGACACCAGCGGGCCGAGGACGGCGTCAACCCGGCCCAGCCAGCGCGGCCCGCCTGCGTTCAGGGCCCGCAGCTCTTCGGCTGTCAGGGCTGTGCTCATGCCAGCTTGCCGGTGTATTTTTCAAGAACGGCCCAGGCTTCGGCGCCAAATTTCTTGTGCCAGTCGGCATAGAAGTTGGCGGTGCGCAGCTTGGCGCGGAACAGGTCGGCATTGGTGGTGTTGATGACCATGCCCTTGCCCTTGAGCTCGGCCAGCAGGTTGTCGTTGAGCTGCCTGACGTCGTCGCGCTGCTTCAGGCCGGCGGCGTTGACGTTGCGGGTCACGATGGCCTGCAGGTCGGCGGGCAGGCGTTCAAAAGACTTTTTGTTGCCCATGAACCAGAAGCCGTCCCACATGTGGTTGGTAATGGAGCAGTACTTCTGCACTTCGTTGAGCTTGGCGGTGGCAATGATGGCCAGCGGGTTCTCCTGCGCATCGACCACCTTGGTCTGCAGCGAGGAATAGACCTCGGCAAAGTTGATGGTGGCGGGCGCGGCCTCGAACGCCTTGAACATGGAGACCCAGAACGGGCTGGGCGGAATGCGGATCTTCATGCCCTTGAGGTCTTCGGGCTGGTTGACGGGCTTTGTTCCGGTAGTGATCTGGCGGTAGCCGTTGTCCCAGATTTTCTCGAAGGCAAACAGGCTGGAGGAGCCCTCGATCTGCTTGCGCACATGGGCGCCGAGATCGCCGTCCATGGCGGCCCACACCTGGCTGTAGTCCTTGAACGCAAAGCCCACGCCGCTGATTTGCGCGGCGGGTACCAGCGTGCCCAGAATCAGCGGCGACAGGGTGAAAAAGTCGAGCGCGCCGGAACGCGTCTGCGACAGCATGTCGGTGTCGTTGCCGAGCTGGTTGTTGGGGTAGACCTCGAAGGCAATGCGCCCTTTGGACTCGGCGTTGATTTTCGCGGCCATCTCGGCGGCGCGCATATTCATGGGGTGGGCAACGGGCAGGTTGTTGCCGTACTTGAGCGTGAACTCGGCCTTCTGGGCAAAGGCGCTGCCCATGGGCAGGGCAGGCAGGGCCAGGGCGCTTGCGCCGGCGAGCAGGTTGCGTCGTGTGATGTTCATGGTGTTGTCTCCTGGACTTATTTATGGGTGGATGAGCGAACTGACGGATGGAACGAACTGACAGAACTGGCTAATATACGATGGGATTGCGCCTCATTGGCTTGGTGAAAACGCCCGCTGTCATGGCTTCAAGGCGGGTTGCGGGGGCTGTGCAAGCCGGGCTTCCTGGCGGCGCAGGTATTCGGCGCGGATGTCTTTTTTAACCAGCTTGCCGTAGGCGCTGGTGGGCAGGGATGTCCAGAACTCGATGCTGCGCGGCCACTTGTATTTGGCGAGCCGCGGCTGCAGGTGGGCCAGCACGTCTTCGACGGCAATGTGTGCGCCGGCGTCGCGGGCCGCCAGCACCGCCACCCCGACTTCGCCCCACTGCGGATCAGGAATGCCGAACACCACCGCTTCCGCGATTTCGGGCATGGTGCGCAGGGCCTCTTCAATCTCCCGGGGGTAGACATTGGAGCCGCCCGAGATGTACATGTCGGATGAGCGGCCGGTGATGGTGATGAAGCCGCGTTCGTCCATGGTGCCCAGGTCGCCGGTGTGAAACCAGCCGCCGCGAAACGCCTGCGCATTGGCCTGCGGGTTGTTCCAGTAACCGGCAAATACCGCGGGGCCGCGCGTGCAGATTTCGCCTTGCACCATGGGCGCCACCGGCTGGCAATGCTCGTCGAGCACGGCCACCTCCATCGCGGTGCGTGCCGTGCCGCAGGTGCCCAGCAGCGCGCCGCCGCCTTCCAGGTGCTCGTCGGGCCGCAGCACGGTGATGTTGCCGGTGACTTCACCCAGACCGAAGTACTGCACGATCACGGCGCCCAATACATCGAGCGCCTTGCGCTGGTCGGCCCGGCTCATGGGTGCGCCGGCGTAAATCACCTGCTTGAGGCTGGCGTGGTCAAACCGCGCGGCGGCGGGGTCTTCGGCCAGGCGCTTGAGAATGGTGGGCACGGTGAAGAGGTTGCTCACGCGGTGCTTTTCAATCGCCTCGAAAGCAGCCGCGCAGTCCAGGCTTTCGCCGGCCAGCAAGATGCTGGCTGCGCCGCGCGCCACGTTGACGAGTGCATGAATGCCTGCACCGTGCGACAGCGGCGCCACCACCAGTGAAGACTGGTTCTCGCACAGCCCCGGCAGCAAGTCGGCCAGATGGTTGGTGATGACAAAGGCCATTTGGCCGTGGGTCAGCACCGCGGCCTTGGGGTGGCCGGTGGTGCCCGAGGTAAAGAAGAACCAGAGCGGGTGATGCGCCGTCACCTCGGCGGCCGCGAAGGGCGCGGCAAGCGGCCCGGACACCATCGCCTCGTAAACCGCGTCATCGGCGCAAATCACTTGCCGCAAGGCCGGTGATTGGGCCTGCGCCGCCGCCGCGTGGGCATCGAAAGCATGTTGCGTGAGCATCAGTGACGCGCCGCTTGACTGGGCGATGTAGGCCACCTCGGCGGGAGTGAGCCGGTAGTTCACCGGCACCCACACCGCACCGAGCTTGAAAGCGGCCCAGCCCGATTCGAACAGCGGCAAGCCGTTCACCATCTGCACCAGGATGCGGTCGCCGGGCCTAACCCCTTGCGCCTGCAAATGGTGGGCCAGCGCATCCACGCGGCGATTGATTTGCGACCAGCTGTGCGTGCGGTCGCCCTGGATCAAACCGGCGTGGCCGGGGTACTTGCGCGCGGTTTGCGTCAGCAGGTTGCCCAAGTTCATCACCTGCGGCAAGCCCTGGGGCATCCCGGACATTTCGGAAAGAGCAAGCGTGGCGGTCATGCGGAACGCTCAAGAATGCTGGCGTAGTTGGCCACGGCCACGCCGCCCATGTTGAACACGCCGGCCAGCTGCGCGCCGGGCAACTGCATGTCGCCCGCCTCGTTCACCAGCTGCATGGCCGCCAGCACATGCTGCGACACACCGGTGGCGCCTATCGGATGGCCCTTGGCTTTCAGGCCGCCGGACAGGTTGAGCGGCAGGCGCCCGCCGCGACCGGTCTGCCCCTCACGCACCACCGCCGGCCCCTGGCCCGGTTTGGCCAGGCCCATCGCCTCCACTTCAAGCAGCTCGGCAATGGTGAAGCAGTCATGCGTTTCCACCAGCGACAAATCGTCCAGCGCACAGCCCGCCTCGGCAAAGGCGCGTTGCCACGCGTGCTGCGCACCTTCAAGGCGCAGGATGTCGCGGCGCGAAACGGGCAGGTAGTCGTTCAGCGCCTGGGCCGCGCGGAACTTGACCGCACGCTTGAAACTGCCCCGTGCCAGCGCACGCTCACTGCACAGCACCAGGGCCGCCGCCCCATCGGAAATCAGCGAGCAGTCGGTGCGGCGCAAGGGGCCGGCCACGATGGGATTCTTCTCGCTGACGGTGTTGCAAAATTCAAACCCCAGGTCGCGCCGCACATGCGCGTACGGATTGGCCATGGCGTTCAGGTGGTTCTTGGCCGAAATGTGCGCCAGTGCATCGCTGGCGTCGCCATAGGCATCAAAGTACTTTTGCGCGATGCCGGCAAACACACCCGCGAAACCGGCCGTCGAGGTTTCTTCCCTGACGTAGGCGCATTTCAGAAGCACGTCGCCGACTTGCGAGGTGGGCAGGCCATTCATGCGCTCGTAGCCCACCACCAGCACCACATCGGCTGCACCGGCGCGAATGGCCTGAATGCCGGTGTAGATGCCGGCCGACCCGGTGGCGCAGGCATTTTCCACGCGCAAGGCGGGCTTGAAGCGCAGGCCAGGCTGTGAATTGATGGCCAGGGAGGAGGGAAAGTCCTGGCCGACAAAGCCCCCGTTGAAGGTCCCGATGACGACCGAATCGACGTCGGCGGCCGTGAGCCCCGCGTCGGCCAGGGCATCGTGCACGGCATCCGAGATCAGCGTCTCCGGATCCAGCTGGTCGAACTTGCCAAACCGGGAGTGGGACCAGCCCACGATATGGACGCCGGGGGTGCTGTTTGTGGTCACGGGAATATCCTCAAGGTTTACTATATGAATCGAATTTACACTCCCACTGAAAGGGTGCCGGAAGGCATTCGCAGCATCTTCAGTGAACAGCGATGCGCCAGCTTAGGCGATTGCCGGGTGAAAAAGATACGTTTTGGCATCACGGCCCGAGAAACCAGTTCACTATGTGATCAGGTCGGCACGGGTTTACACCGATAAGACAGTTCACCATATGAACCAAAATCGGCGCATGCTGGAACCTCTCACTCAAACCGCCGTGAAAGTCGCAGGGGCGCAGACGCTGCGCCGGGGTCTGGCGGTGCTGCGCCTGCTGACCCGCGTGGGGCCGGGCGGCCTGCGCATGGGGGAGATCGGCCGGTGCCTTGAACTGAACAAGGCCACCGCCATACGCCTGACCCGCACGCTGGTTGAAGAAGGCTTTGTGCTGCGCGACGGCACGTCGGGCTGTTACCGGCTCGGCCCCGAGGCCTTTGCCGTGGGCCTGGCGGCAGAGCCCAGCTACGCGCTTCAACGCCTGGCGGCACCCACGCTGCGAAACCTCGCCGTGGAGACGGGCGACACCGTTTTTTTCTCGGTGCTTCATGGCTACGAGAGCATCTGCCTGTCCCGTGATGAAGGTGACTTTCCCATTCGCAACCAGCTCATCAAGGCTGGCGATCGTTTGCCCCTGGGCGTGGGGGCCGGCGCCTGCGCGATTCTGGCGGCGCTGGACGACGCCCAAGTGGATGACGTGCTGGCGCGCAATGCCGGGCTCAGGGCCGAGCGTTTTCCGCGCTGCACGGATGAAGCCATACGCGGGCTGATCCGTGAAACGCGCAACAAGGGTTATTGCGTGCAGCCCGGCCTGGTGATCGAGAGCAGCTGGGCCGTAGGCGTGCCGGTGTATGACGCGCATGGCCGCCCGGTGGCCTCCATCAGCGTGGCGGCGATAGAGACGCGCCTGGGCGCCGCCAGAAGCGCCGCCCTGGGAAACCGCCTGATGCAGGCCAGCCGTGAGCTGACGGCGCTGCAGGCCGGCTCCGGCCATGGCAAAAAAGAGTGAGGCCGACCCAAAACGTATCCATCTGAAATTCGGAACGATCCATCTGAATTGCAAATTTTTCCAAATAACGGCTTCCCCCTACACTCCCGATGGGTCAGCCGTTTTCCCTGGGAGTCCCGGACCGGCTGTCCATCACAACATGCCCTGAGCATGCAGGAGACAAACCTTGAATCAAGCACCCTCGCGCTTTGCGCGTTCACCGCGTTCCCGAACCCTGGTTCATCCGGGTCCGTTCAATCCGGTGCGCATCCAGAGCAAGCACTGCGCCCGCGGCCGGCATTTCCGGCTCGCGCTTCAACCCGGGCTTTCACTGTTTGACGCCCTGGTCAAGCCGCTTGCCAGCGTGGGCGTGGAAAACGCGTCTGTCACGATTCTGGGGGGCTGCTTTGACAACCTGGACTATTGCGTGGCCGGACCCGACCCTTCCAGAAATGCACTGGTCGCCTACACCCAGCCGATTCATGCCGGCAGGGCTTTTATGATTTTCGGCAATGCCACGCTGGGGAAAAGCGCAAGCGGACAACCCATCGTTCATTGCCATGCCGCACTGCGCACGCAATCCGGCGAGGTGAAGGGCGGCCATATCCTGACGCAGTCATGTGTGGTGGCAGGGACAGCGATTTCTGCGCTGGTCACGTCACTGGAAGGTTTTGAATTGCGCGTGATGTTTGACCCGGAGACCAATATTTCGCTGCTGCAGCCACAGGAGGTAGCCCGCCATGGTTGAAGACATTCCGGTGAGCAGGATCGTGGTGGAAAGCGGCAGCATGGGCCGCGTTGCCTACGCGCGCATGGCTCCCAACGAAGACCTGGTGCAGGGCGTTGAAAAACTCTGCCTGGCGGAAGGTTTCAAAAACGCGTTTGTGCGGGGGGCCCTGGGCAGCCTGGTCGATGCGTGCCTGGGCACCCTGGACGGCCAATGCCAGCACGTCGTCGGCCCCGCGGTCGAAATCGTCAGCCTGGCCGGGGAGGTTCGCTCCAATGACGATGGCTCGCTCTGCGCGTCGCTGTCCGGCGTCGTGGCGGATACCCAGGGCAACGTGTATGGCGGACCTTTCGTGGCGGGGTCCAACCCCATCTGCATGACGTTCGAAGTCACGCTGGAAGAATGGCTGCCTGGCCAGACCGCCAATTAACCACCCGAAAAACTTTCTTTTTTTAGCAACGATAAAGGCAATGACATCCATGACCGGAACCCATTCAGCGAATTCATCCACGCCCGTGGCCGTAGTGACCGGAGGCGCACGCGGCATCGGCCTGGCGATCGGCCAGTGGTTTCTTTCGAACGGCTACCGTGTTGCACTGCTGGACATCGACGCCGACACGCTGATGCCCGCCGCCGCCAGGCTGCAGGACGCGGGCCGGGTGCTGGCCGTCCACTGCGATGTGTCGGACCCCGCGCAGGTGCAGTCCGCCATCGAAAAGGTCGAGGCCCATTTCGGCCGTATCGATTCACTGGTCAACAACGCGGGTATCGCCGTCTTCAAGCCGATTGGCGCGACGACGTTTGAGGAGTGGCGCCGGGTGCTGGCCACCAACCTGGACGGGGCTTTCCTGTGCACGCAGGCCTGCGCGCCCATCATGGTCCGCACGGGCGGTGGCAGCATCGTGAACATTGCGTCCATTTCCGGCTTGCGCGCGAGCACCCTGCGCGTGGCTTACGGCACCAGCAAGGCCGCGCTGATTCACCTCACCAAGCAGCAGGCCGTCGAGCTGGGCACCGTCGGTATTCGCGTCAACGCGATTGCACCCGGCCCGGTGGAAACCGAAATGGCCAAACTGGTCCACAGCGTGGCGATTCGCTCCGACTACCACGACGTGATTCCGCTGGAACGCTACGGCACGCCCGAGGAAATCGCGTCAGCCACCGGCTTCCTGTGCAGCAAGGCCGCCAGCTATGTCAACGGCCAGGTGCTTGCCGTGGATGGGGGCTTTGACGCTGCAGGCGTGGGGCTGCCGACGCTGCGGAAAAACCAGGCCGCCTGAAACGCCGGCATTTTCTCCCTCGCCCCTTTGGGGAGAGGGTTGGGGTGAGGGGCCGCGCACTAATGTCGTGGCCACTCTCCGGCCCTCACCCCCGCCCTCTCCTGGAGGGAGAGGGAGTGAAATCGAAAAACGCTCATGCTCTCAGCGCAATCTGGGCAGGTAGCGCAAAAACTCCTTGACGATGAACGCGTCGTCGTCGGCCCGCCAGGCGACGCCCGTTTCCACCTGTGTCTTTTCGCCGCGCAAGGGGCGGTACACCACGCCTTCGCGGCGCATGACCTGCACGCAGGAAGGCACCAGCGCCACGCCCATTCCGCCTGACACCAGGCTCACGATGGTGTGCTGCTGGCGCGCGTGAAACAGCTTGGGACTGAAGCCGTGCCGCATGCAGGCGGCGACCACCGTGTCGAACATCATGGGGCCGTTGTGGCGCTCGAACAAAAGAAAGCGCTCGTCAGCCAGGCGCTCGAGCGGCACCCGTGCCAGGCCCGCCAGGGGGTGCCCCTCGGGCAGCGCGATCATGAGCGGATACCGGCTGGTTGCCCGGTAGCTCAGTGACGGCGGCAGCTGCGGCAAGGCAAACAGGCAGCCGATGTCCAGCGCGCCCGATTCGAGGTCGGGCACGATACGGTCGGTTGACGACTCCTGCAAAGACAGCCGGACGCCCGGGAAGTCGGTGGTGAAGCGCTTGAGCAGGTCGGGTAGAAATGAATACGCCGCCAGGCTGATGAAGCCGATGGAGAGCGAGCCGCCCAGGCCAAGGGCTGCCATGCTGGCGTGCTGCTTCAATGACTCGGTCCGCGCCAATATCGCCCGGGCATCCCGAAGCACCTCCTCGCCTTGCGGGGTCAGGGCAATGCGGCGGGAGTTGCGTTCAAACAGCCGCAGGCCCAGCTCGGTTTCCAGTTCCTTGATGGCCAGGCTGACGGGCGGCTGAGACAAATGCAGGCGCTCGGCAGCCCTTCCAAAATGCAGCTCCTCGGCGACGGCGACGAAGCAGCGAAGGTGACGCAGTTCCATCCGGTTTCCAAATAGATGAGTTTAAATTCAGGGGTTTCCCAAATGTACAGGGGCGGCGATGGCGCGGTACGCCCGTTGGCATGCACTTGAAAGTAGATAGATAGAGCCTCAGCTGTATCTTTTGGAAAGCACCGCCATGTCCGCCAACCCCATCGTCCACATCAAACCCCTCGGCTTCCCGTGGGAAACCCTGGACCCCTTCCTGTTCTGCGTGTATCACGACGACGCCTATCCACAGGCCAATGCGCAGATGGGGCCGGCGGCCTCGCTGGCGGGGCGCGACATGGGCCAGGACTTCAGCCGCAAGGACGGCTGGAGCATGTACCACGGCAGCACGGTGCCGGGCTTTCCGCCGCACCCGCACCGCGGCTTTGAAACCGTGACCATCGTCCGCAAGGGCCTGATCGACCATGCCGATTCGCTGGGCGCGACCGCGCGCTTCGGCCAGGGCGATGTGCAGTGGCTCACCGCCGGCAAGGGCGTGGTGCATTCGGAAATGTTCCCGCTGCTGGACCAGCAGAACCCGAATCCGCTGGAGCTGTTCCAGATCTGGCTGAACCTGCCCGCGGCGAACAAGATGGCCGACCCGCACTTCACCATGTTCTGGTCGCAGGACATCCCGCGCCTGACGGCCACGGATGCCCATGGCCGCAGCACCGAGGTCGCCGTGATCGCGGGCCGGATGCAGAATACGGACAGCGCGGCTCCGCTGGCGCCGCCACCCGATTCCTGGGCCGCGCAGGCCGACGCCGACGTGGCGATCTGGACCCTTCGCATGGCGCCCGGCGCCACATGGACGCTGCCAGCCGCCACCGGCAAGGACACGCGGCGCAAGCTGTACTTCTTCAAGGGCGCGTCGGTCACCGTGGCCGGCGAAGCCGTGGCCAGCCATGCCGCCATCGAGCTGCGCGCCGGCGAAGCGGTTGAGCTGGCCAACAGCAGCAGCGAGCAGGCAGAATTCCTGCTGCTGCAGGGCCGGCCCATCGGCGAGCCGGTGGTGCAGTACGGCCCGTTTGTCATGAACACGCAGGCCGAGATCGCGCAGACCCTGGCCGACTACCGGCGCACGCAGTTTGGCGGCTGGTCGTTTACCGACGACGCACCGGTACATGGACGTGAACCGGCGCGCTTTGCGCGGCACCCGGACGGCAGGGAAGAGCGCCCGGCGGCCGCGCCGGCGAAGTGACAGCGGCGCAAGGCCAACCCGGGGCGGCCCTGGCCGCAAGGGCCTATCGGGCAATCCCGAGGACGACCAGGGCATAGCCCACCGCCGCCGCCACCAGCAGGAAGGGCAGGGCAAAGCCATGAAAGTGCGGCCAGGCCTTGCGATCCTGCGCCATGCGCAGCGCAATCAGGTTGGCCAGGGAACCCACCACGAGGCCAAAGCCGCCGACATTGACGCTGTAGGCCAGCACGCGCCAGTCCCTGGAATACTCGGCCAGCGCAATGGCCGCCGGCACATTGCTGATGACCTGCGAAGCGGCGATGCCGGTGAAATACAGGCGCAGCGGCTGCGCCAGGTCCAGCCCCGCCATCGCGCGGTGCACGACCTCCAGCCCGGAGAGCAGGCGCAGGTCGATGAACATCAGCACAAAGACCAGCAGCAGGCCCCAGTCCACCCGCAGCAGCACCCGGGGGCGCAGCAGCGCAAAGACCAGCAGCACCCCGGCCACCGCCCAGGCGGCCTGGTGAAGGTCCGTGGCGACCAGGAAGGGAATGTAGAGGGCCAGCGAGACGCTGAGCAGCGTGCGGTCCAGCGGCGGCGGCTGGTGCTCGTCGCGCACCTGCACCTTGCGGCCGCGGAACACGCAGGCCGTGAGGCCCAGCAACAGCAGCATCAGCAGCGCCACCAGCGGCAGCATGTGAAGGGTGAACGCCGCGAACGACGCGCCCGACAGCTGCCAGAGGAACAGGTTTTGCGGATTGCCTATGGGCGTGAGCGCCGAGCCGGCATTGACGGCCAGCGCTTCAAAAATGACCAGCTTGGTGGCGGGCAGGCCGGTGATGCGGCAAACGCCCAGCGTGAGCGGCACCACCACAAAGAGCGCCACGTCGTTGGTGAGCAGCGTGGAGAGCAGCGCGGCGGCCAGCACCAGGCACAGGGCGGTGGCGCGCTCGGTGCTCATGAAGCCGATCAGCCAGTGTCCCAGGCGATGCAGCGAACCGCTGGCCTCTAGGCCCTTGGTCAGCACCAGCAGGCCGGTGAGGGCCGCGATGGTGGGCCAGTCGACCAGCGAGGGATAGCTGCCTGCCTTGCCCGGCGCCACGGCGGTCAGCAGCGCCAGCGCGGCGATCAGCACCAGCAGCAGGGGATCCTTGCGCAGGCCCGCGGCCATGGCTTGCAGCCCGCGCACCAGCGTTTGCAGTGCGCCCGCGAAACTTTCCCTTGTGTTGTTCAATTCACCATGTCCTTGAAGCTTGATGCGAGGCATGCCGCGCACCCCATTGACCATCCGCCATTAGAACAGCACCAAGCCGCGACCCGGCGCGCTTGGCGCGGCACCTGGGCAAGCACGAGGACCGGCCGACGACGGCTGAACCTTACCGGTCGCCGCCAGGCTGTCGCTATATTTTTAATAGCTGCCTGCGCACAACTCGTATGGGCTGGAAGCCATTTTGATTCATTTCCCCGTTCAAGGCGCTCCATGCCCGCTGCCGGAGCAGGTCAGACCGCCACGCTGAAGCCGTTGCGCGGCGCCGCTGCGGGCCGTGAGTGAGGCCAGTTGATGTCAGTGTGTTGGTTTCCATCGCGGGTCAGGCGGCCTGCACGCGGGTGAGTGTGCCGGCCATGCGAACGAAGTCGTGTGTTGCGGTCGTGTAGAAACTGCGCGACGTGCCGCCTGAGAAGTCGTCGACATGCACCACCGTGCCCTTGTCGGCCTCCTGCCATGACAGTACGTAGAGACCCAGGTCGATTTCCACCGCGTCGTACCGGACTTCGGCGCTTGCCCCGGCGAACGCACCGGTAAGGACCTCGTAGCGCATCGTCCGGCCGTCCTCGGCATAGATGTTCAATACCGTCATCGCTTCGCCATAGTCGATCCTGAAGGTCCGGCCGACGAAGGGTCTCAGTGCCGCAGTGTTTTCGGTTTGTGTGGTCATGCGCATGTCAATCCCACCTGGGCGCCAGGCCGTCCGGATTGACCAGCCGCTCGCCCCGGTCCAGCGCAGCAATCTCCGCCATGTCCAGCTCCGTTAGCCGCAGCTGCTGCGCCAGCAAATTGCCCTGCAGGTTGGCGCGCTGGGTCGACGACGGAATCACCGCATAGCCCAGCTGCATCGCCCAGGCCAGCGCCACCTGCGCGGTGGTGGCGTTGTGCCGCTGCGCAATCTGCAGCAGCACCGGGTCCAGCAGCACCTTGCCGTAGGCCAGCGTCATGTACGACGTGATGTGAATGCCCTGGCTGCGTGCGAAATCAACCATCTTGCGGTTTTGCAGGTAGGGGCTCAGCTCGATCTGGTGGGTGGCGATGTTGGCGGCGCCCACCGTGTCTATGGCTTCCTGCAGGAGGGCCCTGTTGAAATTGGAGACGCCGATCTGTTTTGTGAGGCCTTGTTTCTTCGCTTCCGCGAGCGCACCCAGCGTATCGGCCAGTGGTACCGCGCCGCCCGGAGACGGCCAGTGGATCAACGTGAGGTCCACATGGTCGGTGCGGAGCTTGACCAGGCTGTCCTTGAGGCTGGGGATCAGCTTGTCTTTGGCCAGGTTGTCAGTCCAGATCTTGGTGGTGAGGAAGAGCTCGCTGCGCGGCACGCCGCTGGCGTCTATGGCCTGGCCGACCTCGGCTTCGTTGCCGTAAATCTGCGCGGTGTCGATGAGGCGGTAGCCGAGGGCCAGCGCGTTGCTGACGGAGTCGATCACGACCTGGTCCTTGAGCCGGAAGGTGCCGAGGCCGAATGCGGGAATGCTCATGGGGATGTTCTTTCTGAATGGATGATGAATGTAGGTAGGGAGATGCAGGGAGGGATAAGGCGGCCGGGCCATCAATGGGCCAGGGCGGTGCCCTTGCCGGCCATGCGGGCAGGCACGCCGTCGCGGGCGTCAAGGCGGCCGCTCCAGTAAGTGAGCGCCAGCGCCACCAGCACCACCCCCGCGCCAATCCACGGCGTGTGCATGAGGCCCAGATGGGTGACCACCAGGCCGCCGGCCCAGGCCGCAAAGGCGATGCCGAGGTTGAAGGCGGCGATGTTCAGGCCCGAGGCCACGTCGATCGCCTGGGGCGTGTGGCGCTCGGCCTGGCTCACCACATACACCTGTAAACCCGGCACGTTGCCGAACGCCACGGCGCCCCACAGCAGCACGGTGCCCACGGCCAGCCACGGATGCGGCGCGGTGAACTGAAACAGCAGCAGCACGGCGGCGAGCAGCGCAAAGATGATCTTCAGCGCGGCAACCGGCCCCTTGCGGTCGGCCAGGCGCCCGCCCCAGAGGTTGCCCACCGCCACCGACACGCCGTACACCAGCATCACCCAGCCCACGGCCCCGGCGCTGAAGCCAGCCTGCTGCAGGATGGGCGCGAGAAAGGTGAAGGGAATGAAGGAGCCGCCGTAGCCTATGGCCGTCTTGGCATACACCAGCAGCAGGCGCGGCTGGGCCAGCACCCGGAACTGCTGCGCCAGCGACGCCGGCGGCGTGTGCCTGATGTTGCGCGGCACGAACAGCAGGCTCACCACGAAGGCAATCGCGCCCAGGGCCGACACGGCGAGGAAGGTCTCGCGCCAGCCGAAGTGCTGGCCGATGAAGGTGCCCAGCGGCACGCCGGTGACCAGCGCCACCGTGAGGCCGGTGAACATGATGGCAATGGCGCTGGCGGCTTTTTCCTTGGGCACCAGGCCGGTGGCAATGGTGGAGCCTATGGAAAAGAACACGCCGTGCGCCAGGCCCGTGAGGATGCGCGCAGCCACCAGCGAGCTGTAGCCGGGCGCCTGCCAGGCCAGCAGGTTGCCCAGCGTGAACAAGGCCATGAGGCCGAGCAGCAGGGTCTTGCGCGGCAGCCGGCCGGTGAGGGCGGTGAGCACCGGCGCGCCGATGGCGACGCCCAGCGCATACAGGCTGACCAGCAGGCCGGCCGAGGGCAGGCTGATTTGCAGGTCGGCCGCCACGGTGGGCAGCAGGCCGACGATGACGAACTCCGTCGTTCCGATGGCAAAGGCGCTGATCGTCAGCGCGAGAAGGGCAATGGGCATGAGAGGCTCCGGGTGGTCAAACGAAGCCTGCAGTGTGCGAGGTTTATCTTTGCAGAAAAACCCCTGCTCATGCAGAATATATTTGACCTGGAAGCAACAATGCAGGAACACCCATGAAAACAACCCTCGAAGAACTGCTGGCCTTTCGCGCGGTGGTGGACAGCGGCTCCATCACCGCTGCGGCCGACCAGCTGGGGCAAACCGTGTCGGGCATCAGCCGGGCGCTGGGCCGGCTCGAGAAAAAGCTGGGCACCACCTTGCTGCGCCGCACGACGCGGCGGCTGGAGCTGACCGAAGAAGGCCAGACCTTCCTGGCGCGCACGCGTGCCATCCTGGACGCCATGGACGAGGCCGAAGAGGAAGTGACGGCGCGGCGGCAGCAGCCGGCCGGGCTGCTGCGCGTGAACGCGGCCTCGCCCTTCATGCTGCACGCCATCGTGCCGCTGCTGCCGGAATTCAGCGCGCTGTTTCCCAAGATCGAGCTGGAGCTCAACACCGACGACCTCAACGTCGACCTCCTGGCCCAGCGCACCGACATCGCGATACGCATCGGGCCGCTGCGCGACTCCACCTTGCACGCACGGCCGCTGTGCACCAGCCGCCTGCGCGTGCTGGCCAGCCCCGCCTATCTGGAAGCGCACGGCAAGCCAAAACGCGTGGCCGACCTGGCGAGCCACGCGCTCATAGGCAACAGCCAGGTAGCATCCCTGAATGAATGGCCGCTGCGCGGGCCCCATGGCGACAGCTATCCGGCCACGCTCAAGCTCAGTGCCTCCAGCGGCGAGACCATGCGCCATCTGGCGCTGGCGGGCATGGGCATTGTGTGCCTGGCCGACTTCATGACCGAAGCCGACCGCGCGAACGGGAGCCTGGTGCAGCTGCTGGTGCGTGACACCGTCGAGGTACGGCAGGCGGTGAACGCGGTGTACTACCGCAACACGGCGCTGTCATCGCGGATCACGGCGTTTCTGGACTTCATCGCGGCGCGGCTGCAATGACACAGGCTAGAGCCGCCGCGCAGATTGCTCCTGAATGATTTTCAGAAATGCATCTGTCAACCGGCTTTGCTCGTCCCTCTTGTGAACGGCAAACACTTTGGCCGTCATCCTGGCTCCGCGAATCGGCAAAAAGCAAACGTCCGTCCGGTTGTTCACGGCCACCGTTTTTCCGACCAATGTCGCACCCAGCCCGGCTGCCACCAGACCCAATGCCGTATGAATTTCCTTGGCCTCGTAGCCGACGCGCGGTTTGGCGCCAGCAGCTTCCAGCAGCCCCAGTGACAACTTTGAAAAGTTGCTGTGCGGATCCTTCGGGTAGCTGATGAAGGGCATCTCATCCAGATCCGAGGCTTTGAGAGACTTTCGCGCGGCGAGCGGGTGATGCATGGGAATGGCCGCAATCAGCGCCTCCTTGAACAGAGGGGTGTAAGCCAGGTCGGGTTCGGCCTCGAACTCACCGATGGTTCGTGAAACGCCGATGTGGATGACTCCTTTGCGAATGCCCTCCGCCTGATGTTCGGTCAGGATTTCGACCAGATCGATCTGCACTTTGGGGAAGGCAGATTTCATCTCCCTCACGGCATCGGGTACCACCGAAAAAATCGTTGATCGCGTAAAGCCAATGCTCAGCCATCCCAGGTTTCCAGACGCGATGCCCTTGGCTTCCTCGACGAGCCGGCCGGCGTCCGCCAGCAGTTCCTTGGCTTTGGGATAAACAAAACGGCCGAGCGGCGTCAGTGCCATCGGCCTGGAGGAGCGATCAAACAGTTTTCCCCCCAGCTGGTTTTCCAGCTGGCTCATTTGCATGCTGATCGCTGTGGGCGCGACAAACAGCTTATGGGCTGCAGTGTTCGCATTGCCTGCATCCACAACTTCGCAAAAGTATCTGAGCTGCCGTAAGTTCATAAATATTGAATTTTTAATCAAAATTCCGCGATTGAATTCAATCTAACTTTACTAAAGAATGGCGCCTTCTCCATTTGAGAGCGCAACAATGCAAGAAGATTTCGAGAAACTGGACTGGTTCAGACAGGCCAGGTCACTGTCCACCGCTGAAGTGTCCGATTCGCTGGACTACTTCGGCTTGCCAGGCAGCGCCTTGGGCATCAAGCCCGTGGCTGGCCCGCAAAAGCTGTTTGGCTTTGCTTTCACGATTCGATTCGCCCCCGTTGACCGGTTCGAGCCCGGCACCGTGGGCGATTTCATCGACACCTTGACACCAGGCACGGTGGTGGTTCTGGACAATGGCGGCCGTCTGGACTGCACGGTCTGGGGCGGCATTCTCAGCCAGCTCGCCGCCCACAAGGGCATAGGGGGCACGGTGATCCATGGCGTATGCCGGGACACGTCCGAAGCTGACAAGGCAGGCTATCCCCTGTATGCCTGCGGCAAGTTCATGCGGACAGGCAAGGACCGTGTCCAGGTGGAGGCTTACGAACAGCCGGTCACGCTGGGCGATGTGCGTGTGCTGCCCGGTGATCTGGTCGTTGGCGATGCAGACGGCATCGTGGTCGTACCCAGGCTGAAGATGCATGAAGTCCTTGCCAAGGCATTGCAGACCCGCGAAACCGAAGAGCAAATATTGAATGCCGCACTGGGTGGCATGGCCTTGTCCGAGGCTCGCAAAAAGTATGGGTACCACACCTTGCAACGCGCTTGCGCAACCAGGCCGGCTCAATAAATCAGGAATTCAGGAGACAAACGACATGAGAGCATTCAAGAAAAAAGCATCTGCCCTGGCAATGGGTGTGGGGCTGGCCCTCACCGGGCTGGGCGCCTTCGGGCAAACGGCCTATCCGTGCCCCCTCGTGAAAATCATCTCGCCCTACCCACCCGGCGGCACGACCGACATACTTTCGCGCCTGCTGGCGCCAGGCCTGGCCAAGGAATTGGGCACCACCGTGATTGTGGAAAACAAGGGAGGCGCAAGCAGCAACATTGGCACTGAATTTGTTGCCAATGCGGCAAGTGACGGCTGCACGATTCTTTTAGGCAACAACACAGGCATTGTGATCAACCGCAATCTTTACAAGCTGCGAATC
Source organism: Polaromonas jejuensis NBRC 106434 (assembly GCF_001598235.1). GTDB lineage: Bacteria > Pseudomonadota > Gammaproteobacteria > Burkholderiales > Burkholderiaceae_C > Polaromonas > Polaromonas jejuensis. The sequence continues at coordinate 121,017 of NZ_BCYO01000009.1, read as the reverse complement.
GATCCCGTCAAAAATCTTGCCGCCGTTGGCGAGGTCGCCTCGGTGCCCCTGGTTCTCTACGTCAACACATCGGTACCGGCGACCAGCGTCAACCAGCTCCTTGAACTGATCAAGAACAACCCCGGAAAATACAGCTATGCATCGGGCGGCAGCGGTAGCCCACAGCACCTGATGGGCGAGCTGCTGAAGCTGGAGAAACAGCTGGATATCGCGCACATCCCTTACAGGGGCCAAGGCCCGGCCCTGGCGGATGTGCTGTCCGGTCAGGTGCCACTTGCGTTCGAGACGACCACGGCCATTGCCGCCCAATTGAACTCCGGGCGAATCCGCGCTTTGGCGACCACGGGGGCCGTTCGTTCCAAAGGCATGCCTGATGTTCCCACAATGAAGGAGCTGGGTTATCCCAGTTTCGTCATTGAAAACTGGTACGGCGTTTTTGTCCCTTCCAAAACACCTTCCCACCTCATCAAGCGCCTGAACCAGGCCGTGAACAAAGTGCTCAAGAGTGCAGACGTCGCAGCCAGCCTCAGCAAGCTGGGCTCCAGCGATGTGACGGGAACAGCGGAGCAATTCACGCAATTCATTGCCAAAGAGCTTCCTTATTGGGAGTCCCTGGTGAAGCGCTCCGGCGCGACCGTAGATTGAACCCGGAAAAAGGAATCCGCATGTCAAATGGAATCGCGATTGAAGCGAGACGGGACGCCTTTGTACCCGGGATTGAAGCACTGCGTGGCATGCCGTCATCGGTGATCGGTGATGTGATGGGTCGTCTGGTGGGCACCACCGGACTGCATCCCGTGAACCGCACGCCTGTGACGATGTGCGGCAATGCCCTCACGGTCAGCGTGCGCGCAGGCGACAACCTGTTGATCCACAAGGCCCTGGAGCTGCTGCTGCCCGGCGACGCACTCGTGGTGGACGGCGCAGGAGATATTTCGCGCGCCCTGGTAGGAGAAATCATGATGACCGTTGCCCGCATGCGAGGCAGCGTCGGATTTGTGATGGATGGCGCTGTTCGGGATGTGCAAGCCTTTGAACAACACCAATTTCCTTGCTGGGCGCGGGGTATCAATCTTCGCGGCCCTTACAAGGATGGCCCTGGAACCATCAACCGGCCCATCAGCATAGGCGGCATGCTGGTCAACCCGGGTGACATCATCGTTGGCGACTCCGATGGCCTGGTAGCCGTCTCCCCCCAGGAGGCATTGGCTGTTGCCAAAAGAGCCAGGAAAAAGGTTGCCCAGGAGCTGGCAACGATTCAGTCCATCCTCAACGGAAGTTACTCCGCCTCGTGGATCGATGAACGCCTCAAACAGAAGGAAGTCTGAAATGATGACAAGCCTAAAAAACAAGCCTTTCGGCAAGCTGCGCCGCTGCGCTTTGGTGGTGGCACTTGGTCTCCTGCCCTCGTCGTGGGCCCTTGCTGCTTACCCGGACAAACCCATCAAGATCATTGTTCCCTGGGCGCCCGGTGGAGCCACAGACCAGATCGGACGCCTGCTCGCCCAGGGCCTGGCGCAATCGATGGGGGTTGCCGTCGTGGTGGACAACAAGGCGGGCGCGGGCGGCAACATCGGCACACAGTCCTTTGTGAAGGAGAAGCCGGACGGCTATACCCTCTTGCTCGCCACCAGCTCGACCAACGCGGCCGGGCCTCATCTGTACGCGAAGCAAGGCTTTGACCCGGTCAAGGACTTTACCGCCGTTGTCCTTCTCTGCGCCATACCGAATGTGATGGTGGTTCCGGCCAAATCACCGTGGACAAGCCTGAACGACATTGTGGAGGCTGATCGCAGCGCGCCCGGCCAATACACCTACGGGTCAGCGGGCATAGGTAGTTCGCAGCATCTGGCCGGCGCGCAATTCAAGACCGTATCCGGCATCGACATCCGGCATGTACCTTACAAGGGAAGCGGCCCTGCGGCGCAAGACCTGATAGCAGGACATATCGACATGATGATCGATACAGGCTCCCTGGGCAGTATCAAGGGTGGACTGTTGAGGCCGCTTGCCGTGGCTTCTGAAAAGCGGCTTCAGGCCCTGCCGGCTGTTCCCACCTTCAAAGAAGCGGGTGTACCTATGGTGGCATCGGCCTGGTACGGCATCATGCTTCCAGCCAACGCCCCTGCAGAGGTGGTCCACCGGCTCAACAAAGAATTCAACCAGCTGCTGCAAAAACCGGAAATTCGAACCAGGTTTCATGAAATTGGCGCCGAGATAGCCGGCGGAAGCATGGAGGAATTCACGAAGTTTTCAATTTCGGAAATCAAACGCTACGAGACCATCGTAAAAAACTCGGGCGCTCCGAAGGAATGAGTCCTGCATTTGGCATGCGTTTTCTTCCCGGAATGCGTTGCCAGACAAGAGGCAAGAAAATAAGCGACTGATAGCCCACAAAAAAGCGCGCCAGAAGGCGCGTTTTTTTTCGAACAGGTAGCGATTATTTCGCGACCACGCGCACCATCTCCAGGCACTTGTTGGAGTAATCCCATTCGTTGTCGTACCAGGCGACAACCTTGATGAAGGTGCCGTCCAGGCCGATGCTGGCGCCGGCATCGAAGATCGACGTGCGTACATCACCCCGGAAGTCGATGGCGACAACTTTTTTTTCTTCGGTGCACCAACAGCTGCGAAACCGCATGGCCTGATTGCCGCGGCGGGGCTTTGCTCAAAGTCCAGGCTAAGCGTCTTGTGCGACCAGAGATTGATGCAGACCGATCTCGGCCATGACGCCATCGGCGGCATGCGTTGCTGAAATAGGGTTGTTTTGGCCGGGATTTTGTCCAAATCGGCTTTTTACCCAAAGAGGACAGGCAAAAAGAAACGTTTTCTTGCACAATGTTCGCAAATTGCTCACAAATACAGCCACGCAGAAAACAGCTTATCAAGTACACGGCTGATAAGTGTGAAGTGTGATTTGATCCGTATTGAAGACGAAGCCAGCAGAGCTGGCAAGGCAACAGGGTTGGCAAGAAAAAGAACTACGACTATGTCTCCGGTCCGTACCACCATACAAACAACGACATCGAGCATGTTGAAGCTCGTGATCGTCATGGTCGTCTGGGCATCCCATACCGCCACTGCGGCCTTGCTCGATGAGCCGATCCAACCGATTCCGCTGACCCTTAAGCAGGATCCGGCTCGCGCCGAAATCGGGCGGCAGCTGTTTCGCGATACGCGCCTGTCCGGCAATGGCCGTGTGTCTTGCGCCAGCTGCCACGATCTGAGCAAGGGCGGCGCTGACGGTCGCGCGCGTTCGGTGGGACTGCATGGCGGACTGACCGATGTCCACGCCCCGACCGTGCTCAATGCCGCGCTCAATTTCAGGCAGTTCTGGAATGGTCGTGCCGACTCGCTGGAAGCACAAGTTGATCAGGTCATACAGAACCCGGTTGAGATGGGTTCGAAATGGGAAGAAGTCGTTCAAAAGGTGTCGCAGGACGCCAAGTACAAGAGCGCATTTGCTGCTGCGTACAAGGACGGGGTCACCAAGGCAAATATCCAGAATTCCATCGCGACCTTCGAGCGGACCCTGATCACGCCGAATTCGCGCTTTGACAAATTTCTGCGTGGTGACGCCAACGCCATTTCCGCCGCCGAGAAAACCGGATATGCAAAGTTCAAGCAGTATGGATGCGTCGCCTGCCACCAGGGCGTGAATGTGGGCGGCAATATGTTTCAGAAGTTTGGCGTCATGGGCAACTACTTCGAAAAGCGCGGCAACCCGACGCAGGCCGATCTTGGCCGTTATCTCGTCACCAAGGTGGAAAGTGACAAGTATGTCTTCAAGGTGCCTAGCCTGCGCAACGTCGCGCTCACCGCGCCTTATTTCCACGATGCCTCCGCAAAGACGCTGGAAGATGCCGTTGACATCATGTTCAGGTACCAGCTCGGCCGCGTCGGCTCCAGGGAAGACAAAGAATCGATCATCAGGTTTCTGGGCACTCTGACCGGCGAACTGGACGTGAAACCGTGAGAGCGTCCAATCGACTGGCCTGGCTACCGATGGCGGTTGCAACCGCCGTACTGTTGTCGGTTCTGGTTTTCCTCTATGCCAAAACGCAGAGCTTTGGTGAGTCAGATTACTTTGGGAATGTCGCCCTGCTGCGGCATCTCAAGCAACTGGATGCCGAATGGGAATTGGACGTGCTGAAATCCAGGGTCGGCATCAACACGCACTACGATCCCCTAGCTGACTCCCTGACTGAATTGAGCCGGCTGCTGGAACAGCTCAAGGCGGACATGGAGACCCAAAAACACGACGAAGCTGCTGTGTTGGCGGAGGGCCGCGCGGCGCTGCTGCGTGACATCCAGGAAAAAGCCGCCCTGATCGAACAATTCAAATCAAACAACTCGGTGCTGCGCAACTCGCTGATCTTCTTGCCGACCGCGGCAGCGGACGTCGAACAGTCGATCGGGAAAACCAGTGAAAGCGCACGGTCAGCAGCCAGGCGCACCTTGATCAGCGTGAACAAGCTGCTGCTGGCCAGCATGCTGTACAGCCAGAGCGCATCGGATGACAGAGGCTCTGAAATTCAGAATGAGTTGAGCCGGCTTGAAGCCGGTTCGCATGTTTTTCCATCGGATACCAGGGAGAAGCTGGATATTTTCGGCGCGCATGTCCGCACCATCCTGCGCGAGCAAAAGGTCGTCAATCAGCTTCTCGGCAGTATTACTGTGGTGCCGACGGCAACCCGTATTGATGAGATCAGCAACGCGTTAACCGTTGAACACCAACGCGCTGAAGTGCAGAGCGGGCAGCATCGTGAGTACCTGCTGATCTTCTCGGTGGTGCTGGTGGCGCTGCTCCTGTATGCGGCGGCCCGTCTGGTGCGCAGTCATGCCGTCATCAACCGCGTCAACAAGGAACTCCATGGCGCCAATGAAAATCTGGAGCAGCGGGTTCAGGAACTGCACGAGATGCAAAGTGAACTGGTCGCTACGGCGCGCAAGGCCGGCATGGCGGAGATGGCCACCAACGTGCTGCACAACGTGGGCAACATTCTCAACGGCGTCAACGTCTCTGCCGACCTGGTCAGCAGCACGCTGCGCACCTCCAGGGCCCAGGGTTTGACGCGGGCCGTGCAATTGATGGACGAGCACGCGGCGGACCTGGGCGATTTTCTGACCCTTGACGACAAGGGCAGGATGCTGCCCGGCTACCTGAGCAGGATTGCGCAAACCCTGGCGCAGGAGCAGCAAGGCATGATCGAGGAACTGGGGCACCTCACCCGAAGCATCGATCACATCAAGGACGTCGTGGCCACCCAGCAATCCTATGCGGGGGGGTCCAGCCTCGTCGTGCCAGTCCAGATATGCGATTTGGCGGAGGATGCCCTGCGAATGAACGGTGGAGCACTCGCGCGCCATCAGGTGACCGTGGTCAAGGAGTTTGCGCAGGTACCGGTGGTACGGCTCGACCGGGCGCGCGTGCTGCAGATCCTGGTAAACCTGATCAGCAACGCCAAGAACGCAATGGCGAGCATGGCGGGTGGATCGCACCAGATCACGCTGCGTGTGGATGTCGTCGCCGGCTCCCATTTGCGGGTATCCGTCAAGGATGAGGGCGAGGGCATCCCGGAGGAGAACCTGACGCGGATCTTTGCGCACGGATTCACCACCCGCAAGGCAGGCCACGGCTTCGGGCTGCACAGCTGTGCGCTGGCGGCCAGGCAGATGGGCGGCACCCTCACGGCCCACAGCGACGGCCCCGGCAAGGGCGCGACCTTCACACTGGAACTTCCAATCAACACAGCGCCGGGTGCACCATGAACACGCTGCAGAACCGGCACATTTTGTTGGTCGACGACATGCCCTCTATCCATGAGGACTTTCGCAAGATCCTCACAGCCAGGCCGGCGGCGCGCGATCTGGACGATCTCGAAGCAACCCTGTTTGGCCAGGCCGCATCGCCGTCCGGTGACGGCTTCGAACTGGACTCGGCCTACCAGGGACACGAAGGCGTGGCCAAGGTCGAAGCCTCCGTTCAGGCCGGCCGTCCTTATGCCATGGCCTTTGTGGACATGCGCATGCCCCCCGGCTGGGATGGCGTGGAGACGATCGAGCGGCTCTGGCGCATCGACCCGCAGGTGCAGATCGTGATCTGCACGGCCTACTCCGACTACCCGTGGGAGGAAGTGCTGGCGCGGCTGGACGTGCAGGATCGCCTGCTCATCGTCAAGAAGCCGTTCGACATGATCGAGGTCAGCCAGCTGGCCAGGACGCTGACCGCCAAATGGGAGCTGACGCGGCAGGCGACGCTGCAGATGAGCAGCCTGGAAGAGGCCGTGCAGAATCTCACGGCGACCGAAGCGGCCCTGCGCCAATCCAACAAGGAGCTCGAGGCATTTGCGTACGCCGTATCGCATGATCTGCGCACGCCGCTGAGCATCATGAACGCGTTCAGCAATCTCTTGGCCAAGGAGCTGGGCGGCCATGCCAGCAAGAGGGTGCTTCATTACCTGTCCAGAATTCAGGCCAGTGCCGTGGTGGGAGCCCAACTGATCGACGACCTGTTGTCCCTGGCTCAGGTATCGCGTGCCGAGCTGTGCATGGAGCCGGTCGATCTGAGCGCCATCTCGCGCCAGCTCATGGGCGAATACCGCAGCGTTGTTCCGCAGCGCGAGGCGTCCATCACCGTTCAAGATGGCTTGTGGGTACACGGCGACCAGCGCTTGATCCGGATCGCGATGCAGCATCTGCTGGACAACGCATGGAAGTTCGCGTCCCTTCGGACCCATACCGAGATCGAGGTTGGCAGGCTGGATGGCGCTGACGGCGAGGCGGTGTTCTTCGTGCGAGACAACGGTAGCGGCTTCGACATGGCTTACGCCGGCAAGCTGTTCGGTACCTTCCAGCGGCTCCACGCGGTCCATGAGTTTCCCGGAACCGGTGCGGGGCTGGTCACTGTGAGCCGGATCGTCGGCCGGCACGGCGGCCGGGTCTGGGCCGATTCCAAACTTGGTGAAGGTGCCACGTTTTACTTCACGCTCCCTTCGGCCTCCCGGCAACGCCCGCCCAGTGAAAACCACATCGACCCACAAGAAAACAGGAGTGCGCCATGAACACGCTGCAGAACCGGCACATTTTGCTGGTCGACGACATGCCCTCGATGCATGAGGACTTTCGCAAGATCCTCACAGCCAGGCCGGCGGCGCGCGATCTGGACGACGTCGAAGCGGCCCTGTTTGGCCAGGCCGCACCGCTGTCCGGTGACGGCTTCGAACTGGATTCGGCCTACCAGGGGCACGAAGGCGTGGCCAAGGTCGAAGCCTCCGTTCGGGCCGGCCGTCCTTATGCCATGGCCTTTGTGGACATGCGCATGCCCCCCGGCTGGGATGGCGTTGAGACGATCGAGCGGCTCTGGCGCATCGACCCGCAGGTGCAAATCGTGATCTGCACGGCCTACTCCGACTACCCGTGGGAGGAAGTGCTGGCGCGGCTGGACGTGCAGGATCGCCTGCTCGTCGTCAAGAAGCCGTTCGACGTGATCGAGGTCAGCCAGCTGGCCAAGACACTGACCACCAAATGGGAACTGGCGCGGCAAGCGACGCTGCAGATGAGCAGCCTTGAGGACGCCGTAGAGAAGCGCACCAAGGCGTTGCGCGCCAGCGAATCGCTGTTGCACCAGATTACGGACGCCGTGCCAGCCTTGATTGCCTACGTCGACGCTGAACAGCGTTTTCAGTTTCACAACCGGGTCTACGAAGAAGGCTTTGGCCTGAAGCGCGATCAAATCCACGGCAAGACAATGCGCGAGATGATGGGTGATGAGCTTTACGAAAACGAGCGCAGCAAGATCGAAGAAGCCTTGTTGGGCTACGCGGTGCAGTATGACCGCGTGCAGAAAGCTGCGGATGGCCAACTGCGCGACTACGTCATGCAGTACTTTCCACGCTATGGCGAAGACGGGGATGAAGGCAAGGTGGTGGGCCTTTACTCGCTAGGTACCGATGTGACCGAACTCAAGCGCATCGATCGCATGAAGAGCGAATTTATTTCCACCGTCAGCCATGAGCTGCGCACGCCGCTCACCTCTATCCGCGGCTCGCTGGGCCTGGTTACCGGTGGTGTCGCCGGAGAGCTGCCGGCCAAGGCCAAGAACCTGGTCGGCATTGCCACCCATAGCTGCGAACGGCTCATCAGGCTCATCAACGACATTCTTGACAGCGAAAAAATCGAGTCCGGCAAGATGCGCTTTGAGCTGCAGCAGGTGAAACTGCAGCCCCTGCTGGCGCAGGCCCTGACGGCCAATCAAGGCTTCGCAGGCCAATACAACGTCGAGCTGGCCCTCGATGCACCGGCAGACGCCGTAATGGTCAATGTCGACAGCGACCGGCTCACCCAGGTCGTCACCAACCTGCTGTCCAATGCCGTGAAGTTTTCACCGCCGGCGTCCTGCGTACACATCAGGTTGCTGTGCAGCAACGGGCGGATCCGGGTTGAAGTGGCCGACAGCGGCCCCGGCATTCCCGAAGCGTTTCGCGAGCGCATCTTTCAGAAATTCTCGCAAGCCGACTCGTCGGACACCCGGCAAAAGGGCGGCACGGGCCTGGGCCTGAATATCTCCCGCGCCATCGTGGAGCACATGGGTGGCAACATGGGATTTACAACCGAGGTCGGGGTGGGGACCGTTTTCTTCTTTGAGCTGCCCGAAGCGATGCCGCTGCCGCTTGATGACTGAGGCAGCGCTGCGACGAGGCCCCTCATCCTGGTTTGCGAAGACGACCCCGACATTTCGCGGCGGATCAACCTGATGCTTGAAAAAAGCGGCTTTGATTCGGACATGGTGCACAGTGCCGCGCAGACCTGCGCCTGCCGCCCTGCATTCGGGTTGCCCCGGGGCGGGGCTCGCGGGTTTTAAAGGAAGATCCGGACCATGAACCAAGCGGGGAGGCCAGGAACAGACGGGTTGCTGGATTCCGCCACCGGCAGCGTGGCTACCCCGGCGCGGCCGCACATCCTGGTGATTGAAGACACGGCCGACATCCGCTATTTCCTTGCCGCCTTGCTGGAGAGCCGTTACGAGGTACTGGTGGCGGATTCGGGCGAGGCCGGCCTGGAGATGGCAAGGGCGAACATGCGGCCCGAACTTATCCTGCTCGACGTCATGATGCCCGTCATGGACGGCTATGAGGTCATGGCGCAGCTGCGGCGCGACCCGCGCACGGCAGACATACCGGTCATATTCCTGACGGCCCTTAGCAGTGTGGAAGAAGAGCAACGAGGCCTGGACCTGGGCGCCACCGACTACATCACCAAACCGATCAGCCCGCCCATTCTTCTTGCACGGGTCAGGCTTCACCTGGAGCGCAGTTCCAACGCCAAACGCCTGAAGGGCTTGTCCGAGCAGCTGTCGCGCTATCTTGCGCCGCAGGTTTACCGGTCGCTTTTTGACGGCTCGCGCCAGGCCAAAATCCAGACCCAGCGCAAAAGGCTCACGGTATTTTTTTCCGACATCAGGAATTTCACGGCCTCGACGGCGCAGTGGCAGCCCGAGGAAGTCACTTTCCTGCTCAACAGCTATTTCGAAGAGATGTCGCTGATCGCAGCCGAATACGGTGGCACGCTCGACAAATTCATTGGCGACGCCATCGTTATCTTTTTTGGCGACCCGCATACCCTGGGGCCTCGGCAGGATGCGGTGCAGTGCGTCAGGATGGCGGTTGCCATGCAAAAGCGCATGGATGAGCTCCATGTGCGCTGGAAGGCCATGGGCATCAACAAGCGCTTCGAGATCCGCATCGGCATCAATTCGGGATTTTGCGACGTAGGCAATTTCGGCAGCAATCTGCGCATGGAGTACACCATCATCGGGCGCGAGGTCAACCTCGCCGCCCGGCTGGAGCAAGCCGCCGAGCCCGGCGAAATCCTGATTTCCAGCGAAACCCATGCCCTGGTGCAGGGCGAAATCCAGGTGGACGCCCGGGGCCCGGTTCTCGCCAAGGGCTTTGCCGAGCCCATCGCGGTATATGCCGTGCATCAAACCAGCGCAGCTGCGCTGGCTGATGCCGGCGTCATCCAGTGCGACCGGCCGGGAATTCACCTGCAAATCGACATGGGCCGCCTGACGGGCAAGGAGCGGGCAGACGCCGCGACCGAACTGCGCAGGGCGCTTGAGAGTCTGGAGGCGCCGGCTGTAGCGCAGGCGCCTGCTGCAGCTCCGCCTGTTCCCGAGGCGGCCATGCCGGCGCTTGGGGCGACGAGTGCGGCGGACGTGGTGTTGCCTGAAGGTGTGGCCGGGCTTGACATCGCACTGGGGCTCCCCCGGGCCATGAGCATGAAACCGTTTTATGTGTCGATGCTGCGCCGCTACCTGGAAGGCCGCCATGACGCGCCCGTGCGCATCCGCGAAGCCCTTGATGCGGGCGACCTGAAAACCGCGGAACTGCTGAGTCACTCCCTGCGGGCCATATCGGCGCAAATTGGTGCCACGCGCGTGCCCGCCGATGCCGGCGCGCTGGAGCAGGCCCTCGGTAACGACTTGCCGCGCGGGGCCATAGACAGCCTGCTGGGGGCCCTGGAGATCTCGCTGGGCGAATTGATCTCCGCGCTGGGCGCCGTCTTGCCGCCCGCAACCGCTGCAAGCGGCGGGACTGGCCCCGAAACACCGGCGGGTATACAGTAAACCCCCCCGGATGTTTCACCAGTGCAGCGGCGCGTCGGTTCTTGAGGGTGCTGGCTTGCTGGCTCGTCGACCGAGGGGCCGGCGGGCTCGCCTCGCCTCCGCCCCTTTGCCTCACACCTTGATAAATCACTAGAATCAGCCTGATAGCCACGCCAAGAGGTAGCTTCCAGCAACCAAGAACAAGGGCTGACATACCGTGCACGACAAGGAGGTTTATTCACTGACGCCTCTGGGTGAGCACCAGTTGCGCGGTGCCATGACCACGGCCTTGCCCGCGGAAGTTGAATTGCTGGTCCGCGTGGATGGCATCCTCACCCTCGGCCAGATCAAGGCGGGCATGAAGCCTTTTCCACCCGATGACTTCGATGCCACCTTCTCGCGGCTGATCGACAGGGGGTTGCTGCGTGTCCGGATAGACGATCCGTTTGCCGATCAGTTCACCATCAAGCCCTCGAAGAAAGCGTTGACGCTGGCCACGGCCGAAGCCGATGCCGGTACTGCTTCGCTGCAGAAGGCCGGCTATTTCGTGCGCATTGCGCGCAAGCGGCCGCTGCGCGTGCTGCCCGAGGAGGAGGAGGAGGAGGAGCTGTCCGCCCTTATTGTGGAAGACGAGCCGCACCTGGCCAAGTTCCTGCAGCACTACCTCACGTTCGAGGGCTTCGATGCGCGCATCGCCGGCGCGCGGGCAGAGATCGTCGCCGAACTGCGCAAACTCCCGGTTCCTGATCTGGTCCTGCTGGACGTGATGCTGCCCGATGCCGACGGCTTCGACATTCTGCTCAGAATGCGCCAGCACCCTGCGCTCAAAAACGTGCCGGTCATCATGATGACCGGCAAGGCCACGCGCGAAGCGGTCATCAAAGGTCTGGCAGGCGGGGCAGACGGCTATGTCACCAAGCCGTTCGAAGCCGACGCCCTGCTGGAAGCTGTGCGCACCGTGACCGGCCTGCCCGACGACCGGCCAGCCATTCCCCCCAGCACCGAACCCTGGCCGGAAAAAGCCAAATAAGTGCGCTGGCACTGCATCCCACCATGAGCCGGTCCAAGCTTGAGCTTCTGCAATTCATAGAGGCCCAGCGCACCGATTACCGGCGCACGCTGCCTGAGAAAGTGGCCCGGATCGAAGCGCTGTGGCAGGACGTCCGGCAAGCCGATGAGGCACAAGACAAACTCGGTGTCCTGGAGCGCATGGCCCACAATCTGCACGGCACGGCCGGGACTTACGGTTCTCGCGATTTGAGCCACGCCAGTCATGCCCTGGAGCTGGCCGTTCGGGCCCTGCTGGACGCGGGTGCACCGCCCACGGGCGCGCTGCAGCAGCAAATCACGGAAGCGATCAACATGGTCAGGCTCAGCCTGCCTTCCGAGTCATCCCAGAGCTGACAGTGCCGCCGTGAAATTCACCTTCCGCACCAAAATCAACCTGGCGCTGGGCGCGGGACTGGCACTCCTGCTGCTGATCAGCGTGGGCTCTTACTCGACCATCAAGGGGTTGCTGGACGACGCCCGCACCGAGAGAAACTCGCAGGACACCGTGCTGCTGCTGGATCGGATGGTTTCCCAACTGAAAACCACCGAGTCCTGGCAGCGCAAATACCTGATCACGGCCGACACGGGCGATTTGAAGGCCTACCAGGCGGCCCGCACTGGCGTGAAAAACACGCTGGCCGAAGCGCGCGCAGCGGTCGCTACCACCGACGAGCAAAGGCTATGGCCCTCGCTGGAGGTTTCCATGGCCCATGGTCTGGAAAGCATGGACCAATCCGTGAAAACACGGCAGGAATCCGGGCTGCCGGCCGCTGCCGTGCAGGCCAGCAGTGATTCGAATCGCCAATTTCGTGAAAACATCGACAGCCTGGTCGAGAGCATCAAAGCCAATGGATCACTCGCCTTGCAGCGATTACACGACAGAACCCGGAGCAGCGCGCAAGTCATCAAGCTGCTGATCCTGGCCGGCGGCCTGCTCTCGCTGGGGCCGCTGGGCTGGGCGATCTTCATGCTCAACCATTACGAAGCGAAGCGCCGGCGGGCAGAGGCCCAGTTGTCCGACAGCGTGGCCATGAGCCGTGCGGTGACCGAAATCATGGGCGAGGGGGTGATCATCACCACCGCCGACGGCCTCATCTCGAACGTCAACGCGGCCGGCCTGAAGCTGTTTGGCTACGAGCTGCCGGAGCTGCTGGGGCGCCCAGTGACGCAACTGATGCCGGTCCGTCATCGCCCTGCGTTTGAAAAGTATTTCAATGCCCGGCTCTCCCAGCCAGAAGGGTTCAGGGAATCCGGCCGCGAAACCCGGGGGCTGCGCAAGAACGGCGACGAGATTGCGCTGCAGCTGTCGTTCGGCAACGTTACGGTGGATGGCAAGCGGCTGTTCACATCCATTGTGCATGACATCACTGAAACCAAACGCATCAGCGACGCCCTGCGCGCCAGCGAATCCCGGATGCGGCAGGTAATCGACGCCGTGCCGGCGCTGATTGCCTACGTCGACGCGGAGCAACGCATCCAGTTTCACAACCGGGCCTACGAGGAAAGCCTCGGCCTGAACTACGACCAGATCCACGGCAAGACCCTGCGCGAGGTACTGAGCAGCGACTGTTACGAGGAGGTGCGCGACAAGGTTGAAGAGGCGCTCGCGGGTTATTCGGTCAGCTACGAGAGGTCCCAGATGAAACCCCAGGGCGGCCTGCGGGACTACGACATGAAGTATTTCCCGCGCTACGGCGAGGGCGAACAGAAAGACCGGGTGATTGGCTTTTTTGCACTGGGCAACGACATCACCGAGTTGAAGCGCATCGGCCGCATGAAGAGCGAGTTTGTCTCGACCGTGAGTCATGAGCTGCGCACGCCGCTCACCTCGATTCGCGGCTCGCTGGGCCTGATCGCGGGCGGTGTGGCCGGTGTGCTGCCGGACAAGGCGAAAAGCCTGGTGGGCATTGCCAAGGACAATTGCGAGCGCCTGATCCGCCTGATCAACGACATCCTGGACAGTGAGAAAATCGAGTCCGGAAAAATGCGCTTCGAGTTGCAGGTGACCGAGCTCAAACCCCTGCTGGAACAGGCGCTGGCGGCCAATGAAGGCTTCGCCGCACAGCATAAAGTCGCACTGGAGCTGGACGCCCCCGACGACACCCTGCGTGCCACTGTCGACAGCGACCGCTTCATGCAGGTCGTCACCAACCTGTTGTCCAATGCCGTAAAGTTTTCACCGCCGCAAACAGCCATTCAGGTCAGGCTGCTGCGAGCCGATGGGCGGGTGCGTGTCGAGGTCCGTGACCACGGTTCGGGTATCCCACAGGAGTTTCGCCCGCGCATCTTCCAGAAGTTTTCGCAGGCCGACTCGTCGGATACGCGGCAAAAAGGAGGCCCCGGCCTGGGACTGAACATTTCACGGGTCATCGTTGAGCGCATGAGCGGCCGTATGGATTTCAGCTCCGAGGTAGGCGCCGGGACGACCTTCTTTTTTGAATTGCCCGAATGGCCGACCATCAAGTCAATCGTGGCAAGCACAGGCCCCGTCACGGCCGGCCAACCGGCGCCCAGACCGCGCATTCTGGTGTGCGCAGACGACCCCGACGTCGCGCAGCTGATCGGCATGATGCTCGACAAGGGGGGCTTTGACGCCGACATGGTGCACAGTGCAGCGCAGGCACTGGAGCTGTTGACGATCCAGGCCTACGCCGCCATGACGGTGGACCTGAGACTGCCCGACCGGGACGGCGTTTCGCTGATTCGTGCCTTGCGCGACGAAAAGCACACGCGCCACCTGCCCGTCGTGGTGGTGTCGGCCATGGCCGAAGAGGGGCGGCTGCAATTCAACAACCAGCCGCTCATGGTGTCCGGCTGGCTCGAAAAGCCGATTGATGAAAACCGGCTGATCCTCGGCTTGCGCCGGGCGATTGCGGGCATCACCGGGGACAAGCCGCGCATTCTGCATGTGGAAGACGACCAGGACATCCAGCGCATCACGGCCGCCATTTCACAGGACCTTGCCACGTTCGTATTCGCCGCCACACTGGAAGAAGCCCGAACGCATCTGCGGACCCACGTGGTGGATGCCGTGCTGCTTGACCTCGACCTGGGCCCCGAGGAGGCGTCCGGCTCGAGCCTGTTTGGTGATATTGCGCAGCTCGAGCCAGCTCCGCCGGTGGTGATTTTTTCAGCCAGCGATGTGAGCGACGCCGACAGGGGGCACGCCACCGCCATTCTGCTGAAGGCGAAAACTTCCGATGACGAACTGCGGGCCACGCTCATGCGTACTCTGACCCGCCCCAGATCTTTCCACCCCAAAACCTGAGCCTCTCGCCATGCCCGTACCCTTTGATCGCATCCTTTACGTTGAAGACGAACCCGACATCCGCGCGATTGCCCAGATGGCACTTGAAGCCGTTGGTGGATTTACTGTCATTGCCTGTGCCTCGGGCAGTGAAGCGCTGGCAGCGGCTCCCGGCGCTGCTGCCGACCTGCTCTTGCTGGACGTGATGATGCCCGGCATGGACGGCCCCAGCACGCTGCAGGCCTTGCGCCAGCTGTCGGCCACCACCAGCACGCCGGTGATTTTCATGACGGCCAAAGTGCAGCCGGCCGAAGTGGCCCAGTACAAGGCGCTGGGCGCGCTGGGCGTGATCGCCAAGCCGTTTGATCCGATGGAGCTTCCGGCGCAGATCCGGCAGATTTGCGACAGCCCGAGCCAGGCTGCCGATTGAACGAAAGAATAGATCCACAGCCGCAATGGCTTGCCCAAAGCCCCTTGAGGCAATGCTGCTTGAGGACTACGACCACATCGCCAGGGTCTGTCGTTTCATCGTCATAAACGCCTCAAACTCGCTTGCCGTGGACCTCAATCATTGTCTTAGAAATGGACAAACACCGCTGGTGTGTCATGCTGCCCATGGTTCTATCCCTTGCCACCGCGCCCATGACGCTGCGCAGCATGGTCATGCCGGTGATGATGGCTCAGCCTGAGAACTGCGCCTGCTTTTTGCAGCAGCATGGTGGTATTGACCGCGGCGTCTACCGGCAAGGTTTGCACAGCCGAGTCGTGCAGCGGGTCCTGCAGACGGGCCGGTGTCACGGGACCGCTGTACAGCGCCACGCTCACGTCAAAGCGCGGCGGGTCGCGACCCGGAAATTGCGTTTGCAAGAACTGGCGCATGCGGTGGCCCGAGTTCACCATGCCCAAGCGTGTTTTTATTGAAGTCGAATTGCTCGCCACCACCCGCACCATCTCCAGGCACTTGTTGGAGCAGTCCCATTCGTTGTCGTACCAGCCCACGATCTTCACGAAGGTACTGTCAAGCGCAATGCTGGCATCAGCGTCGAAGATCGACGTGCGTACATCATCGCGGAAGTCCGTGGCGACGACCTTGTCTTGGGTGTAGCCCAGCACGCTTTTGAGTGCGCCTTCGCTTTGCAGCTTCATCCGGGCGCAGATTTCCTTGTAGCGGGGCTTCACCTTAGTACGGCGCGACGGTCCCACGACAGTGCGGCCACGAGCACGAAGCCACCGACCAGCCCCAGGTGTTCAAGAAAGGCGTTGCGGTTGTGGAACTGCTCCATGCCGCTCATGGTCCAGAACGGGTGGCCGATGACCGTGGCGATCACGGTGAAGCCGGCCAGCGCCAGGGCCCCCAGCGCCGACCACAGCCCGCGGCCCAGCAGCATCAGCGCCGCGCCGACCAGCTGCGTGGCGAGCACCGCGGCGGCAAAGAACGCCGCCGGGCTCAGGCCGAAATGGTTGGCCTCGTCGATCGCCGAGTCGAAATTCAACAGCTTGGACACGCCGCTGTAGACGAAGGCGATCGCCAGCAAGACCTTGGCGAGCCACAGCGCCGAGGTTGAAAATTGCTTGTTCTGTGTGTCCATCGCGTTCTCCCTGCGATCATTCTTTATAGCCAGCACGCGCAGCCCAGCGTGCCCCAAAAGCTCTTCTCATCCGACACCGGCGCATTGCCGAGCCAGCTTTTGGTGTGCGCGTGGCCGTGCACGGCGCAGGGCCTGGCGCAGCAGTCGGCAAACGGCAGCAGGGCCTTGCGTTGCGTGGTTGGGGCGGCGCGGCCCGGCTGGTTGCCGCCCAGTGCGGGCTCGCGCCAGTAACCACCGTAGGCGTTGGTCGGCGCCCAGTCGTTGGCGGCTTTGGGCATGGGCGGCGCAAGCCTGGCGTAGTTGCCGTCGCCATGCACGATGCGGCCGCCGACCACCGTCAGATGGGAGACCAGGTCCTTGATGTCGGACTCGGGCACGCCGAAGAAATCACGCGAGGGCACAATGAAGTCGGCAAGCTGGCCGGCCTTGATCTGGCCTTTTTGCCCGTCGGCATTGGCGAACCAGGCGCTGCCGCTGGTCCACAGCCGCAGCGCGGTGTCGCGGTCGAGCAGGTTGTCCGGCCGGTACATCGTGGTGCCGCCGACGGTCTGGCCGGTCACCATCCAGTGCAGGCAGATCCAGGGGTTGTAGCTTGCGACGCGGGTCGCATCGGTGCCGCCACCGATGGGCACACCGGCATCGAGCATGCGGCGGATTGGCGGCGAATGCTCAGCGGCCTTGGCGCCATAGCGCTCGATGAAATATTCGCCCTGGTAGGCCATGCGGTGCTGCACGGCGATGCCACCGCCCAGCGCCTTGACGCGCTCGATGTTGCGCATGCTGATGGTTTCAGCGTGGTCGAAGAACCAGTGCAGGCCGTTGAACGGAATCTCGCGGTTGACCTTCTCAAAGGTGTCCAGCGCGCGGCCTATCGATTCGTCGTAGGTTGCGTGCAGCCGGAAGGGCCAGCGCTTTTCGACCAGCAGGCGCACGACGCGCTCGAGCTCGTCCTCCATGCTGCCGGGCAGGTCGGGGCGCGGTTCGCGGAAGTCCTCGAAGTCGGCGGCGGAGAACACCAGCATTTCACCGGCGCCGTTGTGGCGGAACATGTCGTTGCCGGCCAGCGGCGGCAGCAGCTCTGTCCACTGCTTGAAGTCGTCTACCTCTTGCTTGGGCCGCTGCGTAAAGAGGTTGTAGCCGATGCGTACCGTGAGTTCATCAGCGTCGCGCAGCTTCTCGATCACGCGGTAGTCGTCGGGGTAGTTCTGGAAGCCGCCGCCGGCGTCGATCACCGAGGTGATGCCCAGCCGGTTGAGTTCGCGCATAAAAAGCCGGGTCGAAGCCTCCTGCGCGTCGGGGTCCAGCTTGGGGCCTTTGGCCAGCGTGGCATAGAGAATCATCGCGTTCGGCTTGGCAAGCAAAAGGCCCGTCGGGTTGCCCTGCGCGTCGCGCACGATCTCGCCGCCGGGCGGATTGGGCGTGTCCTTGCTGTAGCCGACGGCGCGCAACGCTGCGGCGTTCAGCAGCGCGCGGTCATAGAGGTGCAGGATGAAGACCGGGGTGTCGGGCGCGGCGGCGTTGATTTCTTCAAGCGTCGGCAATCGCTTTTCGGCGAACTGCTGCTCGGTGAAACCGCCGACCACACGCACCCACTGCGGCGCCGGCGTGCGCACCACCTGCGCCTTGAGCATGGCCATCGCATCGGCCAGCGAAGGCACGCCGTCCCAGCGCAGCTCCATGGTGTAGTTCAGGCCGCCGCGGATCAGGTGCGTGTGGCTGTCGTGCAGGCCCGGCAGGGCAGCGCCGCCGCCCAGGTCTATCACCTGCGTCTTCCCGTCGGCGTGGCGCATGACGTCCTCGCGGTCACCGACGGCGAGGAACCTGCCGCCGGCAATAGCCACGGCCTGGGCCACCGGGTTCTGCCGGTCCAGCGTGGTGAAACGGCCATTGATGAAAATGATGTCGGCGGAGGTGATGGCAGGGGTCATGGGACTCTCCGGGATTTGGTCAAAGGAGGGCCAGCAACAGAGTGCGTTCGTGCTGGCCAATTTTCGTGGGGACTATTCTTTGCGAAATAGCCAGTCGTGCACGAGCTGCGTGTAGCGCGGCATGATCACCCACACAACGAGCGCCACGATGACGGCGGCAAGAATGCCGTGCTGCACCCCATACACACCCAGCGCGGGCAGTGCCTTGAAGACGGGTCCGAACGCCCACGGCACGACCATGGTCAGCGGCCAGATCACCGAGGTGGTGATCAGCCACTGCTTCCATGCGGGAGACTTCATGGGCGGCTCGCCGGCGGCACCGTGTTCAGGCGGGAACAGGTAGTCGATGCCGGCGCCGAAGCTGACCTGCTCGCCGCGCGCCAGATAAGGCTGCGCGGCCGCAATCAGACGCGCGCGTTCGGCCGACTCGTACCAGCGCGTCAGCTGGTCACAGGTAGCAAAGCGGACCACGATGATGTATTCAACGCCGCCCGCGGCCGGGCGCACCACATGCACCCCCTGGTGGCCGGGAAAGCCCGCGGCCACCCGCATGGTCTCGGCAAGCCAGCCCTCATAGGCGGCCTGTGCGCCGGCGCGCACGCGGTGGCGCACCACCAGGCTGACACTTTCGGTGGATGCGTCACTCCCCGGGCTTGCGGCCGGAAGATCGCTGCTCACGGCGCTGCTCATGGCCTGCTCAGCCCAGCTTGCGCGCCGGCATCTTGTGCACGTGCGTGATCGCGTAGTCGATGCCCGAGCCGTAGGCGCCGGAATGCTCGACGACGATGCCGGTGGTGGCGGCGTAGGTTTCCTTGCGTGCCCAGTCACGCTGCATTTCCAGCAGGAACTGCTGCCAGGTGAGCGGCACGGCGCCGGCCTGGATCATGCGCTGCACCGACATGTTGTGCGCCGCGACCGAGGTGCCGCCGGAGGCGTCTTCGACGAAATAGACCTCGTAACCATCCGCCATCGCCTCGAGCGCCGGGAAGTTCAGGCAGACTTCCGTCCACAACGCGGCGAGCACCAGCTTTTTGCGGCCTATCTTCTTGAGCTCGGCCTTCACGGCGGCGTCGTCCCAGGTGTTCATGCTGGTGCGCTCGAAAATCTTGTTGTTGGGCAGCACGGCGAGCAGCTCAGGCCAGATGTTGCCCGAGAAAGACTCGGTCTCCACCGAAGTCAGCACCGTCGGTACCTTGAAAGCCTGGGCCGCCTTGGCCAGGCCGATGACGTTGTTCTTCAGCAGCTGCCGGTCGATATTGGCTACGCCGAAGGTCATTTGCGGCTGGTGGTCGATCAAGACCAGCGCGCAGTTCTGGGGGGTCAGCAGTTCGAGTTTGCCTTGCGTCATGATGCTTCCTTCAGGGGGTGGTTTAAAACGAAATGAGTTCGAATCCTAAATTGCTTCCTATAAGATGACTAGTTGGCAATTTGGAACCAAACTGCATCCAAAGAGGAAACAATGGACCGACTCGATGCCCTTCAGGCGCTGGTGCTGTCGAAACAGTTGGGCAGCTTTGCCGCGGCCGCTCGTGCGCAGGGCGTGACGCGCTCGCAAATCAGCAAGCTCATTGCCTCGCTGGAGGCCGATTACGGCGGCGCCCTGTTCGTGCGCTCGACGCGCGCCATCGCCCTGACCAGCGCCGGCGCGACCCTGCACGACTACGCCGTGGACCTGTTGGCGATTGCCGCCGAAGCCCGCCAAGCCATGGCGGCCCTGCGGGGTACTGTGGCCGGACCGTTGCGCGTCAACGCACCGATGTCGTTTGGCAAGCTGGTGCTGGCGCCGCTGCTATCGGAATTTCTGGCGCAGCATCCCCAGGTCGAGCTGCGCGTGGAGCTGAACGACCGCCTGCTCGACCCCTTCGAGCATGGCTTTGATCTCACGCTGCGCATTGCGCAATTGCCGGATTCTTCGTTGGCGGCGCGGCGGATGTGCGCCGTACCCCGAGCCATTTACGCCGCCCCGGGCTACCTGCAGGCGCACGGAATACCTGACTCGCCGAAGGCACTCAAGACGCACCGTTGCCTCAACTACGCCCATGCCAATACCGGGCATGTGTGGCACCTCGGCAGGGGCCGGGAAAAGGCGCACGTTGCGGTCGACGGGCCGCTGTGCTCCAACAACGGCGACCTGCTGGTCGAGGCCGCTGTCGCAGGCGCCGGGCTGATATTGCAGCCCGAATTTCTGGCGGCGAAACACATCGCGGCGGGGCGCCTGGTGCCGGTGCTGCCGCAGTGGCAGGAGTCCCCGGAAATCGCGCTGTACGCGCTCTATCCGGCCACCCGCCGGGTGCCCGTTACGGTGCGTGCCCTGATCGACTACCTGTTCACGGCACTGCCGCCCGCCATGGCCGCGGCTTGAGCGAAAGTCGGTGCCAATGAGGAATTGCAGCATGCAAACCACGACCACGAGAAGGAGTCATCATGGACAAGGAGCAAGACCGTACAGCGGTCAAACGCGAGCTTGATGCGCTGGCCGCCGAATTCTTTCGTGCGGTTTCATTCGAGGCGGGTGAAACCCCTGCCTACGAAAACATCCATGCGCTTTTTATCGAGCCTGGCCTGCTGATCAAGAACACGGCCGCAACGCCTGAGATATCCGGCGTCCGCCAGTTCATCGAGCCCCGCCAGGCGATGGTGAGTAGCGGCGAATTGACACGGTTCCGCGAGCTGGAGCTGTCCGAAACCACAGAGGTCTTCGGCAATGTGGCCCATCGCTATAGCGCGTACGCGAAGTCCGGCACGAACAACGGCGTTCCATTCGAGGCGCGGGGCATGATCTCCACGCAATTCGTCAAGACGCCCGCGGGCTGGAAGATGAGCGCCATGGCGTGGGACGACGAGCGCCCTGGTTTATCCATACCCAAACACCTACTGCCAAACAAGTTGGAAGTTGGGTGCAGCCACCTGAGGAACACAACGGGCACCGAAACGTGAAAGCAGCCGCTGAATAAAAAAACGCGCCCAGAGGCGCGTTTTTATTGAAACAAGCAGCGCTTACTTCGCGACCACGCGCACCATCTCCAGGCACTTGTTGGAGTAGCCCCATTCGTTGTCGTACCAGGCGACGACCTTGACGAAGGTACCGTCGAGCGCGATGCTGGCGTCGGCGTCGAAGATGGAGGTGCGGGTGTCGCCGCGGAAGTCGGTCGCCACCACCTTGTCTTCGGTGTAGCCGAGCACGCCCTTGAGCGCGCCTTCGCTTTGCGCCTTCATCTCGGCGCAGATCTCTTTCAACGTGGCTTCGCTGTTCAGCTCGCAGGTCAAATCCACCACGGAGACGTCAGACGTCGGCACGCGGAAGGACATGCCGGTGAGCTTTTTGTTCAGCGCGGGAATCACCACGCCCACGGCCTTGGCGGCGCCGGTGCTGGAGGGAATGATGTTTTCCAGAATGCCGCGGCCGCCGCGCCAGTCCTTGTTGCTCGGGCCGTCCACGGTTTTTTGCGTGGCGGTGGCGGCATGCACGGTGGTCATCAGGCCGCGCTTGATGCCCCATTTGTCGTTCAGCACCTTGGCCACGGGGGCCAGGCAGTTGGTGGTGCACGAGGCGTTGGAGATGATGTGCTCGCCCTTGTAGGTGTTATGGTTCACGCCAAACACAAACATCGGCGTGTCATCTTTGGACGGGGCCGAGATGATGACTTTGTTGGCACCGGCGGCCAGGTGTTTTCCGGCGCCGGCCTTGTCCAGAAAGAGGCCGGTGGATTCGATGACGACCTCCGCGCCGACCTCGTTCCACTTCAGGTTGGCCGGGTCGCGCTCTTGCGTCAGGCGGATTTTTTTGCCGTTGACGATGAGGGTGTTGCCTTCAACGCTGACGTCGCCCTTGAAACGGCCATGCACGGAGTCGTACTGCAGCATGTAAGCGAGGTATTCTGGCTCGAGCAAGTCGTTGATGCCAACGATTTCAATATCGCCAAAGCTCTGCACTGCCGAACGGAACACATTGCGGCCGATGCGGCCAAAACCATTGATGCCTACCTTGATTGTCATGCTCGTCTCTCCAGAAAAGTTAATACCAAAACTTCAAACCCGTTTCACCGAATACGGCTTTACTTCATCAGCACCTTGCGCACGGTGTCGGCCACGTTTTCCGGCGTGAAGCCGAAATGCTTGAACAGCACGGCTGCAGGGGCCGATTCGCCGTAGGTGTCGATACCGACCACAGCCGCGCAGCCGTATTTCCACCAGCTGTCGGTCGCGCCCATTTCCACCGCAATGCGCGGCAGGCCTGCCGGCAAAACTTCCGATTTGTAGGCGGTCTTTTGCTTGTCGAAGGTCGTCGTGCTGGGCATGGACACCACGCGCACGGCGATCTTGTACTGGCTGGCCAGCAGCTCTTGCGCCTTCAGCGCCAGCTGCACTTCGGAGCCGGTGGCGATGATGACGGCCTGGGCCTTTTTCTTCAGACCCACATCGGCCGGCTCGGACAGCACGTAAGCGCCCTTGCTGATTTCGCCGAGGTCGTTCTTGGGCGCGTAGGGCAGGTTCTGGCGGCTCAGCAACAAGGCGGTCGGCTTGTGCTTGTTTTGCAGCGCCACGGCCCAGGCCACGGCGGTTTCGGCCGTGTCGCCCGGACGCCAGACATCGAGGTTGGGGATCAGGCGCAGGCTGGCGGCATGCTCGATGGACTGGTGGGTCGGGCCGTCTTCGCCGAGGCCGATGGAGTCGTGCGTGAACACATGGACCACGCGCAGCTTCATCAACGCGGCCATGCGGATGGCGTTGCGCGAGTAGTCGCTGAAGGTCAGGAAGGTGCCGCCGTAAGGGATGAAACCGCCATGCAGCGCAACGCCGTTCATGATGGCCGCCATGCCGAATTCGCGCACGCCGTAGTTGATGTGGCGGCCGCCGATGAGGCTGCCATCGGCAGCCTCGGTCTGCACCACGTCGCCGGCCAGGTCAAAGCGCAGGCTGGGCGTGGACGGGGTATTGGTCAGGTTGGAGCCGGTCAGGTCGGCCGAACCGCCCAGCATCTCGGGCAGGCCGGCGGTAAAGGCCACCAGCGCCAGTTGCGAGGCCTTGCGCGAGGCGACGGTTTCGGCCTTGGTGTGCGCGCCAATGACGCAGTCCACGGCGTGTTGCGCAAAGCTCTTGGGCAGGTCGCCCTTCATGCGACGCACAAACTCCGCAGCCAGTTCGGGGTGGGCGGCCTGATAGGCGGCAAACTTCTCGTCCCAGGCCGCTTCGGCGGCCAAGCCCTTGGCCTTGGCATCCCAGGCGTCGTAGACTTCCTGCGGGAATTTGAACGGCGTGTGCGACCAGTTGAGCGCTTCGCGCGTCAGCTGGATTTCTTCGGCACCCAACGGTTCGCCATGGGCCTTGGCGGTGTTGGCGCGGTTCGGCGAGCCTTGGCCGATATGCGTCTTGCAGACGATCAGTGTCGGCTTGTCGGCGGACTTCTTGGCGTCGGCGATGGCGCTGGACACCAGGGCGGTGTCGTGGCCGTCGATAGGGCCGATCACGTTCCAGCCGTAGGCGGCAAAGCGCAGCGGCGTGTTGTCGATGAACCAGGGGGCGACCTGGCCGTCAATGGAAATGCCGTTGTCGTCGTAGAGCGCGATCAGCTTGTTCAGCTTCCAGGCGCCGGCCAGCGCGGCGGCTTCGTGGCTGATGCCTTCCATCATGCAGCCGTCACCCAGGAACACATAGGTATGGTGATCGACGATGCTGTGGCTGACTTCGCCATCCTTGCGGTTGAACTCCTTGGCCAGCAGCTTTTCAGCCAGCGCCATGCCGACCGCATTGGTCAGGCCCTGGCCCAGCGGGCCGGTGGTGGTTTCCACGCCGGGGGTGACGTCCACTTCCGGGTGGCCAGGCGTTTTGGAGCCGAGCTGGCGGAAGTTTTTCAGCTCGCTGACGGGCAGCTTGTAGCCAGTGAGGTGCAGCACGGAATAAATCAGCATGGAGCCGTGGCCGTTGCTCAGCACGAAGCGGTCGCGATCAAACCAGTGCGGGTTCTGCGGGTTGTGCTTGAGGTGCTGGCCCCAGAGGGCGACGGCCATGTCGGCCATGCCCATGGGGGCGCCGGGATGTCCCGAATTGGCTTGTTGTACAGCGTCCATTGCGAGCGCGCGAATCGCGTTCGCCATCATTTGGGTATTGGCCATCAGGAAAAAACTCCGGGGGGTTCGGAAATCAGGGTAAACCGTTATTTTACCGGGCGCGGCTTGGGGCCCCGGCTGGCGCGGTCCGGGAACGGACCTGGTGCGCGCTGCGCAGGCGGCCAAGCCCTGGCCGTTGCAAATGCTCTAAAGTCCGGATCATGCAAAGAAAGCCCCACACCGCCCGCTCCATGAAGGCCTGCGCATGAGCGCACCCCCGCCCATCAAGGCCATGATTCTGGCCGCCGGGCGCGGCGAACGCATGCGCCCGCTGACCGACCACATGCCCAAGCCCTTGCTGCCGGTGCGCGGCAAGGCGCTGATTGACTGGCATGCCCAGGCGCTGGCGCGCGCCGGCTTCAAGGAACTGGTCATCAACACGGCCTGGCTGGGCGAGCAAATCTCAAGGCATTTCGACCTCCAACCCAGTATTGATGGGCATAAGCCGCTATCAATTTCATACTCGCACGAAGGCCGCGACTTTGGCGGCGCACTGGAAACCGCCGGTGGCATAGCGCGCGCGCTGCCGCTGTTGGGAGACATTTTTTGGGTGCTGGCGGGCGATGTGTTTGTGCCGGGTTTCGAGTTTTCGCAAGAGACCGTCAGCCGCTTTGTGGCCGGCGGCAAGCTTGCCCACCTCTGGCTGGTGCCCAACCCGGCCCACAACCCGCGCGGCGACTTCGGGCTGGGAGCCGACGGCCTGGCGCTGAACCTGCCCGCAGGCGCCAGCGCACCGCGCTTCACCTACAGCACCATAGGCCTGTATCGGCGCGCCTTTTTCGACGCGCTGCCCTTTGGCAACCCCGAGGGCCTGAAAGTCCCACTCGCGCCGCTGCTGCGCGCAGCCATGGACAATCGGCAAGTGAGCGCCGAGCTGTATGCGGGCGCCTGGGCCGATGTCGGCACACCGGCACGGCTGGATGAATTGAACGCCACCACCATCACCACCCCCTGAAAACACCATGCGCCCCACACCCTCTTTGCCCGCCTCTTTTCCAGCGGTCTACCAAAAACGCCGGGCCGCCGTGGCCCGCGCCCTCAAGGCCGCGGGTGGTGGCGTCGCCCTGCTGCCCACGGCCCCCGAAGTGCCACGCAACCGCGACAGCGATTTTCCCTACCGCCACGACAGCTACTTTTATTACCTGACCGGCTTCAGCGAGCCGGGCGCGTGGCTGGTCATTGACGCCAGCGGAAAAAGCACCCTGCTGTGCCGGCCCAAAGACCTCGAGCGCGAGATCTGGGACGGCATACGCCTGGGGCCCAAGGCCGCACCCGCCAGCCTGGGCGTGGACGCGGCCTTCAGCGTGGACACCCTGGACGACACCATGCCGGATCTGCTGGCCAACCAGAAGGCCGTGTGGTTTCCGTTTGGCACGCACCCTGGGCTGGAAACCCAGGTCGAGGGCTGGCTGGGCAAGGTGCGGGCGCGGGTGCGCCTGGGCGCCGAATGCCCGCGCAGCCTGCACGACCTGTGCGGGCTGCTTGACGAGATGCGCCTGTTCAAGGACAGCCACGAAATTTCCATCTTGCGGCGCGCCGGCAAGATTGCCGCGGCGGGCCATGTGCGCGCCATGCAGGCCTCGGCCGCCATGCTGCGCGCCGGGGTAAAGGGCGGCCTGCGCGAGTACCACCTGGACGCCGAATTGCTGCACGAGTTCCGCCGCCAGGGCTCGGAATTTCCGGCCTACACCGGCATCGTGGCGGCCGGCGCCAACGCCTGCGTCCTGCACTACCGCGCCGGCGACGCCGAACTCAAGCCTGGCCAGCTGTGCCTGATTGACGCCGGCTGCGAGCTGAACGGCTACGCCAGCGACATCACGCGCACCTTCCCGGCCGACGGCAAGTTCACGCCCGCACAGCGCACGCTGTATGACATCGTGCAGGCCGCCCAGGATGCCGCCATCAAGGCCACCAAACCCGGCAAGCGCTTCAACGACCCGCACGACGCGGCCACGCGCGTGCTGGCCCAGGGCATGCTGGACACCGGCCTGCTGCAAAAGGCCAAGCACGGCAGCGTGGACGACGTGCTGGCCTCGGGCGCCTACCGCCAGTTCTACATGCACCGCACCGGCCACTGGATGGGCATGGACGTGCACGACTGCGGCGACTACACCGAGCCCTCTAGCCGCCCGCGCGCCGAAAAAGACATGCTGGGCAACCCCGTGATGCGCAAGCCCTCGCGCCTCCTGCGGCCCGGCATGGTGCTGACGGTGGAGCCCGGCCTCTACGTGCGCCCCGCCAAGGGCGTGCCCAGGGAGTTCTGGAACATCGGCATCCGCATCGAAGACGATGCCCTGGTCACGGCCAAGGGCTGCGAGCTGCTGACGCGCGGCGTGCCGGTGGATGCCGACGAGATTGAGGCGCTGATGCGGACCTGAGCGCGGAGCCTCCGGGGACAGCGGCCCCCCGCTGGCCTCACGCGTCCTGGAAGATGGCTTCCAGGTCGGCCTCGTTGGGCGAGCCTTCCAGTTTCAGGCTCTGCTCGATGTGGTCAAGGTGGCGCAGCATCAGGGTCTGGGCATGGGCTACATCCTTGGCGGCGATGGCTGAAACCAGCAGGGCATGGTCATCGGCGCGGCAACTGGTCGCCGTGGGCGCGTCGTACAGAAAGATAATCAGGCAGGTGATGGTGGACAGCTCGCGCATGCTGCGCACCAGCGCCGTGTTGCCGGCCAGCTCGGCCAGCAGCAGGTGGAATTCGCCCGACAGGCGCACGATGGCGCGCTTATCATCCATGCGCCTGGCATCGGCCTCCTTGCGCTGGTGCTCCCGCAGCCGGACCAGGGTGTCGCCATCCTGGCGCTCGATCAGTCGGCGCAAAATGCCGGGCTCAATCAGGCGGCGCGCCTCGAAAACATCATAGGCCTGCTCGACCGTGGGCTTGACCACAAAGGCGCCACGCTGCGGAATCAGGTCGACCACGCGCTCGTTGGCCAGGCGTGCCAGCACCTCGCGGATGCGGGCCCGGCTGGTGCTGAAAATGGTGGCTAGCCGATCCTCGCCCAGCTTGGTGCCAGGTGCCAGCCGGTGCTCGAGGATGGTGGCGTAAATTTTCTCGACGATTTCCTCGACGGTTTTTTCCCGTATCGGAGTTTTTTTTGCGCGGGCAGGAGTTGTTTTTGGAGGCATGGATAAAAACATTTTAGCGGCCTTCGCGCGGCCCGAGGCGGCCGTCTCAGTCCCTCGAACGCGCGCGCGCGGCAGGCAGCTCCCCATGACGCAGGTGTTCCGACTAACGCGTGCTACGTCTCACAGCCTGGGCTTGTCGGTGGGGTCGACCGGCGCACCCGGTTTGCCCTGGTTGTGCGCGGCGAGATCCAGCTCTTTCAGCAAGGCCTTCCTGCTGGCTGGAGTCAGCGTCGCCTGTCGCTTGTTGTCGAGAGCAGGAAGCACAAAATCGTTCACCATGTGGCGGATGGCGAGCACGTTTTTTGACTCGCGCAGCCCACCCTCGATGGGCAGCATGCTCGTCATGACCACGACGGTGTTGCGCTCTGGCAGGGCGACGATGAACTGACCCTTGAAGCCCATGGCATGCACCTCGGGTTCCGTGGAGACGATGTCATTGATCCACCAGTACAGCCCATAGAACGGTGCCGACGCGGGCGCGGTCATGGTGCGCATCCACGCCTGCGAGACCAGCTGCTTGCCGTCCCAGCGGCCGCCGCTAAGGGCCAGCATGCCGACCTTCGCCATATCGACCGCGCGCAGGCGCAGCCCCCATCCCGACGAAACAAGGCCCTTGTCATCGGCACGTTCCCACGCATAGTGTTTCATGCCCATGGGCTTGAATATCTTCTGCTCGGCGAAATCCTGCAGCGGCATGCCCGCGTCAGCCCCGAGCGTGGCACTGGCAAGGATGGGGTTGACATCGGTGTAGTCAAATTCCTCGCCCGGCCGGCGCTTGGGCGCCGTCTCGGCGGCGAGCTTCAGGCGGTCCGGCGCCCCGTAGTAGATCGGGTCATCGGTCGGCTTGAAGTTGTAAACCAGGCCGGTGGACATCGACAGGACATGTCTGAGCTCAATCGACTCTTTGTCGGCGAACGCCGATTTCAGGTCGGGCCGCGCCTTGGTCAGCACCGTCGCCACTTTCTCGTCAAGGCGCGTGCGCCCCTCATCGACCAGCACCCCCGCCGCCAGCGCGGTGACGTTCTTGGTGATCGAGTACAGCTCGTAATTGTGGTCGCGCGTCAGTCCCTTGCTGTAACGTTCATAGATGAGCTTGCCATCCTTGATCACGAGGAAGCTTCGAACGTCGAAGTTCTCCTTTCGAATGTATTCAGACAACTCCACCAGCGGACGGGAATCGACGCCCACGCTTTCCGGCCAGGCCGGCGGCAGGTCGTTTGCGCCGGCGGCTACAGGAAAGTCGGTACGGCGCGCGCCGGCATCGGCAGCGCGCGCCAGCATCGGTGGCATCAACAGGGCGGCCAGCGCCAAAGCCGTGGCGCAGCGGACAGGGAGGGCAGGGGTTTTCATGTAACAAGGTCTCCGTCGGTTGGGAAACAAGACTTGCCGGACTGCGCCCGGCACTTGCCTGGCTTTGGGTTTATTTCTCCGGCGCGTCGTTGAACGCGAGGCCGGTGCCCGGAACGCCCTTGACCTGGGCGCTGAGCTCAAGCTCCTTGCGCAGGGCCTGCTGGGCGGCTTCAGTGACTTGCGGCCGGGGGATGGTCTTCATCGCCGGCAGGATGTAGTCATTCACCATGCGCCGGTACTGGTTCAGATAGGTGCCGGTACGCAGGCCGCCGTCGGTCGCCAGGATGCCGGTCATCACCACCACCGCGCGCTCCTTTGGAAGGACGGTGATGAACTGTCCCTTGAATCCCATGGCGCCGAACTCCGGCTCCGACCTCACGATGTGGTTGATCCAGGTGTAATAGCCATAGTCCTGGGCCGTGGCCTGGCTGGAAGGGGTCGACATCTGGCGAATCCAGGACGCCGGAACGACCTGTTTGCCCTGCCACTGTCCGTCGTTGAGCATCAGCATGCCGAGCTTGGCCATGTCGACCGCGCGCAGGCGCATGCCCCAGCCGCCCGAAACGGTGCCGGTCTGGTCAGCGCCGGTCCAGCGGTAGTTGCGCATGCCGAGCGGCTTGAAGAGACGTTCCTCGGCGTAGCGATCCTCGCGCTGGCCAGCCGCAGCCGCCATGGCCGCGCCCACCAGCACCGGATTGGCATCGGTGTATTCGAACAGCGTGGCGGGCGGAATGCGGGGCACCGTGCCCAAAGCCACTTTCAGCCGATTGGGTGCCTGGAAGTACAGCGGGTCCGAGCCTTCCACTTGCTTGTACAGCAGGCCGCTGGACATCGACATCAGGTGTCCCAGTTCGATGTCCTTCTTGTCGCCCAGCGCTTGTTCGAATTCAGGGTGGTCCTTGAGCAGCCACTTGGCGACGCGATCGGTGGTGGCTATCTTGCCTTCACCGGCGAGCACGCCAAAGGTCAGTGCGGTGATGGTCTTGGTCACGGAATACAACTCATAGTTGTGATCGCGCGTGAGACCGTCACCGTAGCGTTCAAAGATCAGCTTGCCGTCCTTGATGATCAGCAGGCTGCGCACATCCAGCTTGTCCTTGCGAATCCATTCGGACATGCGCACCAGCAGGGCTGAGTCGACGCCGACCGCCTCGGGCGCGGCAGTCTCGAGCCCGATCTCGGGCTCGGCCGCCATCGCTGCGCCAGCAAACAGGGCCTGCAATGCGAGCGCGACGAACGCCGAGCGCAGGGGTGTCCTGCGAAAGCCATTCGAAACAGAGAGTCCAGACATGTTTGTCTCCTTGGGTTAAAACTTTTTGGCGCCGGACGCACCGCCATCCGGCGCGTCGCGGCAGGTTTTCATGACTCAAACGGGCAGCTTTTTATAGGAGATCAGCATCGTTGAGCAGACGAACAACCCCACGCCGGCGCCGGCGAACAGCATCAGCGCCATGTAGTAGGAGCCTGTCGCCTGGACGATCAGGCCGACCAGGATGGGAACGCCGATGCCGGCACAATTTCCGCCCAGATTCATGACGCCGCCCAGAAAGCCGATACGGCTGCGCACGGCGAGGATGGACGGAACGCACCAGAACAGACCACACCAGCGCAGGAAGAACAGAGTCACCGAGAGCAGTACCACAACGGTCGTAGGATTGGTAAATTTGGTGACGCTGTAAATGGCCACCGTGGCCACAATCGACGAGAAGCCGAAAATGCAGCGCAGTACCGTGCTCTGCTTGCCGCCTAACTCCATCCATTTGTCGGCGACCCATCCACCAACGAGTTCGCCGACGAAACCAGCGAAAAACATGATGAAGACCGCACCACCCATTTGCTTGATGTCGAAGCCGTACTGCTTGGAAAGGTAGGTCGGCATCCATGTCAGCAGGCCGTAGAACAAGGCGTTGAAACACATCCAGCCGAAAAACATCCCCCAGGTGGACCGGTAACTGAAGAAGTGGAGCAAATTGCCGCTGGTGGTCGTTGGTTCTTCCGCCAGTTCCCTGGCGTGCGATGCCTCGATGTAATCCGCTTCTTCCGTGTTGACCTTTGGGTGTTCATGCGGATGGTTGCGAATGTAGGAATAGGCCCATAGCCCGGCGAGGACGGTGCCAATGCCGGCGATCACGAAGGAGGTGCGCCATGAACCCATCTCGGAAATCAGCCCGGAAATCAGAAGCGCACCAAAGGCGGCACCCAGCGGCGCACCGCCGTCCAGCAAAGTCGCACCTCGGCCGCGCTCGGTTTTTGTCATCCACAACGCGTTCAGCTTGCCGCCGGCCGGATAGATCGGAGCTTCTGTCGCTCCCAGGCCGAGGCGAGTCACCAGCAGGCTGATCCAGCCGGTACAGACCCCGGCGATCGCCTGAAAAAATCCCCAGCCAATGGCCGACATGGCAATGACCTTGCGCGGCCCGAATCGATCGGCAAGCATGCCGCCCGGAATCTGCATGAAGGCATAGGTCCAGAAGAACGAACTCAATAGCAGGCCTTGCGTCGCCGGGCCGATGTCGAACTCCTTGGCGATCATGGGCATGGCCACCGAGAGGGAGGCCCGATCGACGTAATTGATCGCGATGAGCATGAGCATCATCAAAAATATCTTCCAGCGCACCTTGGTGGGCGCCTTGGCGTCGTCCAGGACGTCGCCGTAAGCCTTGGGTTGGGCTTGCATTTTGTGGTCTCCAATCAAACTTCCTGATCCGCAGGATTGCGGGGTTTTCCGGGCACAGCAAGGAAACACCCCGGCTGTTGAAGTCAGTCTATAAATTGTTGACAACAATGTCTACATTTATATCGACAACTTTGTTGGTGATTTCCCTGATGCGCCGGCGAATCGAAATCACGCCGCCAGAATGACGCGGCCAAGGTCCGGCGCCATGAATGAGCCACTCTTCTGCTGGCCGACTTTTTGTGATGTGAGTGAAGTCATGGGAACTGCAAGGTCTGGGCCTTGGCCGTACGCTTCACGGCTGTCGCGCTGCTGCGCTGCTGTGCAAAGGGGGCGAAGACCCGTTTTGTCAAGGCACCAGGTTTCTGTGTTCTTGCGCCGACTCCCGCTCAGGCAAGGCCGCACTGCCGGGATGCGGACCCGGCACGCCGGAGAAGGCTTTGCTTCAGGCCGCGGGACGTTCGCGCGCGAGCAGGGCCTGAAGGGCCGGTGACAAGCCCTGGTTGGGCTTGTGCGGCGGCGCCGCGAAACTGCCAGCCCGCGCCCGGCCGGGCGCCAATGCAATCAATGTCTCGGCGTGCCTGACGGCGCTGGATACGCCGTCGACCAGGGGCACGGGAATGTCGGCGCGGATAGAACGCGCCAGGCCTGCCAGCGGCGCGCCTGCAATGATCAGCACGTCGGCGCCGTCTTCTTCGACCGCCTTGAGGCACAGCTCGCGCAGCCGGGTTTCATGGTCTTCCTGCACCGCGCCGATGTCGCGCAGCGGCTGGTCCAGGCAGCGTATGCTGGCCAGGCGGCCTTCCAGGCCATTGGATTGCACCGTTTCCCGGTACCACGCGGTGATGCGGCGGGAGATGGCGATGATGGAAAACCGCTTGCCGAGCATGCAGGCACTCATGAGCGCGGCCTCGGTCAGCCCGAGCACCGGAATGTCGACCGCCTCCCGGATGCCGGCCAGGCCGGGGTCGCCAAAGGCCGCGATGACCAGTGCGTCATACCTGGCTTCATGCTCGGCCGCGAGCTGGGCTGCGGCGTAAGCGCCGATCAGCGCCTCGAAGCGGGTTTCGATGTAGGCCACGCCGAAAGGTGCGGTGACCACCTCGATCTGCGTTCCCGGCGACGCCGCGCGCCGCGCTTCCGAGGCAATCAGGTCCGACACGCTGTGGGAAATGTTGGGGTTGATCAGCAGGATTTTCATGCGGTGCTCTCCCTATCTATCGGTATCGGGCTGGGAAACAGAGGCCTGGCCGGGTTTCGGCCGGCGCGGCAGCAAGGAAGGCGTTTCGCAGCGCAGGAACTGGCCGCCACCCTGACGCGGATGGAAATCCCGGCCGTCCCAGACCACCTCGCCGCGCGCCAGCGTGTACGCCGGCCAGGCCTGCAGGCGAATGCCCTCGTAAGGCGTGTAGTCCACCTCGTGGTGCAGCTGCGCGTTGCGGATGGTCACCGGGCGCTCGTCCCAGATCACCAGGTCGGCGTCGCTGCCCACGGCAATCGTGCCCTTGCGCGGGTGCAGCCCATAGGCCTTGGCCGGGTTGGTGGCGGTGAGTTCGACAAAGCGGTTGAGCGTGATGCGCCCGCCCAGCACGCCTTCGGAATACAGCAGCGGCATGCGGGTTTCCAGGCCCGGAATGCCGTTGGGAATATGGCGGAACGCCACCTCCTTGCCCTCCGGTTTCTTGCCTTCGGGCGCGTCGTATTTGAAGGGCGCGTGGTCGGAGGAAAAAATCGTGAACAGACCATCGGCCAGGCCATCCCAGATCACCTGCTGGTTGCGCTTGTCGCGCGGCGGCGGGCTGCAGATGCAGCGCGCGCCCTGGTAACTGTCATCCACGCCGAGGTCCTCCGCGGTCAGGAACAGGTACTGCGGGCAGGTTTCAGCGAACACCTTGAGGCCTTGGCTGCGGGCCGAACGGATCTGCTCGACCGCCTCGCGCCCCGAGACATGCACGACCATGATGGGCACGTCGACCAGCTCGGCCAGCGCGATGGCGCGGTGCGTTGCCTCGCGCTCGACCAGCATCGGACGGCTGAGGGCATGAAAGCGCGGCGCGGTGCGGCCGGCCGCCTCCAGGCGGCGCGTCAGCCACTCGATGCAGTCGGCGTTCTCGGCGTGGATCATGGCCATGGCGCCGTGTTCGCGCGCCACGTCCAGCACGTCCAGCATCTGGCCGTCGTCGAGCTTCATGTCGTCGTAGGTCATGTAGATCTTGAACGAGGTGTAGCCCTCGCGGATCAGCGCTGGCAGCTCTTCGGTCAGCACCTGGGGCGTGGGGTCGCTGACGATCAGGTGAAAGGCATAGTCCACATGGGCGCGGCCCTCGGCGCGGCGGTGGTAGTCCTCGACGGCCGCGCGCAGCGACTGGCCCTTGTGCTGGGCGGCGAACGGAATCACCGTGGTGGTGCCGCCGCAGGCCGCCGAGCGCGTGCCGGTGTTGAAGTCGTCAGCCATGCGCGCGGGCGCCTCCATGGGCTGGTCCAGGTGGCAATGGGCGTCAACGCCGCCGGGCGTGACCACCCGGCCTTGCGCGTCGATTTCGCGCGCGCCGGCGGCCAGGCCCATGCCCAGCTGCACGATGCGGCCGCCCTGGATGCCGATGTCGGCGGAATAGGTGTCGCTGGCCGTTGCCACCAGGGCATTGCGAATCACCAGGTCAAAAGCGGGAATGCTCATCTTGCTTGTCCTTGCGCTGGCTTCAAGCCACTTCCTGAAACAGCCGGCCCCAGCCCTTGAGCTCGCGCGGATCGATACCGACGGTCTTGAGGGCTTTCCAGACCACGGTGGCCACCGAGTCGTAGATGGGGATGCCGAGTTCACGCTCCAGTTCTTCCACCAGCTGCGCGGCGTGCAGATTGGTGCACATGACGGTCATCGCTTCCGGCCACTGCCGGGCCGCCTCGCGCAGCATGCCGCGCAGCGTGTCGGGCTCGACCTCGCCGAACTTGAAGTTCACCGTGATGCCCAGGTGCTGCTCTGCCACGCAGTCAATGCCTATCCCACGGTAGTTGGCAATGATGCGCTGCTGCACGTCTTCGACGTAAGGCGACACCAGGCCCAGGGTACGCGCCCCTTGCGCAGCCAGGATCTCATTGAGCGCCAGCACCGAGGTGGTGGCCGGAATGCCGGTGACCTCGGTGATGCGCGCGCACAGCTGCCGGTCCTTCTCGAAGCCAAGCCAGCTGGCGGAGGTGCCGCTCCAGCAGATCACGTCGACATGGGCGTCGGCCAACAGGCGTGCCGCTTCCAATATCTTGCTGTCGTCGAACTGGTTGAGCGACTGGTCGCGCATGGAGATTTCGGTCACGGTGAAGCGCGAGAAGTGCGCCGACACCCCCGGCAGGCTGCTGACCATGGCACTGGTCAGCGGCTCCAGCGCCGTGTTGGATGAAGGCGTGAGCACGCCTATGCGTTTGCGTCGGGTCATGATTGGGTCTTTCAGGCAGTTTTGACTTTGGCGGCGGTATTTTTGGGCACGAACCAGATGATGAGCAGCACGGCCAGCATTTCGACCGCGGCGATGACAAACAGGCCTGGCGTCAGGTTGCCCGTGGCGGCCTTGATGGCCGACAGCATGAAGGGCGAGCCAAAGCCGGCCAGGTTGGCAATCGAGTTGATCAGGGCAATGCCCACGGCGGCGGCCGCGCCTGTCAGCAGGCGATTGGGCATTTGCCAGAAAACCGGGAAAGCGCTGCTGGTACCGATGACGGCCACCACCAGCCCGGTGAGCACCAGGGCCGGGCTGCGTCCCTGCGCAAAGGCCACGAGCAGCATGCCGATCACACCCAGCAACACGGCGCCGGCGCAATGCCAGCGCACTTCACACTGCCGGTCGGAGTGAGTGCCGTTGAGGATCTGCGCGCCAGCGCCCAGCAGAAAGGCGCCGGACATGATCCAGCCTATGGTGGCCGGGTTGGTGAAGCCCAGGTCCTTGACCAGGGTGGGGCCATAGAAGTTCAGCGTCGCATTGGCCGCAACGATGCAAAAGTAGATCAGCACGAACAACCACAGGCGAACGTCCTTGAGCGCCGCAAAGATGCTGTGCTCTCGCTGGCCCAGCGCCTTGTGGTCACGTTCGAGTTCGACCGCCACCAGCTGCTTTTCACGTGCCGTCAGCCAGTTGGCGTCCTTGGGGTGATCGGTCAGGTAGAAGAAGGTGAAGATGCCGGCGAGCACGGTGGGCGTGCCCTCGATCAGGAACACCCACTGCCAGCTCGACAGGCCGCTTAAGCCCCCCATCAGGTTGAGAATGTTGCCGGCGAGCGGGCCGC
Source organism: Polaromonas jejuensis NBRC 106434 (assembly GCF_001598235.1). GTDB lineage: Bacteria > Pseudomonadota > Gammaproteobacteria > Burkholderiales > Burkholderiaceae_C > Polaromonas > Polaromonas jejuensis. Next base: position 85,065 of record NZ_BCYO01000009.1, on the reverse strand, counting down.
CGACGACGCTGGACAGGGCCGAGGCGGCGGTGATGAGGCTGAACACCTTGGCGCGCCGGCCGCTGGGGTACCAATAGGTCAGGTAAACGATGACCCCAGGCAGGAAGCCGGCCTCGAACGCACCCATCAGGAAGCGCAGCGCATAAAACACTTCCGGTGTCTTGGCAAAGGCCATCGCGATACAGGTCGCCCCCCATCCCAGGGTGATGCGCATCAGCGTTTTCTTGGCCCCGATTTTCTGCAGCATCAGGTTGCTGGGGATCTCGAAGAAGAAATAACCGATGAAGAAAATCCCGGCCCCCAGGCCGTAAACAGACTCACTCCATTTGAGCTCGTCCAGCATGGTGAGCTTGACGTAGCCTACGTTGACCCGGTCAATCCAGGCGAGCAGCCAGAGGAAGGCCAGAAAGGGAATCAGGCGCCAGGTGATTTTTTTATAGGCCGAGTCGATTTCGGCCTCGGTGTGTTGCGCCCCTGCGGCGGCGGTCATGGACGGCGACATGGTCATGAAGAATGCCTCTGTTCGTTGTGTTGTAACCCGGGACATTGACGCAAGCCACTGAAAATATCCCGGTCCGGGTAGCGGTCATGAGTGCCTGCAAGAAACGTGCAACCCAACGGCCTTGGTGCAAGGATCTGCCCGTCTCCGCAGCACGACCTCAATACAACATGATGACAGTATAGAAATTCATCAACAGCATCGTCAACACTATTGTCAACAATATCGTTGGTAGTTTCCCTGACAATCCATCCGTCGCGGAAACCAGCTTCCATGCTGGAGGATGGCCCGGATCCGCTTTGTCCAGCCTCTGGCCCTATCCACGCGCACCCGAGATCAGACGACGGAGCGGCCTGAATGCCCCGTCCCAGCCACTGCGCGGCTGCGAATTGGCAGATGCCCAGTGGAACGGCGCGCTATGGGCGTTAGGGGTATTACGCGCGCCTGCAGCAACGATCCGCCGGAGGCAACCCAAAGCGCCCCGGTACATCGGCATCCGCATAGAAAACGATGCGCGGATCACCGCCAAAGGATGCGAGCTGCTGGTATGCGGCGTGCCGATGGGTGCGGACGAGATTGAGGCGCTGGTGCTGGAATGAGAGCAGCTAAAGTCCGAATGCGGCCAGGCCGGTCAGCGTTGATCCGGCTGTCGTCGGCGCCACTGCGCCTGGGTCAGCCGATAGAGGCAATGTTCGCGCAATGGGCTGCCCGCAGGCACACCAGGATGCGCGAAGTTCGTCGATGAGCGCTGCATGCCAAGGCGTTGCATGACCGACTGGGAGCGCAGATTGCCGAGCGCGGTGAAGGACACGATCTCGGAGAGTTCAAGTCGCCCGAAAGCGACATCCAGCGCGCCGGCCGCAGCCTCCGTCGCAAAGCCTTTTCCCCAGTAGTCACTGGCGAGCCGCCAGCCAATTTCGACGCAGGGGGAAAACGGCAATTCGGCCATGGGCGTGTGCAGACCGACAAAGCCGATGAATTGGCCAGCCGCCTTGATTTCGGCAGCCCAAAATCCCCATCCCCGCCCGGCGATCAGCGACTCGCAACGGCCTGCCATGGCGTCGCTGGCCGACCGGTCCAGCAAGGCTGGAAAGAACTCCATGACCTTGGGGTCGGCGTTCAGTGCCGCAAAGGGTTCCCGGTCGGCTGGACGCCATTGACGAAGCCGCAGGCGTGGGGTTTCGATTTCGATGGGTTGAGTCATTCCGGGCGGCTAGACCGTTTCAGTGGCCCGATCATGGTGGACAAAGCCGGGGGCGATGTCCACGGCGCAGATCGTCGCACCGGGTTTGGCAGGCGGCCGGGTATTCGACGCCTTGCCACATCCGGCGCCCCGTTCAGGCCGAGCCCCAGACTTCCTGCGCCGTCTCCACCACCAGACGCAGTTTGGCGCGCTGGGCTTCGACGGCGATGTCATTGCCATGCACCGTGCTGCTGAAGCCGCACTGCGGTGACAGCGCCAGCTGCTCCAGCGGCGCGTAGCGCGCGGCCGCGTCAATGCGGCGCTTGAGCTCGTCCTTGTCCTCCAGCTCGCCGAACTTGGTGGTCACCAGGCCCAGCACCACGGTCTTGCCCTTGGGCAGATAGCGCAGGGGCCTGAAGTCGCCGCTGCGGCTGTCGTCGTACTCCAGGAAGTAGGCGTCCAGGTCCATTTCCCTGAGCAGGGCCTCGGCCACCGGCTCGTAGTTGCCGGCGGCGGCGTGCGTGCTCTTGAAGTTGCCGCGGCACAGGTGCATGGCCAGCAGCATGCCGGCCGGTTTTTGCGCCACCACCTTGTTGATGAACCGGGCGTAGCGGTGGGGCAGCTCGTTGGGGTCATCACCGCGCTGGCGCGCCGCCTCGCGCATTTTCTCGTCGCACAGGTAAGCCAGGTTGGTGTCGTCCATCTGCACATAGGTGCAGCCGGCGGCGGCCAGGCTGCGCAACTCGTCACCATAGGCCTGGGCCACGTCGTCGTAGAACGCGGGGTCGAGTTCGGGATAGGCCTCCCGGCTGATGCCGGCGCGCCCGCCGCGAAAGTGCAGCATGGTGGGCGAGGGGATAGTGACCTTGGGCGTGTTGCCCGCGCCGACCTGGCTTTTGAGGTACTGGAAGTCGGCCAGCTGGATGTCCCTGGCGTGACGGACCTTGTCAACCACGCGCATCACGGGCGGCGCCAGCTCCAGCGTGCCGTCCGGCTTTTGGATGGTCACCGGAATGTCGGTCTTCACGCCGCCGAGCTGTTCGAGGAAGTCGATGTGGAAGTAGGTGCGGCGGAACTCGCCGTCGGTGATGCTTTTCAGGCCCAGGTCTTCCTGGAATTTCACAATCTCAGCAATGGCCCGATCTTCCACCTGGCGCAGCTGTTCGGGCGTGATCTGGCCCCTGGCCTTTTGCTCACGCGCCTCCAGCAGGTAAAGAGGGCGCAGGAAGCTGCCAACATGGTCGTAACGGGCTGGGAGTTTGACGGTCATGGAAGTCTCCAGAAAGGGAATTGAGTCAAGGCCGCCATGTTATTCCACTTTCAAGCCATCCTTCTGAATACAAAAATCTAGTAAAAACCCGTATTCATGCCATTTTTCATTGATTTTCATCCACTAGTGTATACACTGAGTATTCATGAAAGCCGAAAAACCCTCGTTTCCGCTGAACGCCTGGTACGCCGCCGCCTATGACGTGGAAGTCGGCCGCAAGCTGCTGGCGCGCACCATCTGCAAGCAGAAAGTCGTGATGTTCCGCAAGACCGACGGCCACGTGGCCGTGCTGGAAGATGCCTGTTGGCACCGGTTGCTGCCGCTGTCCATGGGCTCGCTGAACGGCGACGAACTCACCTGCGGTTACCACGGCCTGGTCTACAACGCGCAGGGCCGCTGCACCCATATGCCGAGCCAGCAGACGCTCAATCCTTCGGCCTGCGTGCGCTCGTTTCCGGTGGTGGAAAAACACCGCTTTGTCTGGATCTGGCCCGGCGACCCGGCCAAGGCCGACCCGGCGCTGGTGCCCGACATGCACTGGAACGACGACCCGGCCTGGACCGGCGACGGCAAGCTGATCACCGTGAAGTGCGACTACCGCCTGGTGGTGGACAACCTGATGGACCTCACGCACGAGACCTTTGTGCACGGCTCCAGCATCGGCCAGCGCGCCGTGGCCGAGGCGCCCTTCGTGGCGACGCACGGCGACCGCACCGCCACCGTCACGCGCTGGATGGAGAACATTGACGCGCCGCCATTCTGGGCGGGGCAAATCGAACAGGCGCGCGGCTACAGGGGCAAGGTCGACCGCTGGCAGATCATCACCTTCGAGGCGCCGTGCACGGTGAACATCGACGTCGGCGTGGCCGAGGCCGGCTCCGGCGCGCCGCCCAAAGACGGTCGGCCAGGCGACCGCAGCCAGGGCGTGAATGGCTATGTGCTCAACACCGTGACGCCCGAGACCGACGGCAGTTGCCATTACTTCTGGGCTTTCGCGCGCAATTACTGCCTGGGCGAGCAGCGCCTGACGCACCAGCTGCGCGAGGGCGTGGCCGGCATCTTCCGGGAAGACGAATGTGTGCTCGAAGCCCAGCAGATCGCCATCGACGAACACCCGGACCACCAGTTCTACAACCTCAACATCGACGCCGGATCGATGTGGGCCAGGCGCCTGATCGACGGGCTGGTCGCGCGGGAAACATCATCAGCGCCGGTGATTCCAGTCCGCCGCACCGCCTGAACCGGGAGCCTCATCCATGACAATCGCTATCAATTCAATAGCTGATGCCGCAGTAAATACAAGGGCTACCGGCCAAAATACGTCGGAAAGTGCGCAGGTCCGGGCGCAGCTGCAGCTGCGCGAGATGATTCTGGCGGGCGAACTGGCCGGCGGTACGCGCATCGCCGAACTGGCCATTGTGGAAAAACTCGGCGTCTCGCGCACCCCGATCCGCGCCGCGCTGATGCGGCTGGAACAGGAAGGCCTGCTGGAGTCCCTGCCCAACGGCGGCTATGCCGTACGCACCTTTTCCGAGCGCGACGTGTCCGAAGCCATCGAGCTGCGCGGCACCCTGGAAGGCCTGTCGGCGCGGCTGGCGGCCGAGCGCGGCGCCCCTGCCGTGGTGCTGGGCGAAGCCCGCGAATGCCTGGGCAAGATCGACCAGGTGCTGAGCCGGCCGGCGCTCGACGACGAAGCCTTCTCCAGCTACGTGACGCTCAACGAGCGGTTTCACGCCCTGCTCAGCGAGATGGCGGGCAGTGGGGTGATTGCCAAGGAACTTGATCGCGTGGCCAGCCTGCCGTTCGCCTCGGCCTCGGGTTTTGTCGTGGTGCAGGCCAATTCGCCTAGCGCGCGCGACATGCTGATCGTGGCGCAGGACCAGCACCGCCAGGTGCTGGACGCTATCGAGCAGCGCGAGGGCTCGCGCGCCGAGGCCATCATGCGCGAGCACTCGCGCCTGGCCCAGCGCAACCTGCGCGAGGCCGTGGCCAGCCACAACCTGGACCGGATGCCCGGCGTGCGCCTGATCCGAAAGAAATGACATCCACCCCCGAAGCGGCCTGCGGCCGCCCCGTACCACCGCCAGAGGCGACGGCTCTTCTGAGCCGTCCAAGCCTGCGCAGGCAGGCTTGGAGCCGCGGCTCTCAGCCCCTCGAGGGGGCGCCACCAGTGGCCCGGCAAAGCCGGTTCCACGGCGGCCCACGAATGGGAGGGGCGAGCCTCACCGAGCGGGCGACGGCCAGCACCACGGAAAACTGAATGAAAGCCAACACCACTTGGACCAACGCGGTCATTGAATCCTTCCACGACGTCACGCCCACCGTGCGCGAATTCAGCCTCCGCCCCACCGGGGGCGTACAGCGCCACGAGCCCGGCAGCCACCTGCAGCTGCAGCTGCTGGTGCACGGCAAGCCGCAGACGCGCTGCTATTCACTGGTTGGCGAACCCGATGGCCAGACCTTGCGCATTGCCGTGAAGCGGCTGGACGATGGGCTTGGCGGCTCACGCGCGATGTGGCAGTTGGCCGTGGGCGACCGGCTTCAGGTCAGCGAGCCGCAAAACCATTTCCCGCTGGACTTCAACGCGCCGGCCTACCTGCTGGTCGCCGGCGGCATCGGCATCACGCCGCTGCTGGGAATGGCGCAGGCGCTGGCCCGCCGCAGTGCCGGCACGGGCCAATCCCTGCGCATGCTCTATGGCGCACGCAGCGAAACCGAGCTGGCGTTCCTGCCGCAGCTGCGCGCCAGCCTGGGCGCGGCGCTGCACACCGCGGTCGCCACGCCGATTGATTTCGCCGCAGAAATTGCCGCGCTGCCCACGGGTGCGCAAATGTACGTCTGCGGCCCGGTGCCCATGCTCGACGCCGTGCGCCGCGCCTGGGAGGCCTCCGGACGGCCGCCCGCCGACCTGCGCTACGAAACCTTTGGCAACAGCGGCCGCTTTGCACCGCAAGCCTTCCGGGTGCAGATTCCGCGCCATGCCCTGGACATCACCGTGCCGGCCGACTGCAGCCTGCTGGACGCGCTCGAAAGCGCGGGTGTGCAGACCATCTCCGACTGCAAGCGCGGCGAGTGCGGCCTGTGCGCGATGGACGTGCTGGCCGTGGACGGCGAGATCGACCACCGCGACGTGTTCCTCAGCGTGGACGAAAAGCGCGGGAACCAGCGCATTTGCGCCTGCGTGTCGCGCGTGGTGGGCTCGATCACGCTGGATTCTTCTTATCGGCCCGACCCGGCGCAGGACAACTTGTGTGCGATCACCGGGCCACGTGCACGATGATCGCGCAGGCCGTGGCGAAGAACCGCCAGACCGGGGGAGAAAACCGGCATGATGAACAAGGGATAGCCGCCCATTTGTTCATGTATAGAACATTTGTGCCGATCTCGAACTACTACTAGACTCACACAGTTTTGCGACCGGATGCCAAGCGCCTGTGGCGCGCCGGTCAATAGGCGGTAACAAGAGCTGAAATCACCAGGAGACATGCATGAAAAAACGTACCTTCCTCCATCTCGCGGCACTGTCCGCGGCGGCACTGGCAACCTCGCACGCCATCGCACAGGACAACACCTTCAAGATCGGCCTGATTCTGCCGATGACGGGACAGCAGGCCACGACCGGCCGTCAGATCGAAGCGGCCGCGCGCCTGTACATGGCGCAAAACGGCGACACCGTGGCCGGCAAGAAAATCCAGCTGATCATCAAGGATGACACCAGCTTGCCCGATGCCACGCGCCGCCTGGCCCAGGAGCTGGTGGTCAATGACAAGGTCAACGTGCTGGCCGGCTTCGGCATCACCCCCTCGGCCCTGGCCACGGCACCCATTGCGACGCAGTCCAAAACGCCCATGGTGGTGATGGCGGCAGCGACCTCCAGCATCACCCAGGCCTCCCCTTACGTCGTACGCTCCAGCTTTACGCTGCCCCAGGTGTCGGTCGCACTGGCCGACTGGGCGCCCAAGAACGGCATCAAGAAAGTGATCACGCTGGTGTCGGATTACGGCCCCGGCATTGACGCCGAAAAGTACTTCAAGGACCGCCTGACCTTCAACGGCGGCCAGGTCACCGAAGCGCTGCGCGTGCCGCTGCGCAATCCCGACTTTGCCCCCTTCCTGCAAAAAGTGCGGGACGGCAAGCCCGATGCGCTGTTTGTGTTCGTGCCGTCCGGCGCAGGCGCTGCGGTGATGAAGCAGTTTCTGGAACGCGGCCTGGACAAGGCCGGCATCAAGCTGATTGCCACCGGCGACGTGACGGACGACGACCAGCTCAACGACATGGGCGATGGCGCGCTCGGCGTGGTCACCTCACACCACTACTCGGCGGCCCATCCGTCGGCCCTGAACAAGAAATTCGTCGAAGCCTTTGGCAAGGCCAACAAGGGCCTGCGCCCCAACTTCATGGCGGTCGGCGGTTACGACGGCATGCGCGTCATTTATGAAGCGCTGAAGACCACCAGGGGCCAGGGCGGCGGCGACGCGTTGCTGGCGGCCATGAAGGGCCAGCTCTTCGAAAGTCCGCGCGGCAAGATTTTCATCGACGCGCAGACGCGCGATATCGTGCAGGACGTGTACCTGCGCAAGGTCGAGAAGAAGGACGGCCAGCTCTACAACGTGGAATTTGACGTCATCAAGGACGTCAAGGACCCGGGCAAAGCCAAGTAAACGCCGCAATCCGGTTCGCGGCCCGAAGATTGTCAAATCACCGGCAAGAGGCTGTAATCAAGCCCTGGCTGGCTTTGCCCTGAGCAGACACACACATGTTGACCATTCTTTTTGACGGTATTGCCTACGGCATGCTGTTGTTCATCCTCGCGGTAGGCCTGGCGGTGACCATGGGCCTGATGAATTTCGTCAACCTGGCGCATGGCGCTTTTGCCATGGTAGGCGGCTACATCACGGTGCTGCTGATGCAGCGCTTCGACACCCCCTTCCTGCTGTGCCTGCCGCTGGCGTTCATCGGCTCGGCGCTGCTGGGCGGCGTGCTGGAGCGCACGCTGTACCGCCCGCTGTACCACAAGCCACACCTGGACCAGGTGCTGTTCTCCATCGGTCTGGTCTTCATGGCAGTGGCCAGTGTGGACTACTTCATCGGCTCGACCCAGCAGATCATCCAGTTGCCCGCCTGGCTCAAGGGCCGCACCGAACTTGGCAACGGCGCCTGGATGCTGGGCATGGGGCACTACCGGCTGTTCATCATCGCCGTCTGCGCCGCGCTGACGGTGGGCCTGCAGTATGTGCTGACGCGCACGCGTTTCGGCAGCCGGCTGCGCGCCTCGGTCGATGACCAGCGCGTGGCGGCGGGCCTGGGCATCAATGTCAATGTGGTGTTTTTCTCGACCTTTGCCTTCGGCTCGGGCCTTGCCGGCCTGGGCGGCGCACTCGGTGCCGAGGTGCTGGGCCTGGATCCGGGCTTCCCGCTGAAATTCATGATTTACTTTTTGATCGTGGTCGCCGTGGGCGGCACCTCGTCCATCACCGGGCCGCTGCTGGCGGCGCTGCTGCTCGGCATTGCCGATGTGGCCGGCAAGTACTACATCCCCAAGCTGGGGGCCTTCATTGTCTACAGCCTGATGATCCTGATCCTGGTCTGGCGCCCGCAAGGCCTGTTTGTGCGCAAGGGAGGGAAGTGAAATGAATGCTCAGCCCTCCCTGCTCAATAAAAGCCGCTGGAAGCCCTGGGAGCCGGTGCTCTGGCTGCTGGCCTTTGTCGCGCCGGTGCTGCTGCCCAGCCATGCGCTGATCATCAACGAGATTGCCATCGTGGCGCTGTTTGCGGTTTCGCTGGACCTGATCCTCGGCTACACCGGCATCGTCTCGCTCGGCCACGCGGCCTTCTTCGGCATCGGTGGTTATGCCGCGGCGCTGTTTGCCAAGCTGGTCATGCCCGATCCGCTGCTCGGGCTGCTCGTGGGCATGGCCGTGGCCACGCTGCTGGGCGCCGTGTGCTCGCTCACCATCATGCGTGGCAGCGACCTCACGCGGCTCATGGTGACATTGGGCGCGGCCCTGATCCTGCTGGAGCTGGCCAACAAGCTGGACTGGCTGACCGGTGGCGCCGATGGCCTGCAGGGCGTGGTCATGGGCCCGTTGCTGGGGCATTTCGAGTTCGACCTGACCGGCCGCACCGCCGCCTATTACTCGCTGACGGTGTTGCTGGCGTTCTTTGTGCTGATGCGCCGGCTGGTGCATTCGCCGTTTGGCGCGACGCTGATGGCGATCCGCGACAACCGGCTGCGCGCCATGGCCATCGGGATTCCGGTGGCCTCGAAACTGGCGGTGGCCTATACGGCGGCGGCCGGCGTGGCCGGGGCCGCCGGGGCCTTGCTGACACAGACCACGGGTTTTGCGTCGCTCGACCTGTTCGAGTTCCACCGCTCGGCCGATGTGCTGCTGATCCTCGTGATCGGCGGCACCGGCTGGCTCTACGGCGGTGTGGCGGGCGCGATCGTGTTCAAGCTGATGCAGGACGCGCTGTCGGCCATCACGCCGCAGTACTGGACATTCTGGATCGGCCTGTTCCTGGTGGTGCTGGTGCTGGTCGGCCGTGAACGGCTGATCCGCCCGTGGACCTGGATGTCGCGCGGAGGCCGGGCATGAGCACGAGCCACAACGAAACCGTACTCGCCGCACAAGGCCTGGTGATGCGTTTCGGCGGCATCACGGCCACGAACCATGTGACGCTCAATCTGAAAAAGGGCGCACGCCATGCACTGATCGGCCCCAACGGCGCCGGCAAGACCACGCTGGTCAACCTGCTGACCGGCGTGCTGCAACCCACCGAAGGCCGCATCACCCTGGAAGGGCGCGACATCACCGGTCTGGCGCCGCACCAGCGCGTGGCGCGCGGCATGGTACGCACCTTTCAGATCAACCAGCTGTTCGATTCGCTGACGCCGCTGCAGACACTGGCGCTCACCGTGTCGCAACAAAGCGGCCTCGGCGCCAAGTGGTGGCAGGCGCTGGGCCAGAGCAAGCCGGTGGCCGAGCGCTGCGCGCAGCTGCTCGAGCAGTTTCACCTGACCGAGGTCATGGACCAGCCCACCCGGGTGCTGGCTTATGGCAAGCGCCGCCTGCTGGAAATTGCGATTGCACTGGCCTGCGAACCGCGCGTACTGCTGCTGGACGAGCCGGTCGCCGGCGTCCCGGCCGGCGAACGCGAGGAACTGCTGCAGACCGTTGCCGCACTCCCCGCCGATGTCTCGGTACTGCTGATTGAACACGATATGGACCTGGTTTTCAGTTTCGCAAACTACATGACGGTGCTGGTCAACGGCACCCTGCTGACCGAAGGCACGCCTGACCAGATCGCCAACGACCCCCAGGTCAAGGCGGTGTACCTGGGCCATGGCGAGGAGGCGAACGCCGCCGGACCGCTCCAAGGCGCAAAGGCCCCCTCGGGGGGCAGCGCAGCCCCTGCAGGGGCAGGAAGCATGGGGGCCAACCCTCATGGCTGAGCTCCTCAAGGTCGAAAAGCTTCGCGCCGGCTACGGGGAGGCGGTTGTCCTGCACGATGTATCGCTCACGCTTGACGAAGGCGCGACGCTGGCCCTGCTGGGCCGCAACGGCACGGGCAAGACCACGCTGATCAACACGCTGGCCGGCGCCACGCGGCAGCATGGCGGCTCCATCGCCCTGGGCGGCGTTGCGCTGCACCAGCTGGCCTCGCACGAGCGCGCCGCGGTAGGCATCGGCTGGGTGCCGCAGGAGCGCAACATCTTCAAGTCGCTCACGGTGCACGAAAACCTGACGGCGGTGGCGCGACCCGGCAAGTGGAACCCGGACGGCGTGTACGCCATGTTCCCGCGCCTGGCCGAACGCAAGACCAACCTGGGCACGCAGCTGTCGGGCGGCGAGCAGCAAATGCTGGCGGTCGGCCGTGCGCTGGTGCTCAATCCCAGGCTGCTGCTGCTCGACGAACCGCTTGAGGGGCTGGCGCCCATCATTGTGGAGGAGCTGCTGCGGGCCATACGCCGCATCACGCGCGAGGAGGGCCTGAGCGCCATCATCGTGGAGCAGCACCCGCAGGCCATTCTCGCGATCTCCGACCGCGCCGTGGTCCTGGACCGCGGCATGGTGGCGCATGCCGGAACGGCTCAGGAGCTGCGCGAGCAGCCCGAACGGCTGGACCGCCTGCTGGGCGTGGCACGCTGACATCGTCATAGTCGCCTCGCCCGAGCCACCCACCGGCTTGGCATCCCGGCCAGCCGGGCGGGTTTGATCTTTGCGAAAAAGTTAAAAGCGCAGCACCTGCTGGCGCAGACTATCCGCCTTCGGTTTTCTTCTGCAACGCCCTACAATCGCAAACCCTTAGCAAAATCTGACGGCCGCACCGACCGTTCTCTCTGGAGACCCTTGAATGCTGACACCAACCGTTGCGACGCCTGACAACCGTGAAGAAAAGCGGGCCGAACTGCGCCGCGCCGCCCTTGAATACCATGAGTTCCCAACGCCGGGCAAGGTGGCGATTGCAGCGACCAAGCAGCTCACCAACCAGCGCGACCTGGCCCTGGCCTATTCACCCGGTGTAGCCGCCCCCTGCGAGGAAATCGTCAAGGACCCGAACGCGGCCTTCAAATACACCAGCCGCGGCAACCTGGTGGCGGTGGTCACCAACGGCACGGCCGTGCTCGGCCTGGGCGACATCGGCCCGCTGGCCTCCAAGCCGGTCATGGAAGGCAAGGGCGTGCTGTTCAAGAAGTTCGCGGGTGTGGATGTGTTCGACATCGAGATCGACGAGAAAGACCCGGCCAAACTGGTGGACATCATTGCCTCGCTGGAGCCGACTTTCGGCGCCATCAACCTCGAGGACATCAAGGCACCCGACTGCTTTTATGTGGAGCGCGAACTGCGCAAACGCATGAAGATTCCGGTTTTCCACGACGACCAGCATGGCACCGCCATCACCGTGGGCGCGGCCGTGCTCAACGCCCTGAAAGTGGTCGACAAGGACCCCAAAAAGGTCAAGCTGGTGGCCTCGGGCGCGGGTGCGGCGGCGCTGGCCTGCCTGGGCCTTCTGGTCAAGCTGGGCATCCCGCGCGAAAACATTTATGTGACGGACCTGGCGGGTGTGGTCTATGAAGGCCGCACCGAGCTGATGGACGAGGACAAACGCCAGTTTGCGCAGAACACCACCGCCCGCACCTTGGGCGAAATCATTGACGGCGCAGACATCTTTCTGGGCTTGTCCGCCGGCGGCGTGCTCAAAAAGGACATGGTCGCCAAGATGGCGGCCAAGCCCATCATCCTGGCCCTGGCCAACCCCAACCCGGAGATAACGCCGGAAGACGTCAAATCCGTGCGTGATGACGCCATTATCGCGACAGGTCGCACGGATTACCCGAATCAGGTCAACAACGTCCTGTGCTTCCCCTATATTTTCCGCGGCGCCCTGGATGCCGGCGCCTCCACCATCACCCTGGAGATGGAAATTGCGGCGGTGCATGCCATCGCCGAACTGGCCCAGGCCGAGCAGAGCGAGGTGGTCGCCGCCGCCTATGTCGGCGAAAAACTGACCTTCGGACCCGAATACCTGATTCCCAAGCCCTTTGATCCGCGGCTGATGATGAAGATCGCGCCGGCCGTAGCGCAAGCCGCCGCCGACAGCGGCGTGGCGCTGCGGCCCATCCAGGACATGAACGCCTACCGCGAAAAGCTGCAAAGCTTTGTCTACGCCTCGGGCACGGTCATGAAGCCGATTTTTGCGGCAGCCAAGGCCGCGGCCCGCAAACGCGTGGCCTATGCCGAGGGCGAGGAAGAACGCGTGCTGCGCGCCTGCCAGATCGTGGTCGACGAAGGCCTGGCACGGCCCACCCTGGTAGGCCGCCCGGCCATCATTGCCCAGCGCATTGAGAAGTTTGGCCTGCGCCTGAAGGAAGAACTCGATTACGACGTGGTGAACGTGGAGCAGGATCACCGCTACCGCGACTTCTGGCAGACCTACCACCGCATGATGGACCGCCGCGGCGTGACCGTGCAGATGGCCAAGATCGAAATGCGCCGCCGCCTGACGCTGATCTCCGGCATGCTGCTGCATAAGGGCGATGTGGACGGCCTGATTTGCGGCACCTGGGGCACCACGGCCCACCATTTGAACTACCTGGACCAGGTGATCGGCAAGCGCGAAGGCGTGCACACCTACGCCTGCATGAACGGCCTGATGCTGCCGGGCCGTCAGGTGTTCCTGCTCGACACGCACGTCAACTACGACCCGACCGCCGAGCAGCTGGCCGAAATCACCACCATGGCCGCCGAGGAAATGATGCGCTTCGGGATCAAGCCCAAGGCCGCCCTGCTGTCGCACTCCAATTTCGGCTCGTCCGACCTGCCCAGCGCCCTGAAAATGCGCCGCACGCTGGACCTGCTCCGGGAAAGCGCGCCCTGGCTGGAAGTCGACGGCGAAATGCACGGCGACGTGGCCCTGGACGCCAAGGCCCGCGCCCTCATCATGCCCAACAGCGCGCTGACCGGCGAAGCCAATTTGCTGGTCTTGCCCAATATTGATGCGGCCAATATCGCCTACAACCTGCTCAAGACCGCAGCCGGCGGCAACATTGCCATTGGCCCGGTGCTGCTGGGCGCCAACAAACCCATGCACATCCTGACGCCCACGGCCACAGTCCGCCGCATTGTGAATATGACGGCACTCACGGTCGCGGATGCCAATGCGGCTCGATGAGCCCAGCCTAGATAGCCAGCACTAACTTACCAGGGCGCTAATCCCTGGCGCTATTGCTTAAATATTCAGCAGGCACTTGCGTTTTTTGTCCATATGCGGCAAACTACCTCTCTTGAAATTTAAGGGTTAACCCGAAAAGTCGGCGGTTGACCCTGGGTTCAAGAAAGGTATTTTTTTCATGTCGTGCAATAGATGGGGCGCTTGGCGCGCCGCTGGAGCGGCGTTGCTGCTGGTCTTGTCGACCAGCCTGTTCGGTTTAAGCCCCAGCGTCGGGTATGCCAAAGGCCCGGCTTACCAGGCCCCGCTGGACACGGTTGCGGTCGCCCAACTGCCCCCTCAAGGGCGCGACATGATGACATTGATTTACCAGGGCGGACCGTTCCGGCATGACAAGGACGGCGTGGTATTTGGTAACCGGGAACGAATTCTTCCCGCCAAAAATCGCGGCTACTACCGTGAATACACCGTCAGGACGCCCAATGAGCGCAGCCGGGGTGCCCGGCGCATTGTGTGTGGTGGCTTGAAACCTGCGGCCCCCGATGCCTGTTATTACACCGACGACCACTATGCGAGTTTTCGCAGAATCGTTCAATAAATGAACCGTGGTCGTTATTTGATTTTTTGACCAAAGAGAAAGAGTAGCGGAGATGGATACACCACTTCGTAAGGACACTGAACCGCCATTGAAGGGCGTGCGGCCCAATATCGTGCAATCCATACGCGCTTTCCGCGTACAGGACTTGCAGGATGCCGCCACCCAGCTGAACCAGCACTTCCTGTATGCCAACCTGGGCAATGCCCAAAGCAAACAGGACGTTCTGGACATGATTGCGGCGCAGTACACCTTCCCGGCACATTTCGGCAAGAACTTCGACGCCCTGTACGACTGCATGACAGACCTGGTTCACAAATCAGGTCCGCAGCCCGGCTTCATCGTCGTGCTCGAGCAGATTCCGGCCAACGCCAAGTTTGACAAGGAAGCGCGCGAGCAGCTGCTCGACATCTTCCGGGATGCCTCGGACTACTGGGCGGATCGCAAGATCCCGTTCAGATGCTTCTATTCTTTTCTGTAGCCCGCTCCCCAGACATTGGCCAAGGGGATCGGGCGAATGAGGCCCCGCAAGCAGTTGCAGAAGGTGAAGAACCCATGCCTACCGACAAACTGGTAGACGTGTCACCGCTGGCGCTGCGCATGAGCAGTCCGTTCAATGCAGCCTATTGGCTCAACGCAGCCTGAGACCGGCGTTTCAGGCGCCCACAAAAAAGCCCGCGGCATGCGGGTTTTTTTTTATGCCTTTTAAGGCTCAACACTTTCCGGTGTTTTAGGCTTTCAGCCCCTACAGGATAAGCGCTAGCAGCTATCTTTTAAATAGCATGCCAGATGCCAGCGGATCACACGGCCAGCTGCTGCGCCAGCGCAATGTATTCGGCCACCGGCACTTCTTCGGCCCGGCGCTGCACGTCAAAAGTCCCCGCAAAGTCACGCGCCGTCAGCCACTGGCCCAAGGTATGGCGCAGCAGCTTGCGACGCTGGCTGAAGGCCACCTGGACCAGCTCGCTGAGCCGCTTGACATCGAGCGCCACCGGATGGGCGTGCGGCACCATGCGCACCACCGCGCTGTCCACGCGCGGCGGCGGGTCAAAGCTTTGCGGCGGCACGAACAGCACGTTTTCCATGGCATAACGCCATTGCAGCATCACGCTGAGGCGGCCATAGTCGCTGGTGGCCGGGCTGGCCACCATGCGGTCTATGACCTCCTTTTGCAGCATGAAGTGCTGGTCTTCGATCGCGTCCACCGCATCGAGCAGATGAAACAGGATGGGCGTGGAGATGTTGTAGGGCAGGTTGCCCACCACACGCAGCTTGGCGCCGGCCTCAGGCAGCACCACCTGCGCGGGACTGCCCTGGCCGGCAACGCGCATGTCTTGGGCCAATTGCGGGAAGTCCACCTTGAGAACGTCGGACTCCACCACTGTCAGCTGCGGATGCAGGCGCAATTGCCGCGCCAGATCACGGTCCAGCTCGATCACCGTCAGATGCCCCAGGCGCTCGACCAGCGGCTGCGTCAGCGCGGCCAGGCCCGGGCCGATTTCCACCATGGCCTGGCCAGCCTTGGGCGCAATGGCTTGAACAATGCCTTCGATGATGCCCTGGTCCGTCAGGAAGTGCTGGCCGAAGCGCTTGCGGGCGATGTGCTTCATGCGGCCTCGCCTTGGATCGCGGACGCGGCACCGACAAACCCGGAGGCCACGCGTTTCGGCGCCTGGCCGTCCCAAGCCGAAACAGCCCCCCTGGAGGGCAGCGCAGTACACGACGTGTTCTCGAAGAGCGGCGTAGCCACAAGCGTGGGGGCCAACATCTACTGCGGCGGCTCGCGGTATTCCACATAGGCGCGGCCACGGATATCCTGCGCCCACAGCACATAAGCCTCGTTCTGCTTTTTCTCGCGCAGCACGTTGCGCGCCATCTCGCGCATGTCCCGCTGGGACAGCTGCGTTTCGCGCCGCTCCAGCACCTGAAGCAGATGCACGCCGAAGCGCGACACCAGCGGGTCGGAGATCTGATTCGGCGCCAGGCTGTTCATGACTTTTTCAAACTCGGGCACAAACATGCCGGGGTTGGCCCAGCCCAGATCGCCGCCTTCCTTGGCCGAACCGTCTTCACTGCTTTCGCGCGCCAGGGCGGCAAAGTCGGCCTGTCCAGCCACCACGCGTTTTTTGAAGCCGGCCAGCTTTTCTACGGCGGCAGCCTCGGTGAGTTGCGGCGTCAGCCGCAACAGGATATGGCGCGCATGGGTTTGCGTCACCACCGCACCGGGCATGCCGGCCTGCCTCTTTTCAATCACCTTCAGGATGTGAAAGCCGGCGCCGCTGCGGATAGGGCCGGCCACCCCGCCGGTGTGCAGCTTCTGGGTCGCTTCCACAAACAGGGGCGGGTAGCGGTCGGCCGTGCGCAAGCCCATCTGGCCGCCGCTGCTGCGGGTGGGTGAGCTGGAAAACTCGTTGGCCAGCGCCGTGAAGTCGTTGCCGGCCCTGGCCTTGTCCACCACCTGCTGGGCCTTGGCCTGCAGCGCAGCGACCTGCTCGGGCGTGGCGTTTTCAGGCACCGCCACCAAAATCTCGCCCAGGTTGAGGGCCAGCGAGGACAGGTCGTTGCTGCCCTCCTGGTCCCGCAAAAACTGGTCGATCTCCTGCTCGGACACCGTCACTTTCGACTCCACCTCGCGCTGGCGCAGGCGGGTGACCAGCAGTTCGTCACGCAGTTCCGACTCGAACTGGCTGTAGGCAATGCCATCGGCCTTCAGGCGCCGGCGCAACTCGTCCACCGAGATCTGGTTCTGGCGGGCCACCGTCTCCACGGCGGCCGCGACGGCGTTGTCATCCACCCGCACGCCGGAGGTGCGCGCCATTTGCAGCTGCGCCTTGTCATTGATCAGGCGCTCCAGCACCTGCTTGGCCAGCTCGCCGCGCGGCGGCAGCGTCATCCCCTGCTGGAGGATTTGCTGCTCGGTACGGAACAGCTTGGTGCGCACTTCGCTGTTGGTGATCGGCTCCGAGTTCACTACGGCGACGATGAAGTCAGCCTGCCGCTGCCTGGCGGCGCCCCCGGCACTCGCGCTGGCCGCCGGAGCCGGGAGTCGCTGCGGGCCGGAAGGCTTGAGGCCCTGAGCCTGCACCCCCGCCATGGGCAGCGCGAGCAGCAGCAGCGCAGCGGCCAGTGGCCGGGCCGGGAAAAATCCGGTGAAAAAGCGTTGGTTAGTCATAGGTGGTAAAGCGGCTGGGACTGCTGATTTTCTCACGCAGGTATTGGTAACGCGGGACATTGGTCTTGAGGGTTTCAAGCGGACTGGAACCGATGCGGGAGAAGCCGACCAGTTCCAGCTGGAACAAGATCCGGGTACTCGAGGTGCTCGTACTGTTGGCTGAGCGCTGCAGCACGACCCGGCCAATCCAGCAGCAGCCATCGTATTCAACGCCCACGATGGCATCCACCAGTTTCTTGTCCAGCATGCTGTAGTTCAGGCGCCCGACCCCATAATAGCGCCCGCCGCCCTGGCCCTGGCCGGGGCCCAGATCGCGGCCCTTGTCGCCCCACAAGTCATTGAGGGGCCACTGCCAGCCAACGTCAATCTGCTCGCTGACATTGCGCTGCAGGCGGACCGCCGCACTGATGACGCGGTAATTGCCGGGGTTGTAGCGCACGCCAAAGGAGCCGCGCTCGGACTGCCTGGTCTTGGGGTTGTATTGCACCGTGCTGTCAAACGACCACTGCGGCACCCAGTTCACCGAGGCGCCCACCAGCAAGTCGCTGATGCGGTCGGTGATTGGCAAGGCGCCCGGCAAGGTGACTCGCTGGTCTTCAAAGCGCAGGCGCTGCGCCACCCCAAAGCGCAAGGCCTCGGCACCGGTATCAGGGTCCAGCAAGCGCGAGGTAACGCCGAGCGTGAGCAGGTTCGCGTCTGAAATACGGTCATTGCCGACAAAGGCGTTCTCGGTGAACACCGTGGCAAAGTTGAAGTCGTTGGCGCCCGAGTCGTAATTGGGCAGCGCGCTCTGGTCACGGAAGGGCGTGCGCACATAAAAGGCCCGCGGCTCCAAAGTCTGGGTAAAGCTGCGGCCCCAAAAGCTGGCACTGCGCTCAAACTGCAGGCCGCTGTCCAGACTGAAGGTGGGCACGACGCGCGAGGCCGTGGTCGCGCCATTGGCCAGCGGCACATCAAACCGGTAGCTGGTGGCGTGCAGCTGCAGTTTTGGCGTGATATAGCCGGCGGGCGACAGCCACGGATGGCTGAGCTGAAACCGGCTGAAGGCCCGGTTGCTGTTGGGCTGCTTGGTCAGGTTGCTGTCGGCCGAAAAGCGCGTGTAGTCGCCCTCCAGTGACCAGTCAAAACCGTGACCCAGACCCAGCAACGGCGCATCCACGCGCGTATAGGCGGCGGTGAGCTGCGGCAGACGGTCATAGGGCGGAACGATGGGGGACGTCACATCCTGCAGGGTCTGCCACTTGAGCGCCCGGATCGACGAGGAAAAAAAGCCCCGCCCCCAGGACAAGGTCCCATCCTGGGCCAGCAGGCGCTGGGTTCCCGCCGTGCTGTTGACCGGGAAATCACGCCAGTAATCGTTGTCACTGACACGGTTCAAATTGAGGTTGAGCCCCAGACCGCCGACGGACGGCAGGCCGGTGTTAATCGTCCCCACTTGCTGCAGCGAATAAGACCAGCGGTCGCGGCCGCGCAATTTGTCGCCGGGCAGGTAGTTGCCGCGAAGCTGGCCGCTGTAGCTGGGCTCGAGATAGCGGAACTCCCCCGCCAGATCGACACCCCGCTTGGTCATGATGGCCGGCGAAAAGGTCGCATCGCGGTTGGGCGCAATGTCAAAGTAGTAAGGCTGGCGATATTCAAGGCCGTTCACCGAGCCCATGCCGATCGAAGGCGGCAGCAGGCCGGACTTGCGCTTGTCGCTCAGCGGGAAGCTGATCTTGGGGAACGCCAGGACGGGCACTTTCTTGAAGCGCACGACGGCGCCGGTGGCTACGCCGACCTCTTCATCCATATCGAATTCCACGCGCCTGGCGGTCAAGACCCAGGCCGGCTCCCAGCTGGCCTCGTTGTCGCGCTCGCAGGTGGTGTAGCTCACGCGATGCGCCGTCATGTGCTTGTCGTCGATGAAATCGACGCGCTCGGCCTGGCCGTTGCCGCCGTTGCTCAAAAAGCGGTAGGACGGCGTCGTGAAAAAGCCCTCGAACCGGTCCAGCTTGATCTCCAGCTCGGGGCCTTCAAAGCGGTTGCCGGATTTGTTGATGCGCACATTGCCGCGGCTTTTGGCCAGATCGTCGGGCTGGTAATACTCGATGCGGTCTGCGCGTATGGACGCCGCCCCGCGCCGCAACTCCGCATGGCCTTCGACCACGGTCTCCAGGTCGGGCCGGCCCGACATGCGGTCCCCGAACACAAAGGTAGGCCCCTTGTTTTCCGGCTCGCTGGAGACTTCCTCGGCCAGCATCGCCGAGCTTTTGAGCGTCAACCCGCCGTCCGCTCCCGCAGGCGCCGAAGCCGGTGCCGATGGGGTCGGCGCCTGGGCGTGGGCCGGCACGGCGCAGGCCAGCCCCAGCGCGGCGCTCAACACCAGCCTGGAGACAGCATGCGCTACCGGGGAGAGAATAAAAGGCGAGTGGGATGCGCGGCGCATCGTTTATGTGAGATAAACCCGTTTGTAAAATCAGGCCCGATTATCCATGACCCATCCTCCTGTCCAGACCCCGCGCCACCCGTGCCAGGCGATTGCCTTGACGGCGGCCCAAGAATCATGACCACAGCCTCCATCGCCTGGGCCGATCCCGCACGCGCCAGCGCTTTTGGCCGCTGGCTGGCCGCCACTGCCCCGCAGCACAAATTGCACGCCAATACGTTGCGGCTGGCCTCTGCCGATGCGAGCTTTCGCCGTTACTTCAGGGTCGATGCCGAAGTCGCTTCGGGCAGCTGCATCATCATGGACGCCCCGCCGGCGCACGAAGACTGCCGGCCCTTCGTCAAGGTGGCGGGCCTGATGGCCGAGGCCGGCCTGAGCGCGCCGCGCGTGCTGGCCTGGGACGAAGCCCAGGGCTTCATGCTGCTGAACGACCTGGGCGCGCAAACCATGCTGGACGTGATGGCGCCGCCGGCTGCCGTCGATGCTATCGCCCAGCCCAGCGCCGCGCACCACGCGCTGTACCTGGACGCCGTCGATGCGCTGGTGCGCTGGCAGCTCGCCTCCCGGCCCGGTGTATTGCCGCCCTATGACGACGCACTGCTAAGCCGTGAGCTGGCGCTCTTTCCCGACTGGTATGTGGCGCAACACCGCGGCATCACCCTCAAGGCCAGCCAGCGCGAAACCCTGGACAAGGCCTTCGCGCAGATCAAGGCCAGCAACCTCGAATCGCTAGGCGGCGCACGCGTCTATGTGCACCGCGACTTCATGCCGCGCAACCTGATGCTGGACAACAGCGGCCAGCTGGGCGTGCTGGACTTCCAGGACGCCGTCTACGGCCCCATCAGCTACGACATTGCCAGCCTGATGCGCGATGCCTTCCTGAGCTGGGAAGAGGACTTCGTGCTCGACATCACCGTGCGCTACTGGCAAAAGGCGCGCCGGGCCGGGCTGCCGGTCGGCGACGACTTCGGCGAGTTCTACCGCGCCGTCGAGTGGATGGGCCTGCAGCGCCACCTCAAGGTGCTGGGCATTTTTGCGCGCCTGACCTTGCGCGACGGCAAGCCCAAGTACCTGGCCGACACGCCGCGCTTCATCAAGTACGCGCGCGCGACCTGCGCGCGCTACCGCCAGCTCGGGCCGCTGATGGTGCTGCTTGACGAGATCGAGGGCAACGAAACCCGTGTGGGTTACACATTTTGATGCCAAACCAGCCTCCATCCCTTGATAGACAGGTGCATGACGCTACTATTTTCATAGCACTCTGCGCGCTTCAACGGTGCGCGCCAACGCCGTGAGCGCCCGTTTCTACGCCGATCTGGCCCTGGTTCCCGGCAGCACGGTGAGCCTGCCCGAGCAGGCCGCCCGCCATGTCCAGGTGCTGCGCCTGCAGCCCGGCGATGCCCTCACGCTGTTCAACGGGCAGGGCGATGGCCGGCCCGGCAGCGAAGGCGAGTTTGAGGCCACCGTCGAGCACATGGGCCGCAGCGAGGTCCGCGTCACGGTCGGCGCCTACAGCGCCACCGCCCGCGAAGCCGGGCGCGCCATTCACCTGGTGCTGGGCATGCCGGCCAACGAGCGCATGGACTGGCTGGTCGAAAAAGCCAGCGAGCTGGGCGTGGCCAGCATCCAGCCCCTGATGAGCGAGCGCAGCGTGCTGCGTCTCAAGGGCGAACGCGCCGACAAGAAGCTGGCGCACTGGCGCGGCGTCGCCATCGCCGCCTGCGAGCAATGTGGGCGCAACCGACTGCCGCTGATCCACGAGGCCAGCGGACTGGCGGAATGGCTCAAAAGCAATTCCGATGCGGCCGCGGCGGACACGCGCCTGCTGCTGTCCCTGCAGCCGGGCACGCGGCCGCTGGCCGAGGCTGTGGCACCAACCGGCGCGCTGACCTTTCTCAGCGGCCCGGAAGGCGGCCTGAGCCCGGCCGAAGAGGCCGCCGCCATCGCCTGCGGTTTCCGGCCCGTCACCCTGGGTCCGCGCATCCTGCGCGCCGAAACCGCGCCGCTGGCGGTGCTCGCCATTCTCAGCGCATGAGCTGTCCATGAGGCGACGGCCGCCGGCCCGGAAGACGGATCCGAGCCGGCCAACGCTGGGAACAGGCCGGCCTGCTCGCCCCCGGCCGCAAGGCAGGGCAGGGGGGCCGGCCTTGAAGACGCTTCTCTTCTTATTTCATTTTCCGTCCTCTCACTCCACTTTTCATAGCTACCCGCGCCCGTTTCACAAGGGCTGCAGGCCTGTTTGATGCAAATAAATCGCCACGCCACGCCCGCCGGGCCGTGGCGCTCTATACACTTGGCCCATGAACCGCCATCTCTGGCTGCTGGCCATCTGCCAGGGCCTGTTTCTCACCAACAACGTCACCTTCATCGCCATCAACGGCCTGGTCGGCCTGAGCCTGGCGCCGCTGGGCTGGATGGCGACCCTGCCGGTCATGGGTTATGTGGTCGGCGGCGCGCTCTCGACCGGGCTGGTGGCGCGTACGCAAAGCCGCTTTGGCCGCAAAGCCTCCTTCCTGCTTGGCCTGGCGGTGGCGCTGGCCTCGGCCCTGCTGTGCGGCTACGCGGCCCACAGCAAAAACTTCTGGCTGCTGGTGATGGCCACCGTGGTGGCCGGCTATTACAACGCCAATGCGCAGCTCTACCGCTTTGCCGCCGCCGAGCTGGCGTTGCCGGCGTTTCGCGAAAAAGCCGTTTCGCTGGTGATGGCCGGCGGCCTGATAGGCGCGGTACTCGGCCCGAATCTGGCGGCGCAGACACGCAGCCTGACCGAGACGCCCTTTGCCGGCGCCTACCTGGCGCTGGCCGGCGTGGCCCTGCTGTCCATGCTGCTGCTGGCCTTCATCCATTTTCCGCCGGACGAATCCGGCGGTGGCCACGGCCGCCGCGCCGGGCCGCCCCAAGCAAGGCCAGCCCCCTCGGGGGGCAGCGAAGTACACGAAGTGACGAGCGTGGGGGCTCATGAAGGCCGGCCGCTGGGCGAAATCATGCGCCAGCCGGTCTTTATCGTTGCCGCCGCAGCCGGGGCGCTGGGCTATGGCGTGATGAACCTGCTGATGGCCGCCACGCCGATTGCCATGCAGACCTGCGGCCTACCGTTCTCCAACGTGGCGCTGGTGCTGGAATGGCATGTGATCGGCATGTTTGCGCCGGGCTTTTTCACCGGCCACCTGATCAAGCGCTTTGGCACGCTGCCCATCATGGCCGTCGGGCTGGCCCTCAACATGCTGTGCGTGGGGATTGCGCTGTCGGGTGTCGATCTCCAGCAATTCCTGCTCGCGCTGTTTTTGCTCGGCCTGGGCTGGAACTTCCTGTTCACCGGCAGCACCACGCTGGCCCTGACGGCCTACCGCCCGGAAGAAAAAGACAAGGCACAGGGCGCCCTCAATTTCTGCGTGTTCGCGGTGCTGGCGGTCTCTTCGCTGGCTTCCGGCGTGCTGGTCACCACCCAGGGCTGGGCGCTGCTGAACATGGGCTCGCTGCTGCCGCTGGGCCTGACCGGGCTGGCCCTGGCCTGGCTTGCGCTCGGCCAGCGCAGGGGCCAGAATGCCTGAATCGCCGTTGAAGTGCTGCTGTGCAGCATGTCTGCGCCGGTCCTTCTTAACTTCAGGAGTTTGTTATGGGATTACTTGATTCGGTATTGGGCGCGGTCATGAACCAGGGCCAGCAACCCGCCTCGGGCGAGGCCGGCGCAACCGGTCTGGGCGGCCTGATGGGCATGCTGGCCAGCAACCCGCAGCTGCTCCAGATTGCCACGGGCATGCTGGGCAACGATGGTGAACACGGCGGCCTGGGCGGCCTGGTGAGCAAGTTTGAACAGGCCGGTCTGGGAGGCGCCATCAACTCCTGGATTGGCGGCGGCCCCAACCAGCCCGTGTCCGGCGAGCAAATCACCAGCGCACTGGGCGCCGGCACCATTT
This sequence comes from Polaromonas jejuensis NBRC 106434, assembly GCF_001598235.1. GTDB lineage: Bacteria > Pseudomonadota > Gammaproteobacteria > Burkholderiales > Burkholderiaceae_C > Polaromonas > Polaromonas jejuensis. The sequence continues at coordinate 61,333 of NZ_BCYO01000009.1, read as the reverse complement.
CCGACATCGCCGCCAGGCTGGGCGTGGCGCCCGACCAGGCCGCCGGCCAGCTCTCGCAAATGCTGCCTGGCCTGATCAACCACCTGACGCCCGATGGCCAGGCGCCCGCGCAAGGCCTGGGCAATGGCGGCGACCTGATGGGCATGCTGGGCGGGCTGCTGCAAAAACGCTGAGCGACTGCGCGCGCCTTTTTGGTTATTTGCTTCCAATTTAATCACTGTCTACGCCCGGTTTATCTGGGGGCGATAACGTGGGTGGCCAGCCCCGATCAGCGAGCGCAGTGCGCTGTGCGTAACGGCTCACCGTGCCGGTAAAAAGCTGGCGCACTGGCCTGGCTGTTTGCGTGACCGCCTGCCAGTGATTCTCGAAGTCACCGGCCTCGCCGGCTGGCTGAAGGACGGTCGGCTCGGTCGTTGCGCTGCATTGGGCGGTCAAGGAAGGCGACCCGCAAGCAGCACCATGCCTGCGGGCGGCAGCCCCAAAACCGCGGGCTGAGCCGCGCCGATAGCTACGGCCTCAAGCCAGCTGTCCCTGACACAGGTATTTGGTGTGCATGTAGTCGTCCAGCCCGTAGCGCGAGCCCTCCCGGCCATAGCCCGATTCCTTGATGCCGCCGAAGGGCGCAACTTCGGCGGCCAGTGCGCCTTCGTTGATGCCGACGATACCGCTCTCCAGCGCATCGGCCATGCGCCAGACGCGCGCGATATTGCTGGAATAAAAGTACGCCGCCAGGCCAAACGGCGTGTCGTTGGCGGCGGCTATCACCTCGGCCTCGCTGCCAAAGCGCGTCACCGGCACCACCGGGCCAAAGGTTTCTTCCAGCGAGCAGGCCATGCCGGAATGGGCGCCGGTCAGCACGGTGGGCGCATAGTAGTTGGGGCTGGCATAGGCCGCGCCCTCCAGGCGTTTGCCGCCCACCGCGATGCGCGCGCCCTTGGCCACGGCATCGGCGACATGGCGTTCAATCTTCTCTACCGCGCGCGCGTTGATCATCGGCCCGATCTGCGAGTCGGGTGCGCTGGCTGGCCCGACCTTGAGCGCACCCACACGCGCCCGCAGTTTTTCCACAAACGCATCATGCACGGCGCCCTGCACAAACACACGGTTGGGGCAGACACAGGTCTGGCCGCCGTTGCGGAATTTGGCCGCCATCAGGCCGTTGACCGCCGCGTCGATATCGGCATCGTCAAAAACGATAAAGGGCGCGTTGCCGCCCAGCTCCAGCGAGAGTTTTTTCAGCGTGCCCGCAGACTCGCGCGCCAGGTGTTTGCCGACCGGCGTGGAGCCGGTGAAGGTGATCTTGCGCACGCGTGCGTCGGCCAGCCAGACATCCACGACTTCAGGCGTTTTTTCGCGCGAGGCGGTGACCATGTTCAGCACGCCGGGTGGCAGGCCGGCCTGCTGCGCGAGCAGCACCAGCGCCAGCGAGGTCAGCGGCGTGTCTTCGGCCGGTTTGGCGACCACGGTGCAGCCGGCGGCCAGCGCCGGCGCAATCTTGCGCGCGATCATGGCGGCGGGAAAGTTCCAGGGCGTGATGGCGGCCACCACACCAACCGGCTCCTTGACCACCATGAGTTTGCGGCCGCGCGCGGGCTCGGGAATCATGTCGCCGTAAGTGCGGGTCGCCTCTTCGGCAAACCACTCGACATAACTGGCGGCATAAGCGACCTCGCCCACGCCTTCGGCCAGCGGTTTGCCCTGCTCGCGCGAGATCAGCCGGCCCAGGTCCTGCTGGTTGGCCATGATGAGCGCATGCCAGCGTTTCAGAAATTGCGCGCGTTCACGCGCACTGCGCGCACGCCAGGCCGGGAACGCCGCATGCGCGGCATCCACGGCAGCCAGCGCATCGGCCGCGCCGCTGTCGGGCACATGGGCAAAGTCAAGGCCCGTGGCCGGGTCGCTGACCGGCAGCCAGGCGCCGCTTTGCGCCTCCTGCCATTGGTGGTTGATAAAGTTCTGCTGGCGCAGCAGATCGGTTTGGGAGAGGGTCAAAGGCATGGAGATGAATCAACAGGTTAGGCAGATGAAGCAGGCTTTAAACGCTGGCGGGCTGCAGGGCTATCAGGTCGGCTTCGCTGCGGTGGCACAGAATTTCCACATCGCTGCTCAAGCGCCGGCGCGGCGGCGCGGTGGTATCGCAGGCGCCGGAGACACGCAAGGGGCAACGATCCAGAAAGCTGCAGAGTTCGGGATTGGGCGGTGTGCCAACCGCCATAGGCGGCAAGGCCAGGCGGCTGGTGCTGCTGCGCTGGTCCAGCCAGCCCTGGCGCAGTTCGGGCACCGAGCTCGCGAGCAATTCAAAGTAAGGGTGGCGTGCAGCCTGCGAAAAGGCGGCGCGCGGCACAGACTCGACCTTGTTGCCCGCGTACAGAACCACAATGTCGTCGCAAACGGCGCGCACGGTGTTGAGGTCGTGGCTGATGAACACATAGGACAAACCGAGTTCACGGCGCAGCTGCGCCAGCAGGTCAAGCACCGCAGCGCCGACCACGGTGTCCAGCGCCGAGGTGACTTCATCGCACAGGATCAGATCCGGCTCGGCGGCCAGCGCGCGCGCAAAATTGACGCGCTGTTTTTGCCCGCCCGACAGGCCGCCCGGCAGCCGCTGCGCGCACTGCGCGGGCAGCTGCACCAGGTCCAGCAACTGGGCAATGCGCTTTTTCAAAGGCTCGCCCTTCAAGCCGAAATACAGCTGCAGGGGCCGCGCCAACAGCATCTCTATGGTGTGCGCCGGGTTCAGCGCGGTGTCGGCCATCTGGAACACGATTTGCACGCGCCGCAGCTGGTCGCGGCTGCGCCCCGGCACCTCGGGCGCCAGCGCCTGGCCGTCAAACAAAATCTGGCCGCGCGCGGGCGCGACCAGGCCTGCGATGGCCCGCGCCAGCGTGGTCTTGCCCGAACCCGACTCGCCAATCACCCCCAGCGCCTGGCCGCGATGCAATGTAAAACTCACATCGTTCAGCACCGGCGAAGCTGGCAGGCCGCGCTTATCGAGTGCGCCGTAACCGGCGATCAGGCTGCGCACTTCCAGCAGCGGCGTGCTTGCGGCATCCGGCGCCAGACGGCCGGCATCACGCGGCGCGGGTTTGGCGGCGGCAATCAGGCTTTTGGTGTAGTCATCCTGCGGGCTTTCAATGATCTGCCGGGTCTCGGCCTGCTCCTGCTGCCGGCCCTGGCGCAAGACCAGGATGCGGTCGGCCATTTGCGCGACCACGGCCAGGTCGTGGGTCACATACACGGCGGTCGTGTTGCGCTCACGCACGACGCGGCGAAAGGCCTGCAGCACCTCGATCTGGGTGGTCACGTCGAGTGCTGTGGTCGGCTCATCCAGGATCACTAGCGCCGGGTCGCAAATCAGCGCCATGGCCGCCATCAGGCGCTGCAGCTGGCCGCCGGAGACCTGGTGCGGGTAACGCTGGCCAATGGTTTGCGGATTCGGCAGCGCCAGGTCGCGGAACAGCGCCACGGCCTTGGCCTCGGCCTGCTCGCGCGGCATCAGCCCGTGGATGCTGGCCACCTCAACGACCTGGTCCATGATGGTTCGCGACGGGTTGAACGACGCCGCCGCGCTTTGCGCGATGTAAGACACGGTGCGCCCGCGCAGGCTGCGCTGCTCGCCGGCCGACAGGCCCAATACATCGACATCGCCGACACGGATGGTGCCGCCCGAAATCCGGCAGCCCTGGCGCGCATACCCCATCAGCGACAAGGCGATGGTGGTCTTGCCCGAGCCCGATTCGCCTATCAGCGCCAGCACTTCGCCGGGCTCAATCCTGAAGGACACGTCGGTGACGATAGGCAGGTCTTTGCCGCCTGCCTGGGCCACAATGTTCAGGTGGCTGACTTCTACACTCGCGCCCATCAGCGGCTCTCCTGGTTGGCTTGGGCCCGGCCGGGCAGGTTGTCTATGACCAGGTTCACGGCAATCGTGAGCGTGGCAATCGCCAGCGCCGGCGCAATCACCGCCGCGCCGCCGGTCGGCAAGGCGCCGATGTTTTCGCGCACCAGCGAACCCCAGTCGGCCACCGGCGGCTGCACGCCCAGGCCAAGGAAACTCAGGCTCGCCAACAACAGCACGGCATACACAAAACGCAGGCCCATATCGGCCAGCAAGGGGCCGGCGATATTGGGCAGCACTTCGCGCAGCATGATGTACATGCGGCCTTCGCCGCGCGCGCGCGCCACGGTCACATAGTCCATGGCGTTGATATTGACCGCCAGCGCGCGTGCGATGCGGTAAGCGCCCGGCGTGTAGACCACCGCCACCGTGACGATCAACAGCGGTATCGAGGAGCCGAAAGCCGCCACAATGATCAGCGCCAGCATCTTGCTCGGGATCGACACCAGCGTATCCAGCAGCCGGCTCAACACGGCGTCAAACCAGCCGCCGTTGACGGCTGCCAGCAGGCCCAGCAGCGTGCCCGCGGCGCAGGCCATCACGGTGGCGGCCAGCGCTACGCCGACGGTGTAGCGCGCGCCGTCCATGACGCGGCTCAGGATGTCGCGGCCCAGGTAATCGGTGCCCAGCCAATGGGTCCGGCTGATCGCGTCAAAAACGCCTGCCGTGCTCATGTCGGCCGAGCCGTGCGGCAGTATCCACGGCCCTGCGGCCGCAATAAACAGCCAGAAGACCAGCACCGCCAGACCCAGCAGGCCGGTACGCGACCAGCGCGACAGGCGCGGCACCAGGCGCGCCGGAACGGCGGCGGGCGGAATGGTTTCAATAGCGGTGCTCATTGGTGGCGCAGCCTTGGGTTGGCGACGATGCCGCAGAGATCGGCGAGCGTCACAAGAATCAGATAAGCAGCGCAAAAAATCATCGCGCAGGCTTGCACCAGCGGCATGTCGCGCTGGCTCACGCCATCGACCATGAGTTTGGCGATGCCGGGGTAGTTAAAAATGGTTTCGATAATGATCACGCCGCCCAGCAAATACGACAGGCTCAGTGCCACCGCATTGGCTATCGGGCCGATCGCGTTGGGCAAGGCATGCGCCAGCACCATGCGGGCAGGCGAAGCGCCCTTGAGCTTGACCATCTCGATATACGGCGCGCGCAGCTGGTCAATCACCGCAGCGCGTGTCATGCGCATCATCTGCGCAATGATCACGCAGGACAGGCTCATGACCGGCATCGCAAACGAGCGCAGCATCTGGCCCGGCGACGAGATGTCAACCGAATAAGACAGCGCCGGCAGCCAGCGCAAATGCACCGCAAACACCAGCACCGCGAGTGTGGCGACCAAAAATTCGGGCACCGAGACCACGGCCACCGCGCCCATGCTGGCGGCGCGGTCAAACCAGGAGCCGCGCCAGACCGCCGACAAAATGCCCAGCAGCAGCGCCAGCGGCACCGACACCAGCGCGGTCACGCCGGCCAGCATCAGCGAGTTGGGCAGCCGGCTGCCGATCAGGTCGGCGACCGGTGCGCTGCTGACAATCGACTGGCCCGGGTTGCCGCGCAGCAAGCCGTTCAGCCACTGCCAGTAACGTTCCGGGCCGGACTGCGTGAGGCCCATTTGCTGGCGCAGCGCTGCCAGGGCTTCAGGCGTCGCCTCCTGGCCCAGCTGCTCCTGCGCCGCGTCGCCGGGCAACAAACCCGTGATCGTAAACACGACGGCCGACACGATAAGAAGCGATACCAGCCCCACGGCCAGCCGGCCCGCGATAAGGCGCAGGAGTTGCAGGTTCATGCTTCCAGCCAGACGTGTTCAGCGAAGGCGTAGCCCATCAGGCCGCCGACCGGGATAGGCGACAAGCCCTTGAGTTTCTTCGAGTGGCCGTCAATGCTGGCCAGGAACAGCGGAATGCCGATGCCGCCCTGCTCGTGCACCAGCACCTGCATGTCGGCGTACATCTTGCGGCGCTTGGTGTCGTCGGTCTCGGCACGCGCGGCAACCAGCAGCTGGTCGAACTTCTCGTTTTTCCAGCCCGACTCGTTCCAGGCCGCATCCGACTTGAAGAACTGCGTGAACAGCGTGTCGGCGCTGGGGCGCGGATTGACGTTGCCGAAACCGACCGGGCTCTTCATCCAGTGATTCGACCAGTAGCCGTCGGCAGGCATGCGTTTGACGTCCAGGTTCAAGCCCAGTTTCTGCGCCGTCTGCTGCATCACCAATGCCATCTCGACAGAATACAGCGCCGCGGGCGAGGCCACAACCGGAATCGGGGCACTGCCCAGATTGGCTTTTTGCAGGTGGAACTTGGCCTTGTCCAGATCGAAGGCGCGCTGCGGCAGGCCCGCGAAGTAAAAGCGGTTGGTCGGATCGATAGGCTGGTCATTGGCAACGACCGCATGGCCCAGCGCAATGGAGCGCTTCATCTGCTCGCGGTCGAACAGGTACTTCATGGCCAGCACAAAGTCGGGGTTGGAGCCCGGGCCACCCTCGCGACGCATCACCAGGTCGGTGTACTGGCCCGCCTGCGTCTCAAAGATCGCATGGCCGGCGGAGTCGCGCACCCGCTGCACCGAACGCGGATTGACCGAGCCCACCAGGTCCAGGTCGCCCGACAGCAGCGCATTGACGCGCGCGCCTTCGTCGCCGATGCCTACGTATTCAATCTCGTCGAGGTAGGGACGGCCAGGCTTCCAATAGGCGTCGTTGCGCACCGCGATCGAGCGCACGCCAGGCTTGAATTCCTTGACCTTGTAAGGGCCGGTGCCGATGCCGGCATTGAAGTCGGTGGTGCCGTCCTTGACGATATGGAAGTGGAAGGTGCCCAGGATCACCGGCAAGTCGGCGTTAGGCGCAGTCAGCCTGATCGTGACTTCGTTCGGGCCGGTGGCCTTGACGTCTTCAATCTGGTCGGCCAGCGCCTTGGCCTTGGAGGCCGTGGCCGGGTCCTTGTGGCGCATCAGCGAGAACACCACGTCGGCCGGGACCAGCGGCTTGCCGTCATGGAACTGCACGCCCTTGCGGAGCTTGAAGACCCAGGTGGTCGCATCCCTGGTGGTGAACTCCTCGGCCAGCGCGGGGCGCGGCGTGAGGCTGCCGTCCAGCACCGTGAGGCCGTTGTAAAACATGCTGCCGCGAATGTAGTCGCTCTGGTTGGACTGCTTGGCCGGATCCAGCGTGTCATTGATGGCAGCGGTAGCGCCGGCCACCCGAATCCGTCCGCCACGGCGCGGGGTCTGCGCATGGGCAACACCGGCGAGGCCCGCCAGGCTACCGGCCAGCGTGGCCTGCATGCCGCCGGCCATGAGCATGGCGAGCACATCGCGCCGCTTGGCGCCTGTCTGCATCGCGTTCATCACGCGCATGCTTTCCTGGGGGCCGATCAAGGCTTGCAGTTTTTTGCTTTCGTTCATCGCGGTTCTCCTGGGTGGTGGTTCGATAACAACTAAAAGAGGTCAGAGCAAAGAGATCAAAGCAATTTGTCTTTGAGGCGGTAGTACAGGCCGATCGCGGGCAAAAACCAGGGCGGCCCGAAGTGGCCCGGAATCGCCGGCCAGCGCAGGTCGCGCCAGGGGTTGGCCGAAAGCTCGCCGCCCATCACACGCGCCATGCACTGGCCCATGTGCACCGACATCTGTGTGCCGTGCCCGCTGTAACCCATCGAGTAATACAAACCGTTGTGCTGGCCCGCGTGCGGCAGCCGGTCCTGCGTCATATCGACCAGGCCGCCCCAGCAGTAGTCGATGCGCACGTCGCCGAGCTGAGGGAACATCTGCGCCAGCGCCTGCTGCAGGATGAGGCCGCTTTTGGCGTCCGACTGCGGGCTTGACATCGCAAACCGCGCCCGCCCGCCAAAGACCAGCCGGTCGTCGTGCGTGAGGCGGAAATAGTTATGGATGTTGGCCGTCGTCGTATAGGTGCGGCGGCCCGACAAAACCTTGAGCGCGCGTTCGCGCCCCAGCGATTCGGTGGTGATGATGAAACTGCCTATGGGCACAATGCGCCGACGCCAGAAACCGTAGCTGCCGTAGTTGCCATGCAGCGTGGCGCCCGTGGCAACCAGCACCTGCGCCGCCTCAATCACGCCACGCGCGGTATGCACACGGTGCGCGTGGCCGGTGGACGTGATGCGTTCCAGCTTCATGGCCGGCGTCTGCGCATGGATCTGCGCGCCGTGCTTGATCGCCGCTTGCGCCAGGCCCACGGCAAAACAGCCCATGTGCATTTGCCCGCTGCGTTTTTGCAGCAGCCCGCCGTAAAACTTGTCGCTATCGACTTCCTGCCTGACCTGGGACGCGTTGAGCAATTCCACATCGGCATCGACCTCGCGGCGCAGGCGGTCCAGGCCGCGCGCCAGCGTGTCGTAATGTGCGGGGCGCGAAGCCAGCTTGAGTTTGCCGTTGCGCTCGAAATAACAGTCTATGTTTTCCTCGCGGATCACTTGGGCCACGGTATTGACCGCCGCATCATAGGCGCGGTACCAGTCGCCGGCTTTTTCGCTGCCGACACGCTCGGCCAGCAGCGCGTAGTCCACCGCCAGGCCGTTATTGACGTGGCCGCCGTTGCGGCCCGATGCTTCGCCGGCCACGGCGCCGGCTTCCAGCACCACGACCTTGGCGCCGCGCTTGGCCAGCGCCAACGCGGCGGACAGGCCGGTAAACCCACCGCCCACAATCACCACGTCGGCACGGGCCGGCAAGGCCTCTTGCGCGGGCGCAAACAGCGGGGCGCTGTCGGTCCAGTAGGAGTGGAGTTTCATATCCGCCGTGTCAAAAATTAAAGGCCGACCACACCGGGCAAGCCGCCGATGTCCTGGATCTCGACGTAGTTGTACGCCGGGTTGCCAGGACCATGACCGCGATTGACGAACACCTTGTTTTTGATGCCCAGGTCATCAGCCGACATCAGGTCGTAGCGCAGGCTGGACGAGACATGGAGAACGTCTTCAGGACCGCAACCGAGCTGGTCCAGCATGTACTCAAAGGCCTGCAGACGCGGCTTGTAAGCCTGGGCCTGCTGAGCGGTGAAAACACGATGAAATGGCGCACCGAGCTTGTCTACGTTCTTGTGTATCTGGTCGTTGGACGCGTTGGAAAGAATGACCAGCGGAATCTTGTCGGCGATGCGCGACAGGCCGGCAGGCACATCGGCGTGCGGCCCCCAGGTGGGCACGGCGTCGTAGTAAGCTTGGCCTTCGGCGTCGGTGCACTTGATGTTCCACTTTTTGCAGGTGCGGTTCAAGGCGTTCTTGAGCACATCGGCATAAGGCTTCCAGGCGCCCAGCACTTCGTCAAAACGGTAGGCGCTGAAGTCGGCGACAAACAGCTCCATCTGCGCGGCCGGGATACGGTCGGCAAACATCTCGCGGGCCATGTCGCCCATGCGAAAACGCGTCAGGGTGCCGTAGCAGTCAAAAGTAATGAATTTCGGGCGGAAGCTCATGTCTGGAGTCCTGATTAGATTGAAGGTTGAAAAAAAAAGGTTTCAGATGTTTAAGCGATGCGCTTATTCGCCTGTCACCATGACGTCATTGAAACATGGGCCTAAAAAATATTTGAGGCGTATTGAGGCCACTTCAAAGCGAAAACTGGTGTTTTGGACGGCCCGCCCGGCATGGACTGCGGTGCGCACGCTGGAAGTGCACCCGGCACCAAAATACTTCGCGTTAACCCTAGGCCGCCCATGAACAGGGCGCGGCCTAAACCGGCACGGCAAAGTCGACCAGCACGCTCTTGAAACGCAGGTTGGCTTCCACCGCCTGGCGTCCCAGGTCCTTGCCTATGCCCGACTGGTGATAACCGCCGGTGGGAATCACAAAATCATTGCTGCGCCCATACCGGTTAACCCAGACCGTACCGGCCTCCAGCTTGCGCACCGCACGCAGCGCGCGGCTGATGTCCGCCGTATGCACACCGGCGGCCAGGCCGTAGCATTCATGAGCGGCCAGCAACAAGCCTTCATCTTCCTCTTCGAAGGTCTGCACCGTCAACACAGGGCCAAAGATTTCCTCGCGCACGGCAGGGTTGTCGCCGTCCACACCTTCCAGCAATGTGGGCAGGTAATACGCACCGCCCTGACGCGCAGCCGCGATATCGGCAAACGAGCCACCGCAGCGCACGATGGCGCCCGCCTCTTTTGCACGGCTCACAATGCCATCAATCCGCACACCCTGCGAAGCAGAAATGATGGGTGGCAGCGTGGCCTCGGCATCCCAGGTTGGGCCAGGGCGGTGAGCCGCAAAGTGTGCGGCGACACGCTCGATGAGCTCCTCGGCAATACCGCGCTGCACAATCAGGCGCGAGCCGGCGACACAGACCTGGCCCGCATTGCCGGTGATGGCACCCGCAATCAGGGCCGCAAGTCTGTCGATATCCGGTGCATCGTCAAACACCAGCTGCGGGCTTTTTCCGCCCAGTTCCAGCGTCACGGGTTTGGGGCCGTATTGCGCGCAGGTAGCCATGATGCTGGAGCCGGTGCGGGTTGATCCGGTAAACGTCATCTTGGCAATGCGCTGATGCCGGCTCAGCGCGTCGCCGGCCACATGGCCATAACCCTGGACCACATTAAAGATATCCGCCGGCACACCGGCCTGCACGGCCAACTCGGCCAGCCGCAGCGAACTGAAGGGCGTGAGTTCAGAAGGTTTCAGCACCACCGCATTGCCTGCGGCGAGCGCGGCGCCGACCTTCCACGACACCATCACCAACGGAAAATTCCAGGGTGTGATCGCGCCCACCACACCATAGGGTTCGGCAATCGTCATGCCGAGCTGGCTATGCTGCGTGGCCGCAACCTCGCCGCCTATCTTGTCGGCATACTCGGCAAAAAAGCGCAGGCCTTCAGCGGTGAAGGGAATGTCCCAGGCCATCACATCGCGCACCGGGCGGGTTGAACCCACGGCTTCTATCAGGCCCAGGGTGGGCGCATCGGCTTCGACCAGGTCAGCCCAGCGCCTGAGCACGCGCGCACGGTCGCGCGGCGCGCGGCGTGCCCAGTCGCTGCTGCGCCAGGCTTTCCATGAGGCCTCGACAGCGCGGTCCACCAGCGCCTCATCGGCCAGCGGCAGCTGCGCATACACCTGGCCGTCGGACGGACGGCGCACCGCCATCGTTTCTGCGCCGGCATCGCCGACCAAAGCGCCGTTAATAAAATGCCCTGTGGGGACGCTGATTTGATTCGGATCGAATGTTTGCAAACTGGGCCTCGTTATCAGGAATAAAAGCAACTTGCATGCTAGCCACGCTGCCGCGGCATTTGCTGCTGTAGCAGCCCGCGCCAGCGCAGCAAGTTGCGATTACGACGGCCTTCATAAACGATCATGGCGAAATTGTGAAACCCGCCCCAGGCATGCAAATTTGACTGGCGGTGCGCCGAAAATTAGGCAATAGTGAGCCTGCTTTTTGACGTATCGGAGAATGTCGTGCCCTCTTTTCCTCAAACCCTGAAAACCTCTGACGACGGTATCGTGCTGCAAGCCATGACGGCCGACGACTTGCCGGCCGCCCATGGGCTGTCGCAAGAAGTGCGCTGGCCGCACCGGCTTGCCGACTGGGAGTTTCTGCTGAGTTTTGGCGAAGGCCTGGTGGCCAGGAGCGACGGCGAAATCGTCGGCACCGCGATCTGCTGGCCCTGGGGCGACCACACCGCCACCGTGGGCATGGTGATAGTCGCGCCGCACTGCCAGGGCCGGCGTATAGGCCAGCGCCTCATGCTAGGCCTGCTGGACCGCCTCGAAGGCCGCTCGGTGCTGCTGCATGCGACGGCAGAGGGCCGTGGCCTTTACGAGCGCCTGGGTTTTATCGCCACCGGTGAAGTGCGCCAGCACCAGGGCAAGGCGGTGCAGGCACCGTTGATCGCGCTGGAGCCCGGCCTGCGCCTGCGCCCGCTAAGCCGCAACGACACCGAACGCCTGATAGCACTGGACACGGCAGCCTGCGGCATGCCGCGCGATGCGCTGATACGGCATCTGATCAACAAGGCCGACACCGTGGTGCTGGACCGCGACGGCGAAGCCCAGGGGTTTGCGATGATGCGGCGTTTTGGCCGCGGCCGGGCGATTGGCCCGGTGATTGCGCCCGATGCAGAAGGCGCCAAAGCCCTGATCGCCTACTGGGTCAACCAGTGCGTCGGCAAATTTGTGCGCGTTGATGTGGACTTTGCCAGCGGCATGACGACCTGGCTTGAAAGCCTGGGGCTGCAGCGCGCCGGCGGGCCGCTGGCCATGGTGCGCGGGCCGGCCCTGCAGCGCGATGCCGATGTGCGTCTATTCGCGCTGGCCAGCCAGGCTCTGGGTTAATTTGAATGCATGGGGTTGGAAGACTGAGATGACATTTTTATACAAAGCCGATCCAGCGCGTGGCGCTGTATGGCGCCAGTTGTTTACCCAGAAAGCGCCGCAGCGCGAGTTCCGTATCTGGCCCGATATCGGCGACCCCGAAAAAGTCCGCTTCCTGGCCGCCTGGGAACCGCCCCAAGACATTAAAAAAACCTTCCCGAATCTCGAGGTGCTGTTTTCCATAGCCGCCGGCGTGGACCAGTTCGACCTGTCCTTGCTGCCGCCGGAATTGCCGGTGGTGCGCATGGTTGAACCGGGCCTGGTCAATGGCATGGTCGAATACGCCTGCTTCGCGGTGCTGGGGCTGCACCGCAACATGCCGCTTTACCAGCGCCAGCAGCGCGCGGCCCGCTGGCAGGCGCTGCCGGTCATGCCGGCCGCCCAACGGCGCGTCGGCGTGCTGGGCCTGGGCAGCCTGGGCCAGGCCGTGTTGGCGCAGTTGCGCACCTTTGGTTTTGACTGCGCGGGCTGGAGCCGATCGCAACGCCATGTCGAAGGCGTGCAGTGTTTTGCCGGCCAGGACTCGCTGCCCGATTTTCTGGCGCGCACCGACATACTGATATGCCTGCTGCCTTTGACGCCCGAGACGCGCGGCATGCTCAATCACCGGTTTTTTGCCGGCCTGCCGCAGGGCGCCGCGCTGGTGCATGTGGGCCGTGGCCAGCACCTGGTCACCGACGATCTGCTGGGCGCGCTGGCCAGCGGCCAGCTCAGCGAGGCGGTGATCGATGTCTGCGATCCCGAACCGCCGCCAGCCAGTCATCCGTTCTGGCAACACCCCAACATCTGGCTCACGCCGCATATCGGCAGCATGACCCAGCCTGAAAGCGCGGTCGATGTGATGCTGGACAACCTGCGCCGTTATGAAGCCGGCGAGACCATGACCGGGCTGGTAGACCGCACGCGCGGTTACTAAAAATAAAAACGCGCGCCGCACGATCTGCTGCCAGTGCTTTCACAACAGCAGGCTGCTGCACCGCAAGCACCCAAAGCAGCAGCAGTCACCAGCGATGGCGGCTTACGATGACAGCATTCCATCGAACCACTGCTGCCGCACCATGCCGTCCAACACCTCCTCCCTCATAGACCTAGACCGCGCCCATCTGATCCACCCTGTTGCGCCCTGGCGCAAACACGAACAGCGCGGCGTCACCGTGCTGGAGTCCGGCCACGGCGCCTGGCTCAAAGACGCCGCCGGCAATGAACTGCTGGACGCCTTTGCCGGCCTGTGGTGCGTCAACGTCGGCTACGGCCAGGAGAGCGTGGTGCAAGCCGCCACAGCGCAAATGCGCAAGCTGCCCTATGCCACGGGTTATTTCCACTTCGGCAGCGAACCGGCCATTCAGCTGGCCGCCAAACTGGTCGAGATTGCGCCGCCGTCGCTCAAGCACGTTTACCTGACGCTGGGCGGCTCCGAAGCCATCGATGCCGCCGTGCGCCTGATCGTGCATTACTACAACGCCACCGGCCGCCCCGGCAAAAAGCAGTTCATCTCGCTGGAGCGCGGTTACCACGGCTCGTCGTCCACCGGCGCAGGCCTGACCGCACTGCCGGTCTTTCACCGCGGTTTTGACCTGCCGCGCCCGGAGCAGCATTACATTGCCTCGCCTTATCTGTACCGCAGCCCTGAAGGCAGCACCGCGCAGTCCGTCATAGACGCCTCGGTGCAGTCGCTGCGCGCCAAAGTCGCCAGCCTGGGCGCAGATAATGTTGCGGCATTTTTCTGCGAGCCGATACAAGGCTCGGGCGGCGTGATCGTGCCGCCCACGGGCTGGCTCAAGGCCATGCGCCAGGCTTGCACCGAACTCGGCATACTGTTTGTGGTCGATGAGGTCATCACGGGTTTTGGCCGCACCGGCCCGATGTTTGCGTGCCAGGCCGAAGGCGTGGAACCCGACCTGATGACCATGGCCAAGGGCCTGACCTCGGGTTATGCGCCCATGGGCGCGCTGATGATGTCCGACGCGGTGTATGCCGGCATTGCCGACGGTGCGGCGCCAGGAGTGCCTATCGGCCACGGCGCGACCTATTCGGCCCATCCCGTGAGCGCCGCGATTGCGCTTGAAGTCATACGCATCTACCAGGAAGGCGGCATGCTGGCCCACGCGCAAAAAGTGGCGCCACATTTTGCGCAAGGCCTTGACGCGCTGACAGCCCACCCGCTGGTCGGCGAAGCGCGTCACCGCGGTTTGCTCGGTGCGCTGGAACTGGTCAGCAACAAAACCACCAAAGCCGGCTTTGACCCCGCGCTGGGCCTGTCCGACCTGCTGTTTGAAACCGGCTACCGCAACGGCCTGGTGTTCCGTTCGTTTGGCGACAACATCCTGGGTTTTGCGCCGGCGCTGTGCTACACCGAGGGCGAATTTTCGCAGCTCTTCCGGCGCCTTGAAAAGACCCTCGACGAGGTTCTGGCCGTGCCCGAAGTGCGGCGCGCTCTGGGCTAACAAAACCGGTGGTGGTAGCGCAAAATCAGGCTTATGAATACCGATCTCAAACTCGACCGCCTCGACATCCGCATCCTTTGCCAGCTGCAAAAAAACGGCCGCATCACCAATGTGGATCTGGCCGATGCGGTCGGTTTGTCGCCCAGCCCCTGCCTGATACGTGTCAAACGGCTGGAGAAAGCCGGGTACATCGCGAGTTACGGCGCGCAGCTCAAACTCGACAAACTGGCCGACATGCTGACAGTGTTCACCGAGGTCACGCTGGCCGACCACAGGCGCGAGGACTTTGTGCGTTTTGAGCTGGCGATCCGCGAGATCGACGAGATCCTGGAATGCCATCTGGTCAGCGGCGGTTACGACTACCTGCTCAAGTTCACGACGCGCGGCGTCAACCACTACCAAAGCATTATTGAAGGCCTGCTCGAACGCAATATAGGCATTGAGAAGTACTTCAGCTTTATTGTCATCAAGTCCCCTTTCATCAAGCCGCACTATCCGATAGAACGGCTGATAGACCCTTCAACCTGAGGCCCGCCTCAAGGCTTTCATCACTCTTTTTTTTGCATGCCTTCTCCCACCAGCTCCCAAGCGCGCTTTGTCCGCCTGGCCGAAACCGGCCGCCCCGCCATCACCCTGCAAATTGACGGCGCCAGCGCCAACGCGCTGGAAGGCGACACGCTGCTGGTGGCCTTGTTAAGCCATGGCAAACGCGTGCGCGATTCGGAATTCGGCGACGGCACACGCGCCGGTTTTTGCCTCATGGGCGCCTGCCAGGACTGCTGGGTCTGGGACCAGACCGGGCAACGCCTGCGCGCCTGCACCACACCCGCGCAAGCCGGCATGGTCATCAGCACCCGCACCCCGGAGGCGACATGGCCGAAACACCCGTGAACCCGCGAGTCATCGTCGTGGGCGCAGGTCCCGCCGGCATACGCGCGGCCCAGGCACTGGCGGAAGCCGGCCTGCGGCCCATCGTGATTGACGAGGGCAGGCGCGACGGCGGGCAGATCTACCGCCGCCAGCCCGAAGGTTTTAAGCGCTCTTATGCCACGTTGTACGGCAGCGAAGCCGGCAAGGCCCAGTCCCTGCACCAGGACTTTGATGCGCTGCGCCAAAAAATCGATTACCGCAGCGACACCCTGAGCTGGAACCTCACCCCCGGCATGCTGCACACCGTGAGCCAGGGCCTGGCGCAAAGCCTGGCCTATGACGCGCTGATCATCTGCAGCGGCGCGACCGACAGGCTGATGCCGGTCGAAGGCTGGAACCTGGCCGGTTGCTACAGCCTGGGCGCAGCGCAGATTGCGCTCAAGTCGCAAGCCTGCTCGATCGGCGCCAGCGTGGTGTTTGCCGGCACCGGGCCGCTGCTGTACCTGGTGGCCGCGCAATATGTGAAGGCCGGCGCCAACGTCGAAGCCGTGCTCGACACCTCGCCGGCCCTGCCGCCGCTGGCCGCACTGCGCGGTTTGCTGGCGCGCCCGCGCCTGCTGCTGCGCGGCCTGGGGCTGATCGCCTCGCTGCGACGCTCGGGCGTCAAGGTCTGGCAAGGCATCACGCCCTTGCGTGTTGAAGGCGCGCCCGACAGCGGCGTCAGCGGCATCACGCTGCGCGATGCCCATGGCAACAAACAAACCATCCCATGCGATGCCGTGGCGCTCGGTTACCACTTGCGCGCGGAAACACAGCTCGCCGATCTGGCGGGCTGCGACTTTGTGTTTGATGCCTTGAGCCGCCAATGGCTGCCGCGCATGGACGGCGATGGCCGCAGCAGCGTGGCCGGCATCTATCTGGCCGGCGACGGCGCACGCATACTGGGCGCGGACGGCGCCGAGGCTGCAGGCCGGCTGGCCGCACTGGCAGCCCTGCACGACCTGGGCGATGACAAGGGCCGCACGCTGTTCAAGGAGCAGGCGCCGGGACTGCGCAGCACCTTGAACACCATGAACAAATTCCGTGAAGGCCTGGCGCGCGCTTTTCCGTGGCCGCACCAACAGGCCGCCACGCTGCCCGATGCGGCCGTGGTGTGCCGCTGCGAAGCCGTGACCGCCGGCGAATTGCGCCGCTCGGTGCACGAAATGGATAGCCAGGAGATCAACCGCGCCAAAGCCTTTAGCCGCGTCGGCATGGGACGTTGCCAGGGCCGTTATTGCGGCCATGCGGCGGCAGAAGTGGTGGCCCATGCGGCGCATATTCCGATTGAAGATGTGGGGCGGCTACGCTCACAAGCGCCCGTTAAACCGCTGTTGATGGATGTGCAGCCATGAGCCAGGACAAACGCAGCGATGTATTGATTATTGGCGGCGGCCTGATGGGTGTGACCACGGCTTTCTTTTTGCGCCATGACTACGGCCTTGGCGTGACCTTGCTTGAACGCGAGCTCATAGGCCGGCAAGCCAGCGGCACCAACTTCGGCAATGTGCGGCGCCAGGGCCGCGCGCTGGAACAAATGCCGCTGGCCAACCGCGCGCATGCGGTCTGGGGCCGCGTCAAATCGCTGCTGGGCGAAGACATAGAGTTTTTGCCGCTGGGCCACCTGCGTGTCTGCTACACCCACGAACAAGCCGCCAAACTTGAAGAGCATGCCAGGCTGGCGCGCCCCATGGGCCTGGACCTGGAGCTGCTCAGCGCCGACATGCTGCGCCAGCGTTATGGTTTTTTCAGCCAGGAAGTGGTGGCGGGCTCCCTCTCGCCGCTGGACGGCCATGCCAATCCGCGCCTGGCCGGCCCGGCCTTTGGCCGCGCGGCGCGGCGCGCCGGCGCCGACATCCTCGAGCACCAGGAAGTCGTGCATATTGAAAAGGACGGCGATGATTTTGTCGCCCACACCGCAGCCGGAAAAACTTTCAGAGCGGCGCAGATGCTGGTCGCCAGCGGCGCCTGGTCGGACAAACTCGCAGCGGCCTTTAATGAGCCCGTGCCCATGGAAGCACGCGGCCCGCAGATGGGCGTGACCGAGCCGGTGCCGTATGCGATTGGCCCGTCGATAGGCGTGTCATCGCCTGTCGAAGAAGAGGGTTTGTACTTCCGTCAAATCACACGCGGCAACATCGTGTTTGGCGGCGGGCTGAAAGGCCCGGCATCAACCGAAACGATCCGCGCCGGCGTCAGGCCGGACAACACCTTGCGCCAGTTCCGCGAGCTGCGGCGTTTTGTGCCGGCCATGGCCAGGCTGCAATTGCTGCGCGTCTGGAGCGGCATAGAGGGTTATGTCGGCGACTCGCGCCCGGTGATGGGCCCGAGCGCGCGCGTGCCCGGCCTGCACTATGCGTTTGGTTTTAACGGCGAAGGTTTTGCGCTCAGCCTGGGCGTCGGCGAGACCATGGCAGAACTGCTGGCCACCGGCAAGACGGTGACGCCGATCGAGGCGTTTTCCATCGGGCGATTTGCTCAGGCCTGAGCGGCCAGCACTGGCGCAGCCAGGTGGCGCCGTGGTTCGCCAGGACCGAACGATGATGCCATCGCTCGCGGCGTGTTCATCTCGGTACCGGAGCTCTCGTCGGGCGGCTGGCGCGTTCTTGGAAAAGGGTTGTCAGCCGCGTCGCGACAGCTCGGTCACGGCAGCGCGCAGGTCGCGCCCGAATTCGCGGCCATAGCGCGTCTGCGGTCGCAGGGTGCTGGTCGACAGCACAATCTCCAGAGACACTTCCGGGCAGAACGGCCGCACCTCGAGTGCGCCGTAGCTTGTCCACGGCACCAGTCCATCGACCAGCGCCACGCCGAGCCCGCGCTGCACCAGGGGCAGAGCGCCGATCGACAGCGAGATTTCAATCTGCACCTGGCGCTCGACGCCGGCTTCTGTAAATGCCACTTCGAGCATGGTGCCTACCCGCGTGTTCACACCGTAGCTGATCAGCGCCTGTCCGGCCAGATCGGCCGGCGTGACGACCTTGAGGTCGGCCAGCGGCGAGTCGTGGCGCATCAGCGCGACGATGGCGGCCTTGCCCAGCGACTCGCAACGGATTTGTGGTTCGCTTGACTGCTGCATCGTCACGCCGAGGTCGATATCACCGACCAGGATGTGCTCGTCGATGGCCTCGGCCGGCAGGGTTTGCAGCACAACGCGCAGCCCGGGGTTGCGCTGGCGGAAGCGCTCAATCGCATGCGGTAGCAAGGCAAAGGTCGGCGGCGCGCTGGCGCCTACGCGCAGCAGGCCGAGTTGTTTGTCGCGGATGCGATCCGACAGCCCCTGGAGCACCACGATCTCTCGAAATATGCGGTCGGCATCGCGGTACAGCAGTTGCGCCTCTGCCGTCGGCACCAGTCGCCCGCCGAGGCGCTCGAACAGCCTGTAGCCGATCTGAATCTCAAAATGGCGCAGCACCTTGCTCACGGCCGGCTGCGAGACGTGCAGCGACTCAGCGGCGGCGGTTAATGAGCGGTTGCGCATGATGGCGCGGAAGACCTCGAGCTGGCGGGCGTTCATGACCGGGCCACTATAACCAGGGGTTTGGCATTTCACAACAATTGATATTGGCCTGCAGCGCCGGCGCGGTCCAGAATTGTTTCCATGAACTTCTTACCTCACCGCCACGGCGGCAGCGCCGCATGAATACGGGGCGTTTCATCCGCCTCGCCGAGACGGCTCGCGCATCGGTCCAGTTGCAGGCCAACGGCCGCACGATCAGCGCGCTCGAAGGTGACACCCTGATGGTCGCGTTGCTCGGCAACCTCGGTCATTTGCGCCACTCTGAATTCGGTGACGGCGTGCGATCGGGCTTCTGCCTGATGGGCGCCTGCCAGGACTGCTGGGTCTGGACCGAAGACGGCGAACGGCTGCGCGCCTGCACCACCGCCGTGCGCGAAGGCTTGCGCATTGTCACCCACCCACCGGAGGTGTCATGGCCCAAGCACGCGTGATCGTCGTCGGCGCCGGGCCGGCGGGCGTGCGATGCGCACAGACGCTAGTCGAGGCGGGCCTCAAGCCCATCTTGATTGAGGAGGGCCGCCGCGACGGCGGGCAGATCTACCGCCGTCAACCTGAGGGCTTCAAACGGGTCTATGCCGCGCTGTACGGCACCGAAGCGGCCAAGGCCGAGGACTTGCACCGCAGCTT
This sequence comes from Polaromonas jejuensis NBRC 106434, assembly GCF_001598235.1. Classification (GTDB taxonomy): domain Bacteria; phylum Pseudomonadota; class Gammaproteobacteria; order Burkholderiales; family Burkholderiaceae_C; genus Polaromonas; species Polaromonas jejuensis. Next base: position 41,608 of record NZ_BCYO01000009.1, on the reverse strand, counting down.
CGACGCGCTGCGTCCGCAGATTGACTACCGACCCGAGACGCTGGCCTGGAACGTGACGGCGGGCAAGCTGCACGTGGTGCATGACCACACGCATACCGAGACGCTGCGCTACGACGCCCTGGTCGCGTGCAGTGGGGCCACCGACCGCCTGATGCCGGTCGAGGGCTGGAACCTGGCCGGCTGCTACAGCCTCGGCGCGGCGCAGATTGCGCTCAAGTCCCAGGCCTGCGCGATCGGACGGCGCGTGGTCTTCATGGGCACGGGCCCGCTGCTCTACCTGGTGGCCTTGCAGTATGTGAAGGCTGGCGCCAAGGTGCTAGCCGTGCTCGACACCTCGGCCTTCAGCCGGCGCCTGCGCGCCTTGCCCGCATTGGCAGCCCGGCCCGACGTGCTGATCAAGGGCATGTTGTTGACCGCCGCGCTGCGCAGGTCCGGTGTCGAAGTACACACCGGCGTGACGCCGTTGCGCATCAGGGGCACGCCCGAAGCCGGCGTGCAGGGCGTGGTCGTGCGTGATGGCAAGGGCCGCGAGCTGAGCTTCGACTGCGACGCGGTAAGCCTCGGCTACCACCTGCGCGCCGAAACCCAGCTCGCCGACCTGGCGCGGTGCGCGTTCCGCTTTGACGCCGAGTCGAGACAGTGGCTGCCCAAGATCGATGTCGACGGCCGCAGCAGCATGGCCGGCGTCTACCTGGCCGGCGACGGTGCGCGCCTCCTTGGCGCTGACGGCGCCGAGGCCGCAGGCCGCCTGGCTGCACTGGCGGTGCTGTCCGACCTCGGCCACCAGGTGCCGCAGGACAAGATAACGGCGCTGCGCCGCACGCTCGAGAAGATGGACCGTTTCCGCCGAGGGCTGCTTCAGGCTTTCCCGTGGCCGCACGAGCAGGCTGCCACGCTGCCCGACGCTGCGGTGGTGTGCCGCTGCGAAACCATCACCGCCGGGGAACTGCGCCGCGCCGTCACCGAGATGGGTGGCTGCGAGATGAACCGCACCAAGGCCTTCAGCCGCGTCGGCATGGGCCGCTGCCAGGGTCGGTACTGCGGCCATGCCGCGGCCGAGGTCGTGGCGCATGCGGCTGGCGTGCCGATCGAGATGGTGGGCCGGCTGCGCGGGCAAGGCCCGGTGAAGCCGCTGCCGATGGCGGCCCTCGAAGCCGCGGGGGGAGTCGCCTGATGGGACAAGAATTGAGAGCCGATGTCGTCATCATTGGCGGCGGGCTGATGGGTGCGTCCAGCGCCTTCTTCCTGCGCAAGCGCGGCCGCTCGGTGATCCTGCTCGAGCGCGGCCTGGTCGGCCAGCAGGCCAGCGGCGTGAACTTCGGCAACGTGCGCAGGCAAGGCCGCTTCCTGCCGCAGTTGCCGCTGGCGCATCGCTCGCGCGCCATCTGGGGCCAAATGAAAGAGTTGATCGGCGACGACGCCGAGTTCCTGGCCACCGGCCATGTGCGCGGCGTCTACGACGAGGCGCAGGCCGCGGTGGTCGAGAAGTACGCCGCCGACGCCCGCGGCTGGGGGCTCGATCTCGAGATCGTCGGCGGTAGCGAGTTCCGCCGCCGCTTTCCGTTTTTCGGCCCGGAGGTGATCTGCGGCTCCTACTCGCCCAACGATGGGCATGCCAACCCCCGCCTGGCAGCGCCCGCCTTCGGCCGCGCGGCCAAGCGCGAAGGCGCCCAGGTGATGGAGAACTGCGAGGTGCTGTCGGTCGAGAAGGAAGGAGAGGACTTCCGCGTGCAGACCGCTGACGGCCGCACGGTGCGCGCCCCGGCGGCGCTGATCTGCGCCGGCGCCTGGGGCGACAAGCTGTCGGCCGCCTTCGGCGAGCCGGTGCCGATGACGCCGCATGGTCCCACGATGGGCGTCAGCGAGCCGATGCCCTACGGCATCATTCCGGTGGTGGGTGTGTCGAGCAAGGTGCCGCACGAGGTGGTGTACTTTCGCCAGGTCAAACGCGGCAACATCGTGTTCGGTGGTGGTCTGCGCGGCCCGGCCTACCCGGACCTGAAGCGTGCCTACGTGCTGCCCGAGAACACGCTGCGCCAGTTGCGCGAACTGCGCCGGCTGGCGCCGGGTCTGGGCAAGCTGCAGCTGCTGCGAACGTGGAGTGGCATCGAGGGCTACCTGCGCGACGAGCTGCCGGTGATGGGTCCCAGCGCCCGTGCCAGCGGCCTGTACTACGCCTTTGGTTTCTGCGGGCATGGCTTCCAGCTCGGCCCCGGCGTCGGCGATGTCATGGCTGAACTGATTGACACGGGTGCCACCAGCACGCCCATCGAACCCTTTCACATCCAGCGTTTCGCCGCCTCGCCACTGAGCGCGGGCTACAACTCTTCGGCACCGGCGAAGGCCGCTGCCTGATTTCAAACCATTTTCTTCTGGAGTTCCCCATGTCCGTTACCGCCCATCCCGCTGAAGCCCTGATCGCTGACGGCCAGACGCGCCGCTTCCACGAAACCAGCCTCGTGTTCGACGGCCTGGCGATCGCCTATGTGCTCGACGAGAAATACACCCAGCGCGCGCTCGAAGGCGGCGTCAACGCCGCCAACGTGACCTTCGCGCTGGAGGAGAACTGGGACAAGACGCTGCACAACTTCGAACGCCACCTGTCCAAGATCGACAAGAGCCCGCTGCTGATGCTGTGCAAGACTGCCAACGACGTGTTGGCCGCCCAGGAGAAGGGCAAGCTTGGCATCGTGATCGGCACCCAGGGCGCCAGCATGATCGAGGACTCAGACCAGTTCTGGCGCCTGGAGGCCATGGCGCGCATGGGCCTGCGCTTCCTCGGTCTGGCCTACACAACGGCCAACGCGCTGGGCGACGGCTGCGGCGAGAAACGCGACGCAGGCCTCACCTACCTCGGCGAGGAACTGATCGCGCTAGCCAATACGCTGCCGCTGATGCTCGACCTGTCGCACTGCGGCCACCGCACGCGCGCCGAGGCCACCATGCTGGCGCGCGCGCCGGTATGCACCCATTCGAACAGTGACGCGCTGCGCGCCAACGGCCGCAACACAACCGACGCGACGGTCAAGGCCATGGCCGCCAAGGGCGGAATGATCGGCGTGTGCGGCTTGCCGCAATCGCTGTCCGACGAGACGCCCACCCTGGACGACTTGCTCAATCACCTCGACCACTTCGTCAAGCTGGTTGGCGTTGAACACGTCGGCATCGGCATGGATTATGTCGAAGCGTTCCAGGAGCAGGCAGCGGTGGTGGCGCCGCCCAGCGTGGTGACCTGGCGCACGCGCCGCCCGGACATCTTCGGTCCGCTGTCGGCGTTTGGCCGTCAGTCGTACCCGATCGGCGTCGAGTCTGTGCGCAAGATGCCGAACTTCACGCAAGGACTGTTCGACCGCGGCTATTCGGCCGACGATGTTGAGGCGCTGGTTGGCGGCAACTGGCTGCGCGCGATGCGCAAATTTTGCGGCTGAAAGCCGCGATCGATCGCCTGTCAATGGATTCACGCTATGAGCATCAGCGCTACGGTGGGGCCGTCGCCGGCCGTGTCAAAGGAACTCGACGCCTGGAAGCCATTTCTCGATGTGCTGAAGAACGCTCTGCGCCGCACTTGCAAGAAGTGGAAGATTGCTTGCAAAAACTGTCCTGAACCATCCCTTCCCTTGTTAACCCCCACCACTCCAGGAGATCCGCCATGAACGAGAGCAAGAAACTGCAAGCCCTGATCGGCCCCCAGGAAAGCATGCGCATGATGAATGCGATGCAACGCGGCGCCAGCCGACGCGACGTGCTCGCGATGCTCATGGCCGGCGGCATGCAGGCCGCGTTGGCCGGCAGCATTGCGGGCATGGCCGGCGCCGCCCATGCGCAGACCCCGCGCCGCGGCGGGCGTATTCGGGTGGCTGGCCATACCGCCGCCGTGAGCGATACGCTGGATCCTGCCAGACAGTCCAATCACAGCGACTATATCCGTTGCAATATGTCCTACAACGGTTTGACAGTGCTGGACGGCAGCCTGACGCCGCAGCCGGCGCTGGCAGAAGAGTTCTTCACCAAGGACGCCATTACCTGGGTCTTCAAGCTGCGCAAGGGCGTGCAGTTCCATGATGGGAAGCCACTGACGCCGGCCGATGTTGTGTTTTCACTCATGCGCCACAAGGACCCTGCGACGGGCTCCAAAGCCAAGGTCCTGGCCGATCAGATGGACGACGTGAAGGCGACTGGCCCGAATGAAGTCACCATCCGGCTCACGGCGCCCAACGCCGACCTGCCAGTCGTCCTCGGCACGTTCCACTTCCACATTGTCAAGGACGGCACGACCGACTTCACTGCAGGCATAGGCACGGGTCCCTACAAAATCAAGGAATTCAAGCCTGGTGTACGCTCAATCTCGGTGCGCAACGAGGCCTACTGGAAGCCGGGCCGCCCCTACCTCGACGAGATCGAGTACGTGGGCATCGGCGACGAAGGCGCGCGCGTCAACGCAATGCTGTCCGGCGATCTGGATCTTGTCGCCGCGGTCAATCCGCGCTCCGTGCAGCGCGTGCGCGACTCGGCCGGTCATACGATCTTTGAAACTCAGGCGGGGCTGTACACGGATCTGGTGATGCGCCGCGACGGTGGTCCGGGCGCCAATCCTGACTTCGTGCTGGCCATGAAATACATGATGGATCGTGAGCAGATAAAGCGTTCGATCACGCTGGGTCATTCGGTGATTGCCAACGATCAGCCGATCGATCCGACCAACCGTTTCTACTTCGCCGGCCTGCCGCAGCGGCCTTTCGACCTTGACAAAGCCAAGTTCCATCTGAAGAAAGCCAACCTCGGCAGCAGCCCGGTGCCTATTGTGGCTTCGCCGGCCGCGGACTATTCTGTGGAAATTGCTCTTGTCATGCAACAAACCGCGCAGAAGCTGGGCTTGAACCTGGACGTCAAGCGCATGCCCGCCGACGGCTACTGGGCCAATCACTGGATGAAGAGCCCCATAGGCTTCGGCAGCGTCAATCCCCGCCCGAGTGCGGACACACTGTTCACGCAATTCTTCAAGTCTGACGCGGCCTGGAATGAGTCTGGCTGGAAAAACGACAAGTTCGACCAGCTGCTGCTGGCCGCGCGTGCCGAGACAGACATTGCCAAGCGCAACAAGATGTACGCCGACATGCAGGTGATGGTTCACGAGCAGGGCGGCATTGGCATCCCGCTATTCCTGGCCAGCATCGACGCCCACTCGAAGAAACTCAAGGGCCTGTCGTCGATTCCAGTGGGCGGCCTGATGGGCTATGCCTTTGCTGAACACGTCTGGCTGGAGGCATGAGCCCCCACGCTCGGCACTGCGTGTCCTCGCTGCCCCCCGAGGGGGCGCTGCGCCTGCGGCCCGGCAAAGCCGGTTCCGCGGCCCCTGCGGGAAGGGGAGGTTGTATCGCGCGACGCACGGTCATCATTTTCACTGCGTGTAATGCGGTGCCCCCCGAGGGGCATGCCTTCCTTGGGGCGGCTAGGCGGAAGGCCGCTTCATTGCCGTTCGTGCGGTTTTCAGGCCTGTGAGGCGAACACCACGTACACCTTGCGCAGCGTCTCGCGGATGTGCCACACCCCGGTGGTGTTGGCGGGAAAGAAAAGCGTGTCGCCTGCCGTGATTTCCAGCGGCTCGCCGCCCGTCGGGGTGAAACTGCAGATGCCCGAGAGGATATGCATCACCTCGGCCTCGGCAATCTGCCGCTCGAAGCGGCCGGGGTTGCATTCCCAGAGGCCGCAGCCGTTGTTGCCGGCACCGGCCAGGGTGATATCGAGGCCGCGCATCCGGCACGGCGGCTCGCTCAGGGGACGGCCGACGACGCCCTGGTCATTGAGCGGGGACAGGGTGGCGCTTTGGGAAAGAATCTGGATGGACATGGATTTGTGAACAAAAAAATGGAAGACGGCCCAGCGTAGCGGCGCACTCCCTTGCGGGATTGGACGCTCTTGTCGCGCTTTCGATTCCGGCACGATCTGCGCACCAGGCGCCTCAATTCGCAATGGCCTGCCGCACCGGGCGCCACTTACGGTGCCATCGTCGGCGTGGCCGGCCTAAGCTGTCGACATGCCTTCCCATTCCCGGATACCCCAGATACCCCAAACACCGCCCCCCGCCTGCAGGCTTGACGGCGTCCTGGCGCACATCGACACGCACTTGGGTGAACCCTTGCCACTGGAAAGCCTGGCGGCCATGGTCGGCCTGAGCGTGTGGCGCTTTGCCACGGTGTTTCGCGAGCGCGTGGGGGTGTCACCGCACCGCTATATCTGCAGCCGGCGCGTGCGCCATGCGCAGGCCTTGCTGCGCCAGGGCATGCCCCTGGCCAGCGTCGCGAGCGCCGTCGGCTTTTGCGACCAGAGCCACCTTTCGCGCCGCTTCAAGCACCTGTGCAGCATGACGCCGGGCCAGTACCAGTCCCAGCACCGGCGGAATCACTAAGTCCGGCGGTTTCTTTTTTTTCAAGGAGTTTCACCACTATGTCCCTGCAAGATTTCAAGGTCCTCACGTTCGACGTGGTGGGCACGTTGATCGACTTCGAACGCGGCATGCTTGACTATCTGCACCATGCCGTGCCTGACGCCACCGTAAGCGACGACGATTTCCTTGCCGCATACCGCGCCGCGCGCGCCAGCGACCACAGCGGCGCCTTTCCCGATGACCTTGTGCGCGTGTGGGGCGAGGTGGCGGCCGCCGTCGGCCTGCCCGATACGCCGGAACTGGCCAAGGGCCTGCGCGACTCGGCCGCCCAATGGCCGGCTTTCGCCGATTCGGTGCAGGCGCTGCAGCGCCTTCGCAAACGCTTCAAGCTCGTGGCGATGACCAATGCGCAGCGCTGGGCCCTGAACCATTTTGAGCGGACGCTGGGCATGCCCTTCGACGACAGCGTGACGTGCGACGATGCCCGGTGCGAAAAGCCGGACCCGCGTTTCTTCTCATTTGCACGCGGCCTCCTGAGCACGCGCGGCTTCAGCCAGGCCGACAACCTGCATGTGGCGCAAAGCCAGTACCACGACATCGGCGTGGCGAAAAGCCTGGGCCTTTCGACCTGCTGGATCGAACGGCGCCATGGCCAGCCCGGCTTTGGCGGCACGCTGGCCGTCAAGCAGATCACGACACCCGATTTCCACTTCCATACCCTCGCCCAGCTGGCCGACGCCGTGGATGCCGCGGCCTGAGCCATGCAGCATTTCCACGCACCGGATGACGTCGAGGACCTGCTGCCGGAACTCATCGCGCTGCGGCACGACCTGCACGCCCATCCAGAACTGGCTTTCAACGAACACCGTACGGCAAGCATCGTGGCTGGCGCCTTGCGCGAGTCCGGGCTGGAGGTTCACGAAGGCATAGGCGGAACAGGCGTGGTGGGCGTATTGCGCCATGGCAGCGGCTCACGCAGCGTGGGCCTGCGCGCCGACATGGACGCGCTGCCCGTCACCGAGCAAAGCGGGCTGGCGCATGCCAGCACCACGGCCGGCATCCATCATGGCTGCGGGCATGACGGGCACACCAGCATGCTGCTGGGCGCCGCGAGACAGCTGGCGCGCACGCGGCGCTTCGACGGCACCGTGCACTTCATCTTTCAGCCTGCGGAGGAAGGCCGTGGTGGCGCGAAAGCCATGGTCGAGGATGGTCTGTTCGACCGCTTTCCGTGCGACGCGGTCTACGCCCTGCACAACTGGCCCGACTTGCCGCTGGGCACGGCGCAGACCCGGCCCGGCGCCATCATGGCCGCGGCCGACCGGTTCGACATCAACGTGTCCGGGCGCGGCGGCCATGCGGCCCAGCCGCATCACACGGCCGATGCCGTGCTGGCCGCGAGCACCCTGGTAACACAGCTGCACACCATCATCTCGCGCCGCATCGATCCCGGTGAGTCCGCCGTCCTGTCGGTGACGCGCATCGAGGGCGGCACCTCCCACAACGTACTGCCCGCCAGCGTGGGCATCAAGGGCACGGTGCGCAGCTTCGATCCCGGCACTCAGGACCGCATTGAAGCGGCGCTGAGGCAGACTGCCCAGGGCATCGCGATGGCCAGCGGAACCGATATCGAGGTGAAATACACCCGCTACTACCCAGCCACCGTCAACAGCGCCCCGCACTCGGCGCTGGCCCTGCAGGCCGCAGCCGCCGCAGGTTTGCGCGCAGAGCTTGCGGCCCGTCCCGCGTTCACTTCCGAAGATTTTGCGTTCATGCTGAATGCGCGGCCAGGCGCTTACCTATGGCTGGGCCAGGGACGTGGCAACGGCGCGGATGCGCCTTTGCATCACCCGCGCTACGACTTCAACGACGATGCGATGGCGTTGGGTGTCCGCTGGTTCACCATGGCCGCCGAGCTGGAACTGGCCAGCTGAGCATTTCAGCTCAGGCGGCTTGATGGTTATGCCGGGCGGTCGATTGCAAGAAAGCTGAATCTCGCCAGATTAAATTCCTCACCAGTCGCTATCAATTAAATAGCTGCTCATGCACTATTTGCTTGTACTACAACCATTTTTATTCAAAAGCGGGCATCCAGCCAGGCTTTGAGCACATCAAACACCGGGGCTGCGTCGACCTCGTTGAAGAGCTCGTGGTAGAAGCCGTCAAAGCATTTGGTGCTTACCATCCCCGGTTTGACGGCGGGCGAACTGGCGGCAGTTTCGGCAAAAGCACGGCTGCCCGCGGGATTGACGAGCCGGTCGGCACCGGCATACATCAGCAGGGTGGGCGTGCGCCAGCGGGCCGCCGCCGCGACCGTGGCCGGGCCGGCGTCGGCGATGAACTTGCCCAGGCGCGCAGAAATTTTGTTGTGCACCCGCCGGTCGGCCAGATAGCGTTGAACGACCTTGGGGTCGTGGGAAAGGTAGCGGGCATCCAGCCCATTGCCCACGCAAAGATTGGGCGCCAGTGTCGGCATCACGGCCAGCAACAGTTTCTGCAATCCGTTGAGCCCGGCATCGAGTGCCGACGACGACATCACCAGACCGTCGACCGGGCGCATGTTGAGCGCGACAAAGCGGCTCACCACCAGGCCGCCCAGGCTGTGCCCGAGCAGAATCAAGGGCAGGGGTGAGCCGTCTGCGCCGCCAGCCCCATGCGGCAGGTGCCGGCGGTGCAGCCGCGTGTCGTCAACGATCTCCGCCAGATCGTCGAGCAGGGCGGTGTCATTGGGCAGCACGCCGCGCGCGCCCCCCGATTCCCCATGGCCGCGCTGGTCATAGGCGCGCACCGCAAAACCCCAGTCGAGCAGCCGGCTCGCCACATGCTCGTAGCGGCTGGCATGCTCGCCCAGGCCGTGAACAATCAGCACCACCGCGCGGGGCGGCGGTGCATCCTGGCCCATTTCACTGTCCCAGGCGTCGATCGGCCACTCGTAAAGCGCCAGGTTTTCGCCGTCGCGGGTGGTGAAGGGCGCTAAAACCGTGGAATGCATGCTGCCGGCGCCTGGCTTGAAAAAAACCGCGCCTTACAGGGTGCGGTTGAATGCGAGACCGGGCACGCAGATTCAGCCAGGCACCCGGGCCATCACATGGGCGACGGCGGCGGTCAGCTTCTTGGCATAGGGCACGTTCAAAAATTCGTTGGGCCCGTGCGCATTGCTCTTGGGGCCCAGCACGCCGCAAACCATCATTTGCGCCTTGGGAAAGCCCTGGCTGAGCAGGCCCATCAGCGGAATCGTGCCGCCCTGGCCAATCGTGCCGCAGGGCGCGCCAAAGAAACTCTGCGACGCGTCGTTCAGCGCATTTTCAAACCAGGGCGCCGTGCTGGGCGCATTCCAGCCGGTGGCGCCGCCATTGCTTTCAAAGGTGACCTTGGCCTGGTAGGGCGCGTTGTCTTCCAGCAGGGCCTTGAGCTCCTGCACCGCCGCGCCGGCGTCGATCAGCGGCGGAAAGCGCAGCGAGAGCTTGAAGGCGGTGTAGGGGCGCAGCACATTGCCGGCGTCCTTGAGCGCCGGAAAGCCCTCGGCACCGGTCACGCTGAGCGTGGGCCGCCAGGTGCGGTTGAGCAGCGCCTCCACCGGATCGGTGGTGGTGGGCAGGGCAAAACTGGTCGAGCCCTGACAGTCGTAATGCGCCCACGGAAAGCGTTTGTAAATTTCGTCACCGAGGATTTTGGCCGTGGCCTGGGCCTGGGCCAGCCGCTCGGCCGGGATTTCGCAATGAAAGCTTTGCGGCAGCAGGCGGCCGGTCTTGCTGTCTTCCAGGCGGTCCAGCACCTGGCGCAGGATGCGAAAGCTGGACGGCACCAGGCCGCTGGCGTCGCCCGAGTGCACGCCCTCGGTCAGCACCTCGACCTTGAGCACGCCCGCCGCGTTGCCGCGCAGGCTGGTGGTCAGCCACAGCTGGTCGTAGTTGCCGGCGCCTGAATCGAGGCAGACCACTAACGCGACCTCGCCGAGGCGCTCGCGCAGGGCGTTGACATAGGGCAGCAGGTCGTAGGAGCCGCTTTCCTCGCAGGTTTCAATCAGGCCGACGATGCGCGGATGCGCCACGCCCTGGCTTTTAAGCGCCTGCACGGCGGCAATGCTGGCATAGACCGCGTAGCCGTCATCGGCGGCGCCGCGGCCGTACAGCTTGCCGTCCTCGTATTTGGGCGTCCACGGGCCCAGGTCATTGCGCCAGCCGGTGAACTCAGGCTGCTTGTCGAGGTGGCCATACATCAGCACGGTTTGCGTGGAATCGGCGCGCGTGGCCGGGATTTCAAAAAACAGCACCGGCGTGCGGCCTTCCAGGCGCACGATCTCCAGCTTCAGCCCCTCGACCTTCTGGGCCTCGACCCAGGCCGCCGCGTTGCGGATGACGGTGTCGATGTAGCCGTGCTGCGCCCAGTCGCTGTCAAAGGTGGGGGACTTGGCGGGAATGGCGATGTAGTCGGTCAGCTGCTTGACGATGTCGCCATCCCACTGGGCCGTGATCTGGGAAAGGGCCTGGGCGGCGTTGAGGACGCTGGCGGGAATCTCGCGGTGCAAGGGGGCGTTCATTGAAGGACTCCGAAAATGAGAAGGTCAGCGACGTTGCTGCGCAAGGGCGTACTTTACGCCTCCGGCCAGCACCATGCCACGGCATGCCGCACAGCCGATCACCCAGGTATTTGATTTTTGCGGCCTCGGCCTACAGGGCTTGCGCTGGCCGGCGCCGAAGATGGGCGCTGACCGAATGCCCCGAAATCCGCCATGCCCCCTTCTTCCAGCCATCCGGAATCTGCGCCTGGCGCTGTTCAAGCCCCGGCGGCCCGGCGCATCCGCGTGGGCGTGGGCGGCTGGACCTACGAACCCTGGCGCAACAACTTCTTCCCGCAAGGCCTGCCGCACAGCCGGGAACTCTCCTACGCCAGCCGCCGGCTGACTGCCATTGAAGTCAACGGCACCTATTACGGCACGCTCAAACCCGCCAGCTTTAAAAAATGGCATGACGAGACGCCTGACGATTTCGTTTTTTCGCTCAAGGCCTCGCGTTATGCGACCAACCGCCGGGTGCTGGCCGATGCCGGCGACTCCATCACCCGTTTTGTCGAGAGCGGCATCAGCGAGCTGGGCCGCAAGCTCGGCCCCATCGTCTGGCAGTTCATGCCCGGCAAGGTGTTTGAGGCGCCGGACTTCGAAGCCTTTCTGGCGCTGTTGCCGCGGCAGACTGACGGACAGGCGCTGCGTCACGTGGTGGACGTGCGCCACGAGAGCTTCATGACGCCGGACTATCTGGCGCTGGCGCGCCGCTACCAGGTGGCCACGGTGTTCACCGACGCCGACAAATTTCCGTCGTTTGCCGACCTGACCGGTGATTTTGTCTATGCCCGGCTGATGCTGAGCGAGGCCGGCCTGGCCGCGGGCTACGCGGATTCGGCACTGGACGCCTGGGCCGGGCGCGCCCGCATTTGGGCCGCCGGCGGCGCACCCGATGACCTGCCCAGCCTGAGCGAGCCGCAGCCTGCTGGCCCGCGCGATGTGTTCATCTATTTCATCAACGGCGCCAAGGAGAAGGCGCCCGCGGCGGCGATGGCCCTGCTGTCGCGGCTGGGCTTCGAGCCAGCCGCTTGAAAAGGCCGGCCCCTAGCCGTAGCTGGCCATGGCCTCGCCCAGGCGCACGCCGCGGCCCGGCGCCCAGTCGGGATTGAAGCGCAGCGGCGCTTTGGGAAACAGCATGACGACGGTGGAGCCCAGCAGGAAGCGGCCCATCTCCTGGCCCTGTTTCAGCACGATGGCGGGCTCAGTACCCGCGCCGTAATGCCACTCGCGCACCACCTTGCCGCGCGGCGGATTCACCACGCCGTGCCACACCGTGGCCATGCTGCCGACAATCGTCGCGCCGACCAGGATCAGCACGAACGGACCGCGCGCGGACTCAAACACGCAGACCACACGCTCGTTGCGCGCGAACAGCCCGGGCACGCCACGCGCGGTCACCGGATTCACGGAAAACAGCTCGCCCGGCACATGGATCATGCGGCTCAGCCGCCCCTCGCAGGGCATGTGGATGCGGTGGTAGTCCTTGGGACTCAGGTACAGCGTGGCAAAGCTGCCATCCTGGTACTGCGCCGCCAGCGCCGCATCACCGCCGACCAGCGCCGTGGTGGAGTAGCTATGGCCCTTGGCCTGAAAAATCTGGTCCTGCTCGATAGTGCCAAACTGGCTGATGGCGCCGTCGACCGGGCAAACCAGCTCGGCCTGTGCCAGGGGCCGCGCGCCGGGCTTGAGCGCGCGCGTGAAGAAATCGTTGAAGGTGGGGTAGCCGGCGATGTCGGAATTCAGCGCCTCATCCATGTTCACCTGGTATCTGGCGACAAAGCGCCGAATGATTTCAGTGGTGACCCAGCCGCGCTCACGCCCTGCTACATAGCCTGCAAACGCCGTCAGCGCCTGCTTGGGAATAAGGTATTGAGGGAGTACGGCAAAACGGTCGGTCATAGGCAGGGGCGTGAAAAGGGGAGGTTCATTCTATCGGGGGGCCAGGCCAGACGGCCAAGGGGCATTCATCGCCCATTTTCCAGCCCGGGGGACTGCGTCAAGCGGTCGCCCATGGCTGGCCTGCTCAAGTAAAGTCCTCGTTTTCAACGCAGGAGAGCAGCTTATGACAGCAGAAAAAGTCGCCATCGTCACCGCCGGCGGAAGCGGCATGGGCGCCGGGGCCGCACGCAAGCTGGCCGCCGACGGCTTCCGTGTGGCCATTTTGTCCTCCTCCGGCCAAGGCGAGGCTTTGGCGAAGGCGCTTGGCGGCCTCGGCGTGACGGGCTCCAACCAGTCGAATGAGGATCTCAAGCGACTGGTCGATCTGGTGATGGACACCTGGGGTCGTGTCGATGTGCTCGTCAACAGCGCAGGCCATGGGCCCAGGGCGCCGATACTCGATATTTCCGACGAGGATTGGCACAGAGGGCTGGAGGTCTACTTTCTCAATGTGGTTCGCCCGGCCCGCCTGGTCACGCCCATCATGCAGAAACAGAAATCCGGTGTGATCATCAACATATCCACCTTCGCGGCGTTCGAGCCCGACCCGGTGTTTCCGACTTCCGCGGTGTTCCGGGCGGGACTTGCCGCCTACACCAAGCTGTTCGCAGACAGATACGCGGCAGAGAACATTCGCATGAACAACGTGCTGCCGGGATTTATTGACAGCCTGCCGGAAAAGCAGGAATTCCGAGACCGGATTCCCATGAAGCGATACGGGAAAACCCAGGAGATTGCGGCTGTGATCGGCTTTCTGGCGTCCGAAGGCGCGGGCTACATCACCGGGCAGAACCTGCGGGTCGATGGCGGAATCACCCGGTCTGTGTAAGGCGCTTCCAGCCGCAGCCATTCACCAGCTACTTGCTATTCATTCAATAGCTGATTGAGGTCGTTTCTGGTCTGGCCTGGTCGCAAAGGGCGCTGCGACGAACTCAAGCGAGGCTTAGCCCCTTCGACAAGCTCAGCCAGAACAGCCGTTGAAGCTCAATTTTGCTATAAATTTAATAGCTTCTTGCGCCCGCAGTGCCTGGGCTGTGGCCACAAAATGCTTAAGAAGACCCAGACTTCCTTCACTGCACCGGATAACCCGCTTCAGCCAGCGCCGCAGCCACAGTCTCCCGGTCTTGCGTGGTCTGCACCGTCACTTTTTTCGTGTCCAGGTCAACGCTGACCTGGGCGTCGGGGTCGGCTTGCTTCACGGCGTTGGTGACGGCGCTGACGCAGTGGCCGCAGCTCATGGCGGGGACGTTGAATTCCATAAATAGCTCCTTGAACGGTTGAAAGTTGATGTCTGCTGGCCGAAGTCTGAAGCTTGCCACGGGGGCAAGGTCAACGGCCGGCCATCAATGCCCTTGTGCCATATCGGCTATTGTGGGCGCTGGCTTGACCCTGCCACGATGGTAAGGTTCAGACTTCGTTCCATGCCCCTTCAAACTTTCACCGACCGACACGGAGCTCGAACATGAACCTCACCGCCAGCCTGCAGACACCCGCCACCGGCCTGGCCGAATGGCAGTTTCCGGTGGAAGGCATGACCTGCGCCTCCTGCGTGGCGCGGGTAGAACGTTCGCTCAGCGCGGTCACTGGCGTGGCCGAGGCGAGCGTGAATTTCGCGACCGAGCAGGCCCGCGTGAAGGCCGGGCCCGGGGTCAGCCTGCAAACCCTGAAGGCCGCCGTCGAAAAAGCCGGTTACGCCGTGGGCCAGCAGGCCTTGCGGCTAGCGATTGAGGGCATGAGCTGCGCGTCCTGCGTGGGGCGGGTGGAAAAAGCCCTGCGCCAGGTGCCGGGCGTGCTGCAGGCCGAGGTCAACCTCGCCACCGAAACGGCGGAGGTGAAAATCGCAGGCGCCTCGGCCACCTTGGCGCAGCTGCTGGCGGCGGTGGACAAAGCCGGCTACCAGGCCCGCGCCCTGGACGACGCCAGCGCTGCGGCCCAGACAACCGAAAAGCCCGGTGCCGCCATCTGGCCCATCCTGGTGGCGGCGGCGCTGTCGGCTCCGCTGCTGCTGCCCATGCTGGGCATGTTGGTGGGCCGGGACTGGATGCTGGACGGCTGGCTGCAATGGCTGCTGGCCACGCCGGTGCAGTTCTGGCTGGGCGCGCGTTTTTACCGCGCCGGCTTCAAGGCGCTGCGCGCCAAAACCGGCAACATGGATTTGCTGATCGCCCTGGGCACCTCGGCCGCCTATGGTCTCAGCGTCTACCAGTTGCTGGTGCACGCCGATCACGGCATGCCCCACCTTTATTTCGAGGCCTCGGCCGTCGTGATCACGCTGGTGCTGCTGGGCAAATGGATGGAGGCGCGCGCCAAGCGCCAGACCACCGCGGCGATCCGGGCGCTGAACGCGCTGCGGCCCGAAACGGCCCGCCGGCGCAGCCAGGGCATGGACGAAGAAGTCGCCGTGTCGCGGCTGGCGGTGGGCGACCTCATCGTCGTGCGGCCCGGCGAGCGCATTGCGGTGGACGGCGAGATCACCGAAGGCGCCAGCCAGGTCGATGAGTCGCTGATCACCGGCGAGAGCCTGCCGGTGCACAAGCAGGTGGGCGACCGCGTCACCGGCGGCGCGGTCAATGCCGAGGGCCTGCTGCTGGTGCGCACGACGGCAGTGGGCGCAGAGTCCACGCTGGCGCGCATTGTGCGGCTGGTGGAGTCGGCCCAGGCCAAAAAGGCGCCGATCCAGCGCCTGGTGGACCAGGTCAGCGCCGTGTTTGTGCCGGTCGTCATGGGCATCGCTTTCATCACGCTGCTGGGCTGGGGCCTGGGCACCGGTAACTGGGAGGCCGCCATCCTCAATGCCGTGGCCGTGCTGGTGATTGCCTGCCCCTGCGCGCTGGGCCTGGCCACGCCCACGGCCATCATGGCCGGCACCGGCGTGGCGGCGCGGCACGGCATTTTGATCAAGGACGCCGAGGCGCTGGAAGTCGCGCACAGGCTCAAAGTGGTGGCGTTTGACAAGACCGGCACGCTGACGCAAGGCCATCCCGAGCTGGTGGCGCTGGAGGCGAACGGCATCACGCGCGCGGCCTTGCTGGCACAAAGCGCCGCGATTCAGGCCGGCAGCGAACACCCGCTGGCGAAAGCCGTCACCAAGGCGGCAAACCAGGACCGGCTCAGCATTCCGGCCGCCACGCAGCTGCGCGCGGTGGCCGGGCGCGGCATGTCGGCGCAGGTAGCGGGGCGCGAGTTGCGGCTCGGCAGCCCGCGCTTCATGCAGGAGCTGGGGGTGGAACTCGGCGACTTTGCCGCGCGCGCGCAGGCGCTGGAGGCGGCGGGCCGCACCGTGTCGTGGCTGGCCGATGTCACCGAGACCGACAAGCCACTGCTGCTGGGCCTGCTGGCCTTTGGCGACACGCTGAAAAGCAGCGCCGCAGCGGCCATTGCACGCCTGCATGCGCTGGGCGTTCAAACAGCGCTGGTCACCGGCGACAACCACGGCAGCGCCCAGGCGGTGGCCGCACAGCTGGGCATGGACCGGGTGCATGCCCAGGTCCTGCCCGAAGACAAGGCCGCCATCGTTGACGGGCTCAGGCGTGAAGCGGGATGCGTGGCCATGGTGGGCGACGGCATCAACGACGCGCCGGCGCTGGCGGCGGCCGATGTGGGCATCGCCATGGCCACCGGCACCGATGTCGCCATGCATGCGGCCGGCATCACGCTGATGCGCGGCAACCCGGCGCTGGTGGCCGATGCCATCGACATCTCGCGCCGCAGCTACGCCAAGATTCGGCAAAACCTGTTCTGGGCCTTTGCCTACAACGTGGTCGGCATTCCGCTGGCGGCTTTGGGCCTGCTGAGTCCGGTGATAGCGGGCGCCGCCATGGCCTTTAGCAGCTTCAGCGTGGTGATGAATGCCTTGCTGCTGCGCCGCTGGAAAGGAAGCATCCAATGAGCCACGATCTCACGGCAAGCGACCCCTTCAACATCGGCGAGGCGGCCAGCCGCTCCGGCGTGTCGGCCAAGATGATCCGCCACTATGAGTCGCAGGGCCTGCTTCCGGCCGTGCAACGCACCGACGCGGGCTACCGTCAGTATGGCGAAAAGGAAGTTCACACCCTGAGCTTTATACGGCGGGCTCGCGCCCTGGGCTTCAGCATGGCCGAGATCGCCGAGCTGCTCAAGCTCTGGCAAAACAAGCGCCGCGCCAGCGCCGACGTCAAACGCATCGCGCTGGCCCATGTGGCGGATCTGGAACGGCGCATTGCCGAGATGGCGGCGATGAAGCAAACCCTGCAGCATCTGGCGCATTGCTGCCAGGGCAACAGCCGGCCGGACTGCCCCATCCTGAGCGAGCTGGCCGCCTGAAGCGCTTGAATGAAACGTCCGAATCCGGCGAGTTCTAGCGGATGCGCCGATTTATGCTGAGGCATGGATTTGTTCACCTCACACCTTGCGCCAGCCACCCCCTGCTGGGCCGACACCATTGCCGAGCTGAACTGCCAGGGCAGCACCGTCATCCCGCAGCTGCTTAGCGCTGCGGAGTGCCTGGCCCTCGTCAAGCTCTACCCAGAAAGCCGGCATTTTCGCAGCCGCGTCGTGATGCAGCGCCACGGTTTTGGCCAGGGCGAGTACCAGTATTTCAGCTATCCCTTGCCCGAGACCGTGGCCCGGCTGCGCGCCACGCTGTACCCCGAGTTGGTGGGCCTGGCCAATGCCTGGAACGAGGCCATGGGCATTGAGGTGCGCTATCCCGACGACCACGCCAGTTTTCTGGCGCGTTGCCATGCGGCCGGCCAGGAGCGGCCCACACCCCTGCTGCTGCAATACGGGCCGGGCGACTACAACTGCCTGCACCAGGACCTGTATGGCGAGCATGTTTTTCCGATCCAGGTGGCGGTGCTGCTGTCGCGGCCCGGTGAAGACTTCCGCGGCGGCGAATTTGTGCTGACCGAGCAGCGCCCGCGCATGCAATCGCGCGCCGAAGTGGTGCCGTTGACGCAGGGCGATGCCGTGCTGTTCGCGGTGCACCAGCGCCCGGTGCGGGGCACACGGGGCTTTTACCGCGTCACGATGCGGCATGGCGTCAGCCAGCTGCACTCCGGCCAGCGCCACACCCTGGGTATCATTTTTCATGACGCCCAGTAACCGCTTGGGGGAAAGCCTGTGACCCAAAACCTGTTCGAGGAAGAGCCGCTGCCCTATGTTGCGCCGGAGCTGATGGCGCCCGGTGCCGTGCTGCTGCGCGGCTTTGCCGGCGCTGTCGACGCGGCATTGCTGGAAGCGGTGGCGCAGGTGATCGCGGCCGCGCCGCTGCGCCATCTGGTCACGCCGGGCGGCTACACCATGACGGTGGCCATGAGCAATTGCGGCGCGCTGGGCTGGACCTCCAGCCGCAGCGGTTACCGCTACACCAGCACCGACCCGCTGTCCGGCCAGCCCTGGCCGCCCATGCCCGGCTGCTTTGCCGATCTGGCGCTGCGCGCGGCGGCCGAGGCCGGTTTCAATGACTTCAGGCCCGATGCCTGCCTGATCAACCGTTACGAACCCGGCGCGCGCCTGTCGCTGCACCAGGACCGGGACGAGAGCGACCTGAGCGCGCCCATCGTGTCGGTGTCGCTGGGTTTGCCTGCCGTGTTTTTGTTTGGCGGCACGCGGCGCACAGACCGCCCCACGCGTTACCAACTGGTCCACGGCGACGTGGCGGTGTGGGGCGGCCCGTCGCGGCTGGCCTACCACGGGGTGGCGCCGCTGGCGGAGGGCGAGCATCCCCGGCTGGGACGGCAGCGCATCAACCTGACGTTTCGCTGCGCAGCTTAGGGGCTGGCTTTCGCGTTCGCCTTCATCCAGCCCAGGCCCGCCGACGTACCGCCAGGCTGGGCGCCACGGCTGGGCCGGTATTCACAGCCAACCCAGCCGGTCCAGCCGCATTGCTGCGCCACCTCGTCGATCACCTTGAACAGGTAGGGGTAGTTCATCTCGCCCACGTCGGGTTCGTGCCGCTCGGGCACGCCGGCGATCTGGAAATGGCCGACCCGGCCGGTGGGCAGGTATTGGCGGATCTTCATGGCCACATCGCCCTCGACGATCTGGCAGTGGTACAGGTCGAACTGCACCTTGACATTGGGCGCGCCAATCTCGGCGATCAGTTCATGCGCATGGTCCTGCCGGTTCAGAAAGAAACGCGGAATGTCGCGCGTGTTGATGGGCTCGATCAGCACATCGACGCCCTGCTTAGCCGCCTCGGCCGCGGCCCAGCGCAGGTTGCCCACATAGGTCGGGCGCAGGGCCTCGCGCTCCATGCCCGCGGGCAGCAGGCCGGCCATGACATGGACGCGCGGGCAGTTCAGCGCCGCCGCGTAGGCCAGCGCCTTGGCGATGCCGGTGCGGAACTCGGCCTCACGTCCCGGCAGGCAGGCCAGGCCGCGCTCGCCCTGGTCCCAGTCGCCAGGCGGCGCATTGAACAGCACTTGCTGCAGGTCATGGGCCTGCAGACGCGCCGCAAGCTCGTGACTCTCGTAGGCATAAGGGAACAGGTACTCGACCGCCTTGAAGCCATCTTTCGCGGCCGCTTCAAAGCGGTCGAGAAAATCGAGTTCGGGGTAGAGCATGGAAAGGTTGGCAGCGAATTGAGGCATAGGGTTCACCAGCGCGCGCCAAAGGTCTGGCGTAGTTCGTCGATCTGGGTTTCAGTCAGGGGTTGAGGTTGGGGGTGGCTCAGGGCCCAGAGCCTGGCGGTTTCTTCAAGTTCTTCGAGCGTGGCCATGGCGGCGGCGGGCGAGTCGTGCCAGACATTGGGCCCCAGGCGCTCGAGCATGACGGCACGGATCGGCGTGCCTTGCTCGCCATAACGGGCTATGGTCTGCGCCACCAGGGCTGCCGCCTGCGGATCACCGGGGCGGTGGTAGGGGATCAGCGGCACATGGCCGACCTTCATCACGAAGTAGGGCGTGATGGGCGGCAGCAGTTCTTCACTGCAGGGCTGCAGAGTCAGTGCCACGCAGTGTGTGCTGTGGGTGTGGATCACGCACCGGGTTTTGACATCAAATCGGCCAGCAGCCCCATAGATATGAGCGTGGAGCGCTATTGTTTTGCTAGCAACATCACCACTGGTCTGCCGGGCGTTGGTATCGAGCCGGGCCAGCCGCACCGGGTCCAGAAAACCCAGACAGGCATCGGTGGGCGTGATCAGGAAACCATCGTCCAGCCGCACACTGATATTGCCGGCCGTGGCATGCACATAGCCGCGTTCGAACAGGCTTTTGCCGATGCGGCAGATTTCTTCGCGGGCTTGGTTTTCAGTCATCGCAGCATTGTGAAGGCTTTGCTGAAAAAGTCATCGCTGCCGAAGTTGCCCGACTTGAGCGTGAGATGCACTCCTTTCGCGTCGGCCGCGTCAGACAGCGCATGGCACCAGGGCACACCCGGGTCGATCTGCGGGCCAATCTGCAGCTGCGTGATGTTCAGGGCCTGCACGCAGGCGCCCGAGGTTTCACCGCCGGCAACGACCAGCTGGCGCACGCCGCGCTCGACCAGGCCGCGCGCAATGGCCGCGATGGTGCGCTCGACCATGGCACCGGCTGCTTCGACGCCGAGGCGGCCCTGCACCGATTTCACCGCGTTCGAGTCCGCCGTGGAATACACCAGCACCGGGCCTTTCCGGATCAGCGGTACGGCCCAGGCCAGCGCCTCGGCCGCAACGTCCACCCCGGCCGCGATGCGCAAGGGGTCGATGCCCAGCGCCGGGCGGCCGGCCCTGATGAAGGCCAGCACCTGGCGGTTGGTGGCCAGCGAGCAGCTGCCCGACACCACGGCCTGCAGGCCGCCTGCCGGGGGCAGTTCGCTGGCTTGGGTGGACGGCGTGATGCCGAAGTTTTGCGGCAGGCCAATCGCCACACCGGAGCCGGCGGTGACCAGCGGCATGCCCTTGAGCGCCGGGCCCAGGCGCAGCAGGTCGTCATTGGACAGCGCATCCACCACGGCTGCCCCTATCCCCTCGGCCTTGAGCTGCTCAATGCGCGCACGGATCGCGGCCTCGCCCCGGGCCACGACGCGGTAGTCGATCAGGCCGACCTTGCGCTTGCATTGCGCCTGCAGCACACGCACCAGGTTGGCGTCGGTCATGGGCGTGAGCGGATGGTTCTGCATGCCGCTTTCATTGAGCAGCACGTCGCCGGCAAACAGGTAGCCCTTGAAGACGGTGCGCTGGTTGTCGGGAAAGGCGGGTGTGGCGATGGTGAAGTCGGTCTTCAGCGCGTCCATCAGGGCTTCGGTCACCGGGCCGATGTTGCCTTGCGGCGTGCTGTCGAAGGTGGAGCAGTACTTGAAATAGATCTGCTGCGCACCCTGGGCCTGCAGCCAGGCCAGCGCCTGCAGCGATTGCGCCACGGCCTCGGACGGCGCAATGGTGCGCGACTTCAGCGCCACCACCACGGCATCGACCTCGGCGTCGAGCGCGCCGCTGGGGGTTCCGATGGTTTGCACCACGCGCATGCCCGCGCGCACCAGGTTGTTGGCGAGGTCAGTGGCACCGGTGAAGTCGTCGGCGATGCAGCCCAGAAGAATCTTGCCCATTACAGACCCTCTTGCAGCGACAGCTTCACGGCACCCGGGTTTTCACGCACGTAGTCGCGGATCACGTCTTCGAAGTTGTCGTCCGCGCGCAGTCCCAGCATGCTGGCGCGCGCCGCCTGCACCCGGCTGGGCCAATTGCCGACGATGGCCGTGATGCCTTCGTCGATATCCCAGTCAAGCAGCGCGGTCGCGGCCGGCCCGGCGACACGCTCCAGCGCCGCGGCCATTTCGCGCACCGTCACCGTGAGGGCCGGCAAATTGACCGCGGTGCGGGCGCCCCATTCCCGGCTGCCGGCCTGCGCTGCCCGCAGCAGCCCGGCTATGGTGCTCGCCGGGGAGGAGAGCGCGACGGCCGTGTCGGGATGGACCGGCACGCGGGCACGCACGCCGGCCAGCGGCTCGCGCAGCATGCCGCTGAGAAAGCTCGACGCGGCGCCGTTGGGCCGGCCCGGGCGCACCGACACCGTCATCAGCCGCACATTGCGACCCTGCACAAAGCCCTTGCGCGTGTAGTCGGCCACCAGTTGCTCGCCCATGAATTTCTGGATGCCGTAGCTGCCCTGCGGCGTGGGCAGGGTCATGTCTTCGATCACGGCCGGCAGCGGCTGCTCGGGTGAATTGCCGAACACCGCGACCGAACTCGAGAACACCAGCACCGGCTGCGTGCCGAGCGCGCGGCAGCCTTCGAGCAGTGCGCGCGTGGCATCCAGGTTGCTGCGCATGCCCAGGTCGAAATCCGCCTCGCATTCGCCGCTGACGGCTGCTGCCAGGTGAAAGATCAGCGCGACACCCGCGTTGGGAAGCTGCTTGCAATCCAGCAGCTCATTGAGATCGCCGCCAACAAAGGCAATGCGCGGGTCCCGGGCCAGATCGTCGGGTGGCGGCACGCGGTCGGCCAGCGTGACGGTGGTGATGGGCTGCGCGGGGGCGCCCGCAAGCGACAGCGTGCCTTGGGCCAGCAGCGTGCGCGCCAGCCGCGCGCCGAGAAAGCCGCAGCCGCCGGTGATCAGGATGTTCATGGTCGTGTCCTGTGAAAAGGGGTGAGGGGGAGGGGGCCGCCTTGGCGGCTCATTCCGCCGCCTTGGGCGCTTGGGGCAGCTCGATGCCGGGGAAGATCTTGATCACGGCGCTGTCGTCTTCCTTCGCGAAACCGGCCGTCGACGCCTGCATGAACATCTGGTGCGCGGTGCTGGACAGCGGCAGCGGAAACTTGCTGGCGCGCGCCAGGTCGAGCACCAGCCCCAGGTCCTTGACGAAAATGTCGACCGCCGACAGCGGCGTGTAGTCGGCCGCCAGCACATGGGCCATGCGGTTCTCGAACATCCAGCTGTTGCCGGCACTGTGGGTGATCACCTCGTAGAGTGCCGCCGCGTCCACGCCTTCGCGCAGGCCCAGCGCCATGGCTTCGGCGGCGGCCGCGATATGCACGCCGGCCAGCAGCTGGTTGATGATCTTGACCTTGCTGCCGGCGCCGGCCCGGTCGCCCAGCTTGTAGACCTTGGCGGCCATGGCGTTGAGGACGGCTTCGCAGCGGTCATAGGCCTCGGGCTTGCCCGAGGTCATCATGGTCATGTCGCCGCTCGCCGCCTTGGCGGCGCCCCCGGAAATCGGGGCATCGATGTAGAGCAGGCCGAGTCCCGCCAGGCGCTGCTCCAGCGCGGCCGACCAGTTCGGATCCACCGTGGAGCACATCACGAACACGCTGCCGGGTTTCATGGCGGCCGCGCAACCGGCGACCTCGCCGCTGCCGAACAGCACACTCTCGGTCTGCGCGGCGTTGACCACCACCGAGATGACGATGTCGCACTGGGCGCCGAGCTCCGCCAGCGTGGCGCAGGCCGTTCCGCCGTCCTGCGCAAAGGCCTGGGCCACGTCGGCGCGCACGTCGAAGACCCGCAAGGCGTAGCCGGCGCGGCGCAGCGACCGCGCCATGCCGCCGCCCATGGCGCCGAGGCCGATCAGGCCGATGATGGGATTCATGTCAAAACTCCTTGGGTAACGGGGATGATAGGGCGCGGCTCAGCGATTGACGAGCTCTTTGGGCGTCCACCAGACGGCGATCGCGCCGACCACCAGGGCGCCGGCCAGCACGTACATGCCGACCTGGGTACTGCCGGTGGCGTCCTTGAGGTAGCCGATCAGGTAGGGGCTCACGAAGCCGGCGAGGTTGCCTACCGAGTTGATGACGGCAATACCGGCGGCTGCGGCCGTGCCCGACAGGAAGGCCGTGGGCAGCGACCAGAACAGCGGTGCGCAGGTCAGCACGCCAGCCGCGGCCAGTGAGAGGAAGGCCAGCGACACGGCGGTGTTCTGGGTGTACGAGGCGGCAACGGTGAAACCGACCGCGCCCATCAGCGCCGGAACGATCAGGTGCCAGCGGCGCTCGCGCCGCTGGTCGGCGCTGCGGCCGAACAGGTTCATCGCAATGATCGCGCAGATGAAGGGGATGGCGCTCAGCAGTCCGATGTTCAGGTTGCCCTTGACGCCCGTGGCCTTGATCAGCGTTGGCAGCCAGAAGGTCAGCGCGTACTGGCCCATGACGAAGGCAAAGTAGATCAGCGCCATCCACCAGATGCGGCGGTCCTTGAACACGGCGGCTACCGAGTGCGGGCCTTTGCTGCCGTGCTGCTGGTCGAGTTCGACCTCGCGCGCCAGCAGTTTCTTTTCGTCGGCATCCAGCCACTTGGCCTTGGCAATGCCGTTGTCCAGGTAGAACAGCACCACCACGCCGATCAGCAAGGCGGGCACGGCCTCAATCAGGAACATCCATTGCCAGCCTTGCAGCGAGGAGGCACCGTTGAAGGCATCCATGATCCAGCCCGACAGGGGGTTGCCAAAGATGCCCGCCACCGGGATCGCCGACATGAAGACCGCGATGATTTTGGCGCGCCGGTGCGCCGGATACCAGTAGGTCAGGTACAGGATCACGCCCGGGTAGAAGCCAGCCTCTGCCAGGCCAAGCAGGAAGCGCAGGACGTAGAAGGTAGTGGGCGTCTTCACGAACATGAAGCAGGCCGACAGCAGGCCCCAGGTGATCATGATGCGCGCGATCCAGATGCGCGCGCCGACCTTGCTCATGAGCAGGTTGCTGGGCACCTCGAACAGGAAGTAGCCGAGGAAGAAGATGCCGGCACCGAGGCCGAACACGGTTTCGCTGAAGCCCAGCTGTTGCGCCATCTGCAGCTTGGCAAAGCCGACATTCACGCGATCGAGGTAGGCGATCACGTAGCAGAGCATGAGGAAGGGCACGAGGCGCCAGAACACTTTGCCGTAGGCACGGCGCTCAAGCGAGTCTTGGGCGGGCAGGGCGCCCACCAGGGTCGAGGAAGTCATGTAGTGCGTCTCCGGGATTGTGCGACCCCACCAGCAGGACCGGTCGCTTGGGTAGTTTGTATGGTTATCATACAACTTTGCCATTTCATGTCTTCTGGGGTTTTCCCCAGTGGAGGCGGTGGTGGGCGCTTTGCGCGCGCGTCAGGGTCAGGTGTTGTGACGCAGACCCGTGACCAGAGGACGCGCCAGTTGCACGCCTTCCTCTTGCCAGAACACCGGGTCGGCTTGCTCGATGCGCTTGATGGCGTTGTCCATGTGACGCGCGGCCGATCGCCGGGCCGCGGCAACGTCGCCGGCCTCGATCGCCTGGGAGATTTGCTCGTGCTCGTCGGCCACCTGCCTGGCGAAGTCGGCGCGCCGCGCTTCGTTGGCCCGGGTGACGCGCGTGGCCCCTTGCAGGAACTGGCCCAGGTACTCAAGCGTGCCGATAAGGAAGGGATTGCGTGCCGCGTCGGCGATGGCACGGTGAAACCTGACATCCTCGCTGACACCGTCGCCGCCGGCTTGCACCGCCTTTTCCAGCGCGGTGATCGACTGGCGGATGCGCTTCACATCGGCCTGGGTGCGGCGCTGGGCGGCGAGCGCGGCGACTTCGGCTTCCAGCGCGCGCCGCACCTCCACCATCTGGATCACCGCCTGCTTGGACACCGCGTAGCGTGGGTCGAAGTTCAGCGGCGAAAAGCCCGCATCCTTCACATACACACCGCTGCCCTGCCGCGAGTCGACAAGCCCGAGCGACTTCAGGCGCGAGACCGCCTCCCTGACCACCGTGCGGCTGACCGAGAACTGCTCGACCAGCACCGCTTCGGTCGGGAGCTTGTCGCCGGCCACAAGGCGGCCCGCGCGAATCTCTGCGGCGAGCGCATCGGCAACCCGGTCGGAAAGATGCGCACCGGGGGTGATGGACTTGAAGTGGCTGATCATAGGAATCGGAATTTATCGTACAACTTTAACCCATCGCTCGGGTGCTCAAGCGGGGTCGGCGTCGGCATCCGCGTCAGGTTTCGGAACGCTCTGGCATTCCCAGAAAATCCGCGCCGTGCAGCGCCGGCAAATCTCGGGATCCAGCTTGCTGAAGATGGTGGAAATGGCGGTGAACTTGTCGGGAAACTGGTGTTCTGGCCCCAGCACCTGGGTGAAGCCGGTCTTGCGCCACATGCGGATCACCTCGGGCCTGGGCCGGTGAAAGTACAGGTCGCCGCCCATGGCGCGGCGCGCGGCGAGCTCGGCCTCCCACAGCTCGGCACCGGCCAGGTCGATGAAGTTCATGCTCTTGCCCATGACCAGCAAATGCTTTTGCGGCTGCGGCTGGCTGCGCAGCGCGTGCAGGATGTCGGCCACATGCTGGGTGGCGCCAAAATACACCTCGCCCTCCATGCGCAGCAGCTTGAGCTGCGGGCATTCGGGAAGCACTTGGCGAGGAGCTTCCTCGGGCACTTCCGGACCGGGCGCCTTCTTGGCTTCCAGCCCGGCGTCGGGCGTGTTGTCTATTACCACAAACTGCCGGTCCAGGCCGCGGCTGTCAAAGCCCATGGTGCGCATGGCGGGCCGCGAGGTGCGGTAGAGAAAAGACATCAGCGACAAAATCATGCCCAGCAAAATGGCGATCTCCAGCCGGATGGTGACCGTGGCCGCCAGGGTGGCCAGCGCCACGCCGAAATCGCTGCGGCTCAAGGTGAACAGCTGGCGCCAGCGCGCAAGGTCGAGCAGGGCCAGCGCGACCAGCACCAGCAGCGCCGACAGGGCGGCCATGGGAATCTGTGCCAGCAGCGGCGCGCTGACGGCCACCAGCACCACAAGCAGCAGCGCCGAGAACACCGAAGCCAGCGGCGTTCGGGCGCCGGCTTCCAGATTGGGCATGGAACGGTTCATGGAGCCGCAAGACACATAGCACGAGAAGAACCCACCGACGATGTTCGACAGCCCCTGGCCGCGGAACTCGCGGTTGGCATCGATGCGCTGGCCGGACCGCAAGGCCACCGTCTTGGCGATCGAGATCGCCTGGCCCAGGGCGACGATGGTCAGCGCAAACGCCAGGCCGATCAGGTCGTTGGCCTGCGCCCAGCTGATGCGCGGCAGCTCAAAGCGCGGCCACGGCGCGGGGACCTGGCCGAGCATGCGCAGCGCCGTGGCTGGGGAGGCAAGCGCCGCGGCGCTGTTGGCGTTCAGACTCGGGGAATGGCGCCACAACCAGGCCAGCGCGGTGGCCGCCACCAGGCCGATGAGCATGTAGGGCCAGTTGCGGCGCAGGCGGCGCAGCAGCAGTGCCACGACTATCGTGACCGCGCCCACGGCCAGCGCTGCCGGCTGCGCCCGGGGCAGCTGTGTGAACACATGGCCGAGCACGGCCGCGGCACTGTGCTCGGGTGCGGCGGCCAGGCCCAGCAGGTCGGGCAGCGCATGCACGGCTATCAGCAGCGCCGCGCCCGAGGTAAAGCCAAACAGCACGGCCGGCGAAATGAAGTTGGCCAGCACGCCCAGGCGCAGCGCACCAATCAGCCACTGCATGACGCCGACCATCACGGTGACGGCCAGCGCCAGCTGGATATACAGCGGGCTGAAGGCCAGCGCTAGCGGCGAGAGCATGGCAAACAGCGCCAGCGAATTGGCGTTGGTCGGGCCCGACATGACGTGCCAGCTGGAGCCAAACAGCGCGGCGATGATGCAGGGAATGACTGCGGTGTAGAGGCCATACTCGGGCGGCAGGCCGGCCAGCGTGGCAAAGGCAATGCCTTGCGGCAATACCAGCACCGCGCCCAGCAGGCCGGCCATGGCGTCGGCACGCAGCGTGGCGGGCGAGACCAGGTGCACCCAGCCGCCGAACAGGCGCTCCAGCAAGGGTAAAACGGACTGGGTACTGCGGGATTCTGAAGGATTCATCACGAGGTGCGAGCATACCGCGAGTGCCCGCCGGACTCGCTCCGCGAACTCAGGCCAGACCGGACCAGCGCAGCAGCCAGCCCAGCGCCGCCGAAGCGGCGATCACTGGAATCACGCCCCACTTGAACCGCCACAGCGCCAGGGCTGCGGCCGCGGCCAGCGTCAGCGCGATCCCGTCTGGTCTTGAGTCAAACAGGCCTGTAGCGCCGGAAGGATAAGCGATGGTAGCTATAAAAAACAGAGCAAGATTGGCGATCACGCCAACCACCGCCGCAGTCACCGCCGCCAGGGGCGCCGTCAGCCTGAGGTTGCCGCGCGTGGACTCCACCCACGGCCCGCCCGCCAGGATAAAGATGAACGAAGGCAAAAAGGTGAACCAGGTGACCAGCGTGGCGGCCAGCGCCGCCCCCAGGAACAGGGCATCGGGCCCCAGCACCTGCCGGGTCCAGCCGCCCACAAAACCCACGAAAGCCACCACCATGATCAGCGGCCCGGGCGTGGTTTCACCCAGGGCCAGCCCGTCGATCATTTGCGGGCCGGTCAACCAGCCAAACTGTTCCACCGCGCCCTGGTACACATAGGGCAGCACCGCATAGGCACCGCCAAAGGTCAGCAGGGCGGCCTTGGTGAAAAACCAGCTCATCTGCGCGAGGGCCCCGCCCCAGCCCTGCCAGGCCATGAGTGCGGCCATGGGCAGCAGCCAGAGCACCGCCGCGGCCGCCAGCACCTTGGCCAGCCGTGATTTTTTGAACCGCGCGTGCTCGGGCGTCGGCGTGTGGTCGTCGATGATGGCCGGGCCATAGCTGGCATGCGCCGCCCCGTGCCCGCCGCCGCCCGCGAACTGCCCCGGCGCCCACCGGGCACCCAGCCAGCCGGTGAGGGCGGCCGCCAGCACGATCCACGGGAAAGGGATGTGCAGCCCCGCAATTGCTATGAAACTGATCGCTGCTATCGCCCAGGGAATGGGGGCTTTGGCCGGGTTTTTTAGTGTCTTGCTGCCTATGCGGTGCACGGCATGCAGCACAATCGCGGCCACCGCCGGCTTGATGCCGTAAAACAAGCCGGCCACCAGCGGCACGTCGCCGAAGGCCACATACATCCAGCTCAGCGCGATCAGGATGAACAGCGAGGGCAGCACGAACAGCCCCCCTGCGACCACGCCGCCCCAGGTGCGGTGCATCAGCCAGCCGATGTAGGTGGCCAGCTGCTGCGCCTCGGGCCCGGGCAACAGCATGCAGTAGTTCAGGGCGTGCAGGAAGCGCTGCTCGGAAATCCAGCGCTTTTGCTCGACCAGCTCGCGGTGCATGATGGCGATCTGCCCGGCCGGCCCGCCAAAGCTGATGAAGCCGAGCTTGAGCCAGAACCGCAGGGCTTCCCTGAACGACACCGACGCGGGTTGTGCCGGGGGTGCAGCATTTGCAGTCGCTGCGGAAGAACCGGGGCTGCTCATTTTTCAAGGCCCATCATGGTTTCGGGTTTCCAGTTGTGTTTCTCGTCCTGCCCGGCCGTCGCCTGGCGGCACCAGGCGTACAGGGCGTCGTAGACCGGCAGGGCGGCCGCGAGCATGGCGTGGTCGTCCTGGTGCAGCTGCGACAGGCCCAGCGAGACCGCCAGCAAGCCGGCCGCCTGCGGCGCCAGGTCCAGCCGGTCGGTGTCCGCGCCGCGCACCATGGCCGCCAGCCGATCCAGCGCCGGATCGTGCAGGTCGAAAGCGCGCATCAGGGTGTCGAAGCTGCACCATTCGCCCTCGTGCGAAATCGGCGCGCCGGGAATGTCGCAGGCCACGGCGTTCAGGCGCTTCGCCTCGTCAAACACCTGCGCGGTCGGCACATAGAAGAATTCGGCACGCGGGTCTATGAAGCGCAGCACCAGCCAGGGGCAGGCGATGCGCTCGATCTTGGGCCGCGCACGCGTGATCCAGCGCGAGGCCTGCCCGCCGGTGACGCCCAGATCGGGGCGCTTTGCCATCGTTGGCAGGCGATGTGCGCGCCACTGCGCGATGTCTTGCGGTGTATCCACGCCGTCTTCGCCGCCCGCCATGCCCCCTTCCAGCGCATATGCGTCCCAGCCCGCCGCACGCAGCGCGGCCACGGCGTCGGCACTGACGTTGTGCCCATACACGCAATAAACCACCACCTCGCGCAGAGGCTGTGAAGCGGCAAAAGCGGCGATGTCTTCCGGCGCACAGCGCAGCGCACCGGCCAGCATGCACGGGCTTTCGCGGAATATGGCCTCGCGCCGCACATCGAGCAGCAACGGCGTATCCGCACGGCCCATGCGGGCGGCGAGTTCTTGGGGGGTCAGGGAAGGAATGGAAATGAAAGAGGTGTCCACGGAAAACTCCAAGTCAATTGCCAGCGCTTGGACGGGACACCGTCTATTCTCGTGAAGAGTCGGGAGGCTGAAATCCCGATGCGCAAATCCTAGCAGCAGAAAGCGGTGCCGGACAACCCCAGCCTGCAGCAACCCTCTCAGCCCCGCTGGAACTTGAAGACGGCGCGGCTGGCCCGGGCATTGGGCCAGAAGCGGATTTCCCGGCCGTCCTGCAAACCGAAGGAATCGAGGATCTGCAGATGGTTTTGCATGGCCAGCGCTTCAAAGTCCTGCAGCGTTCCCACGCGGATGTTGGGCGTGTCGTACCACTGGTAAGGCAGCACCTTGGTCACCGGCATGCGCCCGCGCAGCACGGCCAGGCGGTTCGGCCAGTGGCCGAAGTTGGGGAAAGCGACGATGCCGATACGGCCCACGCGCGCGGTCTCGCGCAGCATGACTTCGGCATTGCGCAAATGCTGCAGCGTGTCGATCTGCAGCACCACGTCGAACGACCCGTCGCCGAACACCGTCAGGCCTTCTTCCAGGTTGAGCTGGATCACGTTCACGCCGCGCGCCACGCAAGCCTGTACATTGGCGTCGTTGATCTCGACGCCATAGCCCGAGCAGCCGCGTTCATGGATCAGGTGGGCCAGCAATTCGCCGGTGCCGCAGCCCAGGTCGAGCACGCGGGAACCCTTGGGCACCAGCCGGGCGATAGAGAGCAAGTCGGGTGAGGGTTGCACATTGAGTTCGACAGGCAGCTTCATGCGGCCACCTTGCTCTGAAAATAGGAGCGCACCACGCCCATATAACGGTCGTCATCGAGCAAAAACGCATCATGGCCATGGGGCGCGTCGATCTCGGCATAACTCACGTCGCGCTGGTTGTCGAGCAGCGCCTTGACGATTTCGCGGCTGCGCGCCGGTGAAAAGCGCCAGTCGGTGGTGAAGCTCACCAGCAGGAATTTGGCCGTGGCCTGGGCCAGGGCGCGGCTCAGGTTGCCGCCAAAGGCGCTGGCCGGATCGAAGTAGTCGAGCGCGCGGGTGATCAGCAAATAGGTGTTGGCGTCGAAGTACTCGCTGAACTTGTCGCCCTGGTAGCGCAGGTAGCTTTCAATTTCGAATTCAATGTCCTGCGTCGTGTAGCGGAACGGCGCGCCCTCGGTGGCCGTTTCGGTGACGGCGCGCCTGAGCTGGCGGCCGAACTTCTCGTTCATCACGTCATCGCTGAGGTAGGTGATGTGGCCGATCATGCGGGCAATGCGCAGGCCGCGCTTGGGCAGCACGCCGTGCTGGTAAAAATGCCCGCCATGAAAATCGGGGTCGGTCA
Source organism: Polaromonas jejuensis NBRC 106434 (assembly GCF_001598235.1). Lineage (GTDB taxonomy): Bacteria > Pseudomonadota > Gammaproteobacteria > Burkholderiales > Burkholderiaceae_C > Polaromonas > Polaromonas jejuensis. Next base: position 10,361 of record NZ_BCYO01000009.1, on the reverse strand, counting down.
CGATGGCGCGGCGCGCGACCTCGTTGAAGGCGATGTTTTCGGCCGTCAGATTCGGCGCGCTGGCCACCACCACGGCATGGCGCACACGCTCCGGGTATTGCAGCGTCCAGGCCAGCGCCTGCATGCCGCCCAGGCTGCCGCCCATGACGGCGGCCAGCGTCTGGATGCCCAGCGCGTCCAGCAGGCGGGCCTGGGCGCTGACCCAGTCCTGCACCGTGACCACCGGAAAATCCGCGCCGTAAATTTCATTCGTATCCGGATTGATCTGCATCGGCCCGGTGGAGCCAAAGCAGGAGCCCAGGTTGTTGACGCCAATCACGAAGAAGCGCTTGGTGTCCACCGGCTTGTCGGGGCCTATCATGGAATCCCACCAGCCTTCGGACTTGGGGATGACCTCTCCCCGCTCGTCCACATAAACGCCCGCCACATGATGGGAGGCATTCAGGGCGTGGCAGATCAGCACCGCGTTGGATTTGTCGGCATTGAGCTCGCCGTAGGTTTCGTAGCTCAGGTCATAAGCACGGATAGAGGCGCCGCTTCGCAAGGGCAGGGCCTCGGCGAAGTGCATGGATTGCGGTGTGGCAACAAGAACGGAAGCAGCAGACACAGTAGGAACATCCCCCTTAGCAAAATCCATCCCTCGGGGTGTGCACGCGGAAAACGCCGCCCCAAAAGAAAACCCGGCATCGCTAAGGGCGAGTCCGGGTTCATGGCGTCGTCTTTAGCGGTACTTTTTAAGCGCCCGCAAGCTGAGCAAATCGGCGCAGGTGACAGTTTAGCGCATCGATGGCGGCCGCTCCGTGTCACCAGCCGTCGCAAAAGCGCTAAGAAGCTGCGCCGAAAGAAACGCCGCCGAACAGGGCCAGCAGGCCCAAGACCAAAAAGATCAGCGCGGAAATCAGGTGAACCATCCTGATGGGCACCAGGCGGATCATGCGCTCACCCAGCCAGACCACGGGCGCATCGGCCAGCATCATGCCCAGGGTGGTACCTGCCACAACCCAGTACGGGTTGTATTGAGCGGCCAGCATCACCGTCGCAATCTGTGTCTTGTCGCCCATTTCGGCCAGAAAGAACAGGGCGACAGTAGTGCCGAACACACCGAAACGCGGCCCTTTATCGGACTCCTCGTCATCGAGCTTGTCGGGTATCAGCATCCAGCCGGCCATGGCGATGAAGGAAATACCAAGTACCCAGCGCAAAACATCCGGCCCGAGTTGCGTGGTCACCCATGCCCCGATAGCACCGGCGATGGTGTGGTTGATGATGGTGGCGGCAAAAATACCGAGCACGATGGGCCAGGGTTTGCGAAAACGCGCGGCCAGCACCAGCGCAAGAAGTTGCGTCTTGTCGCCCATTTCGGCGAGGGCGACGATGCCGGTAGAGATGAGGAAAGCTTCCATGAAATGACTCCGGCCGGTATAAAACCCATGACTGCACGACATCCCCGGCCTGAAACGGAGGCTGTGCAGTCAAAGGTCTCGCCAAGTCTGGAACCGTTTGCGCCATGTTGACCTTGTTGCAAGGCCAGACAAGTCTGTTGACGCAAACCCCTCTCAATTTGAAGAAGGGCGGCTACTCCCCAATGACAGCCGCCATTATAGGGGTCAATGACCGGGCCAGACCCTAATGCCCTATTGAGGGGAGAGGCGCCGACCTGGCTCGCACACTGAAGGCGCATTTCTTGCTTGTATTTGGTGCGGTTCTGAGAATCAGCAATAAAACGCACCAAAACATCACATTTCATTCGAAGAGGTTTTTATGGAAGCACTGAAACAGGGCGTGGATGCCCTGTTTATTTTATTGGGCGGCATCATGGTGCTCGCCATGCACGCTGGCTTTGCCTTTCTGGAACTGGGCACAGTCCGCAAGAAAAACCAGGTCAATGCGCTGGTCAAAATCCTGACCGACTTCTCGGTATCGACCGTTGTCTATTTTCTGGTGGGTTATGGCGTTGCTTATGGCGCCCATTTTTTTGTGGGCGCGGAAGATCTGGCCGCGAAAAACGGCTATGCGCTTGTCAAGTTCTTCTTTCTGCTGACCTTTGCCGCCGCCATTCCGGCCATTATTTCGGGCGGCATTGCCGAACGCGCACGTTTTTATCCGCAACTGATTGCAACGGCGGCCATCGTCGGTCTGGTGTACCCGCTCTTTGAGGGAATTGCCTGGAATCACCTTTTTGGCATCCAGGCCTGGGTCAAGCGGATGACCGGCGAAGAATTTCATGATTTCGCGGGCTCCATCGTGGTTCATGCGATGGGCGGCTGGCTGGCGCTGCCGGCAGTGATTTTGCTGGGCGCGCGCAGCAACCGCTATCGCAAGGATGGTGCGGTGTCGGCGCATCCGCCGTCCAACATTCCGTTTCTCGCGCTGGGGGCCTGGATTCTGACGGTCGGCTGGTTCGGCTTTAACGTGATGAGCGCGCAAACCATCGACAAGATTTCCGGCCTGGTGGCCGTCAACTCCTTGATGGCCATGGTGGGCGGCACGCTGGCCGCGCTGTTGTTTGGCAAAAACGATCCCGGCTTTGTGCACAACGGACCACTGGCCGGGCTGGTCGCGGTCTGTGCGGGCTCGGACGTGATGCATCCGCTGGGCGCGCTGGTGGTGGGTGGCGTGGCGGGCTGCATGTTTGTGGTGATGTTCACGCTGACCCAGAACAAATGGAAGATTGACGACGTGCTCGGCGTTTGGCCGCTGCATGGCTTGTGCGGCACCTGGGGCGGACTTGCCGCGGGAATCTTTGGCAGCAAGGCATTCGGCGGTCTGGGCGGCGTCAGCCTTGCCGCGCAGGTGATTGGCAGCGCGATGGGCGTGGGCTGGGCCTTGCTGGCGAGCTTTGTCGTTTACGGCACACTCAAGGCCAGCATGGGGCTGCGCCTGAGCCAGGAAGAAGAATATGAAGGCGCGGACCTTTCAATTCACCGTATAGGCGCCACGCCTGACCGCGAAGTCAACTGGTAAGGGTAAGGCGATGCGCGCTGCCGGTCGAAGCGCGGGTCACGGCTATTTCTTCAAGAACCAGGCCGGACCCCGCGCATACACAGCGCGCGACTCACATTTCAGGCAAAGGGTGAGCCATGGCGCCCGAAGTTTTGTGTAACTACTTATTTCCCCAACCTGTTGCAAGATTGCCTCATTTATAACGGGCGGGCAGATTTGCGCCCAGGGGCGGATAGATTGGCGAGCCGCCGGGCATCACCGCCGGCGCTTCAAGTCAGCCAGGCCGGATTCCCTTGGAATTCCGCATGCGTGTGCTCACTTATCTTGAAAATCAACCTGCATTTGATTTTTATTTGATTTTTACTTGATGAAGCATTTGGTCTTTAGACTTGAACGGGTCGTTTTTTCGGCCGCTTTGGGAGCTTTCACGCCAGCCGGCCGCTGGAGGCGACTTGGCCGGCACCCGAGCAATCCGGCTTTTCCCAAGCAACCCACCGGCAATGCACTGTGCTTTGAGCGCCAAAGCGCCTGTTTATGCGGGCTGTGACGATTCTAGGGGTTAACGATAGTTGCTTGCATTTTCAATAACTGGCGCATAATAGGGCTTGTGCGTATGCAAGCATTCGCACATGTTAGGTGATCGGTCAGTTTCGCGCGCTACAGCGGTACGTTCAAGATTTGTTGTGCTTTCGGGACCCCATCGCTTTTATTTTTGTGTTTTAGAGGAGTCCCTTCATGGGCAACAAACTTTACGTCGGCAACCTGCCTTACTCGGTGCGTGACGAAGACCTGCAACAATCTTTTGGCCAATTCGGCGCTGTCACCAGCGCTAAAGTCATGATGGAACGTGACACCGGTCGCTCCAAAGGCTTTGGCTTTGTGGAAATGGGCAGCGATGCAGAAGCCCAGGCCGCTATCAACGGCATGAACGGTCAGCCTCTGGGCGGCCGTAGCGTTGTGGTGAACGAAGCCCGTCCGATGGAAGCTCGTCCTCCACGTACCGGCGGCTTCGGTGGTGGCGGCGGCTACGGTGGTGGCGCTGGCGGCGGCGGCGGTTACGGCGGCGGTGGCCGTTCGGGCGGCGGCAGCGATGGCGGTTTCCGTAGCCCATACGGCGGCGGCGGTAGCGGCGGTGGCCGTTCCGGTGGCGGCGGCGGTGGACGCGGCGGCTACTAAGCCCTGCTATTACGCTGGCTAACTGGCCGGCGAACCCAGCATCTTCGGCCTTGTGCTGAAGATTGCCTTGAAAGGCTTCAAGACTCCGGTTTTGAAGCCTTTTTGCGTTGTAGCCCAGGAATCACGGGTGCAACCAGCTACCATTTCCATAGCAAATGAGGTCGCCTGTCGCATGCAAGCGTCTCGGGGCACACGGCGTCAGCGCGGCGCCATTGAGTCAGCGCTCACCCTGCCGGTGCTTGCGGGCACGGCCTTTGAGGGCCTCGTCAAAAACGGCGTTGGGCAGAAGGCGCAGCAGCTTTGCGACCAGCCCCATTTGCCACGGAATGACCCGGTAGCTGCGCCCCGCCTGGATGGTCGCGAAGGCCTTGTCGGCAAACGCCTCGGCCTTCATCAAAAACGGCATGGCATAGCGGTTTTGCCGCGTCAGCGGCGTATCGATATAGCCCGGGCAAATCGTCACCACCTTCACGCCGGTGGACCTGAGTTCACCGCGCAAACTTTCACAGTAGCTGATGACCGCCGCCTTGCTGGCGCAGTAGGCGCCGTGACCGGGCAGCCCGCGTACGCCGGCCACACTGCCAATGCCCACCAGTGCGCCCGTTCCGCGCGCCACCATGGCCGCGATAAAAGGATGAAAGGTGGCCGCCACGCCGATATTGTTGGTGGCAAAGGTCTGCACCATGACGTCGAGATCCTCGCGCGCGGCGGTGTCCATGCCGATGCTGATGCCGGCATTGGCAATCACCACGTCGGGCACGCCCTGCGCGGCCATGCAAGCCTGGCCCGCCGCCACGATGCTGTCGATTTGAGAAACATCGGCGCTATAAATCTGATAGCGGCCTGCGCCGATTGAGTTTTCCTCAGCCCAGGTTTGGACCTCCAGGGTTCGCCGCGCCACGAGTGCCAGCCGGTAGCCCGCCGCGTAATAGCGCAGCGCCAGGGCCTGGCCAATGCCACTGGAAGCGCCGGTGATGAACACAAGTCTGGACATGATGGGCGAGGGCACGGGTTGGAAACGACAGACTGCCCGTGCCGATACCGCCGCTGGCTAGCGCGCCGGGCTCCCAGCCGTGGGAGTGGCGCCCGCAGCACTGGCCGCCGACTTGGGCATCAGCACCCCCCGAACACGGCCCCTGAGATTGGCCACCTGGTCCAGGTTGTCATAGGTAAAGGTGTCGCCGGTGAACTGGTCGTTGCCGCGGGTCAACACCACGGGCTTATGCGACTGGACGCGCTCCTCGTTCAAAAACGCATGCAGGAACTCGCCGCGAAACTCCATGCGCGGGGCTTCCTTGCCGCTGGCATCCTGGCTGGCTTCGCGCACCACCACCGCATTGCCCACCAGCTGGACTTCCGAGCCGTCACCGTTGGTATAGGCCCGATTGGCCGTCGCCGTGGTCACGCGCCCCTCGAGGCTGATGCTGCGCATCCGCACCCGGTCGACTTCCAGGATGTCGGTGTCCGGAAAATGCCGCCCCTCGGCGCCATAGATTTCGCTTTTGAGCTTGCCACCCTCGTCAAATGTCTTGACGGTGAATTTGCGCATGAAATAGTCCACCTCGTGGCTCGCCTCCCTGGCCGCCTCGGGGGTGCTGAAGCTCGGCGTATTGCGCACCAGCCAGTAGGTGCCCAGCGCCAGCGCCCCCATCATGAGCAGCGGCATGTAGATGGCCAGGCTGTCCCACAGGCGAAAAAGCGTGCGTGCCGATCTTTTCAGCGGCATCAGCGCACTGTGCCGGTCCTCTGCAAGGTCCGGCAGGGCGGTCGTCATTCGGTGTACTCCCGCAGCAGGCCGGCATAACGGCCGCTGGCGACCAGCAACAGGTCACACAGCTCGCGTGCCGCACCGTGGCCGCCGGCGGCCTGTGTCACGTAGTGGGCTTGCGCTTTGACTTCCGCATGCGCATTCACGGGTGCACAACTCAGCGCCGCGCGGCGCATCATGGGCAGATCGGGCCAGTCATCGCCCATGGCCGCCGCCGCGGTCCAGTCGAGTCCCAGCGCCCGCAGGGTCATTTCGGCGGCAGGGCATTTGTCTTCGGTGCCGAAATGCGCATGCGCCACGCCCAGCGCCTGCAGCCTGGCGCGCAGCGCGTGGCTGTCGCGGCCCGTGATCACGGCGGGCGTGATGCCGGCTTTTTGCAGCAGCTTCAGGCCGTGGCCGTCCAGCGTATTGAAGCGCTTGATGATCTCGCCCGCGGCCCGGAAGCCGCCCGTCGATAGCGCCCGCTCATCGCCGTCAGGGTACTCGGAATAATACAAGCCGCCATCGGTCAGCACTCCGTCCACATCAAAGAAAACAACCTTCACGCCCTGCGCACGCAGCAGCAGTTCGGGCGCGAAATTGAGTGTTGGGACGGGCATCATCGTTTCGCCGCCGGGCCGCCCCAAGGCGAAACAGCCCCTTCGGGGGGCAGCGCAGCGCGCGTTGTGTTCTCGAAGAGCGGCGTAGCCACAAGCGTGGGGGTCATATCACCTTGGCGCGCATGAGGTCGTTGGTATTGAGGGCGCCGCACAACACGCCGGCCGCGTCGACCACCAGCACACTGGTGATGCGGTGCTGCTCCATCAGTGCCACCGCCTCGACGGCCAGCGCATCCGCCCGTACCGTGCGCGGGTTGGCATGCATCACGTCGCCGGTCTTGCTGCTGCGCAGGTCCGCCCCCTTTTCCACCAGCCGGCGCAGGTCGCCATCGGTGAAGATGCCCAGCACGCGCTGGTTTTCATCCACCACGGCCGAAGCCCCCAGGCCCTTGGCGCTCATCTCGCGCATGAGCTCGGTGAAAGGGGTCTCCAGCCCCACTTTCGGAACGGCATCGCCGCTGCGCATCACGTCGCTCACATGCGTCAGCAGCTTGCGGCCCAGCGCACCGCCGGGATGGGAGCGGGCAAAGTCTTCTTCCCTGAAGCCGCGCGCATCGAGCAAGGCCACGGCCAGGGCATCGCCTATGGCCAGTTGCGCCGTGGTACTGGCCGTAGGCGCCAGGTTCAGCGGGCAGGCCTCCTTGACCACACTGCTGTCGAGTATGACGCGCGCCTGCCTGGCCAGGGTGGAGTGCACCCCGCCGGTGATGGCCACCATGGGCACGCCCTGGCGGCTCAGCACCGGAAGAATCGCGGTGAGCTCTTCGCTCTCGCCGCTGTTGGAGATCGCCAGCACCACATCGACGGCCTTGATCATGCCCAGATCGCCGTGGCTGGCTTCACCCGGATGCACAAACATCGCCGGCGTTCCGGTGGAGGCCAGGGTGGCGGCAATCTTGTGGCCGATGTGGCCGCTTTTGCCCATGCCCATGACCACCACGCGGCCCCGGCAGGCCAGCATCAGTGCGACCGCCTCGGAAAATTCGCGGCCGACACGGCCCGCCAGGCCCAGCACCGCCGCCGCTTCTATTTCAAAGGTTTTTCTGGCAAGGGTCTGCGCCTGCTCGGCATCAAAGTTCGCTGCATCAAAGCTCATGCCCGCATTCTATAGAGGAGCGCAAAGGCACACGCTATGTGTGCATGGCCGGAACAGGCACGAAAAAAAGCGGTATTTCTGTCAAGGGCCGGCAAACCTCATCGGCTACCATCAAGCATGAGTGCGCTTGAACTGACCCTGCTCTACCTGCTGGCCGCCGTGCTGGGTGTGGTCGCGTGCCGTTCGCTCAAGTTGCCGCCCATGCTTGGCTACCTGGCCGTGGGCGTGGTGATCGGGCCCCATGCGCTGGCATTGTCGGCCAACGCCGAAGGGGTGCGCCACCTGGGTGAGTTCGGCGTGGTGTTTCTGATGTTTGTGATCGGGCTGGAGTTCAACCTGTCCAAGCTGCGCTCCATGCGCCGCCATGTCTTCGGTCTGGGGCTGCTCCAGGTCGCACTCACCATGCTTGTCGTCACCTTCGGCTCCCTGTTTCTGAGCAGCCTCGCACCCGCCCTGTGGAAGATGAGCTGGCAGACCGCCCTGGCGCTGTCGGGCGCGATGGCCATGAGCAGCACGGCCATTGTGGTCAAGCTGCTGGCCGAGCGGCTGGAGCTGGCGTCCGAACATGGCAAACGCGTCATGGGTGTGCTGCTGTTCCAGGATTTGGCCGTGGTCCCGCTGCTGGTGCTGATTCCGGCACTCGGTTCATCACCCGACAAACTCTTCATGGCCCTGGCCCTGGCCGCCCTGAAAGCCACCGTGCTGGTCGGCCTGTTGCTGACCGGCGGCCAGCGCGTCATGCGCTGGTGGCTCACCATCGTCGCGCGGCGCAAGAGCGACGAGCTGTTCGTACTCAACCTGCTGCTGGTCACCCTGGCGCTGGCCTGGCTGACGGAAAGCGCCGGCCTGAGCCTGGCGCTGGGCGCCTTCATCGCCGGCATGCTGATCTCGGAAACCGAATACAAGCACCAGGTGGAGACCGACATCCGACCCTTTCACGATGTCCTGCTGGGCCTGTTTTTCATCAGCGTCGGCATGATGCTGGACTGGCACATCGTGCTTGGACGCCTGCCGCTGGTGCTGTTGCTGCTGGTACTGCCCGTTATTTTCAAGCTGCTGCTGGTGACGGTGCTGGCGCGCGCGCTGGGGGCGCCCGGCGGCGTGTCCCTGCGCTCCGGCCTGTACCTGGCGCAGGCGGGTGAGTTCGGTTTCGTGCTGCTGTCCCTGGCGCAGGGCGGCCGGCTGATACCGCCCAGCCTGCTCAATCCCATCCTGGCCAGCATGGTGCTGTCCATGCTGGCCACGCCCTTCATCATCATGTACAGCAACCGCATCGTGATGAAGCTGGTGGCCAGCGAGTGGCTGCAGCAGTCGCTGCAAATGACCACGATTGCGCGCAAATCCATCAATACCAACAAGCACGTGATCATTTGCGGCTATGGCCGCTGCGGCCAGAACCTGGGCCACATGCTGGAGCGCGAGGGCATACAGTACATCGCGCTGGACCTGGACCCGGACCGGGTGCACCAGGCCACGGCGGCAGGTGACTCGGTGGTGTTTGGCGATGCCGTGCGCCTGCAGAGCCTGATGGCCGCCGGCCTGGCCCGCGCCAGCGCCGTGGTGGTGACCTACCTGGACACCGCCAGCGCGCTCAAGGTGCTGGCCAACACGCGCGCCCATGCCCCCACGGTGCCGGTGATTGTGCGCACCGTGGACGACCAGGACCTGGAAAAGCTGCAGGCCGCCGGCGCCACGGAAGTCGTGCCCGAGGCGATTGAAGGCAGCCTGATGCTGGCCAGCCATGCGCTGGCGCTGGTCGGCGTGCCCATGCGCCGCGTGATCCGCGTGGTGCAGGACCAGCGTGACGCGCGCTACAACCTGCTGCGCGGCTACTTCCGCGGCGCCGACGACGACACGGTCAACGAACTGGAGCAGGAACGCCTCTCGACCGTGACACTCACCGCGGGCATCAACGCTGTGGGCCAGCCGCTGGGCGCGCTGGCGCTGCAGGCCGAGGGCGTACGGGTGGTCAGCCTGCGGCGCGGCAACGGCAAGGCGCAGAACGTCCATGAGGACATGCTGCTGGAGGACGGCGACACGCTGGTGCTGTCGGGCAAACCCATGGCGCTGGCCATGGCGGAAGAAAAACTGCTGCGCGGAAAACCCGCCAAAACCCCGTCCACAGGCGCTCAGGCCTGAAGCGCCGGGCTGGCGGCTTGCTGCCCGCAGCGCTGGCGCCCGCCGGCTCTGCCTCATCCCTGGCCTGTGCAGGCGCAAAATACCGGCTGCCGCCTCCCAGGACAAACCATGCCCGACCTCGACCGCCTTCATCATCAGGCCATCAGCCAGTACCTCAAAAACCATATCCGCACCGTTGCCGACTGGCCGGCGCCGGGCGTGCAGTTTCGCGACATCACGCCGCTGCTGCAAAACCCCAAGGTCTTCCGTGTGCTGATTGACGCTTTTGTCCACCGCTACATGAACCCGGCCCTGCGCCCGGATGTGGTGGCCGGCCTGGATGCGCGCGGCTTCATTCTGGGCGCTGTCGTGGCCTACGAATTGAACGTCGGTTTTGTACCCATCCGCAAAAAAGGCAAGCTGCCGTTTGCCACCGTGCAGGAAACCTATGAGCTGGAATACGGCAGCGCCACCGTGGAACTGCACACCGATGCGGTGAAATCCGGCGACAGGGTGCTGCTGATTGACGACCTGATCGCCACGGGAGGCACCATGATGGCGGGCAAAAAACTGCTGGAAAAACTCGGCGCGACCGTCACGGAAGGCGCCGCCATTGTGGATCTGCCGGAACTCGGCGGGTCGGCCAAATTGCAGGCCGCAT